>NZ_QCYM01000008.1 GCF_003075075.1 Labrenzia sp. 011 | reverse complement strand
CTGTGGGGTAGCGGTGTCGTACCGATAACCCCAGATGTCAACGTGATGCGGACTGCTTCAGAGTTAAGAAGTCTTCAATACACGAAAACCGGTGGTGTCCGGAAACTGTCCACTCCTGACGCAATACACTTGGCCTCTGCTTTGGAGTTAGAGGAAACCTATGGCGTACAAAATGATGCATTCCATACATTCGATCGTGGGAAATCCAAAGACGCAGACGGAAAAGGCATCCCACTTCTAGGCTTCGAGGACTGGTGCGAGCAATGCTCTAACGACCCTCTTGCCAATAAGGCAATCGCACTGAAACGGTGCAAGCCATCACACCCAAACAAGGGCCTCGACATTTAATAAAATTGAGAAGACACAAGCCGACAAATTCAGCGAAGCTGCCAAGGAACTCGAATGTGACGGGTCCGAAGAAGCCTTTGACGCTAATCAAAAGAATATCGCGAAAAGCCCACTATCTAAAGGTGAAAAGACGAAAGACAAGCCCGGCCAGTGAGCCGGTTTTTTATGGAGGTCGCGATGACACCTATTCAGTGGGCTAAATTTTACGCCAAAAGCACCATTAACGACTTTGGTACTCTCGATACGGAGGACGCTATCGACAGTGCAATCCGATCTGAACACGATCCTAGTTTGGCTCCAGAGGGCAGATGATGCCGTTGCAGTATTTCTTGTCGTTCCTATCGAAGGTGACCGGCGCAACGCGGTCCATGGCGGTGATCTCAAGTTTGGTGATCTTTCCGACCTCGAAATTGTGCGGCTCATTTGCGTCCATCAGCTTTTCCGGGTTGGCTACCTGAAATCCGGAGACAAGGACTTTATGTTGGGTGCTGAAGTAGACCGCTGCGGGTTCAAAGAGCCTGTCGTCGAAGTCGTCTTCGTATCGGAGGCTGACGAGCATGCCTTTTGTGATCGCATCGCAGAGCAACCCCTCGAAAGCGATGTTACGTGGCGCGGGCTGTTCCTTGGCCTTAGGCGCAGCAAAGGGATATTTCGGGCGTCTAGTTCTCCTGACCATGACAATTCTCCCATTACAACCAATGAGAGAGTACCACACCATTGAGGCGTCGTGCGTCAAGTAAGATAACGTCGTTGAAGAGCCCGAAGACACGGCAGCGAACCGGCGAGACTACTCGCAGCCGCGTGATGCCCGGTCTCCAGCATTTTGCGCTGAATCGGTAACGTGGATTTTGGAAGACGCCAAACGCAGCCTTTGCATCGCAAAGGCATTCGGGCGATTTCCTGAAGTCAATTCAACGCGATGTGCTCTAGACGTTCTGCAAGGCCCAGGCGGCCATTTCCGAGAAGACCCGGTCCGCGGAACGGTTCATTGCCTCGACCGCCTTGTCGACGGACGCCGCGCCCGCAGGTGTCTCCGCGCGGAAAACCTTGGTGGCGACCGTGCGGCCGTTGCGGTCGTTGACCAGTCGTGCCGAGATCTCGACGACCCCCCGATTGCCGCTGCCAAGCCTGAGCTCGAAGGCGCGAATTTCGCTCTGCAGCTGATAGTCGATCAGAAGTCCGTCTCCCGGCAGGCCGACACCGCGCAGGCGGCCGGTGTTCTGCAGTGTCTCGACCAGCTTGAGCTGCACCACATTCGGCAGGGTATCCGCCCAGGCGGCCCCCGGGAAATAGCTGTAGACCGGGCCCTTCTCGACCACGGCGATATAGCTGGTATCCAGCGCCTTCAGCGCCCGGGGCGCAGCCACCAGCATCTGAACGCGGCTGGAGCGCCCCGTCAGTCCGCCCACATCGGCCGCTTCGATCCCGTAATAGGCGGAGGGCGTCGAACTTGCGCAACCGCTGACCAGCACACCCAGCCCGAGCACGCCAAGCACGCCCCGACGGGTCATGTCCGTGGTTGCCTTCGTCATAACGCCTTGCCCCTCAAACTCTTCATCACCGCCGCCGACCGCCGGAATAGGTCGGCACGTCTTCCCCGCCGAAGATTACCCGGTTGGGGCTGCGTTCAAAACTCTCCGCCGCCCGCTGGATGGATACCAGCGTCCGGTTGAACTGACCCAGGGCGGACGCGAAATCGGCCGACCCCTGCGTGGCGAACTTCGACAGTCCGCCGGCAATGGAGTCCGCACGGCTTTCGAAGGCCACCGCCACTTTCCGGATGGCCTGCGCCGCCAGTGTCGCTTCCTTGATCAGCCCCTCGCCGTCGCCATCCACCATCGTGCTGACCTTTTCGACAAGGCTTTCCACGCGCACCGACGTGGAATTCAGCGTCGATGCCATCTGCTTGGCATCGGTGATGATCTGGTCGACGTCCGGCGTGCGTTTGGCCAGGTCGTCCGTCATCTGCTGCACGTTGTCCGCGGCCTTGCGCGCGCTGGCCAGAACAGCCGGTATGCCGTTCTCCGGACTCGTAAGATCCGCCGCCGCCGTCTCGATGGAGCCGACGATGTTGGACACCTTGGCCGGATCCACCGCCTTCAGCAGCTCATCCGCGCTCTGCAGCGTCGAGGCGAACCGCTCCGCCGCTAGCTGGACATCGGTGACCAGTGCCGCGATCCGGTCATCCTGACCGCGTACGGTCGCTGAAACGGCTTCGAAGTTCTGAATCGTCGACTTGGTCGAGGCGATGATGTCGTTGATCTGGCCCTGCTGGTTGTTGATGTTGTCGATGAAGCTTGCCGCCCCGTCGACCGCATTGCCGACCTTTACGGGATCGACGTTGGCGACAATCTCGTCCACCCGTGCCAGCGAGGCGTTCAACCCGTCCGTGAAGCTGCCGACCGAGGCCACGATTTCCTCGATATGGAGCGGATCGATGGCAGAGGCGATCTCTACACCCCTGGTCATGATCGCATCGACCTTCACCACCACATCCCGCCCGCCGGCAAGTATATCCGTGATGTCGCTGCTGCGCTGCTTGACCGTCTCGACAATGCCGTTGACGTTCTGCATCGTTTCGCTCGTCGCGACGATCAGCTTGTCCAGATCGCCCGTGCGTTCCTCAAGCAGGTCGCCAAAGGCGGACGCGCCCTTCATGATTCGCGCGACCTGCTCCGGCTTGACCTGGTCGACGATTTTCTCGACCTGCCCCAGGCTCGCATTGAGGCCTTCGCTGAATTTCTGCATCTCCTGCGCCGCGCCCTGGGCATCAGCCAGAAGAAGGTCGATATCCTTGCTGGCATTGCCGAGGCTCTCGGAGAATGAGGTCAGATTGTCGACGATCTCCGTAACCTTGTCGGAAGGCACGGCCGCCAGCAGCCGCTGCCCCTGATCCACGAGAGGTTCCAGACGCCCCGACAGGCTCGCGAAGGCTTGCGAAGCCTTGCCGATGCTCGCCATGAAGGTCTCCACACCATCGGAATTCGCTGCCAGCGCGGCGGAGAAGGTCTCCACGTTCTTGATGGTGCTGGAGATGACAGGGCCATTCTCCTCGAGAAAATCGTCAACCGTCTTCATGGTCGAGTCCGCGCGCTTGAGAACGTCGCGCGCCCCGTCGACGATATCGTCAAAGAAGGATTTCTCCGCGTAGATCACCGGGACGTTGTCTTCGTCGTAACCTCTCAGGAGCAGCGGGGACGCGGACGTACCGCCGCTGAGGTCGACATAGGCAACACCTGTCAGGCCCGTGAAGTTCAAGGTGGCCTTGGTGTCTTCCCGCACGGGCGTGGTGGGCTTGATGCGCACGGTGGCCACGACCTTGGTCGGATCGTCCGGGGCGAAATCCAGCGACCCGACATCGCCGACCTTGATGCCGTTGAACAGCACCTGCCCGCCGACGGGCAGGCCGGTGACCGGACCGGGAAAGAAGATTTTGACTTCGACGTTCTGGCGGGATTCGGCCGTAACGGCCAGCCAGTACACGAACCCGAACGCACCGATCAGGATGGCGACCATAAAGGCGCCGATCAGAATGTAGTTCGCTCGAGTTTCCATTCAGTCCTACCTATACTCGGCGCAACGCGCGTTCGCCCCTGAAATAAGATTTAATCCAGGAATCGTCATTTTTCATCATGTCGTCCAGTGTTCCTATAGCAAGAACACGCTTTTTCCCAAGGACAGCTATACGATCACAGATGGAATGCAGACTATCGAGGTCGTGTGTCACCATATAGACGGTCAGCCCGAGGGTGGAACTGAGATTTGCAATCAGCGAATCGAATGCTGCGGCACTGATCGGGTCGAGCCCGGATGTCGGCTCGTCCAGAAACACCAAATCCGGATCCAGTGCAAGGGCACGGGCCAGACTGGCCCGTTTGACCATTCCGCCTGAAAGCTCCGACGGCAGTTTGTCCGCCGCATCCTGCGAGAGGCCGACCAGTTCCAGCTTCAACGTGGCCAGTTCGTCCATCAATTGCGGTGAAAGCTTCAGATGCTCGCGCATCGGCACCTGGATGTTCTGCTTCACGGTGAGCGAGGAAAACAGCGCCCCCTGTTGGAACAGGACACCCCACCGGCGCTCGATCGACTTGCGCTCCAGATCGGAGGCGGTGGACAGATCGTGTCCGAAGACCGAAATCGAACCGGCCCGCTTCTGGTTCAGCCCCAGAATCGTGCGCATCAGCACCGATTTCCCGGTCCCCGAACCGCCGACGAATCCGAGCACTTCGCCCCGGCGCACATCCAGATCCAGATTCTGGAGAATGATCTTGCTGCCGAAACCGACGGTGATGCCGCGCACGGACAGAACGAATTCGGTATCGTCACCGGTCGGCATGACCTCGGTGGGGGTGTATTCAGCTTCGGTCAACGACATGGATCCGGTCAAACTCCGATGGCGGCAAAGAAAATGGCAAACATGCCGTCCACGACAATCACCAGGAAAATGGCCTTCACCACGGACATCGTGGTGTGTCGCCCAAGTGATTCCGACGATCCCTCGACTTTCAACCCTTCCACGCAGGCAATCAACCCCACGATCAGCGCCATGAAGGGCGCCTTGAGCAGGCCGACCGCCAGTGTCTGGACGGTGATTGCCGCCTGCAACTGCGTCAGGAAGGCCGCGGGAGGAATATCCAGATAGGCCCAGGTCACCAGTCCCGAGCCCAGCAGCGCCGAAATATCGGCAATGAAGGTCAGGATCGGCAGCGCGATCATCAGCGCCACGATGCGCGGCAGCACCAGGACCTCGGTCACGCTGAGGCCGATCACGTGCAGGGCATCGACTTCCTCCTGCATGCGCATGGCACCGAGCTCCGCGGTAAAGGCCGAACCGGACCGGCCCGCCACCATGATTGCCGTGAGGATCACGCCGATTTCGCGCAGCACCAGGATGCCCGCCAGGTCGACGACGAATATGTCGGCCCCGAACTGGCGAAGATAGAAGCCGCCCTGCTGGGAAATGATTGCCCCGATCAGGAAACTCATCAGGGCAACGATCGGCACGCCGCCAACGCAGCTGCGGTCGAACTGCACGGCAATGGAAATGCCGCGCAGACGCTTGGGCTGCAGAAGCACCGTCGACAGGACCAGACCGAGCGAGCCGAGAATATGCAGCATCGCAAGGCCGTCCTTGCCCGCCTCGACAATCTGCTTGCCGATCGCCTCAAGGGATCCCAGGATGGAGAAGCCCTGCCGCTCCGGTTTCCACGTCGGCGGGTGATGTTTCTCGATTTCGTCGAATAGCATCCGGCGTACGGAAGACAGGCCGGTCAGTTCGACCTTGCGCCCCTCGAATTCCAGACGTCCGCGTGTCCGGTGGATCAGCCACGCGCCGCTCGTGTCCAGATGCTTGACCTTTGACACATCGATCGAGGCCGGCCGGTCGTCGCCAAGCCGCAGGGCGGCGATTTCCTCTTCCGCCTGGCCGATGGTGCTGACGGTCCAGTCCCCGGAGAGGACAAGGCACAGACGATCGGGTCCGTTCGCCTCGATCTGCGTCTCCGGCGCGATGTTTTTTTCCAAGAATGCCATTCCGGCTGGCTGCCCTCTTGCCGCTGGTTCACCTACCCCCGTATACCTGAAGGCGCAGGTCAGGTCACGGACCCAAAAACAGGAATGAACGGTTTGAGCGGGTTTGCCCCGCATCAAGGAGCGAAAGTGCGGAAAATGCAGGTTGTTTTCGAATCGCGCGCAACGCGCGGACACCGCCGGCTTCCCCGAAGACGGACAGGATGCCGGATCTCTCTGCAACCGGCCGCCCTGACTGCTTTCATGTGCCTTCACTCGAAAGCCTGTTGACCTTGAGAGGAACAATCCGGTCAAATCCGGGACCCGTGGAAATAGCTTCGCACCGCAGTGCTGCGCCATTTCCGATATCATCTGACATTATTCACGAGCCGCTGACCCGACGTCCGGCAAACGCTTGAAAGATCTATCCATGGAAATAGCCCGCCCCTACCTCCTGTTCCTTGGTGACGTTGCCGATGCCCTTGCGGCGAAGACAGCGACCGGCATCGTCGACTGGCGCAAAGACTGGTGTATCGGCCAGGTTCGCCTGGAAGGATGCGCCGCCGACACGGGGCTGCCCGACATGTCGATCGCGGACGGAGCCGCCGCCGGGGCGAAGACATTCGTTATCGGCGCGGTCAACGCCGGCGGACGCCTGCCGGAACACTGGATTGATTCGGTCGTGACAGCCCTGGACGCGGGCATGGATGTGGCATCGGGCCTGCATGTGCGCCTGGGGGACATTCCGGTCATCCGCGATGCCGCCGACAGAAACGGCCGCCAGTTGCACGATGTCCGCCACAGCACCATGAATTTCGCCACAGGCAAGGGCACCAAACGCTCCGGAAAACGCATTCTGGCGGTCGGAACCGACTGTTCCGTCGGCAAGAAATACACCGCGCTCGCGATGGACAAGGCCATGAACGAGCGCGGCTACACCAGCTCCTTCTGCGCCACCGGACAGACCGGCGTGTTCATTTCCGGACGCGGCGCCTCACTGGATGCGGTGATTGCGGATTTCATTTCCGGTGCGGCGGAATGGCTGTCGCCGGAGACCGACGACAGTCACTGGCAGATCATCGAGGGCCAGGGTTCCCTGTTCCACCCGTCCTTCGCCGGCGTAACCCTCGGGCTGCTGCACGGGTCCCAGCCGGACGGTTTCATCGTCTGTCACGAGCCGACCCGCACCAGGATGCGCGGCGTCGAGACGCCCCTGCCCACGATCCAGCAGGTGATCGACCTGACGATCCAATGCGGCAGGCTGACCAATCCGGACATCCGCTGCATCGGCATCGCGGTCAATACCGCCGCCCTGGATGATGACGAAGCCCTTGCCTATCTCGCCAAGGTCGGCGAACAGCACGGATTGCCCGCCACCGATCCCGTCCGCTATGGCATGGACGCCATTGTCGACAAGGTCTCGGCCGAGTTTGGTGCACCATGAGCCTTACCGTCGACATCGAGGCCGAACGCTTCGAAATCGCAGGGGGGTTCAAAATCTCCCGCGAAACGCGCACCCATGCGCAAGTCATTGTCGTTACCCTGAAGGATGGCGGTTGCACCGGCCGGGGCGAATGCGTGCCCTACCCGCGCTACGGCGAATCCCTGGAAAGCGTCCAGGGACTGATCGAGGAGGTTGCTCCCCTCCTGCGCTCGGGCCTTTCCCGCCAGGCGTTGCAGGACGCCATGCCTGCGGGCGCGGCGCGCAATGCGGTCGATTGCGCCATGTGGGACCTCGAAGCGAAAAAGACGGGCAAACCGGTGGCGGAGCTTGCCGGGATCGGCCCGCTGAAGGCGGTCACCACCGCCTTTACCATCAGCGTTGATTCGCCGGAGCTGATGGCGGAGAAAACCAGGGCTGCCGCCCATCGTCCGCTGCTGAAGATCAAGCTGGCGGGTCCGGGCGACGCCGACCGCATTGCCGCCGTGCGCCAGGCCGCACCGGACAGCACCCTGATCGTCGATGCCAACGAAGCCTGGGACCCAAGCTGCTTCGAGGAAAACATGGCCGCCTGTGCAGCCGCCGGCGTCGCGCTGATCGAGCAGCCCCTGCCGTCGAAAGACGACGGTCTTCTGGCGGAAATCGACCGCCCGATCGCGATCTGCGCCGACGAAAGCCTGCATCCGGGAATGGGCGTCGACGGTCTGCAGGGCAAATATGACGCGGTCAACATCAAGCTCGACAAGGCAGGTGGCCTCACCGCCGCGATGGAGCTTGTGAAGGCCGCCAGAGAGCGGGAGTTCAGGATCATGGTCGGCTGCATGCTCGGCACGTCGCTGGCAATGGCTCCGGCGGCGCTGATCGCCCAACAGGTGGATTTCGTCGATCTCGACGGGCCGCTGCTTCTCGCGCAGGACAGATCGCCGGGCCTGAAGTTCGAAGGCAGCACGCTCTACCCGCCGCAGCCGGAGCTGTGGGGGTAAATCCGACGCGACGCGAAGGATCAGCCTGCGTCGGCCATGTGCCTGCGAATCAGCGGTGTCAACGCCAGCACCAGGACGACGCCGACCGCTGCCACGCCCGCCATCAGATAGAATGGCAGGTCCGGGTCGGCTTCATAGAGCGCGCCGCAGACGCCCAGACCGATTGCCATCTGTATGCCGATGGACGTGGACAGAAACCCCTGCCCCGTCCCCGCCCAACGGCTCGGAACGACCTTCGCCAGAATGGTTACGGCCCCCAGATGCGCCGCGCCGAAGGTCAATGCGTGCAGCAGTTGCAGCGCCGCCATCGCGGCAAATGTGTCCGCAAGCGGAAAGAGACCCCAGCGGACAACCGCGGCAATGCCGGCCACAATGAGGAAAACCGGCGGATCCAGCCGGATCGGCAATCGTCCCGCGATGGCAAACAGTCCGATTTCCGCAACCACCCCAACCGCCCAGAGCACGCCGATGGAGACGTCCGGCACACCCATGGCCTGCCAGTAGAGCGTTCCGAAACCGTAGAATGCCGCATGGCTTGCCTGAAACAGGCCAAACACGGTCAGGACCGGCCAGAACCAGAGGCTTGCGAACGGGCTCGCCGGCTCGATACGCACCTCCGCACCCGGCGGTTCCTCCCGTTTCTGCGAGGGCATCGACATGGCCACCAGGCCGGTCATGAGAGCGGCAACGGCAATGAGCAACAGGATCACCCAGTTGGTGGCCTGCGCGGCCAGCGCCCCTCCCGCCAGCGTCGCTGCGACGAAACCTGCCGACCCCCACAAACGCATCCGGGCATAGTCCGTGCCCGTGTTGCGCGCCACGTCAAGCGCATAGGCATCGCTCAACGGCAGGACGGGTGCCTGGAACACCATGTAGCCGATAACGGCTGTACTGATCAGCACAAGTCCCGTGGGTCCGGCGAACAATCCGATAAAGGCCGCTCCGGCCACACAGTAGATCAGGATCGCCAGCCGTCTCTGTCCGGTTCTGTCGGCAAGATTCGCCAGAAGGGGGCTCGCCGCGATTCGGGTGATCGTGCCGGCCCCCAGGATGAAACCGATATCCTCGGCGTTCAAACCCCGGAATTCGAGAACCACCGGCAAAAACGGCAGAAAGAGGCCGAACCCGAAGAAATGGCAGGCAAAAAGGCCGGCGACTCTCGTGCTGAGCTTCGGCGGGGGACGGGTCATGTAAATACTGTCAAGGATTGCGCCTAAAGGGATGTTAACGATTTTCGCCCTACCTTGAGGAGCAAGTTGTTCGTGATAGGGCAACACCAGATCCTTAGGCAAGTTGAGATTAGCGTCCAGATGACAGCGGAAGCAAAACCCGGAGAGCCGGAGCTGATCGGCGAAGCCGAATATCACACCCTCGAACAGACTCTGCTTGAGTCCGATCGCGGGCGCCGGTTTCTGAAAGAGTACCTCAATCGGCACAAGACCCCGGAAACCACCGAGATCCTGACGGCGATCCATCGCCTCGAGAAAGTGGTGACCCGGAAACGGACTGTGCCGGATCTCGACAAGATCCGTCTCGACATCGCCGACATGCATGAAGCGATCGAGCGGACCAAGTCCGAAATCTCGAACATCAAGGCCGAAGGCGAAGAAAGCAATCGCTTCGTCGATGCCTCCCATGAACTCGATGCGATCATCACCCAGACCGAAGGCGCGACCCAGTCGATCCTCGAGGCCGCCGAACAGATCCAGGAAAAAGCCTGGGTGCTGCGCGAGAACGGCGCGGACGACGCCACCTGCGACGACATCGATGCCAAGGCCACCGAAATCTTCATGGCTTGTTCCTTCCAGGATCTGACCGGACAGCGCACCAACAAGGTCGTGCAGGTTCTCAGGTATCTGGAAAGCCGCATCAACCTGATGATCAACATCTGGGGCATCGAGGAAATGGAAGCCGAATCGGGCTCCGGTCCGGTTGACTCCCGTCCGGATGCCCATCTCCTCAACGGTCCGCAGCGCGATGGACACGGCGTTTCCCAGAACAATGTCGATGAACTGATGTCGGTCAGCAACGATGTGCTGAACGCGGCCATGGGGGAAACCGAGGCCGCTGCGCCGGAAGAAGCAACCGAGACCCACGCCAGCGAGACGGACGTCAACGCCATCATGGCCGGCGGCGGTGAGCCGATGGATGCGGCGGCGATCGATGACATGTTCGCCTCCGTTGATGAAGACGATGCGGCGTCGGAAGAAGACCCGGCGAATGATGCCGATCCGGATGCCACGCTTGACGAGGCGGCAATCGAGAAGCTGTTCGACACCGAAGTCGATTCCCCCGCAGATGAGGCCGTCGACGAAGCCGACGCCGATATCGAGTGGGAAATGACGGAAGAAGCGTCAAAGGACGAGGGCAAGGACCCGCTCGAGCAGCTGACGGAAGCCGAACGTCAGGCGCTCTTCAACTGACGCGGCGCGACTGAGCGAACCGAAAGACAGGGCATTGCCGGCAGGCAGTGCCCTTTTTCGTTTCAGCAGCCGATCCAGAGATCGCTTCGGAATCGAAACGTGGCAGAACAGATTGCACGTGGTCGTCCGGGGCGCATTGGCCGTGGCGGTCTGATCGGGCACCCAGCACCTGTCCGGAACGCAGCGGCCCTCCCCGGCTTTCCGGACGTCCCGCCTTCCTCCGAACAGCAGTGGCGATGCAGGCCCGCCTCTAGCGGGAAAGCACCTTTTCCATCATCCGGGGATCGATATTGCCACCGGTCAGGACAAGTCCGACCGTGCTGCCGGCAAATGACAGTTTTCCGGACAGGACCGCCGCCAGCGCCGCTGCACCGCCCGGTTCCACCACCAGCTTGAGTTCCGTGAAGGCAAAGGCGACCGCATCCAGAACCTCGTCATCGGAAACGGTCACACCTTCTCCCGCCAGACGGCGGAGAATGGAAAAGCCGATTTCCCCGGGCGTCTCGGCCATGAGCGCATCGCAAACGGAACCGCTTTTCGCCGCATTCGACAGAAGCGTTCCCGCTTCAAGGGACCTCTTGTAGTCGTCGAACCGCTCGGGTTCACACGTGTGGAACAGCGCGGCCGGTGATCTTGACGCCAGCGCCAGCGCAATTCCGCTGGAGAGGCCTCCACCGCCCGTGCAGGCCAGCACGTGGTCGAACTCGACACCGAACGCCGCAGCCTGGGCGACCATCTCCAGCCCCACGGTTCCCTGACCGGCGATCACCGCCGGATCATTGTAGGGATGCACGAGAGTTGCCCCGCTTTGCGCGCAGAGCGCCGCCGCGATGGCATCCCTGTCTTCGGTTTCCCGGTCATAGGTGACCACACGGGCCCCGTAGCCGCGCGTGCGCTCCAGCTTGATAAGCGGTGCATCGGCCGGCATGACGATGGTGGCCGGCATGCCGAGCAACTGTGCGCTGGCGGCAACGCCCTGGGCGTGATTCCCCGAGGAACAGGCAACAACGCCCCTGGCACGGGCCTCTTCCGGGATAAGGTTGAGGCAGTTGAAGGCGCCACGGAACTTGAAGGAACCGCTGCGCTGCAGGTTCTCCGCCTTGACGAATACCCGCGCACCGGTGCGCTCATCCAGCACGGGATTGCGCAGAAGCGGCGTGGCGAGCACCTCGCTGCCGATGCGTACCGCAGCGGCCTCGATATCGTCGATCGTGATCGCCTTGCCCGAATAGGCCCGTGTATTGCCTGAATCCGGCTGAAACTGCGTATCCGTCATGGAAACCCGTCCTCATGAAAATTCTGAAGACAGATGAGTAGTGAGGTTTCAAGGGGACATCAATACCCCGGGACAAGATCCGTCGAGCACGTCCCGGGAACGCCTCGTCTGCTCTGCCGGCGGAAGCCGGACCGGACTATTCCGCCGCCCCGGCCTGCGCAAGCGTGCTGTTGTGGATGTCCCGGGCCTGGATGCAATTGTCGAGGAACTGCCGCGCGCTGGCGGCCCAGGTATAGTTCATGGCAATCTTCCGGCAGTGGTCGCGCGGAATGTCCAGGGCCGCCTCCGCCGCTTCCTGAAGATTTTCCGACAGCACCCCGGCGCCGGTATTGCCGATGATGTCCAGCGGCCCCATCACCGGATAGGCGGCGACGGGCACGCCGCAGGCAAGCGCCTCCAGGATGACGTTCCCGAAGGTGTCCGTCAGTGAGGGAAACATGAAGACATCCGCGTCGGAATAGTGGCGGGCCAGATCCTCGCCGACCTTCGGACCGGTGAAATGCGTGTCCGGATAGTCGCGCCGCAACGTCTCCAGTTGCGGTCCGCCGCCGACAACCACTTTCGAGCCGTTGAGCTTCAGGTCCAGAAACGCCTTGATGTTCTTCTCGATCGCCACGCGGCCGACATACATGAACACCGGCCGCGGCAGATCCGGCGGCAGCACCGAGCCCTCATGGGGTTTGAAAAGCTCTTCGTCCACGCCGCGCGACCAGCGCATCAGGTTGAGGAAGCCCCGGTCGCGCAGGTCCTGTTCCAGCGAGCGCGTGGCCACCATGCAGCCCGAACCGGAATTGTGGAACCTGCGCAGCCAGCCATAGGACCAGGAAAGCGGGATCGGCAGCCGCGCGGAGACATATTCGGGGAACCGCGTGTGATAGCTGGTCGTGAACGCCCGTCCGGTCCTGCGCGCCACACTGGCGGCCAGAATTCCCAGCGGGCCTTCCGTGGCAATATGCAGATGCTCGCACCCGAAGGCCTCGATTTTCCGGCCGACGATGCCGCGATGGGTCAGGGACAGGCGGATTTCCGGATAGGTGGGGCACGGAAGGGTCCTGAACGCCTGAGGCGATAGGACCTCCACCCGAATGCCGATTGCTTCAAGTTCTTCCGCCGTTCGCTCCAGAGACCGAACAACACCGTTAATCTGCGGATGCCAGGCATCCGTCACGATCAGAATGGAACTCATGCGGCGACTGCTGTTTCCTTGGACTTCGCCGGCACGGCTCCAGTCTCGGTCTGTTCCCCCCATCGGATCACCTCAAACGTTCCATCGTGGTGTTCTGCCACGGCAGTGCAGCTTTCCACCCAATCACCGGTGTTTATGTAGTGAATGCCGTTCATGTCGCGGCTGGCGGCATGGTGAATGTGACCGCAGATCACCCCGTCAACACCCTGGCGGCGCGCCTCGTCCGACAGCGCCTCCTCGAACCGGCCGATGAAGCTGACCGCATTCTTGACCTTCAGCTTTGCCCAGGCCGACAGGGACCAGTAGGTCAGGCCGAGGCGCCGGCGCACCACATTGAGCCAGGTATTGACCCCGAGCGCCGTCACATAGGCCTTGTCGCCGAAAAACGCCAGCCATTTGGCATGGCGGATAACGACGTCGAACTGGTCGCCGTGGATCACCAGGTAGCGTTTGCCGCTGGCCGATTCATGAATGATGCTGTCCGTCACCTCGACCCCGCCGAAATGGGTCCCGAGGAAGTTGCGCAGGAACTCGTCATGATTGCCCGGGATATAGACAATCCGGGCCCCCTTGCGGCCTTTGCGGAGGATCTTCTGAACGACGTCATTGTGCAGCTGCGGCCAGTACCAGGACCGTCGCAGCCGCCAGCCGTCGGCGATGTCACCGACCAGATAGACGGTCTCCGCGTCGTTATCCTTCAGAAAATCCAGCAGCATATCCGCCTGGCAGCCACGCGTGCCAAGATGAACGTCAGAAATGAACAAAGCCCGGTAATGCCGCGATGTCTCCCCGGTAGACATAGCACTTCTCCAATTTCCCATTGGGGCGCTTTAGACGCGATTCAGGTATCAATATTATGACAACTCCCCGCCGCTCCCGGACAACGGTTGTTTTTCACCCCGATGACTAACGTCAGAAGACGCTACGGAAAGCAGCTTCTCTATTCCTGATGTCCGGTTGAATTTCTTGTCCTGCGCCTGTCATGCCAAAGTGCGGCGATTGACAGCCCGGCACGCACCGGCCACAAACCGCCGTACCTGAAAATGAAGGAGACATTTCATGGATCTCGGTCTTGAAGGCAGGAAAGCGATCATCTGCGCGTCCAGCCGCGGGCTCGGCAGGGGGTGTGCGGAAGCTCTGGCCGAAGCGGGTTGCGACATTGTCCTGAACGGACGCAACGAAACCGTCCTGGCGGAAACCCGGTCCGCCATTGAAGCGGCCTTCGGCGTCAGCGTGACATGCGTGGCAGCGGATGTATCCACCCCGGCAGGCCAGGAAGCCCTGCTGGCCGCCTGTCCCCATCCAGACATCCTCGTCAACAACAACGGCGGCCCTCCCCGCCGCGACTACACCGAACTCGATCGGGCCGCGATGCTGGACGGGGCCGTCCAGAACTTCATCACACCGGTCGAACTGATCCAGGCTGTCGCCCCGGGCATGAAGGAACGCGGCTTCGGAAGGATCGTCAACATCACCTCACTCTCGGTGAAGATGCCCATTGAAGGACTGGACCTGTCCAGCGGCGCGCGCGCCGGTCTCACGGCGTTTCTCGCCGGCGTCTGCCGTCAGCTTGCCCCCCACGGCATCACGATCAACAATCTGCTTCCCGGCAAGATGGACACCGATCGGCTCAAGGGGGGCTTTGACCATGCGGCCCGCCAGACAGGCAGGGCTCTGGAAGACATCCGTGCGGAACAGGCCGCGGAAATCCCGGCCCGTCGCTTCGGTAACGCCGCCGAATTCGGCCAGACCTGCGCCTTTCTCTGCTCCCGGCATGCCGGGTATATCACCGGCCAGAACATTCTCATGGACGGCGGCCTGTTTCGCGCCGCCTTCTGACCGGCCGGCCCGCCGCCTGCCGGAGCTGGAACACCTGTCCCGGCCCCGGTCAGCCAACGGAAGGAGCCTCGATCAGAACTGGTAGCGCAGCGAGGCGGAGATGATGTTCACCTGGCTGTCGACATCACCGGTATAGGTGCCGATGTTGCTGTTGTAATCCTGATGGTTTCCCGAAATATCGATCTTCGTATTCGCCGGAATGAGATGCGAATAGCCCAGATCGAAGGCCAGATGCTTTGTCGGAGCCCAGGAAAGCCCCGTCGACAGCCACAGGCGGTCGTTATCCGGCAGGCGCGTCGAGCGGATATTCTCGTCGATCGGCGACAGCTCGTAGCCGACACCGGCGCGCAGCGTCAGCTGATCGTTCCAGGCGTATTCCCCGCCGACGGAGAAGAACCAGCCGTCGTCATAGTTGAACTCCAGGGCCGGCAGTCCCGTCGGGTTGGTCGTGGATGCGCCCGACGCGGAAGGATGCACGGTCTTCAGCCGGCTCCAGTTGGTCCACTCGACCGTTCCCGCAAGGCGGATCTTGTCGTTGACGCGATGGCTGGCCGACAGGGTAACGGATTCGGGCGTCACCACGGTCGCGTCAATCCCGGCGCTGTTGCCGCCAAAGTTCACCAGACCGACACCGGCCACGAAGAAGCGCCCGCCCGGATTGATGTAGGAACCGTCAAGATTGTTCGCGACCGCAGAGCGGAACCCGAGTCCGAATTCGGTGCCCTCCCACGGGGTGAAGGTCAGACCGGCGGTGACACCGAAGCCATAGCCCTCGCCCTTGAATTCGGTCGTCGCCGCAGTGGTCGAGAACGGATACGCGGACTTCAGCCGAACCTGCATGTATTGCAGTTGCGCGCCGAGCCCCACCGCGAACATGTCATTCACCTGATAGGCGACCGCCGGGTTCACGTTGACGGTAAACACCTCCGATGAGCGGGAATAATACTGCCCGGCCCAGTCCTGCTCGGGTTTCGTGCTGAGGCCGAAGGGCGCATTGATCCCGAGACCGAAAACGATCTGATCGTTGAACCGGTAGGCGGCATAGCTTGAAGGAATCCAGGCGTCGGACGCAACGTCCCCGCTGGAGGCCGTGCTGGTCGTCGCGCCGTTCAACTGGGTCAGCGCG
The DNA here is from genome assembly GCF_003075075.1 of Labrenzia sp. 011. Taxonomy (GTDB): domain Bacteria; phylum Pseudomonadota; class Alphaproteobacteria; order Rhizobiales; family Stappiaceae; genus Roseibium. The sequence goes on along the minus strand of NZ_QCYM01000008.1, from coordinate 174,016 downwards.
CCGGGCGTGAACGTTCCATCGATATCCGATACGGGCGCGATGAAGGAACTGTGGGACTCCACCGTCAGCCCCTGACCGGCGCCGACCAGCGTCGCCGGGTTCCAGAACATCGAGGAGATCGTGTCTCCGGTCGTCGCATTTCCGGCAAACGACATCCCCTGATAATAGGCACTCTGTTCGCGCAGCGCGAAGCCGCCTGCGTGTGCCACCCCCGCAACCATGAAGAGAGCCAATGCAGTGGACGTAAATAGAACCGTTTTTTTGTTAGCGTTGGACATATGGTTTCCTCCCATCCCCTAGCCTTCGTATGAATCTAGACGTCTGATGAGAGAATTTTCGAATAATTGCGTCTGTTCAACAGAATTAAAGAAGGCAGCTGCTTGGGCCAACTCCATGCCGCATCGCAATATATTCTTTATTTTTTCGGTTGCGGCGTCTTGCCATCATCCGAAAAGCAGAAATTAGCTCCCGTTAATTGGCTCTTTTTCACACGGCCGATACATTCTCGCTCAAATGCACAAAAAATATGCAATTCCACCTCAAGCTTCCGTTAACGTAACAAAACCTGAGGGCGTTGCAGCTTTATCACACATCTCCTAAGGGAACATGTCAGGGACGCTCCGCAAACTCTTGACGCAGTATTGGAATTTTTACCGAGCACCTGTTTGCGAAAGACTGCCGGAGAATCATTCCCCTGCACCAGGGACGGCTTTCATGCCTACCGCCACGCAGGAAGGGCAAGCCTGCACTGGCCTGCCCGCCGCGCGCAGACAGGCCGGTCCGGACACCACACCTAACTGTCGCGAGCGGCCATGAAGCGGCGCATGGCCACATCGCTCCACGGCGCAAGACGGTCCAGCGCAGCAGAATAACTGTCCTGAATACGCGAGCTGAGCGGATCCTTTTCCGCAAATTCGGCCAGAACCACGGAGGCTGTTTCTCTCAGGGCGACCAGGACATCTTCCGGATAGGGCCTGACCGTGACACCGTCTTCCTCCTGAAGCAGCCTCAGGCTGCCGGCGTTCTGCCAGTCGCTTTCAGCGAGGGCACGCCCGTTTTCCGCCCGGCAGGCCTCCAGAACGATTGCCCGCAGATCCTCGGGCAGACCGGCAAGGGCCACCTGGTTGAAGATCGCCTCTCCGGTGCCGTTCGGTTCGTGAAAGCCCGGCGTGTAATAGGATTTGGCAGCCTTGTGAAAGCCCATGGCCCGGTCGGACCAGGGACCGAGAAACTCCGTCGCATCCAGAACACCGGTCTGAAGGGCCTGAAACAATTCGCCCGGCGGCAGGCTGACCGGCGTGGCGCCGAGCCGGTGCATCACCTCTCCCCCCAGTCCGGGCATGCGGATTTTCAATCCCTTGAGATCGGCAAGGCTATTGATCTCCCGCTTGTACCATCCGCCCATCTGCACGCCGGTATTGCCCGCCATCACCGGCTTCAGTCCGAAAGGCGCATAGAGCTCGTCCCAGAGTGCCTGGCCGCCGCCCTGCTCGATCCAGGTGATATGCTCATGCGGCAGGAGCCCGAAGGGAATGGCGGTGAAATAGACCGACGCGGGGATCTTGCCCTGCCAGAAGAATGAGGCGGTATGCGCCATCTGGGCCGTTCCGGCGGCAACCGCTTCGAAAACGCCGAGCGCCGGCACCAGTTCTCCGGCCGAATAAAGCCGGATGCGAAACCGGCCGCCGGACATCTCCCCGACCCGGTCAACGATCCGCTGCGCGGTCACTCCGGGACCCGGCAGGTTCTTCGGCCAGGACGTCACCATCTTCCATTCGATGGTGGCGTCCCCCTGCGCAAGGGCAGGTGCGCTCAGCGCCGCAGTTCCGGCCGCAGCGGATGCCCCGAGCAGCGCCCTCCGGTCTATCAGCCTGTTTCCCCGTGAAATTCTGTCGGCCATGTCACTTGCTCCACACGTCATGGAAATGATGAACCGGCCCGTGTCCGGAACCGATGGTGAGCCGGTCGGCAGCCCCGATGGCGGCATGGATATAGTCTTTCGCATCCCGGATCGCGGCTTCCAGGTCCTTGCCCAGGGCCAGCCCGCCTGCGATGGCGGACGACAGTGTACAGCCGGTTCCGTGGGTGTTGCTCGTGGCGATGCGCTCTTCCCGCAGCCAGAGCACGGTTCCGCTCCGGTCCACGAACAGGTCCGCGCTTTCGTCGCTCCCGCCGTGTCCGCCTTTCAGCAGCACGGAGCGCGCCCCGCGCTCGAGCAGACGCTCCGCCTGCGCGCGCATGGCCGCCTCGCCGTCCGCGACGTCCGTTTCCAGCATCCGGGCGGCCTCATGCAGGTTCGGCGTGATCACGTCGGCACACGGCACGAGCACGCGCATCAGCCCGTCGACCGCACTGTCGGCAAGCAACGGATCCCCGGAAGCCGCCACCATCACCGGATCGAGCACCACAGGCCCGGTGTCATGAACCGACAGGCCTTCGGCAACCGCCTCGATGACATCGACACGCGACAGCATGCCGATCTTGGTCGCATTCACCTTCAGATCCGAATAGACCGCGTCCATCTGGGCGCGAACGAAGTCTGGCGGCACATCGTGAATGGCGCTCACGCCGAGCGTGTTCTGGGCGGTCAGGGCCGTCAGCACGCTGGCGCCGTAAACGCCGTTGGCGGAAAAGGTCTTCAGGTCGGCCTGGATTCCGGCTCCTCCGCCGGAATCCGACCCTGCAATTGTCACCGCGATCGCGGTCATGGGCGTGTCCTCGCTGTGATGAAACGGAATGGAAGTCAGGCGGCCTTGAGCCGGGCCTCGATATCGTTGAGGTCCATCGCGTGGAGCGCATCGAGCAGTTCGGGTACGAAGGTTCCCGGTCCACCTGACCGCGTGGCGGCGATTTCCCCGGCGATATTGAAAACCGACAGGCCGCAGGCGGCTGCCAGGGCCCGGTCGGGTTCGACACTCGTGAAGGCGGCGAGAACCGCGCCCCCCGCGCATCCGGTTGCCGTGACGCGTGCCATCAGCGGATGCCCGTTCAACAGCCGGAAATCCTCGCCCTTGCTTTCGATCTTGTCTTCTTCGCCGGTCACGGCGAAGACCGTGCCGGCGGAAATCAGTTCCTCCACCCCGGCCCGGCCCGGAAACAGCGCGTCCATTTCCGGCGGGTTCAGGCGCAGCAGATCCGGAGCGCTTGTCAGAAGGCTCCGTGCAAAGGCGCAGCGCACGGGCGAGCGGTTGACGAAAACCGGATCGATGCTGACCGGGCGCCCGGCAGCCCGGGCGGCCTCGATCGCCAGCGGGATCGCCGCGCGGCGGGTATCGTCCAGGGTGCCGAGATTGACCAGCAGCGCGTCCGCGCCACCGGCGAAGTCCGCGACTTCGTCTTCGGCAACCGTCATCGAGGGCACGGCGCCCAGTGCCAGCAGCACGTTGGCGGTGAAGTTCTGGGCGACCGCATTGGTGATCGCATGGACACGCGGCGCGCTCTTCCGCACCCGCACAAGCAGGTCATGAACCCTGGCGGCAGCCAGAGGCGCGGTGGATGCGGCAAGGGAAAGGCTCATGAGGCACCTCCCGAAAGGACCGCATAGATCCCGCTGTCGCGTGGAAGATCGAGTGGATGAACAGTACTGAATGTCATGATCTCAAATCCCTCCGCCGGTACAATCCGGATCAGGTTCAAGGAGTTGGCCAGCCGCCTCTCAGCCCGATCCACGATCGCCGGGCACCCCCATGAGACAGCTGACAGCTAACAAGGCGCGCGCAGGATTGCAAGTCCCTGCAGGCACGAACCCCTGTCAATTGACGGCGGAAGCGATTGACTGCAAAGACGAGATGGGCGATGTCCTTGAGCAGAAAATTGCCTGGATCGGCGGACGGGCCACCGCAATCGCGTGAGCGCCCCGGTGCCGATCGGTCTTGAATTGATGGAGCATCCAGCGTGCGTTCACGTAAACGCGAGATGCTCGCATCCCAACGTCCGGAGCACCGCATGACCCCGTTTTTCGTGATGATCAAATGTCAGCTCGGCAAGACCTACCAGGTTGCCAATGCGATTGCCGACGCCGAGATTGCATCCGAGGTCTATTCCACAAGTGGCGATTACGATCTTCTGGTGAAATTTTATATTGAAGACGGCGGCGATATCGGCCATTTCGTCAATCAGAAGGTACATCCCATCGACGGTATTCAGGATACGAAAACGATCATTACCTTCAAGGCTTTTTGAGCCATCCCGCCGGGCTGTGAAGACAGACCGGCGGGATGATTTTTCCAGCGCTCCCCTGATTAAGGAGATATTTCATGCGCATTTTGAAATCAGCCGCCCTCATACTGGGCCTCAGCTTCCTGCCCCTTCCGGCCACCGCTCAGGGCATGCCGCCCGAACAGATCAAGCAGATCCTCGAGATGACCAAGGCCAACTGGGTGGCGTTCCGTGACTGGCAGGGCCAGGAACTGATCTATTTCACCCACCTGGAAGCGTGGAAATGCGGCATCGACTATGTTTTCTATGGCGTGAACGGCAGCCCGCTGGACCAGATCTGGGAACTGGATCCCTGTGACCCGGACAACCCGAACGCCGTCGTCAAGGACAAGCCCTATATCGAGCGTCCCGATGGATCGACCCAGTCCGTCAGCGTGCAGCTGGCCTTTCCGGACGGAACGAAAAGCGCCGTCGAGACCTTCGACTACAAGCCGCAGTAACTGCACAATTCAGGACATCGAATGCCGCCCCGGCGTTGCGCCGGGGCCCATGCAGGAAAGGTCCCGGCTCAAGGCCGGGACAGCGTTTGCGGGTTAAGGTTTTACCCGAGCGGGGAAACTCATGATTTCGACGGCGACGAGGCCCGGCGGGCCTTGGTGCGGTCGAGGCCGAGCTTGTGTTCGCGGTAGATGACGAACACGCCGGCGGCGATGACGATAAGCGCGCCGATCACCACCTCCGGAACCGGCATCTCCGAAAAGATCAACCAGCCGACGATGATCGCCCAGAGCATGTTCACATAGTCGAACGGGGCGATCGTGGACGCATCCGCGAAGCGGTAGCTCTGGGTCAGCAGGATCTGGCCGACGCCCCCGGCGAGCCCGACCAGCAGCATCAGGCCGGCTGTTCCCGCATCCGGAACCACCCAGGCAAATTCCGGGATGACAAGCCCCAGCGGCAGGGTCAGCAGCGACAGGACCGTCGCCGACCCGGCAAACCAGGTGACGATGGTCGAAGTGCGTTCCGTCTCGCACAGCTTGCGTACCGTGATCATGGCAAGCGCGCCGAAACCGGCACCGGCAATGCCCAGCAGCGCACCGAGCGTCGAGGCGTTGTCGAGTTCCTTTTCGCCCAGATGCGGTGACAGCACCACCAGGATGCCGAGGAACCCGACCACGACAGCGCTCCAGCGATAGATCCGCACAGTCTCTCCCAGAAGGAAAAACGCCAGCACGACCACGAACAGCGGCGTGGCAAAGCCGATGGCCGTGGCGTCCGGCAGCGGCAGCAGATAAAGGGCCGTGAACGAGCAGACCATGGCGGAAAGTCCGACCGTCGCGCGGGTCAGATGCCCTTTCGGGTTCTTCGTACGGAAGGCCTGCGCCAGTTCCCCGCGCATGGCCACCATCAGAAGGACCGGAAACAGGCCGAAGAAATTGCGCGCGAAGACCAGTTCGCCGATGGGCACGGTATCGGCCGCAATCTTCAGGGCGGTCGCCATCATGAAAAAGGCGATGGTCGACGCCAGTTTCAGGGAAATCCCGAGCAGAGGTGCGTGACGGGTCATGCCTGCCTGCGCAGGCGGACCCGCAACGCTGGATTTTGCGCTCCCAAGCGTCATGCTGATCTTCCGCGGCCCGGCGCAGACAGAAGTCTCACGCGGTGCGTCGGGCCGCAGAACCGCGAGGATCGGATTGGACCGGACCGGATCGGCGGCCCCGGTTTATGCTCCCTCGACCGGCCGGGCACCCGGGCCATCCGCCATCAGGCTTTCCCGCTCGGCAATGGAGACCTCAAAGCCTTTCAGGCGTTTGTAGATGGAAAGCAGCTCGATGATGGTGGTCCAGGAATTGACCAGATACTGGAACGAGGAGGATACCTGTCCGAATGCAGTCAGGATCTGCTGGACGATCCCATAGGTGATGGTACCGGCTACCATGGTTGGAACAAGAAGGAAATAGGTGAACAGGTTGTCCGCCTGCAGGTAGACACTGCGGGTGAGGTTGAAATAGAGGTAGTGGAAATAGAGGCGGAAATAGTTGCGCCGCACATTGGTGAACAGCTCCTGCAGGGTGGCGGGCTGCGCCCGGTCCTCGTGATCCTCGCCATAGACGAGTTCCTTGCGGTAAGCCGCCTCGACCCGCTGGTTGTGGAACTCCAGCCCCGGCAGCTTGATCCCCACCACCGCCAGAAGAACCGTGCCGAACAGCGACCACAGAATGGCCATCGTGAACAGGGGCGCGGGTATCTCGCCAATGATCGGCAGTGTCTGCACGTATCCGGACAGGGAGAACAGGACCGGCAGGAAGGCGATCAGGGTCATGACCGCATCGATCATGGAGACCCCCAGCCCTTCCATGATCAGCGCGAAACGCATGGTGTCTTCCTGGATACGCTGCGAGGCCCCTTCGATGTGCCGCACGTTGGTCCACTTGCTGACGTAATAGTCGTTCATCGCGGTGCGCCAGCGGAAGACGTAGTGGCTGACGAAAAACCGCGTCACGATGTAAAGGGTCACGCTCAGGGAAACGATCTCCGCGAAACTGAGCATCAGTGCGTAGAAATCTCCCGCGGTGACACCCTTGTCCCCTTGCAGGGCATTTTGCAGCGTGTCGCCGAAGGGCCGCCGCCAGTTGTTGATCGCCACCGAGACCTGAACGGAAAAATAGGTCGTGAAGATGATCAGCGAGGATCCCCAGATCGACCACACCTGCCACGGGTGGTCTCGCGAAAAGAACCACCAGACCCCGCCGAAGATCCCCGTGCAGGCCGCGTAATAGACGTAGAACCAGAGAAAATCCGGCGTGATGAAGAAACTCAGGCCGATCGGCCGTTCCGCATCTTCCGGCATGGTGCCAAATCCGAGCGGTCCGCCGAGATCGTCCGCAAAGCCGTACCATGCCAGCACGGCGGCCAGGGACCACAGGATGGCGGAGATGAAAAACAGCCGGGGTCTTGGAAAGAAAGACTTGAACACAGGGGGAGTTCCTGTTTCTGGAAGGAATTGAAACGAACGACAAACGAAAGATGTCCGCTCAGATTGCGGCAAGAACCAGCCATTTCAAACGTCTATTTGCAACAAACCACAGACACATTCGCGTCAGCCTTGCCTCATCGGGCGAAGGCACGGGCAGCAGAAGCATTTATCCGCGCGGATCAGGCCGCCCGATGGCACAGTCCTTTTGCACAGCAAAAAGGCCGGTGTCCTGCCACCGGCCTTCGGTTCATCTGTCCGGGGGACCAGCCGTCTGTATACGTCCCCGTGTCTGCGCGCGCCGCTAGCCTGCCGCCCGGATCGCGTCCCATACCCGAAGCGGGGTGGCGGGCATGTCGATCACTTCGCTGACCCCGGCCCCCTCCTTGAGCGCCATCTGGACCGCGTTCATCACGGCAGCGCATCCGCCGATGGAACCGGCCTCGCCGGCCCCCTTGATGCCCATGGCGTTGGTCGTTGAGGGAATGTTGCGGGTCTCGAAATGGATATCGGGAAGATCCGCCGCACGGATCATCTGATAATCCAGCAGCGACGCTGTCAGAAGCTGCCCGTCGTCGTCATAGACCGTATGCTCGCACAGCGCCTGGCTGATCGCCGAGACCGTGCCGCCGTAGACCTGGCCGGCGAGCAGAATCGGGTTCACCGTGACCCCGAAATCGTCGACGATGACATAGTTCTCCACCGTGACATCGCCGGTCTCCGGATCGACCTCCACCTCGCAGATATGCGTGCCGTTCGGATAGGTGGCCTCGCTCTGACGGACCTCTTCGCTGGCCTTCAGCGTCTCGCCCGCCATGGCGGCGATTTCGGCCAGCGTCACCTGCTGGTCCGTGCCCACGACCCGCACGACACCGCTTTCCAGTTCCAGATCCTCGATCCCGGCTTCCAGCTGATCCGCGGCCAGCTCCTTGATCTTCTTGACCAAGGCGACACCGGCGTCGCGCACCGACGGCAGACCGATGGGGATCGACCGCGATCCTCCGGTACCACCGCCCTTGCGCACCCGGTCCGTATCGCCCTGGATGACTTCCACGTCGTCGATGGTGACGCCGAACTGTTCCGCGACCACCTGACTGTAGGCGGTTGCGTGGCCCTGGCCGTTGGTCTGTGTGCCGATCAGCAGCGTCAGGCTGCCCTCGGTGTCGAGCTCGAGCGTCGCTTCCTCGCTGCCGGGAAAGGCACAGGCTTCCACATAGGAGCAGATGCCGATACCCCGGTATTTCCCCCGGGCGGCGCTGGCTGCCTGGCGCGTCTTGAAGCCCGCCCAGTCGGCAACCTCCAGGGCCTTGTCCAGATGGCCGGTGAATTCGCCCGTGTCATACATGCGGCCCGTCTGGGTCGTATAGGGCAGCTGCTCCGGCCGGATGAAATTCCGCTTGCGGATTTCCACCGGACCGAGTCCGGTTTCCTCGCCCGCCTTGTCGATGAGCCTCTCGATGAGATAGGCCGCTTCCGGTCGTCCCGCACCGCGGAAGGCATCGGTGGGTACCGTATGCATGTAGACCCCTTCCACCTTGGCGAAAACGGCGGGGATGTCGTAGAGACCGGAAGACATGGACGTGCCGACATGGGGAATGAACGGGCCATACTGGTGCAGATAGGCGCCCATGGCTGCCTTGACGTCCACCTTCAGCCCGAGAATCCTGCCCTCATCGTCCAGCGCCAGCTCCGCATGGCTGAGATTGTCCCGGCCATGGGCATCGGTGACGAAGTGATCCATGCGCTCCCCGGCCCAGCGCACCGGCCGGCCGAGCTCGCGGGCAGCGATCAATGTCAGCGGGTATTCGCGGAAACAGAATCCCTTGGTTCCGAAACCACCGCCCACTTCCGGCGTGATCACCTGCAGATCCTCCTCCGGAAGGCCCAGAATCCGGCAGATGGTGTTGCGCATGCCGTGGCCGCCCTGGGTTCCCAGGGTCAGCTTGAAGCGGCCGCTTTCAGAGCTGAACTCGGCAACACAGCCGCGCAGTTCCATATAGTTTGCGACGATCCTGTTGTTGACCAGATCGATGGAGACGATCCTGTCTGCCCCGGCGAAAGCCTCTTCCGTCCGGACCTCGTCCCCCTGACCGAAGGTGAAGGCAACATTGGAGCCGAACTCCGGCCAGACGACCGGCGCACCGGGCGCAAGAGCCTTTTCAATGCCGACAACCACATCGAGCGGTTCGTAGTCGACTTCCAGCTGTTCCCCCGCCTGGCGGGCGGCATCCAGGCTGTCGGCGACGATGAAGGCGATCGCATCGCCCACGTAGCGCACGGTGTCGGAACACAGGACCGGCTGCTCCGGAACGGGATAATCGGTCCCGTCGATCTGTTTCAGCCGTGCCAGGCACGGCATGGACTTTCCGGCAAGCTCCGCCCCCGTCAGCACCATCCGGACACCATCCATCGCGCGGATCTCGTCCACATTGCCGAGGCTGATTCTCGCATGAGCCATGGACGAACGCAGGACATAGCTGTGAAGGCATCCTTCCGGGCTGTAATCGCCCGTATAAATGCCGTGCCCCGTCAGGAGCGGCTCGTCTTCCTTGCGGCGCAACGGGGCACCGACACCGAATTTCGGAGTGACCAATTGGTTCATGAAACTGGACCTGCAGTTTTTGGGAAGATCTTCCCGGGAATTCCGAACACCAGGAGCGATTGCGTGATCATAATGCTCAATGGCGGATGAAACCAGAGGGCAGTATCGCATCAATCGCCTGAAAACCGCATGGCATCTGGCGGCGAAGAAACAGCGAATGCGCCAAAACGCATTTGACCGGCATTCTTATGGGCGCGACTTGACCCAGTCTAGATGATTTCATCCTCATCGAACAAGGGATCTGCTTCCAGCTGGGAGGCCAGACTGTCCAGGGTCAGCTCGGCATCGTATTTCTCGCTGACATCGGCAATATGAAACAGGCCGTCCCCCTCGTTGACAACCGGCAGATTCGAACGTCCGACGATCAGCCCGCCAAACTCGGCAACGACATTGCGCTCGCTCTCGCCGAACGGGTCGGACACGATGCCCAGAAGCATCTGCGGCTCCACCACATCGCCGATCGACTTGTACGGCCTGAGCAGCCCCCCCGCCGGAGACCGGACCCAGTAGCTGGATTTTGTCAGGATGGAGTGGACTTTCGGCCGCGTGATACCTTTCGGACCGAGCATCTTCAGCGTACGCATCACCCGCAGGATGCCGGAGACACCGGCACGGATGGACATCTCGTCGAACCGCAATCCCTCCCCCGCCTCGAACACCAGGACATCCTTGCCCCGCGACTGCGCGGCCTCGCGCATGGATCCCTCACGGACCTTGGAGGTCAGGATGACCGGAGCACCGAAGGCTTTCGCGAGGACCAGGGTTTCGGGCCGGGAGGGCGAAACGCGGATTTGCGGCAGGTTCGCCCGATGCACTGCCGCCGAATGCAGGTCGATTCCATAGTCGGCGCGGCTGACGATTTCGGTCATGAACAGATTGGCCAGACGCCCCGCCAGAGACCCCTTGACACTACCGGGAAAGGAGCGGTTCAGATCGCGGCGGTCCGGCAGATAACGGGAATGGTTGAGAAACCCGAAGGCATTGACGATCGGCACCACCATCACCGTGCCCTTGAGCTTCTCCAGCTCCGGGGCCTCCAGCTGCGGCGCCTTCAGCAGCCGCCGGGCGATCTCCACACCGATCACCTCGTCGCCATGCACCGCGGCGCTGACGAACAGCACCGGCCCCGGCTTCCGACCGTGCAGCACATGCACGGACATGGTCACTGGCGTGTGATCCGAAAGGACGCTGACCGGCAGGTCCACCGTGCGCCGGGTTCCCGGCGCCACCACATGATCACCGATATGGAAGGGACTGGCCTGCATGTTTCGCTCTTTCGGTTCGCTCACGGTTGCTCAGGGACGCAGAAAGGCGGCACCTGCAGGGCGTCGGCCCTGGCCGGTCCACCCGGCGTTCATTGTCAGCCGCGCCCCTTTGTCTTGGTCTTGCCGACCGCAGCATTCTTGGCAAGAAAGTCGATGATCTTGCCGGCCACATCGATGCCGGTCGCCTTTTCCACGCCTTCCAGGCCGGGCGAGGAGTTGACTTCCATCACCACCGGTCCGTGATTTGAGCGCAGCATGTCCACACCGCACACGTTGAGCCCCATGGACTTGGCGGCCCGGATGGCCGTCGAGCGCTCTTCCGGCGAAATCTTGATGGACGTGGCGCTGCCGCCGCGATGAAGGTTGGAGCGGAATTCCCCTTCCGCGCCCGTGCGCTTCATGGCCGCGATCACCTTGCCGCCGACCACGAGAGCACGAATGTCGGTGCCGCCGGCCTCCTTGATGAATTCCTGCACCAGAATGTTCACGTTGGCGCCGCGAAAGGCCTCGATCACCGATTTGGCGGAGCGTTCCGTATCGGCCAGAACCACCCCGATTCCCTGGGTGCCTTCCAGAAGCTTGATCACCACCGGCGCGCCGCCGGCCGTGCGCAGGACTTCCTCCGTCATCTTGGGATCGTGGGCGAAAGTGGTCACCGGAAGTCCGATCCCGTCTCGCGCCAGCAGCTGTGTCGAGCGCAGCTTGTCGCGGGAGCGGCCGATCGCCACCGATTCATTCAGGGGATAGACCCCCATCATCTCGAACTGGCGCAGAACGGCGAGGCCGTAGAAAGTGATGGAGGCGCCGATCCGCGGGATTACCGCGTCGAACCCGGTCAGCTTTTCGCCGTTGTAATAGATTTCCGGCCGCCGCGAGGCGATGTTCATGTAGCATCGCAGCGTGTTGATGGTCTCCAGATCATGACCTGCCGCCTCAGCCGCTTCCTTGAGACGCCGATGCGAATAGAGGTCGGGATTGCGCGCCATCATTGCGATTTTCATCGAATAGGTCCTTCTGGTTCAATCCTGTCCGCCGAACGGGCTCCGGGATAGGTCCCCGTCAGCCCCGTTTCCCCGGCCGGTGACAATCAGTGTTTCGTCGCAACGGCGGGTTTTCCCGCCAGGAACGACCGGCCTGAATCCACCAGGACCTTGTGCCGCCGGATGGCCGTGCGCCCGAGAATCATGTCGAAGCCCATGTTGGCACGGTTCGCCAGGGAAACGTCCACATGCCAGTGATGGGTCCCCAGATGCAGCACGGTCCTGATCACGATCCGGCGCTCCGGAACACCGCTGGTGTTCTTGATATCCCGCTCGTCCTGCACCGGCACCTCGACCTTGAAATCCTCATGGTGCCGGGATGCGGGCACCCGGAAGCGGACCCATCGCGTCCCGTTCCGTTCAAAGATTTCCTGATCTTCCGCATGCAGCGCCGACGTGCGTGCCCCGGTGTCGATCTTGGCCCGCATGTCGAATACGCCCAGCTCCGGCAGACTGACGACTTCACGCCAGCCGATGACCTCCGATGCGAGTACGGCGCGGGTCTTCTTCAACCTTGTCATTCAATGGAATCCTGGCAGCGTTTCCGATCCGAACGTCGAAACGCCTGTCCTGCCTGCGACCATTACATGACGCAGTAACAAGCGCAATATGGTTGCAGCGTCGGCTGATACATTCCGTCAACCGACCGCGCTGGTGCGGTCCGCCCGTTTCCTGAAAAGTCGCAGGCCTCGCCCGCCCACCGCTTCAACGGGCATTCCTCATTTGGACCCCTGCCCGGCAGAAAGGCGAACTTGCGCTGCGCCCTCTTCCCTTCTTCCGGAAAACGGCTAAGTTTGAGCCGACCGCCATCTGATACCCGGCCTGACAGTCACCGACGCCGAGCGCACGTCTACCGGCCATTCCACAAGCTTCCCGGGCCAGGACCCAACATGGACATGCACCCAAAAGATCCGGAGCCGCCCCAGGCAACCGGCATCTCCGGCCCGCAAAGCGGCAATCGCCTGAGCAGGAAATTTGCCGAAAAGACCCGGCATCTGCCGCCCAACACCATCGGTGCGCTCTGGATCCTGCTGGCGGCCTTCCTGTTTTCCATCATGGTCACGCTCATCAAGCTTGTCGGTCAGGATTTCAGCGTCTTTCAGATCCTCGTCGTCCGCCAGGCGGTCATGCTTGTCATCGTGGCTCCGAAGATTCTCGGCGGCCTGCCCACATCTCTGGCGACGAAACGGCCGGGTCTTCAAGTTACCCGAATCGTTTTTGCCACCACCGCCATGCTGCTCGGGTTCACCGCCGTCATTGAACTGCCCCTGGCCGACGCCACTGCGATCAGCTTCTCCAAGACCTTCTTCCTGACGATTTTCGCCATCTGGCTGCTCGGCGAGAAGGTCGGCATCCACCGCTGGGGGGCAACCATTGTCGGTTTCCTCGGCGTCATCCTGATGCTGCGGCCCGATGGCGAAGGCATCATCGACCCCTTCGCGCTGTTCGCCATCGCCGGGGCGGCCTGCGCCGGCATGGTGATGATCGTGGTGCGCATCCTGACCCGGACCGACGCACCGGTCACCATCCTGACCTATCAGGCTTTCGGAGTCGGGCTGATCATGCTGGTTCCCGCAGTGCTCAGCTGGCAGGCCCCGACCCCGTTTCAGTGGGGAATCCTGATCCTGATCGGCATCGTCTCCTGGGCCGCCCAGATGGCCAACATCCAGGCCTTCAAGGCCGGTGAGGCCACCGCCATCGCCTCCCTCGATTACACCCGGCTTCTCTACGCGACAATTTTCGGCGCCCTGGTCTTCAGCCAGTGGCCACGGCTCGAAACCCTTGCCGGGGCCGCCGTCGTCATCGCCGCGTCAATCTACACCGTGCGCCGGGAAGCCAAACGCGGCCGCGAACTTGCCCGGGCTGCGGACGGACGCGGGTACAACAGCTGAGCCGCAACCGGCCGGAAATTTCCGCTTTTCCGCCATCAGGACGGAGGGTTGATGTCATCCGGAACAAGGACGAAAGAAAGCGGCGCGATCAGGCGGCTCCCGCGCCAACGCCCGCCCGTTTTCTCGCCTCTTCCTCGACCAGATCCTTTTTCGACAATTTGCCCACCATGGTCTTGGGCAGCTCGTCGCGGAATTCGAATTCCCGCGGCATTTCAATGGTCGACAGCTTGTCTTTCAGAAAGGCTTTCATCTCCTGGGCCGTGAGGTCACACCCTTCCTTCAGCTTGATGAAGGCCTTGGGCGACTGACCGCGATAGGCATCCGGAACGGCGATGACGATGGCCTCGTCGACGGCCTCGTTCAGATAGATCGCCTCCTCGATCACCCGGGGATAGACGTTGTAGCCCGAGCACAGGATGAGATCCTTGATCCGGTCGACCAGATAGATGAAACCGTCATCATCCTGATAGCCGACATCGCCGGTATGCAGATAGCCGTCTACGGTAAGGGAATCCGCCGTCGCGTCCTCCCGCTTCCAGTATCCCTTCATGACCTGCGGGCCATGCAGCAGCAGTTCGCCCTTCTCGCCCTTGCCCACTTCGGTGGTCCGGTCCTCGATGCTGACGAAACGGGCCCGGGTTCCCGGAACGAGGCGGCCGATGGACCCGGCGCGGCGGCTGCTGTCGAGCGGATTGACCGCGGCAACGGGCGAGGTCTCCGTCAGACCGTAACCCTCCGCCAGAATGCAGCCGGTGAGTTTCTCGAAACTCTCCTTCACCTCCACGGGAAGCGGCGCACCTCCCGACAGGCACAGATTGATGCTGGACAGATCGTAGTCGGCAGTCAGGGGCGAATTGTTGATCGCCGTGTAAATGGTCGGAACCCCCGGAAACAGGGTGACCTTCTTGCGCCCGATCACTTCGAGCAATTCCTTCAGATCGAACCGGGGCTGCAGCACCATTTCCGCGCCCAGGATGATCGACAGGTTCTGCCCCACGGTCATGGCGAACACGTGGAAGAACGGCAGCACACACAGCATCCGCTCGTCACCCGGCTGCGCCTTTTCGAACACGCAGCGCATCTGCTCGATATTGGCGGAAAGATTCGCGTGGGTCAGCATGGCGCCCTTGGGAACGCCGGTGGTGCCGCCGGTATACTGCAGCACCGCGATGACCTCCGCCGGATCGATCTCCACCGGTGCCGGACGCGCGCCGGAGGTTTGCAGGTCGGCAAAGCGCACATGCGCCTCGTCCCTGGGGATCCTGGCGACATCCTTGCGCTTGAACAGGCTGAACAGCACCTTCTTGATAGCCGGAAGGCAGAAACTCATCGGACAGACGATGATCTTGTCGAGGCCCCGTTCCCTGCGCACGTCCTCGACCTTGTCGTAGATCACCTTCAGATCCATCGTCACCATGATGCGCACATCCGCATCGCGTGCCTGGAACGCGATTTCACGTTCGACATAGAGCGGATTGAAGTTGGCAACCGTGCCGCCGACCTTGAGAATGGCGAAATAGAAGATCGTGTAGAACGGCGTATTCGGCAGGCACAGGCCGACATGTACACCCGGCCCCACCCCCATGGCCTGAAGCCCGGCCGCGGTGCGGTCCACCAGCGCGCCGAGTTCCGCGTAGGTCCAGCCCTTGCCCATGAAATCGGCAGCCGGCCGCGCACCGAAACTCGCAACGCTTTCTTCCAGGTATTCGTGTACCGGACGGGGCCTGAAGGCCGCGATCCACTCCTCCGCAGTCGTCATTACGTCCTCCAACGTACCTTTGTCGCCTTACCGCGTGATACGGCTGCAATCGTGAAATACCCGGAAAGCCGATGGTCTTTCCGCAAATTCCCGCCTCCATTGCACCCGGACGCCGGCAAGGCGTTCCCCTCGGGGGTACTTGTGACATGACGCAACCTTCCGTTTGCGTCAACTCGCGACGTAACGACACCTTGTCATTTTTTTGAGGATGCCGGTCATACCGATTAGATAAGCTCTTTAACCCGATTGGCAATAGACAAGCCAAATCAGAAGCTTATCACGAAAGAGGAATTGTTTGCGCCACGGGCGCCGCCCGGCATGCAAGGGAAGACGGGCCCACCTACCGTTTCGGCCAGGCCCAGCGCGGCGGACCCGGAGCGTCCACAACGGTTTCTCCCAGTTCCTTGCGCAGCTCGTATCGCAGGCAGCCGGGTTGCGGCGCCAGCCAGGAGACGAGGTCGTCCGCATGGGAGACGACGATGACCTGTGTCGACTCCGCCGCCCTGGAAATCAGCCGGGCAAGCGGTTCCAGAAGCGCCGGATGCAGGCTGGTTTCAGGTTCGTTGAGCACGATGAGCGGCGCGGGCCGTGGCGACAGCAGGGCGGCGGCCAGCAGCAGATAGCGAAGTGTACCGTCCGACAATTCGCCGGCCCTCAGCGGCCGCAGCAATCCTTTCTGCTGCATCTGCAGTTCGAAATAGCCGTCACTGACAGTAATCCCGACCGAGCCCCCCGGAAAGGCGTCGTCGATCGCCTCGGAAAAAGCGGCCCGGTCGCCGATCTCCAGAATGGTCTGGACTGCGGCCGCGAGATCTCCCCCGTCCGCGCCGAGAACCGGTGTCCGTGTGCCGATCCTCGGGTAGCGCGCCGGAGCGTCGCGGTCTGTCCGCAGGTGGTCGTAGAACCGCCAGGCACGCATCCGCTCGCGCATGACCAGAAGCTCAAGCCCGTCCCTGGGGTCGGCGGCATGTGTCATCATGCTGTCGAAACCGGCAAGATTCTGAATGACAGGGACCCGTTGTCCCTTGCTGTTCATGACACGGGCCACCGGTCCGTTGCGCCCGGCGATTTCATTGGACCTTGAAAGCACTTCCCCTGCCCACAAGGCTTCGGCCTTGATTTCCGGATCCATGGAAAAACTGGACCCCGCGCCAAGCACCGGCAGCCCCAGATCGATGGCATATCCGTAATCCTCGTCGGCAAATCCCAGCTTCAGGCTGACCACACCTTTGCGGACCGTCCCCTGAACCGGGACGTCCCCGCGCTTCATCCCTGCTGAAAAGGCCTCCGGTCCTGCCCAAAGCGTGGACTGCAATCCGCCTTCGGCCGCGAGCGAGGCAATCGCACGGCCCTGGGCGACATCGGCCAGCAGACGGATGGAACGGTACAGGCTCGACTTGCCGCTGCCGTTGGCGCCGGTCACCAGCGTCACCCGATCCAGCGGCAGGACAACATCGCGCAGGGAACGATACCCGGAGACCGCGAGGGTCAGGATCATGACAAATGCCCCCTTTTCGGGTTTCCCGGGTCAGGATCCCTGATCGATGAGTTCGAACCTGTTGACATCGAACATGCCGAAATCGGTGATCTTCAGATGCGGAATGACCGGAAGCGGCAGAAAGGCCACCTGAAGGAAAGGCTCCGCCAGAGTGCAGCCGAGATCCCTGGCGGCGGCGCGCAGCTTCTCCAGGTCGCTCTTGACCGTCTCGAACGGTTCCAGGCTCATCAGACCGGCCAGTTGCAGGGCCAGTTCCGCCCGGACCCCGTCGCTGTCGGCCACCGCGAAACCGCCCTTCATGGCGATCACCCGGTTGACCGCATGCGCCATGGCCTCCTCATCCGCCCCGACGACGCAGATGTTGTGACTGTCGTGACCGACGGACGAGGCAATCGCACCGCGCTTCATGCCGAAGCCGTTGACGAACCCCAGGCCGATATTGCCGGTGCCCTTGTGTCGCTCGACGACAGCCACCTTGAGCACGTCCTGCTCCAGATCGACCCGGGTTTTGCCGCCCGCAACCGGCAGGGTGCGTTTCAGATGCTCCGTGATGATCCTGCCCGGCACGACGCCGATGACATCCGCCTCGCTGTTGCGCGCCGGAATTTCGAAATGCGCTGCCGTCACGGGTGCGACCTTGACGCTGTCCAGCCCGACCGGGGCAACAGGGGAGCGCTTGGCAAATTCGGCGTCATTCACCAGCACGCCGCCGCAGATCACCTGAGAGACCCGGCAATCCTCGAAATCGTCCAGGAGCGCGATGTCGGCGCGCTTGCCGGGGGAAACGGATCCGCGATCCTTCAAGCCGAAGGCATTGGCCGCCGACCAGCTTGCCGCCCGATAGGCGTCGAGCGGCCTGATGCCTCTGGCGATCAGCCGCCGGATCATGCTGTCCAGATGACCTTCCTCGGCGATGTCCAGCGGGTTGCGGTCGTCCGTGCACAGGGCCACGAAGGCCGACACATCCGGCGTCAGGATCGGCGCCAGCGCTTCCAGATCCTTCGACACCGACCCCTCCCGCATCAGGATGGTCATGCCCTTGGCGAGCTTTTCGAGCGCCTCTTCGGCCGTGGTGGCTTCATGGTCGGTGCGGATGCCGGCGGCCAGGTAACCGTTGAGGCCCAGTCCGGAGAGCAGCGGCGCATGGCCGTCGATGTGGCCGTCCTGAAACGCCGCAAGCTTGGCCAGCACCTTGGGATCGCGCGCCAGAACTCCGGGAAAGTTCATGAATTCCGCAAGGCCGATGACACTGGGATGGTCCCGGAACGGCAGCAGGTCCTCGATTTCCAGACAGGCACCGGCGGTTTCGAAGGCCGTCGCCGGAACGCAGGACGACAGGTTGACCTTGAGATCCATCACCGTCTCGAGCGAACTGTCTAGGAAATAGCGGATCCCCTCCGCCCCGAGCACATTGGCGATTTCATGCGGATCGCAGATTGCCGTGGTCACCCCGTGGGGCAATACGCAGCGGTCGAATTCGAAAGGGGTGACGAGGGAGGATTCCACATGAAGATGGGTGTCGATGAAACCGGGAACCGCCGTCAAACCCCTGCCGTCCACGGTGACATCGCCGCTGTAGCGCCCATGGGTGCCGACGATCCGGTCTCCCACGATCGCGATATCGGTTTCGACCGTACTGCCGTCGATCACACTGAAGAGGAGGACATCCTTGACCACCATATCGGCGCTGGTTTCGCCCGCACCGGCGGCAATTGCGCGGGCAAGAAACGCTTCATCATGTTTAACCGGCATCATTGTCTGCTCCGAATCCCGTTATGCCCCGACAATACGGAACTGGCGCCGGCTATCAACGCTTTCACGGCCGATCCCCGCGGCGGCCCTCCGGACCTGTCGCACCCGTGCCGGCAAGGCAGCGCGAAACATGTTTTCCGCAGTCCCCCAACGATCTTGCCCGCCGACACAAACAGACCACCCGGACACCGGGAATTCGGCCATTGAAGACAGAAACTTACCGCAAGACAACACGAATTCCCCGCACCGCAAAAGAGAATTGGAATTGACAAAATCCCGCCGCAGGCAAATAATTTAATCAACATAATTTATTGTTGACCCGCTTCCTGGAACGGGCACGCTGGAGGAGCGAGAACGGTGGACGGAACCCGCAAGAGCGGCCGCGGTTCGAATTCCGCGCAGTTGCGGCGCTACAATGAGCGCATCGTACTGCAGATTCTGCGGCGGGCGGGCGAAGCTTCCAAGGCGGAACTCGCCCGGGCGGCCCAGCTCACCAACGCGGCCATCGGCGCCATCATCCAGCACCTTATCGAAGAAGGACTCATCGTCGAGGCCGGCAAGCGCCATGACGGCAGCAGAGGCCAGCCGGCAACCATTTTGAGGCTCGCCGCATCGGGCGCCTATTCCTTCGGCGTCCGGCTGGACCGGACAAACATGGAAACGGTGCTGATGGATTTCGCCGGTCGCATCATCGACCGGCGCCTGCACGACATGATCCTGCCCGCCCCCGAACAGGCACTGAAAATTCTCCTGGAAGATCTCGACAGCCTGCGCGCCAGCCTGAGCGAACGGGATCTGGCCCGCATCACCGGAATCGGGGTGGCCCAGCCGTTCAATCTCGGCGCCTGGCTGCACGAACTCGGCCTCCCGGAAGCCGACTTCAGGAAGTGGGAAGGCTATGACCTTGCCGGGGATCTGGAGGAGGCGACCGGCCTGCGCGTCTTCAGCGAGAATGATGGCACCGCCGCGGCCGTGGCGGAACTGTTTTACGGCGTCGGGCGGCAGAAGGACGATTTCCTCTACCTGTTCCTGGGACCGGCCATCGGTGGCGGGCTGATCCTGAAAGGCGATGTGGTCCGGGGCAAGACGGGAAACGCCGCCGATGTGGCGATGATTCCCGTTCCCCCCAGCAGCCTGACGACCGCCCCGCGCTCCAGACAGGGCTGGGACCTGCTGCTCTCCCGCGCCTCTCTGGTCTCTCTCGCCCGACATCTGGACCCGGACAACTTTCCGAGCATGAACCGCAGGGGTCTGCACGAGGCCTTCGAACGCAGCGATGCCAGGTTCGAGGAATGGATGGAAGACTGCGTCGCCGCACTCGCACTGGCGCTGCGCTCCGCTTTCTCCCTGCTCGACATGCCCCTGGTGGTCATTGACGGGGACCTTGAGGAATCCTTTCGCGACCGGTTCCGCCAGGCGCTGAAAATCGCTGTCGAGGCGACCGCCCCCGAGATGCGCAACTCGCCGGATGTCCAGATCGGCAGCTTCGGACACGATGCCGGGGCGATCGGCGCGGCCAGTCTGCCGCAATTCTTCAACTTCTCGCCGCGGGCCGCGATCCTGACCGGCGGGAAGGATACCGGACCCGCCGGGGCCGGCCGCACGGACGATCGGAGCGGCTTTCCGGCAAGGGCAGCACGGTTGGGATCACATCTGGCCACACCCGACCGTACCGACTGACAATGAATGGCCAGGGAGGAGAAATACAATGATCCGCAAATTACTCGCGACGGGCTCCGTTCTTGCCCTCATGTCGGCCGTTCCGGCGGCCGCGGCAGACATTACTGCCTGCCTGATCACCAAGACGGACACCAATCCGTTCTTCGTTAAAATGAAGGAAGGTGCGACCGCCAAGGCGGAGGAACTGGGCATCGAACTGAAATCCTTCGCAGGCAAGATCGACGGCGATCACGAAACCCAGGTCGCCGCCATCGAAACCTGCATCGCCGATGGCGCCAAGGGCATCCTGCTCACCGCCTCCGACACGTCCTCCATCGTTCCGGCCGTCCAGCAGGCCCGCGACAACGGCATCCTGGTGATCGCGCTCGACACGCCGCTGAGCCCGACCGACTCAGCGGACGCCACCTTCGCCACGGACAACTTCAAGGCCGGCGAGCTGATCGGCCAATGGGCTGCCGCCAGCCTCGGCGACAAGGCCGCCGACGCCAAGATCGCGATGCTCGATCTCGGCATCAGCCAGCCGACCGTCGGCGTGCTGCGCGATCAGGGGTTCCTGCAGGGCTTCGGCATCGAGCTGGGCGATCCGAACAAATGGGGCGATGAAACCGACCCGCGCATCGTCGGCAACGACGTGACCCAGGGCAACGAGGAAGGCGGCCGCCGCGCCATGGAGAACCTCCTGGCGAAGGATCAGGAGATCAATGTCGTCTACACCATCAACGAGCCGGCTGCCGCCGGGGCCTATGAGGCCCTCAAGGCGATCGGACGCGAGAACGACGTGCTGATCGTTTCGGTCGACGGGGGCTGCCCCGGCGTACAGAATGTCAAGGACGGCATTATCGGCGCCACCTCGCAGCAGTATCCGCTGCTGATGGCCTCGCTCGGGATCGAAGCCATCAAGACCTGGGCGGACAGCGGCAAGAAGCCGGAACCGACCCCTGGAAAGGACTTCTTCGACACCGGAGTGGCGCTTGTTACCGACAAGCCGGTCGACGGCGTGGAGTCCATCGACACCGCCAAGGGGATGGATCTCTGCTGGGGCTAGATCGACAGACCTCCAGCCGCAACCGGCTGGAGGTCCGGAAGTTGATCGGTCAAAGGTGCCGGAGCCATTTGTCCGCGTTCGCCTGAACGCGCAGTCTCCAGCGCCGCCTTGGGAAAAGCACCGAAAGGGGCGTGGGCAACCTTGCCCCTTTTCGACCGGTTCTTGAGAGGGTTACGGGCATGAAATCAGACACGAAAACAACGGGCGAGCCGGCGGATTACGAAGCAGCTGCCGCTTCCGCCCCCGGGGCCGTCGCGGCCTTCGACGATCACCGCCACGGGGTCGGTCAAAGGATACAGCACGCCCTGCACCAGACCCCGTCTCTGGTGCCGCTGATTGTCCTGCTTCTGTCCATCGTGGTCTTCGGTCTGCTGCTCGGATCGAAATTCTTTTCCCCCTTCGCTCTCACCCTGATCCTGCAGCAGGTTCAGATTGTCGGCATTGTCGCCGCCGCGCAGAGCGTGGTCATCCTGACCGCCGGGATCGACCTGTCCGTCGGCGCGATCATGGTGCTGTCCTCGGTTGTCATGGGACAGTTCACCTTCCGTTACGGCCTGCCGGTGGAAGTGTCCATCGCCTGCGGCCTTCTCTGCGGCACCCTGTGCGGATACATCAACGGTTTCCTGGTCGCGATCGTCAAGCTGCCGCCCTTCATCGTCACCCTCGGCATGTGGCAGATCGTTCTGGCGGCGAATTTTCTCTATTCGGCCAATGAGACCATCCGCTCGCAGGACATCGCCAAATCCGCTCCCCTGCTGCAGCTTTTCGGCAACAAGGTGAATATCGGCGGAGCCGTGTTCACCTATGGCGTCATATTCATGGTGCTTCTGGTCCTGGTGCTGGCCTATGCCCTGCGCCAGACCGCATGGGGCCGGCATGTCTACGCGGTGGGGGACGATCCGGAAGCCGCCGAGCTTTCCGGCGTCCAGGTCAGGAAAACCCTGATTTCGGTCTACATGCTTTCCGGACTCATCTGCGCCTTCGCCGGATGGGCGATGATCGGGCGCATCGGCTCCGTATCGCCGACCAGCGGGCAGCTCGCCAATATCGAATCCATCACTGCCGTGGTGATCGGCGGCATTTCGCTCTTCGGCGGCAGGGGATCGATCCTCGGCACTCTCTTCGGCGCCCTCATCGTCGGCGTTTTCACCCTGGGTCTGCGCCTGCTGGGCGCCGACGCGCAGTGGACCTATCTGCTTATCGGACTGCTGATCATCGCGGCGGTCGCGGTCGACCAATGGATCAGAAAGGTATCGGTGTGATGAAACCTGTTCTGCAAGCACGCAACCTGGTCAAGCGTTACGGACGTGTCGTGGCCATGGACCACGCCGACCTGGAACTGTACCCGGGAGAAATCCTCGCCGTGATCGGCGACAATGGCGCGGGAAAATCGACGCTCATCAAGGCCCTGAGCGGTGCCGTGCAACCCGACAGTGGCGAGATCCTTCTGGACGGCAGCCCGGTGCATTTCACCTCCCCCATCGACGCGCGTGCGGCGGGGATCGAAACCGTCTACCAGACTCTCGCCATGTCCCCGGCGCTGTCCATCACGGACAACATGTTCATGGGCCGAGAAATCCGCAAACCCGGGTTTCGTGGCAAATGGCTGCGGCAGCTCGACCGCAGGAAAATGGAGGAAATCGCCCGTGACAAGCTCAACGAGCTCGGGCTCCTGACCATCCAGAACATCAACCAGGCCGTGGAAACCCTTTCCGGCGGCCAGCGCCAGGGGGTCGCCGTGGCCCGCGCCGCCGCCTTCGGATCCAAGGTGGTGATCATGGATGAGCCGACCGCCGCACTCGGGGTCAAGGAAAGCCGGCGCGTGCTGGAGCTGATCAAGGACGTGAGGGCCCGCGGCCTGCCGATCGTGCTCATCAGCCACAACATGCCCCATGTGTTCGAGGTCGCCGACCGCATTCACATTCACCGGCTCGGCCGGCGCGCCTGTGTCATCAGGCCGGCGGATTTTTCCATGTCCTACGCCGTCGCGATCATGACCGGCGCCATGGACCCGCCTGAAAGCCGGGCCGCATGACCGCCGGTGAGATCCCCGCCCGGGCCGGAACATTGCCATTCGAAACCGCCAGCCATAAACATCAGGCTGGTGCGAAGGCGTTGCACCGTGCTGTCCGCACCTCCCCGGACCCGGGCCCTCCCGAACGCAGAACATGCTCCGCCTCCCCCGCTCCGCACGTGTCGTGCGGACAAACGACGAACCCCATGGATAATCGATGTTTCTGATTTGCGGCGAAGCCCTGTTCGATCTCTTCGGTGAAGCCGCCTCCGGCGACAGCCTCACCTTCGATGCCCGTATCGGCGGTTCGCCGTTCAATGTCGCAATGGGACTGGCGCGTCTGGGCGAAGAGGCCGCCTTTTTCGGCGGCATCTCGAAGGATGCCTTCGGTGAAAAGCTGGTCCAGAAGCTGCGGGACGAGGGCGTCTCGGACCGGCACATTCTCAGAACCGCCTATCTGACGACCCTGAGCGTGGTCCAGAAGGACGATCACGGCCAGCCCGCCTATACGTTCTACGGCGCCGACGCGGCGGACCGGATGATCACGGCCGACGATCTGCCGGTATTTTCCGAACCGCCGATGTTCCTCCACATCGGCTCCTATACGGCCCTTGTGGATCCGGTCGCAACGGCCTTCAAGACGCTCATCGGGCGCGAGAAGGGCAACACGCTGATCTCCTTCGATCCCAACATCCGGCCGACCGTCGTGCCCGACATGGCGCGCTGGCGCAGCAACACCCGGTCCCTGGTGCCCCTCGCCGACATCATCAAGGTCAGCGACGAGGATCTTGCCCTGATCATGCCGGGCGAAGACTATGGCGAGGTCGCCCGCGACTGGCTGTCCCTCGGCGCCGGCCTTGTTGTCGTCACCCGTGGGCAGGACGGCGCCACGGCCTTCACGCGAAATGCCCGGATCGATTGTCCGGGTGTCACGGTAAAGGTCGAAGATACGGTCGGTGCCGGCGATACGTTTCAGGCCGCGCTTCTGGCCGGCCTGAAGGAACTCGGCGCAAGAGACCGGGACACGCTCATGGCTCTTGACGAGGCGAAACTGGCCCGGCTTGTTGGATTTGCGGTGAAGGCCGCTGCCGTGACATGCTCGCGGCGCGGAGCCGACCTTCCCCGCAGGAACGAACTGGAAAAAGAATGGGCCACCTTGAAATGAGGGGCTGACAAGGAAATTAAACCGATTTAGAACCCGGATCTAATCCGGTCACGGCATCTAGGTCCGTTGAAAAGACAGCTGCTCAGAAGGGATGTATTTATGGCGGTACGCGTCATCGAAGTTGAAGAATTCGATCTGGTCGTCTTCGGCGCATCCGGAGACCTTGCCCACCGCAAGCTTCTCCCGGCCCTTTATCACAGGGATGCGGACGGTCAGGTACCGGCCCATGCCCGCATCATCTGCAGCGCCCGCCGCGACTATTCGGACGACGATTACCGGAACTACGCCCGCGAGGCGCTTGAGGAACACGTCAAGGATCTGGATGACGAACACCTGTCCCAGTTCCTGGCCCGTCTTCGCTACGTGAAGATCGATGTCGCCTCCGGCGAAGGTTTCGACGACCTCAGGACGATCCTGGACGAACGTCCCGACGTCGTGCGCGCCTTCTACCTGGCGGTGGGCCCGGACCTTTTCGGCACGATCTGCGAAAATCTCGGCAAGGCCGGCGCGGTCAACGAACATTCCCGGGTCGTGATCGAAAAGCCGATCGGCAAGGACGGGGCCTCCGCGAAGGCCCTGAACGAGACCGTGGGTGCCGTCTTCAAGGAAGAGCAGATCTTCCGCATCGACCACTATCTGGGCAAGGAAACCGTTCAGAACCTCATGGCCCTGCGGTTTGCCAACGCCCTTTTCGAGCCGCTTTGGAACGCCGCCCATATCGATCACGTCCAGATCACCGTTGCCGAATCCCTCGGCGTTGGCGGACGCGCCGGTTACTATGACACCGCGGGCGCGCTGCGGGACATGATCCAGAACCACCTGCTGCAGCTTCTGTGTCTCGTCGCCATGGAGCCACCGGAGTCCATGAACGCCGACAGTGTCCGCGACGAAAAGCTGAAGGTGCTCAAGGCCCTTGCCCCGATCGACGAACACAATGTGGACAAGCTGACCGTTCGCGGCCAGTACCGGGCCGGAGCCTCTGCGGGCGGGGCCGTTCCGGGCTATCTGGAAGAACTCGGAAATGATGAAAGCCGCACGGAGACATTCGTTGCCCTGAAGGCGGAAATCGCCAACTGGCGATGGGCCGGAGTGCCCTTCTACCTGCGCACGGGCAAGCGTCTGGCGCAGAGGGTTTCGGAGATCGTCGTCCAGTTCCGGCCGATCCCCCATTCCATCTTCGATGCGGAAGCCGGCACCATCACCGCGAACCGCCTGATCATCCGTCTGCAGCCGGACGAAGGCGTACAGATGCAGATCATGATCAAGGACCCCGGCCCCGGCGGCATGCGCCTGCGCCAGGTTCCCCTCGATATGAGCTTTGCCGACGCCTTCAAGGTACGCAATCCGGATGCCTACGAACGCCTGATCATGGATGTCATTCGCGGCAACCAGACGCTCTTCATGCGTCGCGACGAAGTGGACGCGGCCTGGGCGTGGATCGACCCGATCCAGTCCGCCTGGGCCGCCTCGAAGGACCTTCCCAAGGGGTACACGTCCGGCACCTGGGGCCCCTCCGCCTCCATCGCGCTGGTGGAGCGGGACGGCCGCACCTGGACGGAAGACGACGGAAATTAGGAGAGCTGCAGGACCCTTGCCGTCCTGCCCCTCCTGTCACTTGAATCTGCCAGCAAGCTGCAAAAGGGGCGCGTGCGCCCTATTTGCCGAAGCAAGCGAAGCCAGACCGGTTTCCGGTCAGCAAAGGATTTGAAGCCATGACCATCCAGGACCGCATCGGCGAAGTGACCGAACGGATCGTCAAACGCAGCCACGACAGCCGCTCCGCCTATCTGGAGCGGATCGGCAAGGCGGCGGAGCAAGGCCCGCAGCGCTCGCGCCTCTCCTGCGGCAATCTCGCCCATGGTTTTGCCGCCTGCGGCGTTTCCGACAAACAGTCGCTGGCCGGCGATATCGTTCCCAACCTGGGCATCATCACGTCCTATAACGACATGCTCTCGGCGCACCAGCCGTATGAGACCTATCCGGAACTGATCCGGCAGGCGGCCCATGAGGCCGGCGCGGTGGCGCAGGTCGCCGGCGGTGTTCCGGCCATGTGCGACGGTGTCACCCAGGGCCAGGCGGGCATGGAACTTTCGCTGTTTTCCCGGGACGTCATCGCCATGGCAGCGGCGGTGGGCCTGTCTCACCAGATGTTCGACGCCGCCGTCTTCCTGGGCATCTGCGACAAGATCGTGCCCGGCCTTGCAATTGCCGCCCTCTCCTTCGGCCATCTTCCGGCGGTATTCGTTCCCGCCGGTCCGATGACCACCGGCATATCAAACGACGAGAAATCCAAGGTCCGCCAGCTTTACGCGGAAGGCAAGGTCGGCCGTGACGCGCTTCTGGAAAGCGAGTCGAAAGCCTACCATTCCCCGGGCACCTGCACCTTCTACGGCACCGCGAATTCCAACCAGATGCTGATGGAGATCATGGGCCTGCACATGCCGGGCGCCTCCTTCGTCAATCCGGGCACCCCCCTGCGCGATGCCCTGACAAAGGAAGCCGCGAAGCGCGCGCTCGCCATTTCGGCTCTCGGCAACGAATACACGCCGGCCGGCGAGATCATCAGTGAAAAGGCCATCGTCAACGGGGTCGTCGGCCTGCATGCCACCGGAGGCTCCACCAACCACACCATGCATCTGGTGGCCATTGCCGCCGCAGCCGGCATCCGTCTCACCTGGGACGACATCTCGGACCTTTCCGACGTGGTGCCGCTGCTCGCCCGCGTCTATCCGAACGGCAAGGCGGATGTGAACCATTTCCAGGCTGCCGGCGGTCTGGCCTTCCTGATCCGCGAGCTTCTCTCCGAAGGATATCTGCATCAGGACGTGAAGACCGTCCATGGCACGGATCTGTCCGGCTACACGGTGGAAGCCAAACTCGATGCGAACGGCAATGTCCTGCGCGAACCCGTGCCGGAAACATCCGGAGACGAGACCGTTCTGGCTCCTCTCGCGAAGGCCTTCCAGCCGACCGGCGGCCTGAAAATGCTGACCGGAAACTTCGGCAAGGCGGTGATCAAGATTTCCGCCGTGGCCAGTGACCGGCATGTCATCGAAGCCCCGGCCCGCGTGTTTCACGACCAGAACGACTTTCTGACCGCCTTCAACAACAAGGAACTCACCGGCGATGTTGCCGCCGTGGTGCGTTTCCAGGGCCCGAAGGCCTGCGGCATGCCGGAACTGCACAAGCTCACCCCCTGCCTCGGCATCCTGCAGGACCGGGGCCACAGGGTTGCACTGATCACCGACGGGCGCATGTCCGGCGCGTCCGGCAAGGTCCCGGCCGCCATCCATGTGACGCCGGAAGCTGCCGACGGCGGCCCGATCGCCAGGATCCGTGACGGCGACATGATACGGGTGGATGCGGTCAACGGCGAATTGACGGTTCTGGTCGACGAAGCTGAATTCAACGCCCGCCCGCTTGCAGAGGCGGACCTGAGCCACCATCACTTCGGCGTCGGCCGCGATCTCTTTGCCGCCTTCCGCAGCAATGTCGGCTCCGCCGATACCGGCGCACATGTCTTCGGCAGCCAGGGTGTGAACTCATAAATACAGATGAAATGGTTTGATGCGACTTGGTTTTCATCAAGGAGTCAAACCGAACGAAAGAGGAGGCTGCCATGGCCCAGGACAAAGCGAAAATCGAAGACGTCATGTGCGCGGCGCCGGTCATTCCGGTTCTGATCGTTGAAGATCCGAAAAAGGCCGTTCCGATGGCACGCGCCCTGGTGCGCGGCGGCCTTCCGGCCATAGAAATCACCCTGCGCACCCCCCGTGCCCTCGAAGCGATCAACGCGGTCAACGAACATGTGGAAGGCGCCATCGTCGGCGCGGGCACCGTTCTGGACGCAGGTCACTACGATGCGGCGGTCTCCGCCGGGGCGCGCTTCATCGTCTCCCCGGGCGCCACGGAAGCGCTGCTCGATGCGGCGGACCAGCACAGCGTTCCCCTCCTGCCCGGTGCGGCGACCGCATCGGAAGTCATGTTCCTGCTGGAACGCGGCTATGAGCGGCTGAAGTTCTTCCCGGCCGAACAGGCCGGTGGCGCCGCCTACCTGAAATCGCTTTCCTCTCCCCTTGCGGCGGCGAAATTCTGTCCGACCGGCGGCGTCAGTCTGGACAAGGCTCCGGACTATCTGAAGCTGCCCAACGTGCTGTGTGTCGGCGGATCCTGGATCGCCGATGCCAAGGCTATTTCATCCGAAGACTGGTCGGGAATCGAGGAGCGCGCGCGCGCTGCAGCCGGTCTGAAAGGGTAAACGGAGCACTCCGGCTGCGGGACGGCCGTTCTCAGGCGTCCTGCGTTGCCTCGTCGCCGCTGTATTCCTCAAGCGTGCGGTCCCACAGCAGGCGCAGACCGGCGGAACTCGCCGTTCTCCAGGCGAATTCGCCGACGACCGGCCGTTCCATCTTGCCGATACTCAGCACCACCTCCTCGGGAAGCGCGCTCAGTCCCTTGGCGGAAATCCGGCAGCCGTTCTTGCCGGCGTCGACGATGACACCGGAAATCTCGGTTATCCCTTCAAGATCGGCGATCTTGACCGGAATACTGACGTTGTTGCGCTTTTCGCGCCGCTTGTCGGTGACCATCTTGTCATTCTTGGCGAAGACAACCGCCGCGTCATTGCCCCGGATCGAGGTCACCAGGGCCTTTACCAGCTTGCCCGTATCCCCCACACGAATACCGATGTTCTTGTAGAGCTGAGTGATGTCGACCGAGGTCAGACGGCACCCCCATTCGCTGACGTTGGAAACCACCGCATTGACGATCGCCAGGTTGTCGAGATCCACCACCAGGGCCTCCTCTTCGCGACCAGGCTGATCCTGAAGGTGGGCCAATCCGTGTTTTTTGGTGTCCGCGCTCATGCATCGAATTTACTGCACAGCAACTTGAGACTTACTTAATGAGGGAAGGTTTTTCCGCTATTTTTCACTCATACCAATGGTATAGGCAATTTCGACGATAAAGGTCCCCATCCCCCCTTCCTCTTTAAAGTCGAGTGTCAGGACATATTGTTGCGGATGACGGTACGGAGTTTGCCGGAGCCTCTGGCGGCCGGTTGCGTCAGATCCGGCGGCCGCGCTTTCGGCCGTCCGGAATTTCCTCTCCCCCTTGCCAAAATGCTGTGCTATCTGAAACGCGGTGACCGCAAAGGCGCCGCTGCAGGCGAATTCAATCGATTTTAGGGGATTTTTCCATGGCGCTCGAAGCAGCTTTTGTTTCACTCGGCCAGCACGCCGAGAAGCTGAAAGACACCACGCTGCGGGACCTGTTCGCCGCCGACCCTGCACGGTTCGACACCTTCAGCGCGCGCCATGACGACCTCCTTCTCGATTATTCCAAGTCCAGGATCGATGCCAGGGCGCTGGAGCTGCTGATCGCCCTGGCCAGGGCCGCCGATGTGGAGGGCAAGCGCGCCGCGATGTTCGCCGGCGACAGGATAAACGGCACCGAAGACCGCGCCGTCCTGCATACGGCCCTGCGCAACTGCTCCGACGAGCCGGTGATGGTCGACGGCAAGGATGTCATGCCGGAAGTTCGCGCCGTGCTGGACGCCATGGCCGATTTTTCCGAGGCGGTCCGCTCCGGCGAGCTCACTTCCTCCACGGGAGACGCCTTCACCGACGTGGTCAATATCGGCATCGGCGGGTCCGATCTCGGCCCCGCCATGACCACGCTGGCGCTGGCCCCCTATCACGACGGTCCGGAACTGCACTATGTCTCCAATGTCGACGGCGCCCATATTGCCGATACGCTGGAAAAGCTGGACCCGGCAACGACGCTGATCATCGTCGCCTCCAAGACCTTCACCACCATCGAGACCATGACCAACGCGCAGACCGCGCGCAAATGGATTGCCGGCGCCCTGGGAGAGGACGCGGTGGGCGATCACTTCGCGGCCGTCTCCACGGCCCTCGACAAGGTCGCGGCCTTCGGCATCGACGAAAGCCGCGTCTTCGGTTTCTGGGACTGGGTCGGCGGGCGCTATTCCGTCTGGTCCGCCATCGGCCTGCCGGTGATGATTGCCATCGGCCCCGATGCCTTCTCCGATTTTCTCGAAGGTGCACACGCGCTCGACACGCATTTCAGGCAGGCACCGCTGGAACAGAACCTGCCGGTTCTGATGGCGCTGATCGGCGTCTGGAACCGCGATATTCTCGGCCTGTCCGCCCGTGCCGTCCTGCCCTATGACCAGCGCCTGTCCCGCCTGCCGGCCTATCTGCAACAGCTCGACATGGAGTCCAACGGCAAGCGGGTGAAGCTGGACGGCAGCCCGGTGAGCGAAGAAACCGGACCGCTGGTCTGGGGCGAACCCGGCACCAACGGCCAGCATGCCTTCTATCAGCTCCTGCACCAGGGTACGACCGTCATCCCCTGCGAGTTTATCGTCGCCGCCAACGGTCATGAAGACGACCTGAAGCATCATCACGACCTGCTGCTTGCAAATTGTCTCGCCCAGTCCGAAGCGCTGATGATGGGGCGGACACTGGACGAAGCCAAGGCGCTTCTCGCCGCCTCGGGCATGTCCGGGGACGACATCGAGCGTCTGGCTCCCCACAAGGTGTTTCCCGGCAACCGGCCGTCCATCACGCTTGTCTACGACATGCTCACCCCCTATGCGCTTGGCCGGCTTGTCGCCCTTTACGAGCACCGCGTCTTCGTCGAAGGCGTCATCTGGGAAATCAATTCCTTCGACCAGTGGGGCGTGGAGCTGGGCAAGGAACTCGCCACGGCCCTGCTGCCGATGGTCAAGGGAGACGTTCCGGCGACATCGAAGGATTCCTCAACCCGGGGCCTGCTCGCGGCACTCAGGAGTTAGGCGTCCCGTCCCCGGGCGGTTGTAAATCCGCTTGAAAGCGCATCTGGCGGCGCATCTGCCGGAAAGTCTCCGGAGCGCCGGGAGCCGCACGGTCCTGACATTCCTTCCCGCTGTAAACGCTCCATCGATGCGCCGTGTCAGGGAAGCCGTTCGGGTGCAGGCCTCTGGTTTTGCGGTTCTCCCAGCCGTTTTCGGCCTGCCGACAAATCGAATCAGGCAAAAATATGGTCCCGGCCCCGCGTGTTAGGAACCTTTTAAGCAACCGCGCGTTATAGAGCGTGAAAGTCCGCCATATTTCTGCCCTAGCTAGGCTATCTGGTTCACAACGTTGAAGAACTCTGATCGAACAATTTTTCACCGCTGGCCGGTTGCGGCAATGAGCCGTTGCCCCAAAAAGCAAAGCAGCTTACCTTTGGTGAGACAAATTCGGAAGAACGCACCGTGATACGCGGTCCGGAAGGGAGAATGATTCTATGAAGAAGCTTGTTCTGCTCGCAGCCGTCGGCCTTGCGCTTGCCGGATGTCAGTCCGACAGCCAACGTGACCGCGCCCTTGTCGGCGGCGGCCTCGGCGCTGCCACCGGTGCAGCAATCGGTGCAGCCGCCACGGGCGATGTTGGCGGCGCGCTTGTCGGTGCGGCGATCGGCGGTGCCGGTGGCGCAATCGTCGGCGGTGCCACGACACCCAAGAACTGTGTCGCTTATGACCGCTACGGCAATCCCTATCGGGTCGCATGCCCGTAAGACCCTTTAGCTGAACACGATCCATTCGTTTTATTTCGGTGACTTGACCGGCAGGAAGTTTGTGATGAAGAAAATATTTGTAATTGCCGCTGCGGCGGCCTTGCTGGCAGGTTGCCAATCCCAGAGCCAGACCGACCGCGCGCTTGTCGGCGGCGGTCTGGGTGCCGCGACAGGCGCCATCATCGGCGCTGCAGCCGGCGGCGGCGTGGGCCCTGCCCTGGTGGGCGCCGCAATCGGCGGCGCAGGCGGCGCAATCGTCGGCGGTGCCACGGCACCGAAAAACTGTGTCGCTTATGACCAGTACGGCAATCCCTACCGGGTTGCCTGCCCCTGACCGGCAGGCCGTAAACTTGGATAACCGGGATCCGGTAAGGATCTGTTAACCATAAATGCCCACCTTTGGCGGATATCCATCTTCGCCAAAGGATTCCGGATGAAGTCCATCCTTGCCGTGACGGCCCTTCTGCTCTTGTTGACCGGCTGCGCCAATACCGAAAGCCAGCGGGACCGGATGCTGATTGGCGCCGGGCTTGGCGCTGCGACCGGGGCCACCATCGGTGCCGTCGCCGGCTCGACCGTGAACGCCACACTGGCGGGCGCCGCCCTGGGCGCCATCGGCGGCGGCCTTGTCGGCGTGGTCACGACGCCGCGCAACTGCATCGCACAGGACGAATACGGCACGCCCTACAAGGTGCGCTGCCCCTGATTGATTTCTGCGTTCGACTTGTGTCTCACTTCTCCGGACTGACAAAATAAGTCTTGTCCGCAGTCTCAGGCCGGTTCAGTGAACCGGCCTTCTTTTATCCCGAACGAGATCACGCCGCCCGGCTGGACTTTTCGCGGGCAAGCGCGGTTGCCGGATCCAGATAGTCGTAGCCCAGCGCGGAAGCAACGGCTTCACAGGTCACCTGGCCCTGATAAACGTTGAGGCCCGGCAGGAAGTGCGGATCGTCAAGAAGAGCCTTTTTCGCACCCTTATCTGCCAGGGCCAGAGCAAACGGCAGCGTGGCGTTGTTCAGCGCATGGGTGGACGTCTTCGGCACGGCGCCCGGCATGTTGGCGACGCAGTAATGCACGACCTCGTCGACGATATAGGTCGGGTCGGAATGGGTCGTTGCCCTGGAGGTTTCGAAACAGCCGCCCTGGTCGATGGCCACATCCACCAGCACGGAGCCCGGCTTCATGCGCCGCACCAGATCCGCCGAGACCAGTTTCGGGGCAGCAGCACCGGCAACAAGCACGGCACCGATCACCAGGTCGGCCTCAAGCACCTTGGCTTCCAGCGCGGCGCGAGTGGAATAGACGGTCTTCAGGGCCGGACCGAAGGACTGGGCCAGATGGCCGAGAACGGCGGTGTTGCGGTCCAGCACGGTAACATCGGCGCCCAGGCCGATGGCCATGGTGATCGCATGCGATCCGACTACCCCGCCGCCAATGACCAGCACCTTCGCCGGTTCGACGCCCGGTACACCACCGATCAGCGTCCCCGATCCGCCCTGCGCCTTTTCCATGGCCTTCGCACCCGCAACCACCGACAGGCGGCCGGCGACCTGAGACATGGGCACCAGCAGCGGCAGCCCGCCGTTCGCGTCCACAACCGTCTCATAGGCAATGCAGGTCGCGCCGGAGTTCACCAGATCGGCGGTCTGTTCCGCATCCGGAGCCAGATGCAGATAGGTGAAAAGAATATGGTCCGGACGCAGCATGGCGCGTTCGCCCGCCTGAGGCTCCTTCACCTTCACGATCATCTCGGCAGCGTCGAAGACCTCCCTGGCGCCGGGCAGGATTTTCGCGCCTGCGGCCTCGTAATCGGCATCGCTGGCGCCGATGCCGGCCCCCGCACTGGTTTCCACAACCACTTGATGCCCGTGAGCGACCATCTCGTGAACGCTGTCCGGGGTCAGTCCGACCCGGTATTCATGATTCTTGATTTCCTTCGGCACACCGATGCGCATATTCCCGTCTCCTCTGGAAGAGTTTTTATCGGGAAAGTGTACGCCTCCAGACGCCGCATGTTCTTGCGTAATTCCGCGGCCGGATGCCATATTGCGCAATTTTCTTGCGTAACTTGCGCCAGTGAACGAATATCCTGCCTAATGCTACTTGAAAGACAGCAGTAAGTGCGGTGCAGTATATGAACCTTGATCGTCTCGACCGGAAAATCCTGAATGTCCTGCAAAGCGACGGGCGCATTGCCAATGCGGATCTTGCCGAACAGGTCGGCCTGTCCGCCTCCGCCTGCCTGCGCCGCATGCGGGCCCTGGAAGAGGCAGGCATCATCGAAAAATACGTGGCCCTTCTCGACCAGCGCATGCTCGGACGGCGCATGGACGTCTTCGTCGAAATCTCTCTGACCAGCCAGTCGCGGGAGACGCTGGAGAGTTTCGAGCGCGCCGTTGCCCGCTCCGGCGAGATCATGGAGTGCTTCCTGATGGCCGGCGACGCGGATTATGTCCTGAGACTGACCGCCGAGGACCCGGTGGATTTCGAGCGCATCCACCGCGATCACCTGGCCCGGCTCCCCGGCGTCCTGAGGATGAAATCCTCCTTTGCCATCCGGCCGGTCGTGCGCCGCACGGCGATCCCGCTTGACAGGGAAGACTGAGGACATCGGGGCACCAGCAGCCTCGACGCCGGATGCACTGGCCGCTATAGTCCGCATCCATTCAAAAGATTGGCCTTTCAAGGAACCCGATCCGGTGTCCCACACGATTACCCGTTTTATCGATACGACCTATCAGCTTGCCGAATGTCCGACCTGGGACGACAGAAACAACCGCCTGCTCTGGGTGGATATCCAGGGCCGTTCCATCCAGTCCATGGACTGGGCCAGCCGGGACATCACCACCTGGCGTTTCGACAACGAGGTCGGGTCCTTCGGCCTGACGGAGGATGATCGTCTGATCGTCTGTGTCTGGGACAAGATTCTGCTGTTCGACCCGCAGACCGGTACCAGTGAAATTCTGGCCGAAGTCCAGGCGGATGAGCCCCGCACCCGCCTCAACGACGGCAAGGTCGGCCCGGACGGCGCGTTCTGGGTCGGCACCATGGACACCAGCTCCCCGCGGGAGCCCATCGCCGGTCTCTATCGCGTTTCCGCCGACGGCGAAGTCGCCGAAATCCGAGACGAACTCCAGTGTTCCAACGGCCTGGCCTGGACGCCGGACGGCACCTACATGTACCATTCGGACACCTCTCCGGGCTGGATCGAATACTACGGCTTCGATCCGGCGAGCGGTACGCTCGGCTCCAAGATGCTGTTTGCCCAGCAGACCAACGAGACCGGCCGTCCCGACGGAGCGACGGTGGACACCGACGGCAATTACTGGAGCGCCGGTGTTTCGGCCGGCCTGCTGAACTGCTTTGCCCCGGACGGCAATCTGCTCGAGGCTATCAGGATGCCGGTCGACAAGCCGACAATGCCCTGTTTCTGCGGCCCCGATCTGGACCAGCTGATCGTCACCAGCATCAAGCAGCCCGCCGACCCGACCGCCATCGAACCGGACACGCTCTCGGGCGGGCTGTTCCTGGTGGAAGGTCACGGACGCAAGGGGTTGAAGACCTACCGCTTCAAGGTCTGAACAGGCGCCTTGCCCGGAACATGAGACCGGTCCCGGATCCTCTCCGGGACAGTGGTGGACAACTGGATCAGCAATGTGTCAGGCCGACGCGTAGTTAGTGCGAGCTCTCGCCGCGCTCCGCGCAATTGCGCAGCGCCTCGATCACCTGCTCCGCGCTCACGCCCGGCAACTGGATCTTGGTCTCGCCATAGAGATGCACGACCGCGGTTTCGCCGTTGGTGCCGGTCTCGTTGAAGATCCGTACGGACTGGTCCTCGGGAATGAGAACCGCCATGGACCCGTCCCCGACGCTCAGCAGGATGGAAGAGGCAATCAGGGTACAGATCATGGTCGGAGTCCCACTTTGCGCTTCAGGCCCGATCGATCAGGCCCGGTGGATCAGTACCGGCAGCCGCGAACGCGCACGGGCTGCCAGACGGTCCGCGCAGGCTGCACCAGAACCTTCCGGCTGACCGTCCGGTAGACAGCCGGCCTTTTTACCACCTGCCGCGTGGCAGGCTGGACAAGCACCTTTTCCTTCACATGACTGTAGACGGCGGGCTGGCGGACCGCGACCCTGGAGGCCGGCTGAACGAGAACCTGCTGTCCCACGGTCCTGTAGACCGCCGGATGCTGGACCTTGCACAGAATGTTCCTGCCCTTGATCATCCGGTACTCCCAGCCGATGCTGGCCGGCTGCACCTGAACCTTGCGGTAACGGGTCTGGTAGACCGCCGGAGACCTGCGGTAGCTGACCCGTTCGGGCTGCACCTGCACGCGCCGGGTCTGATAGCTGTAGACGGCGGGCTGCTGCACCACATAGCTGCTCGCCGGCTGAACCAGCACCCGCTCCTGAACCGTCCGGTAGACGGGCGGAACCGTCGCCTGCTCATAGCAGGACAGGGTGCGGCCGCCGGCCGAGACCGATGAGACAAGAAACGGGCTGATCGCCAGCGCGGCAAGCGCGCTCCAGAACCTGTGACGCATGAACTGTTCCCCCAAGGCCGGTGCAGAAACCAAGGACACGGACATCCGCTCTGCACATCTGACTTTAGGGAAGATCCGCAAGGGGTAAAAGCGAAAAAGTTAACTTTCGTTAACAAGCCGCACGCAGTGCGCCATCAGGATCCACTACCGGACCCCTGCCCCTTGTCGTAATCGGTGTCTTCGTTGATGACATGCCGGGCCGCCTCGGGCACCCATTCGCCCCAGCGCGGCTGCAGCTTGTGGTCGACGGAAACCCGGTCGTCGAAGACGAAACACTCGCCCTTCCACAGGCTGTTTTCTTCCGGAACCTTCTCCAGATAGTTCAGGATGCCGCCCTCAAGGTGGTAGACCTCGCTGAAGCCGTTCTTCAGCATCCAGGCGGTGGCCTTTTCGCAGCGGATGCCCCCGGTGCAGAACATGGCGACCTTCGGCTTCCTCTTGAGGTCGTCCTGCCCTTCCACCCATTCGGGGAATTCGCGGAAGGACTGGGTCTGCGGGTTAAGCGCGCCCTCGAAGGTGCCGAAGGCGTATTCATAGTCATTGCGGGTGTCGACCACGATCACGTCCGGATCGGAAATCAGGGCGTTCCAGTCCTCCGGCGGCACATATTCGCCAACGATCTCGTTCGGGTCGATGCCATCGACCGCAAGGCGCACGATCTCCTGCTTCAGCCGCACCTTCATGCGCTTGAACACATGCCGGTCGCACCAGGACTCCTTGTGGGACAGATCCTTCAGGCGCGGATCGGCGCGCAGATGCGCCAGCACGTCGCGCACCCCGGCCTCCGGTCCGCAGATCGTGCCGTTGATGCCTTCACGGGCCAGCAGAAGACTGCCGCGCACGTCCCGCGCCTCGCAATAGGCCTTCAGCGGGTCGCGCATCTCCTCGAAGTTCTCGAGCGGCGTGAACATGTAAAGGGCGGATACGAGAAAGTCGTTCATCGGGCGTGTTCTTTTTCTTGAAGGGCGCCGGACCGGTCAGGATGCTTTCGCGATCCGTCCCCGGGCATTTGCTGGCGCCCTCTATACATCCTCGCCCCCTTGCGTGCCAAGTCCGCAGTTTCTCTGACCTCAACGGCGCAATCGCCGAAAGGTCCTCCGGATTTAAGCCTCCCGAGGCTGCCGACCGTCTCGATATCCAGGTCCCCGATTTCGAAGGGCTGCTATCCGCCGGTGCCCACGGTCAAATGCACCCCGGTCACCTTCTGCAACAGGCTGATGACCGCGAAGAGTTTCGAAGCAGTGGGATTGCCCTTCTCACCCAGCATCCGGATAAGGCTCTTGGACGGCGTCCCCACTTCGTGGGCGAGCTCTTCAAAGCCGACGGTGGCCTTGATATAGTCTCGCAGAACGGCCTTCCCGGTTGCCACGTCACCTGAAATCAGGAGATCGACAGCTTCGGAAAGCAGCGCGGCGCGAAACGCGGGGTCGCGCTCGGCGCGCGCTTTCACCGTTTCCTTGAATTCACGTGTCAGTCCGGCCATAGCTGATCCTGTTTCTTTCGTCTTTTGTAATCCTGCCAACGGGCCTTGGCGGCCTCGATATCCCGTTGTTGACGTTTCTTCGTGCCACCGGCAAGCAGGATAACAAGCCGGTCGCCATCCTTGCCGAAATACACACGATAGCCCGGCCCGAAGTCGATGCGGAATTCATGAACACCGCTTCCCACTCCCTTGGCATTGGAAACATTGCCTTGCCCCATTCGCACCAGAGCAACTGTCACCTTCGCCGCCGCCGCAGGGTTCAGGTCGCCATACCATTCCGCGAAGGGGCTTCTGCCGTCACTGGTGAGATACTCGACTAGCTCCAACGGCCAATTAGTAACATATAGGTTACTTCTCAGACAAACAAGGCTTCACCTTGTCCGGATAGCTGATTCCAGCTCTCAATGGAAAAGGGGGCGTACGGGTCTGGACACCTCCGGTTCACGGACGCGGAAAATACCTGGCGTTCACCCGGATGGCCCTTTTAATCAGGGAGAGAAATTTCAGTCCCGCAAGCAGTTTCCGCAGTGCTTCGCGCCATGCTCAACCCGTCGGACATTGCGACATATAAGAAGGAAAATGGTGGGTGAGTGGGGGCTCGAACCCCAGACCCGCTGATTAAGAGTCAGCTGCTCTACCAACTGAGCTACACACCCATCGACGAAGGCCGCAACGATTGTGCGGCGCGCCGGATTTGGGGTGTATATAGCGCCTCCCCTCCCGGCGCAATGGGGTTTGCGACACTTTTTTATCATTGCCCGCAAACCGGGAGTGCGGACCGGCCCGGGCAACAGATCCGGGGCAATCCGGCGGCCGTGCGCGCGGCGCGCAAGGAAATTTTCAGAAACATCGCGCTGCTTTGGCGCAATTTTCGAAATTAGCGCTTGACCGTATAAATCCGCCTCTCTAGGGTGCGGCGCATCAAGTCCGGGCGGATATGACCGGCTTGTGCCGGCTTTCCGAAGGGGTGATCCCGCCGGACGACCGGCGTGGAAACCGCCACGCTTCCTATCCGGCAGGGCCATCGGGCCTGCAGCATCAAAGGACCGGGACGACATGATGATGTCACTCATTCTAGTAGTGGTAGGAAAGCGCGCCTCCGAAGCGGGATAACCCCGTTTGGACAGGATGGCGCGCGACCAAGGCTCCCTCAGGGGCCTTTTTTTGTACCCGCCTCCTGAAAATCGCTTCCCGGACCCACCCGGTTCTTCGATGCCGCATGCCTGTGGCCGAAAGAGAAACACATCGAGAGCCAACGCCTGGAAAGTCAGGCGGTCAATGCAAGGACGGAACGAATGACACGGGAAATGACCGGCGCCGAAATGGTCATCCAGGCGCTGAAAGACCAGGGAGTTGATACCATCTTCGGCTACCCGGGCGGTGCTGTGCTTCCCATCTATGACGAGATCATTCAGCAGGAAGGTCTGGAGCACATCCTGGTGCGGCACGAACAGGGCGCAGGCCATGCCGCGGAAGGCTATGCCCGTTCCACCGGCAAACCCGGTGTCGCCCTGGTGACCTCCGGTCCGGGCGCCACCAACATGGTGACCGCGTTGACCGACGCGATGCTCGACAGCATTCCGCTGGTCTGCATCAGCGGCCAGGTGCCCACCCATCTCATCGGCAACGACGCCTTCCAGGAATGCGACACGGTCGGCATTACCCGGCCCTGCACCAAGCACAACTGGCTGGTGCGCGATGTGGACGATCTGGCCCGCGTCCTGCACGAGGCCTTCTATGTCGCCACCTCCGGCCGTCCCGGCCCCGTGGTTGTCGATATTCCCAAGGACGTCCAGTTCGCCACCGGCACCTATCAGGGGCCGACGCCGAACCCGGCCGCGGTCCACAAGAGTTACCGGCCGCAGGTCAAGGGCGACGCCGTCTCCATCCGCGCCGCGGTGGAGCTGATGGCCGCCGCCAGGAAGCCCGTGCTGTATACCGGTGGCGGTGTCGTCAATTCCGGCCCGCAGGCCTGCCAGCTGCTGCGCGAGCTGGTGTCGCTCACCGGTTTCCCGATCACCTCCACCCTGATGGGTCTGGGTGCCTATCCGGCGTCCGGCGAGAACTGGCTCGGCATGCTGGGCATGCACGGCACCTATGAAGCCAACATGACCATGCACGACTGCGACGTCATGGTCTGCATCGGTGCCCGCTTCGACGACCGCATCACCGGCCGCACCGATGCCTTCTCGCCCAATTCCCGCAAGATCCATATCGACATCGATCCGTCGTCGATCAACAAGACCGTCAATGTCGACCTGCCGATCATCGGCGATGTCGGGCATGTGCTGGAAGACATGGTCCGCATCTGGCGCGCCTCCGCGGTGAAGCGCGACGAGACGGCCCTGAAGGACTGGTGGACGCAGATTGACGGCTGGCGGGCCCGCAATTCGCTGGCCTACAAGCCCAACAGCGATGTCATCATGCCGCAATATGCGATCCAGCGGCTCTATGAGCTGACCCGGCACCGCAAGACCTTCATTTCCACGGAAGTCGGCCAGCACCAGATGTGGGCGGCCCAGTTCTACGGTTTCGAGGAGCCCAACCACTGGCTGACCTCCGGCGGACTCGGCACCATGGGCTACGGCCTGCCGGCGGCCATCGGGGCGCAGGTTGCCCACCGCGACGCGCTGTGCGTCGACATCGCCGGCGATGCCTCCATCCTGATGAACATCCAGGAGATGTCCACGGCGGTCCAGTTCGGCCTGCCGGTGAAGGTGTTCATCCTGAACAACCAGTACATGGGCATGGTGCGCCAGTGGCAGCAGCTGCTGCACGGCAACCGCCTCTCCCACTCCTATACGGACAGCCTGCCGGATTTCGTCAAGCTGGCCGAAGCCTATGGCGGTGTCGGCTTCCGGGTGGAGAAGCCGGGCGACCTGGACGGCGCGATCGAGGAGATGATCGCCGTCGACAAGCCTGTGCTGATGGATTGCCGGGTGGCCAATCTTACCAACTGTTTCCCGATGATCCCGTCGGGCAAGGCCCACAATGAAATGCTGCTGCCGGACGAAGCCAACGACGAGGCGGTTGCCAACGCGATCAGCGCCGAAGGCAAGTCCCTCGTTTAAGGCCAGGCACAAGGATAGTATCGAAAATGAACGCTCAGAATGTGGATGCGCCTTCCGCCTATTTCCTGGCTGAAGTCAGCAATGAAGTCGAAACCCATACCCTCTCGCTGCTCGTCGACAACGAGCCGGGGGTCCTGGCCCGCGTGATCGGGCTCTTTTCCGGACGCGGCTACAACATCGACAGCCTCACCGTTTCGGAAACCGAGCACGAGAAGCATCTCTCGCGGATCACCATCGTGACCACGGGCACGCCGATGATCATCCAGCAGATCCGCCACCAGCTCGACCGGCTGGTGCCGGTACACCGGGTGACCGACCTGACCGTGCGCGCCCTGCGCGCCAATCAGGACAAGCCGCTGGAGCGCGAGCTTGCCCTGGTCAAGGTGGCCGGAACCGGTGAGAAACGCCTGGAAGCCCTGCGCCTCGGCGACGCCTTCCGCGCCACGGTGATCGATGCGACGACGGAACACTTCGTCTTCGAGATCACCGGCCGGACCTCGAAGATCGAGCAGTTCATCGCCATCATGAAGCCGCTCGGCCTCGTGGAAGTCTCCCGCACGGGCGTCGCCGCCGTCCAGCGCGGCCCGGAAGGGCTTTAAGCCCCCCGCAGCTTGACACTACCGGCCCGCCGCCTGAAACGGCGGGCCGTTGTCCTTCAACCCGGATGTGCCGTCAACGGACGGCCGAAGACCCTGCCCCGGCCCGTCAGACCCGGCTCATGATGTTGATCGTCAGCGTCTTGCGCATCGGGCCCGTTTCCGGTCCGGTGATCGGCGCAACGTGGTGCCAGGAATTATAGGTCTTCACGAACAGGACGCACTGGTTCGCCTCGAACGGAAAGGTCTTCAGCGTGTCGACCTCGTCGAAGCGCATGGCCTTGTTGAGATGGTTGAAGATCTTCGTCCGGTCCTTCGGCAGGCAAACGGACGTTCCCCCGCCCCAGTCGTCGTTCCATGCGTCGGGTTCCATCATCGACAGGACCAGCGTGATAAGCTTGTTCGGCGCATCGGTGTGCGGCACGATCTGCCCGCCGTCTGCCGGCATCATCGAGAATTCGAAGCGCGCATGCAGTTCCGTCTGACGCCGCAAGCGGCTCATCAGGCTGGCCCTGTGGGACGCCCGTCCGGACAGCACGCGAAGCCGCCTCAGGCCGAGATCGACATTGTTGTCGGCGAGCATCGCCAGAACGTTCTCGACGAATTCCGGCGATTTCACATGGTCGTAAAAGGACTTCCACACCGGCGTCTGCGACAGGAACCTGTCGTAATTTTCCGGGTTGTTCAGTTCGGAAAGAGAGTACTTGTGGCCGAGATTCGGCTTGTATTCGAAGAGATCCTTGGGCGGATAGCTTGCGACGAGCCCCTTGTAGACATCGGCGTCAAGAACGTTTTCGACGTAGCAGACCGGATAGGGTTCATAGTCGAATTGCGCATTTTGGTATTTGAGCATGGATTGCTGACGCCTCGGGAAGGGGGATGCGGAGTGCTGGCAAGCCCTAACTTGGAGAGCCGCCGGCATCAATACAAGTTTTCCCCCCAGCCGCCGGCTTGCTGAAAGCACCTTTCCGCATGAGGCGCGTCGCCGCACCGCCTCCGTGACCTAGACGCGACACGGATGAGCGCGTATACGACACCGGCAATTCGCGCCCCTGCCGGCGCACTTTTTCTGACGAGTTCAAGTTCAAGAAAAGGCTTCAAGCCCATGAATCACGGTCTGTCCCGGCCGAAGAACCAGATCCGCTGGCTGCTGCTGGAGGGCATTTCCCCGACAGCGCACGCGATCCTGGAAAAGAACGGTTACACCAATGTGGAAACCCTTCCCGGCGCACTTGAAAAAGACGCCCTGATCGAAAAGATCCAGGGTGTCCAGATCCTCGGGATCCGCTCCCGGACACAATTGACGGAAGAGGTCCTGGAAGCGGCCAAGAGCCTTGTCGCGGTGGGCTGCTTTTCGGTCGGCACCAATCAGGTGGACCTGAAAGGGGCGCTGACTCGCGGCATTCCGGTCTTCAATGCCCCCTTCTCCAACACCCGCTCCGTGGCGGAACTGACGATCGCCGAAATCGTCA
The DNA here is from genome assembly GCF_003075075.1 of Labrenzia sp. 011. Taxonomy (GTDB): domain Bacteria; phylum Pseudomonadota; class Alphaproteobacteria; order Rhizobiales; family Stappiaceae; genus Roseibium. The sequence continues at coordinate 130,440 of NZ_QCYM01000008.1, read as the reverse complement.
TGCTGATGCGCGGCATCTTCACCAAATCTTCCGCCGCCCACCAGGGCCGCTGGCTGAAAAGCGCCGCCGGCTCTCACGAAGTGCGCGGCAAGACTCTCGGCATCATCGGTTACGGCAATATCGGCACCCAATTGTCGAACCTGGCCGAAGCCATGGGCATGCGCGTCATCTATTCCGACCTGGTCGACAAGCTCCAGCACGGCAATGTGACACCGGCCGAGAGCCTGGACGCCCTGCTTGAGGCCTCCGATGTGGTCTCCCTGCATGTGCCGGACACGCCGGCGACACGCAACATGTTCGGCGCCGAACAGATCGGCAAGATGAAGAAGGGCGCGTTCCTGATCAACAATGCCCGGGGCAAGGTGATCGACATCGACGCTCTTGCCGGGGCGCTGAAATCCGGCCATCTGGCGGGCGCGGCGATCGACGTGTTTCCGGTCGAGCCGAAATCCAACAAGGACGAATTCGTCTCGCCCCTGCGCGGTCTCGACAATGTCATCCTGACCCCCCATGTCGGCGGTTCGACGGAAGAGGCTCAGGACCGGATCGGCGAGGAAGTGTCCAAGCGGCTGGTCGAATATTCCGACGTCGGCTCCACCGTCGGCGCGGTCTCCTTCCCCCAGGTGCAGCTCTCCAAGGGCACGGAAGCAACGCGCTTCATCCAGGTACACCACAACGCTCCGGGCGCCATGCGCACCCTGAACGACCTGTTCACCCGGCACAATCTCAACATCTGCGCCCAGTACCTGCAGTCCCATCAGGACATCGGCTACGTGGTTCTGGATGTCGACACCGCGGTGGAAGAACCGGTGAAGATTCTGGAAGAGATCCGCGCGCTGCCCAACACGATCCGCGCAAGGCTGCTCAACCGGGTCTGATCAGCCGGCGCATCAGGCACTCCGGGACGGGCCGCAAACCTGGTTTCGGCCGCCTTTCTTGGCTTCGTAAAGCCTGAGGTCCGCCCGTTTGAAGAGGGCCTCCAGCGTTCGCCCGTCCTCCGGCGCGCTGGACAGGCCGATGCTGATGGTGACCTTCTCCGGCAGATAGACCTTGCTGAAGCGTTCGACCATCTTGCGCAGCCGGTCAGCCATGGAGATGGCCCCTTCCACCGGCAGACGCTCGCACATAAGCACGAATTCCTCACCGCCGACCCGGTAGAGATGATCGCCAGCCCGCTGGTTTTCCGTCAGCAGCCGCGCGATCAGCTTCAGAACCTCGTCACCGGCCTGATGGCCGTAGCGGTCGTTGATGAGCTTGAAGTGATCGATATCGATCACCAGAAGCGACAGCGGCAGGTTTTCCTTGAGGTTCCTTGCGAGAATCCCGGGGCCTTTTTCGTCGTACTGGCTGCGATCCAGGATGCCGGTCAGGTGGTCGCGGATGGAAGCTTCCAGGAGATTCTGATAGCGTTCGCGAAACGTCAGTTCCTGAAAGACGTCCCGGAACGGACGGTTCGTGAGCCAGCTGTCCTCATTGTCGAAATATTTCAGATAGGCCACCAGCAACCCGGTATAGACGACCGTTGCCACCATCTTGGCAACCCAGCCGCCGATAAACACATGCCACGGCGCGCCGGAAACGTAATGAAGCGCCAGAAAGAAGCCAGCCTGATCGAAGGTCAGCACCAGCGCGCCGCAAATCAGGAAACGCAGCGCCAGATTTCCTCCGACCCATTTGCCGATCCGCTCGTACAGCACGATGATGGCAATCGCATCGATGAAGAGCAGCAAGGTCCCCCACACCATCAGGAGACCCATTTCATCCACAAAGGCGATGTCGGGATTGCGGCCACCTGTGACGACGATTGTCTCATGATTGCGCAGGATCATCACCAGGGCGACAATCAGGAAATTGCCGATCAGAAGTCCGTAGATCGGCTGGCGCGCCACCAGCGCGTCTTCCCGGATATAGAGCAGCAGGAACATCAGCAGCTTTCCGGAGAACAGCACCGTGGACCCCGGCGAAACGATGCCGAATGGCAGCTCTATGTAGAAAACGCTGGCGAGATAGGTTTCCAGGAAGTGCATGACGCCAAGGGCGCACATGAAGACACCGATGCCGACCACCCTGCGCGCCCTGAGCAGGGCCATCATGACAGCGAAATAGACCGCCGCCTGGGCCAGCAGAAGAAGCGCGTTGAAAATTGCCATGTGCAGGTCAACTTATGTCAGTGGACCAGCTCATGGTCTCTAAACAACGAAAGATGGGGCTAGAATTGGTCTCAGAAGACTGCAGGGCGTCCCCACTTCAGGTGTCCTCACGTAGAGTACGTCCTGATTCCTTTGACGAACAATTCTAACCAATTATGAGCCAGACGATAGAGGGTTTCGTCAGATCCCGATCGTTTGCAATCGAGATGGCAGGAACGACATGCCAGCACTCCGCGGAAGAGCCGGTCGGCCATCCGAATCCGCGGCCATGGAGCGCTCGTCACCTGCCCTTCAATGCCGGCAAGGCCCGCGGCATGTCTGCCGCGAGCCTTCCTTGTCACCTGAACAATCGGGGTTGAACCCATCTGCCGCTGTCGACCGGGGGGACCCGACTAGAGCCGGCCCGGACTCTTCCCTCAGGCCACCAGCGCGTCCGCGTCGGCGCCTGCGGTCTGGCTCATCGGACAGCCGGGGTCGACCACCGCCCGCCAGACCGCCGCAACAACGTCCTGCGCATGGGTGATCTCCGCATGCGCGGCCGCCGCAGCTGCGGCGAAGACCTGCTCCGCCTGCGGGCGGTAGGCTTCGGGAATGCCGCCCGCCTCGGCCATCAGCCCCCTGGCATTTGCCGAAAAACTGGTGCCGGGCGCCCGGCCGGGCAGAACCAGTCTCGTACGGATGCCGAAAGGCTCCAGTTCCAGCGCCAGACATTCGCTGAAGGCATTCAAGGCGGACTTGCTCGCCGTGTAGACCGAGAGCAGTTGCAGCGGTTTCAATGTGGTACTGGAGGACACATTGACAATCGTCCCGGCGCCCCGCGCGCGGAACTGCGGCAGGACAGCTCGGATCATCTCCATTGTCCCGAATGTGTTGGTCTCGAAGATATTGCGAATCGCCTCCGCCGATGTCCCTTCAAGCGGACCCATCCACCCGATCCCGGCATTGTTGACCAGTGCATCTATAGGTCCGGCCGACTCGACCGCGCGGGCGACCGAGGCCGGGTCCGTCACATCGAGCGGCAGCACGCGCAGACGATCCGAGGCATCGAGCAGATCCGTGCGCGGGCTGCGCATCGTGGCAACGACGGACCAGCCCTTGTCGAGAAAATGCCGCGCGGTTTCAAGACCGAAGCCCGAGGAACATCCGGTGATCATCACGGTTTTCATGAAGCGTTCTCCTGTTTGTGGAAGACCGCACTATCGACATCGGAAGCCGAACTTTATATAACCGAAGATCCGCATTGATTTAGCAAAAGTCCGAAATGCCCGATCCTCTGTCCGAAATCATCGCCCTGCTGCGACCGCGGGCGCCCTTCTCCAAACTGGTCGATGCCGCAGCTCCCTGGCGGGCGCGGCGCACTGAAGTCGGACTGGTCTATTACTGCCTGCTTCTTGCGGGCCGGGCGCGCCTCGAGGTCGACGGCAAGCCGCCAGTCGATCTGAAGGAGGGGGATTTCGTTCTCATCCCGGCTACCCAGGCCTACACCATGTCGAGCGTTGATCCCGCTCCGCCGCCGGGACTGGAAAGCCAGCGGCAAATGCGCAACGACGGCAGTGTAAGACTGGGACATCCCGAGGGACCGGCCGGTGAACAGCTTCTCATAGGTCATTGCAGCTTCGGGTCGCCCGATGCCGGGCTTCTCGTTTCGCTGCTGCCCGATATGACAGTCGTGCGGGGCGAAAGACGGCTCGGAGACCTTGCGGGACTGATCCGGGACGAGGCCCGGGCGGATCGCCCCGCGCGCGATGTGGTTCTGGAACACCTGCTGCAGGTTCTGATGATCGAGGCGCTACGCACGGGCACCGACACCGAGGCCACCCCCGGACTCCTGCGCGCACTGGCGGACGACAGGCTTTCCGGCACGCTGCGTGCCATGCATGCAGCGCCCGGGCACGCGTGGAGTGTGGCCGCCCTGGCGCGGGATGCAGGCCTTTCGCGCTCCGCCTTTTTCACAAGGTTCAACCGGGTCGTGGGCATGCCGCCGATGGACTACTTGCAGAACTGGCGGATCACGCTTGCCAAACACATGCTCCGAACAGGCCTGCACAGCATCGCAGAGATTGCCGGGAAAGTCGGTTACGGTTCGACAAGCGCCTTCAGCGTCGCCTTCTCCCGCCGCGTCGGCCAGCCTCCGGCCCATTACGCCCGAACCGCCGCCCAAGCCATGCAGGAGCCCCACGACCAGATGGCATGACACGAGCGTTCCCTGTCGGGCACGCATGTTCGGCCCGCCCTCATGGCAACCGGACGCTTCAGCCCCGGGTATCGGCCGAATCGGCGATCCGCAATTTCGAGCCGAGCGCATTCAGGGCAATCTTGTGCACCATCTCCGTGGGAGCGGCACACAGATCGCCGATGACCGTGACATCGAAGGGGTCCGCCGCCCGCGACATGGCCGTGAACACCACGCAGTTCTGGGTCATCATTCCGCAGACCAGCAACTCCGTTACCCCTTCCAGATGGGCGGAAAGATCCGTGTCCTGAAAGGCATCGGCCACCTGCTTGACCACAATGGGCACCTCCCCGGCCGCGGCCAGGACGGCGGGCCGAATGGCATTGCCGCTGCCGCCCGCGGCGAACAGACCCGCCGGCGCCGTGGAGACATGCCTCACCAGAATGACGCGCTCGCCGGCCTGCCGCGCTTCGCCGATGGCCGCGACGACGCGCGCCTCCACGTCCTCGGCCTGATGCAGCGGCAGGACGCCACCGGCAAAATAGTCATTCTGGATGTCGATCACGAGAAGGGCACGGCTCATCGGGTTACTCCTTTGCTGTATCTTCCGTCTATCGCCTCGATCCGGGATATTTCAGTGGCCCGAAGGACATGTTCAGGGTAATTCGGGCCAATGCGCATCGCGATCATCGCCTATCAGGGCATAAGCCCCTTCATGCTCTCGACGCCGCTCGCGGTTTTCGGCGAGCCCTTCCTCGCCAGCGGCCACGATGTGGTGGTGTGCGGGGAGAGCAACCGGATTTCGGCCTCGGGCGGCCTCGTCATCGAGACCACCCATTTGCTCGACGCGGCCGGTCACGCGGATCTTGTCATACTGCCCGGGTGGCGGGATGCCAGCGAGCCGGTTTCCCCCGCCATCGTGCACCAGCTGCGCGCCGCCCATGAGCGCGATGCCCTGGTCGCGGGCCTGTGCCTCGGCGCCTTCGGTCTCGCGGAGGCCGGACTTCTCGACGGCCGGCGCGCAACGACCCACTGGGCGCGGGTCGCGGAGCTCGGCGCCCGCTATCCGGCCGTCCGGATCGATGCGAAGGCGATCTATGTCGACGACGGCCAGGTGGTCACCTCGGCGGGAATCGCCGCCGGGCTGGATTGCTGCCTGCATCTGCTGGCCCGCCTCTCCGGCCTCGCAGAGGCCAACCGCGTTGCCCGCCATCTGGTCGTCGCACCGCAAAGGGGCGGCGAGCAACCGCAGTTGATCGAGCGGCCCGCCCCCGCCTCTTCGGCGGAGCGCCGGGTTGCCGAAATGCTCGAAGACCTATGGGCGAACCCGGTTCAAAGCCCCACTCTTGACCAACTAGCCGCCAGGGTCGGGGTCAGCCGTCGCAGCCTGAGCAGGCATATCCGCGCACGCACAGGCGGCAGTCTGGGCGACTGGCTGCGCCGCGCCCGCATCGCCCGCGCGCAGGACATGCTGCTGCGCGGCGAGAAGGGACTTGAGCGCATCGCAGCCGGCAGCGGCTTTCCCGATGCCCCCTCGCTGCGCAAGGCCTTTCGCGGCGAACTGGGCATGACACCGACGCAATGGCTGGCCAGACAGCGGATCGGATGACCCTGCGCATCGCGCCTCCCGCCGGCACCAGCCAGGGGATTGAACCGGCCGGAAAACATTGTCCCTAGGGACAATTCCCCGTTTGACATCAATGGCTTTGAAAATATTCTTGCGGGAATGGTCCAGATGCCTAAAGCAGACTGGTAAACGCTTCATCCGGAATTTTAACAATGTCTGTCGTTTCCCGCCTCTCCGTCAACGTCAATGCCGTCGCCATGTTGCGCAACCGCCGCGACCTGCCCTGGCCCAGCGTCACCGGACTTGCGGCGATCGCCATGGAAGCCGGCGCGAAAGGCATTACCGTGCATCCCCGCCCGGACGAGCGGCACATCCGCAGATCCGATGTCTTCGATCTGGCGGAACTGATCGAGGACCGCTTTCCCCACAAGGAATTGTGCCTGGAGGGCTATCCGGCGCCGGATTTCCTCAAACTCGTGGAGGAAGCCCGGCCGGAGCAGGTTCTGTTCGTGCCGGACGATCCGGAGCAGTCCACATCCGACCACGGCTGGAATTTCGCCCGGGACACCGGTGCGCTCGAGACTGCCATGGCCGCGGCGAAGGAATGGGCTGTCACCGTGTCGCTGTTCTGCGACCCGGATCCGAATGCAGCCGAACACGCAGCCCGCCTGGGAGCGGAACGGATCGAGATCTACACCGGTCCCTATGGCGCCTGTTACGACGATCCGGCCGGGGCGGCGAAGGAACTCGACAAGGTTGTCGCCACGGCGGAAGCCGCCCGCGCCTGCGACCTTGGCGTCAACGCCGGACATGACCTGACGGTGGACAACATCCCGGCCCTGCTCGCCCGCGCGCCGTTCATCCGGGAAATGTCCATCGGCCACGGCTTCACCGCCGACGCACTGATTCACGGCTTCGCCGAAAGCGTCAACCGGTTCCGCAAGTCCATGGGCGAACTCTGACCCTGGATCTGAAGGCGCACAGGCAACGACGAATCCGGTAGGCTACCTCGTTTCAGGAGCATGACCGGTGCCATGACTTTTCAGATTCTCACATTTTGCGGCAGCCTGCGGGCCGCCTCCTCCAACCGGGCACTTCTGCGCGCCGTCGAACGGCTTGCACCGGAAGGTATCTCCGTGCACGCATATGAAGGCATCGCGTCGCTTCCCCATTTCGCCCCGGATCTGGATCATGACGCCCTGCTCCCGCCAAGGGCGCGGGAGCTGCGCGATCAGGTTGCTGCGGCGGACGGTCTTGTGTTCGCGGTTCCCGAATACATGCACAGCCTGCCGGGGAGCTTCAAAAACGCCCTGGACTGGATGGTCGGCTGCCCGCGCTTTCCCGGCAAGCCCGTTGCCCTGGCCCATGTGAGCGCCCGTCATGCTTTCGCACCGGCGCAGCTTGAGGAGGTTCTCGGGACGATGGCTGCCCGGATCGTTCCGGAAGCCGGGTTCAATCTGGGGCTGACCACCAACACGCTGGACATGGAGACGATCTGCACCCACCCCGGCCACAGATCGGCAATCACTGCTGCGCTCGAGGCATTCCGGACCGCCATGCGCCCGGGACCGCAATAGCAGCAAGGGCGACCGGCTCCCAACCTAGGCCTGAACCGCCGCCGCTTCCGCGCGTTTCATCTGCTGGTGCTGGTCCTCGACCAGTCCGATCTTCCAGTAGCCGGAAATATAGGTGTCCTTCTTCGGCACGCTGCGCTCATTGTGCAGGTAGTCGCGCAATGAGCGGATGACCGAACTTTCACCGGCGATACAGGTCTGGACGGTCCCGGACGGCCACTCCAGCGCGCGGATCAGCTCCACCTGGGCGCTCGACGGTGTATGGACATCCTCGTGGACCAGCCAGTTGACCTCGATGCCCTTTGGCGCGGTTATGCTGCGGATATCTTCCGTGGAAGGCACCTCGAAGACGGCAACACCATGCGCGTCCGCGGGCATCGCCTCAAGCGTCGCCTCGGCAATCGGCAGGGCCGAGAGATCGGCCGCCACCAGATACCAGTCCGCATAGAAATCAGTGATCTTCGCGGGGCCCGGCCCCAGCAGACCGAGAAACGAGCCTTCCTGAGCGCGCTGCGCCCAGCACGTGGCAGGCCCCTCCTCGCCATGGGCGACAAAATCGATGTCCAGTTCCAGGCTCTCGGGCCGGAAGGCGCGTATGGTGTAGGTACGCACCGCATGAACCCTTTCCTCGGGACCGTCCGGCGCAAACCATGCCTCGAACGCTTCGCGGCTTTCGCCCTCGCGCGGCAGCACCAGCTTGCAGTTCGCTCCTTCATGCCCTTCCGGAAAACCTTCCAGTTCAGGCCCGGCAAAAGTGACGCGGATCATGTGCGGGCTGAGATAGCTTGCGCGCCGGACCGTGAGGAACCGGGGACGACGTTTCGGACGGCTGGCCAATGAAGCACCCCTTAAAGATGACTGTATTTATCAGGATTTAACATCGGCAATGCCGTATTTAAAGACCCGCATCGCAGAGAATTTGAAGACAGTCCGTCACCTCTCTTCTTTTCATGCCCCTTGAAGCGAAAAACCCGGCATGACTGCCGGGTTCTCGAAGGCTTGCATCTCTTCCGGCACCGCCATTGCGGGCGGAGACTTACCGCTTGGGCAACGGGATCCATTCGGCGGTGGAGACATCCGCATGCTGGAACTGCGGCATCTTCGCCCCCAGATCCGCCATGTTCTTCACGTCCTGTTCGTTCAGGAAGTCCTGGGTGATCAGGGTCGGCGGGACGATCACCTGCTTGCCCGGGTTTTCACCGGCAAGCATCAGCGCAAGCGTACGCACGCTCACTTCGCCGACAACGGCAGGATTGGTCGCGACCGTCGCGGCCCAGGCGCTGTCGGGCTCACGCATGGCGGAAATATCCGCGGTCGAAACATCGGCCGAGTAGATCTTGATGTCCTGGTTGAGACCGGCCTCGTCGACGGCGATCTTCACGCCCTTGGCGAATTCGTCATACGGAGCAAAGATGACGGAGATCGTCGGATTGGCCTGAAGCACGGAGCGCGCCTGGTTGGCCACCGAATTGGCGATCGGGTTGTCGAGCGTGCCGAACATGGCCGCTTCCTTGATGCCCACATTGGCGGCCTTGACCTCCTTCCAGGCAACATCGCGCCGGTCGAGCGGCGCAATGCCGGGCACATAGACATAGCCCGCGGTGAAGCTGTCGCCATTGTCCTTGATGGCCTGTTCCAGAGCCAGCTTGCCGAGAAGATAATCGGACTGCTCGACCTGGGGGATGGCATCGTTTTCAACGTTGACGTCGAAGGCCACCACCTTGATACCGGCCTCGACCGCACGCTGGGCGGCGGGTTTCATGGATTCCGTCAGCCCGTGCTGGATGATGATACCGTCAACGCCGAGTGCAATCGCCTGATCGACCATATCGGCCTGCAGGGCGGCATCCTGGCGGCTGTCCAGCACGCGCAGATCCACGCCGAGCGCCTCGGCCTGTTTTTCGACGCCTGAAAGATACGACTGGAAGAAGTCACCGGTGGACAGGTAGCGCACCAGCGCGATCTTCACATCCTCGGGCTTGTCGAACGGGGCCGGCATGTCGGCGGCGTATGCGCCGCCGATTCCGGACAGTCCCAGCCCGGCGGCAACCGCGAGCTTCATGAATTCACGTCTCAACATTGTGTATCCTCCCATTTTCGAACGGGCGCCTTGCCGGCGTCACGCTGTTCTCCTGCCGCCGCGTCGCGAGGACAGGTAGAACGTAAAGACAAGGGCGGCGACAAGCACGGCGCCCTTGACGAAGTCCTGCATGTAATAAGGGGCATTCATCATGGTGAGCCCCTGGAGAAGAATGCCGACGAAAAGGGCCCCTGCCGCCGTCCCGAAGGCGTTCGGACGGGCAGCGCCCAGAACCGCGAAACCGATCAGGGCGGCGGCCACACTGTCGAGCAGAAGGTTGTTGCCCGACGCGATGTCGCCGCGGCCGAGCCGTGCGGCAAGCAGGATGCCGCCGACCGAGGCGAGCATGCCGGAAATCATGTAGGCGACGATCTTGTAGCGGTGCACATTGGTGCCGACCAGGCCGGCGGCCCGCTCATTGGACCCGATGGCATACATCAGCCGACCATGGCGGGTGTAGCCGAGAAACAGCCAGATGATCAGCGCGATCAGCAGGAAGACGACCACCGGAACCGGCAGCAGCCGGTCGAGAAAGAGATCGAAACGATGCCGTCCCAGCCACAGGAAGGCAGCGGAAAAGGTGCCTTCGGCCACCGAGCCGTCCGGCAGGTTCATGCCGGTGGCGATGGAATTGCCCTGGGTCGGAATGCGTTGCAGGCCGATCAGAAGGAACATCATCCCCAGGGTCGCCAGAAGGTCGGGAACGCGCATCTTGACGATCAGCAGCCCGTTGATCAGCCCCACCAGGGCTCCCATGGCAAGGCACACGACGACGGCCACGAACGCCGATTGTTCCAGGATCACCATGGTATAGGCGGACAGCATGAGCGCGGAGGTTGCCACCGAGCCGATCGACAGATCGAAGCCGCCGACGACCAGCGTGCAGGTCACGCCAAGAGCCAGAATGCCGGTGATGGCCACCGACTGGAAAACGAACACCGCCGACCGGGCGCTGGCAAAGCCGCTGGCGTAGATGCTGAAGAAAACAGCAAGTCCGCACAGCAGCACGATGAAGCCGTAGCGGATGGCGAGCTCGAGTGCAGTCCTGGATGTGTCGTTTGAAGTCATGCCATTGCCTGGTTTGGGGACGGGGGAAGCGGTTGGTCGGAAGCCTGCGGCCTGGCCGGGCCGGATACGGCCGCGACCAGATGGTTCAGGTCCACGTTCCTGTTGACGTATTCACCGGCGATCATCGCCTCATTGAGAACGATGATGCGGTCCGCGATTTCAAGGGCCTCGTCGATTTCCGCGACGAAAACCAGCGTCGCACGGCCGGCTGCGGTCTGGCGGATATAATGCCCGATGTCCCGCCGGGCGCCGATGTCCACGCCCTGGAAGGGTTCGTCGAGCAGAAGCACGCGGGATTCTTCGAGCAGCCAGCGGCCGATCATGACCTTCTGCTGATTGCCGCCCGAGAGTGTGCCGATGCCGTCCCGCTCGCTCTGGCACTTGACGCCGATCTTGTCGATCATGCTGGCGCTGGCCCGGCGCTGAGCACGTTCGCTCAGGAAGGAGAACCGGCTGAAGGCCTTCAGGAACGGCAGGGTCATGTTGTCGGCGATGTCGAAATCGGCGATCACCGCATTGTCGCTGCGGTCCTTGGGCGACATGAACACGCCGCTGGCAACCGCTTCCGAAGCATTTGACGGGTGATAGGCCTTGCCGTCGAGAAGAAGTGTCCCCTCCGCCGGTTCGGCAAGGCCGAAAAGAACCTCGGCAAGCTCAGTGGTACCGCTGCCCAGAAGGCCGGTGAACGCGATGACCTCGCCTTCCCTGGCCGTGAAATTGATGGGCGGATTGCCCTCGAACAACCGCAGCTCCCGCACATCCAGAACGGCTGCGCCCCCCGCCACCGGATCGATGTCAACCTCGGTCATCTGATGACCGAGCATGGCATTGACCGCGCCGACATAGTCAAGCGGCTCCGTGTCGAAGACGCCCGAAATGGCGCCGTCACGCATGGAGACGATCCGGTCCGCCACCCGGCGGATGTCGGACATGCGGTGGGAAATATACAGGATGGCGACGCCGTCGGCCCGGAGCCTGTCGATCAGGTTGAACAGACGGTCCGCCTCGGACGCGGACAGGGACGATGTCGGTTCGTCGAGGATCAGGAGCTTCGGCGATCTCGCCATCGCCCGGGCAATCGCGATCATCTGCCGGTCGGCGACGTCGAGATCGGCGACGCGGGTGCGCACATCCATCGTCAGCCCCATGCTTTCGGCCACGGCGCGGGCCTGGCGGCGGAGCTTGCGGTCGTTGACGAACAGGCCGACTCCCGGCTCCGTCAGCCGGTCCAGGGTCAGGTTGGTGGCAACGTCGAGATCGGGAATGACGCCGTCGTCGATGGACTGATGCACCGTGACGACACCCTTGGAAATGGCATCGGCCGCATCGGCCGGCGCATAGGACGCCCCGCCCAGCTCCATTTGGCCCGAATCCGCGAAATGGTAACCGCACAGGATCTTGACCAGCGTCGACTTGCCAGCGCCATTCGCTCCCATCAGGGCCGTGACCTCGCCAGCGCGCAATTCCAGATCGATGCCGCGCAGCACGTGGTTGCGACCGAAGGATTTCTCCAGAGCGTGTAATTTGCAGGTGATATCTTTCACCTTTCCTCCCAATTTCTGACGAGCTCCTCTCTCGCTGCAATCGTTACAGCACGCGGAATAGCCATTTGTCAACTGAGTTGACTTTTGAACAATTCTGACTTTTATTCGGAAAAAATCGGGAGGAAAGTGCAGCAAGATGAACACGCCGGATCTCTATCGCCCCCTAACCCCTGAAGAGCTGGGACCGCGCCTTTCCGCGGTGCCCGTGATTGCCGGGCGCGTCGGTGCCGATCCGTCCCTCTGGACGGTGAAGGAGGTCGGCGACGGCAACCTGAACCTGGTTTTCATCGTCGAAGGGCCGCAAGGCACGGTGATCGTCAAGCAGGCCCTGCCCTATGTGCGCCTGGTTGGCGACAGCTGGCCGCTGCCGCTCTATCGCGCCTACTACGAAAATCATGCGCTGGTCCGCCAGGCGGCGCGCGATCCTGGCTCTGTCCCTGAGGTCTACCATTTCGACGAAGCCCAGGCGCTGATCGTGATGGAGTTCCTTTCACCCCACAAGATCCTGCGCCGCAAGCTGATCGACGGCGAGAAGGTCGCCGGACTGGGAGCATTCCTCGGGCGTTTCTGCGCCCGCACGGCCTTCCGCGGCTCGGAGCTCTCGCTGAAGAGCGCCGACAAGAAGAAGGATGTCGGCCTGTTTGCCGGCAATGTCGAGATCCCGGCCATCACCGAGGCCCTGATCTTCACCGATCCCTACTACGACGCGAAGATGAACCACCACACGCCGGGCCTCGATCCGGTGGTGGCGGAGCTGCGTGGCAACCCGGCCCTGAAGGCGCGCGTGCAGCGCATGCTGATGAAGTTCGCCTCGAATACGGAAACGATGCTCCATGGCGACCTGCACAGCGGATCGATCATGTCGACGGAAACCGAAAGCAAGGTCATCGATCCGGAATTCGTCCAGTACGGGCCGATGGGCTTCGACATCGGCATGCTCGTCGCCAACTTCCTGATGGCCTATTTCAGCCAGCCGGCCCATCGCGACACGGACGATCTGGCGCCGTATCAGGACTGGATTCTCTCGGTCATCGACGAGGTGTTTTCCTCCTTCGAGACCGAGTTCCGGACCCTCTGGGAGAGCGAGCGTACCGGCATGCTCTTTCCCGCCGCGTTGTTCGAGGACCAGAACCAGTCCAGCAGGGACTGCTGCGACGATCTTCTGGCGGACATCCGCAGCGATGCGCTCGGCTTCTGCGGCATCGAGATGCACCGGCGCACCCTGTCACTCGCCCATAATGCCGATTTCGAGGAGATCGAGGACATTGCCCTGAAGTGCCGTCTCGAGGCCCGCAACCTGGCCATGGGCGCGGAGCTGATTCTGGGCACCCAGGCGGTCAATACCACCGCCTCGCTTCTCGATCTTGCCCGCCAATTCAATGCAAAGGACATCCTATGAAGGTCAACGGCAAACATTACCGCTCGCTTTGGTGGGATGAGGATCAATCCGCTCTGCAGATCATCGATCAGCGCTGGCTGCCGCACGATTTCCGCATCCAGCAGGTCGACACATTGCAGGATTTCGCCGACGCGATCGTGGAAATGCGGGTCCGCGGCGCACCGCTGATCGGAGCAACCGCCGCCTACGGCATGGCGCTGGCCGCCCGGATCGACCCGTCCGATGCCCATCTGGACGAGGCTTTCGGATTTCTCGACAAGACCCGCCCGACGGCAATCAACCTGCGCTGGGCGCTCAACCGCTGCCGCACCATGCTGAAGACCCTGCCCGAGAGCGAACGCAAGGCAGCGGCCCTGAAGCTGGCGCACGAGATTTCCGACGAGGATGTCGAGATCAACCGCCGGATCGGCCTCAACGGTCTGGAGATCATCCGCAGGATCGCCGCCGGCAAGAAGGACGGCGAGCCCGTCCGGCTGCTCACCCATTGCAACGCCGGCTGGATCGCCACCGTCGACTGGGGCACGGCGACGAGCCCGATGTACCAGGCCCACGACGCCGGTATCCCGATCCACGTCTGGGTCGACGAAACGCGCCCACGCAACCAGGGGGCGCTCACCTCGTGGGAGCTCGGCAGCCACGGCATCCCGCACACCTACATCACCGACAACGCCGGCGGCCATCTGATGCAGCACGGCCTTGTCGACATGGTCATCGTCGGCACGGACCGCACCACCCGCAGAGGCGACGTGTGCAACAAGATCGGCACCTATCTGAAGGCGCTGGCGGCCAGCGCGAACGACGTGCCCTTCTATGTGGCTCTCCCCTCCCCGACCATCGACTGGACCGTGGACAACGGGGTGGTGGAAATTCCGATCGAGGAACGCAACGAACGCGAAGTCACCCATATCCAGGGTCTCACACCGGAGGGCACCATCGGCCAGGTTCAGGTGACACCGCCCGGCACCCCCGGCGGCAATCCTGCCTTCGATGTGACGCCCAACCATCTCGTCACCGGCCTGATCACCGAGCGTGGTGTTTGCGAGGCAAGCGCCGAGGGACTTGCGAAGCTCTTTCCGGATCTCGCCAATCTTGAAAAGAGCGCATGACACCGGGTCCGGGCAAATCCAGGCCGGGGGAGGCGAAATCCGTCCCCCGCGCCCGCTCCCAGGACGAGGCGATCATCGAAGTCACCTGGTGCTACTACCAGGACGGCATGAACCAGAACGAGATTGCCGAGCGGCTCGGCATCTCGCGCGCCACAGTGGTCAACTACCTGTCAGAGGCGCGGCGGCGGGACTACGTCCGGATCACGCTCGACAGCGACATTTTCCGGGACCAGCAACTGGCCCGCGCACTCATGGAGCGTTTCGGCCTTCACGATGCCATCGTCGTGCCCTCCTCGCCCGACGGCGCGGACCAGTCCCTCGACCGGGTGACCCGGGTGGTTTCCGACTGGCTTCCCAGCCTGCTGGAACCGGGGGACCGCCTCGGGGTGGCCTGGGGCGAAACCGTCTACCGGGTCGCGGAAGCCGCACCGCGTGTCACCATCGATGAGCTCACCGTCGTGCAGCTCGTCGGGTCGCGGCCCGCCGCGCTCGGCTTTGCGGCGGAAACCTGCTCGGCCACCCTGGCACGGCGCTACGGTGCCCACTGCGTCAACCTGCATGTGCCGCTGCTCCTGTCCGACAGGCAGCTCGTCGATCGTCTCAAGCAGGAACCGGTGATCCGGGAGCAGCTCGACGCCGTGGCCGACTGCAACAAGACCATCTTCGCCTGCGGGACCTGCACCGCCGACAGCCACGTCGTCCACGCCGGGCTGCTCGACCGGTCCGAGGTGGACGCCTGCGCGAAAAAAGGCGCCATTGGTGTCATCTGCGGCCGGCTGATCGACCACGACGGCAACGCCGTCATGCGGGAGATCGAAAACCGCATGATCGCCGTCACCCTCGATCAGATGAAAAACAAGGACATGGGTCTGCTGGTCGGCTCCGGACCCGAGCGGGCGGCACCCATGCTGGCCGCCATCCGTGGCGGCTACGCCACCCATGTCGCCACCTGTACCGAAACCGCCGCACAGATGCTGGAGCTCGCGTGAAACCATGCTGAAACCACCCTACCGGGACACACCGGACCTCCGGCAGGCCATCATCGACGCCTGCCGGGACATGAACCGCCGGGGGATCAACCAGGGCACCTCCGGCAACATCTCCGCCCGTGCGGACGACCGGATGATCATTACGCCTTCCGGCGTCCCCTATGACCGGATGACTCCGGACATGCTGGTGTCCATGCCGCTTGACGGACAGGGCGCGCCGGAGGGACCCTTGCCGCCCTCCACCGAATGGCAGTTCCACCTGGCCTTGCTGCGGGCCAAGCCGGAAATGAACGCCATCGTCCATGCCCATCCGGTGCATTGCACGGCGCTTTCCATCAACCGCGAGGAAATTCCTGCCTGCCACTACATGATCGCCCTGTTCGGCGGCAACACCGTTCCGCTCGCCGGATACGCCCTGTTCGGCAGTGAGGAGCTCGCGGACAATGTGGTCACTGCCATGCGCAACCGGCATGGCTGCCTGATGGCCAACCACGGCGCCGTGGTTGGTGGCGAGACCCTTGAAAAGGGGCTCTGGCGTCTTGAGGAACTGGAGGTCCTGGCCCGGGCCTATATCCTCAGCCGCAGCATCGGCACCCCGCACATCCTTTCGGACAGCGAAATCGAAAGCGTTCTGGGCGCAGTCGCGACCTATGGCCTGAAATCGGCCTGAGGAAGGGACAGGAGCCGGAGCAGGCTCCGGCCCAGTGCTGCGCGGCACTGAGCCGATCACGCGGCGCCGCGGGAAAACCGCGGCGGCCGTCAGCTTTTCAGACCGAACGCCGTCAGTCGCGGATGATCGGTTCCTTCAGCTCTTCCGGCTTCTTCTCGCGGATGATTTCCCAGTTCAAGGTGGCGTTCTCGATGTGCCCCGGCACGTCTTCCTCGAACCGCTCCTGCACTTTCAGGGAGTTGTTGAGATAGAGCTTGCCATCGACGATCGACCAGGCCTCCGGGACCACCGGAACCTTGAAGCCCATTGCCGCTCCGAAGGCGCAGAAACCGCCGTATTGCGGCGCGTATTTGGCCGGATCGGCCACAAAGGCATCGCGGTTTTCCGCCGAGGAGAATTTCCAGGTCACATCGTCATATTCGGCAGTGAACGCATCCGAGCCTGCCACCGGCTTGCCTTCGGTGAAATAGGCAACGGGATCCGTTCCGCCTATCGCTGCACCCGACTTGGTGAAAGTGGTGATTTCATCGGCCGAGGCGGTGAACGCGGCGGCGGAAAAAAGCGCGGTCAGTCCCAGAAGAACGGACCTGGTGGTGTAAAGCGGCATCGGAAACTCCCTGACAATTGAAAACCCGGTCGTGCCGGCAAGCACCACGACACGAGGAAAATGTGCTCGCCGGCTTGGGAACGCCAATCACCCTTGATCACAGGACCGCCAGCTGATCGGGAGACATTCGTGATCGCCGGACCGATGATCGGGAATCCGTCACATACCGGGCAGGCCGTCCCCGGACACCGGATCGCGCGGTGCCACGAGGCCGAGTACCAGGTAGATGGCCGTTTCGATGTCCCCGCCCTCTATCCTGACGCCGCGGATAAGCAGGCGGAAATAGACAAGGCCCAGCAGGAGATCGATCCGGGTTTCCATGTCCGCTTCGAAGGGCGTTGCAACGAAGATCTGCCGCATGAGGAGACGCCGGCTCTCCTCCGCCGCTGCCAGAACCGACCCGACCTCCGCCTTCCCCCGGTGCGGTACCAGGGCGCGGATCGCGTTGCCGAGCGGCGTGTCCTGAAGGGCGCCGACCGTTCCGGCAAGGTACGCACGCAGGTCTTCCGCCACACTGCCCCGCTGCGGCGGCGCCGGATTGGTGCGCAGGAGCCCCTGCTCCACCGCGCCCGCAATCATGGCCTCCTTGTCACGAAAGCGCCGGTAAACCGCCTGTTTGCTGGTCCGGGCCCGCGCCGCAACCGCTGCAATGGTGGTTTTCTCATAGCCGTGCTCGGCCAGTTCGCACAGCGCCGCCTCCAGCAGCGCCTGGGTCACCCGGCTCTCCCGCGGCCGTCCTGCCGTCCTTTCCCTGGCCTCAAGCACCAGCTGTCTCCCTGACGGAATCTTGGAAATCACGAAAACCGTTTTCGTAATTACGGTTACCAATGGTACCGATTTATTTCGAAACCGACCTGCCCGCAAGCCTCGGCACTTGCTTTCAGCGCGCCTGCGCCGCAAACAGGGGCGAGAGCTTGTGCGGGATCGGGTTCCATTCCGGCCCCGCAGGACTGTGAAGAAACGAGGAACACATGTCTGTAGATACCGACACGGTAAAACGCGTTGCCCGTCTCGCCCGGATCCGGGTGAGCGAGGACGACGCCACCCGTATGACCGGCGAACTGAACGCCATCCTGGGCTTCGTCGAACAGCTTGACGAAGTGAACATCGACGGGGTCGAGCCGCTGAACTCCGTGGTCGAGCAGACCATGAAGAAGCGTGAGGACGCGGTCACCGACGGCAACAAGGCCGGAGAAATCATCGCCAACGCGCCGGCCAGTGAAGACAATTTCTTCATCGTGCCGAAAGTCGTCGAATAGTCGGGCTCCGGTCGGGATGAACGCACCCTCCGTCGTTGTCATAGCGGTCGAAAGCCCCCTGAGCGAGGACATGCGCGCCATGATCGGCGAGCTGAACACCACGCTCGGTTCCCTGACGCCGGAAGACGCCAACTACAGCATGAGTGCTGAAGAGATGGCCGGACCGGACACGTCGGTGTTCGTTGCCCGCGTCGACGGACAGGCGGCTGCCTGTGGCGCCCTGCACCGGCACGAAAATGCCATCGGCGAACTCAAGCGCTTCTACACCCGCCCCCGGTTCCGCGGACTTGGGCTGGCGCGCCGGATCCTCGATCATGTGACCGAACTTGCGGCCTCGGAGGGCGTCACACGCCTCGTGCTGGAAACCGGCCACAACTATGACGCCGCACGGCGGCTCTATGAGCAGTCCGGTTTCAATGCGTGCGGCCCGGTGCTCGATTATCCCGAAAGTCCCTATTCCGTTTTTTACACTCGGCCGCTCAGGGCCGCCTGAAAGATCAAAATAATGACCGATCTCACCAAACTCACCATTGCCGAGGCCCGCGACGGCCTGAAGAACAAGGACTATACGTCCCTGGAACTCACCGAGGCCTTCATTGGCAACATCGAAGCGGCCAACAAGGCATTGAACGCCTATGTGACCGTCACCGCCGACAAGGCTCGCGACATGGCCAAAGCATCCGACGCCAAGCTCGCCAGCGGCGAGGCCGGTGCGCTGGAAGGCATTCCGCTCGGCATCAAGGATCTGTTCGCCACCAGGGACGTGCACACCCAGGCCTGCAGCCACATTCTCGACGGCTTCAAGCCACCCTATGAGTCCACGGTGACGTCCAACCTGTGGGCCGACGGCGCCGTGATGCTCGGCAAGCTGAACATGGACGAATTCGCCATGGGCTCCTCCAACGAGACGTCCTATTACGGCCCGGTGATCAACCCCTGGCGCAAGCAGGGCTCCAACCAGGACCTGGTACCGGGCGGATCTTCCGGCGGCTCGGCAACCGCGGTTGCGGCCCGCATGTGCATGGGCGCAACGGCAACCGACACCGGCGGCTCCATCCGCCAGCCGGCGGCCTTCACCGGTACGGTCGGCATCAAGCCGACCTACGGCCGCTGCTCGCGCTGGGGCGTCGTTGCCTTCGCCTCCTCTCTCGATCAGGCCGGCCCCATTGCGCAGACCGTGCGCGACAGCGCCATCCTTCTGAAATCCATGGCCTCGGTCGATCCGAAGGACACGACCTCCGTCGACATCGAGGTGCCGGACTATGAGGCCGCCATCGGCAAGTCCGTGAAGGGTCTGAAGATCGGCATTCCCGCGGAATACCGCATGGACGGCATGCCGGCCGAAATCGAGGAGCTGTGGCAGAAGGGCATTCAGTGGCTGAAGGACGCCGGCGCGGAAGTCGTCGATATTGCCATGCCGCACACGAAATACGCCCTTCCGGCCTATTACATCGTCGCCCCCGCAGAAGCCTCCTCGAACCTTGCCCGCTACGACGGCGTCCGCTACGGCCTGCGCGTGCCGGGCAAGGATATCGTCGAAATGTATGAGAACACCCGCGCCGAAGGCTTCGGCGAAGAGGTCAAGCGCCGCATCCTGATCGGCACCTATGTGTTGTCGGCCGGCTATTACGACGCCTATTACCTCAAGGCCCAGAAGGTGCGCACGCTGATCAAGCGCGATTTCGACCTGGCCTGGCAGAACGGCGTCGATGCGATCCTGACCCCGGCAACCCCGTCGGCGGCCTTCGGCGTCGCCGATCAGGCCCTGCATTCGGATCCGGTCAAGATGTATCTGAACGACATCTTCACGGTCACCGTGAACATGGCCGGCCTGCCGGGCATTTCCGTGCCCGCCGGCCTCGACAAGGACGGCCTGCCCCTCGGCCTGCAGCTTATCGGCAAGCCCTTCGACGAAAGCACCCTGTTCCAGGTCGGTCAGGTCATCGAGGACGCCGCCGGATCGTTCCAGCCGGAAAAATGGTGGAGCTGATCCCGCCGCCGACCCTGCCCGGGGCGTGGCGCGACTGAAGTCCCGCCCCGGCATTTCCCAGACCCTGAACCCGGGACGGATCCGGCAATTCCACGGGAAGGCTCCGGCGCAAGGCGGGAGCAGCGCCCGACAGGAACGGCCGGCAATCGCGAAAACTGGAAACCGATCCCATGCATGACATCGAAACCCTTGTGATTGGCGCCGGCGTGGTGGGGCTGGCCTGCGCGCGGGCGCTCGCGCTTGCAGGGCGCGAGGTCATGGTGCTCGAGCAGCACGGGCTGATCGGTTCACAGACCAGCTCCCGCAATTCCGAGGTCATCCATGCCGGCATCTATTATCCGGTCGGCAGCCTGAGAGCGAAACTGTGCCTTCCCGGCAAGCATCAGCTCTATCGGTTCTGCGCCGAAAACGGTATCGCCCATGAGCGGATCGGCAAGCTGATCGTCGCCTCGGACGAGACCCAGCTTCCCGAACTGGAACGCCTGCACAGGCAGGCAATCGACACCGGACTGACCGATCTGGTTTTCCTTGACAGGCAAAGATTGCAGGAGATCGAGCCGGCGCTGGTCGCCTGCGGCGCGCTCTGGTCGCCGTCGACCGGCATCATCGACAGCCACGGCTTCATGCTTGCCCTGCAGGGCGGACTGGAAGACCGTGGCGGTCAGGTCGTACTCAACAGCCGTGTCCGGCGGATCGATCCCTGCGAAGGCGGCTTCCGGCTGGAAGTCGACACCGGTGGCGAGGACACCTATTCCCTGACCTGCCGGGACCTCGTCGTTTCCGCCGGTCATGGCGCACCGGGCCTGATGGAGACCGTTTCCGGCGCCCATCCTCCCAGAGGCTATCTGGCCAAGGGCAACTATTTCAAACTTCAGGGCAAGGCGCCATTTTCCAGACTGGTCTATCCGTTGCCGGAACCGGGCGGCTCGGGCGTTCACATCACCCTGGATCTGCAGCATCAGGCCCGCTTCGGTCCCGATGTGGAATGGGTCGAAGACCTTGACTACGAGGTCGATCCGGGACGTGGCGACAGGTTTTACGAGGCGATCAGACGCTACTGGCCGGGCCTGCCCGACAACTCCCTGGTCCCGGACTATTCGGGCATCCGGCCGAAGATTTCCGCCCCCGGCGCCCCTGCCGCGGATTTCCGCATCGACGGACCGCAGGCGCACGGCATTCAGGGTCTCGTGGCCCTTTACGGAATCGAATCTCCCGGGCTGACTTCGGCTCTGGAGATCGGCGATTTCGTCACTGCCCTTTTGTAAATTCCCCATCGGCCGGCTGCATCCCGGCCGGAAAACAATGCAACCAATTGACCGTTTCCGCGTTTGCTACCGGAAGGCGGCCGCCTGAGATGTTGCAGCGCATGGTGAAATCATCTTTTGGCCGATTCTTCTCCATAAAATTGCCTCAGTGCGTGTGCTCATTGCAGGTCTGCTCCTAAAAGAACGCTTTAATTTCAAAGAGGTGACCAGTTATTGTGATCAATCGGCGCAAGTTTCTGTCGGCGACGGCCCTGATGGCAGGCTCGTTGGCGGGCGGGGCCGTTCCCGGCGTTGCCCTGGCTGAAAATTCCGCACCTGCTCAAAGCGGTACGGGATCTTCACCCGCAGCACCCTTCAGCTTCGAAACGCTGATCAACCGCATGAAGGACAAGGCTGAGAATGCCTTCGATCCTGCCACCCCTGACTTGCCGGACATTCTGGCGGATCTCGATTACGACCAGCACCGGTCGATCCGCTTCCTGCCCGAGCGATCCGTGTGGGCAGACATACCCGGCAACTACCGTCTTCAGGCCTTTCATCCCGGCTGGCTCTACGACGAGCCGGTGGAACTCTTCGAGATTGCCGGAAACGAGATTCGCCCGATCCGCTTCACCGGTGCCGATTTCGAATATCGCGCACCGCTCGATCCCGAAGCCTTCAAGACGGTCGAGCTTCCCGGGATCGCGGGCTTCAGGCTTCATCATCCGCTCAACACACCGGACTTTTACGACGAGCTCATCGTCTTTCTGGGGGCGAGTTATTTCCGGGCCCTGGGAAAGGGCAATGTCTACGGCCTGTCGGCCCGCGGACTGGCCATCGACACGGCCATCGCCGGCCCCGAGGAATTTCCGCGCTTCACCAGATTCTATCTGGAACGCCCTGCGGAGGGCGCCGTCGAAATGCGCCTCTACGCCGAGCTGGAAAGCAGCAGCGTGGCCGGAGCCTATCAGTTCACCATCAAGCCGGGCGTCAATACGGTCGTCGAAGTCGATGCGCGGATCTTCCTGCGCGAGGATGTCGATCGGCTGGGCATCGCCCCTTTGACCTCCATGTTCCTCTTCGGCGAAAACGACCGCACCGGCTTTGACGATTACCGCCCGGAAGTGCACGACAACGACGGGCTGCTCATCCTGCGGCACGACGGCCAGCGCCTGTGGCGCCCGATCCGCAATCCGGAAGCACTGTCACTCTCCTTCTTCAAGGAGGAAAGCCCGGCGGGTTTCGGCCTTCTGCAGCGTGACCGCGACTTTGACAACTACCAGGACACGGAAGCCAAATACCAGCGCCGCCCGTCCCTGTGGATCGAACCGGTGAACGGCTGGGGGCGTGGGCATGTCATGCTGGCGGAAATACCGGCTGACAAGGAAATCTACGACAATATCGTCGCCTTCTGGGTGCCGGAAGGCGGCACCAAAGCCGGTTCGGAACACCGTTTCGCCTATCGGATGATCTGGGGCAGCAATCCGGAACCGGGAACGGAGCTGGCGCAGATTGTGCGCACGAGCACCGGCCATGGCGGCGCCGCCGCTTCGGACCCGGATCCCAAGTTCCGCAAGTTCGTGGTGGAATTCGCCGGCGAGGCGCTTTCCGGCCTGGGTGCAGACGCACCGCTGGAGCCGCGCCTGACGATTCAAAACGCCGAAGTCAAACATCATTTCGTTCAGCGCCTGGAAGGCGGGTCCTGGCGGGTGGTTCTGGATGTGGAACGAAAGGATGCGGGAACACCGGTCGAATTCGTACTGGCTCTGCAGCTCGACGGCACCGACCGGACGGAAACATGGATGTATCAGTGGAGTGGGGACTCATGACATCATACAATGACACTGGCTCACAGCCGCTTCCGGAGCCGCGTGGCAACGGCTCCCTATACGAGGAAATCCGGCACGTGCTCCGACGGCCGGACCTGTCCGACGACATTCTGGAGCTTGCCCTTTCCGAGCACCGCTTCGGGAGCGAAACGCTGCTGGCCGCCGACGCCTTTCTGGCCGGAAAAGGCCGGCCTGAGGAACGGGCGCGCGTGATCCGCACCATGATCGTTCCACCGCCCCTGCACCGTCTCGATATGCCGTCTCATGACCTCGAGCCACCTCTTTCCCGTCGCCTGGCACCGCTCGCCACACGCTGGCAAAGAGTGCTGCACATGGTCCGGCCGCAGATGAAACGCACGCCGGCTCCGGCGAGGAACCGCTGACATGCGGCCCGCCGGTGCCGGGGTCCAGCCCGCCGGCCCGCGCCGGCTGGCCATGGTTCTGATCGCGGTCCTCCTGACCATCGCCGCTTCCTTCATGTTTGCCAACGTTGTCCAGTCGGACGGGTTCGACCGGCTTGACGTGGTGCGCATCGCGCTGATGGCAATCGCCGCCTTCTGGCTGGCCTGGGGCGGCTGCATCGCGCTCTTCGGCATCCTCTTCGCTCCGCAGAAGGCCGCCCGTGCGGACGTGCGGCCGGAAGGGCGCACCGCCATCCTGATGCCGATCTACAATGAAGCCACCGGTCCGGTATTCGCCCGGCTCGCGGCCATCATGAAGTCGATCGACCGCCTGCCCGAGGCACATTGTTTCGACTTTTACGTCCTGTCCGACACGACGAAACCCGACATCGCCGCCAGGGAACAATCCGCCTATCGCCAGTTGCTCCTCCGTCACCAGGCGGGCGGGCGCCTGTTCTACCGGCACCGGGACAGGAACATCGGCCGCAAGGCCGGCAATATCGCGGATTTTGTCCAGACCTCCGGCGGCGCCTACGAATACATGCTGGTTCTGGACGCCGACAGTCTCATGGACGGAGAAACCATCGTGGAGATGGTGCGGCGCATGGAAGCCGCCCCGCGCGTCGGGCTGCTGCAATCGCTGCCGCAGATCATCGGCCTGAAAACCCTCTACGGCCGGCTTCTGCAGTTCGCCACATCCCTCTACGGCCCTTACTTCGCGCGCGGACTCGCCGCCGTCCAGGGCGAGGAAGGCACGTTCTGGGGCCACAATGCACTGATCCGCACTCGGGCCTTCGCGGCGGCCTGCGGCATGGCGCCCCTTCAGGGCAAGCCGCCCTTCGGCGGGCATATCCTCAGTCACGACACGGTGGAAGCCGCGCTGCTGGCGCGCGACGGCTGGAAGGTGCGCCTTGATCCGGACCTGACCGGTTCCTACGAGGAAGCTCCGGCCAACATGGTCGACTACGCCAAGCGCGACCGGCGCTGGTGCCAGGGCAATCTTCAGCACAGCCGCATCCTGGCCGCGCCACGCCTGCGGTTCTGGAGCCGGGTCTCGATCCTCCAGGGGATCTTCGCCTATCTGGCCTCGCCGATCTGGTTCCTGTTTCTGCTGACCAGCCTGACCGCACCGCTGATGGCTCCGCCACCGGTCTATTTCGACGGCTATTCCCCCTTCCCCGTCTTTCCCCATCCGGAAACGGCCACCGCGCTCGCCCTGCTGTTCGGTCTCGTCGCCCTGCTGATCCTGCCCAAGCTTCTGCTCGTGGTCAGGACCCTTGCGGGCGGCGACGCAAAGACCTTCGGCGGTCCGCTGCGGCTCGTTGTCAGCTTCCTGATCGAGATCCTCCTGACCTCGGTCCTGGCCCCGGTCCTGATGATGTTCCATTGCCGCTCGGTGGTGCAGGTTCTGACCGGGGCCGATTCAGGCTGGCCGACGGCGGAGCGGGACGACGGGTCCCTGCCGCTCGGCGCCGCCATCAGCGCAACATGGTGGATGACTCTGACAGGCGCGGCCGGCGTCGCCTTTTCGCGCTATTACGTGCCGGAGCTGTTCTACTGGCTCCTGCCCGTCGCGCTGCCGCTGGTCCTGGCACCGCTCCTGGTGTGGATGACCTCTTCGGTCCTGATGGGAGAGATATGCCGACGGCTCGGCCTCCTGGCGGTCCCGTCCGATGCCGGGCCGGTCCCGATTGCCGCCGAAATGCAGAACGCCTTGCTGGAAGGCGATGCGGACCGCGTGTCCGCATCCATGCCTGCGCACATGAGCGCCGAGACGGCCTGAACCGTCCGTCTCTCAGTGAAACCGGCCGGTTTCCGCTTCCAGGATGCCATCCGCATCGAGGCCAGAAATCGGCAGACGGGTGTCGGTGGGCACGTCGCCCGAAAGCTGCAGGGCGAGATAACGCCCGCAGCAGACCCGCAGAAAACTCGTGAAATTGCCGAGATCATGCCCGGCATCAATGCTCTCGTGATGCAGCCGGGTGATGAGCTGGACGACATTCATGCCGTCGCGTCCGGCGATTTCTTCCAGCACCTTCCAGAAAAAGGTTTCCAGACGCACGGACGTGACCATTCCGTCGATACGCAGGGATCTGGTGCTACTTTCCCAGAGGTTCGGGTTGGCGTCGATGAAGAGTTTGCACATGGCTGTATCCGGTCGCTGTAGACCGTGATCCTATTGCTTTTCCAGGTCACTGAAAAGCCTGCCCAAGGACTGCGTGCAGCCTCGGGCAGGAACCGTAGCCTTCCGGTGCCTGTTTGTGGGAGACAGCCGGAAGGTGCGGAAGATGGTGGCTCCGTCAGGCGGCGATGGAACCTGCAGCTTTCCCGTTCAGCACAGCGTTGAACTGCGACAGCCATGCCGGATGGGCCGGCCAGGCAGGAGCGGTAACGAGATTGCCGTCGGTTACGGCGCCGTCGATGGCGATATCCGCATAGGTCGCGCCAGCCAGCTCCACCTCCGGGCGGCAGGCCGGGTAAGCGGAGACAGTGCGTCCCTCGATGACCTTCGCGGCGCTGAGGATCTGCGCGCCATGACAGATGGCGGCAACCGGCTTGCCTTCATCCATGAAGTGCCTGACCGCTGCGATGACATCGGCGTCGAGACGCAGATACTCCGGCGCACGGCCGCCCGGGATCACCAGGGCGTCGTACTGGGCGACATCCACCTCGGCAAAGGTCGCATTGAGCGTGAAATTGTGGCCGCGCTTTTCCGAATAGGTCTGGTCGCCCTCGAAATCGTGGATGCAGGTCGCAACCGTGTCGCCGGCCTTCTTGCCCGGACAGACCGCATCGACTTCATAGCCCATTGCCAGAAGCGTCTGGAACGGCACCATGGTCTCGTAGTCCTCGGTGAAATCACCGGTAATCATGAGAAGTTTCTTCGCGCTCATGCTTTTTCCTCCCAGAGCAGAAAACGATGCGCAAAGCCTATCAGGAGGCGGGAGAAAACGGGTATTAGGCGACTACTACAGCGGCATTTTCCGGTGTGTGAGCCTGCGGACCGGCCTGCCAGATCCCCTCTTGTCCCCTGCCTGCCGCCTTGAGGGCAGACAGAGGTGTGACGGCGGACATGCGGCGCCGGGAAGCAGAGAATATTCCCGGCGGTGTCCGTGCTCCTCAGTCGCGGTAGTCGGGCTGTGTCCTGTCCAGTTCCCGCTTCAGATGGTCGAAATGCGCATGGCCCATGCCCTTGTAGGGCTCCCACTCGGCGGCGGTCTTGGCGGCGAGATTGTCGGACATGATCGCCAGCGGCCGGCCGGTTGCATAGGCCTTCAGGAGGGTTTCGGCAGCCCGTTCGAAGAAATAGAGATGCTCGAAGGCTTCGGCGACGTTTGCGGCGGAAACGGATACGCCATGATTGCCCATGATCAGCACCGGCTTGTCGCCCAGCGTCTCGGCGATCCGCCGCCCTTCTTCCGCGTCATCCGCCATGCCGCCGAACCCGGGATCGATGGCTACCTTGCCGAAGAAGCGGGCCGTGTTGAGATCAATCGGCCGCATCGAGGGATCCTGCAGCGTCGCCAGCGCGGTCGCATTCGGCGGATGGCAATGGAACAACACTCTTGCGGCGGGATTCATGCGGTGAACCGTGCCGTGAATACACCAGGCGGAAGGGTCCGGAGCGTTGTCCCCGGCCATGACCCGGTCGTCATGGGCGTCGAGCAGCAGCAGATCGCTGGCCCGGATCTCCGAAAAATGCCGCCACTTGGGGTTCATCAGGAATGTTGCGCCATCCTCCGACACCGCCGCGCTGAAATGATTGCCGACGGACTCGTGCCAGCCGAATTTCACCGCCAGCCGGAAGGCTGCCGCCAGGTCCTCCCGCAGGGCCTGTTCACTGCCCGTCGTATCCGCCGAAATCCCGGTTTCCAGTTTCATTTGAATCGTCCTTCTCCGGCAAGTACCCGGTAGGTGGAGCGCAACTCGCCCCGGTCGGTGTAACAGCCGCGCAAATGCCGGTCGCCGCTGGTCGCCGTATAGGCCGCCCGGCCATGCACGATCCGGTGGTTGTCGAAGACGATACATTCCCCGGCATTCAGACGGAACCGCATCAGGTATTTTTCGTTCCGCATCATCTGTCCGAAGCGACAGAAGGCCGGGTAGAAGCGGTCCAGATCCTGCTGCGGCATGTCGAAAATATCGGCATGGTGCTGACTGATGGTCACACCGGACACATTGCCGTATTCATCCAGTTCGATCACGTGCTGGCGGGAGCGCATGTCGAAGCTGTCATGTTCGCAGTAATAGGGCACATCGACGGACACCAGAAGCTCGAAATCTTCCGGATAGGCCTTGCGGAAATCTTCCGCCACCGCCAGTCCGTCGACAAAGAGACTGTTGCCGCCCTCGACCGAATTCGCCCGGCAATGCAGGAACTGGACGCCGGGCGCCAGATCCTCGTCCGGCAGATCCGTGTGCAGCGGCAGCGCCTTGGAGGTAAAGGCCAGATTGGTCGGCTTGATGTGGGTTTTCACCTCGAAGGTCAGTCCGAAATAGCTCGGGCGCACATGACCGATCAGGCCTGCGGTCTCCAGCAGGGCGTCATCCGTATCGGGCAGGCCGGTGAGCAGCGCAACGCCGTCGATGAGCATGGCCTGCACCCAGTCCCTGACATGCGCCTTGTCGGCAATGAGTTCCGCATGGGAAAACCGGGCGATCTTCGCATAGTGATCCCCATACCAGGGCCGCCGGGCCAGATTGGCGGGATCGGCGCGTTTTTCCCCCGCCGCATAGTCGTTCAGGAACTCCAGCGGCATGCGGGTGACATGCCCCGAGCCGGCCCAGGTGATTTCAAGATGCCCGCCGGCAATCGCCGCGGTTTCGGCTCTGGGCGCCTCCGCTTCGGCAAAGATGTCGAACGCCCGTTCGCGGGTTTCCGCGTCGAAGGAGGTCGGACAATTGTCGCGCAGCCAGTAATAATTGAAATAGGCGGTCCGTCCGTCACCAAGAGGCACATCGAGGCCGTTTTCCTGCAGGAGCACTCCCGCGTCACCCGTTCCCAGCATGGTCTTCACCTTCCAGATTAAGTTGGCAAATGCGGCGGCCATTTGCGCGACCACAAGCATTTACCCCGTCCTTTCATATGCTTTGAACAAATTGAGCTTGTGAAGCCGATTTGAAAAGACGATAAAAGCAGAAGTTAACTTAAGTTCCAGATTAACTTGAGCAGCCCATGCACCGCCTCCCCCCGCTCCGGCTCCTGACCGTTTTCGAAACCGTGCAGCGAGCCGGCAGCGCCAAGCGGGCAGCCGGAGACCTGAATGTGTCCATGTCCGCCATCAGCCAGGCGCTGCGGCAGCTGGAAGACCATGTCGGCACGGCACTGATCGATCGCAGTACCCGCCCGGCCGGTCTGACCGAGGCCGGCACCATCCTGCTGCAGGCGGTCAGCGAAAATCGCGAGCGGCTCACCGAGGCGCTGGACGATATCCGCGCGCTCACGCTTCCCGATGTTCCGACCGTGACGATCGCCTGCACCATCGGCTTTGCCACCTACTGGCTGATGCCGCGCCTGGAGGCCCTTTATCGTGACCATCCGGACCTTGCGGTGAATGTACAGACCACCGTGCAGGAAGTTCCCAGACTCGGCCCCGGAACGGATATTGCCATGCGTTACGGCGACGGCCGCTGGGACGACGGCGAGGTCCGGCTGCTGTTTGAGGAAACCATCGAACCGGTGTGCGCTCCCTCCCTGGCAAGGCGCATCGCAGACAACGGCGGCAGCCTGGCCTCCGCGTTCCTGATCCACGTGGATTTCGCCGACCGGCGCTGGCTCACCTGGTCCGACTACCTCGCCCGGACAGGCCACAAGGCTGCGGGCTCGGCCAAGGGTCTGCGGTTTTCCAACTATGTCCAGGCCACCCAGTCCGCGCTTTCCGGCCACGGTGTCATGCTCGGCTGGCGCTCGATCACAGGCGACCAGGTCGAAAACGGGCTTCTGATACCCATCGGTCTGCCCCGCCTTCAGCCGGACAACGCCTATCATGCGGTGTTGTCCCACCGCAGCCGGAAAACGGGAACGGCAAGAGTGGTGGTGGACTGGCTCGAGCGGGCCGCAGACCGGCCCTGAAGCGATCAGGACCCGTGGTTCCCGCCGGCGGGCCCTGTTCTCTTCCGGCGCGGGCAGAACAGCACTCAGGCGGCCCCGTCCATGAGCGCGCCGGTCAGGGGCGATATTCGCCTGTGGCCGGACGCCCCATCGAGGCTGGTCCGTTACCGCAGTCCGTCACAAAATTTCCGCCCCCCTCTTGACCTCTTTTTCCGCTGGTGCAATAACCTCGCCAGAACCGTACCGTACGGTTCCCCAGCTTTGTTGCTACCGGATTTACCCATTCCCTGATCAAGCCCGAAGAACATGTCCGCAGCCGCTTTTGACATCGCCACCTCCCGCCCGGATGCCGCGCCGGAGTTCTCTCCGCGCCAGCAGGTGGTCCTGCAGCATGCTCTGACCCTGCTGGTCGAGGGCGGGGAAAAGGCCCTGACCACGGCCGGTCTGGCCCGCACCGCGAGCTGTTCCAAGGAAAGCCTCTACAAGTGGTTCGGGGACCGGGACGGACTTCTGGCGGCGGTTGTGGCCTTTCAGGCGAGCCAGGTGCAGTTTCCTTCCGAGGCGGGATCGACCGCCGACGCCGAAACCTTCCGCGCGCATGTGGCTGCCTTCGTGGAAGCGCTGCTGGGCGTGCTGTTTTCCGAAACATCGCTGGCGCTGAATCGCCTGTCCATCGGCCAGTCGAACACCAATTCCAACCGCCTCGGCCAGCTTCTTCTGGTACGCGGCAAACACATGATCTCCGCCCGCGCGCGCGCCATGCTGGAAAGCGGCCGCCGCCACGGGCTGCTGAAATTCGACAAGGCCGAGGACGCCTATCAGGTGCTTTACGGCCTTGCGATCCGGGACGTTCACATCCGCCTTCTGCTCGGCGAGGCCGCCGGTCCGGCCGAGAAGGATCTGAAAGCCCAGGCCGAAACGGCTGTTGACCGCTTTTACCGGCTGTTCGGGGCGTAAGCCCCGGCAGTCAGACGAAAACAAAGACCGGCATGAAAACCGGCTTTTCAAGAAACGAAATGCAAACGGGAGAAAGGACAACCCCATGCGCGTTTATTACGATCGTGACGCCGATCTGAACCTGATCAAATCCAAGAAAGTCGCCATCATCGGCTACGGTTCCCAGGGCCGTGCCCATGCGATGAACCTGAAGGACAGCGGCTGCCCGGATGTGGCCGTCGCCCTGCGCGAAGGCTCCACCACCGCGCTCAAGGCCGAAGCCGACGGCTTCAAGGTCATGAGTGTCGCGGAAGCCGCTGCCTGGGCCGACCTGATGATGATGGCAACGCCTGATGAACTGCAGGCCGACATCTACCGCGACCACATCGCCGCCAACATCCGCGACGGCGCGGCAATCGCCTTCGCCCATGGTCTGAACGTGCATTTCGGCCTGATCGAGGCGAAATCCACCGTCGACGTGCTGATGGTCGCTCCGAAGGGCCCGGGCCACACCGTGCGCGGCGAATACGAGAAAGGCGGCGGCGTGCCGTGCCTGATCGCCGTCCACCAGGACGCTTCCGGCAACGCGCATGACCTCGGCCTCTCCTATGCCTGCGGCGTCGGCGGCGGTCGTTCCGGCATCATCGAAACCACCTTCAAGGAAGAGTGCGAAACCGATCTCTTCGGCGAACAGGCAGTTCTCTGCGGCGGCCTGGTCGAGCTGATCCGTGCCGGTTTCGAAACCCTGGTCGAAGCCGGTTACGCGCCGGAAATGGCCTATTTCGAATGCCTGCACGAAGTGAAGCTGATCGTCGACCTGATCTATGAAGGCGGCATCGCCAACATGAACTACTCCATCTCCAACACGGCGGAATGGGGTGAATATGTCACCGGTCCGCGCATCGTGACGGCCGAAACCAAGGCGGAAATGAAGCGCGTCCTGACCGACATCCAGACCGGCAAGTTCACCTCCGACTGGATGCAGGAATACCGGGCCGGCGCCGCCAAGTTCAAGGCAACCCGCCGCCTGAACGACGCGCACCAGATCGAGGAAGTCGGCGAAAAGCTGCGCGGCATGATGCCGTGGATCAGGTCCAACGCACTGGTCGACAAGTCGAAGAACTGATCTTTCCCGATCATCGGAACAAACGGACCCCGCTGGTTTCAGCGGGGTCTTTTTTTAGGAATACGCCTCGATCAGCCGGGCGACTTCCTTGTCCCGCGCCGCTTCGCTCTTGCCGCCCATGACGACGACAATCAGCCGTTTGCCGCCACGGTTCGCGGTCGCGACCAGATTGTAGCCGGACATGCGGATATAGCCGGTCTTCAGGCCGTCGACACCGGGCACCTTGCCCAGAAGGTTGTTGGTCGCCCGGAACGAGCGCCCGCCATAGGAAAAGGATTTGGCCCGGTAATAGCTTGCATACTGGGGAAAGCGGCTTTTGAGAGCGAGACCGAGCTTGGCCATGTCCCTGGCCGTCGTCACCTGAGCCGTGTCGGGAAGACCGGTCGCATTGACGAAACGGGTTCTGGAAAGGCCCAGCGCCCGGGCCTGTTGCGTCATCTGGCGGGCGAATGCGGCTTCGCTTCCGGCAAGGTTTTCGGCAATGGTCACGGCCACGTCGTTGGCTGACTTCACGGCCAGGGCCCGGGCGGCCTGTTCCACGGTGATGGTCGAACCGGCCTTCAGGCCGATTTTCGCCGGAGGCTGCGAAGCGGCCTTCGCAGAGACCGTCAGCGGCGATGACAGGGAATAGCGTCCCTCGGCAACCGCCTCGAACAGCAGGTAGAGCGTCATCATCTTGGTGAGCGAGGCGGGATAGCGCGGGGCGTCCGCGTCGACCGCATAAAGCTCCTCTCCGCTCGCCGCATTCAGAACGAGCGCCGAAAATCCGCGCTCCACGGCAGTCGCCGGTGCGTAGCTGACAACCGGGAGGGGAGCGCTCTCGACGGCAGCGGCCGAAGGCGGCTGCCCGGTGCCCGAAAGCGGCTGTGCGGTCTGGCAGCCGGCCAGCCCCGCCACCAGCAGGAGCGCGACAACCTTTTTCAAACGTGCGGTCCAGCCCATTCCCGGCCCCATGCTAATCCGGTCTTCCGCCCTACGGTTTCAGGCGGTAACCGGTCTTGAAGATACGATGTATGACGGCAAGCGAACCGCCAAGGAAGATCAGGGTCGCCAGCAGCGACAGCCACAGGCTGACATCCGCCTGGCCGTAGAAGCTCCAGCGGAACCCGGAAATCAGGTAGACGACCGGATTGACCAGGGTCACCGTCTGCCAGAACTCCGGCAACATGTTGATGGAATAGAAGCTGCCGCCGAGAAAAGCCAGCGGCGTGACGATCAGAAGCGGAACAAACTGAAGCTTCTCGAAATTGTCCGCCCAGATGCCGATGATGAAACCCAGAAGCGCGAAGGTCACCGCCGTCAGCATGAAGAACGCCGCCATCCAGAAAGGATGCTGGATTTCCAGCGGGACGAAGAAATTCGCCGTGATCAGGATGATCAAGCCAACCAGCACGGATTTGGTCGCCGCCGCGCCCACATAGGCGATGGTGATCTCCAGGAAGGAGACGGGGGCCGACAAGACCTCGAAGATCGTGCCTGTAAACTTGGGAAAGTAGATGCCGAAAGAGGCGTTGGACAGGCTCTGGGTCATCAGCGACAGCATGATCAGGCCCGGCACGATGAAGGCACCGTAGCTCACGCCGTCGACCTCGGTGATCCGCGAGCCGATGGCCGCACCGAACACCACGAAATAGAGCACGGTCGAGATCACCGGAGAGATGATGCTCTGCATGATCGTCCGCCGGGTTCGCGCCATTTCGGCGAGATAGATGGATTTGATCGCTTCGAAATTCATGAGTGTTCCCGTCCCTGCAGCGGCCCGGCGTCCAGTATCAGTTCCATGCGTGGCAGCGTGCGGCCCGCGATGGAGCCGGAGGGCGAGCGGCCGATTGTGGTGAAGCCCATGCGGGCATAGAACGCTTCGGCAAACGGGTCCGAGTCCAGCCCGATCCGGGTCAGGCCCCGGCTTCCGGCTTCATCGAGAAGAGGAGCGAACAGCATGCGGCCGACCTGTTTTCCCTTCCAGTGCGGATCGACGAAGCAGGTTCCGACCTCGCCCGTCATCCCGTCCGCCGCGATACACAGGCGGATACAGCCGACCGCTTTCCCGTCGTCTGTCTCGGCCAGCCAGATGTGATCGTCCGTAATCCAGCTGTCGCGAACGCGCAGTTCTTCCGCGCATTGCGCCATGAACGCCTCGTCGTAGCCGTTCGATTTCTTCGAGCGCATGCACAGGTCCGTCAGATGGTCCCTGTCGCCAAGCACCGCCCTGCGTATGGTGAGGTCCGTTGCCATCCCGGCCGTCATCCGCCCTTGACCAGATCGACGAAGATATCCTCGAGCGAGGACTGGTCGGTCTGCAGGTCCTGGAACCGCACGCCTGCTGCCGACAGATCCGTCAGGAGCGATGTGATGCCCGTGCGCTCCGCATGGGTATCATATGTGTAGACAAGGCTGGCACCGTCATTTGCCAGCATCAGGTCGTAACGGGCCAGAGCCTGCGGCACGGCTGCGAGCGGTTCGCTCAGGCTGAGCGTCAGCAGCTTGCGCCCAAGCTTGCGCATCAGCTCCGCCTTGTCCTCCACGAGAATGATCTCGCCGCCGTTGATCACGCCCACCCTGTCGGCCATCTCCTCGGCCTCTTCGATATAGTGCGTCGTCAGGATGATGGTGACACCGCGCTCCTTGAGCTCACCGACGATGCGCCACATGTCGTGCCTGAGTTCCACGTCGACACCCGCCGTCGGCTCATCCAGGAACAGGATCCGCGGTTCATGGGCAAGGGC
The DNA here is from genome assembly GCF_003075075.1 of Labrenzia sp. 011. Classification (GTDB taxonomy): domain Bacteria; phylum Pseudomonadota; class Alphaproteobacteria; order Rhizobiales; family Stappiaceae; genus Roseibium. The sequence goes on along the minus strand of NZ_QCYM01000008.1, from coordinate 95,950 downwards.
CTTGGCAACCAGCAGCCGCCGTTTCATGCCTCCGGACAACGCCATGATTGCATTGTCCCGCTTGTCCCACAAAGACAGGTCCTTCAGGATGCTTTCGACCAGCGCCGGATCCCGTTTCAGACCAAACAGACCCCGGCTGAAGGAGACCGTATCGGCAACCATTTCAAAAGGCGCCGTCGGCATTTCCTGCGGAACGAGACCGATGAGACGGCGCGCGGCACGAAAATTCTTCAGCGCGTCGTGACCGCCCACTTCGATACTGCCGGACGTTGGCCGCACCAGACCGCAGATCGTGCTGATCAAGGTGGTCTTGCCCGCTCCGTTCGGCCCCAGAAGGGCGAAGACCTCCCCTTCGCGGATATCCAGCGAAACGGACTTGAGAGCCTGGAAACCACCTTCATAGGTCTTTTCCAGATCGCGGACGGACAGTATCGGAGCCATGAAGTTCCAGCCGGTTGAGAAAATGCGGTGTGACGGTCGGTCAAATCGGCGCGCCACACTGGCATGTGGGCCAGAATGCCGCAAGATGCAAGGCCGCCGGTGGGCCCCTGCTCCGGCAACCGCCGCTTCAGGCTTCAGACGATTGTCCACGCATGAGAAACACTGCGTTTGTCGAGAGCTGGCTGGGCTTTCAATGGAACGACGCTATCTTGATGCCAACAGTCCTCCTGCATGAGCGAGACGCATATGTCCATCCGCCCGGTCACACACATCGGAACCACGCAACCGACCCTGGAAGGCGCGGGTGTCAGGCTCGAACGGGTCTTCGGTTTCCAGGATCCGGAGAGGCTCGACCCGTTCCTGCTCCTGGACGATTTCCGCAACGACCGTCCGCAGGACTATCTCAAGGGCTTTCCCTGGCACCCCCATCGGGGCATCGAGACGATCACCTATGTGCTCGCGGGCACCGTGGAGCACGGTGACAGCCTGGGCAATACCGGCAACCTGGGCGCGGGCGACGTGCAGTGGATGACCGCCGGCCGCGGCATCATGCATCAGGAAATGCCGAAGGGCGATGCCGGCGGCCGCATGCACGGCTTCCAGCTCTGGGCCAATCTGCCCTCGTCGCTGAAGATGACGGAGCCGCGCTATCAGGACGTCAAGGGACAGGACATTCCCGTCGAAACCGACGACGACGGCACCTCCGCCCGCATTATCTGCGGCGAGTTCTGGGGCAAGCGCGGCCCTGTCGACGGCATCGCGGCCGAGCCGCAATATCTCGACATCCACGTCCCCGCCGGTCGGAAGAAGCGGTTCAAGGTCGATACCCACAAGCAGACCTTCGCCTATGTCTTCGAAGGCTCCGGCCGTTTCGAAGGGGCCTCGGCCCCCTTCGGCATCCTCACCGAAAAGGAATTCGGCGGCGAGGAACTCAAGATCCGCGACGAGACCGGCAACCGCTCGCTGGTGATCTTCGGCTCCGGCGACGAAATTGTGGTCCAGGCCGGCGACGAGGGCATGCGCTTCCTGCTCGTCTCCGGCGCCCCGATCCGCGAGCCTGTCGCCTGGCACGGACCGATCGTCATGAACACCCATGAAGAGCTGAATCAGGCGGTCAGGGAGCTGCGCAACGGGACATTTATCCGCTAGGGGCTCCCCTCACCCCCGCATCACGGCCCATTGACCCGGTGGAGAGAGAGGATCGCGCTGCCTTGCAAGCTTCACAATCTCTGACTAGGGATAGGCATTGTTCGAAACTCCGGACCGCTCATGCCCTTGAAGCTTCGCCCCGCCACGTCCGCCGATGTGCTCGCGCTGACCGATATTCTTCAGCGCACCAAGCCTTCCCGGGCGTATCCGGAAGACCGGGTGGCGGACCTGCTGAAGCAATGGCGGATTTCGGATACCACGTTCGGGACGCTCACGGTTGCCGAGCAGGACGGCCGGCCGGTGGGCTTTTGCGGCATGTCTCCGCAGGACGACGACACGCTGCGCGTCGACTTCCTGATCGTCGCCCCCGAGGCACGGAGCCAGGGCATCGGCACATTGCTGCTGTCGCGAGCGGACGTCGAAGCCCGCACCCGCGCTCTGACACGCCTTGTTCTGGAGCCTGAAATCGACGCAGGCCCCTTTTGTGAAAGACGGGGATTTAAGCCTCTGGCGACGCGCCCGGAAGATGCGCCGCCCGGCCGAAAGGCACTGATGATGGAAAAGCGGCTGCCGCCGGCGGTTCACAGGGTTTCCAAGATCGATATCAACCTGTCGCCGGATCCCTGGCCGTTCGAGATCGCCAATGAAGCAGCCATTGCCGCCCATTTCGAGGAGGCCAGAAAACGCATCGGTCTGCTGTGGAACGGACGCACCCTGAAACTGTCGCAATTCCGGTTCGAGAACGGCACCTTCAAGGGCATCTGCCGGGAATGTTCCTATGCCGCCTTTCTGGCCTGGCGCGACTGGGGTGCACCGGACGCCTCCGCGCGCAACCTCTTCGGTTCCGCGATCCTCAGAGCCCGTGACGGGGAACTGCTTTACGGTGTCATGTCGCAGCATACGGCAACCGCCGGGCAGATCTATCCGCCCGGCGGCAATCTGGATCCGTCTGATGTCTCCGCGGACGGCCAGGTCGATGTAAACGGCGCGATCTGCCGCGAGCTGGAAGAAGAGACCGGCCTGACCGGACAGGACGTCCATGCAGACGATCTTCTGGTCGCCTTCGACGGTCCGCGCATTTCAATCGCCCGGGTTTTCCACATCGATGCAAAGGCGGAAGACCTGCGGGACAGCATCCGCCGTTTTTCCGAAGCCTCCAGTGAGCAGGAACTGTCCGACATCCGCATCATCCGCACTCAGGAGGACCTGAACGATCCCGCGATCGTGTCATATGCACGGGCCATCGGTGCCTATCTTCTCGCACCGGAAACCGTATGAAAACAACATGATCCGTCCCGATCGCACCGCTACCGGCTGCAATAATTTGTTCACCATGAATGACCGATAGGCACTGGCGGGACGTGCCAAGAAATGCAAAAGTCCGCTCACCTCACGAGCCGCTACGGCATCAATCGCCAGGGAGAATGAAAACATGGGCCGTCGCTACGCTATCCTGGATGTCTTCACCAACACGAGCCTTTCCGGCAATCCCCTGGCGGTGGTTCTGGACTCCGAGGGTCTGAGCGACGAGCAGATGCAGAAGATTGCCGGGGAGTTCAATCTTTCCGAGACGGTTTTCGTGTTTCCTCCCGAACAGCCGGGCCAGTCCGCCAGCATGCGGATATTCACGCCGAAGCTGGAACTGCCCTTTGCCGGCCATCCCACCGTTGGCACCGCCATCCTGATGGCAACGGACCGTTTCGGTGAAATCACCGGCGAGCAGGACTCCGTGGTGGTTCTGAAACAGAAGATCGGTCCCATACGCTGCGCGGTGATCCTGCGCGAAAACGCCGCCGCCTTCGCTGAGTTCGATGTGCCTAACCTGCCTGAACCGGCCGGCCCCACCCACAATGTGGATGTGATTGCCGCCGCGCTCAATCTGGAGCCGTCCGACATCGGCTTTGAAAACCATTCCCCTTCAAGATTCCGTGTCGGCCCGCCCTTCACCTTCGTTCCCGTCCGGGACCTGGACGCCCTGGCCCGCGCCAAACCCGTGGCCTCCATGTGGAAGGCCGGCTTCGGCAAGGACGACCACAACGACGCCTATATCTACTGCCGTGAAACCCGGTCGCACGACAGCGCCTTCCATGCGCGCCTGTTCGCCCCCGACATGGGCATCCCGGAAGATCCGGCGACCGGCTCCGCCGCCGCCGCCTTTGCCGGTGTCGTCGACTATTACGACGACCTGCCGAACGGCACGCACCATATCCGCATCGAACAGGGCTTCGAGATGGGCCGCCCCTCGCTGATCGATCTGGAAATCGACATGGAGGCGGGAAAAATGCATGCGGTCCGTATAGGCGGTCAGGCGACCGTCGTCGCCCGCGGCGAGCTGTATCTCTAGAGGAGCCCGCGGCGGCGGCAAAATGCGAGCCGCCGAGGGCACCCGACCTGTTTATGCGGCAGCTTCAGCCATGTTTTCGGGAGCTGTTTTCGCCCACGCCGGCAGGCTTTCCAGCCGAAGATACCAGGCCTTGATGTTCGGATAGTCGTCCAGCGGCACCTGTGCCCCGGGAAGCATCGCCAGCCCCGAGGACGCACCGACGGCGAAATCCGCCACGGTTACCCTGTCCCCCAGGACGAAATCGCGCGCTCCGAGCCGGTCTTCGAGGACTTGAGCGAAGCGACAATAATTTTCCAGAGCCACATCGACCTTGTCCTGATCCGGCGCCCCCGCACCGAACATTCCTTTCAGGACCGTTTCCCACAGGATGTCGACGAGCTCCCGGTTGTAGTGCTGAACTTCCCAGGACATCCAGCGCAGGATCTCGAACCGGCTTTTCAGGTCCGTCGGACAGAATTCTTCCGCACCGGCCCGGTCGCAAAGATAGATCATGATCGGATTGGCTTCCCAAAGGTTCATGTCACCGGCGACGAGCGTCGGCAGTTTCATGTTGGGATTAACGGCGCGAATCTCGTCGGACCTGTGTTCTCCCGCCACCATGTTCGGTCGGCGAATGTCGACGCTGCCATGAAGGCCGAGGTGATGCAGAACCGCTTCGACGCGGCGGCAATTCGGCGAAAAGTTGCTCGTATAGAGTTTCATGTCGGTTTCTCCAGTCTGAATGGCATGTGCGACCGGGCCTGTCCGGCCGCCTGAAGGCCTGAGTCTGTGAGCGCGCCCACTTTACTCAACCTTTTGGTTGACTATAATGAAATACAATGTTAGTCAACCAATAGGTTCACTTTATGAATGCAACGGACATGACCCATCTCGACGCAACCTTCTCCGCCCTCAGCGACAGCACCCGGCGCGCAATCGTTGCCCGTCTCTCCGACGGAGAAGCATCCCTGTCGGAACTGGCCGAACCCTTCGAGATGTCGCTCACCGCGGTGTCGAAACATCTGAAGGTTCTGTCCGACGCCGGGCTGGTTGAAATCGAGAAACGCGGCCGTACGCGCCATTGCCGTCTCCAGGGGGCACCGATCAAGGAAGCCGTGGACTGGCTCAGCAAATACGAGGCTTTCTGGCTCGACCGCTTCGATGCCCTCGCCCGTCATCTCGCCAAAGAGGATAACGACAAATGACAATACAGCAGCAGCCCGGGAGTTTTCTGAAATCCGAACCCGGGGCCGAACCGGTCCTGATCGACGGACTGTTCCGCGCCTCGCCACAGCGGGTCTTCCGGGCCTTTACGGAACCGGACGAGATCCGCTCCTGGTTCGTGCCCGGCGACGGTGGCCTTGTCGCGGTGGAAATCGATCTGCAGGTTGGCGGCCGATGGTGCTTCGTCATCGAACGGTCGGAGGAAAAACAGGTCCAACTCGAAGGAGAGTATCTGACCATCGACGCCCCCAACCGCCTGGAATTCAGCTGGCGCCACGTTCAGGAGTTTACTGACGGCAGGCGGGAGGCTACCGACAGCTCCCGTGTCGTCATCACGTTCACGCAGGCCGGCAAGGCAACGGAAGTGAAACTGCGCCACGAAGCCATCAGGACCGAAGACGGACGCCGGGGTGTCGGCGGCGGCTGGGATGGCTGCCTCGCCCGTCTGGCGGAGCTTCTCGCGACGTGACGGCCGCAAACGGCGCCCTCCCCGGCCAAACGGAATTGACGCTCCTCAAGCGGGAAACAGCACGGAGATTGCCATGAACGGCCCCAAACTCGTCAGCCGGGAAGACTGGCTGGCCGCCCGCAAGGCGTTTCTCGTAAGGGAAAAGGCCTTCACCCGGGAACGCGATGCCCTTGCCGCTGCGCGCCGGGACCTGCCCATGATGATTGTCGGGAAGGACTATGTTTTCGAGTCCCCGAAAGGCCGGAAAACGCTGGGCGATCTGTTCGGTCCACATCCGCAGCTCGTGGTCTACCACTTCATGTTCGGCGAAACCTGGCCGGAAGGCTGTCCGAGCTGCTCCTTCTGGGCGGATAATTACGAACGGCTTGATATACATCTCGCCGCGCGCGACACCGCGCTGGTGTGCATCTCCAACGCACCGCTGAAAAGGCTTCTGGCCTACAGGGAACGCATGGGCTGGACCTTCGACTGGGTTTCCACCGCCGGCAACGGCTTCGGCATCGATTTCGGCGTGACCTTCCCGGACAAGCAGCAGACCGCAGCCGGCGGTTATAACTACTCGGACAGGATCTTCGGTGAGGAAATGCCCGGTATCAGCACCTTCCTGAAGCTCGACAACGGCCGTGTCGCCCACTGCTACTCCTCCTATGGCCGCGGCATCGACATCCTCAACACGGCCTACAATATCCTCGACCTCACCCCCATGGGCCGCCACGAGGAAGCCCTCGGCTATCCCATGGCCTGGGTAAAACGGCGGGACATGTATGGTGTGGAGGGGCAAGTGATCGGAACCGACACGGCTTCCGCGGTCTCCCTCGACAGATCCCCATACGCTCTCCAGCACATCGCAGCCCCGGCCTTGAGCCGGGCCTGCCCGCAAACCGGCGGGAGATCCCGGCTCAAGGCAGGGATGGCGATGGGCGGCAACAGTACCGGGTTTCGGCAGTTCGAAGGCCCCACCCGCAAAAGCCGGTTGCATCCAAGCCCTTCCTGCCTTATGAACATGTCCCGTTAACAGAGAGGTCACGCTTTTGTCCCACACTGGGCGAATGACCTCTTGAAAGACGACCGAAGGCCAAAGACAGACCCATGATCGCGGCACGCGACATTTCCGGTTCTTCTCACGACGCGCAGCCCCTGCGCGGCGGCCTCCTCCTACTTGGCGATCTCCTCCTTCTTAGATGCCCCTGAGCGTCGGCTGATCCGCGTTTTGTTGCGGAACGGGCACTTGGGGGAGATACTTCGGACAACGCATCACGATATTCGGATCGCGTCGCATTCTTCCTGACATTTTCCTCCAGGAAGGCCCGATCCAAGCCAGGGACGAAACAACATGAGTGCCAATACCTCCACGGAGCAGGTCCGCATCTTCGACACCACCTTGCGCGACGGCGAACAGTCGCCCGGCGCGTCCATGACGCTGGAAGAAAAACTGCAGATTGCCGAAATTCTCGACGAAATGGGCGTCGATATCATCGAGGCCGGCTTTCCGATCGCCTCCAACGGCGACTTCGAAGCCGTCAGTGAAATCGCCAAGCGCTCGAAAAATTCGGTGATCGCCGGTCTCGCCCGCGCCATCCACGCAGACATCGACCGCTGCGGAGAAGCCGTGAAACATGCCGGCAAGGGGCGCATTCACACCTTCGTCTCCACCTCGCCGATCCACCTGAAATTCCAGATGAACAAGACGGAAGACCAGGTTCTGGACATCATCACCGACACGGTGGCCCGTTCGCGCAACCTGATTGACGACGTGGAATGGTCGGCCATGGACGCCACCCGCACGCCGATCGACTATCTGTGCCGCTGCGTGGAGGCCGCGATCAAATGCGGGGCGACCACGATCAACCTGCCGGACACGGTCGGTTATGCCACCCCGGAAGAATACAAGGCCATGTTCGAGCAGATCCGCGAGCGGGTGCCGGACAGTGACAAGGCGGTCTTTTCCGTCCATTGCCACGACGATCTGGGGCTGGCGGTAGCCAATTCCCTGGCCGGTGTGGCCGGCGGTGCCCGGCAGATCGAATGCACCATCAACGGGCTGGGCGAACGCGCCGGGAACGCCGCGCTGGAAGAGATCGTGATGGCGGTGCGCACCCGGGGCGACATCCTACCCTATACCACGCAGATCGATCCGAAATTCCTGGTGCGTGCCTCCAAGATGGTGGCCGGCGCCTCCGGCTTCGCCGTCCAGTACAACAAGGCCATCGTCGGCAAGAACGCCTTCGCCCACGAGAGCGGCATTCACCAGGACGGCATGCTGAAAAATGCCGAGACCTACGAAATCATGCGTCCGGAAGATGTCGGCGTCAAAGCCACGTCGCTGGTCATGGGCAAGCACTCCGGCCGCCACGCCTTCCGCGACAAGCTGAAGGAACTGGGCTACGACCTGGGCGACAACGCCCTGCAGGACGCCTTCCGCCGCTTCAAGGATCTCGCCGACCGCAAGAAGCATGTCTATGACGAGGATATCGAGGCCCTGGTCGAGGATGAAATCTCCGTTCTGGGCGAGAGCACCAAGGTGATCGCGCTGACGGTCATCGCAGGCACCGGCGGCCCGCAGAAGGCGATCCTGACCATGGATGTGGGCGGCCAGCACGTCACCAAGGAAGCCACCGGCGACGGTCCGGTCGACGCCACCTTCAATGCGATCAAGTCCATCGTGCCCCATGAGGCCACCCTGTCGCTCTACCAGGTTCATGCGGTAACCGAAGGCACGGACGCGCAGGCGGAAGTCTCCGTGCGGCTGGAAGCCGGCGGCCGGATCGCAACCGGCAAGGGCGCGGACACCGACACTCTCGTCGCCTCGGCCCGCGCCTATGTCTCGGCCATGAACAAGCTGGCCCTGCGCCAGCAGGCCGGCAATCCCGGCGCACTGCAGGCCGTTTGAGCCACGATGATCCGAAGCTGAAAAAGGGCCGCCACGGCGGCCCTTTCGAGCGCCCCGCGCCGGCGCCCGGCCTCAGGCGCTCAGAAGATAGGATTGCATGGACGGGCTGAGCATCTGGAAGACGTCCGCCTGCATGCCCTCGATCACCTTGCTTTCCCGGTGGTAAAAGCCGCAATGCAGCACCACGTCCCGCATGTCGCGGTTATCCGTGCGCACGACCGCGATCAGATGGGAAAAATAGGTGTTTTCGAAGAACCACTCCGTCAGGGACGCGAACAGACGTTTCGACAGATCCGGATCCCGTTGCAGCACCTCGTTCGCCAGACAGTAGTTCACACTGATTTCGGATGTTTCGCTGACCGGTGTGAAACCGGCCCAGCCGAGAAAGTCTCCGTTGTCCGAAATGGCCTTCCACTTGCCGAACCCCAGATCCTCCTGATGCTGCAGGGCGGAGCTGACCAGTTCGGCCGCGTCCATCACGGTGCAATTGGTGGAATATTCCGTGCACCGGTTTCCATAAGCGTCGGAGTGAAGGTCCTCGATGAGCCTGATATCAGCCGGAGAGAAGGGAACAAGCCGCACTGAGCCGCATTCGAGAAATATCGTCTGCACCGTATCCTCCGGTATTGAACTGCACACAACAGACACTAGGTTTGAAAAGCCGTCCCTGCTGAGAGGTCCGTTCATGTAACCTTGAATTGTGCCGAGCCTGTGGCAAGCGCGACTATAATCGCAAAAAATACGAAAATATATACGTAATACCAACAAGTTAGGTGGTAAATAAACATTGCGCCGCACACGCAGAAGTTTTCCGCCCTTACCGGCGCGGCAACAGGAAATCCTCAGCACTGATTTCCGCTGAAGGATCAAGCCGTTGCCAATCCCCCATCTGGTTGCGAAACCAGGTTTCCTGACGCTTCGCGTATTGCCGCGTCGCAACAGTCAGCCTGTGGATGGCCTCTTCCTGGCTGCACTCACCGGCAAGATAGGCACCGATTTCAGCCACGCCAATCGCCCGCATGGCGGGCAGTTTCTTCGAGAGTCCCTTTGCAAGAAGCAGCCGGACCTCCTCGCAGCCTTCCCGCGACAGCATCAGCCGTGCCCGTCGGGCGATCCGTTCATGCAACCAGGGCCTGGGCGGTGCCAGCACAAGTCTCCGGCTCACCGTCCCGGGCAGCAGTGGCGCGGATTGTCCCTCCCGCTGCCAGAGCGAAAGCGGTTTTCCAGTCGCCATGATCACTTCGAGTGCCCGGGTGAGCCGCTGGGGATCCTCCAGGCCCTCGGCCGCTTCCCCGTCTCCCATGTCCAGAAGGGCTGACCTGAGCCCCTCGGCACCCTCCCGCTCCGCCAGATCCCGCGCCCTGCGGCGCACATCTTCCGGAACGGCGGGCATCTCGGCAAAGCCTTCGGTCAGTCCCTTGAAATAGAGACCGGTTCCCCCGACAAGGATCGGCACCCGGCCAGCAGCACGCGCAGTGTCAATCTCTTGCGCCGCCAGTCGCAGCCATGCCCCGGTGGACGATGCGGTCGAAGCCGGCACGACCCCGTAAAGCCGGTGCGGAACGCCTGCCATCTCGTCGGCCGAAGGACGTGCGCTGACCAGGCGCAGGTCTTCGTAAAGCTGCATGGAATCGGCATTTATGATCACGCCGTCCAGCTTCGCGGCAAGTTCCAGCGCCAATGCGGACTTGCCGCTTGCCGTCGGCCCCGCTATCAGAATGACGCAGTCGTCGTCTTCAGCCCGTGTCCGTCCGCCTTCCAGGGAAGCCTCCATGTCTCTAGTTGCCACTTTGGTGTCCACACCCACTGCGCCCGCGGTCGACGCGGATTTGCTGCGTCAGGTCTCAGACGCCCTCGGCGTGACCGATACCACGACTATACTCAATCCCGGCATTGCTGCCGATATCCGGTTCGAAGGTCCCGACGCAAGCTCCGCGGATGCGATGCTGCGCGAAGTCGTCGGACGCTCCCCGGTGGACATCTTTGTCCAGCCGCGCGAGGGAAGACGCAAACGGCTTCTGATCGCCGACATGGATTCCACCATGATTCGCCAGGAATGTATCGACGAACTGGCGGCCGAGCTCGGCCTCAAGGACAGGATTTCCGAAATCACCGAACGGGCGATGCGCGGCGAAATCGACTTCGAACCCGCGCTCAGGGAACGCGTCGCTCTGCTTGAAGGGCTTTCCGTTTCAGCAATCGATACGGTCCTGACCAACCGCATCCAGCTGATGCCCGGCGGACGGACGCTTGTGCAGACCATGAAGTCGAACGGTGCCTATTGCGCGCTGGTCTCCGGCGGCTTCACCCATTTCACCAAGACGGTCTGCGCCATGATCGGCTTCGACGAACACCAGGCCAACACGCTCCTGACGGAAGACGGGCAACTGACCGGCCGGGTCGCCGAACCCATCCTCGGCCGCGATGCCAAACGCGCCCGGCTGGAATTTCTCGCCGCGGACAAGGGTCTTGCCTTCAGCGACACCCTCGCGGTGGGCGACGGAGCCAATGATCTCGCGATGATCGACCTGGCCGGCGCCGGCGTGGCCTACAGAGCCAAACCCGCCGTTGCCGCCGCTGCCGACTTCCGCATTGACCACGGAGACCTGACGGCGCTGCTCTATCTGCAGGGCTACGCGGAAAGCGACTTCGCGCTGAGCTGAGCGCAAGCCGCGCCCTCCTCGCGGTCGCGCCCGCGCCGTCTTACCCCGGCAAATTCAACAGCATGAAACAAAAACGGGCGCCGTATCCGGCGCCCGTTTTGTTGGTAGGGACCTATGGTCCGGCTTACTGGTCCTCGATCCGGACAGGCACGAACCGGACATCGCCGGTCGGATTGGCCAGAAGGAGCAGGGCCGAACGGCGGCCGTCGGCCTCCAGCTTCTTGACTTGCGCCTCGACATCGGCCGGAGTGGCGACCGGTTCCTGGGCGACTTCCTTGATCACGTCGCCGGGCATCACCCGCTTTTCCTCCGCGGAGGAGCCCGCAATCACCTCGGTAACGACCACGCCGGTGATGTCTTCATCGATGGAGAACTGCTGGCGCAGGGTGTCGTCCAGTTCGGCAAGCATCATGCCGAGAACTTCGCTCTTTTCGGCAGGCTGGTCCTCCGGCTGGTCTTCGCTCGACGCGCTTGCTTCCTCGACCTCGTTCTCTTCCAGACGCTCCAGCGTGACGTTGATGGTGACTTCCTCGCCCTTGCGCAGCACCACCACCTCGACTTCCTTGCCGATCGCCGTCTCGGCGACCATGCGCGGCAGTTCGCGCATCGACTCCACCTCGTTGCCGTCGAAGCGGATGATCACATCGCCCGCCTCGATCTTGCCCTTGGCTGCGGGACCGTCTTCGGTGACACCGGCAACCAGCGCGCCCATGGCCTCGTCCATTCCAAGGCTTTCCGCGATCTCCTCGGTGACTTCCTGGATGCGGACACCCAGCCAGCCACGGCGGGTTTCCCCGAACTCACGCAGCTGATCGATTACCCGCATGGCGGTCTTGGCCGGAATGGCGAAGCCGATGCCGATGGATCCGCCGGACGGGGAAATGATCGCCGTGTTGATGCCGACCACCTTGCCTTCCATGTCGAACAGCGGTCCGCCCGAGTTGCCCCGGTTGATGGACGCATCCGTCTGGATGAAGTTGTCATAGGGACCCGAATTGATGTCGCGGTTGCGCGCCGACACGATCCCCACGGTCACCGTGCCGCCGAGACCGAAGGGATTGCCGATGGCCATCACCCAGTCGCCGACGCGGATCGCATCGGAATCGCCGAATGTGACATCCTTCAGCGGCGTTTCCGGCGTCACCTTCAGAACCGCGAGATCGGTCTTCTCGTCGGTGCCGAGGATTTCCGCCTTCAGCTTGGTGCCGTCATTGAAGTTGGCCGTGATTTCATCGGCCCCTTCGATGACGTGGTTGTTGGTGATGATGATGCCTTCCTTGCCGTCGATGACGAACCCGGAGCCGAGTGACTGCACCCGGCGCGGCTGGTCGTTGTCCCGGTTCTGCCGGTTGAAGAATTCCTCGAAGAATTCCTGAAACGGCGATCCTTCCGGAACCTCGGGCATGGGAACCGACCGCTGGCCCTGCACAGTCTGGGCAGTGGAAATGTTCACGACGGCGTCGGCCAGGTTCTCCGCCAGATCGGCCACGGAGGCCGGCCCTTGCGCCCGGGCGGTTTGCACGGGCTGAACTGCGATCATTCCGCCGAGAACAATGCCGGCGGCGGCAAGCGCGAGCCGGGACATCTTGCGACGAATGGTGTTTGGGGCCATGGGGTATTCTCCTCATCGCAGCCGGCTGAACTGATATTCGGATCTGCTGAGAATTGGGCTCCGGTGGCTGTCCACGTCGGACCTCGGCACTGTCGGAAGCGGAAAATCCGCATTCCCCTGCACCCCGGCTTCGCAAACCGGAACGACCTGCGTCCCGCAAACGGCCGGATTCCAATTCTCAACAGACCCTGAACAGCGAACAGTCGGCCGGCTTCATTCAGGTTCTTGACCGGATTATAGAACGGGCGGGAGATTTTTGCCTCTCCCGCCCGAAAACTTTTCGTTATCCGCGTATGATCCACACAAGAAATACGCCGGCACCGGCCGCGACCAGCCCTGCAATGCGCAGGGTCTGGTCCGGCGTCTCGAGCGCGCTGCGCATGACCGACTTCATGCCGCCGGGTGCAAGAGCGTAAAGAACGCCCTCCAATACCAGCACCAGACCCAGTGCGGTCATCAGTTCGCTCATTGCGCGGAGAGCGACGACGTGCCGGTGTTCCCTGTGCCGCCGTTGTCATTGCCTGCCGCTGGAGGGGCAATGCCTCTCGGGTCCTTGAAGTACCGGAAGAAGCTGGAATCCGGAGACAGGACAAGACTCGTGTCACCGGCTCTCAGACCTTCTTCATAGGCCAGCATCGAGCGGTAGAACGCGAAGAACTCCGGATCCGCGCCGTAGGCTTCCGCGAAGATCTTGTTGCGCTCAGCATCGCCGTCACCACGGGTGATTTCCGAATCCCGCTTGGCTTCCGCAACCAGAACCGTCGCATCGCGATCCGCACGCGAGCGGATACGCCGGGCGAGTTCCTCACCCTGTGCACGCAGCTCCGTTGCTTCCCGCTGACGTTCCGTCTGCATTCTGGCGTAAATGGCCTGGGAGTTGGCATCCGGCAGATCCGCACGCCGGATCTTCACATCGATTACCTCGATACCGAGCTCGGCGGCATTCGCGCTGACGTCCCGGCGGATGTTCTCCATCACACCGGACCGGTCATCCCGAACGAGGGCGGCAAAGCTGGTTCGTCCCAGTTCCGACCGCAGCGAGGACTGCAGCAGGGTCGACAGACGCCGGTTGGCCGTCGGAATGTTCTGGACGCGCTGGTAGAACAGCACCGGGTTGGAAATCTTGTAACGCGCGAAGGCATCGACCACGAGCCGCTTCTTGTCCGATGAAATCGGCTCAAGCGGCGGCATGTTCAGGTTGAGGATCCGCTTGTCCATGTAAACGACGTTCTGGATGAACGGATATTTGAAGTACGGACCGGATTCGGTCTTCGTGTCGATGATCCGGCCGAGTTGCAGGACGAGCGCCTGCTGGGTCGGATTGACGATGAAGATCGACATATAGGCGAGGACCGCGACGATCACGAGAATGATTGCGAGAATTCCGCTGCGCATGATCAGTTCCCTCCTGTCCGTGCGGACGGAGCGGTGGTACCGCGTCCGTTCAGATCGTTAAGAGGCAGGAACGGCACAACACCCGTACCGGATGAATCGCTGTCGATGATGATCTTGTTGGTAACACCCAAGACTTTTTCCAGTGTTTCGAGATACATGCGCTCCCGGGTCACGTCCGGGGCCTTCTTGTACTGCTCCAGGATCTTGGTGAAGCGCTGGGACTGACCGGTCGCCTCGGCGATGGTCTGGTCCTTGTAGGCGTTCGCCGCTTCCAGAACACGGGCCGATTCACCGCGTGCTTCCGGAACGATCCGGTTGGCATAGGATTCCGCCTCGTTGCGGATACGCTCCTGGTCGGCACGTGCCGCCTGAACGTCCCGGAACGCGTCGATGACCTGTGCCGGCGGGTCAACCCGCTGCATCTGCACTTCCGCGATCTCGATACCGGCGCGATAGGAATCCAGCGTTGTCTGCATCAGGGTGACGACATCGTTCTGAATGGCGACCCGGTTTTCCGTCAGGATGGAGTCGATATTCGAAGCGCCGACCACTTCGCGCATGGCGCTTTCGGCAACGGCCTTGACCGTTCCGGCGGGCTCCTGGATGTTGAACAGATAGTCGCTGATGCCCTCGCGGGTGCTCTTGATTCTCCACAGGACCTTGAACCCGACGTCGACGATGTTCTCGTCGCCGGTCAGCATCAGGCTTTCCTCGGGGATATCACGGGCCCGCACGGCTCCGGCGCTGGTGATGCTTTCCTCGACGCCGACGGTCGTTTCACGCTGCAGCTCGACCTGAGGCTTGTAAACCTCGCCGATCGGATAGGGCCAGTTGTAGTTCAGGCCCGGAGGCGTCTGGTCTTCCACCTTGCCGAGAACCAGCTCGACACCGACCTCACCTTCGTCGACCACATAAAGCCCGGTCAGCAGCCAGCCGATGACGCCGATGCCGATGACGATCATGACACCGACGAAGCCCAGTCCGCCGCCGCCACCGCCCGGCAGGACGTTCTTCATCTTGTCCTGCGTGCGCTTGAGAAGCTCTTCAAGATCGGGCGGATTGCCGCCTCCTCCCCGGTTCTGACCACCTCCCCAGGGGCCTCCACCGTTGTTGCCGCTGCCCCAGGGGCCGCCGTTGTTTCCGCCACCTTTCCAGGGACCACCGCCGCCTGACTGATTGCTCCAAGGCATCAAAACTTCCTTCTGTGAAATCCCGCGGGCGTTGCCTGCATGGGCCTCGCCTCTTCTGACTCACCGATGGTTATAGGCAGGTTACCCGTCGCTTTCAACGAAAACGGCAGGGAACCCGCCACATACATCCGGTGCAATTTCCCGTGCCGCAGGTGGGATAGGATACGGCGGCTTTCAAGACCGCCCGGCAAGAATTTCGGAAAGAATTCCCGCCAACGGTCTCAGGCGCCCCGCATCATGTCGATATGCGGGATGCCGTCTTCCAGATAGACCTTCGATACGGTGATGAAACCGAGCGAATTGTAGAACTTTTCCAAATGGGCCTGCGCCGTGACATGGATCCGGCACCCGGGGACAAGCGCCTCGGCCTTGTCAATTCCCGCCTGCATCATGATCCGGCCAAGGCCGGAACCCCTGGCTTCACGGGCAATCACCACCCGTCCGATCCGCGCCTCGCCTTTTTCGGGGCCGGTGAACAGCCTGATGGCACCGGTCAGGGCACCGCTGTCGCGGTGCCTGATGAGATAATGCCGCGCGTGCGGATCCTTGCCGTCGATATCGGCGTAAAGCGAAGTCTGTTCCAGGATGAAAATCGCCTGCCGGAGTTGCAGCAGGTCATGAACGTCCCGCGGAGTCAGGTCATCGAATGTGGCCCAACCGGCGGTCATGTTGTCTGGCAGTTTCATGAAAATCGGCACTCGCTCGTGTCAGGCCTTGCGACGATAGGTCACGAAGGCAAAATCCGCGCTGTCCCGCTCGCCGCGTTCACCGGGCACCCGACAGCTTTCTTGCCACGACGCAGGATCGATGACCGGAAAACGGATATCGCCCTGCGGCCGCGCATCCACCTCGGTTATTTCAAGGCGATCGGCGACCCCGATGGCCCGGGCATAGATCTGGCCGCCGCCGATGATCATGATTTCCCCGGCCGCGAGCTCCGTCGCCAGCTCCTTTGCCCGCACCAGCGCCTCCTCCAGCGAGGTCGCGGCCTCCGCGCCCTCCGGAGCATAGTCGGGATTTCGGGAAATCACGATATGCGGCCGGCCCGGCAGCGGCTTTCCGCCAAAGGAAAGAAACGTCTTGCGGCCAAGAATGACCGGTTTCCCGAGCGTGAGTTGCTTGAACCGCTTCAGGTCGGTCGAAATCTTCCAGGGCATGTCGTTGTCCGCCCCGATGACTCCGTTGCGGGCAACCGCGGCAATCAGGACAATATCGGGCACGCGGCTTCTCCCCTCGCGGTTTCCAGTTTCCCGGACGCCTCCTACCATGAAATTCGGGGAAGAGAAAAACCCGCCGGATATTTTCCCGCGACCGGTCGGCTGGTCTCCTCCTCTCGGTGTTGGGCGATCCGGCCGCAAATACAGGACGGACCCGGCGGAATCTCGCTGACAAGGCTCCCGAAGGCGATTTCCTCCACAGGAACCTGTCTGCAACAGTATAGGAAAAAGCTTGATCCAAAGCGCTTTGGAATCTATGACCGTCGTGTTTTTCACGCAAGATGAAGCAGAGACCCGATGGTAGCGAACAAAGAGCTGGCGCAGCGTTTTCCCGAAGATTTCCTGTTCGGTGTGGCAACCGCCGCCTACCAGATCGAAGGGGCTGCAAGCGAGGATGGGCGCAAACCGAGCATCTGGGACGCCTTTTCCAGAATGCCCGGCCGGGTCTTTCAGCAGCACTCGGGCGATGTGGCCTGCGATCACTATCATCGCTGGGAAAGCGACCTGGACCTGATCCGCTCCCTCGGTGTCGATGCCTACCGGTTTTCCATCGCCTGGCCGCGCATCCTGCCGGACGGCCGCGGCCAGGTGAACCAAAAGGGGCTGGATTTTTACGACCGGCTGATCGACGGGATGGTGGCGCGCGGCCTCAAGGTCTATCCGACACTTTATCACTGGGATCTGCCGCTGATGCTTGCCGGAGACGGCGGCTGGACCGCCCGCAGCACGGCAGAGGCCTTTGCCGACTACGCGGATATCGTCGTCCGGAGACTGGGCGACCGGATGGACGCGCTGGCAACCATCAACGAGCCCTGGTGCGTCTGCCATCTGAGCCACCTGTACGGCATTCACGCTCCCGGCGAAAAAAGCCCGGAGGCCTTCGCCGCGGCCGTGCACACGCTGAACCTTGCTCACGGCCTCGGCGTTCAGGCCGCTCGCGCGGTTCGGCCCGATCTGCCCATGGGCATCGTCCTCAATGCCCATTCCATCTATCCGGCAACCGACACGCCGCAAGACCGGGCGGCGGCCGAACGTGCCTTCGAATTCAACAACGGCATCTTCTTCTCGCCGCTCTTCCAGGGCACCTATCACCCGGACATCCTGGCCGCCCATGGCCCGCATATGAACATCCGCGACGGCGATCTCGACATCATCCACCAGCCGCTCGACTGGTGGGGACTGAACTACTACACGCCCCTGCGCGTTGCGCATGATCCTGATGCGGCGGACTACCCGCAAACGCGCACGATTGTGCCGGAGCCCGGCCCGCAGCTCACGGATATCGGCTGGGAGGTCTGCGAGGCGGGGCTTTCAGATCTGATGAAGGATCTCCACGGGCGCTACCCACTGCCCGACTGCTACATCACCGAAAACGGTGCCTGCTACAATGACGGCCCCGTGGACGGTGTCATCGACGACCGGCGCCGCATCGACTATCTGGAAAGGCACTTTGGCGCGATCGCCGATGCCCGGGATGCCGGCGTGCCCGTCAGGGGCTACTTCCTCTGGAGCCTGATGGACAATTTCGAATGGGCGGAAGGCTACCGGATGCGCTTCGGCATCGTGCATGTGGACTACGACACCCAGATCCGCACCCTGAAGAACAGCGCGCTCTGGTACCGGGATCTGATCGGCGCCCACAAGGCGGGCGGCTGACGTTCAGCTTTGCCGGCGCTCCAAAAGGGCAGTCAATTCAGCAGGCGCATGCTGCCCTGATGCATCTTCAAACCGCGATCGGCGCCGAAATATGCGGATGCGGATCGTAGTTCACCAGTCCGAAATCCTCGAACCTGAAGGCGAACAGATCGCTCACCGCCGGATTGATCTTCATGTCCGGCAAGGGCCTCGGCGCGCGGGTGAGCTGCTCGCGGGCCTGGTCGAAATGGTTGGAATACAGATGCGCATCACCCAGGGTGTGCACGAAGTCCCCCGGCTCCAGGCCCGTGACCTGGGCCACCATCATCGTCAGCAGGGCATAGGAGGCGATGTTGAAAGGCACACCCAGGAACACATCCGCCGAGCGCTGGTAAAGCTGGCAGGAGAGCTTTCCCCTGGCCACATAGAACTGGAACAGCGCATGGCAGGGCGGCAGGGCCATCTCGTCGATCAGCGCCGGGTTCCAGGCGGAGACGATCAGCCGGCGGCTTTCCGGACTGGTGCGGATCATGGTCAGAAGATTGGCGATCTGGTCGATGGAGCGGCCGTCCGGCGCCGGCCAGGAGCGCCACTGGTAGCCGTAGACCGGGCCGAGTTCGCCGTTCTCGTCCGCCCAGTCATCCCAGATCCGGACACCGTTTTCCTTCAGGTAACGGATGTTGGTATCGCCCGCCAGGAACCAGAGCAGCTCGTGAATGATGGATCTCAGGTGCAGCTTCTTGGTGGTGACCAGCGGAAACCCCTCCGACAGATCGAAGCGCATCTGGTGGCCGAAAAGGGAACGGGTTCCGGTTCCGGTCCGGTCTCCCCGGTCGACGCCCTCGTCGAGGATTTTCTGCAAGAGATCGAGATATTGCTGCACGACGCGGCCCTTGTAGCGGTTTCAGACAGTGTCTGGCGGTTTCCGGAGAAATTCGGCGGTTTCAGGCTGATTGCGCCTAACTTGGCAGATTTAGCGAAAAACGCAGCCCCTCGCCGCGCCTTTCCCCAGATCGCGCCACGAAATGCGGCCGAGCTTCACCGGCAAAGCTGTTCCGTCAGCTGCAACCCTCTTTCATTTCCGGTCCGGACCCCTTATATCAGGCGTGCTGGTTCGCCAGCTATGGCAATAAATGGTCAGTGCAATAAGCCTATCGGACCCGGGGGCGGTACCCGGCGCCTCCACCCAAGCCCACAGGCGTTCAAGCGGATTTCTGTGGGTTTCGGCGGGGGCGAAATAGGATCGACGAGGGTGTAAAGACTGCGCTTTTGCCCGGCATTGTACCACCGTTATCGGGCTTACTTAATAGTTGCAAATGACAACTATGCTATGGACAACGCTGTCGCTGCGTAACGCAGTGCCGGTAGTCCACTAAGTCCCGTAGGGTAGCACCTTCAGGCGGGGTCCGGAGGCACCTGGCAACAGAAGCCTCCACCTAATTTTTCCAGACGACTCGTGAAGACGTGAGTACCTCTGCCGACCACAGGGGTGTACCTTGATCGGAACAGACGCATTTATCCGGTATCACATGGAAAAGAGCCTTTTCTTTTTCCTCCCGGACCGTCAAGGTGAACCCGATAAACGAGATTCCCATCGAGATTCGACGAAACTGATGTCTGAAGACCTTCTGCGATACGACATATTGATTCAGGACGCGCTGCGCGGCGCGGTCAAAAAGATTCTTGCCGAAGTTGGACGCACCGGCCTTCCTGGAGATCATCATTTCTACATCGCGTTTGATACCAACGCCCCGGGCGTACGGATCTCCCCGCGCCTGAAGGAACGTTATCCTCAGGAAATGACGATCGTTCTCCAGCACCAGTTCTGGGATCTTGCCATCGGAGAACATGCCTTCGAAGTCGGCCTGTCCTTCGGCGGCGTGCCCGAGAAACTGCTTGTCCCCTATTCCGCCATCAAGGGATTCTTCGATCCTTCAGTGCAGTTCGCGCTGGAATTCGACCCCGGCAAGACGGCGGAAGAATTGCCCGAGGAACTGCTGGAAGCCGTCGAGGAGCTCGCCAAGGCGGAGCAGGAGCATTCCGGCAGCGAAGCCACACAGGACGGCGTGGAAGACGGCAAGGAAGTTGCGGTCTCTCCCAAGGCGAAGAGCAAGAAGAGCAAACCCGCAGCAGACGCGACCGGAAACGACGGCGGCGGCGAGGTCGTTTCTCTGGATGCCTTCCGCAAGAAGACCTGATCTACCCGGAGTGACACTCATGAGCGCGGAGATCATCAATCTGCGCATGGTGCGCAAACAGAAGCAGCGTCAGGAGAAAGACCTGGCGGCAGACGACAATCGGCGCAAGTTCGGCCGCACCAAGGCGGAACGGGAAGCTGCCCGCAAGCGCCGGGACGAGCTGGAAAAACAGGTCGACGGCCATCTGCTGGACACGTCCCGCACGCCTGAAGACGACGGCGCCGCGTAGACCTCATGGCGCTCGTCAAACGGTCCCTGTCCCTGCACGGTCACCGGACCAGCCTGGCGCTGGAAGCCGAATTCTGGGATGTCGTGGACAGGTTTATCGCCGCGGAAAAACGCTCCCTTGCAAGCCTGATCGTCGAGATAGACGACAGCCGCGACCCGGACGATCCGCTCTCCTCAGCGGTCAGGGTCTGGGCCCTTAAGCAGGTTCAGCAGCCTCCCCGCAATCACGTTTGAACTTACCTGGGCGCACCCGGCAGAACCAGCGGTCCGCCGACGTCCTGCGTCAGCAGATCCTCGATGGAAACGGGAGGATCGAGCGGCGGCAGGCTGCCGCCCGGCTTCGGGCCCGGCGCGGCCTGCGGGGCCGTTTCGCCTGTCATGTCTTCAGGCCCGGGATCCTCGATGAGCGCCCGGATCCGTTCCGTGAAGGGGGCATTGCCGGTCTGGCCGGACAATCCCTGCTGACGGGGTTCACCGGCGCTCGGTGCCACAGAGGCTCCGTCCCGGCTGTCCTCGACGGGGGCCTCGTCCAGCTGCCGCAGCCGTTTTTCCTTTGCAGCAGCGGCCTGGCGAGCCCGCGCTTCCCGCTGACGCTTCAGTTCGCGTGTCAGCCGGTCTCGCTCCAGGATTTCCGCCTGCAGTTTCTCCACCCGCTCGACTTCCTGCTCGAAGGCCCGCAAGGTCAGATAGGCAGTGAAAGGCGTTATGTCGATTCGCCGCGCGGGCGCCTCGACGGGGCCTTCGAAAAGCAATCCCACCTGGGGCTCGGCACCGGTAACGGCGTTTTCGCCCGGATCGACCTTGAGTGAGAAATCCGCATCCAGTTCGCTGGTTCCCAGATCGACTTCCGCCGAACCGAAAATCTCCGCCTTGCCGGAATCGACCACCACATTGCGGGCGCTCAAGCGTCCGCCGACGAGCGTCAGCGTGCCGTCCACCCGGTTGAAGGGCAGATTGCCCGCGGCCATGTGACTGACAAACATGTCACGGATCTTCTCGTCCTGAAGATCGAGTCCGGAATCGACCGCCCGCGTGACAAGCTGGAAGGCCTGCGGATTCAGTCCGCGGAAATCCCCCTTCTCCATCGAGAAGGTCCCGCCGCCGCCAAGACCGGCGACAATCGCCGAAATCGACCGGCCGGCTCCCTCGAACTCGAGAAAGAGGTCGAGCGAGCCCGAGGCAACCGCCCGGTTGTCCGGCCGCCACACAAGCTGACGAAGGTCGGCTCCATCCAGCTTCACCCGGCCGGAAGCGGCCGCTTCCGCGTCGGACCGGCGCAGCGACAGGCTTGCTTCCAGCGATCCGCCCGCAAAGGCGCCATTGAGCCCGTCGAGGCGCAAAAGCGTCGGCGTGATCCGCAATTGGGCACGGGCATTCGCGATTTCCGTCGCATCGTCGGCAAACAGCCGGTCCGCGCGGAAATCCAGGCTCAGGTCGATGCCGTGCGGAAGCGGTGTCCCGAAAGGAGCAGAAGGCCAGTTGCTTGTCCCGTCGCCAAGGGAAAACCACTGGTCCGGCCCCAGAATGAGTTCGCTCAAGGTGCGCAGATCCGCCCGGGACACACGGACATCTCCCGAAAACCGCCGGTTGCGTTCCCCGGGCGCCGGTTGAAGATCGCCTTTCAGACGTCCCTCGAACGACGTGTCCCCGACCTGCCCGGCCGCCTTCGATATCGTCAGGATACTGCCGGCGCCTTCCAGATCCACCGTGACATCCGCAGGGAGGGCGCCGGACATCACCGGAAGAACCCGGCCAGCCATCAGTGCCAGCGGCCCAAGGTCCCGGCTTTTGGCCGCAACGCTCATGCGATATTGCGTCTCGCTGCTCTCTTTCAGGGTGACCGTTCCCTTGGCGTCGAGCTGCGACTCGCCGACGGATGTTTCAATCTCGAGGTCGAGACCGTTCGCCGGAACGCCCCTGGCGACAATGCTGAGCCTGCCGCCGTTGTCCGCATCGATGGGGATGACGTCGAATCCGAGCTGCTGCAGCAGCTTGCCCCCGTCAGGACCCTGCAGTCCCACCCCCAGATCAATGTCGGCGTTGCGCCAGTCATCGACACGTCCCTGCAATTCCGCCTTCAGGAAGGCGTCAGCCCCGCCGGCCGAGCCTTCCAGGCTGAGGGTCATGTCGGTACCGTCGCCGGCAGCCGCAGCCGTCAGATTGGCATCGAACTTTGCCGGGACCAGGCTCGCGGCGGCGCGCTCCAGCCGTTCAACGAAGACGGTCTGCGGGAAAATTCCGCCCGCCAGTGCGACCAGACCCGACAGATCCCGCGCGTCGAGCGTACCGGAAACCGTGCCTTCCGGAGCGGAAAACAGATTTCGGATTGCCCCTTCCACATCCAGCCGCGCACCGGCCAGATCCTCGGCGAACAGCCGGTCGATCCGGACACCGCCATCGGAATATTCCGCTTCCAGGGCAAGGCCTTCGCCCTCCACGCCCCGCGCCGTCACCTGGGTGGCGCGCAGGCGTATGGAGACATCGAGGCCCGTCGGATCTTGCGTGCGCCCACCGGCCGAGCGGGCCGGCCGGATCAGACCTGCAAGGCTTTCGATCTGGTCCAGATCCAGCTTGTCCGCGTCGAGACTGAGAGAAAACACCGCATTCCCCGTACGCGGTTTGCGGTAGGAAAGGCCACCGCGCGCTTCAGCCCCGGCCAGTGTCAGGCGGAGATTGTCCAGCGCCGCGCCTTCCGGAATCAGATTGAGCCGCCCTTCCAGGGCAACCGGGTCGAGAGATTTGACGCCCGTATCCTTCTGTGTCCACCAGCTCAGGAATGATCCCGGCTGGTCGGAACTGATCGACACGGCGCCGCGGTAGGTCAGTGACGGTTCAAGCCCCAGGTCGCCCTGGGTGGCAACCATGGTCCGTCCCGGCAGGCGGCCGGCCAGACGCGCGATCCGCCAGCCACCGAGCATCGTTTCCAGATCGAGGCGCACATTCTGGATAATTCCGCCACCGGCAACGATCGCCGGAACATCCATCGAGATCGCACCATCGACGGGGGGCAGCGGTACCGACCGGAGCGCCGCGATCAGCCTCTCGCCCGCGGTGTCGAGAGCGACGGGCTCCTGTGGTCCGCCCCCGAGCAGCCGGTCGAGATCTACCTGTTTCGACCGGGCTCGGACTTCGAACCTTTTCCTGCCGGAATAGATCAGATCCGCAGTGCCGGTCAGGCTGAGGCGCCGGTCGTCGGGACCGTAGCGGAACTCGAACTCCGGGATCGCAATTTCGGCGATATCCGCCGCAAACCGACCCTGTGCGCTCCAGTCTGATGTTTCACTGTCCTCCAGCGGGATGGAGGCAATGTTGAAATCGCCTTCGAAGGTCGGAGCCGCATCCGATTGGGTCAGATTGCCGTCAAAGGCAAAGTTCACCGGCATGGCGGTCGGCGTGACTTCGCCCTTGATCCGCAGCCCGGTATCGTCCTGCGCCCTGCCCGTCGCCAGACTGACATTGTAGGGCGTCCCTTCTACGGCGAGGCTGCCGACGGCCTTGAAGGGACCGGAAAGCGAGCGGGCACTGACGGAAAGATTGCCGTTGTCGATCCGGTGGATCTCTCCGGAGCGAGCATCCACGATGGACAGCGCCCCGTTGCGGATCGACACATTTTCGAATGCGACATCATCCGGCGGCAATTTCGCCAGCGCCCCGTCCGACGTCATCGCGGTCAGCCAGTCCAGCCGGCCGCCTTCATCCAGAGACAGGGAAAGTCGCGGACGGTCCAGCTCCATTTCGATGACACGGATCTCGCCCTTCAGAAGCGGCGGCAGCTCGATGCGCATGTTGAACTGGTCAACCACCAGCAGGGGGTCTTCCGCTTCGCCGACGCGCACATCGGAGAAACTGATGGACGGCGCCGGCAGCAGCCTGAGATCGGCCTCGCCTAGCACCGTCACCCGGTGTCCCAGAACGCGCTCCGCATAACTTTCGAAGGTCGACCGGTAGACCGTCCAGTCGATAAAGAACGGCCCCACCAGCGCCGTGACCAGCACCAGTATGACGGCAATTCCCACAGTGATATAGACGGAGTTCAGGCCTTGTCTCCTTGGTTATCCAAAATCACCGGAAACCTTACCGGTCAGGTGTACCCGATCCCTGCTGCAGTGCAAACACGGTTTCGGCAAAATCCGCCGGGGAAACACCCGCTGTCAAATGGCGCTATTGAGCTGATTCGATACAATATCATGACTGCGGCAGGATCTTGCCGGGATTCATCACATTGTGCGGATCGAGCGCCTGCTTGATGGCCCCCATGACGTCAAGCGCATCGCCGTGTTCCCGGCGCAGGTATTTGCGCTTGCCCTGCCCCACGCCATGCTCACCCGTGCAGGTCCCGTCCATCGCGATGGCCCTGAGCGCTAGCCGTTCCACGAAAGCTTCTGTCTTGCGGACTTCTTCCGGATTGTCCAGGTCGACGAGAATCTGGACATGAAAATTGCCGTCCCCCACATGGCCGACGATGGGAGCCAGAAACCCTTCCCTTGCGATGTCTTCGGCCGTCTCGCTCACGCATTCGGCCAGCCGAGAAATCGGCACGCAGACATCCGTGACCATGATTTCCGCTTCCGGCTTCAGGGTCTTTCCGGCCCAATAGGCATCGTGACGGGCGGTCCACAGTTTCGTGCGTTCCTCGGCGGCGGTTGCCCAATGGAAGGGACCCCCGCCGAATTCCCCGGCAATCTCGGAAAACATTTCCGACTGCTCGCGCACGCCGGCTTCCGAACCGTGGAACTCCAGGAACAGGGTGGGCGTCTCGACGAGATCGAGCTTGGAATAGGTATTGCAGGCCCTGACCTGCAGGCTGTCGAGCAGCTCGATCCGCGCGACGGGAATGCCCATCTGGATGGTGGAGATCACCGCCTTGCAGGCCGAATTGACATCCGGGAACGGACAGACCCCTCCTGAAATCGCTTCCGGCTGCCCGTGCAGGCGCACGGTCAGTTCCGTGATGACACCGAGCGTTCCCTCCGATCCGACGAACAGCCGGGTCAGGTCATATCCCGCGGAGGATTTCTTCGCCCGGCCGCCGGTCCTGATGATCCGGCCATCGGCGGTGACCACGGTGAGCGCCAGTACCGCATCCTTCATCGTGCCGTAGCGCACCGCGTTGGTGCCCGAAGCCCGGGTGGCCGCCATGCCGCCAAGGCTGGCATCCGCCCCTGGATCGATCGGAAAAAACAGGCCGGTGTCCCTGAGATAGCTGTTGAGCTGCTTGCGGGTCACCCCCGCCTGCACCCGGCAGTCGAGGTCTTCGGCATGCACCTCCAGAATCTGGTTCATCCTGGACAGGTCCAGCGAAATCCCGCCGAAGGGCGCATTTACATGACCTTCCAGAGATGACCCGGTTCCGAAGGGAATCACCGGCACTTCACCAGCGGCGCAAAGTCGCACCGTTTCCGCGACCTCTTCCGTACTTTCGGCGAAAACCACCGCATCCGGCGGCTCGTTCCGGAGCCAGGTCGTCGTGTGCCCGTGCTGTTCGCGCAGGGCCGCTGACGTCGCGCAGCGCTCCCCGAAACGCGCCTTGAGATCCGCGATTACCGCAGCGATTCTGCTGTTCTGATCGGTTTTGAGTTGCGCATCCGTTGCGCGCGCCATTTCCGGCATGATTTTTTTCCTCCTGTCGCGCGCCTGTGGCCACGCGTTGAAAACCGAATATGTTAGCGGATGTTGAAAAGGTCAAAGTCAAATGCGGCCATATGGGTACGGCTGCGAAAATGAGTGGAGAGAACAGGATGACGATAGCCGGACAGGCCAAACCGCTTCAGAGCGCGGTCATGACGGTCAGGGACGACTGGATCGACTATAACGGCCACCTGAACATGGCCTATTACAATGTCCTGTTCGACACGGCTCTCGACCAGATCTTCGAGCAGCTTGGCCTCGGCCCCGACTACGTGAAGGCGCGCAACGCTTCCTATTTCACCGCGGAGGTGCATGTCTGCTATGTCCGGGAACTGGAGGCGGGCATGCCTGTAAGCGTCAGTCTGCAGCTTATCGGCTGCGATGCGAAGCGCGCCCACATATTCCAGGAGCTGCGTCACGCCGAAGAGGGCTGGCTGTCCGCCACATCCGAGCAGATGAGCCTCCATGTCGATCTGAACACGAGAAAAGTCGCTCCCTGGCCGGAGGACATCCAGGCGAGACTCGCGGCCCTTCTCAGGGATCATTCCGCCCTTCCCCGTCCGGAGCGCGCGGGAAGACGGATCGAAATACCGGGGAACGGCCCCAGGCAAGGCGGCTGACCGGATACGGTGTCCGGTCCGCCGAGTACGCAAAACGGATTGATTTGCCGGTGAAATCGAACGGATTGACCTGTTCATTCGCGCCGACTCGGGCACAATGAGCCCCAATCACGTTCACGCCCCACACAAAGCACCCGTGACTGATGCGCAAAATAATAGAAACCGCCGCTCAGCTCCCCGACATCCTCATCAGCTGGATCACGCCAAACGTGCGCCAGTTCAATGCCGGCCGCATGCAGCTGGTCTGGGTCCTCGCCGTTTTCATCGGCGCGCTGGTGGCTCTCGCCGCGATCGCCTTCCGGACGGCCATCGGCCTCATCCAGTGGCCCTGGCTGCGCACGACGACGGAACTGACCATGCAGGCCGCGGTGAACCAGCCCTGGTGGGTGATATTGCTCGCCCCGGCGGTTGGCGGTCTGGTCGTGGGCTGGATACTGCACAGGTTTCATCCCAATCAGCGCGCCGGCGCCGTCGCCGACGTGATCGAGGCGAGAGTGCACGGCGGACGCGGTCTGCCGCTCGGGGCCGGTCTCTGGTCCGCCGTGGTCACGGCCATCTCCCTGGGCAGTGGCGCCAGCGCTGGCCGTGAAGGACCGGTGGTGCATCTGGGTGCCACGCTCGGCGCCGCCGTCTGCCGCTATTTCCGACTGCCCGACACCTCCCGCCGCATTCTGATTGCCAGCGCCGTCGCAAGCGGCGTTTCCGCCTCCTTCAATGCCCCGATCGCGGGCGTGCTTTTTGCGCATGAGGTCGTGTTGGGCCACTATGCGGTCTCCGCATTCGTTCCGATCGTGCTCGCCTCGGTAATGGGAACGCTTTTATCGCGCCTCTGGTTCGGCAATGTCGCCGCCTTCGAAATCCCGCAATACGAGATCACCTCCTACCTCGAGATTCCCGCCTTCGCGCTTCTGGGGCTCACCTGCGCGGCCGTGGCCATCCTTTTCCAGTTCGCCCTGATCGGCACCGACTGGACCGCGCGCAACATCACCATGCCTCTCTGGCTACGCCCTGTTGTCGGGGGACTCGCTGTCGGGGCACTCGGTATCTTCTTCCCGGGCATCCTGGGTGTCGGATATGACGCAACCGACATGGCGCTGAAACACGAACTGACGATCACCACCATGCTGTCCCTGCTGCTGGTCAAGTCGGCTGCGACGGCCATCACCCTGGCCTCGCGCTTCGGCGGCGGCATATTCTCGCCGACCCTTTATCTCGGGGCCATGACAGGCGGGGCCTTCGGCCTGATTGCCGCATCGGTCTTCCCGGAAATGGCCTCAAGCCACGGTCTCTACGCCATTCTGGGCATGGGCGCCGTCGCCGCCGCCGTGCTCGGCGCCCCCTTTTCCACCACGGTGATCGTCTTCGAGCTGACAGGCGGCTACGCGCTGTCCATCGCCCTGCTGCTGTCGGTCTCGATTGCCACGGGCCTTACCCAGGCCGTGCACGGCAAGTCCTTTTTCCACTGGCAGCTGGGCATGCGCGGCTGTTTCGTGAATGAAGGGGTTCACCAGTTCCTCAGCGAGACGGTCAAGGTCGGCGAATTCATGGATCCGCCGCCGGAGGCGGAAGAAGACCGGGTGTTCAATCCGGGGGAGGACGGCCCCTATCTGCATGACACGGACACATTGGAAAGCGCCCTGAAAAGCTTCGATTCCTGCGGCAAGGCCTCCCTGCCGGTGGTCCGCAAGGGCAATGCCGGGCAGATTGTCGGCATCGCCCGCCATGTCAGGGCGCTGCGCTATTTCAACGCCGCCCTGATCAAGGCGACCAAGGAAGAGCACAACTAGGCGGCTCATCGTTCCAGGACGAATACGGGCCGGAGCGAAGCGGCTTCAGAACTTCGACGGTTCCGTCGCCAGGACCTTGCCCGCATATCGGTGGGAAACCGGCCGCCCCTTCAGGCGGGCCGTCAGGTCCTTCTGGCCGACGAACAGTCTCGCCTGCCGGCCGCGCAGACCGGGAAGATCGAAGGGGTCCAGTCCGGTCCAGGGCAGAAACGGATTCCGTCGCAGGGACCCGTAAATTCCGACACGAACTGATGGCCGCTCACTTGCCGCACGCGCATGAAACCCATGCGTATCGGCGACGACAAGCGTGTTGCCCGGCACAGCGAACCGCAGCGGTTCGGGATAGTTCAGGCGGGCAAGCTCGTCCGCACGCAGCCGGAAGGATCCGCGTGCATGCAGACGATCCTTGTTGGTTGCCGCGGTCAGGCTCTGTTCCCGTTCCCACTCGAGGCGTTCCGCCGTCAGCCGGTGCGAGCCCGGTATGTAAGTGAAGGGCCCCTCCGCATCGTCAATGTCGTAGAGGAAGAACCAGGCCTTGGCCGTCGGATGAAACGTGTCCGAATGGAACGCCGTCTGGGGGTCCGCTTTCTTGCGGCCTTTCGGATCGGTCATGACGATATGCAGATAAACCAGCGGATCTCCGTTGGTGGAGCCGACATAGCGCAGGCCGTTCTGAAAGGGCTTGCTCCAGACGAACGCCCGCAGATGCGGCAGTTCCTTGAGAACCTTCGGCGGCAGGGGGATGAAGCGCGTCACCGCATTTCCCTGACGCATGTCCCAGGCATCGAACGGCGTTGTCGCGACTTCGTCCCGCAGGCCCGCGAGGTCAGACTCCGCCAGCAGGCCCTGCTTCTGGATGAACCCGTCCCTTGCATAGGCTGCCCGGTCTTCTTCGGAGACAAGGCGGGCCAGTCTGCGCCGCCGTGAATCGGCCATCCGTTCGGCCAGTTCGATCCGCCTGACATGCAGCCCCGCCTCGTTGAGCCGGCGGCTGCCGATCAGCGGATTATCGCTGAAGGATTTTGCACCGGTGGCCAGTTCCGCAGCATACAAAGGAGTTTTCAAAATGTCGGCAGTGCGCATATTCAACAACTTCGATCGAAATTCCGGGGCAGATCAGATCATCGGCACGAGGCCGCTCAAAATCCATACAGGCAAGATGTCCTGGTGAGCCTAGACCGCTTTGGTCGCTCTTTCCAGCCAGATGCGCTCCTTCGCACCGACGAGCGGGCCGATTTCCGAGCGCACCTTCTCATGATAGCGGTTCAGCCAGTCCCGTTCCGCCTGCGTCAGCAGAGACAGTTCGACCAGACGCAGATCCATCGGAACCAGCGTCAGCGTTTCAAATCCCAGCATCGGGCGTTCACCACCGGAAATCTCCCCCGCTTCTGTGACGATTTCCAGGTTTTCCAGCCGGATACCGTATTCCCCCGCCGGATAGTATCCGGGTTCGTTGGAGAGGATCATGCCCGGTTTCAATGGCACGGTTCCCGCCTTGGAAATGCGTTGCGGGCCTTCGTGAACGCTCAGGTAGGCCCCGACGCCATGGCCGGTGCCATGGTCGAAATCGAGCCCGGCCTTCCACAGATCGATACGCGCCAGCGTGTCGAGCTGCGCACCGGTCGTTCCCTGCGGAAATCTGGCCGTCGAAATCGCGATATGCCCCTTCAGCACCAGTGTGAAATGCCGCTTCATCTCCGCACAAGGCTCTCCGACAGCCAGGGTGCGCGTGATATCGGTGGTACCGTCTTCGTACTGGGCCCCTGAATCGATCAGAAACGGCTTTCCGACGGGAATTTTCAGGTTGCTGGTCCGGCTGACGCGATAGTGACAGATCGCGCCATTCGGCCCCGCCCCGGAAATCGTGTCGAAGGAAATGTCCTTCAGGACGCCGGTCGCCCGGCGGAATTCTTCCAGCTTTTCCGCCGCGCCGATTTCATCGAGCTCTCCCTTCGGGGCAACCTCGTCGAACCAGCACAGGAAATTCACAAAAGCAGCGGCATCCCGTATATGTGCGGCGCGAGCCCCCTTCAGCTCGACCTCATTCTTGACCGCCTTGGGCAGAAGAACCGGATCCTGGGATTCGATCAGCGTGCCTCCCGCCCCCGTGATCGTTTCCGCGATCCCGATCCCTGCCAGCCCCGGATCGATCATGACGTTGGCACCGGCAGCGCCAAGGGCGGTCAGCCCTGTCCTGAAATCCTCCGGTTCCGCCAAATCCGTGAGATCCGCAAGGGCATCGCGCACCGAATTGGAAAGCTTGCGGCCATCGATGTAAAGCATTGGCTTGCCGTTGGCGGGGACGGTCGCAAAGGAAAGCGGCAACGGCGTATGGCTGACATCCGCGCCGCGGATGTTGAACAGCCAGGCGATGGAATCGGGCTGCGTCAGCACGCAGGCATCGGCCTTCTTGTCCGCGAGCACGGACTGGATCTGCGCAACCTTGTCCTGCGCCGCCTTGCCCGCCAGTTCGACCGGATAGAGCGACACCTGTCCGACCGGAGGTTCCGGCCGGTCCTCCCAGACGCTATCGACCGGATTGTCGTCCAGCGTGACCAGCTCGGCTCCGGCCTGGGCGCAGATTTCCTTCAGACGCCGGACCTCGCGCACCGTGTGAAGCATCGCATCGACCCCAAGCTTCTGCCCCGGCTGCAACCGCGCCGCCAGCCACTCGGTCACCGGTTCATCAATCAGGTGCCGTGCCGGGAAGACATCCATGTCCACCTGTTCGCGCACCTGGATCGTGTAGCGGCCGTCGACGAAGATCGCCGCATCGTCCCCCAGTACAGCGGCCACGCCTGCCGACCCGGAGAAACCGGTCAGCCACTGCAGCCGGCAGTCATGCGGCGGCACATATTCGCTCTGATGGGCATCAGCCCGCGGGATCAGGAAGCCGTCAAGGCCACGGCGGGAAAGTTCGGCCCTGAGAAGGGCCGCATGCGGCGCTCCGCAGGAAGGATCACTGAGATCGTCGAAGGTCTGATACATGCCTGGACGGTAATTTGGCCTGCGTCCGGGATCAAGCCGGATAATAGACCTGCAAGTTCGCTTTCACCAGAAAGGCAAATCCGCATTTCGCAACGCAGCATTTTCTCTTCGCATATGCGAAATGCGCAGGGCTGTCATGCGCTTGCTGACCTACCGCTCCGCGATGAGAATCGGCATATATAGGTCAACAACAAAAAGACGTTTCTCCCTAGGGAAGCTCTTGAACTTCAAATGGGAAAGATCACAAGATGACCATCGCAACAACCACCTCGACCCGTATCGGCGGAAACAGCTTCATGCGCCGCGCACTTGATCGCATGATCGAAGCACGCACTGTTCAGGCGCGCCGCTATGTCAACGGATATCTGCTTTCACTCGACGACGCGACACTGGCCGCACACGGTTACGATCGCAACCAGCTCGAGCGTGAAGGTTCGGCAAGCAGCGCTTTCTAAGGTCAGCAACGCTTGAGAGTTACAACTGTGCACGTAAAAAAAGCTCGCCGATAAGTCGGCGAGCTTTTTTCATTTGAAATCAATGATTTCTGCTCTCCTGATGAATCAGGTTTCGAATTTCCGCATCCAGATGCCCAGCTTAAGGATGTCACCCCAACCTGGCTGCGTCTTGTCTTGAAGCATCGCTTGAACCGGCTTTCATGCGACTCGACATGAAGCGGAAAAGACATTTTATTCCAGAGCGTTAGGCTGCCATTTACTTAGGCGGACTTCCGGCCGCGCACCAGCGTCAAGGTCAGCCAGCCATCCTTCACACGCCGCCGGTCCAGAACGAAGCCCTGGCACCCATAGGCAAACAGGATCCGGGGACCGTCTTCCACCCTGAGGCCGGACAGCACCAGGGTCGCACTCCGCGTCATGTGCTCGCCGACAGAGCGGGCCATTTTCATGAGCGGGCGCGCCAGGATGTTGGCGACCACCAGATCGAAAGGCCCATAAAGCCGGAACCGCCGATCTTCCATGCCGTTCGCCGTAAATCCGCGCACCAGATGCCGCGCACCATTCAGGCGGGCATTCTCCAGAGCTGTAGCAGTGGCGACCGGATCAATATCCGTTGCCAGAATGGGCTGCCTGGCCTTTCGCGCTGCAGCAATCGCCAGGACACCGGTGCCTGTGCCCAGATCGAGAATATTGTCATACTCCCGCAGGGACAGAAGCCGGTCGATCTCCTCCAGGCACCCCGCCGTGGTGCCGTGATGCCCCGTGCCGAAGGCGAGCGCTGCTTCGATCTCGAGACCGATCGCTCCGGCTGGCACCTTGTCCCGGTCGTGACCGCCATGCACGAAAAAACGGCCGGCTTTGACCGGCTTCAGCCCTTCAAGACTTTTTGCAACCCAGTTTATATCGGGCAGCTCATCCGCCTCGAGCGGTGCCGCGAAGGCATCGGCGCCGACCCGGTCGCGCACGGTGGAGGCAGCCTCTTCCGGCTCCACACCGAACAGCAGAACTTCCGCGGTCCAGGTTTTCCCGTCCGTGGAATCCTCGTAAATCGCCACCGGATTGCCCTCATCCTCGAACGCGCGTTCAAGAATATCCGCGATCCTCTTGGCTTCCAGTTCCGCGGCTGTGATCCGCACCCGGATGGTTTTCATGCCCGTTCGTGCCTTTGGTAAATTGGGGTTGCGGCCTGCGGTATACCCCCAAGCCGCAGGAGACGCCATAGCCGGCGAGGCAGGAAAGGAAGCGGCGGTAGCGGATGGGCACGTCCGGCCCACACGTCAGTCGGACTTTGGCGGACAGGCAGGAAACTCCAGCCTGACCGTCAGGCCGCCGCCATCCGTGTCGCGAAGCTCCAGAGTACCCGATGCGGTTTCCACGATGGCCTGGCTTATAGAAAGCCCGAGACCGAACCCCGTGCCATCGCGAATCTGGCGCGCGCCGTCGCCGCGCTCGAAAGGTTCCAGCAACCGCGCGCGCTCCTGCTCGGGTATTCCCTGACCATGATCGATGACATCGATCCTGATGCGATCCCCGGCTTCACAGGCGACGATCTCCACGTCACTGGCATACTTGATGGAGTTGTCGATCAGATCGGACAGGGCGCGCTCCAGCTCGCCCCCACGGGCCATCACCGCTAGATTTCCCTGGTAGCGCACTTTGACCGGCCGGCCGGTATCGGCATATTTGTCCGAAAGCGATTGCAGAAAACTGGGAACATCGATGCGCTGAACCGGCTCGGAACTCGCTCCGTCGCGCAAAAAGGTCAGAGCAGAGGTGATCTGCTGTTCCATGATCTCCAGATCTTCAAGGCTCCGGTCGCGGATCTCGCTTTCTTCCAGAAGATCGAGACGCAGGCGCAGACGCGTCAGGGGTGTGCGAAGATCATGGCTGATCGCGGCGAGCATCCGGGTCCGTTTTTCGAGGATGTCGCTTATCCGTTGTTGCATGCGGTTGAAGGCCTGGGCCGCAGTACGCACTTCCCTCGGACCATGTTCCCGAATGGGAACCGGACTTGTCGAGGTTTTGCCGAAGGAACCGGCGGATGTTGCCAGATCGGTCAAGGGGCCGACCAGGCCCCGGGCTGCCCAGACCATCAAGCCCCAGACGGTGACGGCCAGAAATCCCACGAACAGATACAAGAGCAACCGGAATACGGACGGCGGCGGACCTCCGTTCGCCCATGTAGCACTGACAAGAGTCCCGTCCCGCAAACGGAAATAGTGAATTGGCGGCGCATCTTCGCCCTGGGCACGCGGCACCGAGACATGCTCGAGCCGGATTCCGAACAGCAGATTGCCCGTGACGAAGGGGCCGAAGCGTTTGCTCTCGACCGTGGCTCCAAGCGTCGTCAACATCTCCTCCTCGACTGGTTCGAGACTGAGATCGGGAACGTCGCGCCTGAGATCGGCAAGCGTTTCGGCGCGTTCCGATACCGGTGTCTCGTTCAGTTTCGAGATCGCCATGCTGATGAAGTGGCTTTCCATCCAGCCGGTGCGGTCGAAAGCCTGTTTCACGAAGTAACTGGCAACCGCCCCCACCAGAACCATGAGAAGGCTGGCACACACCAGCAACATCAGGATCTGATGCAGCATGGTGTCGGGCCACAAACGTCTAAACATCTGCTTTTTCACGGGTGACCGGTGCCAGGAACTCGTAGCCCCCGGACCGCACCGTCCTGATGAATTGATAGGGAGCGCCTGCCGCGTCCAGCTTTGCCCGCAAACGACTGACAAGTATGTCGATATTCCGCCCGTTGGACGCACCGAACTGGCCGAGGGTCAGTTCGACGAGCTGGTCACGGTTCAAGACGCGGCCACTGCGTTCCGCGAGGGCCTGCAACAGGTTGAACTCGGCCGGTGTCAGGGAAATCATCGCCTTGTCCGCATTGACCAGACGACGAGCCTTGCAATCCATTTCCCAGCCCTCGAAGCGCAGGAGCCCCGTCGCCAGAGGCGAGGCAACAACGCCCAGTTCGATTCTGCGGAACAGGGCCTTCACGCGCGCAGTCAGCTCCCGCGGATTGAACGGCTTGGGCAGATAGTCGTCCGCACCGATCTCCAGCCCGAGAACCCGGTCGAAATCCTCGTTCTTCGCCGACACGATGATGATCGGTATCGGACTGACCGCGCGCAGACGGCGGCAGATGCTGATACCATCCTCTCCCGGCAACATGATATCGAGCAGCACCAGATCTATTCTGTCACTGAGCAGGGCACGGTCCATTTCCGTGCTGTCCCGCGCCAGCGTTACCTTGAAATCGCTTGAGACCAGATGCCGCTTGATCAGCAGACTGATCTCTGAATCATCCTCGACGACGAGTATGTGGGACGGTCTATGCATGGGAAGACCTTATGCCTGATCCGACGGAGAGTTCATCCGGAAACTTGTAAAATATGTTTCTGAATATTTCCGGAATTGCTTTCAGAAACACACCGAAACCCCGCCCTCACAAGGTTAAGATCATGTTAACTTTTCGCATCACAGGCTGCGCGAAGCAAAGGCCAGTCGGCCGATTTCAGGAGCAGTTACATGATGTCAATTGGCTCAATGCCCCCAATGTCAACGGGACCGTCACCACGGGACCAGGTCGTCAGCAAGCTGGACGAGGAAGTTGCAGCGGGTGAGATCACCTCTGAAGACCAGGACGCCATGCTCGAGGCCCTGGATGCGATCCATGCCGAACGTATGGAATCCGGGGCCCCGGACCGCACGTCCGAACCGCCTTCCAAAGAGGAAATGCAGGCTGGTTTCGAATCCATGCTCACCGAACAGGTCGAAGCCGGAACCCTTGATCAGGAACAGGCCGACCAGCTGGCCGACCTGTTTGAAAGCGGCGAACTCGGTGGGCCCGCGAAGGATGGCCCTCCTCCTCCGCCGCCGCCCTCCGGCGAAGCCCAGCAGGATAGCGACTCGATAGAAAGCCTCATGAGCACCCTGCTGGAAACGCTGCAGAGCGACACCGGCTATGACGGATCGGGAGAACAGTCCGCGTCCGGCCTGACATCCATTCTTGCGGATTTCACGGTCTGATCCCCAGGCTGGCCGGCAACGGCACCACGACCATGTGAGCGCGAAATCATTCGCGCCCGCAAGAGGCCGGAGCATCTGGAGTCTGCCCCGACGAAACATGCTCCCGTCCATCGTCCGATCTTCCCACAATCACGGGTCGGGCGATATCTCCTGCAAGATGCGCAGCCCTCGCCCGCCCAGCATAAACTGCGTGTCTGCTCGGGAAAACGGCCGGCCACCCTCATCGGGTGGCCGGCTTTCTTCTGACCTGCCTCGAAGCGCGGCCGATATGGTCCCTCGTCCTGCCTTGCTCAGTGCCGTTCGACGAAACTGTCAATGACCTTCTTGACCCCGGCCTTTTCGAAATCGATGGTCAGTTTGTTGCCCTCGATGGACCGGATGGCCCCGTAGCCGAACTTGATGTGGAACACCCGTTCTCCAACGGAATAATCCGAGGGAGACTCGCTGACGGAGCGGGCCACCAGTTCCCCTTCGATGGTCAACGGCCCCTGCCGCTTCGTCCGGGCGGACTGATAGCCCCGCCCCTCTTCCTTGAACCCGTCCGAGGATTGCCGCGCCCGCTGCGCCCGTTTCCAGCCCGGTGTCGAATAGCTCCCCGTATCGAAGGCGTCCTGGCTGTCGAAGCGCGAGGGCCCGTAGCCACCACCGCCGTACCCGCCGTAATTCGATGACGGTTCGGCAATCTCCACATGATCCGGCGGCAATTCGTCCAGAAAGCGCGACGGCACGGTCGATTGCCACAGACCATGAATGCGGCGGTTGGAGGCGAAATAGAGTTTCACGCGCTTCTTCGCCCGCGTGATGCCCACATAGGCGAGCCGCCGCTCCTCCTCCAGCCCGGCCCGTCCGCTCTCGTCAAGTGACCGCTGGTGCGGAAACAGGCCCTCTTCCCACCCGGGCAGAAAGACGGTGTCGAATTCCAGACCCTTGGCGGAGTGGAGCGTCATGATGGAAACGGCGTCGGAACTGTCGGCGCTGTCCCGGTCCATGACCAGGGCGATATGTTCGAGGAACCCGGCCATGGATTCGAACTCATCCATCGAGCGGATGAGTTCCTTCAGGTTGTCGAGCCGCCCGGGCGCTTCCGCCGACCGGTCCATGCGCCACATTTCCGTATAACCGCTTTCGTCCAGAATGATTTCTGCCAACTCCGTGTGCTTCATGTGGTCGAGCTGACGCCGCCAGCGCTCGAAATTGTCGAGCACGGTTTTCAGGGTGTTGCGCGGTTTGGGCTTGAGTTCCTCGGAATCGATCAGCTGGCTGGCCGCCTGCATCAGCGGAATGCGTTCGGCTCTTGCCAGTCCGTGCACCAGTTTCAGCGTCGCATCGCCGAGACCGCGCTTGGGTGTGTTGACGATCCTTTCGAAGGCAAGATCGTCCGATGGCTGCATGACACAGCGGAAATAGGCCATCGCATCGCGAATTTCCATGCGCTCGTAAAACCGCGGCCCGCCGATCACCCGGTAGTTGAGCCCGAGCGTCACGAACCGTTCCTCGAATTCGCGCATCTGGAAAGACGCCCGCACAAGCACCGCCATCTCGTTCAGGGCATGGCCGTTGCTTTGCAGCGCTTCAATCTCGTCGCCGATCGTGCGGGCTTCCTCCTGGGAATCCCAGACGGAGGCGACCGAAACCAGATCGTGGTCCGGTTCGCTGAAGTCGGTGAACAGCGTCTTGCCGAGCCGGCCCTCATTGAAGGCGATCAGATGGGAGGCGGTGGCCAGAATATGGCTGGTGGACCGGTAGTTGCGCTCCAGCCGGATGACTTCCGCGCCCTTGAAGTCCTGCTCGAAGCGCAGGATGTTGTCGACCTCCGCCCCCCGCCAGCCGTAGATCGACTGGTCGTCGTCGCCGACGCAGCACACATTGGGATTGCCCTGGGCCAGCAGGCGCAGCCACAGATACTGTGCGATGTTTGTATCCTGATATTCGTCCACCAGCATGTAGCGGAAGCGGCGCTGATATTCACCCAGGACGTCCGGCCGGGTCTTGAACAGGGTGATGACATGCAGCAGCAGATCGCCGAAATCCGCGGCGTTCAGGATCGACAGGCGGTCCTGATACTCCTCGTAAAGCCGGCGGCCCTTGCCGTTGGCGAACGCCCGCGCCTCACCTTCGGGAATGTCCTTGGGGGTGAGCGCCCGGTTCTTCCAGCCGTCGAGCATGCCGGCAAAGGCCTTGGCGGTCCAGCGCTTGTCGTCAAGCCCTTCCGCCTGGATGATCTGCTTGATCAGGCGGATCTGGTCATCCGTATCAAGGATCGAAAAACCGGATTTCAGGCCGACAAGTTCGGCGTGCTTGCGCAGGATCTTGACGCAGATGGAGTGGAAGGTCCCGAGCCAGGCCATCCCTTCCACATTGCCGCCGACGAAACCGGCGATGCGCTCCTTCATTTCCCGGGCAGCCTTGTTGGTGAAGGTCACCGCCAGGATCTGACCGGGACTTGCCTTGCCCATCGCAATAATGTGCGCGATGCGGGTCGTGAGAACGCGGGTCTTGCCGGTACCGGCCCCCGCGAGCACCAGCAGCGGCCCTTCGGTGGTTTCCACGGCCTTGCGCTGCTCCGGGTTCAGTCCGGTCAGGTAGTCCGACGGCCCCCGCCGCGCCGCCATGGCCCGCGCGGCGATACCGCCCTCCGGCCGCACAGGCACGGGCGCCGCCCCTTCCGGCTGAAAGGGATCGTCGAATGCGTCGTCGTACCCGTCCGGGTCTGCCATGGTTTACTGGTCCGGTGATCTTGAGCGCTCTATGAAGAGAACAATATAGCAACAAAACGGCTGTGGCGAGGCAAAGGTCGGGAATTTGGTGGGGACAAGGACAGGAGATAATTTCCCTTTCAAGACGCAATAGAAAGCCTTGAGAGACAAAGTGGATGCATCGTCGTCAAGTCTATTGTTCCGGATTTGGAAAGCGGTGCCTCGAACGCTCGGTCATCCCCGATTTAATCGGGGATCCAATCCACTTCACAAAGTGGCAAATCCGTTGGAAAGGATGCCGTGCCGCAAGTCTCCCCGTTCCCTGGCGGTCACGACATGCAAATCGCCGGTAAGATGGTGCAAAAACCCACGACTCTGGAAACGATTGGACCCCGGCTCAAGGCCGGGGTGACTGCCCAAATATGAGGACCGGCCCCGGTCTCCACTCCGAATCCCAGCTTCGAGTTACCAGGGCGGGAGAAAACTCACACGCACTGCAAGACTTCCGGTGCTTTTGTTCCATGCCCAGCCGGAAGCCCCAGAACAAAAGCCAGAACGTACCGACTATGCCCCCACCAGATCGAACCAGTCGTCCTCGGAAATCACCTCGATCTCCAGCTCCTGGGCTTTCTTCAGCTTTGATCCCGCCCCCGGACCGGCAACGACGAGATCGGTTTTTTTGGAAACCGAGCCGGAGACCTTCGCCCCAAAGCGTTCCGCCATCGCCTTGGCCTCGTCCCGGGTCATGCGTTCCAGTGAGCCGGTGAAGACCACCGTCTTGCCGGCGACCGGCGATCCGGAAGCGTCGATCTTTTCCACGTCCCTCGGCGTCACCTGTTCCAGCAGCTTGTCGAGTTGTTCCCTGTTGTGCGCTTCGGCGAAGAACTCCACCAGCGCCTCGGCGACGATATGGCCGATGCCGTCGATGTCGTTGAGTTCTGCCCATGCTTCGCCACTCTCGTCACGCGCCTCCTGCATCGCCCGGTAGAAGGCATCCCAGGAACCATAGGCCCGTGCCAGAAGCTTGGCGTTGCCCTCGCCGACATGGCGAATACCCAGGGCGAAGATGAAGCGGTTAAGATCGATGGACCGGCGGGCATTGATGGCCTCGAACAGCTTCCTGGCGGACTGCGCACCCCAACCTTCCCGGTTGCGCAATTTGGTCAGGGATTGCCTGTCCCGCTCCTCCAGCGTGAAGATTTCGGCCGGCGTCCTCACCAGGCCTTCCTGGTAGAATGCGTCAATCTGCTTGTCGCCGAGACCTTCAATGTCGAAGGCATTGCGGGAAACGAAGTGCTTGAGCTTTTCGCTCGCCTGCGCCGGACAGATCAGGCCGCCGGTACAGCGGCGCACCGCGTCCTTGCGGCCGGTCTTCTCGTTTTCCTCGCGCACCGCATGGCTGCCGCAGGCAGGGCACACCGTCGGGAACTCGTAGGGCTTCGCCTCCGCAGGGCGCTTGTCCAGATCGACATCGACGATCTGCGGGATGACGTCACCGGCCCTCTGGATCTTCACCGTGTCGCCGATGCGCAGATCCTTGCCGTCGCGAATGGGTTCGCCGTCCTGGCCAATGCCCTTGATGTAGTCCTCGTTGTGCAGGGTCGCATTGGAAACCACCACGCCGCCCACGGTGATCGGCTCCAGCTTCGCCACCGGTGTCAGGGCCCCGGTGCGCCCGACCTGGATGTCGATGTCCCTGAGGATCGTATAGGCCTGTTCCGCAGGAAACTTGTGAGCGATCGCCCAGCGGGGGGAACGGGAGACGAACCCCAGCCGCTCCTGCAGGTCCAGCCGGTCGACCTTGTAGACCACCCCGTCGATGTCATAATCGAGTTCGGCCCGGCTTTCCTCGATGCCATGATAGACGTCCAGCAGCTCCTCGACGGTTTCACAGCGTTTCATCAGCGGATTGACCTGAAATCCCCAGGCCTGCATCCGCTTGACCATGCCCATTTGCGTATCTTCCGGCAGCGCGCTCATCTCGCCCCAGGCATAGGCAAAAAAGCGCAGGGGCCGGGAGGCGGTGATTTCCGGGTTGAGTTGCCGCAGCGATCCGGCCGCCGCGTTGCGCGGATTGGCGAAGACCTTGCCGCCATTGGCCTGCATGCGCGCATTGAGGGCCTGGAAGTCCCCGTGCGCCATATAGACCTCTCCGCGCACCTCAACCACGTCCGGTGCCTCACCGGCAAGCTGTTCGGGAATGTCGGCAATGGTCCGCGCATTGGCGGTGACATTTTCTCCGGTGGTGCCGTCCCCCCGTGTCGCCGCATGGACAAGGACGCCGTTCTCATAGCGCAGGGACAGGGACAGGCCGTCGATTTTCGGCTCGGCGGTGATGGCCAGCGCCCCCATCAGGGGATCGAACTTCAGGAAACGGCGCACCCGGCCGACGAAATCGCGCACATCCTCGTCGCTGAAGGCATTGTCCAGCGACAGCATCGGCACCTTGTGGGTGATCTTGCCGAATCCGGAGGCCGGCGCCGCGCCGACATGATGCGACGGGCTGTCGGCAAGAACCAGGTCCGGAAAGCGTGCCTCGATTTCCGCATTGCGCCGGCGCAGGGCGTCATAATCCGCATCCGAAATCGTCGGCGCGTCTTCCTGATGATAACGGCGATCATGTTCGGCGATTTCCGCCGCAAGACGCTTCAGCTCGACCAGGGCTTCCTCCCGGGTGAGATCGTCGATGTCAATCTGGGAGGTCGAACTGTCGGTCATGATGTCTTCGCGGGCCTGATTGGAATGCCGATCCCAACCGGATAGCGGAACCAAACCCGAGGCTCAAGCATTGATAATACATGCACAGGCATCAGGCCTGTGCAAACAAACGAGCAAGAGCAGCCTGCATTGCAAGAAATGCAGACTGACGCGAAGCAGGAGAAGAAAATGGCCCATCAGGACCATAACACGCGTTATGTCGAAAAAAGAACCGCTGGCGGCGCCGGCTGGTTTATCGCCGGTGGACTGATTGTCGCCCTGATCATCGGCGGGCTGCTCTACACCAACGGATATTTCACCAACGAGGAAGACGTCAGCATCGAATTGAAAGTGCCGGGTCTCCCGAATTAAAGTCACTGTATTCCAGAGCGGCGGGATCCCTATCCCGCCGTTTCCGTAAGCAGCTTGCCCGCTGCCGCCCGCGCTTCGTCCGTTATGACGCTGCCCGCCAGCATGCGGGCGATTTCCTCGCGGCGGTGGCTTTCGTCGATGCGCCTGACCCGGGTCGCGACCCGGTCCGGTTTCGTTGCTTCCTTGGCGATCAGGAAATGGCCTTCCGCGCGCGCGGCCACCTGGGGAGCATGTGTAACGGTCAGAACCTGGACCTTGCTCGCCAGGCGCGCCAGGCGCAGGCCGATAGCCTCGGCAACCGCGCCGCCCACGCCCGTATCGATCTCGTCGAAGACCAGTGTCGGGGCCGATCCCTTGTCCGCCAGAGATACCTTCAGCGCCAGAAGGAACCGGGAGAGCTCTCCGCCGGATGCCACCTTCATCATCGGCCCGGGCCGGGTGCCCGGGTTGGTCTGCACGTGGAATTCGACCTGATCGATGCCCGAACGGCCCGGAGATTGCGGATCGCTTTGCAGCTCGACGATGAATTTGGCCCGTTCCAGCTTCAGATCCGGCAATTCCGCGACCACGGCCTTTTCCAGGGCTCGTGCAGTCCTGCGCCGTTTTTCCGAAAGGGAAGCAGCCTTCCTGTCATAATCCGCCCGGGCCTTGGCCGCCGCTTCGGCAAGAGCGTTCAGCTTGTCCTCGCCCGCATCGAGATCGGCAAGATCTCCCGCCATACGCTCACGCAGCATGGCGAGATCGTCCACCGGCACGGAGTATTTGCGCGACGCCGCGCGCAACGCGAACAGGCGTTCTTCCACCGCTTCCAGCTCACGCGGATCGAATTCCGTTTCGCGCAGCGCATTTTCAAGACTGGCGCGCGTGTCCTCCAGAAGATCCAGCGCTTCGGAAAGCGTGCGCACCGGCGAGCCGAGGAGCGCCGGCACCTGATCGACCTTGCGTTCCAGCCGCCGCAGCAGGCTGGCAAGCTCGGGGACCGGGGAAGCCGAACCGTTCAGCGTCTCGAAGGCTTCGTTCAGGTCGCCGGCGATTTTCTCCACCTGCATCATGTCCGTGCGGCGCGCAGCGAGCTGATCCTCCTCGCCGGTTTCCGGTTTCAGGCCGGAAAGCTCCTCGACGGAGGAGCGCAGGAAATCGGCCTCCTGGCGTGCAGCCTCGATCCTCTTCTCATGGTCGCTTACCGCCTTTTCCGCCGCCCTGAAGGCCGAATAGGCCTTGCCGACGGCCTCGCAGTCGCCCACCAGGCCGCCAAACACATCGATCAGCGCCCGGTGACTTTCCGGATCGACCAGGGCCCGGTCATCATGCTGGCCATGAATTTCCACCAGCAGGCCGCCTGCCTGGCGCAGCAGGCCGGCACTGACCGGCTGGTCATTGACAAAGGCCCGGGTCCGGCCATCGGAGGTCTGGATACGGCGCAGGATGATGTCGCCTTCATCATCGACATCGTTTTCCTGCAGGAAGGCGCGGACAGGATGATCCGCCGCCACATCGAAAACGGCTGTGACCTGTCCCTGAGATTCGCCATGACGCACCAGATCCGCATCCCCGCGGGCCCCCAGGGCCAGGGACAGGGAATCGAGCAAAATGGACTTGCCCGCACCGGTCTCGCCGGTCAGAACCGACATTCCTGCGGTAAAATCCAGATCGAGACGGTCAATCAGAACGATGTCACGGATAGACAGCGTGACCAGCATGAAGGGAAGCTCCTAAAGGCATAGCCTACAGTTCGGCGCGGTCCACCATATAAGAGAACCGGGTCGTCTTTCCAGAGCTTGTTAGATACTCTTGAACGCGCGGCTGATCCAGCTTCCGCTGTCTTCGGAGGGCTCGTAGCCTCCCTTGTTCAACAGCGTATAGGCATCCTTGTACCACTGGCTGTCCGGATAGTTGTGCCCGAGCACCGCGGCGGCGGTCTGCGCCTCGTTCACGACACCGAGCGCGTAATAGGCTTCCGTCAGGCGAAACAGGGCCTCTTCCACATGCCGGGTGGTCTGATAGTCGACGACCACGGTCTTGAACCGGTTGATGCCCGCAATGTAGTTGCGCTTTTCCAGATAATAGCGGCCGACCTGCATTTCCTTGCCGGCCAGCTGATCCTGAACAATTCTCAGCTTCTGTTCCGCATCCGGCACATATTCCGAATCCGGGAACCGCTGGATAAGTTCATTGAAGGCGCCGGCGGCTTTGCGGGTCACGGCCTGATCGCGGGTGATATCCGGCATCTGGCGGAAATAGCTCTGCCCGGCGAGATACAGCATGTAGGCGGAATCTTCATCGCCCGGATAAAGCGTCACGAATCGCTTCGCGGCCGTGATGGTCTCGGTGTATTTGCCGCGAGAAAAATTGAGGTAGGCCAGATTGACGAGCGATTTCTTGGAATATTCCGAATAGGGGTAGAGCTTGTCCAGCTCTTCGAACTTCTTGGCGGAGTCGCCCAGCTTGCCTTGCGCGCGCAGGGCGAGGCCTTCGTTGAACAGGACTTCCGGCGGCGTGTCGTTCAGGGCCAGATCGTCCAGATCCTCCTTGCCTCCGCAAGCCGCCAGAAAAAGCGGTGCTGCCAGGACGGCGAGTCTCAGGAAGTATTTCATGCCCCTGGTTCCGCTTGCTTCAGAACCACTGTCCATTCCGTTCACGCCTATACTCCCGGCCGTAACGGCCCAACCGGCCAATTCTAAACGGCCACGTATTTCATCGACAGGAGTGTTTAGCGGAAAGCACCCGTCCCCGTCACGTCCTCATCGGCATCTGACGGTATTTTTAAGCAAATTTATGGCAACCCGCTCGAATTGTGGTGTTTTCCGCCGAATTGACAAACGGCCGTTTGCGGAAAACGGCCCGAGCTCAGATCAGGAAACGTCCGGACCGAA
Source organism: Labrenzia sp. 011 (assembly GCF_003075075.1). Taxonomy (GTDB): domain Bacteria; phylum Pseudomonadota; class Alphaproteobacteria; order Rhizobiales; family Stappiaceae; genus Roseibium. Next base: position 51,171 of record NZ_QCYM01000008.1, on the reverse strand, counting down.
GGCGGCGGATGCGGCCAGACCGCCCTTGTCCACCTGACCGACCTGACGGAAAGCCGGCGCTTCGACGATCTCGAACGCGCTCGGGTCCTCGAACAGCTTGACCAGAATGGCATTGTTCATCTTGTGACCGCCCTTGTAGGACCGGTAGAGACCCAGGATAGGCAGACCGGCCAGGGCAAGGTCGCCGATTGCGTCCAGCGTCTTGTGACGGGCAAACTCATCCGGCCAGCGCGTGCCTTCCGGGTTGAGCACCTTGTCTTCGGAGATGGCGACGGAGTTTTCCAGCGAGGAACCGAGGGCAAACCCCATCTTCCAGAGCTGCTCGACATCCTTGACGTAACCGAAGGTGCGTGCCCGGGAAACCTCGTCGCGGAACACCTGCGGGGTCATGTCCGACTCGAACCGCTGGCGGCCGATCAGCGGTGTGTCGAAATCGATGGTGATGTCGAACTTCGTCCCGTCATAAGGATGCAGCTCGCACCAGGCACTGCCATTGTCGACGCGGACGGTTTTCCTGATCTTGAGATACCGGCGGCCACGGTCCAGCTTTTTCAGCCCCGTCTGCTCGATCGCTTCGACGAAAGCAGCGCTGCTGCCGTCCATGATCGGCATTTCCGGTCCGTCGACCTCGATAATGAGATTGTCCACACCCATACCGACAAGAGCCGCCATGAGATGTTCGACCGTCGCCACGCCATCGCCTGCGGGATCGCCAAGCACCGTGCAAAGGGCAGTCGAGGACACCTTGTTCCACTGCGCGGAAACTTCCGAGGACATGTCCTTGTCGCTCCGGGTGAAAACGATCCCCACGCTCGATTCGGCGGGTACCAATGTGATCGACACGGGCTTGCCCGAATGAACACCAACCCCGGTCAGCGTGACCTGATCTGCGAGTGTTGTCTGTCGATCGACATATGTTGTCATGTACCCTTGCCCTTCCGGTTTGCGATCAAAAAAGGCCGGTATTTCCCCCTCGCAGGTTACGGACTTTTAACGATCACGGTTTGAGGGGAAGATAGTCCCGATGCCAAAGAGAGCGAAATAAAGCTTTATTACGGTTTGTAACGATTCACAGCTTCATAACATGCTGATTTTAAAAAGAAAATTTTCCACCTACAGAAACAGCCCGGAGCGTGAGCTCCGGGCTGTCGCGATCAGGGAAGACAATCGCGTCGAGAATCAGTTGGCCTGGCGGCGAAGAAAGGCCGGGATTTCCAACTGTTCGTCGTCAGTCGTGCTGACCGGCTTGGGCGCCGCCCGGCCGGTACCGTCGAGCTGTCCCGCGGCGCCCTGTGCGGAAGGACGCGGCTGCGGTGCGCGCGGTGCGGTCTGGGGAGCGCGCGGTGTCGCCTGAGGCACCTGCTGCATCTGCGGTGCGGGGCGTCTGACCGGAGCCTCTGCCTCGTGCTCGTCTTCCTCGTCTTCCCGGCGGCCGAGGCCGCTGGCAAGGCGGCGCAGAAGACCCATCGGGCGCCTGTCTTCCTCACCATGCTCCTCGTAACCGGCGGCAGGAGCCGCAGGTTGGGCGGGAGCTGGTGCAGGCTCATTTACCAGCGGCTGCCGTGCAGGACTTGCGGTCGTCTGCTGAGCGCGGATTTCACGCTGGGCGATCGGCGGAAAGTCCTCGACGCGCGGCATGCGTGGCGTCGTGTTGTGCTCCTCGGCTGCCGGCGGGATATACGGCTTGCTGAGCGGCGTGTCCTCGACGACCTGCGCGGGCGCATCGTCTTCGAGATCCATCATCGCAGCCTTGCTGGCAAGGGCCGCGCTCGTTGGCTGAACACGCTTGATCTCCACGTCGGGATCGCTGGCGACCGAAACCGGCCGGGGATCCGGCAGGGCCAGTTCCTTTTCCAGATTGGCGACTGCCTTGGCAGCAGCATCCATCGCATGGACTTTTTCAGCCGCTGCAGCCGGCTTGGCCGTCGTGAATTCCGGGACGCGCGCAGGTGCCGGCGCCTCGGTTTTCAGGGGTTGTGCACCTGCGGAGGGAAACGTGTTGGCCGCAAGACCTTCCTCCTTGTCGATGCCCGTTGCCACGACCGAAACCCGAATGATGCCATCAAGGGTCTCGTCGAATGTTGCTCCCAGGATGATGTTGGCATCCGCATCGACTTCCTCGCGGATACGGGTTGCCGCCTCGTCCACCTCGAACAGCGTCAGATCGTTGCCGCCCGTGATGGAGATCAGCAGGCCCCTGGCGCCCTTCATGGAGGATTCGTCAAGAAGCGGATTGGCGATGGCAGCTTCCGCCGCCTGCTGCGCGCGCTTCTCGCCGCTGGCCTCGCCGGTTCCCATCATAGCCTTGCCCATGCCGCGCATCACGGAACGGACGTCGGCGAAGTCGAGGTTGATGAGACCTTCCTTCACCATCAGGTCGGTGATGCAGGCGACACCGGAATACAGCACCTGGTCGGCCATCGCGAATGCATCGGCGAACGTGGTCTGCGCGTTGGCGATCCGGAACAGGTTCTGGTTCGGAATCACGATCAGCGTATCGACACTGCGCTGCAGTTCCTCGATGCCACTGTCGGCAATCCGCATCCGGCGAGCGCCTTCGAACTGGAACGGCTTGGTCACGACGCCAACCGTCAGAATGCCCTGTTCGCGCGCCGCGCGGGCAATCACGGGAGCCGCGCCGGTGCCGGTGCCGCCGCCCATTCCGGCGGTGATGAACACCATGTGCGATCCGGACAGATGGTCGTTGATCTCGTCGATCACCTCTTCAGCCGCGGCCGAACCGACTTCGGGCTGTGAGCCTGCACCAAGACCTTCCGTGACCGCCACGCCCATCTGGACGAGGCGTTCGGACTGGTTCATGGCCAGTGCCTGGGCATCCGTGTTGGCGCAAACGAAGTCGCACCCCTGGAGGCCTGCTGTGATCATGTTATTGACGGCGTTTCCGCCCGCGCCGCCGACGCCGAAGACCGTAATGCGCGGTTTCAGCTCCTGAATGTCGGGCATCTTCAGGTTGATGGTCATATTATCCTCGCGACCCACTGGCGCCCCCGCTACGGGAGAACCCTCTTCTTCCCTAATCTTCTCCGCCATTTCTGGCAGCTCAAATTCCTGGTTTTCGTCTTCTTGGCTCATGTCGTCAGAAGCTTTCCCTGATCCACTGGCCCACGCGGGCCAGATAACCAGATTGCCCGCCCCACCCAGATCTCCGGTTCTTGTGTTCGAACTGTTCGATCTGAGCGACTTGCGGATAAATCAAGAGGCCGACCGCGGCGGCAAATGCCGGACCTTTGGCGGCTTCGGGAAGACCGGCGACACCAAGTGGCCGGCCAAGACGGACGTTGCGCCCCAGGACGTGACGCGCAACTTCTCCCAGACCCGTGAGCTGACTTGCGCCCCCCGTCAGCACGATCTGCTTGCCCACCCGACCGGCGAAACCGGAGGCAGTCAGGCGATCTCTCACAAGTTCCAGGATTTCTTCCACACGCGGCCGGATGACCCGGGTCAGCGCCGAGCGCGGGATCTGGTTCGGCAGGTCGCTGTCGCTTTCCAGCGGCGGCACCGTGAGCAGGTCACGGTCGTCCGAGCTGGAGGCCAGCGGCGAGCCATAAAGGGTTTTCAGGCGCTCCGCATCCTGAAGGCGGGTGGCGAAGGCGCGCGCGATATCCGTGGTCACATGGTTGCCGCCAACGGCAATGGCATCCAGATGGACCATGTGACCGTCGACGAAGACCGACAGGGTCGTCGTTCCGCCGCCCATGTCGATACAGGCAACGCCCAGCTCCGCTTCATCGTCGACGATGGTTGACAACCCACTGGCAAAGGGCGTTGCCACCATGGTTTCCACGTGAAGATGACCGCGGTTGATGCAAAGTTCCAGATTGCGGACCGGCGGCACTTCCGCCGTGACCACCTGCATTTCGACACCGAGCTTGTGCCCCATCATGCCACGCGGGTCGCGGATGCCGCGGCTGCCGTCCAGTGAATAGGAAATCGGCAGCGCATGCGTGACCGCCCGGCCGTCCGTGACGGAATGACTGGAACCGGCGGAAAGAACCCGCTGGATATCGGCCTCCGACACGCTTTCACCGGCCAGCGGCACACCGGCGCTGTAAATTTCGCTCTGCAGACGGCCGCAGCTGATATTGGCGATCAGCGATTCGACCGTCACGCCGGCCATGCGTTCGGCACTGTCGACTGCCTGGCGTATCGCCTGCTCGGCGGCGTCCATGTCGACCACGACTCCGGACTTGATGCCCCGCGAGCGCTGATACCCGTATCCGAGCACCTCGACCTTGTGGGACCGGCTCGACAGGATCGACTTGTCGTCCCGCGGCACAAGCTTCGCGATCAGGCAGCAGACTTTCGTCGACCCGACGTCCAGGACCGACATGATGACAGCGCGCCGGCTCGGCAATGGCCGCATTTTCGGCAGATAGAGATGGCTGGAAGAGCGGCTCATGTATCCCGCTCCTTCTTGCCGGTCCGGCCCTTGCCGCCGGTCATGACCTTGCGCTGCTCGGCGACTTCGTCGGACAGGCGGACGGTCACCCGATCCGCGAGGCGCAGATCGATCGCCACGATGTCACGGGACAGCAGCCCGCTTTCCCGATCCATTTTCATCAGGTCGGCCAGGGCCGCATCGATGTTGTTTTCCGGAAGACTGATGGAAATACCGTTTTCAAGCTGCAGATCCCAGCGGCGATCACTGATCAGAAACGCCGCCCGCACACGCGGACGAAGTTCAGGCACCTCGGCCAGAGCCGAATTGATTTCCACAGCCCGGCGTTGCGCTCCGTGATTGACCACGAGAAGAAGATTCGCATAGCGGCCATCGACTTCGTCGGTGATCACGTCGCCTGATTCGTTGATGATCGAGACCAGATCACCGCGCTGCCAGAGCGCATAGGGAACCCGTTCCTCGATATTGATCTGCAGCGTGCTCGGATACAGCTTCATGACGGAAGCGTTTTTCACCCACGCCATCCGGTTCAGACGCTCGCGTGCCCCTTCCGCATCGAACAGTGCCAGGGAGGAGCCTTCATGAATCTCGAGGGCTTCGAGGATCTGGAATTCGTCGATCTCACGCTGACCGGAAAGCTTCACAGCCTCGACACCGAAGCCCGCGGCAGACAGCAGCGCATCGGAAACGATCCGGCCGTGCCCCCCTATGACTATTCCATAACCAATTGTTAAGGTTAAGAAACCCAGTGCAGCAGCAGAGCCGGCCCATTGCGGCAATTCGGTAAGGCGTCCCGCTGCCCGCCAGACCGGCTGGCGATGCAAACGCGCAACACCGCGCCCGCGCGGAGCCAGCTCGGCCTCCAGGCGGGTCAGGGAATTGCGTTTATGTTTGCGTCCTAGCGACAGCAACTTGCGTCCTCTACCATCCAGCTTACCAGGTCCTTGAAACTCATCCCCTTGTGGGCCGCCATTTCCGGCACAAGAGAGGTTGGCGTCATGCCTGGTTGCGTGTTCACTTCAAGACAAATCACTTCACCGGATCCATCTTCCCGTTCATCGAATCGGAAATCTGCGCGGGAAACACCGCGACAATCCAAAGCGTGATGCGCCTTGACTGCTAGTGTCTCTATCTTTTGGTAAACAATCGGTGAAATTTTCGCAGGAAGAATGTGTTTTGAACCGCCTTGTGCATATTTCGCTTCATAATCGTAGAACCCCTGCCCCTGGGGAAGGATATCTATGACGCCGAGTGCCCTGTCATTCATGACAGCACAGGTCAGCTCCCGGCCGGCGATGAACTTCTCGCACATAAGCACCTCCGGGAAGGCCCAGTCCGCGCGGCTCAGTTCCTGCGGCGGAAACTCTTGATCTTTCTGGACAATCAGCACCCCGAAGCTCGACCCTTCATTGATCGGCTTGAGCACATAAGGCGGCTCCATCGGGTGCTTGCGAAGGATGTCCCGGCGGTTCACGACCACATGCTCGGTCACCGGAACCCCGGCCGCCGCCATGACCGCCTTGGCCTTCACCTTGTTCATTGCAAGGCTCGATGCCATGACGCCGGAATGCGTATAGGGGATGTTAAGAAACTCTAATATTCCCTGAACGCAACCGTCCTCGCCAAAGGGACCGTGAAGGGCGTTGAAGACCACATCCGGCCGCAGCTCCTGCAGAACAGCGGAGATATTCCGGTCCACATCGACACGGGTCACCCGGTAACCGGCCTCTTCCAGGGCCGCAGCGCATTCCTTGCCGGTCGAGAGGCTTACAGGGCGTTCGTTGACCCAGCCGCCCATCAGCACGGCAACATGTTTTCCGGCCATTTACGCAGCCTCCTCTTTTTCGCCCAGAAACGGTTCGACCGGACCTTCGGGTCCGAACTGTCCGAGCCGCTTGATTTCCCATTCCAGCCTGATGCCGCTGTGTTTCAGGACCCGTGCCCGCACGGTTTCTCCGAGCAGCTCCAGGTCGTGTCCGCTGGCGTTGCCGGTGTTGATCATGAAATTGCAGTGCATCTCCGACATTTGCGCTCCGCCGACCGTCAGTCCGCGGCAACCGGCGGCATCGACCACTTTCCAGGCTGAAGCGCCCGGCGGATTCTTGAAGGTCGACCCCCCGGTCTTTTCCCGGATCGGCTGCGCCTTTTCCCGGTGCGCGACGACATCCGCCATTTCCGCGCGGATGGACTGCATGTCGCTCGGCACGCCTTCGAACACCCCTGCGGTGAAAATCAGGTCCTTCGGCGCCGAGGAATGCCTGTAGGCATAGTCCATGTCGGCATTGCTCAGAACATGGCGGTTGCCGTCACGGTCATAGGCGGTAAGTTCGATCATCCGCTCACGGGTTTCCGTTCCATGCGCCCCCGCATTCATGCGCAGGGCACCGCCCAGGCCTCCCGGAATGCCCGTGTAAAAGGCAAACCCGCCGAGACCGGCCTCCGCCGCGGCTTCCGCAAGCCGCTTGTCCGGCACGGCAGCACCTGCCCTGAGCCGGTTGCCCCCGATTGCCTCGATCGCCCCGAACCCTCTGGCGCTCAACCGGACGACAACGCCCTCCAGTCCACCGTCACGGATCAAGAGATTCGATCCCAGACCGACCGGAAGCACGGGAATGTCCTTCGGCAATTTGCGCAGGAACGCGGAAAGATCCGCTTCGTCCGCCGGCTGGAACATGAGCTGCGCCGGGCCGCCGGTGCGAAACCAGGTGACGGCGGAAAGCGGCTGATTTGCGGTCAGCCTGCCGCGAATGCCTTCGCCAAGATCCGGGATGGTCTCAAGGAGATCGGGAAAACCCATTGAAAGTCTCCCTTACAGGTCTTCGAGCTGTTTCGGCAGCGCATAGGCCCACTGGGTAATGTTTCCCGCCCCAAGACAGATGACGAAATCCCCCGGCTCGGCCAATTCCTTCACGATCGCCGGCAGTTCATCGGGGCCTTCGATGGCCCGGACATTGCGGTGCCCGCGGGTCTTCATGCCGGAGACCAGGTCCGTGTGCGCGGCCCCTTCGATCGGCTGCTCGCCCGCGGCATAGACCGGCGCGATGATCACCGCATCGGCATCATTGAAACAATTCGAGAAATCGTCGAACAGGCTGGCGAGCCTGGAATATCTGTGCGGCTGCATGACCGCGATAACCTTGCCACTGGTGGATTCGCGCGCAGCATGCAGCACGGCCTTTATCTCCACCGGATGATGGCCGTAATCGTCGAAGATCTGAATGCCGCCGACCGAACCTGTCAGGGTGAAGCGGCGCTTGACCCCGCCAAAGGTGGATATGCCCTTTTTGAGCTCCTCCGCAGACACGCCCAGCTGGGAAGCCACGGCAATGGCAGCCGTCGCGTTGGACACATTGTGCAGCCCCGGCATCGGCAGAACCAGATCCTTCAGTTCGATCACCTCACCTGTCCGGCGGTCGCGAATGGTCACGGAGAAGACCGACTTGCCGCCGTCCATGGAAACGTCGGTGAAGCGGATGTCCGCCTGCGGATTGGTCCCATAGGTGACGACCCGCCGGTCCTCGATCGCGCCGATCATGGTCTGAACCTCCGGATGGTCCAGACACATCACGGCAAATCCGTAAAACGGCACGTTTTCCACGAATTGCCGGAAGGCGGCACGAACGCCCGCAAAATCGCCGTAGTGATCGAGATGCTCCGGGTCGATGTTGGTGACGACGGCAATATCCGCCGGCAGCTTGACGAAGGTGCCGTCGCTTTCGTCCGCCTCCACCACCATCCAGTCCCCCTTGCCCATGCGGGCATTGGTGCCATAGGCATTGATGATGCCGCCATTGATGACGGTCGGATCGAGATTGCCCGCGTCGAGGAGTGCGGCCACCATGGAGGTTGTCGTGGTCTTGCCGTGGGTTCCGCCAACCGCAATCGCCTGCTTGAAGCGCATCAGCTCGGCAAGCATTTCCGCGCGCCGGACCACCGGAACAAGTTTCTCCCGGGCGGCAACCAGTTCGGGATTGTCCTTCCTGATCGCCGAAGAGACCACGAGAACTTCCGCATCGCCAAGATTCTCGGCCGCGTGGCCCACGGTCACCGCGATGCCATGCGCCCTGAGGCGCTGCACATTGGCGTTTTCCGCCATGTCCGATCCCTGAACCTGATAGCCGAGGGTCTTGAGCACCTCTGCTATCCCGCTCATGCCGATCCCCCCGATCCCGACAAAATGGATCGGTCCGATATCCTGCGGCATTTTCATGGCCGTTCTCCTTCTTTGCTGGCGACCTTCTCGACGAGGTCCGCAAGACGTTTCACTGCGTCGGGTCTGGCGACACTGCGGGCATTTTCAGCCGCCGCCGCGAGCATGTCCGGCGTTTCCATGAAACGGATGATCTCCCTGGCGAGGCGTTCAGGGTACAGGTCCACCTGCCGGATCGGCCAGGCACCGCCCGCCTTTTCCAGGACCCTTGCATTGGCGGCCTGGTCCTGATCGATCGCACCGGGCAGCGGCACCAGTATCGACGGGCGGCCGAGCACGCTGAGCTCGCTGACCGAAGAGGCTCCGGAGCGGCAAAGGACCAGATGGGCCTGGGCGATGCGCTGCGGCATATCCTGAAAGAACGGCGCGCATTCGGCCTGGACCCCGAGCCCGTCACAGGCCTTCTGCACCCGCTCCAGGTCTTCCGGACGGCATTGCTGCACGATCCTGAGCCTTGCGCGGATTTCCGCCGGCAACTCCTTGAGCGCCGGCGGCACGAGATCCGAGAAGAACCTTGCCCCCTGCGACCCTCCGAAAATGAGCAGCCTGAAATCCCCCCCGGCAACCGGTGCGGAATAGGGCAGTTCCGCAGCGTCCAAAACCGCTTCGCGGACCGGATTGCCGGTTTCGACAAGTTTGCGCGACAGATCTTCGGGCAGATCCGCAATGGGCACGCTGGTGGCAATGGCGGTAACGCCCCTGGCCAGCAGCCTGTTCGCCCGGCCCATGACGCCATTTGCCTCGTGCAGAATGGAAGGCGTGCCGGTCAGCCGTGCCGCATACATGGGCGGGAAGGTCGGATAGCCGCCGAAGCCGGCGACCACATCCGGCTTGAGCGCCCGGATCAGCGACCGGGCCTGAAGCGTGCCGCGCAGCAGGCTGAATGCCGTTCTGGCCAGCGACACCGGGTTCCGGCCGCGGATGGTCTCCGAGGCGATGATGTGAACCTTGCGGGCCGGAAAGGCCGAGCCGTATTTGTCCGCCCGCTCGTCCGTGGCCAGCTCGACGCACCAGCCCCGCCGGGTGAGTTCACCGGCCAGCGCCTGTGCTGGAAAAAGGTGGCCGCCTGTTCCGCCGGCTGTCAATAATACTGTTTTGCTCATGGGTCCGGCTTCTGGCCTAACGTTCGATCTGGCTTCACATCAACGACGATGGCGACAACCTGCTTACGGTGACGGCCTCACTACGGGAAGGCTGCGGTCGTCGTCGGGTCAGGGCCAGGATGGCGCCCGCCGTCATGGCCGATGACAGGAGCGACGACCCTCCATAGGAAATGAAGGGCAGGGTCATGCCCTTGGACGGCATCAGGTGCAGGTTGACGGCGAGATTGATGGTTGCCTGCAGGCCGAAAAGAACCACAAGGCCCGCCGTGGCAAGACGGCTGAAGGCATCCTGGTCCCGGCTGGCATGGTTCAGGCCGCGAATGACGATGAAGGCGAAGACCGAAACCAGCAGCAGACAGGCCAGGACCCCGAATTCCTCGCCGACAACCGCAAAGATGAAATCCGTATGGCTGTCGGGAAGAATGCGCTTCACCGTGCCTTCACCCGGTCCGCGCCCGAACCACCCGCCTGCAAGAAAGGAATCCATCGCTGTGTCGACCTGGAAGGTATCCCCGGAACTCGGGTCCAGAAACCGGTCCACGCGGTTGGTCACATGGGGCAGGAAGGCGTAGGCGGCGAACAGCCCGGCGATGCCGATCAGCCCCAGCGCCATGATGATGATCCAGGAAATGCCGTTGAGAAAGAAAAGCCCTGCCCAGACGAGGCCCAGAAGCATGGTCTGGCCGAAATCGGGCTGCGCGATCAGCAACGCCGCGCAGATGGCGAACAGCACGAAGGCAAACAGCACGCCCGGCACTTCCCGGCGGCGGCCGCTTTCCGACAGCAGAAAGGCGATCAGCACCACGAAGGCCGGCTTGAGGAATTCGGACGGCTGCAGGGAAAACCCGGCGATATAGATCCAGCGTCGTGCACCCTTTGCCTCGAAGCCGGCGAACAGCGTCGCGATCATCAGGATCAGCGACACGATGAAGACGATCAGCGCGGCCCGCCGGATCGCCCGTGGCGACATCAGCGAGGCCGCCAGCATGACGGTAATGGCCGGCAGGAGAAACAGAGCCTGGCGTTTGACGAAGAAGAAGGTGTCGACACCGATCCGCTCGGCAACGGGCGGGCTTGCCGCAAAGGACAGGACAACACCTCCGACCATCAGCAGACCGAAGGCGGCAAGCAGATAATGATCCACGGTCCAGAGCCACTCGGCGAACCGGCTGCGATCTGCGCGTGATACCATCTAGGCGACCTCCTGCGTGTTACCCGCATCCGGCAAGGCACGCACCGCCTCCACAAAAGCGGTGCCCCGCAATTCGAAGTTCCGGTACTGGTCGAAGCTGGCACAGGCGGGCGAAAGCAGAATGGCGATCTCCTCCGCACCGTCCTCGGCCGCCTCGCGGGTGGCGTCGGCAACCGCTTGCGGCAGCGTGCTGCTGATCTTGTACGGCACCCGACCTTCCAGCGTCTTGGCAAATTCCTCTGCCGCCTCGCCGATCAGAAAGGTCTTGGCGACCCTGGGAAAATACTCTTCCAGCGAGGAGATACCGCCCGCCTTGGCCCGCCCGCCCGCGATCCAGTAGATCCGGTCGAAGCTGGCAAGCGCCCGTGCGGCCGCATCCGCGTTGGTGGCCTTGGAATCGTTGATGAAGAGCACCCGCCCCTGTCTGGAGACAACTTCCATGCGGTGATGCAGGCCAGGAAAGGAGGGCATCGCCGCCGCGATCCTGTCGGCGGGTATCTCCAGCGCCCTGAGGGCGGCAAAGGCGGCGGCCGCATTCTGGCCGTTGTGATCGCCGCGCAGGCTGTCGATCCCGCCCAGAAGTGCAATTTCGCTCTGGCTGCCGTCCCGCGCCTCGATCAGACGTCCGTGACGGGCATAGATACCGCTGGTGAGTTCCCGCTCGCCGGCAATGCGGCAAACCGGCTTGCGGGCCAGTTCCAGCCGGTCGGCAATCGCGGAGGACAGAGGGTCATCAACCCCGACAACCGCGACCTTGGCCCCGGCCACGACCCGTTCCTTGATGGCGGCATAATTTTCCATGGTGCCGTGCCGATCGAGGTGATCCGGAGAAAGGTTCATGAGGATCCCGACGGTCGGATCCAGTGTCGGCGAAAGATCGACCTGATAGGAGGAACATTCGATCACATAGTGGCGGCCGGGCTGCGGTGGCTCCAGGTCCAGAATCGGTACGCCGATATTGCCGCCGACCTGCACATCGAGGCCCACTTCACGCAGAAGATGACCGATCAGCGCCGTGGTAGTGGATTTGCCGTTGGTGCCGGTGATGGCGATCAGCGGTGCGTCGGGACAGAGCTTGCGCCGCTCCCGGCAGAAGAGTTCCACATCGCCGATGATCTCCACGCCTGCCTGGCGGGCAAGATCCACGGACCAGTGCGGCACCGGATTGGTCAGCGGCACGCCGGGAGCCAGGACCAGGGCGGCGATGCCGCTCCAGTCCAGCTGGCGCAGGTCACAGGTTTCGAGCCCTTCGTCTGCCGCCTGCCCGACCCGTTCTTCGTTGTCGTCGAAACACACCACATTCGCACCGCCCAGCTTGAGCGCGCGCGCCGTCGCCAGCCCGGACCCGCCAAGCCCGAACAGCGCGACAGTGTCGTTTTCGAATGTGGTGATCGCGATCATTCGCTCTACCTCAGCTTCAGCGTGGCAAGACCGAGCAGGGCCAGAACAACCGCAATGATCCAGAAGCGGATCACGACCTGGCTTTCCGTCCAGCCCATGATCTCGAAATGATGGTGGATCGGCGCCATTCGGAACACGCGCTTTCCGGTCAGCTTGAAGGAGATGACCTGCACGATCACCGAAACGGCTTCAAGAACGAAAAGACCGCCTATGATGGCCAGGACGATCTCGTGCTTCGTGGCGACCGCGATGGCACCGATCATGCCGCCGAGCGCCAGAGAACCGGTGTCGCCCATGAATATGGCGGCCGGCGGTGCGTTGAACCACAGAAACCCGAGCCCTGCCCCGATCACCGCTCCGCAGATCACGGCCAGCTCGCCCGTCCCGGCGACGTGATGGATCTGCAGGTAACTTGCGAAGACCGCATTGCCGGACAGATAGGCGATCAGGCCAAAGGAGGCGCAGGCGATCATCACCGGCACGATGGCAAGCCCGTCCAGCCCGTCGGTCAGATTGACCGCATTACCCGCTCCAACCATGACGAAGGCTGCGAAGGGAATGAAGATCAGTCCGAGATTGAGTGTGAAGTCCTTGATGAACGGAAAGGTGATTGCCTCGGAAGACTCCGACGCATCGAGCAACGTGACCGCAAAGGCCGCAATCGCCGCGATCAGAAACTCGAGGCCGAGCCGCGCCTTGCCGCCGAACCCCTTGTGGGACGACTTGGTCACCTTCAGATAGTCGTCGTAGAAACCGATGCCGCCGAAGCCGAGGGTGACCCCTGTCACCACCCAGACGTAGGGATTGGACAGATCCGACCACAGCAGAGCGGCCACCAGCGCCCCGGAGAGGATCATCAGCCCGCCCATGGTGGGCGTGCCTTTCTTGGTCAGCAAATGGCTTTCGGGACCGTCGGCGCGAATGGGCTGGCCGTGGCCCTGGCGGATTCGCAGGCTGGAAATGATTTTCGGCCCGAACAGGAATACAAAAAACAGGGCCGTCATGATGGCCCCGCCGGTGCGGAACGTAATGTACCGGAAGACATTCAATGCGGAGATCTGGTCAGCAAATTGCCCCAAAAAATAAAACATCAGCTATCCCTTATGCCGCTGCGCTATCGTCCGCAGGCGGATATTCCTTTTTCAGGGCTTCGACAAGCGGACCCATACGGGTTCCGAGCGATCCCTTGATCATAACAACATCGCCCGGCCGCACGTCGCTCAAAAGCACGTCTTCCAGATCTTTTGCATCCTCGCAGTAATGCGCGCGCAGCTCGTGCGGCAGCTGCTGCCACAGCGCATGCATGTGTGGCCCCGCACAATAGACCGCATCGATCTGCGCATCGCTGATCGGCCGGGAAAGCTCGGCATGCAGGCGGTCGGCATCCTCGCCGAGTTCGCGCATGTCGCCGATGACCGCGATGCGCCGTCCGGGCCGCCTGATCGGCGCTTCCCCCAGAACGGAGAATGCGGCACGCATCGAGGCCGGATTGGCATTGTAGCTTTCGTCGATGAGGTTGAGTTCCCCGCCAGGCAGTGGCAGCCGGCTCACCTCTCCGCGCCCTTTCGGTGCCCGCATCGTGTCGAGCGCCAGCCCTGCCTTGGCGAGATCCGCGCCGAGATCCGCCACGGCGGTCAGCACTGCAAGACTGTTTTTCACGTGATGTTTGCCGGGCGCACCGATCTTGTAGGTGATTTCCTGACCCAGAATGCTGGCATCGACACTCGACCCGGCTGGGTACCCGGCCACCTTCTGAAGGTGACTGTCGGCAGCCCGAGTCTCGCCGAAAGTATGGATCCGCGCGACGCCGGCCGTCGCGGCCAGAAATTTCAGCAGATCGAACTGGAGGTTGTCCCTGTTGAGGATGGCGACGCCACCGGGCTCCAGACCCTCGAAGATCTCGGCCTTTGCCTTGGCGATCTTTTCGACGGAATCGAAATACTCCAGATGCACCGGCTGCACCGTCGTGATGATCGCCACATGCGGACGCACCATCCCGACCAGCGGAATGATTTCCCCGGCATGATTCATGCCGATTTCGAAGATGCCGTAGTCCGTATCCGCCGGCATGCGCGCCAGGGTGAGCGGCACGCCCCAGTGGTTGTTGAAGGATGCCACCGACGCGTGAACCTTGCCCGAAGGTTCCAGGGTCAGGCGAAGGGCTTCCTTGGTTCCGGTCTTGCCGACCGAACCGGTGACCGCCACGATGCGCGCGTCGGTGCGTGCGCGCGCCGCGACCGCCAGTCCGCGCAAGGCTTCCAGCGGATCGGCAACCACCACATAACGCCCGTCTTCGGGCAGTTCCTGCAAACGCTCTTCGGCCACCAGGGCAAGCGATGCCCCGGCCTCAAGAGCTGCTGCCACATAGTCGTGACCGTCCAGCCGGTCGCCCTTGATCGCAACAAAGGCATCGCCCGGTTCAACCGTGCGGCTGTCGATGGATATTCCGGTAATTTCCGCGCCGATATCGCCCCTGACGCTGCCGTCGGCAGCATCGATGAAGGCATCCAAAGTCCAAAGCGGGTCGCTCATTTGTTTCCTTCAACGCTTATGGCGCGCGTAACGGCTTCGTGATCCGAAAAGGGAATCACTGTGTCGCCAACAATCTGGCCGGTTTCATGACCTTTTCCCGCCACACACAGGATATCGCCCTTCCCGAGCCGCCGGACACCTTCCGCGATAGCCTCATAGCGGTCACCGATTTCCAATGCATCGGGGGCTCCCTGCAGCACGGCCTTGCGAATCTTCGCCGGGTTTTCGGAACGGGGATTGTCGTCGGTGACAATCACCACATCGGCTTGCCGGGCAGCAGCCTGCCCCATCAGCACCCGCTTGCCCGGGTCCCTGTCGCCCCCGGCGCCGACAACGACCGACAGCGCTCCCTTGGCGAACGGCCGCAGAGCGGCAAGCGCGTTGTCCAGCGCGTCCGGCTTGTGGGCGTAGTCGATAAAGACAAGCCCTCCGGACTTCGTGGTCCCGGCAAGTTCGAGCCGTCCCGGCGCGCCCTTCAGGTTTTCCAGCGCGCGCAAAGCCGTGCCGGCATCAATACCGGCCGCAATGGCAAGTCCGGCGGCAATCAGGGCATTGGAGACCTGGAACCGGCCGATCAGAGGCAGGGTGACCTTGTATTCGCCACGCGCCGTCTGCAACGTCAGTTCCTGCCCGGCCCCCACGGGCTTCATGCCCGTCAACATCACCCCCCTGCCGGTTTCACCGACAGTCAGCAGCGGAAGACCGCGCGCTTCGGCGACTGCCAGCACCCGGTCCGCGTATTTCTCGCCCGGATCGACAACCACTGTTCCCCCTGCCGGCAGCAGATCGGAAAAGAGGCGCAGCTTGGCCTTCAGATAGTCCTCGACGGTCGCGTGGTAATCCATGTGATCGCGGCCGAGATTGGTGAAGGCGGCCGCCGTCAGACGCACCCCGTCCAGACGGAACTGGTCAAGCCCGTGCGAGGAGGCCTCCAAGGCCGCATGGCCGATCCCTTCCGCCTCCAGCTCCGCCAGTTCCTTGTGGAGGGCCACCGGGTCGGGCGTCGTCAGACCGCCATAGCTTTCGCCGCCCGGCCGGATCGTTCCCAGAGTTCCGAGACTTGCGGCCGGATGCCCTGCAGCCTGAAAGATCTGGCGGACGAAATGAGCGACAGAGGTCTTGCCCGCCGTTCCGGTGACGGCGACGATCGTATCCGGCTGGGCGCCGTAAAACCGTGCGGCCATTCTTGCAAAAACCTGGCGAGGCTCCGGCGCGCCAATAACGATCATGTGCTGCGGACAGGCGGCCCGCACCGAATCCATTGTATCATCGGCACACAGCACCGCGACGGCTCCGGCCGCGGCCGCATCGGGCGCAAACCGGGTTCCGTCGACCGAAGCGCCCTTGAAAGCCGCAAACAGAAATCCGGGCCGGACTTTCCGGCTGTCTGCGGTCAGGCCCGATATCTTCAGCTGCTTCGCCGCATCCGGCACTGTCAGCCCGTCGGCTAAATATTCAAGATCCATCTCATCCGATCATCCGGTTCGTGCGTCGTCTTGCTGAAGCTGTCTTTGAACACCGGATAGCGGATGCGACCCGCCGGTCTTCAAGGCTTCCATGGACCCGTTTGCCTTCATGTGAGAGCAAGCGGATCCAGTGTCTCCTTAATAGGAAATCTCGATCGGTTCATCCCCCTTGCCGAAACGCGGCATCACCCCGAGCATGGGGGCCGAACGCCGGATGATCGCGCTCACGGTCGGGGCGGCGTTGAGACCGGCGGTTGCACCAATGCCCTTGCGTTCCGATTTCGGCTCGTCCAGCACGACCAGAACCACATAACGCGGATCGTCCATCGGGAAGGCGGACAGGAAGGAATTGCGGCGCTTGCTGCTGATGTAACGGCCATTCTCGATCTTTTCCGCCGTCCCGGTTTTTCCACCGACGGTATATCCCGGTACGTCCGCCCTGCGCCCGGAACCGGACAGCACGTTGAGACGGAAGAGATACCGCATGATCCGGCTGACGTCCGGAGAAATGACCTGTTTCGCAAGGGCTTGAACGTCTTCCTGGCTGCGCGGCAGGAAGGTCGGCGGTATGAGCTTGCCGCCGTTCACGATCGCCGCAGCGGCCACCGCGGTCTGCATCGGCGTGACGGAAATGCCATGACCGAAGGAGATCGTCATGGCTGCCAGCTCGTTCCATTTCGGTGGCAGCAGCGGCGCCGCATTCTCCGGCAGCTCCGTCTTCAGACGCTCCGTCAGGTGAAGGCGCTTGAAGAATTCCTGTTGCCGGGAAATGCCGGTTGCCAGCATCATCTTCGCAGTGCCGATATTGGAGGAATAGATGAAGATTTCCGGCACGGACAGAATGCGGTTTTTCCCGTGGAAATCCGTGATCGTGCGCCCCGCGGCCCGGATCGGGCGGGTCGCATCGAAGCTGTCGTTGATGGAAACCGCTCCCGAATCCAGCGCCATTGCGACCGTGAAGGTCTTGAACACCGACCCCATTTCGAAGACACCGCCGGTTGCCCGGTTCAGACGGTCCTTTTCCAGCGCCTGCGACCGGTCGTTCGGATCGTAATCCGGCAGGGACGACATGGCGACGACCTCGCCGGTCTTTACATCCAGAACAATGCCCGCCGCCGCAATGGCCCTGTAGCGCTCCATCGCCTTGACCAGCTCATCACGCACCACGTGCTGAACGCGCAGATCGACGGAAAGGCGTACCGGCTCTATCGTGCGGTCTGAAGCAAACCCCAGCGACTGAAGCTCGGCCAGCCAGGCGTCATCGATATATTTCTCGATACCGGCGAGCCCCTGGTTGTCCACGTTGACGGAGCCGACAATGTGCCCCGCGGTCGGACCTCCCGGATAGAAGCGCTGGTTTTCAGACAGGAATCCGATGCCCGGCAGGCCGAGGTTATGCACCTGCTCCGCCTGCTGCGGGGTCATCTCCCGTTTCAGCCAGACAAACCCCGCCCCGCTTTCCAGCCGGCGACGCACGGTTTTTTCATCCAGTTCGGGCAGAACCCGGACAAGCCCTTCGAGCGCCTCGTCCACGTCGAGAATTCGGCGCGGCTCGGCATAGAGAGAAGTGGTCTTGATGTCGGTCGCCAGAATCTCACCGTTGCGATCAATGAGATCCGGACGGGAAGCGGCCACGGAGTCCTGGGCGGAGATCCATGCCCGCGACGGTGCCTCTTCCATCTGGGCAAGCAGGACAAGCCGCCCCCCGATCGCGAGATAGACACAGGCGAAGGCCAGCATCGCCACATAGACACGCGACTTGACGGCACTGGAGGAGACGGAGCCGCGCGCGGCCCTCGGCTGCGCGCGCCGCACCTGGAGGAAACTTGCTGGTTCACTTACCATTGTCATGTTCAGCTCCTCACCGGATCACTGCCGAGGAGCCGGCATAGCCGCCCATCTGATTGCCGCCGATAGGCTCGAGCATTACCGGTCGGGCCGGTAGATCCTCCGGCGTCACGATCTGCTTCACATCCAGCGGCTGAAGTTGAAGGTAATCGTTGTAGCGACCAACGAGTGTCTGCAGGCGGTCCGGCTTGTTCAAAAGACTCCACTCGGCTTTCAGCAGCTGGATCCTGTCGCGCTCCTCGTCGATCTGCCGCTGGAGTTCCGCGACCTTTTCCGCGGATTTCGTTGCGGCCAGCTTCATGTCGTAAACGGTCGCCGCGCCGATCACGACCGCCAGAATGAACAGGATGTTCAGCGTTCGAACCACTTTCAGCCCCCTAATCCATGAAATTCCGCCAGGTGCGGAACACCTGCGGCATGTATGTCCAGATCACGTGCGGCCGCCTGCGTGCGGCGGCCCGCCCTCAGTTTTGCGGACCGGGCACGCGGATTGGCATCCGTCTCGTCCATCGCCGCCTCGACCGCCTTGCGGGTCAGCAGCTCGAATGTCGCCGGAGGCACTTCTTCCTCCGGCATATGACGGGATCCGCCACCGCGCGTGCGGGTCCGGTCCTGAAAGAAGCGCTTGACGATCCGGTCTTCCAGAGAATGGAAACTCACCAGCACCAGCCGCCCGCCAGGCCTGAGAATCCGCTCCGCGGCACCAAGCGCCTCGGCCGCCTGATGCAGCTCGCCGTTGACGTAAATTCTCAGCGCCTGGAATGTACGGGTAGCAGGATGGATCTGTGCCTTCCTGGGCGACCGACCGAGCACCTTCTCGATCAGACCTGCAAGCTCCAGCGTGCGGGAAAACGGCTTTTCCTTGCGCGCGGCATCAATGGCATGGGCGACGGTCGTGGCGCGCTTTTCCTCACCGAGAAGTCCGATGATCCGGATCATGTCCCTCACCGGAAGCTCGTTGACCACATCCGCCGCGGAGGGTCCAGCCTGCTCCATACGCATGTCGAGGGGACCGTCACGCATGAAGGAAAAGCCGCGATCCGCTTCGTCGAGCTGCATGGAAGACACGCCGAGATCCAGAACCACGCCATCGACCCCGTCAAATCCGTTGTCTCGGGCATGAACATCAAGGTCGGCGAACCGCCCGGGAACAAGAACCAGCCGTCCGCCGGACTCCTTCACCAGGTCCTGCCCGCCGGCGATCGCATCCGGGTCGCGGTCCACTCCCAGAACCGTTGCACCGCGCTCCAGAATGGCACGGGAATACCCTCCCGCCCCGAAGGTACCGTCAACGATGATCTCACCGGGTTGCGGGTCGAGCCATTTCAGAACTTCCGTCAGGAGAACCGGCACATGGCGCCCGGGCCCGCCAGCGGCAAGAGGCGCATCCTTGTCGCCGAGCGCCATCATGCCGGTTCTCCTCCAGAAGATGCGGGGGCCTGCCCCGACAGCATCGCGAACGCACGCTTTTGGGCCTCTGCGCGATACTCGCGAAACCTCTCCGGCTCCCAGATCTGGAATTTGTATTTCATGCCGACAAAGGTCACCTGATCGGTGATGCCGGTATGCTCGCGGATCATGTCGGAAATGGTCATCCGGCCATCCCCGTCCACCTTGGGGTTCTCGCTAGCGCCGAAAAGCGCAACCGAGAGCGCATCGTGATCCGGCGACAACTTTGCGAAAGCCTCCGAACATTTTTCGATTTCGGCGCATAACTCATTCCCGCCGGCATCGACCGCCTGGCAGTGGGAAGATGTGATGCAATAAAGGCCTTCATACCCATCTCTCGCCAACACCGCACGGAAGGGCGCCGGGATCGACACGCGACCCTTGGCATCCAGCCGGTTGGTAAAGTGAGAAACAAAGCCGGCCATAAAACCCCTCGAAACGGGTTTTCACCCGCCAATCCCGAAACGAAACCCCAGCGAGAAGAAGACCGGCAACATGCCAGGACATGCAATTTGCAAATTCAGCTCTTGCCGAGCCGTTAAATTGCCACTCCTGACCCAACTTGAGACGGGCCCGCGCTCCCCGATCCGGGTTCACATGGGATATCATGGGAAATCATGGGCGGTCAATGGAATCTCACGGATTCCGGCTCGATTTGATCGCACACGACCCCATCGGAAGACCTTAGGCGAAACATGCTTAATGAAGCCTTGACAGAAAAGAAGAATCGGATGCGCACGTTTACGGAGGTTTTGCCTGAACAGGCGCGCAAACCCGGCAAAATTTGCCGTGCACCAAAGACTTGTGGAGAACGAGAGAGATCGCAGGAGGCCGGTCCGGCTCACCCCTCGCGCAGGCAGCGCGACCGGGTCATTGCGGGCCGTTCCGCCTGCCCGCCCTCCTCCCGGGAAGGCCGGAGATATTCCAGTCGCATTAAAACCGCCAGCCGGCCTGTAAGCCGGGTTCTGTATGGCCCGCTCAGGATACAAGACCCGTTGCGGACGTGACAGCCATTCATCTGGGACGCCTGTTACCAGACGCCTCACGCAACCAACCCGGACAGCTGGCCCGGAAATCGGCCTGGAACCGAATTGCTCCGATCCCGCGCTGTCCCTATTCGGTTTTGCTCCCGGTGGGGTTTACCATGCCGCCTCTGTTGCCAGCTGCGCGGTGGGCTCTTACTCCACCCTTTCACCCTTACCCCATCCGGGTTCTACAACCAGGTCGGGGCGGTTTGCTTTCTGTGGCACTTTCCCTAAGGTCACCCTCGCCGGGCGTTACCCGGCACCGTATTTCCATGGAGCCCGGACTTTCCTCCCCCGCGGCCTTTCGGCACTTGCGGCAGCGGCTGTCCGGCCGACTGGCGCTTGCGGACTTAAGTGCCTTTGCAGCGAAGGTCAAGCAACGAACCGGATCGGTTTCCGCCAACCGATATGCTTCGACACTCTCCGCAAGCCCCCTTCAGGACATGCATCATTTGCATTTGCAGGCCCGGCGCAAGGGTCCTCCCGCCTGATGAAGGACCTTCCGGCAAAAGAAACCAGACACAAACAAAAGAAGAGGAAACCAAATATACAATCATAGACTGTAGGTACGTCAAAATATCAGACATCCTAGATACTTAAGTCCGACGATTGTTATTTATTACAACATAGTCAGAATAAATAAACATCACAATTCATTTAGGTAAATTTAAATAATCTCCCTCATGATTCGAGATATGTACATAGAGGAGGAATACGATGCGTAGTTGGCACGCCAGTTTACCGATCGCGTTACTGATATCATCCGGAGCGCTTGCCGAAACGGCTCCCGATCCTGAAAAACTCATTACACCGACCATTGTCGAGAGTGTTGGCGAGTGGCTCTCCAATCCAATTGTCTCCCTGTCGATCAATGCCCAGAACGACCTGCGCGGCGCCCTTTCCCAGGCTGAAATCGACACACTCGACGGGCAATGGCGCGAGGAACGGGAAGCTGACGACAAGCCGCTGATCTCGGCGACCCTGTCCGCTCCGCTGTCCATCTACCTGTTACGCGTGCAAGCCAACTCCCTCGGCCTTTACCCGGAAATTTTCGTCATGGACGCCAACGGCCTGAATGTCGGCCAGAGCGCGATTACCGGCGATTACTGGCAGGGCGATGAAGCCAAATTTCAGAAAACCTATCCCAACGGCCCGGAAGCGGTCTTCATCGACGCAGCGGAATGGGACGAGGATCGCAAGATCTGGCGCGCCCAGCTGAATATGTCGGTTACCGATCCTGACACCGGCAAAGTGATCGGTGCCGCCACGGTTGAATTCAATCTGACGGAACTTCAACGCCGCCAGTCCCCGAATTCCTAGACGGATACGCACAATGCTCAAAAATCTCTCTGTCAGCAAAAAGATCGCCGCCGGTTTTCTGTTACTGGCTCTCATCGGCGCTGTCGCCGGTGGTACCAGTGCCATCCAGACAATGTCGGCCCGCCAGCAGGTCGAACTGGCTTCCGCACTTTCCAACCTCAACGCCCAGACAGCTCAGTTGAACGAAAAGATCGTCGGCCAGGCGCTTGCAGTCAAATCGTTCCTGCTCACCGGCAACCGTGACTGGCTGGCCCGGACACAGGAGCTTGACGGCGAAATCAACAGCCAGATTGCGGAAGTCGGGAAACTCATCTCGGAAACGGCTCCGGAATTCAGCGCCAATCTCGAGCAGCTGGAGTCAACCTGGCAGGCGTGGTTTACCCGCATTGCCGCCCGGCAGATCGAGCTCATGAGATCACCGGAAACGGTCGATCTGGCCCGCGCCATCGACGTGACCCCCGAAAGTGCAGAACTGCTCGCAGCGGTACAGCACGAAAGCCGCACGTTCACGGATGCGGTCGGCGTCCGGCGGAACCAATCCGAACAGGTGCAGGAAGCCGCCCTGCAGACGGTGGAAATCGTCGCAATTGCCAGTGCGCTTACCCTGACCATTCTCGCAATGGTACTGGGCTTTGTGAACCATGTGATCGTTTCCGCGCCGCTCGCCCGCCTGTCCGGCATCACCCAGGCACTTGCAACCGGGGACACCTCTCAAACCGTCGATGTGGGTGAACGGGGCGATGAAATCGGGCTTATGGGCCGGGCCCTGGGCGTCTTCAGGGAAAACCTGATCCGCACCCGAGAGCTGGAAGCCTCAACCGCCGAGGAGCGGGAGAATGCCGAGCGCCTCAAGCGGCAGGAGATGGAGAATGTCGCCAGTGATTTCGAGAGCACCGTTCTCAGCATCTATAACGGCATGATCGCCAAGCTCGATGAAATGACCAATTCGGCCGGCTCCCTGTCTGACATCGCCAACAATACGACGACAGAGGCTCTGGCAGTGTCCGCGGCGGCCGAACAGGCAACCGCGAATGTCAACACGGTGGCAAGCGCGACTGAAGAACTGTCCGCTTCGATCCGGGCCATCACCGAACAGGTGCGTTCATCTGCGGAAATCGCGCGAAATGCGGAAACGGAAGTCGACCGGTCCAACCGGGCCGTCTCGACCCTCCAGCAGGTGGTCGCCCGTATCGGCGACGTAACCAAACTCATCACGGACATCGCCGAACAGACCAACCTGCTCGCGCTGAACGCCACGATCGAAGCGGCCCGTGCCGGTGAAGCAGGCAAGGGATTTGCCGTGGTTGCTTCCGAAGTCAAGGCTCTGGCCGAACAGACATCCAAGGCAACGGAAGAGATCGACCGTCAGATCTCCGAAATGCGCCAGGTCGTCGACGAGTCTACCGAAGCCACCGGTTCGGTTGCGCAAATGGTTCAGAAGATAACCGAAAACACCTCCGCTATGTCCGGAGCTGCCGAAGAACAGAATCTGGCGACGACGGAAATCGCCAGCAGCGTTGCCGAGGCGGCCCAGGGCACGGAAGGCGTGTCACGCTCCATCTCGGAAGTCAGTGGCGCCGCAGGTGAAACCGCCAAGCTCGGCACGGCCATGAATGCGGCTGTGGGCGACCTTCACGGCCAGTCCAACAATCTGCGTCAGGCCATGGAAGAGTTCCTGACCAAGGTTCGCGCGGCCTGACAAGGCTGCCACGTCCTGTGGCAGCAGCACCACGACCAATCCTCCCGCGGCAGAGACCTGCCGCGGGAGTTTTTTTGCCGCGGCCCTGCCCTCACCGGGAGCGACGATGATTACGTTACATAATCGTCTCAACCGGTCACGAACCGGTCCAACAGCGTGCCCAGCACCTCCACGCCTTCGCCGACCTGGGCAGCTGATGCCCCCGCGAAACCAATGATCAGCCCCGGCGTTTTCACCGCCCCCAGATAACAGCCGCTCAGGGCAGATACGGCAAATCCCGCCTTGTGCATCTCCTGCGCCAACGCCACATCATCGACCGGTTCGCGGAAGGTCAAGGCGACCTGTACATTGCCGGCAGGCGGCTCGACCTCGATCCTGTTGCCAAGACGCCGTTTCAGGGCCTCGACCAGCATCATGCCTCTCTCCCTGTAGACCTCACGGATCAGCTTCAGGTGTTTCTGATAGGCGCCACCATCCATGAAGCTCGCCAATGCGGCCTGGGCCTGAACATTGGCAGCACAGCCCATATTGCGCATGAGCTGGGTCAGCGGCGCGATCAGGGCTGCCGGAACCACGCAAAAGGCAATGCGCAGTCCGGGCATGAGACTTTTGGAAAATGTCCCCAGATAGATCACCTGCCCTTCTCCGGCCAGGCCGTAGAGCGCGGCAACGGGGCGTCCGGAAAACAGAAACTCGCTGTCATAGTCATCTTCCAGAACAACGGCCCCAGTGGTGCGAGCCGCTTCCAGAAGCGCAAGACGGCGGGCAAGCGGCATGCGCACACCGAGCGGATATTGATGGGACGGAGTCACATAGATGAGCTTGGGAGGGTTGTCTCCGATGCACATGCTCCCTGCATCCGCCCCCTGCCCGTCCGTGGGCAACGGCCGGATCCGGAATCCTGCCGCGTGAAAGGCGGTTCGTGCGCCCAGATACCCGGGGTCTTCCAGCCAGACCTCGTCCCCCGGATCGCCGAGTGCCTGGGACAGCAGGGACAGGCCCGCCTGCATGGAACTGATGATCAGAACCTGCTCCGGCTCCGCCCGCACACCGCGCTCCGCAGCCAGATGGCGGGCAAGCTGCAACTTGAGGGCGGGCACACCCGCGTAATTGCGATATTGCAGATCGGCGCTGCGTTCCAATCGGGCCGCGCGGCGCAGGCAGCGCGCCCATTCCTCATAAGGAAAGCAGTCAAGCGCTGGCGCTCCCGGCTGAAGCGCCCCGTGGCGCGTGGCCCAGCCGTCGCCGCGCAAGTTCACCGCGAGCCTTTGACCGCGTTTCGACAGGCCCGGCTGTGCGGGCGGCTCCGGCGTGCCGGCCGGCAGACCTTCGGGAAACAGATCTTCGGCAATTCTGGGAGCTGCCCCTGTCCTGACGGAAATGACGCCTTCGGCCTGCAGCAGCTCATAGGCCGTATTCACCGTGTTTCTGGCAACCTCGAGCGTCGAGGCAAGACGGCGGGTTGACGGCAGTCGCGTCCCGGGCCGCAACAGGCCGGCCCGCACAGCCTCCCGAAGCCCCCGATAGATCTGTTCCGGCAGGGGAACGTCACCCGACCGGTTCAGGGTCAATATGCCTTCCGGGAAAACTGGTTCTGTCATTTTTGAGAAACCGGATCTTTTACAGATCCAATTTATCGACGAAACCACGAAAAACAAGACACATTTTCAATGGAGACAGGCAATGCCCAATTCTGACAAGATCACTCCGGACGAACGGCAATCCACCGGCCTGCCCGATTTTGCCAGGATCCGGCAGATGAAGCGCGGCAGCTACGACCGGGAGCAGGCCTATGAAATCCTCGACTCCGGCCTGGTGGCCCATTGCGGCTTCATTCATGAGGACCGGCCGATGGTCATCCCGATGGCCTATGCCCGCTGCGGCGACAGGCTCTATGTTCACGGCGCCAGCACCACCCGGATCATAAGGGCAAATGCCGCCGGAGTTCCGGCGAGCGTCACCGTCACGCTGGTCGATGGCCTCGTTGTGGCCCGCTCGGCATTCCACCATTCCATGAATTACCGCTGCGCTGTCGTGCACGGCACCGCGCGGCTGGTGGATGATCCGGAGGAGCAGATCCGGGCTCTTGCCGCCATAACCGATCACCTCCTGCCGGGGCGCTGGGACGAATGCCGTGAGATGTTGACAAAGGAACACAAGGGGACTGGCGTTCTGGCCCTGGAGATCGAACACATCAGCACGAAGATCCGCACGGGAGGTCCCGTCGATGATACGGAAGATCTGGGAACGGATATCTGGGCAGGCGTCGTACCGGTGACCACGGCACTCGGCCAGCCCTTCACCGCAGCCGATGTTCCGGAAACAACACCTGTTCCCCCATCCGTCCCCGCTGCGCGGCGCAAATTTGCCTGAGCCGGTATGTGGCCACCGCCACGAAAAAACCCCGCCGAAATTCAGCGGGGTCTGCTCATCGGGACAATCTGTACCGGAGAGATCAGTTGGAGGCGAGGATCCGTTTGACCTTGCCGCAGTAACGCCGGCTGACCGGATTCATCCGTTTTGCGAAATGGCCCGCGTTGTAGCGCAGAATGGTACCGCACAGATCGCCGTTCGCCCGCTCATGGGCGCCGGCGAGATATTTCATGCCCCATTCCAGATTGGTTGCCGGGTCATACAGCGCCTTGGTGGATCCGCGGTAGCCGATGCCCCGCGCCGTTGCCGGCTTGATCTGCATAAGTCCGACTTCACCGGCACTGCCACGCGCTCTCGGATTGAAATTGCTCTCCACCTCGACCACCGCCTTGGCGATCTTGACCGGCACCCCGTACTTGGAGGCCGCCTTGCGGATCAGTTTCGCGTATCTGTCCTTGCTGCTACTCCGCTTTGCGGACTTTGTCCCCGTCAGCGCAGCGACCTGCGTCTCGCCAGGTTTCTCGATGATGTGCAGGATCGGCTCAGAACCCGAACCAGGTCCTGTCGCCATTGCTGCCGGTGCGGCGAGTGTTGTTGCATAGGCGAAGAGGCATAGTGCGCCAGTAAGTGTCTTGAATGACCGTAACATTCAGTCCAGCCCTTTTGGTTATTTGTTGCAGTTGAATTCGGGGCGGAGGAATGAAGGACCTATGGGACCAAAATGGGCACTTCAGGATCACGAATTATTTCAATTTAATACAATTTTTTACGCAAATTCGGGACGACATTTGGTCAATCACTGCAGTTTGTGACCAAAAATTGCCAGCTTTCCGACAATGGGGCGACATTACTGAGAATGTCTGTGACGATCCTCGATTTTTCCGGCAGAAAAATGCTGCAGCGCGGGAACCGAAGCTGCCTGTCCTGCGTTGATTGTGGATATTTTTCCGCCGATCGACCGCTGCGGAAGCCGTTCCGTCGCTTGTACAAGCGCATTTCCGGTCGTTCAGGAAAGCGAGGGCAACTTCCTCAGAAGGGCATTGAGCGTTTCGATCGTCGACTGATCGACGACGCCGTCCACCTTTTCCGGACGGAAATGCCGCTGAAAGGCCGTCACGACGAGCTGCGTCCGCTCATCAAACGCCCCCGTAATGCCGATTTCATACCCGAAGAGGGCGAGCATGGACTGAAGAGCCTCGACCGGCTGGCCGCGATCGCCGGCCTGAATGAACAGGCCGGACCCCACTGGAAACGGTTCAACATAAAGACCGATACCGGCTTCCGCCAATCGGCCCCAGGGAAATAGCTCTCCCGGATCCTGCTTTCGCTCAGGCGCGATGTCGGAGTGGCCCAGCACCCCCCAGGGCTGAACGTCATGCCGGCGGCATATGTCCTTGGTCAACGCCACCACGGACTCGATCTGCCTGTCCGGAAAGGCCCTGTAGCCGTTTTCATGGCCCGGATTGACAATTTCGATGCCGATCGAGCGGGAATTGATGTCGTCCTGCCCCTTCCAGGAGCTGCGCCCCGCATGCCACGCGCGTCTGGCCTCCGGGACACATTGAAGAATGCTGCCGTCCTCATCGACAAGATAGTGGGCCGAAACCTCGGCTTCCGGGTTGCACAGCCTGCTCAGCGCGGCCTCGGCGGTCTTCATGCCGGTATAATGCAGTATGACCATATCGATCGGCACGCCTGGCGCGCGCGGACCGTGATTTGGCGAGGGGTGAACCCTGGCTGTCACCCCGGTATCGGCTTTGACTGTCATAATCCTCTTTCCGCGCAGATTTTCGCCCAGGCATCGTTGAGTGCGGCCAGACGGTCGTTGGCAATCCGGACGAATTCCTCCGGCACTCCTCTGGCGATGAGACGGTCCGGGTGCGTTTCCTGAACTTCCCGCCGGTAGTGCGCCTTCAACTCCGCATCGCTGGCGTCAGGTCCAAGGCCCAGGAGCTCGTAGGGATTGCCGTCCTGGCGCACGTGCCGGGCCATCACCTTCGAGAATTCGCGATCGTCCAGCCCGAAGACCTCTGCAACCTTTGAAAGATAACCCAGTTCACTCTCGTGAATGATACCGTCGGCCTTGGCTATATGAAAAAGGCCGTCGAGAATATCGAGCAGGGTCTTGCGGTCATACGGGAAAAGATCGGCAAGCTTCTGCGCATAAACCTCAAATCCCGCTACATCCTCCTTGGCGAGATTGAACAGTCTGGCAACATTGCGTTCTTCCTTTTCCGGAACTTCGAACAGGTCCCGGAAGGCAAGAACCTCATCCGTGGTGACGACGCCGTCTGCCTTGGCCATTTTCGCCGACAGAGCGATCATCGCCACGGTGAAGGCAACTCTGCCGGTTCCTTCCGGACGGGCCAGAACAAGCTGAACCAGGCGGTCCACCAGATGGGCCCCGCCGGTACCGATGGCCCCCACAATACTGCCAATACTGCTCCAGACGCTCACAAATCAGCTCCTGCCGGGGCCGCATTCCGGAAAAAGACCTTCTCCGCCGGCGCCTTCCACAATGAATCAGTTGCGCCTTCCAGTCATATCGGCAGCGCGGATGTTTGGCCAGATCAACCTCCATTGGAACGCCCCGGCAGAGGCTTGGAAACGATGATCGATCTGAAAGTCCCGGAGCATCCCGTCAAATTTGTCCCAGCGGATTCGCATGGTAATTTTTCGAGAATTTCCCACGTGCCGATGCGGTCATGACAACCTTCAAGGGTAACCCTGACAATCACGGAAATCGCTATTGCGAGACTTTCGGGCGGCAGACATAGGGAAAAATCCGGAGGGATTCATGTTGGTGAAAGAAATTGGGCATAGGATCATGTGATAGATTTCAGAACATGGTGCCTCTCAGGATGGCAGACCCCCTGGCAAGAAAAAGCATTGTCGTTTTTTTCATATCCATGTCGCTGGTCATGACACTGGCGCTGGGTGTCTATGCCAGCAATCGCTTCCTGACACACTGGCTTCTTGTCCGCGGACTCGAGCAGACGTTTCTTCCTCACGAAAAGACGATCGACACGATTTTGACGGCGCTTGCCGATGAGCGCAGAAGCCCTGTACCGCAGGCGGTTTCAGGGCTGCGCCTTTCTGCCAGGCCGGCCTCCGAACCGCAGCTTGCGTCGGAAACCCTCACTGAGATCAAGGCCCTGTTCCAGCACAAGAGCGGGATATCGGACATTCTGGACGCGGCGGTCATATTTCCAGCCCAGACGACCAACACCGCCCGCAGCGAAACCGGTCTTCAGCAAATCCCCTGGACGCGCGACAGATCTCTTCTGTCGCCTGACACATTGACCAGGGCGGTGGCAACACTGGACCTGAACTCCCTGGCGGCGGTGCCGGACATGACCTGGGATGGGCGCTTCGGACACAACGCTGTCATTGCCTATCGTCCGGAGACGGGGGATACGGCCATGCCTGACCTGTTGCTCCTGACCCGGCAGTCCGGCCAGCTGTCCAGCCTGAGCCCCCTGATCCTGACCATCAGCGCGGCAATCGGCGGATTGTGCCTGACATCCTTCCTGTTCGCCGGCATCCTGCTCTGGATGCGGTTTCACGACCAGGTGACAACCAACCAGGACATTCAGTTTCTTGCCCATCACGACGCTCTGACGGGTCTGCCCAATCGTGCAGTGTTCAACGCAAGGCTCACGGAGGCCCTTCGGCTCGCGCAGGCAAAGGCGTCGAACATCGGCGTCATGCTGATCGACGTGGACAAGTTCAAGGAAGTCAATGACACCCACGGACACGGCACCGGCGACGTTTTCCTCCAGATCGTCAGCGAGCGTCTGAAAGCGGTGTTCGACACCCATCTTGTGTCGCGGCTGTCCGGCGACGAGTTTGCCGTATTGCTGACTTCGGTGTCCGACCCGGCCCGCATGACGAAACTCGCGGCCAACATGAACGCGGCAACAAAGATCCCCTGCATTATCGACGGAAAGGAGATCAAGATTTCGCTGTCGATCGGCATAGCCCGCGCCACCGACGGCTCGTGGCGCGCCTCCCGTCTGCTGCATTGCGCAGATCTTGCCCTGTATCGCGCCAAACACAGCGGTCGTTCGACGTTTTCCTGGTACACACCGGAACTGGACGCCGATGCCCAGAAACGCAAGGAAGTGGAAGCCGGCCTCGTCAAGGCGATCAGGTTCGACCAGTTCAAGCTTCTTTACCAGCCGCAATACTCCCTGCGCGACGGCAGGCTGAAGGGCTATGAAGCGCTGATCCGCTGGGATCATCCCACCAAGGGAACCATCAAGCCGGACATCTTCATCCCGATCGCGGAAGACACAGGTCTCATCGAGGAAATCGGAACCTGGGTCCTGAACAATGCCTGTCAGGAAGCCGCTCTTTGGGAAGACAAGACCCGCCGCGTGGCGGTCAATGTCTCGCCGGCACAATTCATTGCCGGCGAAACCCAGAAACGCGTTGCTGCGGCCCTGCGCAATTCCGGTCTCGATCCGAGACGTCTGGAGATCGAGGTGACCGAGAACCTTCTGATCTCGAACACGGATGCGGTGATCGGAACACTGCGGGAAATCCACGAGATGGGCGTTTCGATCGCAATGGATGATTTCGGGACAGGGTACTCGTCCCTGAGTTACCTGAGCCTCTTTCCCTTCGACAAGATCAAGATCGACAAGACCTTCATTCAAAATCTCGGCAAGGATGCGAGCACCGACGCCATCGTGACATCCATTGTCGGGCTTGGCCGTTCGCTCGATGTCACGATTACGGCCGAAGGCGTCGAGACCGAAGAGCAGGCCTTCCTGCTGAGTGCCGCCGGCTGCGATCTCGTTCAGGGCTACATGTTCGGCAAGCCGGACAGCGTCGCAAGTCACGAAGCGAATTTCCCGGCCTTCCGGCTGAACACGTCCGGCGGCTTGTGGTTTCCGCAGGAAAGAACCCGCAACACGCCCCAAGCGCCGAACGAGGACCTGCAACGGCCAGCAAGTTCGGCAACATAGAATCCCGGCGCGACCTAGCGGGCGACGCCGAGCGCCGCTGTTTCCGCCTCTGACTGCTTTTCCCGCGCCGCCTTCCTTTCCGAATAGCGGTCGACCAGATAGCCGGACTGTCCGCGCGTCAGAAGTGTGAACTTCATCAGCTCTTCCATCACATCCACCACACGGTCATACAAGGGAGAGGCTTTCATCCGTCCGTCCTCGTCAAACTCCTGATAGGCCTTGGGAACCGAGGACTGGTTGGGGATGGTCACCATGCGCATCCATCTGCCGAGCACCCGCATCTGGTTGAGGGCATTGAACGATTGGGATCCGCCGGAAACCTGCATCAGGGCCAGTGTCTTGCCCTGTGTCGGACGAATTGCTCCAACGCTCAACGGTATCCAGTCGATCTGGGATTTCAGTATACCGGTCATCGCACCGTGACGCTCGGGAGAACACCACACATGCGCCTCCGACCAGGCGCACAGCTCCCTGAGTTCGGCGACCTTCGGATGGCTGGCATCCGCATCATCCGGCAGGGGGAGACCGGAGGGATTGAAGATCCGGGTCTCGGCACCGAACGCCTTCAACAGGCGCTCGGCTTCCAGAACGAGAAACCGGCTGTAGGAGCGTTCGCGCAGAGAGCCATACAGCAGGAGGACGCGTGGCGGATGAACCGGGAAGTCGGGTGCAAGCAGGCGGCTCTTTTCAATCGGCTTCAGATCCGGTGCGACAATATTGCGAAGGTCGTTACCGGCAAGGTCAAGTTCAGTCATTGCCCGCTCCCGGCCTCACCTCACTGCCGTCCTCTTTCGTGAAGATCCCGATGTCTTTCGGCAGCAGATCCATGACCTTTTCGGAGGGCCTGCACAAGCGAACGCCCTTGTCGGAAACAACGATCGGCCGGTTGATCAGAATGGGATGCTCCATCATGAAATCGATCAGTTGATCGTCGGACCATTTGGCATCGTCAAGACCGAGCTCGTCATAGGGCGTCCCCTTCTGGCGCAGAAGGTCACGAACGGCAATTCCCATCCTGGCAATCAGGCTGACAAGCTCATCCCGGCCTGGCGGGGTCTTGAGATATTCGATGACCTCCGGCTCCACGCCGGATTTGCGGATCATCTCAAGCGTGTTGCGGGAGGTCCCGCATTTCGGGTTGTGATAGATGGTGATCGTCATGAAGTGAAATCCTGTCAGGCGCCTGACGGCGTTGTATACTTGCCGGTAGGGAAACAGCAGATGGCGGGATCGTTGCCGCAGCAGTCCTCCACCAGGAAGGCCAGAAGGTTTTTCATACGGTCAAACCTGACCGCATAATGAATATGCCGCCCCTCCCTGCGGGCCGTTAGAAGACCCGCCCGCTCCAATGTGGTCAGATGAAACGACATCCGGGTCGGCTGAATATCCAGACGCTCGGCAATCGCCCCGGAAGGAAGACCTTGCGGCCCTGCCGCCATCAACAGGCGGAACGCAGCCAGACGGTCCTCCTGGGCAAGCGCGCCCAGCGCGGAAACGGCATCCTGATCTTCCATAATTCGATACTACAAGAAATTTTGTAATATTCAACAGGCGACTGCCCCATGGCCCGAAAAACCGGTTACATGGCCGCAGCGGCGCGTGCGGCCTGATCGTAATTTCCGGATACGAGACGAAGCATCGCGGCCAGCCGGGAGAGTTCACTCTCGTCCAGCCCCATCGCCTTCATGGGTTCCACAAGAAGGGCTTCGCGCAGGCGCCTGTATTCCATACAGGCCGCCTCTCCCGTGGCAGTGATCTCGGCGGTCTTTTCCTTGCCCCTGCGGCCGGTTGAAATTAGCCCGGCTTTTTGAAGTTTCTTGAGAGCATAGGTAACCGTGTGGGTGTCCTCTATGTTCAACACCAGACAGATGTCCGACAGCGTTTTTGCCCGGCCGCGGTGATTGACCGAATGAAGCACCAGCACGTCCAGCGGTCCCAGCCCTTCCGATCCGCTGGCCGCCATGCAGCGAACCATCCAGCGGTGGTAGGCATTGACCATCATCGTGACGGCAAACTCGATTTCCGACAGGGCCGGCATGGCGCCCGAAGCCAGATGCGCCGAAGAAACGACAGGTCCGATGGACATTTCGGAATTCGGTTCGTTCGTGATGTCTGGCTTCTCCGGCAACGCCTGAATCTCCCGCAAGGATTTTTCGTTAATTGCTCAGCATCGTCTGTGGCAGCCAAAGAGCCAAGTCCGGAAACACCACAATCAGAACCACAGCCAGGATCATCAACAGGAAGAACGGCAATGCCATCCGGGCAACCTTGAAGATGTTGTATCCGGTCATTCCCTGCAGCACGAACAGATTGAAGCCGACCGGCGGTGTTATCTGGCTCATCTCCACGACCAGAACCAGATAGATCCCGAACCAGATGAGGTCGAGACCGGCCTGCTCCACCATCGGCAGGATCACCGAGGTTGTCAGGACCACCACCGATATGCCGTCGAGAAAACAGCCCAGCACGATGAAGAACAGGGTCAGGGCCACCAGAAGCGCATAGGGTGACAGGTCCAGCGAACCGATCCAGGCGGCCAGTTCGCGCGGAATGCCTGTGTATCCCATGGCGACGGTCAGAAACGACGCTCCGGCAAGGATAAAGGCGATCATGCAGGAGGTTCGGGTCGCTCCCATGAGGGCATCGGAAAAGCTTTTCCGGCTCATGGTTCCGCTGGCCCAGGAAAGCAGCAGGGACAGCATCACGCCGATGGCGGCCGCTTCCGTCGGCGAAGCCAGCCCCGCATAGATCGAACCGATGACACCCGCGATCAGGCCGATGACCGGAAACAGCCTGCGGGTTGCTATCAGCCGGCTGACAAAGGGGACAGGCTCTTCCTTCGGCGGCATCTTCTGCCGGTTGGCAAGCGCCCAAAGCGCCACATATCCCATGAACAGGAGACACAGCATGGCCCCTGGCAGCACACCGGCCATGAAGAGTCGCGCGATCGATTGTTCGGTCGCCGCACCATAGACGATCAGGATGATCGAAGGAGGAATAAGCAACCCCAGAGTCCCCGATCCGGCAAGGGTACCGATGGCCATGCGTTCATCGTAGCCGCGCTGCTTCAGCTCCGGCAGCGACATGCGCCCGATGGTTGCCGTGGTGGCCGCCGAGGAACCGGATACGGCCGCGAAGATACCGCAACCGAGAATGTTCACGTGCAGCAGCCGGCCGGGCAGATTGCGCATCCAGGGAGACAGACCGGCAAACATGTCCTCCGACAGGCGGGACCGGAACAGGATTTCGCCCATCCAGATGAACATCGGCAGGGCTGTCAGATCCCAGGAATTGGAGGCGCCCCAGACGGTGGTCGCCATGACGGTACCGGCAGGCACCGGCACGAGGACCATGATTGCTGCAAGCGCAACGGCAAAAAGAGCAACAGCGACCCAGATGCCGGTCGCCAGGGCTGCCAGCATGCCGAGCCCGAGGGAAAACGCGATCAGGGAAAGGTCCATTATTCTTTCCCCTCGACCAGATCGTCCTTGATGACCGTCTCGAAGCTCGGGGCATGCCCGGCAAGGGCAACGACCAGATCGTCCAGCAGAGCTATGGAAAACACCAGAAGTCCTGCGGCCATGATCGATTGCGGAATGACCAGCGGAACCGGAATGATACCGAAGGACACTTCCCCGTAGGCGTAGCTGTCATAAGCGAGGCCACCGGCATGCCAGGTAAAAAAGACTGCAAGGGCGAGGGCAACCGCCACGGCCCATATATTCAGCAGATGCGCAACCCGCGGCCCGACCGACTGAAGAAGGATATTGACCCGGATGTGGTCGCTGTTGCGGAAGGTTCCGGCAAGCGCCAGGAAAGATGCTCCGACAAGAAGAAACCCGGCGATCTCGGCAAGCGAAGGCACCAGCAGGCCGATCGGATCCATACCGCCCAGGCTCAGGGCGCCGTCGAGCAGCCGCATGAGCACCTGGAGGGCCACCAGAGAGGCAATGACGACGAGACAGCACGCAGCCAGTACCGTTGACGCCTGATACAGCGCATTCAAGGCCTTACGCATCGGTTTCCCCCGCCGGATGTGCAGCTGATTATGGAAAACGCCGGGCACTGTGGCCCGGCGCTTTGATATCAGTTTTTGTAGGCTTCGAGAATGGCCGCGCCATCTTCACCGGCTTGCTCCTGCCATTCGGCAGCCATGGTTTCGCCGATACCGGCCAAATCCTGGATCAGCTGCTTGCTCGGTTTGACAACGGTGATGCCGTTTTCCACCAGAATGGCCGTCTTGCCGTTGGTTTCCACCTTGGAAGCTTCCCACCCACGTTTCTCGGCTTCAGCAGCCGCTTCCAGCACGGCGGCTTTTTCCTCATCGGAGAGTGCGTCGAAAGCACTCTTGTTGACGATGACCATGTTCTTCGGCAGCCAGGCCTGCGTGTCGTGATAGTGGCTCAGATAATCCCAGGCCTTGGAATTCGCTCCGGTGGAGGGCGAGGTGATCATTGCTTCCACGCGGCCGGTGGAAAAGGCCGTCGGAATATCCGGCACTTCGACCTGGGTCGGCACGGCACCTGCCAACTGGGCCAGCCGCTCCGTTGCCGCGTTATAGGCGCGGAACTTGAGGCCCTTCATGTCGTCGATGCTGTTGATTTCCTTCTTGGCATAAACACCCTGCGGCGGCCACGGAACGGAATAAAGAAGCACGAGACCCTGTGCATCGAGCTTCTCTTCCATGGCCGGCTTCGCGGCCTGGTAGAGTTTCCATGCCTTGTCATAGGATGGTGCCAGGAACGGGACGGAATCGACGCCAAAGACGGCATCTTCATTCGAAAGCCGCGACACGAGGGTCTCGCCGATTGGCGCCAAGCCCTTGCGAACGGCGTTCTTGATTTCCGGATGCTTGAAGAGGGAACCGGCAGAGTGGATCTGGATGACCAGCGACCCGTCGGTCTTCTCTTTGACGTCCTCGGCGAAGACGGCAATGTTCTGGGTATGGAAGTTGCTGTCACCATAAGGCGTCGGCATGTCCCATTTGGTTTCGGCGGAAACCGTAGCGGCACCGGCAAGACCGAAAGCGGCGGCGGCGACCAGACGGACACCCGCCCTGCTCAGAAAACGTGATTGCAGCATGAATAAACTCCTCTTGGAAGGGGGATGTATCCCGTCGCGATGCTGCCCAGGGTGCGTTCTCTGCACACCTTCGACAAGCGCATCCTCACACAGACTAAACTCGGAAATTGAAAACATCAACATTTTATCGATAAATTGTTGCTATAAAAATCGCCATTTCTACCAACCCCCTTCCGCGGGAGAGCTGGCGATGCCAAGCTGCTTTCATGTGGACACGCGATGCTCTAGCGTGCAGCAATCACGTCTGTGGGAGGACGCCAACACGTGCGGCAGGACATAGGCCACGGCAGGATTGCAGGTTCGCTGCTGCTTGCCGGCATACTGATCGTTGCGGCTGCGCTCCGCATTTTCGGCCTGGACAGAACCAGCCTCTGGTACGATGAGGCGGTGAGCTGGAGCCAGTCCAGCGGAACCTTTCGCGAACTGCTTTCATCCGTCGCCGCAGACAACTATCCGCCGCTTCACAATGTGATCTTGTGGCTGACCATGCCGGTCCTGGGCGACAGCGAAACCGCCCTTCGCCTTCCCTCCGCGCTTCTCGGCGTTCTGGCTGTCTGGCTGATCTATCTGACCGGCAGGGCTCTTGCCGGAGAAGGGCAAGGCGCAGGATGCGTGGGCCTGCTGGCCGCAGCGCTTCTGGCGCTCTCGCCGTTCCATGTCTGGTATTCCACCGAGGCCCGCATGTATGCGCTTCTCGCCGCCTGCGGGCTTGCCTTCCTGCTGTCGCTGCTGAAGGTGCTGCACCGGCCGTCCGCCGGCTGGTTCATCCTGCTGTGTATCAGCGGCGCGGCATTTCTCTACAGCCACATTTATGCGCTGCTCGGATTTGCGACCGTCGGCCTGGTCTGTGCCGCCCATGCCCTGCGCGACACTCTCCGGGCGGGAAGGTTCACGGCGTCACCGGCAACCCTTGCCTGTATCGGAATGGGCTTCGGCGCACTTGCCTTCCTGCCCTGGCTGATCATTCTGGCGAACCGCGCCAGATCGGTGGCCGAATCCGGGTTCTGGATCGCCTATCCGGACAGTCAATTCCTGAAGGCAATGGCATTCAGCATTGCCGGGTCGCTGGTCTATCTGTCGATACTCGCAGCATTGGCACTCATCTATTGTCTTTGCGCCATACGCGTTGAAACGGAGTTTTCATCAGGCGACAGGAAAAAAGGCAGGGCCGTGCTCGTCTGCCTCGCCTATACGGCCGGCCCTCTGGTTCTCGCCTGTCTCTATTCCCTTCTCGTCCAGCCGATCCTGTTCGATCGGTATCTGATTTCAGCATGGCCTGGGCTCCTGCTGCTGGCGGCGGCTGGCGCCCACCAGCTCGCCCCCCGCATTGGTCCGATTCTTCTTGTCGCCGCAGCGCTGGTGCTCACCTTCCCGGAACTCAGATTTACGCTGTACGACAAGGTACGGCCAAATTGGCGCGGCATTGTTCAGGATTACAGGATCAATCGCTCCACGGACGATCAACTCGTGCTCTACAAGGGCTTTGCCGCCCCTGCCCTCGAGTATTACCTGAGACCACCGGACGAATTTGTAACTGCGATGGACAGGGACGAGCTGAAAAAGCTGCCCCCTCCTCCCGCAGGAGGCGACCGCTGGCTCCTTCTCGTTCACAACAGCCACGAAGAAATGAAGGAAGCACTTGACGCATTGAGCATTTCCGACCCAACGCCCGTTGCTCAACGCTTCGGCTGGGGCGCAAGCGGATTGAGGCTGCTGCGCTCCGGCAAGCCTCATTGAAACCGGTCATCCGGCCTGACTTATGGAAGCATGCCCCGACGCGCGGCATGCAGCTGCGGACCAACCCTCCTGATGGAAACTGCAGAGCGGATTCGGGACTCAAAATTTTCTCATCGACAATTTATCGATAAAATGTAAACATAAACACACTTGTTATTTGGAATACGGCAGGCCGATCGAATTCCAGGCGCATGCGCGTGACAGGCCTCCATGGAAAGCAAAGGGGAGAACATGACAGCCAAGTGGGATTTCTGGATCGACCGGGGCGGCACCTTCACCGACATCGTCGGACGCAGCCCTGACGGAACATTGCATCCGCACAAAGTTCTCTCAGAGAACCCTGAAGCCTACCGGGATGCCGCCATCCAGGGCATCCGCGAGTTGCTCGGTATCGAAAAAGGCGCACCGATCCCCCCGGACACGGTCGCGACCGTCAAAATGGGCACGACCGTCGCCACCAACGCCCTTCTGGAACGCAAGGGCGAGCGGACGGCTCTCTTTATCACCAGAGGATTCCGCGACGCCCTGGAAATCGGGTATCAGGCGCGCCCGCATATTTTTGCGAAGGAAATCATCAAACCGGAACTGCTCTATGAGCGCGTTCATGAAATCACCGAACGCATCCGGGCGGATGGCACGCTGGAAACCGCGCTGGACGAAACGGAAGCCCGCAAGGAGATGCAGGCCGCATGGGACGCGGGAATTCGGTCCATCGCCATCGTGCTGATGCATGCATATGCCTATCCGGCCCATGAACAGGCATTGAAGAAAATCGCCAGTGACGTCGGCTTCCCGCAGATTTCGGTCTCCCACGAAGTCTCGCCCCTGATGAAGCTGGTCGGGCGCGGCGATACCACTGTGGTCGATGCCTACCTCTCGCCGATCCTGCGCCGCTACGTCGACCAGGTCCGCGAGGAACTCGGCAACGGTCCACGGCTGATGTTCATGCAGTCCTCGGGCGGCCTAACGGCAGCCGAACTCTTCCAGGGCAAGGATGCGATCCTCTCCGGCCCGGCGGGGGGCGTCGTCGGCGCCGTGGAAACATCGCGCATGGCCGGTTACGAGAAGATCATCGGCTTCGACATGGGCGGTACCTCCACGGATGTCTGCCATTTCGAAGGTGAGTACGAACGCGCTTTCGAGACGGAAGTTGCCGGTGTGCGCATGCGTGCTCCCATGATGATGATCCACACGGTGGCCGCCGGTGGCGGTTCGATCCTGCATTATGCGGATGGGCGCTTTCAGGTCGGGCCGGATTCCGCCGGAGCGAATCCCGGTCCCGCCTGTTACTGCCGCGGCGGGCCTCTTACGGTGACTGATGCCAACCTGATGACCGGAAAACTGTCACCGGAGTTTTTCCCGAAGATCTTCGGCCCCAACCGGGACCAGCCGCTGGATGCCGGGATCGTCGAGAAGAAATTCACGGAATTGGCGGAACGGATCGGCGGCGGCCGCACCCCGGCCGAAGTTGCCGACGGCTTTCTCAAGATCGCCGTCGAGAACATGGCCAATGCCATCAAGAAGATTTCCGTGCAGCGCGGCTATGATGTGACCGAATACGCGCTGACCTGCTTCGGCGGCGCAGGTGGTCAGACCGGATGCCGGGTCGCCGACAGTCTCGGCATGAAGACGGTCATTCTGCACCCGTTCTCCGGAATCCTGTCTGCCTATGGCATGGGCCTTGCCGACATCAGGGCGAACCGCCAGCAGGCCGTGGTCAAGACCTTGAGCGAAGATCTGCTGCCGGAGCTTTCTGATCTGCGGGCACAGCTTGCAAACCAGACGGAAGCGGAACTCGACAAACAGGAAATCGCGGCCAACGCCCGGTGGACGACCGCCACGGCACATCTGCGCTACGAAGGAACAGACACGCCGCTTCCCGTACCGCTCGGGAGCGTCGGCGAAATGCGCGCAGCCTTTGAACAGGCCCATCACAACCAGTTCGGCTTTGTCTACGAGAACAAACCGGTTGTCGTTGAGGCGCTGGAAGTTGAAACGGCAGGCGGCGGCGTTGGTCTCACCGAAGCCGACGCGAGTCTCTCCTTCGAGACAGCCGCCCCGGCGTCTTCGACACGCCTTTATTCCGATGGCGCCTGGCACGAGGCCGGCATCTTCAAACGCGAGACACTCAAACCGGGCATGAAAGTCACCGGCCCCGCCGTGATCATTGAGCCCCATGCGACAATCGCTGTCGAGAACGGCTGGCAGGCGGAAATCAACGCCAAGGATCACGTCATCCTGAAGCGCATCGTACCGCTGAAACAGTCCGATGCCATCGGCACCAGCGCCGATCCGGTCATGCTGGAAGTGTTCAACAATCTGTTCATGTCCATCGCCGAGCAGATGGGTGTGACGCTGCAGAACACGGCCTATTCGGTCAACATCAAGGAGCGGCTGGATTTCTCCTGCGCGGTCTTCGATGCCGACGGTGCGCTTGTCGCCAATGCACCGCACATGCCGGTGCATCTCGGTTCCATGGATCGGTCGGTCGAAACCGTCATCAAGCTCAACGCCGGCAAGATAAAGCCGGGCGACGTGTTTGCCCTGAATGCCCCCTATAACGGCGGGACCCACCTGCCGGACATCACCGTGGTCTCCCCGGTATTCGATGACGAGGGACAGAAGATCCTGTTCTGGGCCGCCTCTCGCGGCCACCATGCGGATGTCGGCGGTTCGGCGCCCGGCTCCATGACGCCCCGCGCAACGAATGTCGATGAGGAAGGCGTCCTTTTCGACAATTTCAAGATCGTCGATCAGGGACATTTCCGCGAGGCCGAACTCGTCGAGCTTCTCACCAACCACCGCTATCCGGCAAGAAACCCGCACCAGAATGTCGCCGACCTCTCCGCCCAGATCGCGGCCAATGAGAAAGGCATTCAGGAGCTCAGGAAGATGGTGACCCATTTCGGACTGGACGTTGTCCAGGCCTATATGGGCCACGTTCAGGACAATGCGGAAGAAAGCGTGCGCCGGGTTATCGAGGCACTGAAGGATTCCGA
Source organism: Labrenzia sp. 011 (assembly GCF_003075075.1). Lineage (GTDB taxonomy): Bacteria > Pseudomonadota > Alphaproteobacteria > Rhizobiales > Stappiaceae > Roseibium. The sequence goes on along the minus strand of NZ_QCYM01000008.1, from coordinate 10,342 downwards.
ATACGAATATCCGACGGATCAGGGCTCCGTCATCAAGGTCAGGATCACGGTCGACAAGGAAAAGCGTGAGGCAACCGTCGACTTCACCGGTACATCGGATGTGAAACCCAACAATTTCAACGCTCCGGAGCCGGTAACCCGTGCCGCGATCCTTTATTGTTTCCGGGTCATGGTCGATGGCGACATTCCGATGAATGCCGGTTGCCTGAAGCCGATCCATATCGTCATTCCCGACGGATGCATGCTGCGGCCGTCCTATCCGGCCGCGGTCGTCGCCGGGAACGTGGAAACGTCGCAACATGTCACCAATGCCGTTTTCGCAGCTCTCGGCGCCATGGCCAATGCCCAGGGAACGATGAACAACCTGACCTTCGGCAACGACACCTACCAGTACTACGAGACCATCTGTTCCGGTTCGCCGGCAGGTCCCGGGTTCAACGGCACGGACGGCGTTCACACCCATATGACCAACTCCCGCCTGACAGACCCGGAAGTGCTGGAATTCCGCTTCCCGGTTCTTCTGGAGGATTTCCATATCCGCAAGGGATCCGGCGGCAAGGGCAAGTGGTCGGCGGGCGACGGAACCAGGCGTACCCTGCGCTTCCTGGAAAAGATGGACTGCGCCATCCTGGCTTCCCACCGCACGGTTCCACCCAAGGGCCTTGCCGGCGGGGAAGACGGCGAACTCGGCCGTACGGAAGTCCGACGGCTGGATGGCACCGTGGAAGAGCTGGAAGGCTGCGACCAGACGGTGCTCGAGGCCGGGGAGGCTGTGACAGTCGTTACGCCGACCGCAGGCGGATGGGGAAAGGCCTGACACTTGAACCTGCCTGATCGGCGAGATCAGGACAGGACCAGTGAACGGATCAGTCCGCCTTCGCATGAACGCAGGCTGATCCGTTCGGCAATGGGGAAACAAAGTCCGGGATGAGGCTCGTCAGAGCGCCAAATCAGATCGTTGGTTTCAGTTGCAGCCGCCCCAGCAGGTCCCGGCTCGCAGTTGCGCAGGACAACGCAATCTCTATCTCCCCGGGCACCGGTCGTCTGATGGCCTTGCCTGATGGACTGTCGATGCGAAGAACTCCGGAAACCACAAGCCGGTGGATGTCTTTTCGCGACAGCCCAAGTCCCCTGGCCAGAACCTGATCCAGGCGGATGCGGCCACCGGCTGGATTGCGGATACGAAGCAGGACTTCGTCGCACGGACCACCAACCCGACCCGAAACATGCTTATCAAGCGTAAATCCACAGCTCCTTGCAGCATCCGAATTGCTGCACTCGAGCGCCAGACGCTCCGCGAGTTTCCGGTCGTTGGACTGAAGCGCCTCGAGCTGCTCATGGGAAATATTTTTGACGGGACGTCGCTCAAAAAGCGATTTGTTCCATCGTTTTCCGCAGACCACGCATGAGAATATCAACCAGGCGTCCAGACGGCTGCCATTCGCATTCAGTCTAAATTTTCCCGTCGAGACAAATTCCCTGATCGCTTTGCAACGACTGCATGGGCGGTTTGCAAGAGGAGAATCGCAATTCAGAATAGTCCATTCGATTTTCAGTAAAGACGACATTCCGTGGGTCTTCCTTCAAAGGGAAGTCCGTCTACGGGCAGTCGGGACAACCACGCGGCCACAACCACGGGCACTCAGTCTGGCTTGAGCATCTATGAATCGATCAATTTACGGATGTCACCAATCGTGATGGACCGGTCGTCCGTTGATCCTGAGAAGATTGGAAAATCAGCAGCGTATCGGGAAATCCAGATACGGTCTGGCTAAGCCATACCGGTCCCGATCCGCCGTTTTGACGAACAAGTCGATCACGCACCCTTGCGAGTGCGAACGCGGAATCGAAGACCGGTTAGAGCGTAGGCAAAACAATCGTCCAGATAGAAAAAGATGAAAGGATTTACCCCGGGACAGGGCTTGAAACAAGTACAATCAGGCTCGGGAAAGAAGTGGGGACCCTCTCAGGTGTTCCGGGCCTGCAGAGCCAGGGCGACAAGCATGGGGCGCAATTCTGACGGGTCGTCCAGCGGCTCATCAAACCAGAGCCGCTCGATCATGTCTCCGGCGACGAGATCCAGCCCCTCCGGATCCAGGCAAGCCAACCGCCAGTTGGCTGGCTTTGCGCCACGCAGCACTTCGGCATAGAGCTTGATGGCCTCCCGGTGGTCCTCGTTCATATGCGCGACGGCCCCGGTCTCCAGTGCCGCCCAACGCTCCGGGTCATCCACCGGCGTCAGCAGATCCTCTCGCGTCAGCTCGAAAGCCTTGCCGAAACCACCGTTCAGGCTGGCACGCAGAAGCTTCAGCCGGAAGAATGCAAAATCGCCAAAATCGACATATAGCGCCGACTTCGGATGACGCGCCAGATAACGCGCGCGCAACCGGTCATGGACCGGGCTTCCCCGCTCCACCTGCTCGGCGTTGCAGAATAGCGACGTCCGTGGATGAGCCAGTGGATCGCCCTTGCCGGGTTCGCCGACAAGCAGAGAGCAGGCAGGTGTCTCGAGAATAGCGGCGGTGTGACCGGACAGAGTACTGGTGAGGATAACCGGGGTTCCGTCCAGATCCGTTGCCACCGCAACCCGGCTGGCCATGGGATGCCCCGTTCCGGATTCGAGGGCGGCAAGCGCGCCATACCGGGCAGAGCGGATCAGTCCCTTGGCGAGAAGACGGGCCTCGTCATCCGTTGGTCGGACAACTGATTTCGGTTCTTTGTCCATTTCGCTCCGGGTATCCACTTTTCCTCCTGACGGCCGGGGCCCCGGCCACGATTCCTTGCCGCATCATACCCGTGAAATTCCACGTCGGGAATCTGAACAACAGATGAACGGGCATCTCAGAACCGGTTCAGACCGTCTGTGCAATTCTCTCAACATCAGCTACGGCGCCAATCACGAAAGCGCGGGCCATTGGAGAGAGACGATGAGAAACACGAGCAAACGTATTATCGCAGCCGCCCTGACAGGCGTACTTCTTCTGCCGACGATTGCCACGGCCGAAGCCGGTTCAAAAAACGGCTGGAACGACAACCGCGGCGGTAACAAGCACCACGGATCGCAACCCAGCCACCAGGGCAAGAAGAACCAGAACAATAACCACGGCGGCAAGAAACACGGAAACAATGACAACCTCGGCGCAGCTGTCGCGGCCGGCGTTATTGGTCTTGCGGCAGGGGCAGTTCTGCTGGGCGCAACCCGCCAGCCCGCCGCCAGCCCGCCGCCGGTGAACTACTATCCGCAGGCTCCATATCCCGGCCGCGTGCAGGGAGCCGCCGGATACCAGCCGTGGAGCCCTGCGTGGTACCAGCACTGCTCGTCGAAATACCGGTCTTTCAACCCGTCCACCGGCACCTACACCACCTATGGCGGCGAACAGCGCTTCTGCCAGTAGGGTTTCGAAACCGAATTCCCTCAGCCCGCAAACTTGCGGCAACAAGCAACAGGTCAGCCCAACTGACACCCGCTCGTTGCCGCATTTTTCCGTTTCAGGATCAATCCGCCATGGTCTCGATGGAGGCGAAGCCTTCCGGCGCCTCGCCGGCATCGAACGGCGTGCTGACTTCGATCACCTTTTCCGGATAAAACCCGTTGAACCGAGTCCTCAACGACAGACTGTAGGCCCCGATATGGCCGATCTCGATCCAGTCTCCCGTATCGACAGTCTCGGGGAGCCAGAACGGACGGGACAGAATATCGACACTATCGCAGGTCGCTCCGCAAACCTTGAACGGCACGATCTTGTCCGCCTGCCCCGACCGCGTTCTGCGCGCAGGGTCCGGAATGAACCGCGCCGGCAGCGTGATTTTCCCGGTCCAGCTGTCCGACAGGGACGCCCAGATGCCATCATTGATGTAAAGGCGACGGCCCTTTTTCAACAGAACCCGGACAATGAGGGAAATGGACCGCGCGACGATCACCCGCCCCGGTTCGGCCACCAGCGGCAGGTCGTCGAACTGCCAGTCCGCGATATCCGTCTTGAGCTGCGCCATGAGATCTTCAAGAGAGGGCATCTCCCGCACCTTCCGGCGCGGATCATGACCGTATACGGCCGGAAAGCCTCCGCCGATATCCAGCTCGACAATCGGCACGCCCGCCCGCGACCGGATCCAGTCCGCCGAGGCAAGGGCCCGTTCATAGGTCTCGGGCTCCTCCACCTGGCTGCCGACATGGAAACACAGTCCGCATTTGAAACCGATACGGTCGATACGTTGCAGAAGTTCGACCGCGTGTCCCGGTGCCGCACCGAATTTCTTCGACAGCTCATAGGCCGCATGGCCTTTGGTCGCAATGCGGACAAACAGCGTGATCGTACCAGGGTCAATGTCGAGAGCCCGCACGATCCGCAGGATCTTCGCAACCTCGTCTTCGTGATCGAGGGAGAGCGTCCGGATACCGTATTGTTCAAGCGCGAGCCGGATGTCTGACTGGGCCTTGATCGGATGCATGTAAAGCATTTCGGCCTTGGGGGCGGCCTTGCGCACCGCGGCGAATTCAGCTGGTGAAGCAACATCGAAGCAATCGATGCCGGACCTTGCGATCGCATCCAGCACGAATGGCTCCCCGTTGGTCTTGACCGCATAGGCGGTCTTGCCGGGAAAAAGGGCCTGAAACTGCTGCACGTCCTCGCGCAACACCTGCGGCCTGAAGCAGTAGACCGGCTGATCGGGACGAAGGTCCAGGGCAGCTTCAACGGCAGTCGCATATCGTTCCATCAGTGGTTCCGGTATTTGCTGTCGACCGTTTGAATGGACCAAGCCTGCAGCGGATTTGCAAGCCGGGATCGGAAATTATTGGCAGATGAGATAGGTACAGTCCTGCCCATGACAGCCGATATCCAGATGGAAATGAGACCGGTGATCGGGATCCGCATCCGGTCCCAGAACCGTCGTGAAGCGCTGGCAGGCGCCTGCATGAATGGTCTGCAGGAACGTCCCTTTTCCGGTCCCTGCCTTCCAGTCCTTTTCAACGGAAATTTCCGTCCCGTCCACCAACTGGAAACGGGAGATATCGACAGCCATGCCCAATGCATGCTCGGACAGCTTTCCGTCCGGGCGGTTGTTCCGCCGGCGGCACTGGTACCCCGGTCCGCTCACGACAACCGCCACCGGACTGTCGAATTGCAGCTCCGCAGCTGGAAGAACATCCTGCCTCAGCCAACGGGTCAGAACCCCGGCAAATTGGCACGAGACGGACACGGGAGCGGGAAACTTCACCACATTGGTTCCATCTACGACACCGTTCAGCCTGACCGGCTCCGCAATCTGGCACTCTTCGTACTTGTCACCTGCCACCGGTTCGCCCGGTTCCAGCAGCGCTCCGGGAATGTCACAAGCTGCAAATGGCCTGCCCCCTGCGTCAGACTTTCTTCCGGTATCATCCGCTTCCGGAAACCGCGGTTTGGCCGGCGGTGTATCGACACCCTCCAGAAACGTCTCCCGGAACGCGGGCGCCAGTGGCTTGGCGTCCGGGACAACCTCCACGGCAAAACAAACGGTAGGAGCAAGAACCATTCCCGCCAGGAAGGCACGACAAAGCTGGGTTACAATCTGCATTTTTCTCCCCGGTTCCGGCCGTTGAAGTGAAGGCGCGGCAATTGAACAGCTCTCATCCAAGGCCTATGCTTTGCTACACCAGCTTCGCAGGATCCCCATGACACTAGAACTATATTCCGCCTATATTGTTGCAACGCTGATCGTTCTGGCCATTCCCGGACCGACCATCATGCTTGTCGTGAGCTACGCTTTGACCCAGGGCCGCAAATCGGCTGTCGCAAGTGTTATGGGCGTCGGCCTGGGCGATGCGACGGCGGCGGCTGCGTCTCTCCTGGGCCTGGGAGCCATTCTGGCGGCCTCCGCCACGGCGTTCACGATGCTCAAGTGGTGCGGAGCGATATATCTGGTCTGGCTCGGAGTCAAAATGTGGCGAAGCCGGCCCACGGCTCTTGGTCCGCATATGGTTGCGGAAATATCGAGCCGGAAGATCTTCTGGCATGCCTATGTGGTCACCGCTCTCAACCCGAAAGGCATCGTCTTCTTCATGGCGTTTCTGCCGCATTTCATTGCTGCCCAGGCCCCTGTCGTTCCGCAACTTGCCTTGCTTGGCACGACCTTTGTCGTCTTGGGCATACTGAATGCGGCCGTCTATGCCCTGGCTGCGGCAGCACTCGGCCGGAAGCTCCGGAACCCGTCTCTGCTGCGAATGGTCAACAAGATTGGTGGCGGGTTTCTGATTTCCGCAGCGGCCATGACTGCAACGTTGCAGCGGTCGGCCGGATAACCGTCAATTCGAGGAAGAACTGCGGCTGGACGCGAAGGGAACTTTCTTCTTGGGTGGCGCCTCGGAGACAGTCGTGTCCGCACTGGTTTTCAGGCCGAAAGACGCTCCGGACTTTTTCAGAACTTCGAGCGATCGCTTGGCGCCCTCTTCGCTCAAGACTGCATAGCGCTGAATGGCCGCGTTCAGCTCCAGACCGCCGATGCGAAGGCGACGGGCGCGCATTGTCAGGATCTCCTTGTAAGCCTCTGGCGGAACGCCATTTGCCTTGCAGAGAATGACCAGCGGCTTGTCGCTTGTACTGAACAGCAGCTGAGACACGGCAGCGGGAGGAAGATCGCTCACCTTGGCCAGCAGCATTCCCAGTTCAGCCGTTCGGTCCGAACGGGCAAACAGGATCACCGCATCGCCGATTTTTGCCTTCTTGTTCACAACGTCCCGTATCAGCGCGTTGGATTGCTCCCGCGCCTCTTCAAGCTTTTGGGACCGGGCCGCAACTTCCAGGGCGGCGCGCTGCGCCAGCACCTGTACAAGGCTATTGTCGGCACCGAGCGCGGCCACACGCTCTTTCAGCTCTTCCGTCAGGAACGGCAGCAACGCCTTGGCTGCCTCTTCAGTCAGATCCTGACGGTCAATGAGGGCCGCCTGGATCTTTGTATTGGTCCGGGCTTTCTCAACCAGTGTCAGGAAGGAAGCATCGGCGAAATGCGCCCCCTTGTTTTCGGTGACCTTGCTCAGGACCCTGGCATCGCCCCGGTCGACGAGCACGGATGTAACGGATTTGTCGATGGTCTCCCGGCCTGCGATGACACCGAGGTGTTCCATCGAAGCCGTCCTGGCGATGGTCACCAGGTCCTCAGAAGAAAGCACGGGCGACTGTTCCAGAACGGGTTCGGCAACCACCAGCGTATCCTGAGCCAGCTTCACCATCAGTTCATGAGGAGCATCCTTTTCCCCACACATCCTTTTTGACAGGATGATTCGGGTTTCCTCTTCCAGTTGCCCAAGAACCTTCAGGACGATATCCCCGAAAAGCAGACTGATCTGCTCATCCCGGTCATCGCCGGCGCTCACAAAAAGATCCGTCAGCATGCAGATCAGGCTTTTGCGGCCAGCAGCACTGTGGTCTCTTGCCAGTTCAGCGAGTTTGCCAAGATTGAACATTGAAACTCCGGCGCATTGATCGCGGTGAGCAAAACATAGCAATAGCCTGTTAATATTACGCTACCACCCTTTCGTTGCCTCCGACACCACCGGTGGTCGCCGTTGCGGTGGCCTGCGAATAGATCGCCGGAAAAATTTCATCCGCCTGAAACGGGGAGACGCGCCGTTGCCGGCCGCAGGGTTCCTTGTCAATCAATGCCTTAATTAACAAATCCTCAAGGAGCGCAACCCAAGGGCGCATGACGACTTTGCATTGCAGCAACTTTTTTTCTTCGTTTCCCGGAACGGCTGTCCTAATATCGCTCTGTCACATAGAGGTAATCGGGAGCGGACAGATGACATTTGCACGGAACCTGAACATGATTGCCTTCCTTGCAGCCCTTGCTTTTCTGGGTGCAATCGTGGTTGGCGTCATCTGACCCAACCCGAAAAAGATAATTATAATAAGCCGATACTCGGATATCGGCCTATGGCCTCAACAACAGGAAGAATACCATAACAACGCCCCAAACCTGCCGCACCAGAAGGTGCAGGCAGGAAAAGGAAGCGCTTGTTTGGCTGACTGTCGACTTTTCATGTTGCCGATCAGGGCGATTCGCTGTTTCAAGAAGCTGATATCGCTCTCCCCTGCCTCGACGCCCGGACACAATCCTGGATTGATACAAGCAACCCTCCCGGCGCGCGCAAACCGCGTCCGGCAGACGGTCATTGCCTGGGGTCCATGATGCCCTGTAGCTGTAGCGCTTGAGCGCATTCAGGGTTTATGGCAACCGCTGTCGGCCAATTCGTTCATGATTTGAAGATGGTCACGCAGATTGCAGCGCACAGTAGCCATTTACCGGTGAACAGCCTGTCGACCGCTGAACGTCCGTCACAGCGGTCCCTTCCGGACAAACCGGCACGCGACCACATAACTGGATCCTCTATGGCAAGACCACCCCGGGACGCCCCTCAGGGCGTCCACATGACGCCGGAAAATACCTTGTAGAGACCGGCCAGCGCGAAAGCGCCAATTATGGTGTTTATGAACTTTACCTTGACGCTGGTTGTCCCTGTCCGGAGGTCACGCAAAAAATGCATGTCCTTCTGGGCTTCCAGAGGGTGCTCAGTATCCACCCCCAATGCACGCAGAACTTCCCACGCCCCTTCTCGTCCGCCTTCCTTGCCGCCCAATCGGGCAATTTCGCGCATCTCGTCTTCCGTCACGACCGCCCTCCTGCAAAGCCGGCGCTGATTTCGTCATACCAGCCGGCGCAACGCAGCACCCGAGCATTGGCCCGGTGCAAGGCCCGATCGGTTCGAAGCAGAGCGACGTCCAGCGGTTCACCCGTCCGGACACCCGAACGTTCCTGCTTGCGGCAGTCGTGCGGATAGTCCGGCAGCGACTTTTCCGCTTCTAGCAGACCAGTCTGTTTCCCCGCCGCTTGCAAACGCGCGTCAACGGTTCCGCAGGCGCTCAGCAAGGCCAGGCTCAACAACGCAGCTGTCCTCAACGGTTGAGACATAATGCTCAAGCTCCTGTTCGGCGGCCTCCGCTTCGGCATTGGCCTTTTCGATTTCGGTTTGCAAATGGCGGCGGGCCGCATCGGCAACGACTTGCCGGCGCTCAAGCTCTTTCAACTGCTTCTGCGCCGCAATCAGCTCCACTTGCTTCACATAGCCCTCACGTGCCGCCTTCACCGCACGGGATCTGTCCAGCGCATGCCAGACAGAAAACCCGCCCAGTACGGCAACCATGATGAGAATGCTGCGAAGCCCCCTGTTCCGGAGCACAGCTCCCAGGACCGCCGCGATCATCCGCGAACGCCTTCGAGGCAAAGCTCATGCTCGGCGGCCCGGCGGTTGACCAGTCCCCGGATCATCCGGCCTCCGGCCTTGTTGAACCAGGTCGCCGCATCGCAGGCTCCCCTGACATCGCCCCTGTTGAGCCGCTTTGCCGCCGTGGACCGGCAGAAGGCCCCGACACCGATGTTGTAGGTCAGGCTGACAAAGGCGACATAGGAGCGGGCAGGAATGGCGTCCGGCGCCTTCAGGCATCTGCGCATGCCTGCCTCGTGTTTCCTCAGCGAGCTCAACAGCATGGCGTCGCACTCGGCCTTGCTGTGCCGGTCTCCCAGCACCACACCACGGGTTTCGCCATAACAGACGGTCGGCACCCCGGCCACATCCCGATAGGCGCTCAGCCGCAGGCCTTCCCAGGCGCCAACCAGCGCAATCGCGGCCGCACCGACGGCGCCCGCAAGACGGGTTCTACGTCCCATTTTCCATGTCCTTCTGTGCGAGTATCCGGGCAGCGAACGCTCCCGCAGTTGCCAGCGCCGACAATGCGGCGAGGATTCCCGGCTCGAGGAGGTCACCGAGGAATGGCAATGCGACCTCCGCCCCGGAAAGCAGCGCGGCAAGCACCATCAGGCGCACGCTCCAGGCCCGCTTCAGCACCTGCCGCCATTCGACTATCAGTTTCATGAAGAAGCTTTCAGACACAAAAAAACCGCCTCAGGGGGCGGTTTTCTTTTTAGTATCCTTCCGGTCTTTCTCTAGAATACTGCCTAAGGCTTAATCAACACACCGGAACCTGTAGGCATCGTAAGGATCGAACAGTTTTTAGAAGAAGCAAATTCATTCCACATTTCATACTGCTCCTCGTTAGATTGAAAAGCATAATCATCTATCAATACGATAGCAGAACTTGAAAGCCTATCCCAGAGCTCCGTAATAACTTCTTTTTCATATTTAGCGTGATTCAAATCCACTGACAGATATGCAATTTTATCTATTGGCGCTTGCTTAAGAGTTCCCGGCAACACTCCACGAATTAACTTCGCATTTGGAAAGGGCGAGAAATTCTTCACAGCTTGCTCAAAACAGTCAAAGTAAATCTTGTTTTGTTCTTTAACACCC
>NZ_QCYM01000007.1 GCF_003075075.1 Labrenzia sp. 011 | reverse complement strand
TGCCTCTTTCCCCATAGACCCCCCGCCAAGGCCCCGCGGCTTCCTCCTTCCGAGGTTTGTCAACGCGGACCGATGCCTGCTCCGCGGCAACCGCCACACAGCGGCCCGCATCGAAAAACCTTCAGGGAGAGCCGTCGTTCGGCGCAAGCGCGAGATTTCTGCCTCTAACCTCGAAAGCGGACTTTAATCGTCCGATATGACCAAGATAGGCTGCCATCGTCAGGAAGGCGGGAAGCTGCCACAGGCTGCGTCTTGAGCGATGGTCCGGTGGAGCGCGAAGGAAGATGCCGCCGGCCGGGTTTTCCGTGCGACTGCGAGCGCCATCCTCAACAACTGTGGCTTTGATCTGGAGGTAATTGAGGCAGCGCTGCACGCACCAAGACCGGAATGCTATCCGCAGAACGTGCAACGTACTGGGATCAGCAGATCAAGCTGATGAAGGAGTGGGGTGACCTTGTGGATGGACTCCGGACTATGTGAGGTTGCTTATCACCAAAAAGCAAGCACCGCATGGAGCTTGCGGATAGCGAAAATCAACTTCAGGTGGTATGATATCAATATAACCTTTCAAGGGTATTGGTATGAAGATAAAATCTATTGAAATAAAAAATTTCAGGTCCATCAGAGATGAAACCATTGATTGCTTAGGGTTCAATACGTTCGTCGGGCCAAATGGTTCTGGGAAATCCACAGTCTTGAATGCGCTGAATGTGTTCTTTGGAGAAATCGCTTCCTTTTCCGAAGATGATTTTCATAACCGTGACACATCCAACCCGATCATCATCAAGCTTACGTTCAACGAACTGAGCGACGGGGCAGTTGAGGAGTTCAAGCACTACGTTCGAGCTGGGAAGCTTGTTGTTCAGGCAGAAATAACTGCTGACGGTGATGGCTCATTCAAGAAAGTTATCCGCGGTGAGCGCCTGATCTTTGAGCCTTTCCGTCCGTTTTTCGAGGGTAAAAACGCGTCGGAGCGAGGAGCAATTTTTCGGGGGTTGCGGGAAAAATTTTCTGAAATCGAAAACGCAACCAACGATGAGGGGCGCAAGGCGGCCATCGCGGCGTACGAGGAGGCTCTCCCGGAAGCTGATAAGGCTCTCACCAAGAGTGGTGCAGAATTCTTTGGCGTCAGCAAAGGTGCCCATAAATTCCAACGGCATCTTAACTGGGTCTATGTACCTGCAGTTAAAGATGCGATCAGCGAATCCGAAGAAGCTAAGTCATCGCACCTCGGGCGGTTAATCCAGCACACAATACGATCTGGAATGGACTACGAAAGTGAGCTGGCAAGGATCCGAGAGGAGGCACTGGAGGCATACGAGACTCTGCTAACCGGCCAGCGTACTCATCTCACAACTCTTCAAAAACGTCTCGCATCAAGGTTACAGGCTGCAGTCACCGCCGAGACCGACCTCACGCTCGATTGGAAAAAAGAAGACAAATCGGTTTCGGTGCAAGATCCGGTGGCCCAGGTGCTCTTGTCCGACCGTGGTTTCTCAGGTGAGGTAAACAAGTTCGGGCACGGTCTCCAGCGCTCGTTCCTGCTTGTAATCCTTCAAGAACTGATGGCCGTGGACAGCGATGTGAGCCCTACCCTGATCCTCGGGTGCGAAGAACCAGAACTGTATCAGCATCCACCGCAAGCAAAACATCTGGCGGCGGTGCTTATGGAGCTTTCTGGCGGTGACGCGCAGGTGTTTATCACCACGCATAGCCCTTATTTCATTGATGTCGACCACTATGAGGGCATCAAAATGTTCCGGAACATTTCTGGAGCGGCCTCGGTGTCGAAGTCCTCATTTTCAACAATTCTGACCGGCTACAATGGGGCATTCGAGCGCCCGCTGCGAGATGAGGATCAGGCACGAACCAAACTTGCGATACAGACGCAGCCGAAGTTCAATGAAGTCTTCTTCGCAGATAAAGTTGTTTTGATTGAAGGAATTTCTGACCAAGCCTGCTTCGAGACATTTCTTAGGTCATGTTGACAAAGTGGATTCACAAATCAGTTGATCCGTGATTCAAGACTGTCTTTTGGGAGGCAGCCTTGGCACGTGGCGATTTGACCGACGCGGAATGGGAATTGATCGAAGCATTGCTTCCGCCGGAGCGGGGCCGAAAGTCCCGTCCAGCTCAGGATAACCGCCGTTATCTGAATGGTATGCTGCATGTGCTGCGCGTTGGCTGCCCCTGGCGCGACATGCACGAGCGCTACGGGAAATGGAACTCGGTCTATGTGCGCTTTCGCCGGTGGGCAGAGCAAGGCGTCTGGGATGGTCTGCTGGAAACGCTGGTGGATCTCGGGCTCACCGATGACTGGCAACACATGATCGACAGCACCACAATCCGCGGTCACAGTCAGGCCGCCGGCGCAAAAGGGGGACTCATAAGGAGGCTTTTGGTCGATCACGCGGCGGCTTTACGACGAAAATCCACGCCCGAACGGACGGTCAAGGACGCCCTCTCGGCTTTGTCCTGACAGGCGGTGAAGCATCCGACTACAGCGCCGTTCCCGCCCTGTTGGATATGCCTTTCCGCAAGCCTCGGCTGTTCCTGGCTGACAAGGGATACGATGGTGATGCAGTGCGCCAAAGCCTGCTGCTGGCTGGCATCAGCCCTGTCATTCCCCCAAAGTCAAACCGCAAGGAACCGATACCTTGCGACTTCCGGGCCTACAAGGACAGGAACCGGATCGAGCGAATGTTCAACAAGGTCAAACAGTTCCGCAGGATCGCTACACGATACGACAAGACCAAGGCGTCCTTCGCCGCTTTCCTCAATCTCGCAGCCGCACGCATATGGCTACGTGACTTTGTCAACAGAACCTAGGCTCTCCGGGCGGAAAACAGAATTTCAAAAATCGGGCACATCTCTGGTCGTTTGCGAGGGAAAGAGCAGTCTAGCCTTGATGTTATTGATTGCGAAAGACTTTCAAATACCATGCCACGTTGTCTTCGATTGTGATGGAGGTAGCGACGAAAAGTACCATGCTGAACATATCCGAGATAATAACGCTATTTTTCAGTTGATGGGCAGAGCTTCTTTGGAAGGTTTTCCTGCTGCACATGTCAAAGAGGCAGACCTTACCGCTTGGGTCGATACCATTGAAGCGGTTTTGGAAGATGAGTTTGGCCTAGACAAACTGACGTTTCATCAGGCGGGTTCTGATGCGGTAGGCTATCTCAAGAACTCAAGAAAGAACCCTCTGTTCGTTGCTGCAGCGATGAAGGCGGCATGGGACGCTGGAAGAAGATTCTCTGTGGTCGACGACGTGGTGACCAATATCTTGAAGTAGTGGAGCTCTATAAGTGCTTGCTTTCGTCCGCAGCGAATGTCTCCTGCGACGGGTCGCATCGCAGCATCAATGTGCGATGGTGAATGACCGCTCTAGCCCGAAACCTATTACTGTCTTGATCCGTGTGAATGTCTGCTGTTCGGGAACATCTCATTTGCGGCAAATGGTCAATTCGGGGAGGCAATTCGGTCATTCGTTGAGAAACCGTCCTGTCAGGGCCCGTAGCCGAAGCGGGTGCAATAATTTCGTCCAGCCGGACCGGCAGCCTCTCGGAAGACAGCGACAACCACCGGCCCTCCGTCACCTATCCTTCTGGACGGGACCGCGGGTTTCCTCGGGGAGCTTTCGGTTCAATCGAGGGAGAGTCTCTGTGCAACACGGGTCGTGCCGTGTTCAGGATGTGACCGGAGCCAGTGCTTGCCACTTCTTCCGATAGGCGGATGCGGAGATCCCGACGCGCTTTCGGAAAGCGGACCGGAAACTCGAGGGCTCGGAATATCCGATCTCGGCGGAAATTTCCTCGATGGGCATCGCTGTCGTCTCGAGCAACTGCTTGGCTTCCTCGATACGCAAGGTCTGCACATAATCCGCCGGCGCCTGTCCGGTCGCCTTCCTGAAGCGGCGCAGAAAGCCGCGCTCGGTCATCTTGGCCAGATCCGCCATGGCTGCCACGGGTCGGGGTGTATGGTAGTTCTGCGCCGCCCAGACCTGCACCTCCGCAATCTGCTGATCGTCATGCTGCCGCCCCGAAGCCAGGGAGGCATAGGGCAGTTGGCCCTGGTGATGTGGATCGATCAGATAGACCTTGGCGATTCTGCGGGCCTCGTCCGTCCCGGCGAACCGCCCGATCAGATACAGCATGAGATCCGCCCAGGCAGAGGCGCCCCCCGCGGTGACGACCCGGTGACCTTCCCCCGCCGGGACGAGGATGCGTTCGCGGCACACCTTCACTTGAGGGAAATTTCGCCCAAGCATGTCCGCAAAGCCCCAATGGGTCGTTGCTTCCTTGCCGTCCAGCAGCCCCGCTGCCCCCAGAAGGACCGCGCCGGAGCAGACGGAGGTGACAATGACGCCGCGCGCATGGGCTTCGCTGAGCCAGTCGGCAATCGGGCGTAACTCCTCAGGGAGGCCGCCATTCGGGTCGAGGTGCAGCTCGGACACGATAACCAGATCGGGTTCCGGCGCTTCGGTCAGCATGCCGTCGGGCGTGATCTTCCGCCCGTTCACGTCCCAATAAAGCGCACCGTCGATGGTTCTGAGGCTGACCTGAAAAAGCGGCACTTGCGCCGGCAAGCCGTGCAGCATTTCCCAGTCACGGCCCACGGACGCCAGCACGTCGAGGATCGAGAACAGCACGGATGTTCCGGCAAGGCGTGATCCGATAACGATCGTATTGTAACTTTTTTTGTCCAAAAGGCGTCTTTCCAGGTCCGATTATCACCGGTTCGTTCTCTTTCTCTTCTAACGCGGTTTGCGGGACTGGTCCATCACCATGGCCAGGACAGCGGCGGATCGTGCCGCGCCTCCCCAACGCAGGAGCACCGGATGACCTACCAGAACCCAAACCATGCATTCGATGACGCGAAGGCCGAGGCCTTCGCGGAACGGTTTGTCGGAACCCTGAACGAAGCGGCACTTGCGGTCATGACCTCTCTGGGTCACCGCGCCGGACTCTTCGATGCGCTTGCGGCCAATCCCGGACACACGTCGCAGGGGCTTTCGGAGCGGGCCGATGTCAACGAGCGCTACCTGCGCGAATGGCTGGGCGTGATGGTGACGTCGGGCGTGGTCGATTACGATCCGCTGGCAGCCGGTTACACGTTGCCACCGGAGCACGCTGCCTTTCTGACCCGGAACGCCAGCCCGGACAACATGGCCGTCACGACCCAGTTCATCGGCATCGCGGCGTCCGTCGAAAACGCGCTGCTGGAGCGGTTCCGCAGTGGCGAGGGCCTTTGCTACCACCATTTTGACCGCTTCCATCAGGTGATGGCCGAAGACAGCGCACAGCTGGTCGTCGCGCATCTCGTGGACGCTATCCTGCCGGTGGTGCCGGGCCTGATCCAGCGCCTGGAGGAGGGCATCGACGTGGCCGATTTCGGCTGCGGAGGAGGCCTGGCGATGATGGCGCTGGCCAGGGCGTATCCGGACAGCCGCTTTCACGGGTTCGATCTTTGCGAAGACGCTTTTGCCGAGACGGCCGTCAAGGCCAGACGGGAAGGTCTGGAGAACCTGTACTTCGAGGCGCGTGACCTGTCCTGTGCGGATGAAGTTGGCAGGTTCGACCTGGTGACTGCCTTCGACGCTGTTCACGATCAGGCGGATCCCAGGGGATTCCTGCGTCTCATCCGGCAGTCACTGCGGTCGGGCGGCGTCTTCCTGATGCAGGATATCGGGGGCTCGCGGGACCTGGAAAAGAACATCGCAAATCCCTTCGCACCGCTCTTGTACACGATCTCGAGCATGCACTGCACACCGGTCTCCATCGGCCAGGGCGGTCCGGGGCTGGGGGCGATGTGGGGTGTGGAGACGGCTGAAGAGTTCCTTGCCGATGCCGGCTTTGCTTCGGTCAGGATGCACCGGCTGCCGCACGATCCCATCAATGCCTATTTCACCGCCCGGATCTGATCGGGCACCGGCAGGGACACATGACATGACGGTGAAATTCCCCTTCGCCGGACCTATGCAGACCTCTCGCGGCTCTCCGTCCATCTCCTGCGGGATCTGGGCATCGAGCAATATGCGCCGCCGCACGACCCTGCAATTCCTCACCACTGGCGATAATCCGCCAAAAGGATCGATCATGAAATCCCAACAACACGGCAGCACGCTGATCATCGGAGCAGGACTTTCGGGCCTTGCCGCGGCACGTACCCTGTCCGTTCGCGGCCTGCCGGTCACCGTTCTGGAAGCACACGAGCGGGTTGCCAAACCCTGGCGGGCGCGCCATCCGGCGCTTCGGCTCAATATACACCGCGCGTTCGCGGGACTTCCCGGCCAGGAGGCCCCCGGGACCGATGGGGTCTTTCTGAAGCGTGACACCGTCGTGGACCATCTTGAAGCCTATGCGGAGGGACTGGCCACGCCAATCCAATACAGCTGCAAAGTGACCGGGGTTTCCCGCACTCCAGGTGGCTGGCAAGTCTCCACCGGTGCCGGTGAGTATCAGGCCGACAACCTGGTCATCGCGACGGGCCGCGAAAGCATTCCGCACATTCCGGACTGGCCGGGGGGCGGCCGGTTTTCGGGCGAGTTGCTGCACACGGCGGATCTTGGCGACGTGTCCCGCTTCGACGGCAAGCGTGTTCTGGTCGTCGGGGCCGGCAACTCGGGAACGGATGCGCTCAACCATCTCGCGCGGCACAAACCGGCAGAAGTCATCGTGTCTGTCCGATACGGTCCTTCCGTCGTTCCGCAACGGGTTTTCGGCTTTCCGCTGCACCGGCTGGCGCGGGTCTTCGCCGCCCTTCCGACCTGGGTCCTTGACCCGGCCTTTCGGTTTACCGAGTGGCTGTTTCTTGGCAACCTTCGCCGGTACGGGCTGACCACCCATCCGGAGGGAGGGGGGACCCGGCTCTTGCGGGACGGGGTGACCTTCGCCATCGACGACGGCTTCGTCGCTGCCCTGAAGGCCGGACGTTTCCGGATCGTACCCGGTGTCAAACGCTTCGAGGGCGGAAACGTCGTCCTCGCGGACGGTTCCTCCTGTGCACCCGACGTGGTCATCGCGGCGACCGGCTATCGCACGGGGCTAGAGCCCCTTCTGGGGCATCTCGGTGTGCTTGACGCCAACGGGCGGCCGCACCACCCGATGGGTGAGCGGGACCCGGGAAATCCCGGACTCTGGTTCACCGGTTTCAAGCCGATCTTCACCGGATACTTCGATGCTGCCGGGGTCGCGGCCGAAAGGATCGCCGCCCGGATCGCTGCCGATACCGCCGCCCTCGAAACACCCGGGGCACACAAGGCGCGTGCGGTCAACGGGCGCTCCTTCCCGGCGGACGCACCCGTTTTGCGGCAGTCCGTCGGCGATGCCCCGGAGCGCGAGGGAACGGCGGGATAAGGCCGGCCGGGCCGCTGATGAAGCCGCGCGTGGTGTTGGATCTTGAAAAAAAAGCCGTGATGCCCCGGTCCGGCATGCGTGCCGGACCTTGGGGGCCTGCCTTACTCCTGTGCGGGAGCCTCGGCCTTTTTCAGCAGACGCAGCAGGTGCTTGTGGGCGTCTTCGTTGCCGACGATGACATCGCCGCTGTCCAGCATCTTGTTCTTGCCGTCGAAGTCGCTGACGAAACCACCGGCCTCGCGCACCAGGAGGATCCCGGCGGCGATGTCCCAGGAGTTCAGATTGCGCTCCCAGTAGCCGTCCAGGCGCCCGGAGGCGGTCCAGGCGAGGTCGAGGGCAGCGGCGCCCATGCGGCGGACGCCGGCGACTTCGGGCATGACGTAGCGCAGCTCGCGCAGGGAGCGGCCGTGATCGCCCATGCCGATGAAGGGCAGGCCGGTGCCGAAGACCATGTCGGGCAGGTCCCTGCGGGCGGCGACGCGAAGGCGGCGGTCGTTGAGGAAGGCGCCGCGGCCGCGTTCGGCGGTGTAAAGCTCGTCCATCACCGGATTGTAGACGACGGCGGCGACGATCTCGCCCGCCCGTTCCAGGGCGATGGAGATCGCGAAGACCGGAATGCCGTGCAGGAAGTTGGTCGTGCCGTCCAGAGGGTCGATGTGCCAGCGGTGCTGTCCGTCGGTGCCTTCGACCTCGCCGCTTTCCTCCATGACGAGACCGTAAGTCGGCCGGGCGCGCGTCAGTTCGCTGCGCATGATTTCCTCGGCACGGCGGTCGGCGGCCGAGACGAAATCGCCCGGTCCCTTGCGGGAGACCTGGAGGTTTTCAACTTCGCCGAAGTCGCGGACCAGGGAGCGGCCGGCCTTGAAGGCGGTTTGAACCATCACGTTGAGGAGAGCTGTGCGGGCCATGGAGTGTCACTTGCTGTTGGGTGTTGCCCGGGCGGATCCGGGCAGACCTGTTTGAATGCGTGTCTGCCTGCGGCCGGGGCGTGCCCCGCCGCGACATTGCGAAGACCTGTGCGGCGGGATCAGTCCGCGCGGCGGACGTATTCCAGAGAGCCGGTGTCCACGATGATCTTCTCGCCGGCGGTAATGAACGGCGGCACCATCACGCGCACGCCGTTTTCCATGAGCGCGGGCTTGTAGGAGGACGACTGGGTCTGTCCCTTGACGACGGCGTCGGCTTCCCGGATTTCCAGGGTCACGAACTGCGGCAGGGTGATGCCGATCGGGCGCTCTTCGTGCAGTTCCACGGTCACCATCATGCCGTCCTGGAGGAAGGCGGCACGGTCGCCGACGAATTCGCTCTGAAGTTCCAGCTGTTCGTAGGTCTCCGTGTCCATGAAGATCAGCATGTCTTCCTGGGTGTAGAGATACTGGAAGTCCTTCTGCTCGAGACGGACGCGCTCGACCTTGTCTTCGGAGCGGAAACGCTCGTTGAGCTTGCGCCCGTCGATCAGGTTCTTCATCTCGACCTGGGCAAAGGCACCGCCTTTTCCCGGCTTGACGTGCTGGACCTTGACGACGGCCCAAAGCGTTTCCTGATGCTGAAGCACGTTACCGGGCTTGATTTCGTTTCCGTTGATTTTCATGGAACGACCGACTTTTTGATTTGTATGGATCCGGAGCAGGCGACGGCAATCGTTGGCTGACGCGCTTGAATTTTGCTCGCGCCTGTCCACCACAAATGCGGGCAGGTTTCAAGGAAAAAAGGCGAATTCCGTTCCGAAAGCGGCGGCGGACCCAAAGTTTACGGCGATTCCCGTTCAGGATCCCGGGTGGGGGCCATCAGGGTTGCCGAATACTGTTCTGCCAGTTTGCGGGCCTCCGCCTTGGTCTCCTCGCCAAGGCTCTCGACGATCCGGTCCAGCGACTGGTCCGACACGCCGAGGGTCCGGGCAATCAGGTGCCAGCCGGCCGCCGCGGCGAAATCCTGCTCCCGGCCGCGGCCGTAGGCATAGACCCGCGCGAGCCGGTTCATGGCGACCGGATTGCCGGCGGTTGCGGCGCGTTCGAACCAGTCGGCCGCTTCCGCCTCGTCGGGGTCGACACCTTTCCCCTGGAACCGCAGGATACCGTAATAGACCTGTGCGGAGGTGTGGCCGCGTCTTGCCGCGCGGCCGAGCCAGAAGGCGCCCTGGCCCGGATCGTTCAGCCCGCTCTGGGCCTCCAGATAGGAAAGGCCGAGCGCATACTGGGCTTCGGGATCGTTGAGCTGGGCGGCTTGCTCCAGAAGTTCGCGCGACTTGTCCTCGTCGAACGGCCGGCCTTCACCTTCCTGGTAAAGCAGCGCCAGATTGTAGAGAGCGGAAGGGTTGCCGGCTTCGGCGGCCTGTTCGAAGTAATCGGCGGCCTTTTTCTTGTCGGTTTCCACGCCGGTGCCGAGCAGGTAGAGCTGGGCCAGCTGCATGGCAGAGCCGGCATCGCCCTGAGCCGCGGCCAGGGCATACCAGTCGGCGGCCTTGGCCTTGTCCTGCCGGATGCCAAGCCCGGCCTCATGCAGGACGCCGAGCAGTGCCTGGGCCGCCTTGTCGCCCTGTTCGGCAAGCGGTGTGGCCAGACCAAGCGCGGTGAGGAACCAGCCGCGCTGGAAGGCGGAATAGGCGGTCTCCGCGGTGGCGGTCTCATCGTCCTCCAGATGGGGAGGGCCGGCATCGACAATGCTCAGGAGCGTCTTGCCCGATGTGGTGACATCGACCAGCACGGGCTGCGGTTCCGCAGACGCGGCGGCCTCTTCCTCGGAGGTGGTGTCGCTCGGGGCACTGTCCTGTGCCTGTACGGGAAGCGGCACGGCGAGGAGAATGCCGCCGGCCAGGATGAGCGCGGCCCGGTTCAGGGCACCGGAGCGGGCCTTCCGGCGCGTCTGCCCGGCATGGTCTTCCCCGTCACCGGAAGGGGCTGGAAAGGTCTGCTCAAATCCGTGCAATGGCTGCCTCCTCACCCGTTCTGGCTGTCCTCGGGAAACGGATGGGCGTCCAGGATCCGGTTGGCTTGCGTGACGAGTGCCGCGATGTCGTCCTCCGATTGCCAGACGGCGTCCTTGAGGGCGACAAAATCGGCGCCCGTCGCGGCCACCTCTCCCAGGGTTTCAAGCGTGTTTCCGGCCAGCGCGACACAGGGCGTGGAGAAGAGCTCGGCCCACCAGGCGGCGCTGGACAGGGTCTTTGCATGGGCGGTTTCCTTCTCGGCGAGGTCGAGCTTGCCGAAAAAGATATAGTCAACGCCGGTTTCCGCCAATTCCATGGCTTCGTGCCGGAGCTTGGTGCCGCCGGTGCCGACGATCCGGTCGGGGTGAAAGCTTTCCACGGCGAGCTTGACGTCCTCCAGGGAGGCATCCACATGGACCCCGTCCGCACCGCTGCGGCCGGCGGCCTGGGTGTCGCGGTAGACGATCGCCGCCGCGCCACCCTGCTGGATGACCGGGACGAGAACCTCGGCCGCACCCTGGATTTCCTTGGTTCCGGCGCCGGGCATGTAGATCAGCACGCAGGCGATGTCGCCGCCGGCAAAAGCCTGTTCAAGCTTCGCGGCCAGAGCGTCGGTATCGAATTCCGGCGGTGTGATGAGAAAGAGGCGAGGGCGGTTCACTGCTGGCGGTCCTGGTCAATCCGGTTTCAAGGGCATTGTCGTGCTTCTTGTCCCTAAAGACGGCGAAAGAGGGACGCAAGGCCCCTCTTTCAGGAAAGTTGAACTATCTGCCTTCCCGGACCGGCCGAAAGACCGGCTCGGAGCCGGTCAAATGGTCCGGGCCGAATGCCCGTCCGGGAAACCGTCGGGAGGGGCGCCGGTCGAATCCGGTCCGCTCACCTAGCCGATCTTCGGATCCAGGCTGCCGTCCTGATAGCGCGCGGCCATGTCCGCAAGAGTGACGATCTTCTTGATCTTCGATGCCTGCCCCGCGGTGTTGAAGGCTTCCAGGCGCTCGACGCAGAGTTTCTGCATGGCATCGCGGGCGGGCTTCAGATATTTGCGCGGATCGAATTCGGCCGGGTTTTCACTGAGGATCCTGCGGATCTGGCCGGTCATGGCCATGCGGTTGTCCGTGTCGATATTGACCTTGCGCACGCCGTTCTTGATGCCGCGCTGGATTTCCTCGACCGGAACGCCCCATGTCTGCGGCATCTCTCCGCCATACCGGTTGATGATGTCCTGCAGGTCCTGGGGCACGGAGGAGGAGCCGTGCATCACCAGATGGGTGTCCGGCAGACGGCGGTGAATTTCCTCGATCACATGCATGGCAAGCACCTTGCCATCCGGCTTGCGGGTGAACTTGTAGGCGCCATGGCTGGTGCCCATGGCGATCGCCAGCGCATCCACCTTCGTTTCCTTCACGAATTTCACCGCCTCGTCGGGATCCGTCAGCAGCTGCTCCTGGCTGAGCTTGCCTTCCGCGCCGTGGCCGTCTTCCTTGTCGCCCATGCCGGTTTCAAGCGAGCCGAGCACGCCGAGTTCGCCCTCCACGGAGATGCCGCCGAGATGGGCCATGTCGGTGACGGTCTTGGTGACGCCGACGTTGTAGTCCCAGTCCGCCGGGGTCTTGCCGTCCGCCTCCAGGGAGCCGTCCATCATCACCGAGGTGAAACCGGCCTGAATGGCGGTCATGCAGGTCTGCGGTGCATTGCCGTGATCCAGATGCACGCAGACGGGGATATGCGGATAGATCTCGACGACCGCGTCCATCATGTGTTTCAGCATCACGTCATGGGCATAGGCACGGGCGCCGCGCGAGGCCTGGATGATGACTGGCGCATCGGTCTGGTCGGCCGCGGCCATGATCGCCAGAGCCTGTTCCATGTTGTTGATGTTGAATGCCGGAACCCCGTAATCGTGTTCAGCAGCGTGATCAAGAAGCTGACGAAGGGTAATACGTGCCATCAATAATCTCCCCAGGATCCGGTTCGCCGTGGTTATCATAAGGATAACGCAGTCGTGCGTCACCGGTGTTGCGGTGCGTCAATCATCGCTGGTTCTAACAAGATTTTCCGGCGTTGAAAGAGGGGATCAGGGGTTAAATCAATTAAAATACAAAGACATGTTCCGAAAACGGGCCGGTATATTTAATTCTGCTTGCGAATTAAATGGCGCCGAAAACGGCATATCCCGCGGAACGGTCCTGCGGACATTCCGCGCGGCAGGCGCTCGAGAGGGTATCCGGGGCGGTTCTGCCCGCCCGCCCCGGGCATGTTTCAGCTTTCCAGCGCGGTGACGCCGGGCAGCTCCTTGCCTTCCAGCCACTCCAGGAAAGCTCCGCCTGCGGTGGACACATAGGAGAAATCGCCGGCGGCTCCGGCGTGGTTCAATGCGGCCACGGTGTCGCCGCCGCCGGCAACGGAATTCAGCTTGCCGGCCCTGGTGTTCTGTGCCGCGTGCTGCGCCGCAGCGACCGTTGCCCGGTCGAAGGGCTCGATTTCGAAGGCGCCGAGGGGGCCGTTCCAGACCAGTGTTTTCGCCGCGTCGATCCTGCTTGCAATGGTTGCGATGGACTGTGCGCCCACATCCAGGATCATGGCGTCCGCCGGAATGGCATCGAGGGCGACGGTCTCATTGGCGGCGCCGGCCTTGAATTCGCGGGCAACCACGGCGTCGACCGGCAGGATGATTTCACATCCGGAAGCTTCGGCGGCCGTCATGATTTTCCGGGCCGTGTCGGCCAGGTCGTGCTCGCACAGCGACTTGCCGACGTCGATCCCCCTGGCGGCAAGGAAGGTATTCGCCATGCCGCCGCCGATCACCAGCATGTCGACCCGCGTGACGAGATTTTCCAGGAGATCGATTTTCGAGGAAACCTTCGCGCCGCCGACAACGGCAAGGACAGGGCGGACCGGGGCGCCGAGGGCGGAGCCGAGCGCTTCCAGTTCGGCCTGCATGGTGCGTCCGGCATAGGCGGGCAGAAGCTTCGCGATGCCTTCGGTGGAGCCGTGAGCCCGGTGGGCGGCGGAAAAGGCGTCGTTCACATAGATGTCGCCATTGGCGGCAAGCGCCCTGGCGAAGTCCGGATCGTTCTTTTCCTCGCCCTTGTGGAACCGGGTGTTTTCCAGCAGCAGGACATCGCCATCGGCCATGGCGGCGATGGCGTCGGCGGCCGGCTGGCCGATGCAGTCCTCGGCAAAGGCGACAGGCCTGCCGAGAAGCGCGGACACGCCCGGCGCGACCGGTGCAAGCGACATCTCCGCCACGCGTTCGCCCTTCGGTCGGCCGAAATGGGCGAGCAGGACGACCTTGGCCCCCTTGCCGGAGAGTTCACGGATGGTCGGCAGCACACGTTCGATGCGCGTTGCGTCGGTCACCTTTCCGCCGTCCATGGGAACGTTCAGGTCAACACGCAGCAGAACGCGTTTGCCGGCGATGTCGGTCAGGTCGTCGAGAGTTTTGAAAGCCATGGGAATACCTGTGGTCAGGAACGGGACGAGTTGGTTGTGACGGCAATGCCGATGCCGAACAGGGTCAGCAGGACACCGAAGGAGCGCTCAATCCGGACCTTGGCGCGCATGAACCGGAGCCGGACGGTGGGCAATGTGAAGAACAGGGTGACCAGCACGAACCAGAGGAACACTCCGCCGGCCATGATCGCGCCATAGCCGATCTGCGTCCAGAGCGGGGTGCCCGGAGCAGTGACCTGCAGAAAAACGCTCAGCGCGAAGAGGGTGGCCTTGGGGTTGGTCACATTGGTGAGGAAACCCCAGCGCAGCGCCTTGAGCGGCGCCATGCCGGCAAGCGCGCCGTCGGCGGGCATTTCGCTGGAGGCGCCCCGGTACATGGTCACGCCCAGAAAGATCAGATAGGCGGCGCCGATCAGTTTCAGTCCGTTGAACAGAAAGATCGACTGGGACACGACCAGGCCGATTCCGGCCAGGGCGTAGGTGACGTGAACACCGAGCGCCAGGGCAATGCCGAGCGCGGTCATGATGCCGGCGAGGCGCCCGCCGATCAGGGCGTTGCGCAGGACCACGGCAAAATCCGGTCCCGGCACGACCGCGGCGACGACAGTCAGGGAAATGACGGTGAGGAGTTCGAGCACGAAGTCTCCTATTTTCTGGAACCAGGCTGATCAGCGGTCCGGGGGCGTTTCGAGGTTCTTCATGATCTCGGCCCTGGTCTTGTCGACATCCGGTTGCCAATGGCGATGGCTCCGGTTCTTGCTGCGCTCGGTGTATCGATCAAGGAAATAAAAGCCGACGCCCAGCAGGACGACAAACCCGAATATCATGGCCAACGAAGTCATGCTTTGCTCCGGTCCGGTCGCAATGAAAGGGCGGATGCAGCTCTGCCGCAACCGCCCTTGAGGTCAACAGGGATGTTCGGTCATCCGACCCATCAGATCAGTTTCGCCAGGGCGACGGCCGTGTCGGCCATGCGGTTGGAGAAGCCCCATTCGTTGTCGTACCAGGACAGGATGCGCACGAAGGTGCCGTCCATGACCTTGGTCTGGTCGCAATGGAACACCGAAGAGTGGCTGTCATGGTTGAAGTCCATGGAGACCAGCTTGTCGTCCGTGTAGCCGAGAATGTTCTTCAGCTTGCCGTTGGCGGCGTCGCGGATGGCGGCGTTGATCTCGTCGACCGTGGTTTCGCGCTTGGCGATGAAGTTGAGGTCGACGACCGAGACGTTCGGCGTCGGAACGCGGATGGCGACGCCGTCCAGCTTGCCGTTGAGCTCCGGCAGCACCAGACCGACGGCCTTGGCGGCACCGGTGGAGGTCGGGATCATGGACATGGCTGCGGCGCGGGCGCGATACAGATCCTTGTGCATGGTGTCCAGGGTCGGCTGGTCACCGGTATAGGAGTGGATCGTCGTCATGAAGCCTTTTTCGATGCCGACGGTCTCATTGAGGACAAAGGCAACGGGTGCAAGGCAGTTGGTGGTGCAGGAGGCGTTGGAGACGACCAGGTCGTCAGCGGTCAGGGCATCGTGGTTGACGCCGTAGACGATGGTCTTGTCGGCTCCGGCTGCCGGAGCGGATACCAGAACGCGCTTGGCGCCGGCTTCCAGGTGCAGGGCCGCCTTTTCCTTCGCCGTGAAGATCCCGGTGCATTCCAGGGCGACATCGACGCCGAGTTCGCCCCAAGGCAGGTCCTTCGGGTCGCGGATCGCGGTCACCTTGATCGGCTTGCCGCCGTCAATGGCGATGGTGTCGCCATCCACGGCGACCGTGGCCGGGAAGCGGCCGTGAACGGAATCGTAGCGCAGCAGATGCGCATTGGTTTCGACCGGGCCGAGGTCGTTGATGGCAACGACTTCGATGTCGGTGCGGCCGGATTCGACGATGCCACGCAAAACATTCCGGCCAATGCGGCCAAAACCATTGATTGCTACCTTGGTAACCATATTCCACTCCCGCAATCTTCGGCGCTCGGTTCAAGCTCTCGCGCCAATTGGTAACGCACAGATTGTGGTCACAACAGACCGTGTGGCCACGACAATGAGCACGCCCGTGCTCCGGTTCCGGCAGCATAGGAGGAATGCCCGCTGCCGGTATTGATCCTGATTAAGAACCAAGTCTTTCTTTCGCCACGGCCACGACGGCTTCACTGGTGATGCCGAAATGCTCGTAGAGTTCCTTGTAGGGGCCGCTTGCCCCGAAACCCTTCATGCCGACAAAGGCACCGTCATTGCCGATGAAGCGGTCCCAGCCCATGCGGATGCCTGCCTCGATGGCGATCTTCACCGGGCTGGTGCCGATGATGTCGGCCTTGTAGGCGTCGGACTGGGCTTCGAACAGCTCGAAGGAGGGGACGGAAACAACCCGCACGGCAATGCCTGCCTTGCTCAGTTCCTGATGCGCGTCCACGGCAATCTCGACCTCGGAACCGGAGGCAAAGATCGTTACCGCGGCGTCGTCCTCGCAATCGATCAGCACATAGGCGCCCCTGGCGCAGAAATTGTCTTCCTCGAAGGTCTTGCGCAGGGAAGGCAGGTTCTGGCGGGTGAGGGCCAGGACCGAGGGGCCCTCGCTGTTTTCAAGCGCCAGCTGCCAGCACTCGAGGGTCTCGGTGATGTCTGCCGGACGGAAGAACGTGAGATTCGGGATCGCCCGCAAGGCGGCGAAATGTTCCACCGGCTGGTGGGTCGGACCGTCCTCGCCAAGGCCGATGGAATCATGGGTCATCACGTGAATGACGCGCTGTCCCATGAGGGCCGCGAGGCGGATCGACGGGCGGCAGTAGTCGGAGAAGATCAGGAAGCCGCCGGAATAGGGGATCAGCCCGCCGTGCAGCGCCATGCCGTTCATGGCCGCCGCCATGCCGTGCTCGCGGATGCCGTAATGGATGTAGCGGCCGGAGAAATCCGTCGGCGTGATCGGCTGGGTCTGCGGGGTCTTGGTGTTGTTGGACCCGGTCAGATCCGCGGACCCTCCGATGGTTTCCGGCACGACTTCGTTGATGACGGTCAGCACGGCTTCGGAAGCCTTGCGCGTCGCCATGGTCGGCTGGTCGTCGGCGAGCTTCTTCTTGTAGTCCATGATGGCCTTGGTGAAGCCGGAGGGCAGATCGCCCCGGTTGCGGCGTTCGAACTCGGCCCGGTTTTCCGCATCGGTTTCCGCGAAGCGCTTCTGCCAGTCCTTGTGCGCCTGGGCCGAACGCAGGCCGGCGATGCGCCAGGCATCCAGAATGTCGCTCGGAACCTCGAAGGGGGCATACGGCCAGTTGAGAGCCGCGCGGGTTCCCTCGATTTCCTCTGCGCCCAGGGGTGCGCCATGAACCTTGGCGGTGCCCGCCTTGGTCGGGGCGCCGAAGCCGATGGTGGTCTTGGCGGCGATCAGCGTCGGTCTGTCGCTGGCCTGGGCCTGGCGGATCACGGCGGCGATTGCCTCCGGATCATGGCCGTCGACGCTCAGCGTATTCCAGCCGGAAGCGGCGAAGCGCGCCTGCTGATCGGTGCTGTCGGTGATTTCCACCTTGCCGTCGATGGAGATGCCGTTGTCGTCCCAGAAGACGATGAGCTTGTTCAGTTTCAGATGGCCGGCGAGCGACAGGGCTTCCTGGCTGATGCCTTCCATGAGACAGCCGTCGCCGGCCAGCACATAGGTGTAGTGATCGACCAGCTCCGTGCCGAAGCGCTCGGCCTGAAGACGTTCGGCGATGGCCATGCCGACGGCGTTGCCGAGGCCCTGACCCAGCGGCCCGGTCGTCGTTTCGATTCCCGCGCCGTGTCCGTATTCGGGGTGGCCGGCGGTGCGTGCGCCGAGCTGACGGAAATTCTTCAGCTCCTCAAGGGAGAAGTCTTCGTAGCCCAGCAGATAGAGCAGGCTGTAGAGCAGCATGGAGCCGTGACCTGCGGACAGCACGAAGCGGTCGCGGTCGGCCCAGTTCGGGGCGGTTGGATCGAATTTCAAGAACTGGGTGAACAGAACCGTTGCAATGTCGGCGGCGCCCATGGGCAGTCCGGGGTGACCGGATTTGGCCTTTTCCACGGCATCGATGGCAAGAAAGCGGATCGCATTTGCCATGCGCTGGTGTTTATCAAGATCGGTCATTGTCTTCCCGTTGCTTGCTTTGGAGCCCCAGTTTCCAGAGCGGACCGCCAGGCTGGACGGAACCGTCCGCCGAGGCGCGAATGAGGTACGTTGCTCAGAATTCGACTTCCGTCAATTCCGATCAGGCGCCAGACAAATATCAGGAACCTGCGGCGAGTCAACAAAGCAGCTTTAAAGCCGCGTTCACCCTCAGGGGAAAGAAATTTCCCTTCCGGCGGGACATTGAGCTGAGGATTCTGCCGATGGTGGCATTGACTGAAAGAAGTTGCGGTGCCTAAGCTCGGCGCCCTGATAAAGATTTGCTTTTTCGCCGTCAAACCCGTGTCCGGGAGCCCGGAGGGGCAGGCTCGGAGCGGGGCAGTTGACCGGGTGAATGCGCCAGATCTCCAGTATGACGGTTTGGAAGGAACGGGTGCGGGCCGCCGCGGAAAATATTGGGACGACGTTATACATGCCGGAAATGGACAGCATGGAAAAGACCAGCCTCACCGATGCGGCAAAGCGCCTCGAAAAGGCCGTCAGCCATCTGGAATCGGCGGTTCAGCGGCGTATGGATGCGGACAGGTCCCTGAATGCCCTGCAGGACGATCTGCAGCGGCTGGGCGAGGACCGGTCGCAGCTTGCCGCCTCGCTGGATGATAGCGAAGCGCGGGCGTCCCGGCTGGAAGAGGCCAACAAGGATGTGTCCCGGCGGCTCGTTTCCGCCATGGAAACCATCCGCAGCGTGCTGGATGCGCATGGAGGTTAGGCACTGATGGCGCAGATCACCGTCACGATCAACGGCAAGTCCTTTCGCATGGCCTGTGATGACGGCGAGGAAGAGCGCCTGATGGGGCTTGCCAAACGGTTCGACGGATGGATTTCCGAATTGCGGGGCGCTTTCGGGGAAATCGGTGACCAGCGGCTCACGGTCATGGCCGGCATCATGGCGGCCGACCAGTTGTCGGAGCTGGAGAAAAAGGTCGCCGGACTGGAAGAGGACCTCAGCGAAGCCAGACGGCAGCAGGTGGATGCGCTGGACAACATGAGCCAGAACGAGCAGGAACTTTCCAGATCGATCAATACGGCCGCCGCTCGAATCGAGAGTCTTGCCGAAAGCCTGGCCAAGAGTCTGCGGCCGACCGACGCTTCCTGACGCCGCAGGGGCTTCGAAAATCCTTTTTTGATGAAATGCACGCCGCTCTGGTAATTGCCACGATGCGGGTCTATATGCGTTAGTTGCGGCTGGCCGATGCGTCAGGAAAAATATCCCCGGGGCCTTAAGCATTCCCTCGGGAGCTGTCCCTGCTTCGGGCCGTGGTCCATCGCATACGGCGCCCACCTACGTTGTAGGTTTCCCGGGATCGCACTTCCAACGGTCGGACGGCTGCACTTTCTGCCTTTCTCCCGGCAGAAGGGCCAAACAACGAGAGCCCATGAAGTTTCTGTCTCCGCTCGCCGCCGAAAAGGATCTGCTCCGCAAGGAGGCGCTGGCCCGCCGTGCGGCGCTGGGCGATATCGAGCGCATCGAGAAGAGCCTGTCTCTGGCCGATCATGCGGACGGGCTGCCGCTGCCGGAGGGCTCCGTGGTCGCGGGGTTCTGGCCCATTCGGGACGAAATCGATCCCAGACCCCTGATGGATGCCCTGCGCTGCAAGGGCCATCCGCTGTGCCTGCCGGTTGTCGCCGAACCCCATCTTGTTTTCAGAACGCTCGAGCGCGGTGCGGACCTTGTTGCTGCCGGTTTCGGCACGATGGGCCCCGGCCCCGAGGCGGCGGAGGTGTGTCCGCAGGTGCTG
The DNA here is from genome assembly GCF_003075075.1 of Labrenzia sp. 011. GTDB lineage: Bacteria > Pseudomonadota > Alphaproteobacteria > Rhizobiales > Stappiaceae > Roseibium. The sequence continues at coordinate 178,791 of NZ_QCYM01000007.1, read as the reverse complement.
CTGATGCCGCTTGCCGGGTTCGACGCGGCCGGAAACCGGATCGGCTACGGCAAGGGGCACTACGATACGGCAATCGCGGCGCTGGAAAAGACGGGGCCTCTTTTGTGCATCGGCCTGGCCTTTGCCGTGCAGGAGGTTGACCGCGTGCCCGCGGAAGAGCATGACAAGCCGTTGAATGGTATTTTGACCGAACAGGGCTATCGTGCGTTCGGCTGAGCGGCCGGAAGGGCCGCGGCGGGTCGTTCTATGAGGATTTGATGCGTATTCTGTTTCTGGGCGATCTCGTCGGCCGTGTCGGCCGGACCGCCGTTATCGAAAAATTGCCTGATCTGGTGGAGACCAACCAGCTCGATTTCGTGATCGTCAACGGAGAGAACTCCGCCTCCGGCTTCGGCATTACCGAAGCCATCCTCCAGGATGTTCTGGATGCGGGGGCCGACGTAGTGACGACCGGCAACCACATCTGGGACCAGCGCGACACGCTGGTCTATATCGAACGGCAGGACAGGCTGCTGCGGCCGGCCAACTACCCGGCCGGCACACCGGGCCGGGGCGCGCATCTTTATACCGCCCGCAACGGAGCCCAGGTGATGGTCGCCAATGTCATGGGGCGGGTCTATATGGACGCTCTGGACGACCCGTTCGCCACCATCGACAAGGTGGTCGACAACTGTCCGCTCGGGCAGGTCGCCGACGCCATCATCATCGACATGCATGCGGAAGCAACCAGCGAAAAGCAGGCCATGGGGCATTTTCTCGATGGCCGGGTCAGTCTCGTCGTCGGCACCCATACCCATGTTCCCACTGCCGACCACCAGATCCTTGAAAACGGCACGGCCTATATGTCCGACGCGGGCATGTGCGGCGACTACGACAGCGTGCTGGGCATGGACAAGGAGGAGCCGGTCAACCGGTTCCAGCGCAAGATTCCGGGCTCCCGATTCACCCCGGCGTCCGGCATTGCGACCGTTTGCGGCGTGGCCGTGGAAACCGATGACCGGACCGGGCTGGCTCGGAGAGTTGCCCCCGTGCGGATCGGCGGACGTCTGGAGCCGGTGCTGCCGGACTTCTGGCCCTCGGGCGGCTGAAACGTGGCGGTCAGAATTCACCGATCTGGATTTTCTCCGTCAACTTGCCTATAAGCGGCGCAGTTTTTCATCGAAATCATCCGCAGAGAACCGGAAAGAGCCATGGCAGGCCATTCAAAATTCAAGAATATCATGCACCGCAAGGGACGCCAGGATGCGGCCCGGTCGAAGATGTTCTCCAAACTGTCCAAGGAAATCACCGTCGCCGCAAAGATGGGCGACCCGGACCCTGACGCCAATCCGCGCCTGCGCCTGGCCGTGCAGAACGCCAAGGCGCAGTCCATGCCCAAGGACAACATCCAGCGCGCGATCAACAAGTCGCAGACCGGGGACGCCGACAACTACGAGGAAATCCGCTACGAAGGCTACGGCCCGGCGGGGGTCGCCGTCGTCGTGGAAGCCCTGACCGACAACCGCAACCGGACCGCTTCCAACGTCCGCTCCTATTTCACCAAATGCGGTGGCTCCCTGGGGGAAACCGGTTCGGTGTCCTTCATGTTCGACCGGGTGGGTGAAATCGTCTACAAGCCGGACGTTGGCGAGGCCGATGCCGTGCTGGAAGCGGCGATCGAAGCCGGAGCGGAGGATGTTCAGTCCGATGAAGGCGGTCACACGATCTATGCCGCCTTCGAGGATCTCAACGATGTCGCCAAGGCACTTGAAGACGCGCTGGGCGAAGCCGATTCCACCAAGATCATCTGGAAACCGCAGAACCTGACGCCGGTCGACGCGGACAAGGCCCAGACCCTGATGAAACTCATCGACATGCTGGAAGACGACGACGACGTCCAGAACGTCTATTCGAATTTCGACGTCGACGAGGAAACCATGGCGGCGCTGGCCTCCTGACGGACCTTGAATTCATGTGAACTGGAAACCCCGGCCCGGCCGGGGTTTTTGTTTGACGTTTTGAACGGCTGAAGGACCGCCTTGCCGCGAAAAACCGGAGACGAAGCGGGCGAGCTGGCGCAGGCAGTGCTCTCCGTCACGAAAGCTCCGGGCAGCGAATACAAAGGTCATTCGCCTGGCGATGTGCGTGAGGAAGCCGTTGATGCGGCTATTGTGGCGCTGAGCATTCTGGCGCAGGCATCTTCAAGCCGCGAGGAATTCGACTCCGAACTTGAGCGACTCATGACCTTGAAATGCGCCAAATGGCAGGAGAAGCTAGCGGAATAGCGGGTCGAGCGCGGGCATGCTGGTGAGTGCCGCCAGTGCGATCAGCACATAGGCGAGCTTGCGGTAGAGGGCCGGATTTGCCTTGCTGAAGCCGTTCGAGCCGGCATAGATCGCCAGTGCATAGACAGGAATCGCCACGATCAGCAGGTGGAACACCTGCAAGGTGAAGAAGCCGTTCAGGATATAGGCGACGAAGGTTCCGACGCTGGCAAGGGCGAAGAAGACGATCAGGTTCGCCCGCACGATCGCCGGTTCCCTGGCACTGGAAAGCCAGAAGGCCACGACCGGCGGCCCGGACACCTGGGACACTCCGCCGAGAACGCCGGCCACCGTACCGACGCCGAGGGACACCGGCCAGGTGGCCCTGCCATGATAGCGCCATCCGGATATCAGCAGCATCAGCAGGCCGATGACGATGACAAAAATGGTCCAGCGCAGCATCAGGATATCGGAATTGGCCAGCAGCCAGGCGCCGAAATGCACGCTTATCACCGCGCCGGCCGCCGCCGGCAGGACGGTGCTCCAGTCGCACAGCCTGAGGGCGCGGATCACGAGCGGCAGGGCCACGACCCCGTCGATGAACAGGAACGCGGCGGCGGCGGTGGAGGGCATCATCACCGTGGTCGCCACCGGCATGAAGATCATGCCGGCGCCAAATCCGGCAAAGCCGCGCACGTAGCCGGCGATGAAAAGCACCGCGGCGAGGAACATCAGCAGGTTCAGGGAAAAGGAACTGAAAATGTCAAACATGGAAACTCACGGGAAACGCATCGGCGGAAAGGCAGGGCGGTAAACCGCCCGAAAATCCGGACGGGCCGGAGGGCCGAATTTGCCGTGATTGCGGCAAAAGATGCGGTTTCCGGTTCGAATTGGACAGGCATTGCGGTGGTAAGCTGCGCTTTGTCTGGCGTCAACGCAGAAGTTTTGTTACCGCTTTGTTCCATGACACACACGATTCGTTTGCTTGGCATCGACCCGGGGCTGCGGCGTACCGGCTGGGGCCTGATAGAAGCCTCCGGAAACCGGCTTTCCTTCATAGCCTCCGGCACGGTAACCTCGGACAACAAAAAGAGCCTGGCCGAACGCCTCGTGGAACTGCATGAGGGCCTCACGGATGTGGTGCGCCTGCATGAGCCGGCCGAGGCGGCAGTGGAGCTCACCTTCGTCAACAAGGATGCGGGGGCGACGCTGAAACTGGGCCAGGCGCGCGGCATCGCGCTGCTGGTGCCTTCGCTTGCGGGGCTTCCGGTTGCAGAATATGCGCCGAATCTCGTCAAGAAGACCGTGGTCGGGACCGGCCATGCGGAAAAGGGGCAGATCCGGGCCATGGTGAAAGTTCTGATGCCGCGGGCGACATTCAACTCCGACGATGCGGCCGATGCCCTGGCGATCGCAATCTGTCACGCGCAGCATCGGGCAAGCACGGCCGCACGCATGGCGGCGATGGGGGCGGCATGATCGGGAAACTCAAGGGAATCATCGACAGCTACGGCGAGGATCACGTCATCCTGGACGTGCACGGTGTCGGCTATCAGGTCCATTGCCCCTCGCGCATCCTGCAGGGGCTGCCGCGGGCGGGGGAGGCCGCGGTGCTGTTCATCGAAACGATCGTCCGCGAGGACATGATCCGGCTCTACGGATTTGCGGCCGAAGCAGAGCGGGAGTGGTTCCGGATGCTGATGACGGTTCAGGGCGTTGGCGCCAAGGTGGCGCTGGGTGTGCTGGGCATTCTGAAGGCGAGTGAGGTGGCCAATGCCATCGCGCTTGGCGACAAGGCGACGATTTCGCGGGCTCCGGGGGTCGGAAAACGGGTGGCCGAGCGCATCCTCGCGGAGCTGAAGGACAAGGCTCCGGGCCTTGCGAGTATCGATCAGGACACGATCTCCGTGTCGCAATCGGTTGCGGACAATGTCGCCGCGCGGCCGGTCGCCGAAGCGGTGTCGGCGCTGACGAACCTCGGATACGGCCAGCCGCAGGCAAGCGCGGCCGTTGCCAAGGCCATGCAGAGTGCCGGCGAGGACGTCACGACGGAAAAGCTGATCCGTCTGGGCCTGAAGGAGCTGGCAGGATGATGGTCGTCATCTATGCCGTCATCGCGGTGGTTTTCGTTGTTCTGGGCATCGGCGGGATCATGTATCTCGATCACCGTTTCTCGCTGGCGGTCGGAGACCGGTCCTTTGCCATGAACGGACGACGTATCGAGACGGACGATCCGTTCGTGCGCCGCCAGTTCAGGAAGTTTCATGCGATCAGGGTGGCCTATTGCGTGGCTCTCCTTGCGTTGCTGTTCACGGTCGTAAGCCATGTCGGATGATACGCGCATCGTGACCCCCGAGATCCGGGGCGACGAGATCGACGGCACCATGCGTCCGCAGGTACTGGACGATTTTGTCGGCCAGGCGCAGGCGCGGGCGAATCTGAAAATCTTCATCGGCGCCGCCAAGGCGCGCGGCGAAGCGCTCGATCACGTGCTGTTTGTCGGCCCGCCAGGGTTGGGCAAGACCACACTGGCGCAGATCATGGCGCGGGAGCTGGGCGTGAATTTCCGGGCGACGTCGGGGCCGGTGATCGCCAAGGCGGGCGATCTGGCGGCGCTGCTGACCAATCTGGAAGAGCGCGACGTTCTCTTCATCGACGAGATCCACCGGCTCAGTCCGGCCGTGGAGGAAGTGCTCTATCCGGCCATGGAGGACTATCAGCTCGATCTGATCATCGGGGAAGGGCCGGCGGCCCGTTCGGTGAAGATCGATCTGGCGAAGTTCACCCTCGTCGCGGCTACCACCCGGCTGGGCCTGCTGACGACACCGCTGCGGGACCGGTTCGGAATTCCGGTCCGGCTGCAGTTCTATACGATCGCGGAGCTGGAACATATCGTCAAGCGCGGGGCATCCATCCTCGGGCTGGGTATCGCCGAGGACGGTGCCCATGAAATCGCGAAACGCTCGCGCGGGACGCCGCGCATCGCCGGACGCCTGCTGCGGCGGGTCCGCGATTTCGCGATCGTCGCGGGGATCGAGCGGGTGGACCGGGCACTTGCCGACAAGGCATTGCTGCAGCTGGAGGTCGACAGTGCCGGGCTCGACAGTCTCGACCGGCGCTATCTCAGTCAGATCGCGGTCAATTTCGGTGGCGGCCCGGTCGGCATCGAGACCATTGCCGCCGCCCTGTCCGAGCCACGCGATGCCATCGAGGAAATCGTCGAGCCCTATCTGATCCAGAACGGCTTCCTGCAGCGGACACCGCGCGGCCGGATCCTGACGCCGATGGCGTTCGAGCACATGGGCCTTGCGGCTCCGTCCAGGGCGGATGCGCCGCAGATGGGGCTGTTTTCGGACCCGGAGTAGGACGATCTGCTGTCTGTTGAGGTCGTCGTAACGCGTGTACGGGCAGTCATCGGGCCGGCAACAGCCTGAAACTTCGTATCTTCCTCCAAGGAACCTGACCTTGCCGCGTGCCTGCGGGGACGGCCATCGGGGGGCTCGTCAAAAAAATGAGGCCGCCCGAGCGGACGGCCTCATTCGATCCCGTTTCTTCGCAAAGGCGGTCAGGCCGCCTCGTTCGCCGAGTTTTCCTTGATGCCATTCAGGAAGGTCCCGACGCTCGAGCGCAGCTCATGGGCTTCCTTGTCAAGGCTTTGGGCTGCCGAGTAGACCATGTCCGCCGCTTCGTTGGTAATGCCGGCGGCAGAAGAAACACCGCCGATGTTTTCGGTTACCTGTTGCGTCCCGGCAGCGGCCTGCTGGATGTTGGAGGCAATCTCGTTGGTGGCCATGCCCTGCTGCTCGACCGCGGCAGAGATGTTGCTCGTGATCTCGTTGATCTTGCTGATGGTGCTCGTAATGGTGCCGATGGCCTCGACCGCGTGACTGGTTTCACCCTGGATGCTGGAAATCTGCGAGGAAATTTCCTCGGTGGCCTTGGACGTCTGGGTCGCGAGTTCCTTCACTTCGGCGGCCACCACCGCGAAGCCCTTGCCCGCCTCTCCGGCACGGGCAGCCTCGATGGTCGCATTCAGTGCCAGCAGGTTGGTCTGCTCGGCAATGGCCTGGATGAGCGTGACGACTTCGCCGATCTTCGCGGCGGCTTCGGAAAGCCCCTGGATGCGTTCGTTCGTCGAAGATGCCTGATCCGCCGCCTGCGACGCGATCTCGCTGGAGGAGGATACCTGCCGGCTGATTTCGGCAACCGAAGTGGCAAGCTCTTCCGCTGCGGCGGCAACCGTTTCCGTGTTTGCAGACGCTGTGGCGGCTGCGGAAGCCACCGCCTCGCTCTGGTTCGTGGTCTGTTGGGCGCCCGAGTTCAGGTTCGTGGAGGCATGTTGCAGACTATCCACCGAACCGGAGATCGTGTTCAGAAGGCCGGTGATCTGGACGTCGAACTCCGAGGAAAGGGCCTGGATGTTGTGCGAGCGCTGCAAGTCCAGTTTCTGGCGTTCGTTCTGGCTGCGTTCGAGCTCGCGACGCGTGTTTTCGTTGGCAACGAAGGTTTCCATGGCTTCCGCCATTTCACCGATCTCGTCTCCGCGACGCATTCCCGTGATCTCGACGTTGGTGTCGCCGTCCGCCAGTACCTTCATGCTCCGGGTCAGACCCTTCAGCGGCCCGACGATGTTGCGGATGGCTGCGATGGCGATGATGGTCGCGATCAGGCCGCCGACGGCCAGAACACCGACCATCGTGCTGACCTTGGACCAGAAAGCGGCAGCCACATCGTCAACATAAACGCCGGTGGCGATCACCCAGCCCCAGGGTTCGAAGGCTTCCGACCAGGTGGACTTGGGGATCAGCGCGTCCTCACCCTTGCGGTTCCACATGTATGTCACGACGCCGCCGCCGTTGCGGGCAACGTCGATGATCTCGCGCATGTGATACTTGCCGGTCTTGTCCTGCGAATCCCAGGCGCTTGTTCCTTCGGTGGCCTTGTTGGCGCTGACGATGCGCGTTGCATCATAATCCTGAACGAAGGCGTAGTTGTTGCCGTCGAAATTGATCGCACGCACCACATTGCGCGCCCACTCCTGGGCTTCTTCCCTGCTCAGTTCCCCGGAAGTTTCCAGCTGATGGAAATACTTCAGGACCGAGTTGGTGATCTCGACGACCGTCTGGGTTTTTGCAGTGCGCTCTCCGTAAAGGATGGTCCGCAGCGACCAGAGATCATAGCTAATTATCGCAAGGGTAAATACTGCAAGGCTGATGACCGGTATCCATATCTTGAAGCCAATGCGAAATTTATCGAGGAGCATTTCTGAGATCCTATTCAAGATGACTTTCTTGTATAGTTGCTTGATTTTGTTAATATAGTTTGAATACCGAAAGGTTTGAGCATATTTGAACATCTGCTTTGTTTTTTCTGGTTCTCCGTTTGCGGAAAGTAACTCTTCGATGGAAGTTCTCGGATGACCTTGTCGTCTTTAGCTGAAGATTCGCTGCAGGTTTTCGGGTTTGATTAGGCGGGTGTGAGAGAAATTCCACCGATTGTTTTCGCAGGTGCACAATAACTTCAGTGCTTCGAGAACACGAGCCTCCACTACTCCACGATCAGTCATCCGCATTAGCGGTACTACTTACCCCGAAAAGTGTTGATTGTGACTCATCCGATCGCGAGCGCCGGCGTCCCGGCAGGGCGTGTCGAAGCTGCGTCGGGCAAGACGCGCAACGCAGGCCGATGGGCCTCTGGATGCGGCCGCGTGGGCCTGTTTCCGCGCGCCGGACGTCTTGGGTGCCGGGCGCCCAGGCCAGCTTCGCGCAGCACCTTGCCGGTCAGCAGAACAGGGTGGCATCGGAGGACACATGCTCAATGCTGTTCGGTATCGCCCAGGCAGGAGGTCATGTCAGCGCTTCGCAAGCGTCGGAAACCGACTACTCGACGTGGTTGGCCGGGCTGCACCCTGGAGGCAAAGGGGTATCTAAGCGGAAGCTAGTAATTTTTATCAGGTTCCAAGTCTCTATTAAGAATTTGTTTGTCAATACGCCCGTATCGTCCCGTTAACTATGTGGGGGAACTTCATGCGCAAGCGGCTTTCATCTAAACTGGCTCTCATGTTTCTCGCCGGTGCACTGGTCATGTGTGTGGCGATTGTTGCTGTAACGTCCATGGTTTCGCGCGATGTCGCCAACGGACAGGCTGATAACGGTCTGACAAGCGCGACCAGGGCGAAGCAGAAGGTTCTCGAACTGGCCCTGGATCAGGTGATCTACAGCGCCAAGTTCTTCGTCTCTCTGGAGGAGGCCAAGGACAGCCTCATGAAGGCGATGGTCGGCTGGAAAAATCTCAAGGAAGGGCAGACAGAGACCCTTCGCCGGATCTTCGTCACCGACAATCCTCATCCGCCGCACGAGCGTCATCTGCTCAGCGAGCCGGACGAAAAGAACTACTATGTGAACAATCACAAGGCCATTCATCCGATCTATCAGGATGTTGTCAGCCAGGGCCTGTTTTCCGATGCCGCGCTGGCGAATCCGGATGGCTTCATCACCTATACCTACGGCAAGGGCCCCGAGTTCGCCTTTCACGTGGACGCACCCGAGATCCGTGGCAATCCGGTCCAGACCGCTTTCGGGGCGCTTTTCGAAGCTGCGGCGAACGAGACGCTGGCCGCCGGGCAGATCTTCTCCTCCGGTTTTGTCACTGCCGAGGACGGAACGGTTTCCCTGGTGCTTGCGGCGCCCATCTTCTACCTGGACCGTTTTTTCGGCGCTCTCGCGTTTTCGACGGACATGCAGCGTCTGGCGACTCTCCTGAACGAGAAGACCGGGCTTGGCGAAAGCGAGCAGGTCCTGCTGGTCGACAGGACGGGTCATCTGGTTGAGCTCGATGTGGCCGGACGCGCAAGCGCGGTTCACTCGCTGGCCGACATCTCCGCAGGTGACCGGCTGATCCGGCTGGGTGGCGAGGATTTCCGTTTCGGCGAGGCAAGAAGCACATTTGAAAGCACACCCTATGGCGTGGTCGAAGCCGTTCGGCAGACCGAGCTGTCGGCTGCCGCGGACCGCATCACCTTCGGCGCGGTTCTTTCCGGGTTTCTCTGCCTCATTCCGATCGTCGGCGTGATCTGGTGGATCACAAGGCGCATGTTCGCCCCGATGGAGCGCCTGTCGGTTGCCGCGCGCAAGATCGCCGATGGTGATCTGGGCGTCACTGTCGAGGCGACGGAACGGTCTGACGAGATCGGCCGCATGGCCCGCTGCATCGAGGTGTTCAAGGAAAACTCCATCGAGCGGGAGCGTCTTGCGGAAGAGCGCAAGGTCGGCCATATCGCCCGTGAGAAGCGGGAAAAGACGATCGATTCCCTCATTGCCGCCTTCCGGGCGGAGTCTCAGGCGGTGCTCGAACTGGTGGAAACCAACATCGCCCGAGTCGAGGATGTCTCCTCCGCGCTCAGCCAGCGCTCCGCCTCGGCCACGGAACAGGGGCAGAGAGCCGTCACCACCTCGGAAAACGCGTCCTCCAACGTTCAGGCTGTCGCCTCCGCGACCGAGGAACTCAATGCGTCGATTGCGGAAATTTCCCGCCAGGTGGAGACGACTGCATCGATCGTCGCGCAGACGACAAGCGCGGCGCAAAGTTCCAACGCCAAGATTTCCGGCCTTGCCCAGGCCGCCAACAAGATCGGTGACGTCGTTTCGCTGATCTCCGAAATCGCGGAACAGACCAACCTTCTGGCGTTGAACGCCACAATCGAGGCTGCCCGGGCAGGCGATGCGGGCAAGGGCTTTGCGGTGGTTGCCTCGGAAGTGAAGTCCCTCGCCGGACAGACCGCGAAAGCGACGGAAGAGATTTCCGCACAGATCGCGGCCATTCAGGCGTCGACAAGCGAGGCGGTGGACGAGATCGCCCGTGTTTCGGGGTCGGTGGAGGAGGTGAACTCCTATACGGTGACAATTTCCGAAGCGGTGCAGCAGCAGGGGGCGGCGACGGGTGAGATTTCCCGAAATGTCGCCGAAGCGGCCGACGGCACGCGCAGCGTGGCGACCACGGTGGTGTCGCTGAACGAGGATGTTGCCGAAAACTCCGAGGCGGTCGGCGACATGCTGACGGCGACCCTCGAGATGAAGCAGCAGGCCGAACAGCTGCGGGCCTCCGTCGAGACATTCCTTGCAGAGGTTGCCGCCGCCTAGCCGATACGCTTTCATGGCGCAGGGGAAAGCCAAGGTGGAATCGCTGCGGGACACGGAACGTCCCGGCTGTCTTCATTCATGAGTTTACACCCTGGATCAAGGAAGGGTCTTCCGGTGGGCCGGGAGATCCTTTGAATCCGGGACGGAAAGGACGATACCGTGACGGACTGGCCGGATCTTGCCGGGCGCCTGGAAGAGGGCGGTCATGTGCTGCCCGTGCGTGTCTATTACGAAGACACGGATTTTACCGGGATTGTCTACCATGGCGCCTATGTGCGGTTCTTCGAGCGGGGGCGCACGGATTTCCTGCGCCGTGTCGGGATCCATCACACGGAGCTGGCCGAGGGAACCCATGGCGCAGCGCTTGCCTTCGCGGTGCGCTCCATGACACTGGAATTTCAGAAGCCCGCCCGTATCGACGACGTGCTTCTGGTGCGTACCCGGCTTTCCAGTCTCAAGGGGGCCCGGGTGAAGCTCGATCAGGTCATCCACCGGGGCGCGGACTTGCTGGTTTCGGCCACTGTCACCGTTGCGGTGATCACCGCGCAGGGGAGACCGACCCGATTGCCACCGGTTCTTGCGGAAAAACTTGCCGGGCACGCATCGGGCGAAACGTCTGTCGAATGAACACCTTGGGCAGGCCGCCGGTCCCGGGGCCGCGCCCTGACGCTAAAATGATCCAAAACAGATTCATGCGTTAATCTTGCGGTAACCTTAATTGATTCCTTTAGAGAGGGGCTTGCTTCGATTGGTTAAGTCCCAGTTTTGACAAAATCAAACGTCAGAGAGGCGGCAGATCACTAGGAGCCGGCCCGTTCTTCCGGTCCATTTCTGTAGCTGCCGGAGATTTGCATGCACAACCGCGTAATACGGCCAAGAGGTCATTGAGATAATGGAAACACTCGTCCAATCGACATTGACAGCTCCGGACAGCGGCATTTCGTTTTTCTCGCTGTTCTGGCAGGCGCATATCGTCGTCAAGATCGTTATGCTCGGCCTGCTTGGCGCTTCCGTGTGGTGCTGGGCCATCATCGTCGACAAGATCATGCTGATCGGCCGGACCCGGCGACAGATGAGTCGCTTCGAAACGGTTTTCTGGTCAGGCCAGTCGCTCGAAGAACTCTATGGAACGCTTCACAATCGCGTGAATCATTCCATGGCAGCGCTGTTCGTGGCCGCCATGCGGGAATGGAAGCGAAGCCATGAGGGCGCGCGTCCCGCCATCGCCAGCCTGCAGCAGCGGATCGACAGGGTGATGGATGTCACCATCCAGCGCGAAGCCGAACGGCTCGAAAGCCGGCTGCTCGTCCTGGCGACCGTCGGGGCCTCGGCGCCCTTCATCGGACTGTTCGGCACGGTCTGGGGCATCATGACCGCCTTTCAGGCGATTGCCGCCTCCGAAAGCACGAACCTTGCGGTCGTTGCACCCGGTATCGCCGAAGCCCTTTTCGCCACCGCTCTCGGCCTGCTTGCCGCTATCCCGGCGGTGATTGCCTACAACAAGATCGCTTCCGATGTCGGCAAGGCGGTTTCGCGCATGGAGGGGTTCGCCGACGAGTTTTCCGCGATCCTGTCCCGCCAGATCGACGAGAGGGGCTGACCCATGGCCATGCAGGTCAGTTCAGGTCAGTCGGGCGGACGGCGCGGACGGCGCCGCCGGCGCAATGCGCCGATGAGCGAGATCAACGTGACGCCCTTCGTGGACGTCATGCTCGTCCTGCTGATAATTTTCATGGTGGCGGCCCCGCTGCTGACCGTGGGCGTGCCGATCGATCTTCCCGAAACCAGCGCCAAGGCGCTTGAAGGGGACAAGGAGCCGATCACGATCTCGGTGAATTCGGCAGGAGAGATCTTCATTCAGGATACGCCGATCCCGCTGGACGAGGTGGTGCCGAAGCTCGAAGCCATCGCGGCCAACGGCTACGAGGAGCGTATCTACGTGCGCGGCGACCAGGATGCGGACTACGGCACGATGATGAAGCTTATGGGACGGATCAACGCAGCCGGGTTCAAACGCCTCGGTCTTGTCACTCTGGAAGAACGGGACTCGTAACGCGTCATGCGCGCAGGTCTCATCGCGTCTTTGGCCGGTCATGCGGCTATCCTTCTCTGGGGCATTGCTGCCTTTCCGGACGCGGACAGTTTTTCTGTGCCGCCGGTGGATTCCCTGCCGGTAGACCTGGTGCCGATCGAAGAGTTCACGCGGCTGCGGATCGGCGAGAAAACCGCAGAGATCCGTGAAGTCGCAGCGGTGAAGCCAAGCGAGACACCCGCGGAAAAGCCGCCCGAGCCGGCAGACAAGCCGGGGGAAAGCAACGTCCAGCAACCGACGCCGCCAACCCCCGCACCTGCGCCGACACCCGAGCCGACGCCTGCTCCCGAGCCTGAGCCCGAGCCGGTCGCGGAACCCGAACCGGCGCCTGCGCCCGTGCCGGAACCCGCACAGGCGGCCGAGCCGGTGCCCGCAGCCGAACCCGCACCGGAACCGGAGCCGCAGCAGGAAGCGGCGCCTGCGCCGCAGCCGATCGTGACCAGCGTCGCACCGCGGTCGAAACCGGCGCCACCCAGAAAAACGCCCGAGCCGCCGGACGAGAATTTCGACAGCACGCAGATCGCGGCCCTGCTGAACAAGGTCGAGCCGGCAAAACAGTCCGGGGCGTCGTCACAGCAGCCGGCCTCGCTCGGGTCCAACAAGGGCCAGCAGGACGTGCGCATGAGCCAGTCGGAGCTCGATGCGCTGCGGGGGCAGGTGGCGCAATGCTGGAACCCGCCGGTCGGAGCGGTGGGCGCGGAAGAACTCAAGGTCCGGGTCCGCTTCAACCTTTCCCGCAGCGGGGATGTGTCCGGCAGTCCGGAAGTGCTGAATTCGAATGGCAATCCGGCGTTCGGGGCCGCCGCGAGCAGCGCGGTGCGCGCGATCATGCGCTGCCAGCCATATTCCCTGCCGGTTGCGAAATATGACGCGTGGCAGGAAGTCATCATAAACTTTGACCCGAGAGAGATGCTTGGGGGATAGTCCGGCATGGCCGAACTGATTGTCGATAAGGGAGCTGTTGTGCTCATGCGTGGAATACTGAAAAAACTTTCTGTTCTCGCTGACCGGAAATCCATCGGACTTGCCGTCCTGATGGCCCTGGCAACCGTCTTCGCGCCTCCATCGGCATCGGCGCTCGTTGAAATCGACATTACCCAGGGGAATATCGAGCCGCTGCCGATTGCCCTGCCTTCGTTTTCGGCCGACGGCGGTGACAGCAAGTTGGCCGCCGACATGACATCGGTGATCGCGGCGGACCTGAAGCGCTCGGGCCTGTTCAATCCGCTGGACCCGGCCAGCTTCATCCAGAAGAACATGAGCGTGAATTCCACGCCGCGTTTCGGCGACTGGCGCCAGATCTCCGCGCAGGCGCTGGTCACCGGCACGGTCATCAAGCAGGCGGACGGCCGGTTGCGCGCCGAATTCCGCCTCTGGGACGTGTTCGCGCAGGAACAGATGCTCGGCCAGCAGTTCTACACGACGCCGGAAAACTGGCGGCGTCTGGCCCATATCATCTCTGATGCGATCTACGAGCGGGTGACCGGCGAGAAAGGGTATTTCGACACGCGTATCGTCTTTGTCGATGAAACCGGCCCCAAGGACAAGCGGATCAAGCGTCTGGCCATCATGGATCAGGACGGCGCCAATGTGCGCTATCTGACCCGGGGCGAGGACCTGGTGCTCACGCCGAGATTTTCGCCGACCAGCCAGGAAATCACCTACATGTCCTATGGCGGGTCGGATCCCAGCGTCTATCTGCTCAACATCGAGACCGGCCAGCGTGAAATCGTGGGCAATTTTCCCGGCATGACCTTCGCTCCCCGGTTTTCGCCGGACGGGCAAAGCGTCGTGATGAGCCTGCAGCAGGGCGGCAATGCCAATATCTTCAAGATGGACCTGCGCTCGCGCCAGACAACGCGGCTCACCAATTCGGCGGCCATCGACACGAGCCCGTCCTTCTCGCCCGACGGACAGCGGATCGTCTTCGAATCCGACCGGGGCGGCACCCAGCAGCTTTATGTCATGAATACGGGCGGCGGCGATGCGCAGCGCATTTCCTTCGGACCGGGGCGGTACTCCACGCCGGTCTGGTCGCCGCGGGGAGACCTGATCGCCTTCACCAAGCAGCATCAGGGACGGTTCATGATCGGCGTGATGCGCCCGGACGGCAAGGGCGAGCGCATCCTGACCGAGGGCTACCACAATGAGGGGCCGGCGTGGTCTCCCAACGGGCGGGTTCTGGTGTTCTTCCGCGATACGCCGGGCGCCAATGGCGGACCTCAGGTGTGGACGGTCGACCTGACCGGATACAACGAGCAGAGGCTGGAAACTCCCGCCTTCGCGTCGGATCCGTCCTGGTCGCCCCTGATCGACTGAAACACCGTGCGGCCCGCCCTCCGTGGCATCGCGACAGGCAGGCCGCACGGGAACTTCGATACAGTCTTGACAGACAGGCTGTGTTAGGAAGTTGTTAACCATGTTTGCAAAGACGGCTTTAACCAGGTTTGGCTAGAAAGCGTTTACCAAAGACCAACGATCCGTGCGGTCAGGTTGACGGGGCTGGGGATTAGGAGACAGGAATGTTCAAACGAGAAAACGCCGTTCAGGGCGGGCGATGGATTGCCATCTGTTTCGCGGTTCTGCTCGCAGCGGCATGTGCCCAGACGAAACCGGACGGGCTGGCGACCAATGTCAAGCCGGGCACCGGCCAGGACTTCGTGGTGAATGTCGGCGACCGGGTGTTCTTCGAGGAAGACCAGTCGGTGGTCAATGCACAGGCTCAGGCGACCCTTGCCAATCAGGCGAAGTGGCTGAACCGCTATTCCCAGTACACGATTACCGTGGAAGGCCATGCGGACGAGCGCGGCACGCGTCAGTACAACATCGCCCTCGGGGCACGGCGTGCCCAGGCCGCGCGGGACTATCTGGTCTCCCAGGGCGTGAATGCGTCGCGCATCAAGACGATTTCCTACGGCAAGGAACGTCCGGTGGCCGTGTGTAACGACAACAGCTGCTGGTCCCAGAACCGGCGTGCGGTGACGGTTCTCAACAACGCCACCAACTGACCGGGCCGCACCGCGGATCCGAATGGAAGGCCGGGCCTCGCGTCCGGCCTTTTTCGTGTCCGGCGGAGAGCCGTCGTGCAAATTCCGGCCGGTTTCTTCCGGAGCAAAGCGGTTATTGTCAAAATTTAGCCGAAGTCCGGGCGCTCAGTGCACTTGAGTACAGAGCCGGGCGTGATACATACCGGAGGGTATGGAACATCACGAATACGGATCTGCGCCGGTATTGGCATATATGTCCGGTCCGTTGATGCTCACAAAATCCCAGACCGGAGGAGCGAATGCGGAATTTTAGGGGACTGGCAGGTCTCGTCATGGCGCTGGTTTTCATCGCCGCTGCCACACCGTCCGAAGCGCAGCTTTTCGGACGCAAGAATGATGATTCATCGGTCCGGATCGGCCAGCTGGAAGAACGTATCCGGGTGCTGACCGGGCAGATCGAGCAATTGTCCTATCAGATGCGGGAACTGCAGGATCAGATGCGCCGCATGCAGGAGGACAACGAATACCGCTTCCAGCAGCTGGAAGGCGGCACGCCGGGCAAGCGGTCCGATGCCGGATCGGGAGGCGCCCAACCCGGCCTCTCGGAGACCGGGGAGCCGCAATCGGGGAGCCTGATCGCACCGGGGGGCGGTTTCGCCACCCTTCCGGCCACAGACGGGTCGGGCGACAGCGACTGGTCACAGTCCGGCGGTTATGAAGGTCCGACCGGCCTGCCGTCCGAAGGGCCGATCGATCTGTCCGCCCTGGCTCAGGGGCTGGAAAACCTGCCCGGCGCCGGGCAGGACAGCGCTCCCGACCCGGGCCTTGCCACGGACGACGACCAGATTGCCAGCGTCATCGGCAGCGGTGACGCGCGCTCCGATTACGACCAGGCCTATTCCCTTGCGGTCAATGGCGATTATGCCACGGCGGAGCAGGGCTTCCGCACCTTTCTGGAAAACTATCCGGACGATGCGCTGGCGGCCAATGCCCAGTACTGGCTGGGGGAAAGCCTGCTTGCACAGCAGAACTACCGCGAGGCCGCTGATGCCTTCCTGAAGACCTACACCGACCATCCCGGCAATGCGAAAAGCCCGGACAGTCTCCTGAAGCTCGGCGTTTCGCTGCGCGGTCTGGGCGAAGCCGACGCCGCCTGCGCGACCTTCTCCGAACTGCTCAACAAATATCCGAATGCCGCCCCCGCCGTTCTGACGCAGGCACGGGATGAGCGCCGCCGTGCAAAATGTTCCTGACGGACCGGTCGAGCACTCCACGCTCCCGGACGAAGACGTCGATTTTCTTTTCTGCAGACTGAAACCCTTTTCCAGGCTCGCGCTTGCCGTTTCGGGCGGAGCGGATTCCTCCAGTCTCCTTGTTCTTTTCAGCGAATGGATGAGACGCACCTCCTGGCAGGGGGAGGCGGAAGTCCTGTGCGTTGACCACGGCCTGCGCCCTGAAAGCGCCGGAGAAGCCGAATTCGTGGTCGCCCTGGCCGCCGATCACGGCCTGCCCGCGGCCATCCTGCGCTGGGAGGGTCAAAAACCGGCCAGCAACATGCAGGAGGAAGCGCGCCAGGCCCGATACCGGCTGATTGCCGGCCACATGAGACAGTCGGGGGCCCAGGCGCTGGTCCTGGCGCATCATCGCGACGATCAGGCCGAAACATTTCTGGACCGGCTGACCCGGGGCAGCGGACTGTCCGGACTGGGCGCCATGGCGTGCGACGAGCCGGACGGCCCGCAGGGCCTGCGCCTGTTGCGACCGCTTCTGAGCGTGCCGAAGGCCCGGCTCGAGGCGAGCCTGAGGGTACGCGGCGTGGCCTGGTGTTCCGATCCGTCCAATCTCGCCCCGAAATACAAGCGCAGCCGTCTGCGCCGGATCATGGCGCTGCTGGCGGAGGAGGGGCTCAGCGCCAGCCGGATTGCCGAGACGGCAGAGCACCTGCGGCGCGCGCGGGACGCTCTTGAGACGACGCTTGAGGCCCTGGTGGAGGCGCATGTCAGCGAACATCCGGCCGGGCCGCTGAAGATGAGCCGGGAAATCTATCGCAGCACCGCGAAGGATCTGCGCCTGCGCCTGCTGAGCCGCCTGGCCGCACGGGCGACGGGAAACCGTGTCCGGATCAGGTTCCGCAAGCTCGAAGCTCTGGATGCGGTGCTTGCCGGCGCCGATGACCGCAGGAGCTCCCTGGCCGGAGCGCTGTTCGATGCGAAGGGCGACATCCTCAGGATCTGGAAGGAAGCCGGGCGCGCACCGCCCGAGACGTGTGTGCTCACGGCTGTCCCGCAGATCTGGGATAGCCGCTATCGGATTTCCTCGCCTGCGGACACAGAATGCCCGGATTCTGCGGACAGTCTGTGTCTGGGGCCGCTGTGCCGCGCTCCGGTGCGGGCGCGGGACATTCACTGGCCGGCTGACTGGCCGAAAGAGGCTTTCGACTGTTCACCGGTCGTGTGGACGGCAGATGGAACGATTGTCGCGTCCTGCCTGCCCGCGGACCGGCCGATCGGCGATTGCAGTCCGGCAATGATGTTTACCATGGAAAGAATACCAGGGCGGGGCCTGCCGGAGGCCGGATATGTCAATGTTGGGAACCGGGATGAGGAAATCTAGAGTTTTCCTCAGGTTCAACATCTGTTAGAGGTCCGAACTTAACAAATTAGTCAGTGCATCTGCGCAACTATGGCGCACCGCCTTGGCAGCGGGCCTTGGGCGACCTATCTTCGCTTAAAGGAAAATAACCGCGTGAGTTACGTCGCGTCGGGCGGTTAAGGGAACAAAATGAACGCACATTTTCGCAATTTCGCCCTTTGGGTGATCATCGCCTTGCTGTTGATCGCACTGTTTCAGCTGTTTCAAAGTCCCGCTCAGCACGGCGCGACGAATGATATTGCTTATTCGGACTTCATGAAACAGGTCGATAATGGTGAAGTCAGATCCGTCACCATTCAGGAACAGAAAATCTCCGGCAGCTACAACAGCGGCGGCGCATTCCAGACCTATGCACCCGACGGGGCGCAATATGTCGATGAACTGCGCAACAAGGGTGTTCTGATCAATGCCCGTCCGCCGGCGGAAAGTTCTCCGCTGCTCGGAGCCCTGTTCTCCTGGTTGCCGATGCTGGTCATTCTGGGCATCTGGATCTTCGTGATGCGGCAGATGCAGGGGTCCGGCGGCAAGGCCATGGGGTTCGGCAAATCCAAGGCCAAGCTTCTGACCGAGGCGCATGGCCGGGTGACGTTCGAGGACGTGGCCGGCATTGATGAAGCCAAGGAAGACCTGCAGGAGATCGTCGAGTTCCTGCGCGATCCGCAGAAGTTCCAGCGTCTGGGCGGCCGCATTCCGCGCGGTGTGCTGCTGGTCGGCCCTCCGGGAACCGGTAAGACGCTGACGGCCCGTGCGGTCGCTGGCGAGGCCAATGTGCCGTTCTTCACCATCTCCGGTTCCGACTTCGTCGAAATGTTCGTCGGCGTGGGTGCGTCCCGTGTGCGCGACATGTTCGAACAGGCGAAGAAGAACTCGCCCTGCATCATCTTCATCGATGAAATCGACGCGGTCGGCCGTCATCGCGGCGCCGGTCTCGGCGGCGGCAATGACGAGCGCGAACAGACCTTGAACCAGCTGCTGGTCGAGATGGACGGTTTCGAGCCGAATGAAGGCGTCATCATCATCGCGGCGACCAACCGTCCCGACGTGCTGGATCCGGCACTCCTGCGTCCCGGCCGTTTCGACCGCCAGATCGTGGTGCCGAACCCGGATATAACGGGCCGCGAGAAGATCCTGAAAGTGCATATGCGCAAGGTACCGCTGGCGCCGGATGTGGATATCCGGACACTTGCACGCGGCACGCCGGGCTTTTCCGGTGCGGATCTGATGAACCTCGTCAACGAGGCCGCCCTGCTCGCCGCCCGCCGTTCCAAGCGGCTGGTGACCATGGCGGAGTTCGAGGATGCCAAGGACAAGGTGATGATGGGCGCGGAGCGCCGTACCTTGGTCATGACCGAGGAAGAAAAGAAGTTGACCGCCTATCACGAAGCAGGGCATGCCCTGGTGGCGCTGCATCAGGAAGCTTCCGATCCGATCCACAAGGCCACCATCATTCCGCGCGGACGTGCGCTGGGCATGGTCATGCGCCTGCCGGAAAAGGATCAGGTCTCCCTGACACGGGCGAAGTGCAAGGCCGATCTTGCCGTTGCCATGGGCGGCCGTGTGGCCGAGGAAATGATTTTCGGTTACGAGAAGGTCACGTCCGGAGCTTCCGGCGACATCCAGATGGCCACCAAGCTTGCCCGCGCCATGGCGACCCAGTTCGGCATGTCCGACAAGCTGGGGCCGCTGCTCTACGGCGAGAACCAGGAAGAGGTCTTCCTGGGCCATTCTGTCGCCAAGAACCAGCATGTCTCCGACGAGACCCAGAAGATCGTCGACGCGGAAATCAAGTCCTTCGTCAATCAGGGCTACGAGACCGCGAAGAAGATCCTGGGCGATTTCGAGGACCAGCTCCACACGATCGCCAAGGGCCTTCTGGAATACGAAACCCTGTCGGGAGACGAGATCAAGGGGCTTCTGAACGGCAAGCCGCCGATCCGGGATACGGATGACGACCAGCCTGTCGGCCGGTCCTCCGCAGTGCCGACCACAGGCGCCAAGCGGGGGGGCGACGAGCCCAGCGGCGGCATGGAGCCGCAGCCGCAGTCCTGATCAGCGTCAAGGCTCATCGGCCAAGATGTCAAATGCCCGGCGCGAGCCGGGCATTTTTCGTTGCGGCGGGCGCTGATCGTTTGTGAATGGTAACAATTGCTCACATATTTTGAAGCACAGATGGTTCGAACTGCGCTAAACAGGCGCACAACCAACCTGCTTTCGTGCGGATGCGCCTGAAAGCGGAGCGTTGAACCAAAGACAATTTTACGGACATGTTTGATGCGCAAGTTTTTCGGCACCGACGGTATTCGTGGTCAAGCCAATACATATCCCATGACGGCTGAAATGGCGCTCAAGGTCGGCATGGCGGCCGGTCTTGTGTTCAAGAACGGCGGTCATCGTCACCGGGTCGTCATCGGCAAGGATACGCGCCTGTCGGGATACATGATCGAAAACGCCCTTGTGGCCGGATTTACCTCCGTCGGCATCGACGTGTTTCTGCTCGGCCCCTTGCCGACGCCGGCGGTCGCCATGCTCACCCGCTCGCTCCGGACGGATCTGGGCGTGATGATTTCGGCGTCGCACAATCCTTTCCAGGACAATGGCATCAAGTTCTTCGGGCCTGACGGCTTCAAGCTCAGCGACCGGATCGAAAAGACCATCGAAAAGCTTGTCGAGACCGACCTGACTTCGCGGCTGCCCGGGGCAAGCGAGCTTGGCCGGGCAAAGCGGATCGACGGGGCGCAGCAGCGCTATATCGAGTTCGCAAAGCGGACTCTCCCGCGTGAAATGAGCCTCGAGGGCCTGCGCGTGGTCATCGATTGCGCAAATGGCGCGGCCTACAAGGTGGCCCCGGAAGCACTCTGGGAACTTGGCGCGGATGTGATTTCCATGGGCGTGTCCCCGGATGGCTTCAACATCAACAAGGAATGCGGCTCCACATCGACCGATGCGTTGTCCGCCAAGGTGCATGAAGTCAGGGCGGATATCGGTATCGCGCTCGACGGTGACGCGGACCGTGTCATCATCGTCGACGAGAACGGAAAGGTTGTCGATGGCGACCAGCTGATGGCGGTGGTGGCGCAGTCCTGGCAGGCAAGCAACCGCCTGGCGGGGGCGGGCATTGTCGCGACGGTCATGTCCAACCTCGGACTGGAACGTTACCTTGAAAGCCTCGGCCTCAGCCTCGCCCGCACCCGCGTGGGGGACCGCTATGTGGTCGAGCACATGCGCGCCAACGGGTTCAATGTGGGCGGAGAACAGTCGGGGCATATCGTTCTGTCCGATTTCGCCACAACCGGCGACGGTCTGATCGCCGCTCTGCAGGTGCTGGCCTGCGTGAAGGACCAGAACAGGCCGGTGTCGGAAGTCTGCCGCCGGTTCGAGCCGGTGCCGCAGATCCTGAAGAACGTGCGCTACAAGGGCGGTGAGCCGCTGGAAATGGATCAGGTCAAGTCGGCCATCCAGGATGGCGAGGCCCGGCTCGGAAAATCCGGCCGTCTGGTGATTCGTGCTTCCGGCACCGAGCCTCTGATCCGGGTGATGGCCGAAGGCGACGACGCGGATCTGGTCAGCCAGGTTGTTAACGATATCGCAGGCGTCGTGGCTTCCGCAGCAGCCTGACCGTCAGTCCTGAAGCCGAACTGCCCCGTTCGGGGCGGTTTCTGGTGGCCCGCAAGCCCGACTTCGCATCCCGGACCAGTGGGATGCCCGTCGAGCGCCGCTCCGGAATCCGGACCTGTTCCGCGCTGTATGCGCGCCTTGAATTGAATAGTTTCAATCGCTTGTTCGGGGGCGGGCTCGCTTGCCCTTGCCCCATATGCGCTGGGTTCCGGATCTGCACGCAGTGTTGATGCGCTTGTCCGGGATGACCTGGTTGAGGGGTGTGATCAATCAGAAACCAGCTTCTGTCCGGTGCGAGTTTTAATGTTTTGTAAATAAAACTGTCTGAATTAAGGTTGTGTTAAGGTAAAAAATCTCGATTAAAGAACAGGGTTAAGTGACCTTTAATGAATTCTCGTCAGTATGCCTTCAAGTTTGGTGTGTCCGGTATTGTTTGAGGCGGACGCTCACTGGAAGAGGACGAGGACATGGACAATTTTTTCAAGCGTTTGTCTTTGACCGGCTTTGCTGTAGCGCTTTCCACTGCAGGCTATGCTGCGGATTTGCCGGCACCGGTCATTGAGCACATTCCGGAAATTCCGGTAGCGGCCGGCGCTTTCTATCTGCGTGGCGATATCGGTTACAAGATCTATCAGGCACCGGATATCAAATACGGCACCCTCGACTTCTATGACGAGGAGATGGACGGCACGTTCATGATGGGGGCCGGTGTCGGTTACAAATTCAGCGACCATCTGCGTGCGGATCTGACGATCGACTACGAATTCCCGGCAGAAGCGAAAGCAAAAGCGGCTTGTGGGCTTTGTGGACGTGATTATTCAATCGAAAAGGCTGATATCGACGTCTGGACCTTCATGCTGAACGGTTATGTCGATATCGGGACCTGGAACAGGATCACTCCCTACGTCGGTGCTGGTATCGGTGCGTCCTATGTGACGACGAGCGATATCACCTATGATAACGGCGGCGGTGCAACCGGCACCTACGAGGGTGACAGCAAGTGGAACTTCGCCTGGGCGCTCATGGCAGGTGCTTCGTATGAAATCACGCCCAATCTGGCGCTGGACGGCGGGTATCGTTACCTGAACATCGGCGATGCCCAATCGAAAAAGTTCGCGGTTGGTGGCCAGAATACCAGGATCGAATACAAGGATCTGGCCGCGCATGAGTTCCGCCTCGGTGCGCGCTACACCTTCAATTCCATGAGGACCGCAACCGCTCCGGTCTATTACGAGCCGCAAGGGCCGATCACGAGCAACTTCTGATCCTCTTCCAAAACGTGTTTGCAAAGGCCGGTCACTGGACCGGCCTTTGCTGTTTTCGGGCCGATTTGATTTGACCGGCGTCCGGGTTCGTCCTATTCCCACAGGTGGGCCACCCCTCCCCAACGAGGGGCTACTATCTGTGAGGGTAGACGGATATGACAGATCTCACCGCAAAGCCGGACGTGCGTCCGGCCAATCCCAATTTTTCTTCAGGTCCCTGCGCCAAGCGTCCCGGATGGGCGCTTGAGAACCTCGGCGATGCGCCCCTGGGCCGGTCCCACAGGGCCAAGCCGGGCAAGGCGAAGCTCGCCGAAGCGATCGAGCTGACCCGCAAGGTGCTGCAGGTGCCGGAAGATTACCGGATCGGCATCGTTCCGGCCTCCGACACCGGCGCCGTCGAAATGGCGCTGTGGTCGCTGCTCGGTGCGCGTGGCGTCGACATGCTGGCCTGGGAGAGCTTCGGCGCCGGCTGGGTCACCGATGTGATCAAGCAGCTCAAGCTCGGCGATGCCCGTGTTCTGGAAGCCCCCTACGGTGAGCTGCCGGATCTTTCCAGCGTCGATTTTTCCAGGGATGTCGTCTTCACCTGGAACGGAACCACCTCCGGTGTCCGCGTTCCCGATGGTGACTGGATTCCTTCTGATCGCGAAGGCCTGACCATCTGCGATGCGACCTCCGCCGCCTTCGCGCAGGACCTTGCCTTCGACAAGCTCGATGTGGTGACCTTCTCCTGGCAGAAGGTTCTGGGCGGGGAAGCTGCCCATGGGGTCCTGATCCTGAGCCCGCGCGCGGTCGAACGGCTGGAAAGCTACAGCCCCGCCTGGCCGCTGCCGAAAATCTTCCGCCTGACCAAGGGCGGCAAGCTGATCGAGGGCATCTTCAAAGGTGAGACGATCAACACGCCGTCCATGCTCTGCGTCGAGGATTATCTCGACGCGCTGAAATGGGCGGACGGCCTCGGCGGACTCTCCGGGCTGTGTGCCCGGGCGGACGCCAATCTGAAGGTTTTGGCCGACTGGGTGGCAAAAACGGATTGGGTGGATTTTCTCGCCGTCGATCCGGCGACCCGGTCCAACACCTCCGTCTGCCTGAAGGTTACCGATCCTGGCGTCCAGGCGCTTGCCGCCGACGCGCAGGCAGCTTTCGCGAAGTCCATCGTCGCTGCGCTGGATGCGGAGGGCGTTGCCCATGACATCGGCGCCTATCGCGACGCTCCTTCGGGATTGCGCATCTGGGCCGGGGCGACCATCGAGGCCGCGGATCTGGAAGCCCTGACCCGGTGGCTCGACTGGGCCTTCCGGCAGGAAAAAACGAAACTGCCCCAGGCAGCCTGAGCATTTCCTCTCAATGACGACACCACCGGGCGGCCCGCCGCCCGGCTCGTTTCCTGATTCAAAGGAGATGCCCTCATGGCTCCCAGAGTATTGATCTCAGACAAATTGTCCCCGGCTGCGGTCCAGATTTTCAAGGATCGCGGCATCGAGGCGGATTTCCTGCCCGATGTTGGCAAGGACAAGGAAAAACTTCTGGAAATCATCGGCCAGTATGACGGTCTGGCCATCCGCTCCGCCACCAAGGTGACGGAAAAGATCATCGCCGCCGCCGACCGGCTCAAGGTCATCGGCCGTGCCGGCATCGGTGTCGATAATGTCGATATCCCGAAGGCGACCGCCCGCGGCATCATCGTGATGAACACGCCCTTCGGCAATGCCATCACCACGGCGGAACATGCGATTTCCATGATGATGTCCGTTGCCCGCCAGATCCCGGCGGCAGATGCCTCCACCCAGGCCGGCAAGTGGGAGAAGTCCCGTTTCATGGGCCGGGAGATCACCGGCAAGACGCTGGGGCTGATCGGCTGCGGAAACATCGGCTCTATCGTCGCGGAGCGGGCCATCGGCCTGAAGATGAAGGTCATTGCCTTCGATCCCTTCCTGACGCCTGAACGGGCGGTTGCACTCGGGGTCGAGAAGGTGGACCTCGACGACCTCCTCAGCCGGGCCGATGTCATCACCCTGCATACGCCGCTGACCGACAAGACCCGCAACATCATCAACGCGGAGGCGATCGCCAAGATGCGGACGGGCGCCTATCTGGTCAACTGCGCCCGCGGCGGTCTGGCCGACGAGGCGGCGGTCAGGGCCGCGCTTGACTCGGGCAAGCTGGGGGGCGCCG
Organism: Labrenzia sp. 011; assembly: GCF_003075075.1. Classification (GTDB taxonomy): domain Bacteria; phylum Pseudomonadota; class Alphaproteobacteria; order Rhizobiales; family Stappiaceae; genus Roseibium. Next base: position 153,624 of record NZ_QCYM01000007.1, on the reverse strand, counting down.
CCTTCGACGTGTTTGTCGACGAGCCGGCGAAGGACAACGTGCTCTTCGGTGCGCCGAACTTCGTTTCCACGCCGCATCTCGGGGCGTCGACCTCGGAGGCCCAGGAAAACGTGGCGCTGCAGGTCGCCGAGCAGATGTGCGATTATCTGGTCGACGGCGCGGTCCGCAACGCGCTCAACATGCCGTCGATATCGGCCGAGGAGGCGCCGAAACTGGCTCCTTTCGTCCGGCTTGCCGAGCAACTGGGGTCCTTCGCCGGGCAGCTGACCGAAACCGGAATCGAAGGCGTGAAGCTGGAATATGCCGGAGCGGTCGCGGAAATGAATGTCCAGGCGCTGACCGCGGCTGCGATCACCGGGCTGCTGACGCCGCTGCTGCAGACGGTCAACATGGTCTCCGCGCCGATCCTGGCAAGGGAGCGGGGCATCAAGGTGGAGGAAACTCGCCGCGAGAAGCAGGGAGCCTATGAGACCTACATCCGCCTCACGGTGTTTACCGAACGCCAGGAACGCTCCGTCGCGGGCACGGTCTTCGGCGACGGCAAGCCGAGGATCATCCAGGTGAAGGGCATCAACATGGAAGCCGAACTCGGCGACCACATGCTCTACATCACCAACGAGGACAAGCCCGGCTTCATCGGACATCTGGGCATGGAGCTCGGCTCCAGCGGCGTCAACATCGCCACCTTCAATCTCGGCCGGTCCGCACCGGGCGAGGATGCGATCTGTCTCGTCGAGGTGGATGTGCCGGTTCCGGCCGAGGTCATGGCCCGGCTGGAAGCCGTGTCCCACGTCAAGCAGGTGAAGTCGCTGACGTTCTGACAGGGCAAGACGCCCGGAGGCGGGTTTCGGGTATTTCCTTCGTAAGACCGCTCCGGCAATTGCCGAAAAGCCCCCGCGCAGACGACTGTTTCTGCGGGGGCTTTTCCGTCTGGCTCAGTCGCGCGCCCTGCGCCGCAGGATGCGGCCGTCCAGCACGACGAGTCCGACCAGCAGAACGGCAAAACCGGCGAGCTGAATTGTATCCAGCTCTTCTCCCAGAACCAGCCAGCCCAGGAGGAGCGCGCTTGCCGGGACGAGCAACGTGACGAGAGAGGCATTTGTCGCGCCTGCCTCGGCCAGGATCCGGAAATAGATCAGATAGGCGATGGCCGTTGCTATGAGGCCCAGGGCCGCGACGTTCATCCAGACCACCGGGCCGGCATCGGCCGGTGTCCAGCCGGCACTGGTGAGCATTGCCACGGGCAGCATGATCGCGCTGGAGCCGATAAGCTGCCCGGTGGCCGAAACCTGCGGCGGCAGGGATTTGAACCGCCGGGCAAAGGTTGCGGCGCAGGCATAGGAAAAAGCGGCGCCCAGGCAGCAGAGCTGCGCCCAGACCGGGTCCGTTGCGAGGCCGGAGAGACTGCCGGACAGCATGATCGCAACACCCGCGATGCCCAGCACCACGCCGGCAATGCGATGGGCCTGAAGTGTTTCCTGTTTGACCAGCACACTTGCCACGAGGACCGTGAAAACGGGGGTGGTGGCATTGAGGATCGACGCCAGACCCGCACCGATCACGGTCTGGCCGAGAAACAGGAGGGAGAAGGGGATGGCGTTGTTCAGCAACCCCATGACGAGGAAGGGCAGCGCCAGGCGGAGCTCCAGCCGGGCCAGAAGGCGCTGATGCCAAAGATAGAGAAGCAGTGCGGTGCAGGCGATGGACACCCGGAAGAAGACCAGCGCAAAGGGCGGGACTTCGGCAACGGCCACCTTGGCGAAGAGGAATGAGCCTCCCCAGAGGATACCGAGCACGCTCAGCAGAAGCCAGTTTCGCAATGTCATCAGTTGATCTCGATAGCCCGTGAATGAGCTCCCGGCCTATCACGCCGGCGCAGAGCGGCCCACCCGAAAAGCGAGCGGCCGTGGTTCGGCTTTGGCCGGCCCTTTCGCCCGAAAAGGGCAATCTTGCGCTGGTGCGGTGCGGTGCCTCAAAAAGGCCAAGGAGAGTGTTATGAATGCGGCCGGAAAAGATTTGGCCGCCGTGTCATAAATTCCGCTCCGAGACTCGCATGAGCCTGGAATCCTGTCTATAGTCCGCGCCGTTTGCCCCGGTCCGTTTGCCGGGGTTCATCGTGTTGGCACCCGGATTCTGATCCGGGGGCGGAAAGCTGCTTCAGGAGAGCAAAGATTAGATGGCGAATGTGGTTGTTGTCGGTTCGCAATGGGGTGACGAAGGCAAAGGCAAGATTGTCGACTGGCTGTCGGAGCAGGCCGATGTCATCGTGCGGTTCCAGGGCGGGCACAACGCCGGGCATACGCTGGTCATCGACGGAGTGAGCTACAAGCTTTCTCTTCTGCCGTCCGGTGTCGCGCGTGAGGGCAAGCTGTCCGTGATCGGTAATGGCGTCGTCCTCGACCCGCACGCCCTTGCGGAGGAAGTCCAGCGCCTCGGGCAGCAGGGTGTCGTCGTTACTCCCGAAAGCCTGCGCGTTGCCGAAAATGTCACGCTGATCCTGTCGCTGCATCGGGAGCTGGACGCCCTGCGCGAGAATTCCAACACCGGAACGCGGATCGGCACCACCAAGCGCGGGATCGGTCCGGCCTATGAAGACAAGGTCGGCCGCCGGGCCATCCGGCTGATGGACCTGAAGAACCTGACGACCCTGCCGGCGAAAATCGACCGTCTGCTGACCCACCACAATGCCTTGCGCCGCGGTCTCGGTCAGGACGAAATTTCCGCCCAGGCGATCTACGACGAACTTGCCAGTGTCGCCGACAAGGTTCTGCCCTACATGGACAAGGTCTGGTACCTGCTGGACGAGCAGCGCCGCCAGGGCAAGCGTATCCTGTTCGAAGGCGCGCAGGGCGCTCTGCTGGACATCGACCACGGTACCTATCCCTTCGTGACGTCCTCCAACACGGTCGCGGGACAGGCTGCCACCGGTTGCGGCCTCGGGCCGGGGGCGATCGGCTATGTGCTCGGCATCACCAAGGCCTATACGACGCGCGTCGGGGAAGGTCCGTTTCCGACCGAGCAGCAGAATGAAGTCGGCGAGTTCCTGGGAACCCGCGGTCATGAATTCGGCACGGTCACGGGCCGCCGCCGCCGCTGTGGCTGGTTCGATGCGGTTCTGGTGCGCCAGACCGTGAGCACCTCCGGTATCAGCGGCATCGCCCTGACCAAGCTGGACGTTCTCGACGGTCTGGATGAAATCAAGATCTGCATCGCCTATGAGCTGGATGGGGAACGGATCGACTACCTGCCGGCTTCGCAGGGAGCCCAGGAACGGGTGGTGCCGATCTATGAAAGCCTGCCGGGCTGGAAGGAATCGACCGAAGGGGCGCGGACATGGGCCGATCTGCCGGCGCAGGCGATCAAATATGTGCGTCACGTCGAGGAACTGATCGGTGCGCCGGTCGCGATCCTTTCGACCAGTCCGGAGCGGGATGACACAATTCTTGTGCAGAATCCCTTCCAGGATTGAGAACGCCTGCGATAATCGCCCATTATCAGGCGGGTGTGGGGGCGTCTTCTGTCCGGAAGGCCAGGGGATGCTCCAACACTCTGAATTCGATCCGTTTTCTGCTTTCATCAGGGGCGCTGGGAAAGCAGAATGGTCCGGAACGTTGCGAATCACGACGTTTCCACCAAGTCGTCTCACATGCGCGCGTGTGCGTTGAGACTGTAAACACATGACAGGAAGAAGGTGCTGTAGGGGTCGTATGCGGGCGAGAGATTGAAGAAATAGCATCGTTCTTCAAAAACTTGCTATAAGCCTGATAATGATCTGAAAATCGGTGACTCTGGGAATTCCGGGATTCGAAAATTCAGGGATCCGGAGATTCAGGCCCGCACATGAGATTCTGGCAGTTCGCCGGTAGGCAGGAAGATGGCTGATTACTATTCAATTCTGAAGAAAACGATCGCGTCTTTGCCGGAAAGCAACGGTGCTGCCCGCAGAAGCGTCTACAGCCGTGCGCGCACAGCCATCGTCAATCAGCTGAAAGCCTACGAACCGCCGCTTTCTCCTTCCGAAATCACGGCCGAACAGCTGCGCCTGGAAGAAGCGATCCGCAAGGTGGAGGCGGAAGCCGCCCGGGAAAGCCTGGGCCTTGGCCCCGCGGTGCCCAAGGCGGAACCGCCGGCATCACAGCCTGCATCCGCTGCGGTCACACCTCCCGTGCGACAGGAACCGGTGGTGACGGAGCCGGTCAGGGAAACCGCGCCGCCCGACCATGCGTCGGCCCCTTCGGCACCCGAAGCGACAATTCCTTCGCCGCTCAAGGATACTCTTTCGGAAGCGCAGTCACTGGGGACCGCCGCCAATCAGGCTGTCCAGAACGCAAAGGACGCGGTCGAGCCGGCAATGGAACCGGGCTCCGAGCATATGTCTGCCGAGCGCCGGGAACCGGCGTTTGACGACAGGCCGGCGCCTGATGACGGGCTTTTCGAATCCCATGCGGATGACGGCGGCGAACCGTTTACCTCCGACGATGCCGCCCCGGCACCAGACAAGCCGAAACGCGGCCGCGCCAGACGGGAACGGCCGAGCGCCTCGGATGCGTTGCGCAACGGTACGGGCAGCCGCACGATTCCCATCGCGATTGCCGGTGTCGTCCTGCTGCTCCTGGTGGCCGGAGGGTATTTTTTCCTCTCCTCCGACGAGAAGATGGCCGACAGCGGGGCGGAAACAGTTACCGAAACGGCGTCCGCGCCTGCGCCCGCCGAGGAAGAACAGGCCGCAGCTCCGGTGGAAACTCCGGACGAGGCCGAGACCGCCAAAAACACAGACCGGCTGCTGAACGACGGTGAAGCTGAAGTGGTCGCGCCGGATGCGCGAACTGTCACGACCACCACAATCACGCCGCAGGAAACGCCTGATTCCGACGTCGCCGCGACTCCGGAGACAGCTCCCGAAGCGCCGGCACCCGAAGCACCTTTGGATGCGATCGATACGCCGGCCATCGTCGGGGAACCGGCTGCGGTTCCGCAGGACAATCTGGCGGCGATCGCTCCGGAAGAGACAGCTCCTGCCGAGACCGTCGAAAGCGACGATCCCGGCGTTCAGCGGTCCATCCTCTACGAGGAAGGCGAGGAGACCGGTGGGGCCGGAACAGCGGCTCAGGGTGCGGTGGTCTGGAGCGTCGAGGAGGAAACCGATCTCGATGGCAAGGCCCAGTCGGTGCTCAGCGCGTCAGTGGAAATTCCCGAGCGGGACGTGAAGGTGGACATCCGGATCAAGCCGAATGACGACACCTCCCTTCCGGCAAGTCATCTTGTGGAAATCAAATATGAGTTCCCGGAGACTTTTGCCGCCGGGGACATCGTCAATGTGCCGGGTCTGGTGATGAAACCGACGGAAGAGGCGCGGGGCGACGCCCTGATCGGGGCTTCGGTGAAAGTGTCTCCGGGCTTCTTCTGGATCGCGCTGTCCAGCCTTCCGAACGAGCAGCAGCGCAATCTGGCCCTGCTGCGCGAGCGCGGCTGGATCGACATTCCGATGCTCTACGAAAACGGCAAGCGCGGTATCCTGACCCTTGAAAAGGGCGGCGCCGGCGACGAGGCGGTCGAAAAGGCCATTACGGCCTGGCAGGCCGGCTGATGAACCTGTTGCCCGTATAAACTGCAAAAGCTGATGTCTGGTGGCTTGCCTTTTTGAAACGAAGAAGGCATGTTCCGCCTTGGTCCGAGGGGTGCTCCGGTGACCGGAGCTGAGATGGTGTTGAGCCGAACCCTTAGAACCTGATCCGGGTCATGCCGGCGAAGGGACGGAATCCTTAGCCTCTCCCGGATCTCCAGTGTCATTTTCGGCGTGTCCGAAGACGGGAGATCCTATGCGTTACTGCCTGCCCTTGCGGCGGCTTCTGCGTCCGCAGAGTCCGTGCGCCGACTTGATCATGACAGTCCCGGCAAGACCGCGTTCGCGCGGAGGGGCGTCATGAGGGCGTTTCTTGCCGTTTTCCTGAAATTCGTCATCGGTATTGCCGTCACGTTCGGCATCTGGGCGCTGCTGGTTGCCCTTCTGAAGCCGCCGTCCTTCATGCTTCCGGGGCCTGTCGACGTTCTGCTGGCTTTTCCGAAACACGCCGGGTTCCTGCTGCATCATGCAGGCATCACGGCTTTCGAGACCGTGCTCGGCTTCGCGCTGGGGGTCACCTCCGGCGCCCTGCTGGCGATTTCCGTCTGGCTGTTTCCGCTGGCGGGCCGGGTGATCCTGCCGCCGGTCCTGGTCACCCAGGCCCTGCCGGTCTTCGCCATTGCCCCGGTGCTGGTGCTCTGGCTCGGCTTCGGCATGTCCTCCAAGATCGTCATGGCCATTCTGGTGATCTTCTTCACGGTCACCTCAACGGTGTACGACGGCCTCAAGCGGCTCGACACCGGACTTGTCGATCTTGCCCGGCTCTACAGGGTGCCCCGGCACCGCGAACTCTGGGTCTTCCGGATACCGGCGGCCCTGCCTGCCTTCGCGTCCGGTGTCCGGGTCGCGGCCGTATTCGCCCCCATGGGGGCGGTCATCGGTGAATGGGCGGGCGCAAAGGGCGGCCTGGCCTTCATCATGCTGCAGGCCAATGCGCGCGGAAACACGGACATGCTGTTCGCTGCCGTCATCCTGCTCGCGCTGATGGTGCTGGCCATGCGCTACGCCGTCGAACACCTCACCCGTATTCTCGTTCCCTGGCAGGTCGAAGACTGACCGCCGCACTCTGGAGGATTGAATGAAAAAAACGCTCCTTTCCCTGACCCTTGCCGCCGGTTTGCTTGCCGGCGCGCCGGCCCAGGCTGCCGAGAAACTGACCGTTCTTCTGGACTGGTTCACCAACCCGGATCATGCGCCGGTGATCACCGCGCAAACTCTGGGGTTTTTCGAGGCTGAAGGCCTGGACGTGGAGTTGATCGAGCCTGCGGATCCGGCCATGCCGCCGAAGCTGGTCGCGGCCGGGCAGGGGGATATCGCGGTCTCCTACCAGCCGACGCTGCATGCGCATATCGAGGAAGGCCTGCCGCTGGCCTGGATCGGGACTCTCGTCGAAACACCGCTGAACAGCCTGATCGTCCTGAAAGACGGGCCGATCAAGGAGCTGAAGGACCTGAAAGGCAAAACCATCGGCTTTTCCGTTTCCGGCTTCGAGGACGCGATGCTCGGGCAGATGCTGAAATCCGTCGGCATGACGATCGACGACGTCGAACTCATCAACGTGAATTTCAGCCTCTCTCCGGCGCTCATGTCCGGGCAGGTCGATGCGGTGATCGGCGGATACCGGAATTTCGAACTGACCCAGATCGACATCGAGGGCAAGGAAGGCAAGGCGTTCTTTCCGGAAGAAAACGGCGTACCGGCCTTCGACGAGCTGATCTATGTGGTCAACCGGGACAAGACGGACGATCCGCGCCTGGCGAAATTCCTGGCGGCGGTCGAGGCGGCGACCATCTATCTCACCAATCATCCCGAGGAAGCCTGGAACGCTTTCATCGAGGCCTATCCGCATCTCGATGACGAACTCAACAAGCGGGCATGGGCCGATACGCTGCCGCGCTTTGCCAAACGCCCGGCGGCGCTCGACGCGGGGCGGTATCAGCGGTTCGCGGAGTTCATGGCCGAAGCGGGGCTGATCAGCAAGGTGGTTCCGCTCGATACCTACGCGGTCGAGATCAGGTAGGTTCCCTTACCTTCCTCTTGCCCTTCGGGGCAGGCGCGTCGGGTGCGATGCATTGAATACGAAAACGCCGGGACGATTGCCCCGGCGTTTTCGACTATCCGTTGTCCGGCTGCGCTCAGGCGGCCGGTTGTTCCATGGACCGGGCGCTGTTGCGCACGGCCTTCTGCACCTTTTCGAAGGCGCGGACCTCGATCTGGCGGACGCGCTCGCGGCTGACGCCGAATTCGCCGGACAGATCCTCGAGCGTCATCGGGTCCTCCGACAGGCGGCGGGCCTCGAAGATGCGGCGCTCGCGGTCGTTCAGGACGTCCATGGCGTCGCTGAGCAGCTTGCGGCGCATGTCCAGTTCTTCCTGGTTCGCCAGCAGGGTTTCCTGACTGTCGCTCTCGTCGACAAGCCAGTCCTGCCATTCGCCGGCATCCGCTTCGGCGCGCACGGGCGCGTTGAGGCTGGCGTCGCCGCCCAAGCGGCGGTTCATGGAAATCACTTCGGCCTCGGAGACGCCGAGGCGGGTAGCGATTTCGGCCACCTGATCCGGTTTCAGATCCCCCTCATCCAGCGCCTGGATCTTGCCTTTCAGCCGGCGCAGATTGAAGAAGAGCCGTTTCTGGTTCGCGGTCGTCCCCATTTTGACGAGCGACCATGAGCGCAGGATATATTCCTGGATGGCGGCCTTGATCCACCACATGGCGTAGGTCGCCAGGCGGAACCCCTTGTCGGGTTCAAAGCGCTTCACCGCCTGCATCAGGCCGACATTGCCTTCGGAAACGACTTCGCCGATCGGCAGGCCGTAACCGCGGTAGCCCATGGCTATCTTGGCGACGAGACGCAGATGGGAATTGACGAGACGCTCGGCCGCTGCCGGATCTTCATGCTCCTTGTAACGCTTGGCGAGCATGTATTCTTCCTGCGGCTGCAGCATCGGGAACTTGCGGATCTCATCCAGATAACGGCTGAGACCACCTTCACCGGCGGTGAGCATCGGTACGTTCTGGGCCATGGCATGCACCCCCTTTCGTCATTTGCGCCCGTTTTTCCAGGCAGCTCCGCATATTTACGCAAGCAGGCCGTTTCAGGGAAAAGGTGGGCGCCGTTTCGTGTCCGTTTCGGCACACAGAGACTTTAATATAGGTTGGAATTTGCCGATTGCATGGCGATGCAGCGAAATCGCATGCTAAAATTTTCGCAATCCGGACAAAAGATTTGCGAAGTCTTGCGGGCAGGGGCTCTCGAAACGCAAAGTTTTGCCGTTGACCGGATGTTCGAAGGCCAGCAGCCCGGCATGCAGGGCCTGCCTGCGAAAGCCGTCGATAAGGCCCTTGAGAGGCTCTTCCAGACGGTTGGATTTCGTCTTGTATCCCGAGCCATAGTCGCCGTCGCCGATCAGCGGGTGGCCGATATGGGCCATGTGAACGCGGATCTGATGGGTGCGGCCGGTCTCCAGCCGGCATTCCATCAGCGAGGCGAGAGCGGGCTGGTCGGCACGGGCGAACCGTTCCCTGACCTGCCAATGGGTAATGGCGTTGCGGCCGCCTGTCTTCATGACGGCTATTTTCTGGCGGTTGGTGTGCGACCGGGCGAGATTGGCGTCGATCGTTCCCTTCAGGCCGGACGGGGCGCCCCAGACGAGGGCCGAATAGGCCCGTTCGAGCGGACCGCTGCGGCCATGGTCGGCGAACTGCGCGGCCAGCCCCTGATGGGCCTGGTCGCTCTTGGCGACGACCAGAAGGCCGGAAGTGTCCTTGTCGATCCGGTGGACGATGCCCGGGCGGCGGATGCCGCCGATGCCCGACAGGCTGTCGCCGCAATGATGGATCAGCGCATTGACCAGCGTGCCCGTCCAGTTGCCGGCACCCGGATGCACCACCAGCCCGGCGGGCTTGTCGATAACGATCAGATGGTCGTCCTCGTAGACCACCGAAATCGGTATGTCCTCGCCCGTGGGTTCGGGATCTTCCGGTTCCGGCAATTTTAGCGTAAGCGTATCGCCTTCATTGACCCGGTATTTCGGCTCAACTACTTTCGCGCCGCCGACGGTGACGTCCCCTGACTTGATCAGGGCCTGTATTCTGTTCCGGCTCAGGGCGTCCAGACTGGCCGCCAATACCGCATCCAGCCGCTTTCCGGCATCGGCTGCATCAACCGTTACGCTGAAATCCGTGTCCAGACCGGCCGGATCTTCATGGGAAATATCTGTCATGTCACAACCTGATTCTCGGGGCGAAGGGCCGGATGAGGCACCGCTCGATCCGGCCGCCCTACGTGTCCAGGCCAAGCTGAAGCGCCTGTTGCTCGGATCGTCCCTGGTGATGGTCGCCGGGTTTGTCGCTGTCTTTGCAGCAATTGTTTACAAGATCAACACTTATGAGGCCGATCCCTCCGAGACGGCCTTCGCCGCGACGCTTTCCGTCGGTCCGGAAGCGGATGTTCTCCAGGCCACGCTTTCGGAAGGCATGCTGCTTGTTTTGGTGCGCGAGGGGAGCGGGACTGCCCTGTTGCGCTTCGATCCCAAGAGCGGAAAACAGCTGGGCCGTACCGATTTCGTTGCCCGGTGAACACCTTTGAACAGGCTTGTGGCGGAAAAACGAAAAAAGAAGTTGCGTCCTCCGCTGCGCCGCCTTATACGCACGGCCTCAGCTTGAGGCATCAGCCTCGACAAAGTCCGGGCACCGCCTGCGGGTTCACCTGCAGACCGGAGACCCAAGTACCGCGCGCCCATCGTCTAGCGGTCTAGGACGCCGCCCTTTCACGGCGGAAACACGGGTTCGAGTCCCGTTGGGCGTACCAAACTGCCGTCTCGGACGCGAGAGCAGTGGTCCCGGCGACAGCCGCTCCGGATTTCACTCACGAAATGAATATTGGCCAACGGTGCCGGCGCGTGTCGCGCCCTGCAAGTGGGCTATGGCTCTGGCGTGGGGCGGATCATGTCTTCTCAGCGTCCGATGCTGCAGCACCCGTATGCCGGCGCACCCGTCGTATCCAGGCCGAGCAGCAGGGCTTCGTAATCATATGTCAGGTCTGACATTCCGTCGGAGCATGCTTCGGTGTACCGGACGACGACCGTCAGGGAATATGCGCCGTCAGCGCTGTCCAGATAGTGTGCCCAAAGATCTGCCCGTCCGATGCCGGGCGCAAGGCGCAGGTCGTCAAGTTTGATCGGGCTTGCCAGGTCGGGCGAAATGAACGTGCTGTCGTTTTCATCGATTGCGATGTTCCAGAACGGCTCGGTTCCTGAGCATTGCAACGTCTCGGGGCGCTCCAGGGACACACTGCTGGGGGTCAGGTAACGTGCGTTTACCCATCCCACGGTGCCGTTATACCTGATTTCACGCCAGTTCGTGTCGCCGATGTGCACCGAGATGCCGGTTACCATGACATCGGACGCGTCGTGCGGAATGGTTCCGACAATATCGGAGCTATCGACATCCAGTGTCTGATCGATGTCCGCCCGGATGTTCAGGACATCGTCCGCATTTACTCCTGACACGGAATGAGGTTGCGACCACGCGGGCACGGCGATCAGATTTGTCAGCAAGATGGCCGCCAGGGAGAGCTTTCGGAAACCTTTCCGCTGAAGAGATTTGCGGTATTGCCGATAACGTTCGAGGCACATGTCCTGACCTTCCGATCCTGTTTTCCCGAGCGGAGCAGCAGGGGGCTCGCAGTTTCCACGGCAGTTGTCGCTGATCATGCTCCGGCGGCGCCGGCGTCCTGCCTGCCGGTCTGGATCAGCTCCACTTCCGCCTCGGCGGCGATATGTTCAAAATCCGGATTGGGGCAGTAGTCGGTCACGAAAGTGTCGACCTGGGACAGATGCGCGACACGCACCGGGGCCGTGCGCTCGAACTTGGTGCTGTCGGCTGCCAGGATGACATGACGGGCATTGTCCATGATCGTCTTGGTGACCTTCACTTCGCGATAGTCATAGTCGAGCAGGGAGCCGTCCGGATCGATGGCCGATGCACCGATAACGGCAAAATCGACCTTGAACTGGCGCATGAAATCCACGGCGGCCTCGCCGACGATGCCGCCGTCGGAATGCCTGAGGACACCGCCGGCGATCACCACTTCTATCTGGGTGTAGCCGCGCATCAGGCTGGCGACGTTGATGTTGTTGGTGATGACCATGAGGCCGCGGTGTTGCAGCAGGGCCTGGGCGACCGCTTCCGTGGTGGTGCCTATGTTGATGAAGATGGACGCGTTGTCGGGAATGAGACTGGCGACACTCTCGCCGATGTCCGCCTTTTCCTTGCTGGAAATGATCCTGCGCGCCTCGTAGCCGACATTCTCGATGCCGGAGGACAGGAGCGCGCCGCCGTGTGTCCTGGCCAGCAGGCGCCGCTCGCACAGTTCGTTCAGGTCCTTGCGGATGGTCTGCGGACTGACGTCAAACCGCCTTGCCAGATCATCGACGCTGACCCGACCCATCTGCCGGGCCAGTTCCAGAATGGCGTTGTGACGTTCGATCAGCATCTATCGGGGATCCATCAGTCTGTCGTCGCGTCCGTGAGACACCGAGACGCGAAAGACGCGGGCCGCCGCGGATGTCCGCGTCCGGGAGTGCCGGTCAAGCCACGTCCTTCTTGTTCTGTTTCGAGGATTTCGTTTTCTCCTCCGGTCCCGATACCGGCATATTACTGCTCTGTACCGAGGTGTCTGGCGTCGCCGGTTCTGCCGTCGCCGGTTTTTCGGTGCTGCGCTGGGAAGCGACGATCCGGCTGACCAGTGCCTGTGCGGCCGAGGCAATCTCCGTGGATTTCGCGGCTGCGGCGCTGTCCGCAGCCGGATCGGCCGGGGACGGGCTGTCTGCCGCCTGCCTGCGGCCGTTGACCTGGGGCGTGGGACGTTGCCCGGTCTTCACGGCATCTTCTGTCCGGGGGGCTGTGGTCTTCCGGGAAGGGCCGCGTGTGGGCGGTGTGATCGCCGGCGCGGTTCCGGACGCTTCGGTTTCGGGGACGACCGTGACCTTCTGCGCGGCGGAAATTCTGGCGGCGAGTGCCCGGAAGTCCTTGCGCAATTCGACAAGGGCGGGTGCGGCAGCAAGATCCTTCTGAAGCTTCTGCATCTGTCCGGACATCCGTTCAAGGGCGCGTTCCCGGGCTTTCAGCTCAGCCTGCTGCCGCTGGTTCTCGCCGGTGATCTCCTCAATCCGTGCATTCAGCCGCTTCTGCTGCTCCGTCTCGCTGATGTTCGCGGACTCCAGCAGCAGCGACAGCCGGGTGACTTCGGCCTGAGCGGAAACATATTGGGATTCCGTGTCGATGAGCTGGGCTTCCAGATCTGCAAGACGGGATTTGGCGGTCTTGTCGCGCGAGGCTTCCAACTCACCGGCGACAGTGGGTTCGTATCTCGCCAGCTTGGCCTTCAAGGTGGCGACCTCGGCCTCCAGGCCGGTTATGGTGGCCAGGGCCATCGTGTCTGCCGCCGGCAGCCAGTCGGCGCCTTCTTCCCGGGGGGCGGGTTTCTCGTCCGGTTTCTCGACCCAGCTCGCCGCCAGGGCCTTTTCGGCATCGGACAGTTCGCTCTTGAGGGTCTTCACTTCTTCCGTGAGCAGATCGACGGCCTGCTGGTCGCCCTGCAGCGCGGAAATCTTCGTTTCAAGCTCGGCAATCCGGGAGGCATGGAGTTTCTTCAGCGTCTCGATTTCCGTCTTTACGCTGGATGCTTCTATCTGGAACTTCGCGGCTTTCGCTCTCTCTGCGTCAAGCTGGCGTTCGACACGGCGCAGCTCGACCGCGTGTCTTGCCCGTTCCTGGTCCTGAGCGGCCCGGACTTCCGCGTAGGACGAAGGGTTCACGGCGCGCAGGGCTTCTTCGGTCAGGCGGGCGGCCCGGCGATAAAAGGCAGGCAGGATCGCCAGGCCGATCAGACCGGCCGTGCAAAACCCGAGTGCCACATACATCGCTGCTTCGATCAAGTCAGGCTCCTGCTTGCGTTTCCCAACGCCACCTTTCCATCAATAGACGACACAAGGCCTGCCGCCAAGTATACTCAAATCAAAGTGTTAAACGCAGCGTGTACGAGCGGCGTGCAATCTTCTTTCCCGCCGATGGGGCGGCAGACGCGGGCCGATGGCCCTAGAACGGGTTCCATGTCGGCTTGTCGGTAAACTTCAGGTATCCCATGTTCACACCCAGCCGGGCACCGACACCGGCGCGCACCGGAACAAGGACCATCTCATTTCTCAGGAGCACCGTCATGCCGACGCCGCCGATCAGGTAGGCGGAGCCGTTGAGTCCGGCAAAGCGTGCAAAGATCGAATTCACGGAGGGCAGATTGTAGATGAGCATCATGACACGGTCGCCATCCGCGCCGAAATCCCAGCCGACGGAGGGGCCCTGCCAGAACACCTTGTGGGTGCCTGCGTTGCGGGTATAGAGATGACCTTCGCCGTAGCGTGCACCAGCGACAAAGGCGCCGGAGCCCTCCTCGCCGAGAATGTAGCCGTTCGGTTCGCCGTAACTCGAAAAGGCCTTCTCGACAACCGATGCCAGTCCTCCGGAGACGGAGCCGAAGAACTGGTGGCCGGTCTTCATGATCTCGTCTTCGCCGTAGGTCTGTCCGGGCGGAATCGGTTCGTTGCCGGATGTCTGCGCGGCGGCCGGATGGAAGGCGGTCTGGAAAACCAGGCACAGCAACAGCGCGGAAAACAGGGCGGCCGCTCGCAGGGATCTTTGCGCCATTCAATAAATCTCCTCGTCACAAACCCGGCCGCGCGCAAAATTGCCGTTCCGCGAAGCCGCAATGCTAAACTGACGTCACCTCATGCTGATTCGCATGTGTCCATATATCTTACATAAGCCGAATCGATGAAAAGCTGGCCTGAAAAAAAGACATGGATGTGTCTTTCCCTGGTATTGACACTTCATCTGTGCGTTTTTGCAGGTGAGAGTCTTGCCCGTCCCCAGGTTTTTGTCCCCGATACGATCAGCGGATATGCGATAGGCGGACATGACCCGGTGAGTTATTTCGTTGACGGGTATCCGCGCCCGGGAGAGCGCCGGTACGAATACAAATGGGGTGGCGCGGAATGGATCTTCGTCAACGAGGGGAATCTCGCCGCCTTCAAGCGTGATCCGGACGCCTATGCGCCGCTTTTCGCCGGATGCGGCGGCTACGCCTTGTCCGAAGGCTTCGCTGCAGCCGGAAATCCCTTCATCTATGCGGTGGTGGAGGGGAAGCTCGTGTTCTTCCATTCCGTCGTCAACCGGTTCCTGTTTCTCGTCAATGGCACGCAACTGATGAAAGCCGCGCAGGAAAACGCGGAAAAGGTCGGATGCGAGCCTGAGCGCTGACATTCTTTCCGGAAGGCCTGCTCCCCGCTGTCCGGCAAGGCGATCCGGGCGCCGGGTGTGAAACTTTCATCTGGAAGACGCCGCTGAGCTGCGTCCCGCGCCTTGGCACGGGCTCGCGGGATGTGTAACTCTTTCGCCAAATATCGCGAATCATGTCCTTGCCGGGATTTTCAAGAAGAGCCTCATACCGCCATGTCCGCACTTAAAGAGCTTTCCTCTCTGGACCTTGCCGCCCTGGTGGCGAGCCGCGTTTGTCACGACATCATCAGTCCCGTCGGGGCCATAACCAATGGTCTGGAGGTTCTCGACGAAGAGGGCTCCGAGGACATGCACGAGTTCGCTATGGACCTGATCCGCAAAAGTGCGCGTCAGGCTTCGGCGAAACTGCAGTTCGCACGGCTGGCTTTCGGTGCCGCCGGGTCCGCTGGTGCCGAAATCGATCTCGGTGACGCCCAGGTGGTCGCGACCGGTTTCATGGAGAACGAAAAGTCCAACCTGGAATGGCAGATCGCCCGGCATCTGATGCCGAAGAACTACGTGAAGCTGCTTCTCAACCTGATCCTGATCGCCAATCAGTGCGTCCCGCGTGGCGGGGAGATCAAGGTGACGATGGAAGGTGAGCCCAGCTCACCGTCGTTCACGCTGCATGCGAGCGGCCTCAATCCGCGGATACCGCTCGGAATGAAGGAAACGTTGAGCGGAGAAGAACCGGAAAGAGTGGACGCGCATTCCGTGCAGCCGATCTACACGTTGCTGCTTGCGCGGGAATCCGGGATGGTATTGACCATAGACAAGCAAGATGAATTGGTAAAAATCACAGCCTTTCCCAAAGAATAGCTACGCGACGTAAAACTTCCAGCCTGTTTCAGCGTATCTTAACTGTTTGGCCCCAATCTGCTCTCATGGACTTCTCGGTCCAGACATCCTTTTCAGGATGCGGAACCAGTAACAAGTCGGGTGAGAGCGGGCCATGGATGACCTCCTCAGGGAATTTATTACCGAGACCAACGAAAGTCTCGATGTTGTTGACGTCGAGCTCGTAAAGTTCGAGCAGGAACCGAACAACGCCACCATTCTGGACAATATTTTCCGTCTGGTGCACACGATCAAGGGCACTTGTGGTTTTCTGGGCCTTCCCCGGCTTGAAGGGATTGCGCACGCAGCTGAAACGCTCATGGGCAAATTCCGGGACGGGGCACCGGTCACGCAGGAAGCCGTGTCGCTCATTCTGATATCGATCGACCAGATCAAGGACATTCTCGGCGAGCTTGAAGCCGGTGAAGGCGACGAGCCTGAAGGCGACGACAGCGAACTGATCGGCAAGCTCGAGGCAATGTCTGCCAAGGCCGACGCGGCGATGGCCGGCGTGAAATCCGGTGAGGCGGAAGCCGATGCTCCGGAACCGGCCGACGCCGAAGCCTCCGGCGAGGCCGAGGACGCTGACCAGTCCCTGGAACGTCCCCTGCGTCCGGGTGAAGTCTCGCTCGACGAGCTGGAGCGGGCTTTCCGGGAAACGGAAATCGAGGTTGAGGTCGCGGAAGGGGATGCTCCCGAAGCGGCAGGAGTCTCCGACGAAGCTGAGGAGCCCGTACCGGCGGAAGAGCCGGTGGCAGCTCCGGCCGCTGCGGAAGTCAAGAGCGCGGCAAAGGCTCCGGAAGCCAAGAAGCCCGGCGAGAACTCCGAAAAGAAATCTTCCGGCGGCGGTGTGTCCAACAAGAGCATTCGTGTTGCGGTCGATACGCTCGAACACCTGATGACCATGGTGTCCGAACTGGTTCTTACCCGGAACCAGCTTCTGGAAATCGTGCGCCGTCACGAAGACAGTGAATTCAAGGTGCCGTTGCAGCGCCTTTCCAATGTGACTGCGGAACTGCAGGAAGGGGTCATGGCGACCCGGATGCAGCCGATCGGAAATGCATGGCAGAAACTGCCGCGTATCGTCCGTGACCTCAGCCAGGAACTGGAAAAGCCGATCGAACTTGAAATGATCGGTGCGGATACGGAACTGGATCGCCAGGTCCTTGAGATGATCAAGGATCCGCTGACCCATATGGTTCGCAACTCCGCCGATCATGGCCTGGAAGGTCCCGATGCGCGCCGTGCCGCAGGCAAGGCCGAAAAGGGAACGATCACCCTCGCCGCGTATCACGAAGGCGGCCATATCATCATCGAGGTCCGTGACGACGGTGCCGGTATCGATGTCGAGAAGGTGAAGTCGAAGGTTGTGGAACGTGGCCTGGCCACGGAAGCCGACGTCGAAAAGATGACGGACGCCCAGATCCACAAGTTCATCTTCGCGGCCGGTTTCTCGACCGCCTCGCAGGTGACCAGCGTGTCCGGCCGTGGTGTCGGCATGGATGTGGTGCGCAACAATATCGAACTGATCGGCGGTACGGTTGATCTTCGCTCGACGCCGGGCAAGGGTTCGAGTTTCATTATCAAGATCCCGCTGACGCTGGCCATCGTTTCGACCCTGATCGTCGAAGCCGGCGGCGACCGGTTCGCGATCCCCCAGCTTTCGGTGGTCGAACTGGTACGTGTGCAGACCAATTCGGAGCACAGGATCGAACGGATCAAGGACACTCCGGTCCTGCGTCTGCGCAACAAACTGCTGCCGCTGGTCCATCTTTCCCAGTTGCTCGGCATCTACGAAGGTGAGCACGAGGAAGAGGCAATCGACTCCGACAACGGCTTTATCGTTGTCATGCAGGTCGGCAGCCAGACCTTCGGTGTCGTTGTCGACGGTGTCTTCCATACGGAAGAAATCGTGGTCAAGCCGATGTCGACCATGCTGCGCAATCTTGGCATGTTCTCCGGAAACACCATCCTGGGGGACGGCTCGGTTATCATGATCATCGATCCGAACGGCATTGCCAGTGCCATGGCCAGCCATGCGTCCAGCTCGGTTGCCGAGAACGAGGAAGACGAGCAGGAAAGCCTGCAGAGCAAGGCCATTTCCGGCCAGAGCTCGATCTCGCTTCTGCTCTTCCGTGCAGGTGCTCCGGAACCGAAGGCGGTGCCGCTTTCGCTGGTCACCCGACTGGAGGAATTCGAGGTCTCGAAAATCGAACGGTCCAACGGTCGCGATCTCGTCCAGTACCGGGGCGCGCTCATGCCGCTCGTCTATATCAACGAAGGCGACCGTCACAAGACGGAAGGCACGCAGCCGATGCTCGTCTTCTCAGATGCGGGCCGCTCCATGGGTCTCGTCGTCGATGAAATCGTCGACATTGTCGATGACCGCATGAACATCGAAGTCGGTTCGGAACGCCCCGGCGTTCTCGGTTCGGCCATCGTCAAGGAACGGGCAACCGAAATCATCGATCTCGGCTTCTATCTGCCCCAGGCCTTCGAAGACTGGTTCATGCGCAAGGAAATGGACATCGCGTCCCTGACGAAGAAGGTTCTCTTCGTCGACGACTCGTCCTTCTTCCGGAACATGCTGACGCCGGTGCTGAAAGCTGCCGGTTACGATGTTACCACCTGCGTCGGTCCGCAGCAGGCCTTCGAGCTTCTGGAAAACGGCGACCAGTTCCATGCGATCGTCAGCGACATCGAGATGCCGGAGATCAACGGGTTCGAATTCTGCGAATCGCTGCGACGCGATCCGCGCTTCCGCAACATTCCGATCCTGGCCCTGTCATCCATGGTCACGCCTGCTTCGATCGAGCGTGGCCGCCAGGCAGGCTTCGATGACTATGTTGCGAAATTCGATCGCCCCGGCCTGATTGCCGCCCTGAAAGATGTCTTCTCCGGTGAAATGGGAGCTGCAGCATGAATGTGCTGGAACACAAACTCAACGCGGATCACAGCAGTGCAAATGATTTGATCCAGTATGTGACCGTCGTGATCGGAGGCCAGCTCTTCGGCCTTCCGATCTCCCAGGTCCATGATGTGTTCGTACCCGAGAGCGTGACCCGGGTGCCGATGTCCGCTCCGGAAGTCCAGGGTGTTCTCAATCTGCGGGGACGTATCGTCACCGCGATCAACATGCGGCGCCGTCTTCACCTGCCGCCGCTCGAAGAGGGTCAGATGATGGCCGTCGGCATCGAGTACAAGCAGGAAAGCTACGGTCTGGTCATCGATACCGTCGGCGAAGTTCTGACACTGGCCTCCTCTTCGGAAGAGCCCAATCCGTCGAACCTGGATCGCCGCTGGGCGGAAATCTCCGGCGGTGTGCACCGGCTGGACGGCAAACTGATGGTTATCCTGGATGTCGACCGGCTGCTCGGTTCCATGTTCACGGAACCGATGGTTGCGGCATAAGCAGGCCGGAAGTGGCCGTTGAGTGGAGTAACGCCTGATGAAACAGTGCCTTGTAGTGGATGACTCGAGCGTCATCCGAAAGGTCGCCCGTCGGATACTGGAAGACCTGCAATTCGAGATCACCGAAGCCGAAGACGGCCAGAAGGCGCTCGACGAATGCAGGAAGACCATGCCGGATGCGATCCTCCTGGACTGGAACATGCCGGTGATGGACGGTCTGGAGTTTCTGACCAGTCTCAGAGCCGAAGAAGGCGGGGAAAGTCCTATTGTTGTTTTCTGCACGACGGAAAACGACGTTGCGCACATCGCGCGAGCCATTCGGGCAGGGGCCAACGAATACATCATGAAGCCCTTCGACCGGGAAATTGTCGAAGCCAAGTTTCAGGAAGTTGGTCTTATCTAGTTTCCAGTTGGGCGGTCTTAATGGCATTTGCGCAAAGAAGTATTTCTGCGGGCGCCAGTCCCGGCAGCGATCCCATCAAGGTGATGGTTGTCGATGACGCGGTGGTGATTCGCGGCCTGCTGACCCGGTGGCTCGGGGAAGACAAGGGTCTGAAGGTCGTCGGTTCTCACCGAAACGGCAAACTTGCCGTGGAAGATATCGAAAAGAGCGACCCGGATGTTGTCGTTCTCGATATCGAGATGCCGGAAATGGACGGCATGACCGCGCTGCCTCTCATGCTGGCAAAAAAGCGGGACCTTGTCGTCATCATGGCGTCCACGCTGACCCGCCGGAATGCGGAAATCAGCCTGAAAGCCCTGTCTCTTGGCGCGTCCGACTACGTGCCCAAGCCGGAATCCACTTCCGAAGTGACAACTTCGATCGACTTTCGCCGGGAGCTGGTGGAGAAGGTCAAGGCGCTCGGGGCACGGGCCAGGCGGATGCGCGCTCCTGCACGGACCATGCGTGCGGAAACCAGCGCGGGCCGGGTGGCGCATCCGGCAACGCCGGCAACGGCACGTCCGACGACCGATACAAGGGCGAGCTTTCGCGGAGCTGCCGCGCAGGCCGCTCCGGCCAAGGCAGCGCTTCAGACACGTCCCTATTCCTCCGCCCGTCCGCGCATTCTGGCCATCGGCTCGTCAACCGGCGGACCCCAGGCCCTGCAGGAAGTGATGAAGGACGTGGGCACGGCAATGAATGAAGTGCCGGTCGTCATTACCCAGCACATGCCGCCAACCTTTACCGCCATCCTTGCGGAGCACATGGGCAAAGCGGCCCTGCGGCCGGCGAAGGAAGGCGTGAACGGCGAAGTTCTTCAGCCCGGTACCATCTATGTGGCGCCTGGCGGCAAACACATGAGCCTGGAAAAAGACGGCAGTGCCGTGAAGATCGTCCTGACGGACGGGCCGCCGGTGAATTTCTGCAAACCCGCCGTCGACCCGCTGTTTGACAGCGTTGCGAAGGTCTACGGATCCGCCTCCCTTGCCGTCATCCTGACGGGAATGGGACATGACGGCGCGGATGGTGTCAAATCCATCGCCGCGGGTGGGGGCAGCGTGATCACCCAGGACGAAGCGACCAGTGTCGTGTGGGGCATGCCTGGCGCAGCCGCACACACGGGAATGTGCAGCGACATACTTCCGTTGAAAGACATCGGACCGAAAATCGGACGCGTATTGAAGGGCAATACAAGATGACCCCCGGCGAGTTCGAGTTCCTCAAAAACTTTCTGAAGACCCGCTCAGGCCTGGTTCTGTCGAACGAGAAACAGTATCTGGTCGAAAGCCGGCTTCTGCCGATTGCGCGCAGTTCGAAGCTGGAGACGCTGAGCGCGGTTATCCAGACCCTGCAGCGCGGCGGCAACCGCGTGCTTGAAACGGATGTCATCGAGGCGATGACGACCAATGAGTCGTTCTTCTTCCGCGACAAGACGCCGTTCGACAATTTCCGGGACACAATGCTTCCCTCCCTGCTGAAAAGCCGGGCCGGATTCAAGCAAATCAAGATCTGGTGTGCTGCCGCCTCCACGGGGCAGGAGCCCTATTCCCTGGCAATCTGCCTCAAGGAAGACGCGGCCAAGATGCCCGGCTGGCGGACACGTATCCTGGGGACAGACCTGTCGCTGGAAGTTCTGGAGAAAGCGAAAGCCGGTCTCTACAGCCAGTTCGAGGTCCAGCGCGGTCTGCCGATCCAGATGCTGCTGAAATATTTCGAGCAGAAGGGCGACATGTGGCAGATCGGCTCCGGCATGCGCTCGATGATCGAGTGGAAAAAACTGAATCTGCTGGAAAACTTCACCCATCTGGGCGAGTTCGACATCATCTTCTGCCGCAATGTGCTGATCTATTTCGATCAGGCGACCAAGACGGAAATCCTGGCACGACTGGCGAAGTCGCTTCCGGACGACGGATATCTTGTGCTCGGGGCCGCTGAAACGGTCGTCGGCCTGACCGATGCGTTCAAGCCGGTTCCCGGCAAGCGCGGACTGTTCCAGAAGAAGCTGGCAGTCCCTGAGACAGCCGGTGCGGGGGCCGGAGCACGGCTTGCCGCCGGTGGTGTGGCCGGGCTGCGCCGATAGGGCCGGTGCCGAAGAGACATGTCAAAGGCGGCCTTCGGCCGCCTTTTTCGTTTCACGGGATCGTGATCCGGTCCCGGTTCGAGATGTCTTCTTCTAAGCAATTATATTCATTGATAAAATTTCTTCGGTGAATGCCGTCTGCCGCTTCCGCTGTCTTGGGGAGCGCAGAGCCACTTGCCAGCCCGGGCGAGCTTTCCATCTGTCTGCAGACAGGATTCAGCTCTCGGGAAGCGCGTGCTTTTCGAGGAAGGCTGTTTCAGGCATCCGCATCAGCAGGGAATGAGAGAACATGAGCGAGATAAAAGTCGAACTGACGCGCCGGGCGGCGTTGCTCGGAGCCGGAGGCGCGATCGCCGGAGCGGGGCTGGCGGCATCCATGCCGGTCCAGGCGGCGGCCACGAAGCAGGGACCGCTTGCGGCGCCGGTCGCGCGCTACCCGCTCGGCGGATTTGAGATCAACACCCTCCTCGATGGTGCGGTGACCCTTCAGGAACCGCAGAAGACCTTCGCAACGAATGTGGAGGCGGACACCTTCTCCGCCACGTCGGCGGAAAATTTCATTCCCGATGATTCGTTTCAGATCAGCTTCACACCGACGCTCATCAATACGGGCAGCGAGCTTGTCCTTTTCGATACCGGCAACGGCGAGGGGGCACGGCCCGGGCGCGGCAACATGCGCGCAGCGCTTGAAAATGCCGGCTACACGCCGGAGCAGGTGGACGTGGTGGTGCTGACGCATATGCATCCGGATCACATCGGAGGGCTCATGGAAGGCGGGGAGCCCGCTTTTGCAAATGCACGCTATGTGGCCGGCCAGACGGAATACGATTTCTGGGCGGCGATGGATGCGGAGGCCAACGGGGTCACCAAGCTGATGGCATCGCACGTCAAGCCGCTGGCCGAGAAGATGACCTTCCTCAACGACGGCGGAGCGGTCACGTCCGGAATAACGGCGATGTCCGCGCCGGGCCATACGCCCGGACACATGATCTACATGATCGAGAGTGACGGCAAACAGCTCGTCCTGGCGGCCGATACCGCAAATCACTTCGTTTGGTCTCTGGCCTATCCCGACTGGGAGGTCCGCTTCGACATGGACAAGGAAACCGCGGCAACCACGCGCCGGAAGGTGTTCGGCATGCTGGCCGGCGACAAGCTGCCCTTCGTCGGCTACCACATGCCGTTTCCGGCGGTCGGCTATGTGGCGCAGGAAGGGGACGGCTTCCGCTACGTGCCCGCGTCCTATCAGCTGAACCTCTGAGGCAGGCGCCGCTTCTGGCGGAACTGCCAGCATGAAGACAACAAAAAACCCCGGGAGAACCGGGGTTTTTCAAATCTTGCCGGATGCCATTTCAGGCTCAGGCGGCTGCTTCGACTTCCGGCTCACGCAGCACATAGCCACGTCCCCACACCGTTTCGATGTAGTTCTTGCCGGAGGTGGCCGCAGCCAGTTTCTTGCGCAGTTTGCAGATGAAGACGTCGATGATCTTCAATTCCGGCTCGTCCATGCCGCCGTAGAGATGATTAAGGAACATCTCCTTGGTCAGCGTGGTGCCCTTGCGCAGCGAAAGCAGCTCGAGCATCTGGTATTCCTTGCCGGTCAGATGAACACGTTGCCCGCCGACTTCGACGGTCTTGGTGTCCAGGTTGACCTTGAGGTCGCCGGTGATGATGACCGACTGTGCGTGGCCTTTCGAACGGCGGACGATTGCGTGAATACGCGCGACCAGTTCGTCCTTGTGGAACGGCTTGGTCATGTAATCGTCTGCGCCGAAGCCCAGCCCGCGAACCTTGTCCTCGATCCCGGCATTTCCGGACAGGATCAGGATAGGTGTCTTGACCTTCGAGACGCGGAGTGTCCGAAGAACCTCGTATCCGGACATGTCCGGGAGGTTCAAATCCAACATGATGATGTCATAATCGTACAGTTTGCCGAGGTCGATGCCTTCCTCGCCAAGATCTGTCGTGTAGACGTTGAAGTTCTCGGACTTCAGCATCAGTTCGATGCTCTGCGCTGTCGCGCTATCATCCTCAATCAACAGTACACGCATTGCCAATCCCCTTGTTCTGCCTTTTCTGGGCAAGTCGCAACGGCTCTGTCGGTGTGCGCTACGAAGGACTGCTTGTTAACCCCGACTCAAAGCTATCGGTTAATGGTTAACAAAATATGATTCGTAGCGGCAAGCGCCGAATGGAGTAATCTGTGAACAACAGTCAACTTGTTGAATCCCCAGAAAAAACACTGATTCACAAATCTTAATGTTGCACTTTAAGAAACGGATCCAACCGACCCCGTTCAGATTCCTTTCGACTTAACCGTTGTGACTTCGAAATGGCTCTCGCTTGTCAGCCTTCCAAAGGTTAAGATTAACCAGAGTCGTAAACGATCGGTTACCAAAACCGTTAACAGGGGAAGGAATCTTAATTGAAGGCGCTTTTTGCCGAGATTGATTCGCTTATGCCCACCGAAATTTACGGTCGGGTGACTGCTGTTAAGGGTCTTCTGGTGGAAATCGCCGGACCGATTCACGAAATGAGCGTCGGTTCGCGTCTTTTGATCGACAGCGGCGAGGACAATCCGAAAGTGCCGGCCGAAGTCGTCGGCTTCCGGGAAGGCCGGGCGCTTTGCATGCCGTTTTCCGGGCTCGAAGGCGTGCGGATGGGCTGCAAGGCGGTGATCAGTGCACGTGAAAGCGTCGTCCATCCCGGGAACGCCTGGCTGGGCCGGGTGGTTAACGCACTTGGTGAACCGATTGATGGTAAAGGACCTCTTTCAAATGGCGGAGTGCCTCGCAAATTGCGAAGTGCGCCGCCTCCGGCCTCCGAACGTAAACGGGTCGGGCCGCCGCTCGACCTCGGCGTGCGGGCGCTGAACAGCTTCGTTACCTGCTGTGAAGGCCAGCGCATGGGTATCTTCGCGGGGTCCGGCGTCGGCAAGTCGGTGCTGATGTCCATGCTGGCGCGCAACACGGACTGCGACGTCGCGGTGATCGGCCTGATCGGCGAGCGGGGCAGGGAAGTCCAGGAATTCATCGAGGACGATCTCGGCGAGGAAGGACTGGCGCGCTCCGTGGTGGTGGTCGCGACCTCCGACGAGAGCGTTCTCATGCGCCGTCAGGCGGCCTATGTAACCATGACGGTTGCCGAGCATTTCCGCGACGAGGGCCGCAATGTCCTGTGCATGATGGATTCGATCACCCGATTCGCCATGGCCCAGCGCGAGATCGGCCTGTCGGTCGGCGAACCACCGACCTCCAAGGGATACACGCCGACCGTTTTTACCGAGCTGCCGCGCCTGCTGGAGCGCGCCGGTCCCGGTGTCGAGGGAACCGGGACCATCACCGGTCTGTTCACGGTGCTTGTGGAGGGCGACAATCACAACGAACCGGTGGCCGATGCGGTTCGCGGAATTCTGGATGGCCATGTGGTGATGGAGCGGTCTATCGCGGAACGCGGACGCTATCCGGCGATCAATGTGCTGAAGTCGGTCTCCCGGACCATGCCGCGTTGCGTGCCGCCGAAGCAGCTTCCGGTTCTGCGCAAGGCCAAGCAGTTGCTGGCGACCTATACGGACATGGAGGAACTGATCCGTCTGGGAGCCTACCGCAAGGGATCTGATCCGATGGTCGATGAAGCCATTCACCGGTTCGAGCTGATTGATACTTTTCTCAATCAGGGAAAAGACGAGGCAACGAGTCTTTCTGAAGGATATGTGCAACTCGCCAACCTTTTGGAAATGACTCTGGACTAGACTGCCCTTGCAAGGGGAGTATTGAGTTATGAAGACCCGAGACAGTTTGATCCGCCTGAAGCGGTTCCAGGTTGATGAAAAGCGGCGGCAGCTTGCTCAGATCGAGAGCATGATTGCCGAGTTCAATCGCATGGCCGATGAACTTGACGAGCAGATTCGCTCCGAGCAGGAACGGGTCGGGATCACCGACGTCACGCATTTTGCCTATCCGACATTTGCCAAGGCCGCCGCGGACCGCCGCGACAACCTGCGCAATTCCGCGCACGAACTGGACGACCAGCTTCAACGTGCCCAGGATGAGCTGAGCGAAGCGATCGAAGAGCTGAAAAAGTTCGAGCAACTGGAAGAGCGCGACCAGCAGCGCGAGCGCACGGCCCAGGAACTTGCCGAGCAGGACCAGCTTGACGAAGTCGCCTCGCGACTCAGGTAGCGAATCCGGCCGTTTTCCTGTCCGGCTGTCTGGCATTCTTGACCTGACCGTTGATTGCAGCGGTCGGGTTTGTGCATTTTGACCGGGATGTTATAGGGTCGGTGCGGCCTCCGCGGCATGGGGGCATCTTTCGTCACATCGACCTGGTTGCAGGTTGCTCGATTTCAAAATGCCGGAGCATTCCGACTGTCGTTCATCCGGCGCGGGGTGTTCTGTCGAGGCACGGCACTCTTCATGCGGTTTTTTCTGGCTCTGCTTCTTCCGGTCTCGACCTTTTCCTTCGCTCTCGGTCTCACGCAACCGCTGATGCGCTTCGAAAGGCTGTATTTTCTCGAGGACCGGCCGTCCCTGATGGAGATGATCCTCAGCCTCTGGCAGGGAAACGAGACCGTGCTTGCCGCGATCGTCGCCCTGTTTTCCGTCGGATTTCCGGCGGCCAAGATCCTTCTCATTCATGTCGTCGTGCTGACCGGCGGCAAGAGCCGTTCGCTGGCGCTGCTGTCAATGGTCAGCAAGTGGTCGATGCTGGATGTGATGCTGGTGGCACTGGTCCTGTTTGCCGCGAAAACCAGCGGTCTGGCCGCAGCGGCAATCCTGCCGGGCCTGTGGTTCTACGCGGCCGCGACGCTGTCGACAGCCGTGGCGGCGAGCTTGTGTGCACGAAGCTGATGCCGGTCTATTCCGCCGCCTGGGGAGGCGATACCTGCTGGAGGGGCCTGGGCTTCCTGCCACGGTTCGCCTGAAAGTCGTTGCAGCGGGATTGCCGGACCTCGGCCAGTCCTTCAAGATGCCGTTTATAGGCGAGCGTCCATTCGGAGCCCTGGGCGGCGGGACGTTTCAGATGATCGCAGCGTGCCTTTGAAAACAGAGCGAAGGTTGCGGTTTCAAGTCCCGATTTCGCTGCTGTCTTGATGACCAGATCCTGCTTGTCGTCGTACACGGCATCCTTGAGCGCCTTGAGAGATGTTCTGCCGCGTGTGCCGAGCAATTCCACGGCATGGTCGAAGCGACCGTCCTGCAGGAGCAGGATCATCAGTTCATCGACAGTCATGTTCGCCCGTTCGGCTTCCTGCCAGAGCTGGGCCATGTCGGGGTTTGCCAGGGCAGGGCCGAATTGCCGGCGCAAGGCTTTCAGCCGGGCGATCTGATCGAGCTGTTCCTGGGTCAGGGATCCTTCGATGAGGCTGTGCAGCCGTTTCTTGCCCTCGTCACTCACGAGCGGCAGCAGGGCCCGGCAGGCGGCTGGAGACAGGTCGGAGCGCAGCGCCAGATCTTCCAGCAGCACAGGGTCTTCCTCCGCCTGTTTGACAAACAGGAGCATCGTCTCGCGTGAGAGCCGGATGTGCCGGTTGCCGGCCAGGAGCCGGTTGACCGTCCTGTCGTTCCTGGCGGCGAGTGCATCGGAAACATCGGTGGAAAGGTCTTCGCGGCGCGCTATGGCCTGCAGGTGGGGCTGGCTGAACCGCTGGGCGAAGTCGAGCAGGTCTTCCTGTGTCAGGACGGGGCAGTCGGCCAGCACGGGCATGGCAACGGTGATGTCGTCTTCGGCGATGCGGCAGGCGAGGTCGTGCGGAATGGTTGTCAGGGAGGCAAGCTTCAGCGCCAGGGCCGCCCGATCGGTCAGTGAGCCGGTGTCGTAGAGTTTCAAGATAACATCGGAAAAGAGCGCAAGTTCCTGTTCCGTCCGTTGATCAAGGTCGGCAACAACAAGTTCACTCACCTTCGCAAACAGGTGTTTGCGCGATTCCAATGTCCCGATCTGGGCAAGTTTTATAATTGAACTCGCCATTTTTCCTCCACAGCGAGATACATTGTAATTAATGTTGTTATTAATACGTTACCTAAATAGAATTCGGCAGAAATGTCAGCATTTTTCTGTGCTTGGCGATCATTTCTGTCAGTATTTCTGTATATTTCCGGGTTGTTTTGTGCTGAAAATGCAATTTTTTCGCGATCAGTCATGATGTGTCGAGAAACCTGTTGATTCCGGTCTCGTCAAAATCACTGTAAAAATACCGGTTCTTGACCCTGCGTGCCGCGACAGGCCGCGGGAAACCGTCTGCGGTTGACTGGGGCAGTACCTGACGTCGAGACAGTTTCAAGGCAGTTCATCCTCAATTTTGGGCGTGCAAGTCTTTCCTTCCCGGAGGGTTCCTCCTTATTGTCTGACCCGTGACGTGAGAACCTGCAACGCCCAGAAGCGGAATGAATTCGAAATGAGACTTTTACGCCGCAGCCTTGCCACCCTGATCGGGCTCGTATTTTTCAGTGTCGTGCCGGCCGTGGCGCAGAACGCCGATACCCAGAAAGACGGGACGGCGGATGTCGCTCAGGCGAGCGAGGCGCTGATCAATGTCCTGAATGACCCGGCCAGCCGGGCGGCGCTCATCGAGCTGCTCAAGAAGAGCTCCGGCGGCACGGAAGCGTCGGGAGACGCGGCCCTGTCCGTCCTGAGCGGCTCTGCGGCCACCGGTTCACCGGCGGCGCAAGCGGACGGGAGCCAGCCCCAGAGGCCCTCCGGCACTGCGAATTTCGCGCTCAAGGTGGGGGAATACACGCGCGCGCTCGTTGATGACGTCGGATTGGTTGTCGCTCAGTCCATGCGCTCCCTGACCGGTCTTGTGCGGATCGGACGCGGGGAAATACCTATCAAGTGGGATCAGGTGAGGTCGACTGCCCTCCAGGTCCTTGTCGTTCTGCTGGCGGCCTATGCCGGTCTTCTCCTGAGCAGGGCGGTCATGAAACGGATCTATCCGAGAATGTCTGTGCTCGCACGCAAGGGCAGCGGGCTGATGCGCAGTTTCATTCTTCTTCTGACGCTGGCTTTCGATACTGTCACCGTCGGGGTCGGCTGGGCTGTGGGCAATGCGGTCGCGCTTGCCGGCTATGGCGGTCTCCAGGCCGGTGTGACCCTTCAGGAGAGTCTGGCGCTGAACGCGTTTTTCATTGCCGAACTGGCGAATGTGGCTCTTCGGTTCATCTTTGTGCCTTCGCATCGGGAGCTGCGTCTTCTGCCGTTCACGGACACGGCATCCCGGTACTGGAGCCGCCATCTGCACATCTTCGTTTACTGGATCATCTACGGGATGTTTCTCGCAGTCCCGGTCGCCAATATCTCTGCCTCCTTCGTTCTCGGCAACGCGCTGCGATTCCTGTTCGTTTTCCTCGGAACCCTCTATCTCTTCGTGCTCGTCCACCGGAACCGGCGGATCGTGTGTCAGGGGGTGAGCGATTACGCGCAAACGCTGCACAGCACACTGGCCAGCCGTCTGCTGGCCGTCGGCGGCCGTGTCTGGCATCTGGCTGCCTACGGGTATCTGGCCGCGGTATTCATAATCTGGGTGACCCGCCCCTTCGATGCCACCTCTATCATCCTGCACGCCACCGGACTGTCCATCGTGGCGATTGCCGCCGGAATCCTTGTTTCGCTTGTTCTCACCAGCACCATCAAGGACGGCATTCAGCTTCCGGAAAGCGTGCGGACCAGTCTGCCGGCGCTCCAGAAGCGTCTGAATGCCTTTATTCCCAGAATCCTGAAGATCATCCGGCTGGCCGTGTTCCTGGTCACGTTCCTGGCGCTGCTGGACATCTGGGGCATCCTGAGTGTGCTCGACTGGGTCGCAAGCGAAACCGGGTTGCAGCTGCTGAGCGGTTACGGATCGGCGTTTCTTGTGGTGCTGGTGGGCTTCCTGATCTGGCTGGCAATCATGTCCTGGGTCGACCTGCGCCTGCAGGAACGTTCCGGTCATATCGTGACCGCACGGGAGAGAACCCTTTTCCAGCTGTTCCGGAATGCCACCACCGTCGTGGTCATCGTGATGGTGGCGCTGCTGGCCCTGTCCGAAATCGGCGTCAACATCGGTCCGCTGATTGCCGGTGCCGGCGTCGTCGGTCTGGCGATTTCCTTCGGTGCGCAGACGCTTGTGAAGGACATCATCACGGGAGCGTTCATTCAGATCGAGAACGCCATCAACGAGGGTGATGTCGTGACGGTCGCCGGCGTCACGGGGACGGTTGAGGGGATCACGGTCCGGTCTGTCCGCATCCGCGATCTCGACGGCACCACGCATATCATTCCGTTCTCCACCGTCGACATGGTTTCCAATTTCATGCGCGGTTTCTCCTATCATGTCGCCCTGATCGGCGTGTCCTACGACACGGATATCACCGCCGCCAAGGACGCGATGCAGGAGGCCTTCCGGCAGCTGAAGGCGACGGATTTCGGACCGATGATCTTCGATGATCTGGAGATGCACGGCGTCACGAATTTCGGGGCCAGTTCGATCGACATCCGCGCCCGGATCAAGACCGCCCCGGGAGACCAGTGGGCGGTTGGCCGGGCCTACAACGAATATGTCAAAAAGGTCTTCGACGAGCGCGGCATCGAGATTCCGTTCCCCCAAGTCACCTATCACGCCGCAACACCGCCCTTCGCGAGCGATGCCCGGAAAGAAGGAAAGCCGCAGCGGCCCCCCCTGACCGGACCGACCGACCTGCCGGAAGATGCGCCCGCCCAGGATGACGGCGGTTAACTGCCGGACATCCGACAGTGCAGTGCGAGAGATCCCGGCCGGTGCGCAACCGCGCCGGCCGGGGGATGCTGTGCGCGCAAAATGTTAATTGAATTTCGTGTTGTTTCGCTTTAGTTTCATTTCAAGTGAGATACGCTGAGAAGCGCGAGCCGGAGACGGAAATCATGACGGCTGACTACGACCTGTTGATCATTGGCGGAGGCATTAACGGAACCGGGATCGCCCGGGACGCGGTCGGCCGCGGCGCATCGGTGATGCTCGTTGAAATGGGGGATCTGGCCGGAGCGACCTCCTCGGCCTCAACGAAACTCATTCACGGCGGATTGCGGTATCTGGAGTATTACGAGTTCGGTCTTGTGCGCAAGGCGCTGAAGGAACGGGAAGTGCTATGGCGTGCGCTGCCGCATATTGCCCGGCCCCTGCGCTTCATCCTGCCGCATCACAAGGATCTGCGCCCGGCCTGGCTGCTGCGTCTCGGTCTGTTTCTCTACGATCATCTGGGCGGGCGCGAGCTGCTGCCGGCGACCAGAACGGTCCGTCTCGATACGGGAGTGTTCGCGCGCGGGCTCAAGCCGCTGTTCAAGAAAGGGTTCGAATATTCGGATTGCTGGGTCGACGATGCGCGTCTGGTGGTTCTGAACGCCCTTGATGCTGCCGATCGGGGCGCAAAGGTGCTCACCCGGACCCGATGCATCGCGGCGCGTCGGGAGGGGGAGCTCTGGAAAGTCGTCCTGAAGGATATTGCCTCGGGCGAGGAGACGACGGTCAGTGCGAAGGTGCTCGTCAATGCGGCCGGTCCATGGGTGGCAGACATGCTGCAGGGAATCGCCGGAACCCGAAGCCAGGCCAAGGTCCGTCTGGTCAAGGGTAGTCATATCATCGTGCCGAAGCGCTTCGACCATGACCGCTGTTTCATTTTCCAGAACGGCGACGGCCGGATTGTCTTCGCGATTCCCTACGAACAGGACTTCACGCTGATCGGCACGACCGATGTCGACTATCACGGGGACCTGGGGACGGTCCGCATATCCACCGAGGAAACCGACTATCTGTGCAAGGCCGCCAGCGAATATCTGGACACGCCCGTCACGCCGGAGGATGTGGTGCATTCCTATTCCGGGGTGCGGCCACTTTATGACGACGGGGCCAAGGACGCCAAGGCCGCGACCCGGGACTATGTGCTGGAGCTGGAAGGCGGGGAGGCGGAGCCTCCGGTGCTTTCGGTCTTCGGAGGGAAGATCACGACCTATCGCAAGCTCGCGGAAGAGGCTCTGGAAAAACTGGAGACCTATCTTCCCTTCAAGCGCGGGGTCTGGACGGCCTATGCACCCCTGCCGGGCGGCAATTTCAAGGTGGATGCATTTGACGCGGAAGTGGCGCGGCTCGAGAAGGACTTTCCTTTCCTGGATGTGGCCTTTGCCACCCGCCTGATCCGTCTTTACGGAACCGACGCAAGACTCTTCCTGGGGGAGGCAAACTCGCTGCAGGCGCTGGGCCGTCATTTCGGCTCCAATCTTTATGAAGCCGAGGTGACGTGGCTCATCGAGCGGGAGTGGGCGCGCAATGCCGACGACGTGTTGTGGCGGCGGACCAAGCTGGGTCTCGTTCTCGATGCTGAAGACGCAGGCGAGCTGGACAGCTTCATGTCTGACTATCTTGCGAAGCGGGCCGGCGCTGCGGCATAGTTTTACGAACATGCGCGGAGTGTCGGTCTGCCCGGCGGTTTCGCTCACACAAGCAACAACAACGGGAGGAGCGTCATGGCCGGATGTGTTTTGGCTATCGACCAGGGCACGACGTCAAGCCGTGCGATCGTCTTCGGCGAGGACTTCACCCCTGTCGGCGCGGGACAGCAGGAGTTTCCGCAGCATTTCCCCAGATCGGGCTGGGTGGAACATTCCCCCTCGGACATCTGGGACAGCACGCTGCGGGTTTGCCGCGAAGCGCTGAAAAAAGCACCGGACGAAGGCGCGGGTGTTGCCGCGATCGGGATCACCAACCAGCGCGAAACCACCCTCGTCTGGGACCGGTCGACCGGTGAGCCGGTGTATAACGCGATCGTCTGGCAGGACCGGCGCACGTCAGATGCCTGTGCCAGGCTGCGGCGCGAGGGGCTTGAGGACACATTCTCGGCCAGGACAGGGCTGCTGCTGGACCCCTATTTCTCCGGAACGAAAATCGCGTGGATTCTCGACAATGTCGAAGGCGTGCGGGACCGGGCCGAGCGGGGGGAGCTGGCCTTCGGGACAGTCGACACATGGCTGATCTGGCAGCTCACCGAAGGCAAGGTGCATGCAACGGATGCCACCAACGCTTCGCGGACGCTGATCTACAACATCCATGAAAACGCATGGGACGAGGAGTTGTGCCGGATCCTGAGGATCCCCCTGAGCCTGCTGCCGCAGGTAAAAGACAGCTCCGACGATTTCGGAACAAGCGCGCCGGACCTCTTCGGTCGGCCCCTGCCGATCCTGGGTGTGGCGGGCGACCAGCAGGCGGCGACGGTGGGGCAGGCCTGCTTCCGGCCGGGCATGGTGAAATCGACCTACGGGACCGGGTGTTTCGCCCTGATGAACACCGGGGAGACGCCTGTGCGGTCGAAAAACCGCATGCTGACGACGATTGCCTACCGTCTCGACGGCAGGACGACCTATGCCCTCGAAGGGTCGATCTTCATTGCCGGCGCCGCGGTTCAGTGGCTGCGGGATGGTCTCGGTCTCATCGAGGAGGCGGGACAGACGCAGGGGCTTGCGGAACAGGCCGATCCGAATCAGGAGGTCTATCTGGTTCCGGCCTTTGTCGGCCTGGGCGCGCCCTACTGGGATGCGGAGGCGAGAGGGGCCATGTTCGGTCTGACCCGCAACACGGGTCCCAGGGAGATTGCCCGCGCCGTCCTGCAGAGCGTCGGTTTCCAGACCTGCGACCTGGTGGATGCCATGCGGGCCGACTGGCCGGACGCGGAACGGCCGGTTCTGCGGGTCGATGGCGGCATGACCGCGTCCGACTGGACGATGCAGTTCCTGGCGGACATTCTGGGCGCTCCGGTCGACCGTCCCATCGTGGCGGAGACGACGGCGCTCGGGGCTGCCTGGCTGGCCGGGTCAAAAGCCGGCATCTGGCCGGGGGCCGATGCCTTTTCCGAAAAATGGAAGCTGGAAAGACGGTTCGAACCCGGCTTGTCGGACAGGGGCCGTACGCGTTTGCTGGCCGGCTGGAGCGATGCGGTAAACCGGACAAGATCAACGCCTGATTGAAAAATCCAAGGACTCTCCCGATTTTGAGAGTCCTTGCGTTCTCAATGGGTTGGGCGGACCCGAAAACAGTTTCTCATACGGTATCAGTTTCCAGTCTTTGACGGTGAACCTGTTAAAAATTTACGTCAGTATAACTTACCCAGCAAAAATATTTCAAAATAACCGGTAAATTAGAAATATGTTGGCAGTTGATTTTCGGCCAAAAAAACGCCTTAGTTTGCGCTGGCTTGGGCTTAACTCCATTGCACGATCTCAACGATGCAGGCCCCTGCTTCTTCATCAAGGGGAGAACAGTTTGATGAATTTTCAAAAAACCTTGAAGGCAACCCTTCTCGGCGCCAGCCTTGCGGTGATTGCCGCCACCGGCGCTTCGGCAAAAACCCTGGTTTATTGCTCGGAAGGTTCGCCGGAAGGCTTCGATGCCGCCCTTTACACGGCGGGAACCACATTCGACGCGTCCTCCAAACCGGTCTACAACCGGCTTGTGGAATTCAAGCGCGGCTCGACCGAAGTTCTGCCGGGACTGGCCGAGAGCTGGGAAGTGTCCGATGACGGTCTGGAATATACCTTCAACCTCCGCAAGGGCGTGAAATTCCACACCACGAGCTTCTTCACACCGACCCGCGACTTCAATGCCGATGACGTGCTCTTCTCCTTCGAGCGCCAGCTGAAGAAGGACAATCCGTGGCACGAATATACCCCGGGCGCGGCCTGGGAATATTTCAACGGCATGTCCATGCCGGACCTCATCAAGGAAATCGTGAAGGTTGACGATTACACGGTGAAGTTCGTGCTGAACCGTCCGGAAGCTCCGATGATCGCCAACCTGGCGATGGACTTCGCGTCGATCCTGTCGGCTGAATACGCCGCTCAGCTGGAGGCCGCCGGTACCAAGGACCAGCTCAATCAGGAGCCTGTCGGAACCGGTCCCTTCGCCTTCGTCGGTTACCAGAAAGATGCCGTGATCCGCTATGAAGCCTTCGCGGACTACTGGGGCGGCAAGCAGCCGATCGACAGCCTGGTCTTCGCCATCACGCCGGATGCGGCCGTTCGCCTGCAGAAGCTGAAAGCCGGCGAATGTCACGTGATGCCCTATCCGGCACCGGCCGATGTCGCCGATATCCGGGAAGACAGCAACCTGACCCTGATGGAGCAGGAAGGCCTGAACGTCGGTTATCTCGCCTACAACACCAAGGTCGCTCCCTTCGACAAGAAGGAAGTCCGCAAGGCGCTGAACCACGCGATCAACAAGCAGGCGATCCTCGACTCCGTCTTCCAGGGCTCCGGCCAGGCGGCGAAGAACCCGATCCCGCCGACCATGTGGTCCTATAACGATGCGGTCGAGGACGACGACTACAATCCGGATCTGGCGAAGGAAATGCTGGAAGCGGCCGGTGTGTCCGACCTGTCCATGAAGATCTGGGCCATGCCGGTTCAGCGTCCGTACAACCCGAATGCCCGCCGCATGGCGGAAGTCATTCAGGCTGACTTCGCGAAAATCGGCGTGAATGTCGAGATCGTTTCCTACGAATGGGGCGAGTATCTGTCCCGCTCGAAGGAGGTCGATCGTGACGGAGCAGTCCTGCTCGGCTGGACCGGTGACAACGGCGACCCGGACAACTTCCTGGCCGTTCTGCTCGGCTGCGACGGTGTCGGCGGTTCCAACCGTGCCCAGTGGTGCAACGACGAGTTCGAAGCCCTGATCCAGAAGGCGAAGACCGTCACCAGCAAGGCAGAGCGCACCAAGCTCTACGAGGAAGCACAGGTCGTCTTCAAGGAAGAGGCGCCGTGGGCGACCATCGCGCATTCCGTCGTCTTCATGCCGATGTCCTCCAAGGTCACCGGCTATGTCATGGACCCGCTTGGCGGCCATTGGTTTGACGGTGTGGACATTGCGGAGTAAGCCCGCCTGAAATCCGGGAGGCGCCGGCAGCGATGCCGGCGCCTTCAATCATTGTGACCGGCGGATACTCTCATGACACGTGACGGTTTCCGCTGGTTCTTCGTATCTGGAACCTGACATGCTTCGCTTTCTTCTGGGTCGACTCGGTCTGTTGATACCGACATTTTTCGGCGTCACCCTGGTCGCCTTCTCGTTCATCCGCCTTCTGCCGGGGGACCCGCTGGATCTTCTTGCCGGAGAACGCGGCATTTCCCCCGAGCGCAAGGCTCAATTGCTGGCGCAGATGGGTTTCGACAAGCCGCTCTGGCAGCAGTATATCGACTATGTGGTGGGCATTTTTCACGGCGATCTCGGCACCTCCTTCGCATCGAAAAAGCCGGTGCTCGACGAGTTCATGACACTGTTTCCGGCGACCGCCGAGCTGGCGTTGTGCGCCATCATCATCGCGGTCTGCCTTGGCATTCCCGCCGGTATCTTCGCTGCGGTCAAGCGCGGTTCGATCGCCGACCAGGCGGTCATGGGAACGGCACTTGTCGGATATTCCATGCCGATCTTCTGGTGGGGCCTGCTGCTGATCATCCTGTTTTCCGGCATCCTGCAGTGGACTCCGGTCTCCGGGCGGATCTCGCTGCTGTATTTCTTTCCGCAGCCGACAGGCTTCATGCTGATCGACAGTCTGCTGTCGGGGGAAAAGGGCGCCTTCGTGTCGGCGGTCCGGCATCTGATCCTGCCGTCCATCGTCCTGGCGACCATCCCGCTGGCGGTGATCGCCCGCCAGACCCGTTCCGCCATGCTCGAGGTCCTGGGCGAGGACTACGTCCGCACGGCGCGGGCCAAGGGCCTGCCGCCGCGCTCGGTGATCGGTCTTCATGCGCTGCGCAACGCCCTCATTCCCGTGATCACCACCATCGGTCTCCAGGTCGGAGTGCTGCTGGCCGGTGCGATTCTCACGGAAACGATCTTCTCCTGGCCGGGCATCGGCAAGTGGCTCGTCGACAGCATTGCCCGACGGGACTATTTCGTCGTTCAGGGCGGCCTGCTGATGATCGCCGCCATCATCATGCTGGTGAATCTGATCGTGGACGTGCTCTACGGCCTGATCAATCCGCGCATCCGCTACAACTGAGCCGAGGGTTTAAGAAAAATGACAAACACCTCCCCGGCCCCGAAGGCCGATACCTCCAGGCTGGAAGCGGAAAGCCGCAATGCCACCAAGGCGCAGCTTTACGAGTTCTGGTACTATTTCTCGCAAAACAAGGGCGCCGTTCTCGGCCTGACCGTTTTCCTGCTGCTGGTGCTCATGGCGGTGTTCGCCCCGCTCGTCGCCCCGCACGATCCGGACATCCAGTACCGGGACAGCTTCCTGGTGCCGCCGGTCTGGGAAGAGGGCGGCAAGGCCGCGTTTCTTCTGGGAACCGATGCGGTGGGACGCGATATCCTGTCGCGGCTGATCTTCGGCGCGCGGTTCTCCCTGTTCATCGGCGTCGTCGTCGTCAGCATCGCCCTGGTGGGCGGCATCGTACTCGGCCTCATCGCCGGTTACCTGCGCGGGGCGGTCGATACCTTCATCATGCGGATCATGGACATCATCCTGGCCTTTCCGTCGCTGCTGCTCGCCCTGGTGCTGGTGGCGATTCTCGGGCCGGGCCTGATCAACGCGATGATCGCGATTGCCCTGGTGCTGCAACCGCATTTCGTGCGGCTGACCCGTGCCGCCGTCATGGCGGAACGGTCGCGCGACTATGTGATTGCGGCCAAAGTGGCCGGTTCGGGGCATCTGCGGCTGATGTTCAAGACGATCCTGCCGAACTGCCTGGCACCGCTGATCGTTCAGGCGACCCTGGCGTTTTCCAATGCCATCCTGGATGCGGCCGCGCTCGGCTTCCTCGGCATGGGCGCGCAGCCGCCCACACCCGAATGGGGCACAATGCTGGCCGAGGCGCGGGAGTTCATCCTGCGCGCCTGGTGGGTCGTCACCTTCCCGGGTCTTGCCATCCTGATCACCGTGCTTGCCATCAATCTGGTCGGCGACGGATTGCGCGACGCGCTCGACCCGAAACTGAAGAGGAGCTAGACCGATGTCTCTTCTTGAAATCAGGAACCTGCGGGTCGAATTCGACACGGCAAAGGGGCCGTTCAGGGCGCTCGACGGCGTTGATTACACCGTGGACGCGGGAGAAGTGCTGGCCATCGTCGGAGAGTCCGGGTCCGGGAAGTCCGTCGCCATGCTGGCGACCATGGGCCTTCTGCCGGACACTGCGACGATCACGGCGGACAAGATGGATTTCGAGGGAATCGATCTCAGGACCCTGTCCACCAAGGCGCGGCGCAAGGTGATCGGCAAGGACATTTCGATGATCTTTCAGGAGCCCATCGCCAGCCTGAATCCCTGTTTCGCCGTCGGTTTTCAGCTGGGCGAAACCCTGAAGACCCATACCGGCCTGAGAGGCCGGCAGGTCAAGGACCGAGTCATCGAGCTGCTGACCTCGGTCGGCATTCCGGATCCGGAAGGGCGGATCAATGCCTTTCCGCACCAGATGTCCGGCGGGCAGTGCCAGCGCGTGATGATCGCCATGGCAATCGCATGCCAGCCGAAGCTGCTGATCGCGGACGAGCCGACGACGGCCCTGGACGTGACCATCCAGAAGCAGATCCTGGATCTGCTGGTGCAGCTGCAGCAGGACAGCGGCATGGGACTCATCATGATCACCCACGACATGGGCGTCGTCGCGGAGACCGCCGATCGCGTGATCGTGCAGTACAAGGGTCGCAAGATGGAGGAGGCAGATGTGCTCTCCCTCTTCGAGAGCCCGCAGAACCCCTACACGAAGGCCCTTCTGTCGGCGCTGCCGGAAAATGCGACCGGCGACCGTCTGCCGACGGTGAGCGATTTTGCCGAAGCAGGAGGCTTCTGAAGATGTCCGACGATAATATCCTCAAGGTCCGCGATCTCTACCGCACCTATGACATCAGCGGTGGGATGTTCCGGAAAGGGTCGACACTGACCGCCGTCAAGGGCGTCAGTTTCGATGTCAAACGCGGATCGACGCTCGCCGTCGTGGGCGAGAGCGGGTGTGGCAAGTCCACGCTGGCGCGCATGCTGACGATGATCGATGCGCAGAGTTCCGGCAGCATCGAGATCGACGGTCTGTCCATGGATATTGCCAGGACCGGCATTTCCAGGGAGATGCGCCAGAAAGTGCAGATTGTTTTCCAGAATCCCTACGGCTCGCTGAACCCGCGCCAGAAGATCGGGCATGTGCTGGAAGAGCCGCTGCTTCTGAACACGGATCTGCCGGCCGCCGAGCGCCGGGATCTTGCCTTGCAGATGCTGGAAAAGGTCGGTCTGCAGCCGGAGCATTACGGCCGCTATCCGCATATGTTCTCCGGTGGCCAGCGCCAGCGCGTCGCGATCGCCCGTGCCATCATGCTGCAGCCGAAACTGCTGGTTCTCGACGAGCCGGTCTCCGCCCTGGACCTGTCCGTCCAGGCGCAGATCCTCAATCTGCTCGCGGACCTGCAGGACGAGATGGGGCTGACCTATGTCTTCATCTCCCATGATATGTCCGTGGTGCGCTATCTCGCCGACAAGGTCATGGTGATGTATTTCGGCGAAGTGGTGGAATACGGCACGCGGGACGAAGTGTTCGACAATCCGCAGCACGACTACACCAAGACGCTGTTCGCGGCCACGCCGAAGGCGGATGTGGAAAGCATCCGCAAGCGCCTGGCCGCAAAGGCGGCTTGACGGGGCGTCCGGCTCGGTTTCGGTGAGCCGGATTGACGAGGAAGGGCGTGTTCTGCGCAGGTGATACCCCGGACGCCGCAAAGCGGAGATCCGGGGTCCACTCGCGGAGCCGCTTGCTGAAGCGGCTGTGTTTTCGGGAGGGCGCCCTCACGACTGCAGGCTGAATCGCGTTGCCACATGAGGGAGCGCCCACCGGCGACACCCAGCAGACGCTCTGCAAGCGAGTGAACCCCGGCTCTGCGCTGCGCTTGGCCGGGGAGTTGCGCGGGGGTGGCTGCGAGTGTGAGGCATGCTCTCGGCAGTGTCATGTTCGAATGTTGTGCGTGCTTGCAGGGCGTCTTTCTCGCGTCCGGGGAAGAAAGGGGCATCTGGAGCGTTGCATCTTTCATTATTTCGAGTATTCTCGAATTATGGAAAAAGAAAACGCTCTCAACGCATTGGCCGCCCTGGGCCAGGAAACGCGCCTCGACGTCTTTCGCCTTCTGGTGAAAGCGGGGAACGAAGGCATGACCGCCGGGGCCATTTCCGATGCGCTCGACGTTCGTCCCAATACCCTGTCGACGCATCTGGGGGCCCTGTCCCGTTGCGGTCTCGTGCAGGCCGAGCGGGACGGGCGCTCGATCTGTTACCGCGCGAACCTGAAGACCATGCGGGTTCTGGTGACCTACCTGCTGCAGGATTGCTGCGGCGGAAATCCGGAGCTTTGTGCGCCATTCCTCAATATGGCAAAAACGGCGCCCTGTGACGGTGCGAACGATTGCTGACATTCCGACAAGGCCAGCTTGTGAAAAAACGTCGTGTTCTGTTTGTCTGTACGGCGAACTCCGCCCGTTCCATCCTCGGGGAGGCGATCCTTCGTCAGGTTGGACAAGACCGCTTCGAGAGCTTCTCCGCCGGGTCGTCGCCAGGAGGGACGGTCAATCCGCATGCCCTTGACTGTCTGGAGCGCAAGGGGCTTCCCACCGAGGGGTTCCGGTCCAAGAGCTGGGACGAATTCTCGGGCCCGGCTGCACCCGAAATGGATCTTGTCATCACCGTTTGCGACAGCGCGGCCGGCGAAAGTTGCCCGGTCTGGCCCGGACACCCTGCGGTCCTTCACTGGAGCATTCCCGATCCGGCAAAAGCAACCGGAACGGAAAGCGAGATCAGGGCGGCCTTTGACGCCGCCTTCGACCTGCTGAAAACCCGAATAACGAAAGAGTTGTCATGAGCAAGGAAGCATCTTCACCCATGGGCCTGTTCGAGCGATATCTCTCGCTCTGGGTCGCCTTGTGCATTGCTGCCGGGGTCAGTCTCGGTGCTATTTTTCCGGGTCTCTTCGAGACGATCGCGGCGATCGAATACGCCAGCGTCAATCTCGTCGTGGCGTTGCTCATCTGGGTGATGATCTACCCGATGATGGTCAATGTGGATTTCGCGTCCCTGAAGGATGTGGGCAGGAAGCCGAAAGGCCTGTGTATCACCATCGTCGTCAACTGGCTGATCAAGCCCTTCACGATGGCGGCCCTGGGGATCCTGTTCTTCGAACATGTCTTTGCGGGGCTCGTCGATCCGCAGACCGCGAAGGAATATATCGCCGGCATGATCCTGCTGGGGGTGGCTCCCTGCACGGCCATGGTGTTCGTCTGGAGCCAGCTGGTGCGCGGCGACGCCAATTACACGCTGGTGCAGGTGTCTATCAACGACATCATCATGGTGTTCGCCTTCGCACCGATCGCGGCCCTGCTTCTGGGGGTGACCGATATAGTCGTTCCCTGGCAGACATTGCTTCTGTCCGTCGTCCTTTACGTCGTCATTCCGCTCATCGCGGGCTATTTCACGCGCAAGGCGCTGGACGGGACCGACAATGAGGAACGCATCGCCGAATTTACCGGGAAGGTGAAGCCGTTCTCGGTCATGGGGCTGCTGGCGACGGTGGTTCTGCTGTTCGGATTTCAGGCGCAGACCATTCTCGACAAGCCGATGGTCATCGTGCTGATCGCGGTGCCGCTGCTGATCCAGAGCTATGGAATCTTCTTCATCGCCTATGCCTGGGGGTATTTCTGGCGGGTGCCGTTCACTACGGCCGCCCCGGCGGCGCTCATCGGCACGTCCAATTTCTTCGAACTTGCTGTCGCGGTCGCCATCAGTCTGTTCGGCCTGAATTCCGGAGCCGCGCTGGCGACGGTGGTTGGCGTGCTGGTGGAGGTTCCCGTGATGCTGTCCCTGGTGGCCCTGGCCAACAGGACCCGGTCCTATTTCCCGGCGTCCGCATAGGGCTCATGCCCCTGATCTGTGGCCGGCGGCGGGGCGTTCACGCGCCGTCGGCCTTTTCCATTCGGGCAGCGGACTTGATATCTGGCGTGCCGGCTGACAGAACGGTTCCGGCCTCTTGAAAGCGGACGGCAGCCTGCCGCCGCGAAGGTTCAGGGAAACGGGGACGGGTCGGAGCAGCATGAGCAAGGGACGTGTGCATATCGCCGGGGCGGGTATCGTGGGTCTTTCCATTGCCGCCAATCTGGTACAGCGCGGCTATCAGGTCACGATTCTGGACCGGGAAGGGCCGGCGGCCGGTGCGAGCCAGGGAAATGCGTCCGCGATTGCCTGGACCGATGTGGCGCCGATGGCGTCGCCGGGTATCTGGAAACAGGCAATCAAATGGCTGGCAGATCCGCTCGGTCCCCTGACCGTGCGGCCGGCCTATGCGGTGCGGATCCTTCCGTGGATGCTGCGGTTTCTGGCCGCCTCCAATGCGAAAACGGTCGCCGCCGGCACCAGGGCCCTTGTCGATCTGAACGGGGCGGCGCTGCCCGCCTGGGAGCGGCTGTGGCGGGTGTCGGGAACCCACAACCAGGTGCGTCGGGACGGCTGTCTGGAACTTCTGGACACGCCTGCCTCGCTTCACAGCACCCGGAAATCCTGGGAGGAACAGCGGGCGCACGGCATCGCTGTCGAGGAGCTGGATGCCGGCGCGATCCGGGAGCTTGAACCGGATCTGTCAACGCGGGCGATCGGCGGTGCACTGGTGCCGGACTGGACTCAGGTCGACGATCCGAAGA
Organism: Labrenzia sp. 011; assembly: GCF_003075075.1. Classification (GTDB taxonomy): domain Bacteria; phylum Pseudomonadota; class Alphaproteobacteria; order Rhizobiales; family Stappiaceae; genus Roseibium. The sequence goes on along the minus strand of NZ_QCYM01000007.1, from coordinate 111,242 downwards.
TCCTGTGCCTGTCGCTGGCCGACTGGCTGAAAGGCCAGGGTGTGGATTTCGCGGTCGGCGAGATCGGCAGTCTCGAGGCGAGTGGCGAAGGATGCACGCTCCACCTGAAATCGGGCGAGCGCATCGAGACGACCCGGTTTGTCGTCGCCTGCGGTGCCTGGTCGAAGCATCTGGCAGCCCAGCTTGGCGACCGGATCCCGCTCGATACGGAGCGCGGCTACAACATCACCATTCCCGAACCGGCCGTTTCCGTGAAGAGGTTCATCATGCTGCCGGGGCACGGCTTCGTGCTGTCGCCGCTGTCGACCGGGTTGCGGGTCGGGGGCGCGGTCGAATTCGGCGGTCTTCACCTGCCGGCGAACTGGAAGCGTGTCGATGCCATGGTTGCGAAGGCGCGGCTGTTTTATCCCGGGCTCAAAACGGAAGGCGGCACGCGCTGGATGGGGTTCCGCCCCTCGATTCCCGACAGCCTGCCGGTGATTTCACCGGCAAGCCGCCACAAGGGCATTTTCTATGCCTTCGGTCACGCGCATCATGGTCTGACCCAGGGGGCCATTACCGGTGAGATGATTGCCGACATGATCGAGGGCAAGGCGCCGGCGGTCGATCCGGCGCCCTTCGCAGCGGACAGATTCTAGGGATTCGGGAAGATGACGGGGGCTGACCCGTCGTCTACTTCTTTTTGTTCATGGCGGCTGCGAGAGCCGCCGCAAGGGCATTGTTGCCGCTGTCTCCGCCGCCGGAGGCCTTCGGTGCCCCGCCCTTTGCACCGTGCGGGCCATTGCCGCCGGGGCCTTTTCCGCCCGGACCGCCCCGGCTCTGACCACCGCGATTCTGGCCACCCCGATTCTGGTCCCGCCTATCCTCGCCGGCGCGCTCGCGCTGACCCTGATAGTCGGCCTGGGATTTCATGGTCATGGAAATGCGCTTGCGCGGCACGTCCACGTCCAGAATGGTCACGCTGACGATGTCGCCGGCCTTGACGATCTTGTGCGGGTCGTCGACGAAGCGGTCGGCGAGCTGAGAGACGTGGACCAGGCCGTCCTGGTGGACGCCGACATCGACGAAGGCACCGAAGTTGGTGACGTTGGTCACCGTGCCTTCCAGCTTCATGCCGGGCTTGAGATCGGAGATTTCCTCGACACCGTCCTGCAGTGCCGCGGTCCGGAATTCCGGGCGCGGGTCGCGGCCGGGTTTTTCCAGTTCGGCGAAAATGTCCTTCACCGTCGGCAAGCCGAATTTGTCATCGGTAAACTCGGCCGGATCGAGGCTGCTCAGGAGAGAGGCGTCGCCCATGATCTGGCGCACATCACGGCCGCAGGCCTTCACGATGCGCTTGGCCAGGGGATAGGCCTCGGGGTGAACGGACGACGCGTCGAGCGGCTCCTTGCCGTCGTTGATGCGCAGGAAGCCGGCGCAGAGTTCGAAGGCCTTGGCTCCGAGACGCGGCACCTTCTTGAGCTGTGCCCGGCTGTCGAAGCGGCCGATCTCCTCGCGGTGTTCGACGACCGCCCTGGCGAGGCTGTCCGACAGGCCGGAAATGCGCGACAGCAGGGCCGGGGAGGCAGTGTTCAGATCGACACCGACGGCGTTCACCGCATCTTCCACCACCGCATCGAGGGCGCGGGCAAGCCGGGTCTGGTTGACGTCGTGCTGATACTGGCCGACGCCGATGGATTTCGGCTCGATCTTGACCAGTTCGGCCAGCGGGTCCTGCAGGCGCCGGGCAATGGATGCCGCGCCGCGCAGGGAGACATCGACACCGGGCATTTCCATGGCTGCCAGCTCGGACGCGGAATAGACCGAGGCACCGGCCTCGTTGACGATCACCTTCACCGGCCGCTGCGCCGCCGGGATATCGGCAAGAACGTCGCCCGTCAGCTTGTCCGTCTCGCGGCTGGCGGTGCCGTTGCCGATGGCGATCAGGCCGACCTTGTGCTTGGCGATCAGGGCCAGCAGCGCGGCGCGGGCTCCGGCAACGTCGTTGCGGGGCTGGAAGGGATAGATCGTCGCCGTGTCAATCAGCTTGCCGGTTTCGTCCACGACGGCGACCTTCACGCCGGTGCGGATGCCCGGATCGAGGCCGAGTGTGGCCCTTGCGCCGGCAGGCGCGGCGAGCAGCAGGTCCTTGAGGTTCCTGGCGAAGACCTGGATGGCTTCCTCTTCGGCCTTGTCGCGCAGCACGCCCATCAGGTCGAGCTCCAGATGCAGGGCAAGTTTCACCTTCCAGGCGAAGCGGGCCACTTCCAGAAGCCATTTGTCCGCCGGGCGCCCCCGGTCGACTATGGCATAGGTGTCCGCGACCATCTTCACGGCCGGCGGGACGGGGGAGACGTCGTCGGCATCGACGGTCAGATCGACGGACAAAACTCCCTCGTTGCGTCCGCGGAACAGGGCCAGAGCCCGGTGGCTGGGGATCTTCGACCATTTTTCGGAGTAGTCGAAGTAGTCCGCGAATTTCGCGCCTTTTTCCGCCATGCCGTCGATGAGTTTCGCTTGGACGATACCGCGCTCCTCGACATGTCTGCGCAGGCGGCCGACCAGTTCGGCGTTTTCGGCGAAGCGCTCCATCAGGATCTGGCGGGCGCCGTCAAGCGCGGCCTTGGTGTCGGCAATGCCCTTGTCTTCGCCGACGAAGGCAGCTGCCTCGGTTTCCGGGGTTCTGCCGGGATCGGACAGCAGCAGGTCGGCCAGCGGTTCCAGCCCGGCCTCACGGGCGATCTGGGCCTTGGTTCGGCGCTTCTTCTTGAAGGGCAGATAGATGTCTTCAAGCCGCGACTTGGTTTCGGCCGCCCGGATGCCGGCGATCAGGTCATCGGTCAGCTTGCCCTGTTCCTCGATGGACTTGAGGATGGCGGTTCGGCGATCTTCCAGTTCGCGCAGGTAGATCAGCCGCTCCTCGAGCTTGCGCAACTGGGTGTCGTCCAGCCCGCCGGTCGCCTCTTTCCGGTAACGGGCGATGAAGGGGACTGTCGAGCCCTCGTCCAGAAGCTGGACTGCCGCATTGACCTGGCCGGCCTTGCAGCCGATCTCGTCGGCGATCAGATGCGCGATGCGCAGAGCGGTGTCATCGGCGGTCAGGGGCAGGGAACCGGACCGGGCCGGGGTGGAAACTGTAGCGCTGGCCATTGATGCGGTTACTTTCAGTGGAGACGGAACTGGGCGCAGAAGATAATCCGCCGGATGGGCGTGGAAAAGGGACGACGGGGTTCCGTCCACCGGCAATTGTCGTGTCCTTTTACGTGAGGCAGACGTAAAGGTGATATTCCATTTGCGCAGGAAAGGCGCAAATCTGTTTTTCAGCGATGACGGTTACAATCATTGCGCAATTTTTAGTTGTTTAATTTTCACTTCTTGAACGGTTGGCAACAAAAACCGGGGTTTCAGGCGAAAGATGTCGCATTTCCCTGGTGGTATTGTTGTGTTCTTCTGCGCAAACTGCAAAATCCGGTTTGAAGGCCGTGTTCAATCCGGAATTTGCCGCACCCTGCAGAAATGATGACACCGACTGTGAGAAGGAGGCTCGGCCGATGGCGCGAGGACGGCCGCGAAAAGTAAGCAAGAACGACGCCCTTTATGCGGTGATGCTCGCTTTCTGGCAAAAGGGATATAGCGGAACCTCCATGAACGATCTGGCGGAAGCCTCCGGCATGGCGAAACCCGGTCTCTATGCCGCCTTCGGCGACAAGGAAACTCTTTTCGAAAAAGCGTTGCTCCATTATTACGACACGTTCGGGAGGCCGGCTTTCGCGCGGCTTCAGGCGGCGAAGAAACACGTCCTGGAAGATCTTCGTGATCTTCTCGGGGCGGTTGCCGCGCTGACTTCTGACGGAACGAAGCCCACGGGATGTTTTCTTGTCAATGCGCTTGTCGACTGTACCTATGGTGCGCAGAGCCATGTCGACTTGGTAAACGGGCTGAAGGCCACCCGATTTGCCGCTATCCGGGAGCGTCTGCTCAAGGCCGTGGCGGTCGGCGAGATGCCGGCAGATACGGATGTGCCCCGTGTGGCGACATTCGTGGATGGCCAGTTTTCGGCCGTCGCCGTGCTTGGCCGAAGCGGAAGCTCGGAAGCGGAGCTGATGGACTTTGTAGATACGGGCCTGCGGGCTCTTCCGGTATGCGGCGGCCCCCCGATGTTCGGCGGCGAAGCCTCCCGTTTTCTGCACGGCGCGCAAAAGGTGCAGTGACGTTGCGCGCCAACGACCGTCAGGTCCGCGCCCGGTCCCTGTCGCGGGGCGTCTATCTTACGACCGTTATGCGTTCCGCAGCGCGGGTGACCGCCGTATAGAGCCAGCGGCTCTTGTGTTCCCGGAATGCCCAGCTTTCGTCAAACAGAACCACATCGTCCCATTGCGAGCCCTGCGCCTTGTGCACGGTCAGGGCGTAGCCGTAGTCGAATTCGTCGGCCTTGCGGCGGATGGCGTAGGGAATGGCTTCTGCGCCGTCCTCGAACATGGCCGGAAGCACTCTGACCTTGACGGTCGTCGTGGCGAGCTCGTCCTCGCTGACGACATCGAAGCGCAGGGTGTTGCCACGTGACTGGCGCAGCCGCTTGACCCTCCAGAGGCCGCCGTTCAGGAGCCCCTTGGTCTTGTCGTTGCGCAGGCAGACAAGCTTGTCGCCGACCGCCGGCATCGGTGTCTTGAAATCCTTCAGCTCGCGGATGCGGTTGTTGTAGAGCCGCCGGGTCTTGTTGGTCCCGACCAGAACCTGATCCGCGGCCAGGATCTGCTCCCTGTCGATATCGCGACGGTGGATCACCTGGCTTTCGCCGAAGGTGCCATAGTCCAGCTGGCCACCGTCGCGGATGGTCATGGACATGCGCACGATCGGGTTGTCCTGTGCCTGACGATGGACTTCCGTCAGCATCACGTCGGGTTCGGCCTCGGTGAAAAAGCCGCCGCCCTTTACCGGGGGAAGCTGTGCCGGGTCGCCCAGAACCAGAACCGGTGTTCCGAAGGACAGGAGATCCTTGCCGAGTTCCTCGTCCACCATGGAGCATTCGTCAATGACGATCAGGCTCGCGGTTGCCGCGGCGCTGTCCCGCTTGATCGCGAATTGCGGACCTGTGTCCTCCTCGTCGTCATCCGCCGCATCCTCTTCCTTGGCGGAGCGGGGACGATAGATCAGGGAGTGGATCGTGCCGGCGTCCGCGCAGCCCTTCTGGCGCAGCACATGGGCGGCCTTGCCGGTGAAGGCGCCGAAACAGACATCGCCGTCGATGCCTTCGGCCAGGTGGCGGGCGAGGGTGGTCTTGCCGGTGCCCGCATAGCCGAACAGTCGGAATACCTGCCGGTCGCCGCGCTGCAGCCAGGCGGCGGTCTCTTTCAGGGCTTCATCTTGTTGCGGAGACCAGGCCAAGGAACGCTCCTTAAGATTGCGGTCCCGGTTGCTTACCCTGATTTGCGTGGATCCGCCAAGAGCCAATCCGGTGTTTGCACCGCACCGGTCATCCCAGCACGGAAAAGGAGCTTTCCTTCGTCAGCTCCCGCTTTCGGGAGAATGTGGCGGTGTTCAGGGTATGGCCGACATGGTGGAGCGGGAAGCGGAAGGGGATGTCGTCGTGATCCTTGCCCGCTTCGCAATAGTCGATGAGCTCCGCCATCAGCCGTCCGGCGACCGGGGCGTTCTTGAACTGGTTGCCACTGGTGCCGATGGCCAGGTAATAGCCGCCGATGTCGCTACGGTCGTAAATCGGCAGCCAGTCGTCCGTGGCGTCGTAGAGATCGGCGATGCCGACCGGGTGCTGCGAGACACCGATGTCGGGCAGGCGCTGGGAGTAGCGGTAGGCGTAGGTCAGGGCGCGGTCTGTAAGGTCGCGGGAAAAGTCGTCAGGATCCTCCTCCAGAGGCGGGTCGCAGGGCGGATTCTCGCTGCCGAGCATGAGCTGGCCGCCGCCACCCGGCTTCAGATAGACGCCGATGTCATTGTCGGAGACGATCAGTCCCTCGCGGGAATATCCAAGCTGTTCCGGCGGTTTGATCTGCACCACTTCCTGGCGCAGCGGCCTGTGCCCGATCCGGATACCCGGGTCCCCCTCCAGCAGGGCGTTCACCTTGCCCGAGTGAGGCCCGGCGACATTGATGACGATGGGCGCGCGGATTTCGGTCCCGTCTGCGCAGACAATGCCGGTCACGCGGCCGTCCCTGACCGGTATCCTGACCACCCTGGTTTTGAAGCGGAATTGCGCGCCGTGGCGGGCGGCGGCATCCTTGAGATTGCGTGCCGCAATCTGCGGGTCATCGACATAGCCGCCCGCGGGGAAGAACACGCCGCCATGGATTTCGCCGCCGGTCGGGGCGCCGAAGTCGTCATGATCCATTTTCTTTGCCGGGGCGAAGCATTGCAGATTGTAGCCCGGCATGCGGGCGAGGATCTTGTCCGGAGACCAGTGCTCATAGGCGATGGAAAGGGCGTCGGCATGTTTCAGGACGCGTTCCAGATGGTTGTTCGCGGCCGTTTTCATCACCAGTGTGCCGGTTTCGACGAAGCGTGCCAGTCCGGTCGGCTCGCCGGCGCCGAGATAGGCCTGCCAGTTCTTCCAGTCGTGATACCCTTCCAGGGCCATGGCCGTGCCGTCGAGGGTGGAGTAGTAGGTCCGCACCACCGCCGCCGAGGAGGAGGTGGAGCCGTATCCCGCGGCCGGAAGGGTATCGACATTCAGGGTCCTGCGGCCCTTGCGCGCCAGGGCAAGGGCGATGGAGCAGCCGATGATGCCGGCGCCGATGATGATCGCGTCGTAGTGAACAGTCGGCGCATCCGGATTTGCCAAGGCGGTTCCCTTTCATGCTTGCCATGTCAGTCATGACCCAGAACAGGCGAGGCTTGCGGCCTTGTCCAGAGATATATGCGCCAAAGACTGTCCTGAAACAGCCAGCCAGTGATGCAAAAACTCAATTAAAGTTTGTTTTTATAACGAAGTATGATTTTTTTAAACATATAGAATATTATGCAAACAATTGCTGAATTTGTTCCCTTGTCTCCAATTGAACTCACCGTCGGGTCCGGACATAGTCGGGGCAGTTCCAGTTCGAGGACTGTTCACAAGCTATCTGGAGAGACATGTGCCAAGCGCAAAAGCCTGCGAATGGCCGACGCTGGCGTTGATTGCAGCCACGTCGGCAGCCTGGATGCTGCTGGTCGGATTTTACGACTACCCCGGACTCCCCGACGCGCTCGGCTGGGCGGTCTGCCCGCTGGCGGCGGTTCTGGTCACGTTGCAATCCTCCCTGCAGCATGAGGTTCTCCACGGACATCCGACCCGCAGCCCGGCCCTCAACGAGGCCCTGATCTATTGCCCTCTCGGGCTGTTCATTCCCTATCGCCGCTTCAAGTCGTTGCATCTGCGTCATCACAACAATGACCGGCTGACCGACCCTTACGACGATCCGGAAAGCTTTTATCTGGCCTGGCGCGACTGGCGAAAGCTTCCCCGAGGCATCCGTCTGGTTCTCACGATCAACAATACACTCCTGGGACGTCTGCTGATCGGTCCGGCCGTGTCGCTTGTCGGCTTTTACGGGTCCGAAATCCGCAAGCTGCTGGCCGGCGACAGGGCGGTCCTGCGGGCCTGGGCGCATCATCTTGCCGGACTGGTTCCGGTCGTACTGTTCGTGACGGTGATTGGCGGGATGCCGATCTGGCTCTATGCTGCTTGTATTGCCTATCCTGCGATGAGCCTGCTTATGCTGCGTACCTATGCCGAACACCGGGCCCATGAAAACGCCGAAGCGCGCTCCGTCGTGGTCGAGTTCTGTCCGGTCTTCTCGCTGCTGTTCCTGAACAACAACCTTCATGTCGTTCATCATGCCCATCCCAGGGCGCCATGGTACCGGCTGCCGGGGATCTACCGGGCGGCGCGGGACGAATGGCAACGGCGCAACGAAGGATATGTGTTCGCCAGCTATTTCGACCTGGCGCGGCGTTATCTGTTCAAGGTCAAGGAACCGGTTCCTCATCCGCTCCGGCGCAGGAATTCGGACGGGGCTGCTTCTTGACCGGTGGCGGGTATTTTCGCGTCCGGCTACCCATGTATGACTGGCCGGAAGTGCGGGATGCGACTGCCGATCTGGAATCCGCGCTGCAGGCGGCGCTTTCGGAAGCGCTTGCCCTGGAGCCCTCGCGTGTTCTCGACTGGCCGGAGCATCTGGACCTCGCCACGGCCTGGACACGGCCGGAGGTGCTTCTGGCGCAGACCTGCGGCTATCCGCTGACACATGCGCTGAGCGGCAGGGTCAGGCTGCTGGGGGCGCCGCATTATGCCGCGCCGGGCTGCGAGGGGCCATACTATTGCAGCCAGATCGTCGTCAGGCGTGACAGTCCGTTTGAGGCACTTGCGGATCTGCGCGGGGCACGGGCGGTTTTCAACGACGGGAACAGCCAGTCGGGCATGAATGCCCTGCGCCATTCGCTGGCACGGATCGCGGCGGGAAAACCGTTCTTCTCAAAGGTGTCGGTCAGCGGCGGGCACCTGGCGTCGCTGGCTGCCGTGGCCGGCGGGCAGGCCGATGTGGCCGCCATCGATGCGGTCTGCTGGGATCTGGCCTGCCGGTACAGACCGGAGCTTGCAGGCCTGTTGCGCCCGATCGCGCGGACGGCATCCGCTCCCGCCCTGCCGCTGATCGCGTCCCTGCGATTTTCCGACAGTCAGGCCAGTTTGATGGCCGCAACTGTCGCTGCGGTCTTCGCGGCGCCGGAGACACGAAAAAGCCGCGAACGCCTGGGCATTCGCGGCTTTACCATATTGTCCGTCGCGGATTATGCGCCTGTGCTCTCCATGGAACGGGACGCAGCGGGATCGGGGTATCCCGTCCTGGCCTAAGCTCCGCGAATCCAGCCTTTCAGCGGGTGTGATTCTGTTTCCGGGCGATTTCGCGCAGACGCAGAGCTTCGTCCATGCGAGCCAGATGAGCGGCACTGTTGCCGTGGACCAGACCCATGAGGTTGGTGCCGAGAGCTTGTGCAAGATAGGTCATGGCGTTTCCAATCCTGATTTTGTTCGTTGTGAAAGACAATCGGCCATTGCTTCGTTATTAGGCCGCTTGACTGCTATATGTGCATTTCTTGCGATTCAATCAAACGAATTGTATTCATGATGTCGTTCAAAAAAATTGATCTGAAAAAACGCAGGATCCGATCATGGAAAAACTTCCCGGTGCCGGCACGCCGCTCATCGATCTCGATCTGTACCGCACCTTTGTCGCGATCGCCGAAACGTTAAGTTTCACAAAGGCTTCGGAGCTTGTCGGGCGCACACCTTCCGCTGTGTCCATGCAGATCAAGAAGCTGGAGACGCTGCTGCAGGTCGCGGTCTTCGCAAGGGAAGGGCGCACGGTGCGTCTGACGCCGGAAGGCGAAGCCCTGCTTGGATATGCCCGTCGGATCCTGATGCTCAACGAGGAAGCGGTCGGATTGTTCGTGTCGCCCGAGGTCGAGGGGGAGGTCAGGTTCGGTGCGCCGTCCGATTTCGGGACCCGTTTTCTGCCCAATATCCTGTCGCGTTTCGCCCGTTCCCATCCGGGCGTCAATGTGGATGTGCATCTGGACGGCAGTCCGAAGCTGGACGAGAAGGTGAGGAAGGCCGAGCTGGACCTGGCCCTGTTTACCGTGCGACCGGGAACGGGTCTGGCGCGTGGCGGCGAGGTGGTCTTCAGGGAGCCGCTCGTGTGGGCCGGCCTGGAGGGGGGCATTGCCTATGAGCGCGATCCCGTGCCGCTGGCGGTCTCCACGCCCGGCTGTCCCTGGCGCCGGGCGGCGCGGGTGGCTCTGGACGATGCGCAAAAGCCCTACCGGATTTCCTACACCAGCTTTCACAGCGCGGGGCAGGAGGCCGCGCTGCTGGCTGATCTTGCCATCGCCCCCTTTCCGGCGAGTGTCGTCGCGCCGCCGTTGCAGGTGCTGGATTCCCGCCACGGGCTTCCTGAGATCGGCGACTATCACATCATCATGATCGAGCGTCCGAGCGCGGGCAAGGCGACCCATGCCTTTGCAAGGCACGTGGAGGAGAGCTTCCGCGAGCTGGGTCTCAGCCTTCCGGGCTGACCCGCGCGCGGCCCATGCGAAGGCTTCGGGTCCGGCTGCGATGTTTACCATGGGAGCTGTTTTGCGGGACAAGGCGGCGCAAGCACTGGCGCAAAAGTTAACAAGCGGTTACGATTCCTGGTAAACCAATCGTTAACAGCGAGACGCGTCATGAAACTGGTCTGCAAATCCCTTCTGGCCGCCGCCGGGCTCGGTCTTGTTCTCGGAGCGCCCGCGCAGGCCGAAAGCGGCACGATCCGCATCCTGCATGACGAGCCCTATGGTGCGGTGGTCACCAAGGAAGCCGGCGTGCTGGTCTTCCGCGCCCTGCCGCCGACCCGCAAGGTTGTCGTCAATCCGGACGGCAAGACGCCGCTGGAACTGAAGCAGACGGACGTGCGCGAGACCAATGTGGTGGTGATCGCCAATCAGGGCGACTATGTCCGGCATCTGGGCGCGAAGATCCTCCGGCTGAAATAACCGGGCCGGTGTTCGCCGGATGGGGTTACATGCGCATGCGTTCGGCCTTCGGGTCGAACAGCGGTTCGGTAATCAGCGTGGCTTTCCGGCGTTCACCGAGGATCTCGATTTCGAAGGCGCCGTCACCGGTCTCTTCTGCGAGTGCCGCCGGCACGTAGCCCTGCGCCAGGGACTTCTCCAGGGAGTGGGCATAGCCGCCCGAGGTGATCCAGCCGATCACCTTGCCCCGGTGCCAGACCGGTTCGTCGCCCATGACGTCGGCGTCCGCAGCATCGACGACGAAAGAGACGCGCCGGCGCTCAGGCCCTTCCTCGAATTCGGTCCGTGCCGCCTCAATGCCGATGAATGTCTCCTTCGACAGTTTCACGAAGCGGCCGAGGTCGGCCTCATATGGGCCGTAGATCGGCCGGAACTCGCGGAACCAGGTGCCGAAGTTCTTTTCCAGGCGCAGGGACAGGAGCGCGCGCATGCCGAAGTTGCGGATGTCGAATTCGGCGCCGGCCGCCATCAGCGCATCATAGACCTGGCGCTCGTATTCCGGGGTCATCCAGATCTCGTAGCCGAGATCGCCGGTGTAGCTGATGCGGTTGACCTTGCAGGGCGCGCTGGCGACGTCCATCTCGCGGAAGTCCATGAAGCGGAAGGCTTCGCCGGAGACGTCCTCACCGGTGACCTTCGCCAGGACCTTGCGGGCATTCGGGCCCGCGACGGACAGGCCGACCCAGCCGAGATTGAGAGCACGTATGGTCACCGAGCCATCCGTGGGCAAATGCATTTCGAACCAGCGCATGTGCGTAACCTCGGCCTGGGATGAGCCGAACATGTAGAATTTTTCCTCGCCGGCGCGGGCGATGGTGAAATCGCCGATGAGCTTGCCGCTGGTGTTCAGCATCGGCGTGAGGACGATGCGGCCCACCTTCGGCATGGTGTTGGTCATCAGTCTCGACAGGAAGCCTTCCGCGCCCGGGCCGGTGATCTCGTATTTGGCGAAGTTGGCGATCTCGGTGATGCCGACGCTTTCGCGTACGGCACGGCATTCCGCACCGATGGGGTCGAAGTCGTTGGAGCGGCGGAAGGACACGATGTCCTTCGGCTCGACGCCCTTCGGCGCAAACCAGAGCGGTGTTTCCAGTCCCCAGCTGTCGCCCATGACCGCGCCCTGGGCCAGCATGCGATCGTAAAGCGGCGTCGTCTGGTGTGGCCGTCCCGCGGGAAGTTCCTCGTTGGGGAAGCGGATGCGGAAACGGCGGCGGTAGTTTTCCTGCACCTTGGCGTTGGTATAGGACAGGGTTGCCCAGGAGCCGTAACGGGCGACATCCATGCCCCAGATGTCATAGCCCGGGTCGCCGTTGATCATCCAGTTGGCCAGCGTCAGGCCGACGCCCCCGCCCTGGCTGAAGCCGGCCATGACACCGCAGGCGACCCAGTAGTTGCGCAGGCCCCGGACCGGCCCGACCAGCGGATTGCCATCGGGAGCAAAGGTGAAGGGGCCGTTGATGATCTGCTTGATCCCGGCATTCTGCAGCGCCGGGAAATGCTCGAAGCCGACTTCCAGTTCCGGCGCGATGCGGTCGAGATCGGGCGGCAGCAGTTCGTGGCCGAAATCCCAGGGCGTCTCGCGCGGGCTCCAGGGGCGGCAGTTCTGCTCATAGGTGCCCAGAAGAATGCCCTTGCCTTCCTGGCGGGTGTAGATCTCGCCGCCGAAGTCGAGCACGCCGATCAGCTCCTTGCCGGTGGCGGCGTTGTGGGCGGCGACTTCCGGCATGTCGTCGGTCAGCAGATACATGTGCTCCATGGCCAGAACCGGCAGCTCGATGCCGACCATGCGCCCGCATTCGCGTGCCCACAGACCGCCGGCATTGACCACATGTTCGGCGCGGATGGTGCCCTTGTCGGTGATCACGTCCCAGGTGCCGTCTGGGGTCTGGACCAGCTCCTCGACCTTCGTATGCCGGTAGACGGTGGCGCCGTTGACGCGCGCCGCCCTGGCATAGGCATGGGTGGTGCCGGAGGGATCCAGGTGTCCCTCGACCGGATCCCAGAGGGCGCCGATGAAGTGTTTCTCGTCGAGAATCGGGAACATGGCCTTGGCTTCGGCGACGGAAATCAGCTCCAGATCCATGCCGAGATAGCGGCCCTTGGCCTGGGCGAGGCGCAGGAAGTCCATCCGCTCCGGCGTGTCGGCGAGCATGACGCCGCCTGTCAGATGCAGGCTGCAGGACTGGCCGGAGATTTCCTCAAGCTCCTTGTAGAGATCGACGGTATAGCTCTGCAGCTGCGCGACGTTCGGATCGCCGTTGAGGGTGTGAAAGCCGCCGGCCGCGTGCCAGGACGATCCGGAAGTCAGTTCGTCGCGCTCGACCAGGGTCACGTCCTTCCAGCCGAGCTTGGTGAGATGGTAGAGGACACTGCAGCCGACGACACCGCCACCAATGACAACGACCTGGGTGTGGGTTTTCATGAAGTTTGCTCCGGAAGGCTGGGAATTCGTTCGGTTGCAGATTTCAGGGCGGTCAGAAGTCGGTGGGGGCGCCGCCTTCCGCATTGCGTCTTTCGACAAAGGCGGTGATTTCATCGTCGATGGCCGGATCGAGCGGGGGCGCCTCATAGGCCTCAAGCGCTTTCTTGTAGAGCCTGTTGGCCTTGTCGAGGGCGGTCGGGCTGCCGGCCTCCACCCAGCTCTCATGGTTGCGCCAGTCCGAGACGATCGGCGCGTAGAAGGCGTCCTTGTAGCGGTCCTGGGTGTGCTGGGTGCCGAAGAAATGTCCGGCAGGGCCTACGTCCCGGATCGCATCGAGCGCCAGCGCCTCCTGCGAGACGTCCAGCGGCGTCATGTATTCGGCGAGCATCTGCAGCAGGTCGACATCGGTGATGAACTTCTCGAACCCGGCACTGAGACCGCCTTCCAGCCATCCGGCCGCATGCTTGATGATGTTGCCGCCGCCCGAAAGCGCGCCCCAATGGGACAGGGTGGTTTCCAGCGCCGCCTGACTGTCGACGGTATTGGCCGCGCAGACGCCGGAGGAGCGGTAGGGCAGATTGTAGCGCCGGGCGAGCTGGCCGCCGACGATGGCCGCCTTCATGTATTCCGGGGTGCCGAAAGCGGGCGCGCCGGACTTCATGTCCACATTGGAGGTAAAGCCGCCATAGACCACCGGCGCGCCGGGGCGGACGACCTGCGCGAAGGCGATGCCGGCGAGCGCTTCCGCGTTCTGCAGGGTCAGGGCACCGGCCACTGTCACCGGCGCCATGGCGCCTGCCAGGGTGAAGGGCGTGACGATGGAGACCTGCCCGGCCCGGGCCATCTCGATCAGGCCCTGCAGCATCGGCGTGTCGAGGCGCAGGGGAGAGGAGGTGTTGATCACCGTGGTGACACAGGGGGTGTCGATGAAGTCTTCCGGGGACAGGCCGTTGGCGATGCGGGCGATCTCCAGACCGTCCAGATTCCGCTCCCTTCCGAGGGAATAGATGTGAAACACCTTGTCGGTCATGCGGGCCAAGTCGGCAACGCAGTCCAGGTGACGGATGGAGGCGTGAAGGTCCACCGGCTCGACCGGGTAGCCCAGAACGCAGTGAATGATGTTGAAGAACTGGGCGAGTTTCAGGAAGTCGCGGAAATCCTGCTGATTGCCCGGACGGCGGCCCCTGTCGCGGTCGACCGCGTTGGGGGCGCTGGCAACGCTGGAAAAGGCGATGGCGTTTCCGCCGACATGAAGGTCATGGGTCCGGTTGCGGGCGCGGATGGTAAATTCGCCCGGGGCCTTTGCGATCAGTTCCGCCACCATGGCGCGGTCCATGCGCACCCGCTCTTCGCCGGGCCTCACGTCGGCACCGGCGGCCTTCAGCAGGGCCCTGGCCTCTTCGTGCAGGAAGTCGATGCCGATGTCCTCGAGCACCTGCATGGAGGCATCGTGGATGGCCTCGAGCTGGTCGGCGGAAACCGCCTCCAGCGGCGTGAACATGTTGCGGGGCTGCCGGAAGGGTTTCTGCGGGAAAAGCTCGGGCCCGGCGGTGCCGCCCCTGCGTCGCCGGCCGCGCCGGGCCGGTGCCGTATCGCTCATGGGAGCCGCGTCTGTCTCAGCCGTCATCTTGTCCGCCATGCTGGTTCGTGCCGCCTTGGGCCGTCATGCATGAATTTACCGGAGGTGGCGGATTTTCCGTGCAGTCCCAGAGCGACGGCCAGTGCTACGACTCCGACATTGCCGGGTTTCGGACAGCCCTCGGCCCCGGAGCGTGAAACTTTGGCTTGACGGCTTCGGCCCGATCGGAGCATCAGGGTTGAAAGGGATCTGCCGCGGGACGCGAGGTGTAAGTGAGCGAACGGCTTTCGGATACGGAATTGCTGGCCTTCCTGAAGCCCCGTCTGCCGGTGGCGGACTGGTCCGCCGCCTGCCTGCGCCCGCTGCCGGTCAACTACACCAGCCGCTTCTGGCGCCTGGATGCGCCGCAGCGGGTCTATGTGATCAAGGAATTCTTTCCCGGCAACGAGGACAATCCGCTCTATCCCACCCTGCCGCAGCAGGAGGCCGATGCGCTGAGCGTGCTCGCCCGGCATGCGCTGTCTCCGGAGCTGGAAACCTTCGTGACAAGCCCGGCCGGCACGCCGCTGCTGGTGTACGGCTACGATCCGGCGAAATCGGACGAGATCGATGTGGGCGAGGCCGCGGATCTGATCGGACGCTTCGCGGCCCTGAAGGAAACCATCGAGGGGCACCAGACGGTTCCTGCCGGCTTTCACGAGGTTCTGGCGCGCGGCGACGCCATGCTGGCGGCGATCCCTGACAGCCGCAAGGCGGCCAACCTCAAGCGGCTGCGGCCTGCCGATGCCCTGGTCGGGCGGCGGAGCGTCGAGCGTTCGCTGGTCCACCGCAGTTTCTGTCTGGGCACCATTCTGGCCACGGCAGGCGGCGCGCGGCTGATCGACTGGCAGTATGCCGGCCATGGGGATCCGGTGGAGGATATCGCCTGTTTCGTGTCGCCGGGTCTTGCCATGCTCTACGGCCTGCATCCGCTGGTCGCCCATGCGGAAGAGCTGTTCCTGAAACACTATCCGGACCAGGACACGGTCGGCCGGTTTCTGGAAGAGCGCAGTGCCTATCACTGGCGGCTGGCGGCCTATTGCCTGCTCCGGCACGAGACCCTGACGCATTCCAACGCCCCGGCGGCACGGGCCTACGGCCGGGCGCTGGAAGAAGAGGTCGATCTGCTGCTGCGCCTCAGGAACCGATAGGTCCGGGCGGGGCTGTGTAATCGTTCTGTCACATGAGAACGATACCGGGAAGCATGTCCATCCATCTCGCTTCCGTCACCCGATCCTTCGGCACCCACAAAGCCCTGAACAATGTCTCGCTCTCGATCGAGGACGGCATGTTTTTCGTGGTCGTGGGACCGTCGGGATGCGGCAAGTCTACGCTTCTGAGGGCCATCGCCGGCCTGGAGCCGATCGATCGCGGGGACATCACCCTTGACGGTCTGCCGGTTGCCGGTGACGGGCTGCATGTTCCGCCTGAGCAGCGGCAGGTCGGCGTCGTGTTCCAGTCCTATGCCCTGTGGCCGCATATGAATGTCGCCGCCAATGTCGCGTTCCCGCTGGAGACGGCGGGTGTGAAACGGTCCGCGGTTGCGGCAAGGGTCGCCGAATGTCTGGAGACCGTTGAACTGACGGAGTTTCGCCAGCGCAAGCCGGCGGAACTGTCCGGCGGCCAGCGCCAGCGTGTGGCCCTGGCCCGCTGTCTGGCGCAAGGGGCCGGGACCGTTCTGATGGACGAACCGCTGGCCAATCTCGATCCGCATCTTCGCAGCGCCATGGAGGAAGAGCTTGCCGCCTTCCACGCGGCGAGCGGCGCGACCACCCTGTTCATCACCCACGATCAGCGCGAGGCGATGGCACTTGCCGACAAGGTCGCGGTGATGTGGGACGGCAAGATCCTGCAGGTGGCCGATCCGGACACGCTCTACCGGCGGCCGATGTCACGGCGCGTGGCCAGCTTTATCGGCCGCAGCACCCTGGTGCCCGTGACGGTTCTGCGCGAAGAGGCCGGTGCGGCGGAAATCCGCCTTGGCGGCATTACGCTGGAGGTGGCCTGCCCGAGGGACACCACGCCCGGACCGGCAACGCTGCTGCTGCGGCCCGAACATCTTGTGCTGGCGACCGGTTCGCAGGGTTTTGCCGCCACGGTCCGCAAGACGATCTACCGGGGCGGATACTGGGATGTCCTTGTCACGCTCGAGGGCTTGCAGGAGCCCTTGCTGATGATCCTCAACCGCAGGGCGGCGCCGGGGGACACGCTGCGGCTGACGATCTTGCGCGGCTGGGTGCTGCCGGAGGAGTCTCGGGGCGGTTGTCAACCCGGTCCGCCCCTTCGCTGAGCCTCGTCCCGGACGACACCTGCAAGGCGGGATTGCGTCTCAGTCCTTCCACGGAATGGTTCCGGCGGGAACCTTTCCGGCCAGAGCGTTCATGCCCAGCATGATGACGATGGTGGCAAGGACAACGACGGTGGACATGGCTGCCGCCAGGGTGGTGTAGCCGCCGTCCTCGTAGTTGAAGATAGTTGTGCCGATGGTCTCGTTGCCCGTCGACCAGAGCAGGGCGGACACCGTGACCTCGTTGTAGGCGGTCAGGAAGACGAGAATGGCGCCGGATGCCGCCGAGGGCGCGGCGAGCGGCGCGAAGATCCGCCGCATGCGGCGGAAGAAACCGGCACCGGACACCCTGGCCGCATCTTCCAGGGAGGTATCCATCTGCAGGAAGGCGGCGGCGACCGGCTTGAGGCCGACGGCAAGAAACACCGAGACATAGGCAATCAGGATGATCCACAGCGTGCCGTAGATCGAGACACCGAAGAACGGCAGCGGCCGGATGAAGGCCAGAATGAAGGCAATCGACATGACGAGGCCCGGAACGGCAAAGGCGATCTCGGACTGGGTGAAGGCGACGCCCGCCCAGCGGCGGTGCCGCACATGCCGGTGCGCCAGAAAATAGCCGAGCAGCAGACTGGTCAGGGCGATGACCGCCGCAGCGACACCGGCAATGAAGGTGGAATTGGCAAAGGCGCGCAGGGTCACCGACTGCCGCCACAGGACCTCGGTGAAATTGTCCAGCGTCAGCGTTTCGGCCGAGAGCGGCAGGCCGTAGGTTCTCACCAGAGCGGTTGCCAGAAGGGAGGCGGCGGGCAGCAGGAGCACGGAGGCCACGAAGAGCCAGACGAGGGCTTCCACACAGGGCCTCCTGCGGCCGAGGGAAATGGCCAGCGGATCCTGGGGCAGGCCGATCAGGCCGGTGCGCATGCGCTGCTGCAGCAGGCTCTGGAGCACGATGGCCGCCAGCGCCACCAGGGCCAGAATGATGGAGATCACTGCAACATTGGGCAACACATCCGGTCCGAAGCTCGCCAGCCGCCGCCAGACCAGAACCGGCAGTGTGGTGTAGCGGGCGGGAATGCCGATGAGCGCATTGATGCCGAAATTTCCCAGGGCAGCGACGAAGGCAAGGGCAAAACCGGCCAGCAGGGAAGGGCCGAGCAGGGGAAGGGTGACGCGCCGGAGCAGGGTGAGGGCCGGTGCGCCGGAAGTTCGCGCCGCATCCGACAATTCGCGCGGAAACGATCTGAGCGCCGCCCGCACCAGGAGAAACACCAGCGGGGCGTGCTGCAGCGTGAGCAGAAGGACAAGGCCCGTGCGCGAATAGAGCGGATGGGTGGAGCCCAGCTCCGGGGCCAGTCCCAGCCAGCGCAGCACCGGACTGGCCGGACCGAGTGTCTGGATCCAGGCGATGGCCGTCACATGCGGCGGGATCATCATCGGCAACAGGATGAGGAATACCAGAACACCCTTGGCCCGGATGTCTGTCAGGCCGATCAGCAGAGCCAGAAAGGTTCCGAGCAGTGTCGCGGCAAACGCTGAGAGAAAGCTGCTTTCGATGGAATGCCAGAGCGCGCGCTGCACCGACCGGCTCTGAACGGCCTCAAGCAGTGGCCCGGCGTCGAGTCCGGCTGAGCTCGTCAGGCCGGTCTTGAACAGAAGAAGCAGGGGCAGGCCGCAGATGAGCGTGGCGCCAAGAACGAGGAGCAGCAGGGTTGATTTTTCGGAGAACGGCAAGGTTTGCACTGGGCTCGGCTGCTGCGCTTGTCCGGCATGACGGTCGGAGGGAGGGAAAGACAGCGCGGAATACCCGCGCTGTCCGATTTGACAGGCCTCGAGCGGATCAGCCGCCGAAGATTTCGGTAAATTTCATCTTGTTGGCCTGGTCCTTTTCCAGCGCCTCGGCCGGATCGAAAGCCATCAGCTTGATCTGGTCGCGGGCCGGGAAGCCTTCGGGAGCCTGAACGCCCGGGTGCGCGGGAAGATAGCCCTGGGAAGCGGCCAGCTTCTGACCGTCTTCGGAGATCAGGAAGTCGACGAAGGCCTTCGCCGCAGTGGTGTTCTGCGCGGTGGAGAGAATCGCCACCGGCTCGGTGACGGCGGAAACGCCTTCTTCGGGAAACACGAACTCGACCGGAGCGCCTTTCAGCTTTTCGCGGATCGGCAGGAAGTCAACGACGAAACCGTAGAGCTTCTCGCCGCCGGCAATCGCCTTGTAGGTGCCGCCGTTGCCGCCCTTGGGGTTGGCACCCTGATCGGCGAGACCTTCATAAAACGCCCAGCCGAGATCGGGGTTGGACGTCAAAGCCGTCATGTGAATGGTCGCCGCGCCGGAGGTCAGCGGCGAGGGCATGGCCAGCTTGTCCCTGGCGTCCGCCTTCAGCAGATCCTTGTAGGAAGTCGGCTTCATCGGGGCATTGGTGTTGTACATGATGCCGGTGGTGATCAGCTTGGTGGAGAAGTAGGTCTTGTCCGTGTCCATGATCGCCGGATCGTAGGCGGAGACATCGGCGCCCTCATGGGCCATCAGGCGGCCTTCCTTCTTCAGGCCCTCCATGGTCACCCTGTCGGCAATCAGCAGCACGTCTGGCTTCGGCGCACCGGCCTCGAATTCCGCGCGCAGTTTCGCCATGACCTTGGTGGTGCCGTCGCGGACCCAGTCGACCTCGACATCCGGATACAGGGCAGAGAAGGCGTCTACGGTCGCCTGGGCGTCGGCGTTCGGCTGGGAGGTGTAAAGGACGAGCTTGCCGGAAACATCCCCGGCGAAAGCGGATGTGGAAACGGCGGCCAGAAGGCCGGCTGCAACGAGAAGTCTTTTCATGTGACAGATCCTTTGCGCGGAACCGCTGGATGGATTGCGGATGGCCTCCCGCGTAGCAGGCTTGTGTGACAGATTTTTTTGATTGCCGGGCAAAAGGCGCGGATGGGCTGTTTTATCCGGGTTTCCGTTCCGGCCGCGATTTGAGGGGCGTTCGTCATTTCGGGAGCCGCCTCACGGCAAGGATTGCCGGATCGCCAGCGGTCGGCTATCACCGCCTCAACAGACACAGCAGCGGGATGACGCCTGACGCATTCCGCATCAGATCGATTTAAAGGAGAGGCCCAGTTCATGAGCTCACGGGGCGCTGTTGCGGAAATCGGCCTGATCGGCCTTGGGACCATGGGCGGCAATCTGGCGCTCAATATTGCCGAACACGGCTTTCAGATCGCGGTCTACAACCGGACCACGGAGAAAACCGGCCAGTTTGTCGAAAAGGCCGGTGATCTTGCCGAGAAGCTGGTGCCCACCGAGACGCTCGAGGACTTCGTCGCCGCGATCAAGCCGCCGCGGGCGGTGATCCTGATGGTGCCGGCCGGCGAGGCGGTCGATGCGCAGATCGAGGCCTTGCGTCCGCTGCTGGACAGCAGCGACCTGATCATCGACGCGGGCAACGCCAATTACCACGACACCAACCGCCGCGCTGCGGAAGCGGCGGAAAAGGGGCCGCGATTCATGGGAATCGGCGTTTCCGGCGGAGAAGAGGGCGCCCGTTTCGGCCCGTCCATCATGGGCGGTGGCGCGAAGGATGCCTGGGACCAGGTCGGTCATATTCTCGAGGCGATTTCCGCCAAACATGATGGCGAGCCCTGTGCGGCCTATCTCGGCGAAGCCGGGGCGGGGCATCTGGTCAAGACCGTCCACAACGGCATCGAATATGCGGACATGCAGATGATCGCCGAGGTCTATGGCGTCATGCGCGACGGTTTCGGCCTGTCGGCGGCGGAGACCGGCGATGTGTTCGAAAAATGGAACGGCGGCATCCTGCAGTCCTACCTGATCGAGATTTCGGGAAAGGTCGCAAAGACTGCGGATCCGGAAACCGGAAGGCTGATGCTGGACATCATTCTGGACAAGGCGGGCCAGAAGGGCACAGGCCGCTGGACGGCCATCGAGGCACTGATGCTGGGTATACCGGCCAGCGCCATCGAAGCGGCCGTGGCGGCCCGCAACATGTCGGCCCGTCTGGACGAGCGCAAGGCGGGCGAGGCCGAATTCGGCGCCGCACCGAGCGAGATGGACCGCGAGGCGGTGACCATCGAGGCCCTGGAAGCCGCGCTGGTCGCCGGCAAGATCATCTGCTACGCGCAGGGCTTCGGCCTGATCCTGGAAGCGGCCAGGCAGTATGGCTGGGCCATGCCGCTGCCGCAGATCGCCCGCATCTGGCGCAACGGCTGCATCATCCGCTCCGCCATGCTCAACGACATGTCGTCCGCTCTTGCCGACGATCCGGAGCGCAACCTGATGCTGGCGCCGTTCTTCTCGGAAAAGCTGAAGGAGACCGAGGCGAGCCTGCGGCAGGTGGTGGCCCAGGCTGCCCTGCACGGTCTGCCGGTTCCCGCGCTCTCCGCCGCGCTGTCCTATTTCGACATCATGCGCACGTCCCGCTCCACCGCCAACATGCTGCAGGGCCAGCGCGACTTCTTCGGTGCCCATGGTTTCGAACGCACCGACAGGGACGGCAGCGGCTACCACGGCCCCTGGGCGATGGGCTGACGTTCACGGGGCGCGTGCCTCCGGGGCATTGCGCACAAGTGAAGCGCAGCTGCGCATAGAACGATCGGGAACGACGGTGCGCTGGCCTGCGCCGACGGACAGGTGTTGCCGATCCGTCCCTACTGCGCCAGACCCAGCGCCGACATGTTGGCGATGGAGGCCGGGAGGCCGGAGTGGTCGCGGAGTTCGACGATCAGACGCGGGGTGCTGTCGAGCTTGCCGAGGGCATCGAAGACCGCGTGCCAGTTGATGGTACCTTCGCCGAGGGTCCAGTGGCGGTCAGCGTAGCCGTCGGCATCCTGCAGGTGGATATGGGCCAGATCGTTCCCGGCGGCCTTGACGTAATGGTCGACCGGCGGGGCGCCGGTGGTGCCGTGGGCATAATGGGCGTGGCCGGTGTCGATGGAGACCCTGACGGCTTCGGAGTTGAAGCTTTGTGCCAGCTGGACACGGGCATGGGGGTCCTTGTCCTCGATATTCTCGATGACCAGCTCGCAACCGATATCCTCGGCGCGCCTGACCGCATCCTTCATGGTCAGGTGACAGAGTTCGATCTTGTCCGCCCGGCCGTTTTCGTAATTGTCGAGATTGTTGTGGTCCCAGGTGGAATAGGGGCTGTGAACCACCATGTGGGTGCCGCCGAGGGCTTCGCAGACCTCGAGACCCTGCAGCAGACGCTTCCTGACGATCTCTCGGACATCGACGTCGCGCGAGTCGATGGTGAATCCCATGAACGGCCCGTGGATGCCGAGGCGACCCTCATGGCCGTCGAGCAGCTCTTTCGCCTTCTCGACCAGCGGGTTCCAGTCGCCGTTCAGCACTTCGGCCGGCCAGAAGTCCTGCAGCTCGAGGTCGCGCGGCCTGTCGAGCATGAGCTTGCGGCAGGTTTCCAGGGAGGTGAGGTTGAGCGCGGCGCCGAGGATGGGAAGATCGGACATGGGAACACCTGGTGTGAGGACATTTGAAGGTTGTCCGCCTGATACCCCGGCATCCTTGACACTATTGCGACGCGCCCGGCGAAATCCTCAGTAGCCCCGTTTCCTGTCGACGCTTGGCGGGATCTCTCCGGAGCTGAAGTAACGCGCGATATTGCCGGCGACGATTTTCGAGGCGGTGCTTCTGGTCGTCGGCGAGGAGACATGCGGAAGCACGGTGACTTTCTCGTGCTCCCAGAGCGGATCGGAGGCGGGCAGGGGCTCCTTTTCGAACACGTCGAGCACCGCATGTGCCAGCGGCCCGTGATCGAGGGCTTCGATCAGGGCCCGGGTGTCCAGGATCGGGCCGCGGGCGAAATTGATGAGGCAGGCGTCCTGCTTGCAGGCCTGTAGTTCCGCCGCACCGATCATCCCGCGGGTTTCGCCGGTCAGGGGCATCAGGAGGACGGTGATATCCGATTGGCTCAGGACCGTTTTCAGACCGTCCGGGCCATGCAAGCAGCGGATGCCGTCCAGGGCCTTTTCGCTGCGGCTCCAGCCAAGAACATTGAAGCCGTTGGCCCTGAGCCGCTGGGCCGAGGCGCTGCCGAGATTGCCGAGGCCGAGAATGCCGACCGTGCGTTCCGCCGCTGCCCGGTGGTCATGCTCGTGCCAGATCTTCCGGCGCTGCTGGGCCATGTAACGCGGCATGTCCCGATGGAGATACAGGGTCCAGGCGAGCACGGCCTCGGACATGGTCTCCGCCATTTTCGGGTCTGTGAGCCGCACGATCAGCGGGCCGTCTTCGGGCAGTTCCGCCGTCAGCCGCTCAACGCCCGCCCACAGGCTCTGGACCCAGGCCAGATTCGGGAGAGCGGCCACTTCCGCCGGATCGGGATTGGCGACAATGGCTACCGTCGCGGCGCGGCGCTGGTCGTCCGTCAGGTCGGCGAAGGGCCTGATCTCGGCAATCCCGGACAGGGCCTCGGGCAGGACCTTCTCCCAGGCCAGCCGGTCACCGGAGGTCGACTGGGAGACGAAGGGGACGAGCGGTTTCATGCAGCGAATACTCCAGCCTGGTCGGCAAAGCCCTTGATTTCGATCGGGTTGCCGGACGGGTCCTTGAAAAACATGGTGCTCTGCTCGCCGGGCTGGCCTTCAAAGCGGATGGTGGGGGCGATGATAAAGGCAAGTTTCGCCGCTGTCAGCCTGTCTGCCAGGGCCCGCCAGTCGGACATGGAAAGCACAGCGCCGAAATGCGGCATCGGCACCATGTGATCGCCGACCTTGCCGCTGTCCGTCGTTGCGAACGGCTTGCCGAGATGCAGTGACAGCTGGTGGCCGAAGAAGTTGAAATCGACCCAGGTGTCGGTGCTGCGTCCTTCCTGACAGCCGAGCAGGCCGCCGTAGAAGGCGCGGGCCTCGTTCAGATCGGTGACATGAAAGGCAAGATGAAAACAGGGCTGCATCGGGGTCTCCTTGAACTATATGCGATGTCTCATATCATGTCCCTGCCGGTTGAAAAGCTGTCCCCTTGAGCTCCGGTTCAATTCCCCTGTCAGACGGAGGCGGAGACCCTATTCCTTGCGCGCCGGGACAGCGCAGCGGGGTGTTTCATTCGGCTTTCGAGCAATTTCAAGAATCACTTTCGGAAAGAAAATTAGAAGATGTGGCGATTACAGGCACAAAAATGTCGTTTGCAGGCATGTGCGTGAAATTAGTCGTATGAATGGTATGAGAAGTGCGGCTATACTGTTGTGCTGAAGGCAACATAATGCAATTGTATTGGTCGTTAAGCCCCTGGCCGGATCGTAATACCCGATATGACCTTCCATCTGACTGGAACGGTCGAGGTCAGGGTGCCAGAGCAAGAACAGTGTATATGCGTCACATGAAGGCACTATTGAATAAAAATAATCTGATAGCCTTCTTGGTGATTGTGCGTTCTTCGCTCGTAATACCTTTTCTTTGGATATGCCGGAGGGGAAATGCTTTGAAAGAAGTGATTTTCCGCTGTGTCCAATTCAAAATCAAGCAAACAGACTACACAGGAGTACCCTCATGAAGAAGTTGTTAGTCTCGGTCGCCGCGACCGCTCTGATCGGTATGGCATCGTCCGCCATGGCTGAAGAGTGCGGCACGGTTACCGTTGCCGAAATGAACTGGGCATCGGCCGGCGCGATCGCGCAGATCGACAAGCTGATCCTGGAAAACGGCTATGGCTGCAAAGTGGAGCTGGTCACCGGCGATACCATGCCGACCTTCACCTCGATGAACGAAAAAGGTGAGCCGGACATGGCTCCGGAACTCTGGATCAACGCCGTGCGCGAGCCGCTTGATGCAGCGGTTGCCGAAGGCTCCCTGATCATCGGCGGCGAAGTCCTGAACGAAGGTGGCGTCGAAGGCTTCTGGGTTCCGACCTATCTTGCCGAAGAGCACGACATCTACACGGTCAAGGACGCGTTGGCCCATCCCGAGCTGTTCCCGGGTGCGGAAGACGACAGCAAGGGCGCTTTCTACAGCTGCCCGACCGGCTGGAACTGCCGCATCACCACCGGCAACCTGTTCCGCGCCTTCGGTTTCGACAAGGGCGGTTTTGAAATCGTCGATCCGGGCTCCGCAGCCGGCCTCGACGGCGCGCTTGCCCGTGCCAACGAGCGCAAGGAAGGCTGGCTCGGCTACTACTGGGCGCCGACCGCCATGCTCGGCAAATACGACATGACCCTGCTCGACTTCGAAACGCCGCACGACAAGGAAGAGTGGGACAGCTGCACCGTGGTCGAGGATTGCCCGGATCCGAAGCCGAATTCCTGGGTGAAATCCGAGGTCTATACCGTGGTGACCAAGGATTTCGCCGAAAAGGCAGGTCCGGCGATGGATTACGTCAAGGGGCGTACCTGGGACAACCGGACGGCCGGCAAGGTTCTTGCCTGGATGACGGACAACCAGGCGAGCAACGAAGACGGCGCGTATTTCTTCCTGGAAAACTTCCCGGATGTGTGGACCAAGTGGGTCAGCCCGGAAGTCGCCGAGAAGGTAAAAGCCTCCCTGTAAACAGGGCAGAACAGACCGGGGCCGCGCCTGAGGCGCGGCCCCACTCATTTGGGGCAATAATACCATCGGGACAAATAAGATGGACTGGATAGAATTTCCCTCGCTCAGCCGGGGCGACATGCTGACAATCAAGAAAACCATCGATGGATCGTTCAAGGAGTTCACCAGAGCCTACGGCGATCTGATCGACAAGTTCTTCGATCCCCTGCAGGACTTCCTGGTCTTGCTGGAACGGCTTCTGATCACCTCACCCTGGCCTGTCGTGCTGGCGTTCTTCGCGGCTGTCGTGTTTCTGATGAGCCGGAAGGTGAGCATCACCATCGGTACCGTCATTGCCCTTTCCCTGATCGGTGTTTTCGGGCTGTGGGAAGACACAATGCGCACCATCGCCATGGTCACCGTGTGTACCATGCTGGCGATCGTGCTCGGCATACCCATCGGCATTTTCATGGCGAGTTCCGACCGTGTGCAGCGGCTGGTCAATCCGATACTGGATCTGATGCAGACCATGCCCAGCTTCGTCTACCTGATTCCGGTCGTCATGATTTTCGGCATCGGCAAGGTGCCCGGCCTCATCGCCGTGGTGATCTACGCCATTCCGCCGATGATCCGCCTGACCAATCTCGGCATCCGCCTGGTGGACCAGGATGTTCTCGAAGCGGCCGACGCCTTCGGGTCTTCCGGTACCCAGAAGCTCATGAACGTTCAGCTGCCGCTCGCGCTTCCCACCATCATGGCCGGCATCAACCAGTGCATCATGATGTCACTGTCGATGGTCGTCGTCGCCTCCATGATCGGCGTGAAGGGGCTCGGACAGGAAGTCCTGAACGCAATCAACAATCAGTATCTGACCGCAGGGGTCCTCAGCGGCCTCGCCATCGTGTCCATTGCGATCATTTTCGACCGGGCCACCCAGGCCTATGGCAAGCGCCTTCAGAAGCATTCGGAGGTGGTCCATGGGTGAGGCAACAGGCATCGAGATCAAGAATCTCTACAAGATCTTCGGACCGAACGGCAAGGAGATGGTGCAGAAGGTCAAGGACGGTATGTCCAAGGCCGAGCTGAACGAGAAGTTCAACCATGTGCTCGGTCTGAACAACATCAACATCTCCATGCCGGGCGGCAAGATCCAGGTGGTGATGGGCTTGTCCGGATCGGGCAAGTCGACCCTGATCCGCCATATCAACCGCCTGATCGACCCGACCGACGGCGAGGTTCTCTACGGCAGCGATGACGTGTGCAAAATGTCGCAGAAGGAGCTGCGGGAATTCCGCCGGCACAAGACCGCGATGGTGTTCCAGAAGTTCGCGCTTCTGCCGCACCGCACCGTGCTCAAGAACACCGTCTACGGTCTGGAGATCCAGGGCGTGCCGATGAAGGAAGCGGAAAAGCGGGCCTCCCGCTGGATTGCCCGCGTCGGACTGGAAGGCTTCGAGGATCATTATCCGAACCAGCTTTCCGGCGGCATGCAGCAGCGTGTCGGACTTGCCCGGGCGCTGACCAACGATGCGGACATTCTTCTGATGGACGAAGCCTTCTCCGCACTCGATCCGCTGATCCGGATGGACATGCAGACGGTGCTTCTCGATCTCCAGGAGGAACTGCACAAGACGGTCGTGTTCATCACCCACGATCTGGATGAAGCCCTGAGGCTGGGTGACCGGATCGCCATTCTCAGGGATGGTGCGGTGATCCAGCAGGGGAGCGGTCAGGAAATCGTTCTCAGGCCGGCGGACAAATATATCGCCGACTTCGTCAAGGAAGTGAACCGTGGACGGGTGATCCTGGTCGATACCGTCATGGACACGACCAAAAGGGCGGAAAACGATCTGACGATCGAGAGCGGCATCATGCTGGAAGAAGCGGCAAAGACCTTTGCCGAAACCGGTCTGGGTGAAGCCAATGTCGTCAATCGGGACGGCCAGCCGATCGGCGTTCTGAATGTTCAGGACACGATCAGCGCCATGGTGACCCCGGCGACCCACTGAAACCTGACTTGAGAAACAGGAAGAGCCCCGGACATTGCGGGGCTCTTTTGCGTTGTG
Source organism: Labrenzia sp. 011 (assembly GCF_003075075.1). GTDB lineage: Bacteria > Pseudomonadota > Alphaproteobacteria > Rhizobiales > Stappiaceae > Roseibium. The sequence goes on along the minus strand of NZ_QCYM01000007.1, from coordinate 83,826 downwards.
GAGGGCTGCATGCACCCAGGGGCGGCCCGGCGGAAACCGGGCATGGTCTGCCGGTGCGCACGGGCGGATGAGCATGGGCACCCAATGGCGTCGAAACCGGCCGCACCCGCGATCCTGCCGGTGATCTGCACCCCCGAATGGATCCGCTGGGCCGGTTCGGTTCGGGGGATACGGATTTTCATCAGGGTTCGGATCTGATTATCCAGTATTTTAATAGATATTTCTAACAGTGTCCTTTTGTCGGGATAAGGCCATATTCACATGCGATTCAAAGGAGAAGCGTTGCCTGGGGCTGCTGCGCGAAAGGTATGGTTACCGGAAGGTTCAGATCCTGAATAAAATTGGACGGATAAAATTATCGGGGCTGAATTGATTTGCTCTCAAGAAAGGGGCGGCCGGTCTGAGGTTTCAGGGCCGGACAGATGCAATCTGCTGTCACACATGTGAGGGGTCGGGTGCTTTCCGCAATGCCACCGAAAGTCAAATCCACGCGGGTCGACAAAGCCTATGAGCGTTTGAAGGCCGATATCCTGAACGGGAAGCTTCCGCCAGGCTTTCAGGCGCCGGAACCGGATATCGCGGGTCGGCTCGGCATGAGCCGGACGCCCGTGCGCGAGGCATTGATTCGCCTGGAGGCCGAAAGGCTGGTCGATCTCATTCCGCGGCGTGGCGCGAGAGTTCTCGCCATTTCGAAAAAGGACATCTGCGAGGTTTTCGAAATCCTGTCCGTTCTGGAGGGGCTTGCCGCCGCCTCTGCCGCGAAAGGGAAATGCTCCGACCTGATGCTGGACCGTATCGAAGAGGCGGTAACCTGTGCGGAAAATGCCCTGAACGCCGGCGACATGGATGCCTGGGCGGTGCTGGATGACCGCTTTCACCGGCTGATTGCCCAGGGCAGCGAAAATGCCCGGCTCGACGAAATGATTTCCGGTCTTCTCAATCAGGTCTTCCGAGGCACACTCGTTCTGGTCCGGATGAACAAGGGACCGGCTGCCGATCCAGGCGATCACCGGGCGCTGTATGAGGCGATCCGGGCCGAGGATCCGGAGAAGGCGTCGACTGTCGCCCGGGAACACCGGCTGGCCGGTCTTGCCAGGATGAAGCAGGTTCTGGAGGACTGCGGTCTGCCGCACGTCTAGGGTGGCTCTGGCCGGGTTCAGCTTGCGGCTTTGCCCGGTCCCGGCGAAGGCGCCGGACCCGTCGACTGGCCGATGATCAGTTCCGCGTCCATATGCAGGGACGAAGGTTTGGCGGTCGGATCCGCAATCATCGCAAGAAGCAGCTCCGCCGCCTTTTCGCCCGCATAGCGAACGGAGGACCGTGTGCAGGTGAATATCGGAACCTCGCCGCAATTGGGCAGGAAGGACAGCGCATCGTCGTGGGTGATGATGGAGACATCCTTGCCGACCTTCAGGCCGCATTGTCCGACCGCGCGGGCCACACCGATGGCTGAAATCATCGAGGACACCAGGAAGGCGGTCGGAGGATTGTCGCTCCCGAGCATCGCCATCGCGTTTTCACAGCCATAGGGTTCGGTCATGTCGGCTCTGCGCATGAGGGCAGGGTCGGGAGCCAGTCCGCGTGCGGCCAGCGCGTCCTCAAATCCCCTGCGCCGCCGGTGGGCGAAATCCATATGCTCAAGGCCGTTGAGAAGAGCGATGCGGGTGTGACCCAGATCCAGCAGCAGATTGGTTGCCCGTTCGAAGGCTCGCCGGTTCTTCATGTCGACCCAGGTGGTCTCGGCCTCGGCGCCCGGTATCCGGCCGTGTACGACGAAGGGCAGATTGAGTTCCCTGAGCAGGAGGTGCCGGCGCTCTTCATTGGCCGGGCTGTGAATGATGACGCCGTCGGCCTTCTTGCGCGAGGCGATCTGCCGGTAGGCGTCCTCCTCATGGGTGTCGTCGACGACCGTCAGGGTCATGTCGTACCCGTGCCTGGAATAGGTCTCGCCCGCCCCCGCGATGAACTCCAGGAAGATGGGATTCATCATTTCATGGATCGAGCGCGGTATGACATGGCCGATGGCCATGGACCGGCCGGTCGCAAGACGCCTGGCCTGGCTGTTCGGGGCGTATCCCAGCCTGTCGGCCATTTCGGCCACGCGGCGGCGTGTTTCGGCGCTGACTTCCGGATAGCCGTTCAAGGCCCGGCTGACCGTCGTTTGCGACAAATTCAGCCGTTGCGACAATTCCTTGAGGTTCACACCCTTGCTCATATATGCCCAAAACGCTTTGAAAGCGCTCCTCCCGAGAGGCTTCTATTGAAATGCAACACTAAATCGTCAGTTGTCTGCTTGACAAGGCCGAAGCGTGCCGACATGGTGTGAGCGAAATCCAAAGCGGTTTGGATGGCCGCTCCCGGGAGGAATGCCTGTCCTGACGATGCGTACGGGTATTGCTGCCGGGCGGTTGGGTGTGCCACTTTAAATTGAGTGTCCAGGGAAGAGGACAATCTGGGAGGATTGACATGAAAAGATATTTGATGGCCTGCACGGCAGGTGTGGCGCTGGGCGCGGCTTTGGGGATCAGCGCCGCCGCGGCAGCCGATCTCATGTATGCGCCCGGCGAGGATACGCGTTTCAACTGGGACAGCTACCAGGCCTTCGCCGAGTCCCATGATCTCGGCGGTGAGCAGGTCACCATCCTGGGTCCGTGGCTCGGGCCGGACCAGGAAGCTCTCGAGGCGGTTCTGGCCTATTTCGGCGAGGCGGCCAATGTGGATGTCCGCTATACCGGCTCCGACAGCATGGAGCAGCAGATCGTCGTCGACGCCGAGGCCGGCTCCGCTCCGAATGTGGCCGTCTTTCCGCAGCCGGGGCTGGCGGCCGATCTGGCCAGGCGCGGTTTCCTGACGCCGCTGGGCGCCGAAGCCGAAGCCTGGATGAAGGAAAACTACGCGGCCGGCCAGTCCTGGGTTGACCTTGGCAGCTACGAAGGCAAGGACGGCAGCAAGACCTTCTACGCATTCCCCTACAAGGCCGACGTGAAATCGCTGGTCTGGTACGTTCCGGAGAACTTCGAGGATGCGGGCTATGAGGTTCCTTCCACCATGGAAGAGCTGAAGGCCCTGACCGAACAGATCGTCGCGGATGGCGGCACGCCCTGGTGCATCGGACTGGGGTCCGGTGCCGCGACGGGCTGGCCGGCGACCGACTGGGTCGAGGACATGATGCTGCGCACGCAGCCGGCCGATGTCTATGACCAGTGGGTGACCAACGAACTGCCGTTCAATGATCCAAAGGTGGTCGCGGCCATCGATGAATTCGGCTGGTTCGCCCGCAATGACGATTTCGTCGCCGGCGGTGCCGGTGCGGTGGCCTCGACGGATTTCCGCGACAGTCCGAAAGGCATGTTCTCGTCTCCGCCGCAGTGCTACATGCACCGTCAGGCGTCCTTCATTCCGGCCTTCTTTCCGGAAGGAACGGAAATCGGGCTCGACGCCGACTTCTTCTACTTCCCCGCCTATGCGGAAAAGGATCTCGGCTCTCCGGTCCTGGGAGCGGGCACCCTGTTCGCCATCACCAAGGACAGCCCGGCCGCCCATGCCCTGATCGAGTTCCTTGAAACGCCGATTGCCCATGAACTGTGGATGTCCATGGAAGGCGGTGGTTTCCTGACACCGCTCAAGGGAGTGAACCAGGACGTCTATGTCTCGGAGACCCGCAAGGCTCTCGGCGATATTCTGCTGAATGCAACCACCTTCCGTTTCGACGGGTCCGACCTGATGCCCGGCGCCGTAGGGGCGGGATCCTTCTGGACCGGAATGGTCGACTATGTAGGCGGCAAGCCTGCCCAGGACGTGGCGGACAATATCCAGTCCTCCTGGGACGCCCTGAAATAGGGTCCGCGTCAAACGAAACGATCTGCCCGGAGTGCCCTGCGCTCCGGGCAGATCCCGCATCGCCGAGGGGTGCTTTCGACAAGGAGCCGGAAAGGCTCGCAGCACCGGCCAACCTTCGCCTTGCGGCCAGGTGACGAAGGCAGGCTGATCGCATCGGCAGACTCCCGGGGAGGAAACAATGAATCCGGCATTGCAAGGGCTGATCACCATCATCGTCGGTGTCGGCGGATGTATCGGTTATTTCTATCTGTCCAACCAGTTTCTGGACAAGGTCCTGTTTCCCGCACGCGGCAGGCATATCGGCCGGAACATCAACCGCGCCAACATGATCCGTCCCTGGCTGTTCCTCTTTCCGGCCATCTTCGCCCTGGGGCTCTATCTGGGCTATCCGGTCATCGAGACCCTGCGGCTTTCCCTGACCGACCGCAGTCTGGACGGGGCGTTTGTCGGCCTGGACAATTATGCCCAGATGGCGAGCGAGCCGAAGTTCTGGGAAGCCATGCGCAACAACATGCTCTGGCTCATCGTGGTGCCGGCGGTTGCCACCGCCTTCGGGCTGCTCGCGGCGCAGCTGACCGACCGCATCGCCTGGGGCAACGTTGCCAAGTCCTTCATCTTCATGCCCATGGCGATCTCCTTTGTCGGCGCGGCGGTGATCTTCAAGCTCATCTACGACACCCGCCCCGCCAATCAGGACCAGATCGGTGTGCTCAACGCCGTCTGGCTGATGTTCGAGGGTGGACCGGGGTCCTTTCTCTTTCTGCGCCTGTTGCCGGCTGCCATCGTGCTGTGCTTCGCGCTCCTCATGGCCTATGTCGTCTATCTGGCGCTCAAGCCGCTGATCCGCCGGGAAACCGGACAGGCCCGCGCTTCCTGGTGGGCCGTGCCGCTGCGCCTGACCGCCGGGCTTGTCGCTGTCTGGCTGATCTGGCTGTCCCTCGGGTCGGTCCATTCGGTCATGACAGCTGAATTCGCGTATGGCGCGCCGCAGACATGGCTGACCCTGCCGTTCTGGAACAGTTTATTCCTGATGGTGGTGCTGGTCTGGATCCAGACCGGCTTTGCCATGGTCATCCTGTCGGCGGCGCTGCGCGGCATTCCGGAGGAGACCATCGAGGCGGCTATTCTCGACGGGGCCAATCCGTTCCAGATCTTCTTCAAGATAAAGGTGCCGCAGATCATGGGAACGATCGTCGTCGTGTGGACCACCATCACGCTGGTCGTCCTGAAGGTCTTCGACATCGTCTTTGCCATGACCAACGGGCAATGGGAGACCCAGGTTCTGGCCAACTACATGTATGACAAGCTGTTCCGGGCGAACGACTGGGGCGTCGGCTCGGCCAGCGCCATCGTCATCATGGTACTCGTGCTGCCGATCCTTGTGTGGAACGTCTACAACGCACGCAAAGAGATGAACTGAGGGAGCCGGAGCCATGTCGTCAATCGCAGGGACCAAATCCGGTCTCACCTGGGCCGTGCAGATCTCCGTCGTGGCGCTTGTCGCGCTCTGGCTGTTTCCGACCGTCGGCCTGTTCGTGTCGTCCTTCCGCACGGCGGACCAGATTTCCTCCAGCGGCTGGTGGGCGTCGATGCTGCCGTCAGAGCGCAACGAGACCCTGCGCACCGCCAATCCGGATACACAGGTGCGGGAAGACGGGCTCTGGGTGATCCGCGGCAATCTTTTCGAGGCGGACCGGGAGGCGACGATCTCCACCTGGGGGACGTCCAGCCGCGATATCGCCGCCTACAAGCCGGGAGACACGGCCGACATGGGCGAGGACGGCCGTCTGACGGTTCAGGCCGATGGCGACTACCTGCTCGTCAACGAAACGGAATTTTCCGGCCGGCGCGGCGAGCGGGTTTTCGTGACCGCGACCTCCCCCCCTGAATTCACTCTCGACAATTACCGGGACATGCTGTTCGACCCGTCGAACCGGGAGGGCATGACCAGGGCCTTCTTCAACACGCTGACGGTGGTGATTCCGGCGACCATCATACCGATCGTCATTGCCGCCTTCGCGGCCTATGCGCTGGCCTGGATGCGGTTCCCCGGCCGGGCGCTGCTGATCGCGGCGGTCGTAGCGCTGCTGGTGGTGCCGCTCCAGCTTGCCCTGATCCCGCTGTTGAAGCTGCATCTGGCGGTGGGGATCGGCAAGGGCTATCTGGGCGTCTGGCTGGCGCATACGGGCTTCGGCCTGCCGCTGGCGATCTATCTGCTGCGCAACTACATGGTGGGCCTGCCGCGCGACATCATCGAGAACGCCAGGGTCGACGGGGCAACGGACTTCCAGATCTTCGTCAAGATCATCCTTCCGCTGTCCTTTCCCGCGCTTGCCTCCTTCGCGATCTTCCAGTTCCTGTGGACCTGGAACGATCTGCTTGTGGCGATGGTGTTCCTGATCGACGCCACCGGCGAGACGACCGTCATGACAAAACAGATCGTCGAACTGCTCGGCACCCGGGGCGGCAACTGGGAAATCCTTGCGACGGCCGCCTTTGTCTCGATCGCCGTTCCGCTGGCGGTGTTCTTCGCCCTGCAGCGCTATCTCGTCCGCGGCCTTCTTGCGGGATCGGTGAAATAAAATGAAAAACAACCAATTTGGGGAGCCGCCGGCATGTCCTCTCTGTCCTTGAAAGATGTCAGCAAGTCCTACGGAAGTGTTGAAGTCCTCAGGAACATCAATCTGGAGATCGACCAGGGCGAGCTGATCGTCTTCGTCGGACCGTCCGGCTGCGGCAAGTCCACGCTGCTGCGGATGATCGCGGGGCTGGAGACGATCACGGGCGGGACGCTGGAGATCGACACCGAGCGCATGAACGACGTGCCGCCGGCCCAGCGCGGCATCGCCATGGTCTTCCAGACCTATGCGCTTTATCCGCATATGACGGTGCGCGACAACATGGCCTTCGGCATGAAGATCGCCAGGAAATCGCGGGCGGAAATCGACGCGGCCATTGCCAACGCGGCGCGCATCCTGCAGCTCGAACCCTATCTGGACCGCCTGCCGAAAGCGTTGTCCGGCGGGCAGCGCCAGCGGGTGGCCATCGGCCGGGCCATCGTGCGCAATCCCAAGGTGTTCCTCTTCGACGAGCCGCTGTCCAACCTCGATGCGGCGCTGCGGGTGGCCACAAGGATCGAGATCGCGCAGCTCAAGGAAAGCATGCCGGAAAGCACCATGGTCTATGTGACCCACGACCAGGTGGAGGCGATGACCCTCGCCAGCCGCATCGTGGTGCTGCACGGCGGCAACATCGAGCAGGTCGGTGCACCGCTCGACCTTTATGAGCGTCCGGCGAACACCTTCGTGGCCCAGTTCATCGGTTCACCGGCAATGAACCTGCTGGAAGCGAAAGTCACGGCGACCGGCGAGACCACATCGGTGCAGATGGCTGACGGCGGCGGCCGGGCAAGCGTGCCGATCGCCTCCCGGAGCGAAGATGCCGGAAGCACGGTCCGGCTGGGCGTGCGGCCGGAAGACCTGACGATCACCGACAGCGACACGTTCCTCGTCTCCGCCGATGTGGATATCGTCGAGGCTCTGGGCGAGACCACAGTGCTCTATTTCATGTCAAAGAACGGTGAGGACGCTCTGATCGCCAAGCTGCCGGGCATCCACAAGATCGCCAAGGGAACCACGATCCGCCTGACCGCCGCCCCGGAAAAACTGCATCTCTTCGACGACAAGGGGACGTCGTTTCTCTACCGCTAGAGGGTGTCACCCCTGATTTCCTGTGAGACGGTGCGGTCATAGCTCCTCCCAGCGAGGGGAGGGGAAGAATGCCGCCCGGTAAGCCAATGGATCCCCGACCAAGTCGGGGATGACCGCCGGAAGGCGGGGCGTTGCTGTGCTTGCTTTGCGCAGCTCGATGGTCGTGTTCGCGATATCAATCCGGGCAGCTCGGGCGTTTTCCGGGAACGGCGCGAGCGCGTTCTGATCCAGACGACTTTCATCTCTTTGCGAATATCGGGCTCCAACGTACCGGCGCCAGCTGCAATCCGTTTGGGAGTGCCGGTTGCCGCGCTGCGGCCGATGCAGGCTGTGCCGCGGGGCGGTGCGTCCGTCCGGCGGAAATCGGCACTGTCACAGCATTTTCATATGAGCGTCGAATAAGGTTCATATGAAAATGATTTATCGGGGTTCGAAGCCGAGCACTTTCGAGTCCGCCGAAACTCTCGGGATGAGCCTGCCAACGGCACCGGCCGGGCAGGCTGAATGAAACAGGTTGGAAGATATGTTTGGGCAGATAGACATTTCGAAACGTCAGGCGGAAATCGCCGATCTGGTGCAGAAGGCCGGCTTTGCCTCGGTGGAGGATCTGGCCGACCGCTTTGACGTGACCACCCAGACGATCCGCCGCGATGTGAACGGCTTGTGCGAGCTGGGGATTCTGCGGCGGACACATGGGGGCGTGGAGCCGCCGGCGCCCGCAGCCAATATTCACTATTCCACCCGGCAGATCCTGAACCTTGCGGAAAAACAGCTGATCGCGGCGCTTGTGGCGCGCGAGGTCGAAAACGGCAGTTCGCTGGCCTTTTCCATCGGTACCACGCCGGAAATCGCGATGCAGGCCCTGACCGGTCACGAGAATCTGGCCATTTTCACCAACAACCTGAATGTTGCCTTCACCGCCTCCGCCAATCCGAGCTTCCAGGTGACCATCGCCGGCGGCCGCTTGCGGCACGGAGACCGGGACGTGCTGGGGTCGTCGGCGCAGGCCTTCTTTTCCAACTACAAGGTCGATATCGGCATTTTCGGCGTGGCCGGTGTCGATGAGGATGGAACGCTGCTGGACTTCCATGAGGATGAGGTGGCCGCGCGGCAGTCGATCCTCGCCAATTGCCGCAGGTCCTTCCTGGTGCTCGACCACAGCAAGTTCGGGCGCAACGCCCATGTCCGCGGTGGGCATCTGGGCGATGTGGACGCGGTTTTCACGGACCGGCCCGTGCCGCCGGCCATTCTTGCCAGCCTCACGGGCACAAAGACGGAGGTTCATGTCGCCGATGACGGGAACTGACCGTGACCTGCCGCCGCGCGCCGGCAAGCCGATCCGGCTGGAGAGTGTCACCCGAAGATGGGGTGAGACCACGGCCGTCGACGGGCTCTCGATTCATATCCCCGAAGGCTCCTTCACGGCGCTGCTCGGACCGTCCGGTTGCGGCAAGTCGACAACCCTGCGGATGATCGCCGGGCTGGAGACGGTGAGTGAGGGACGGGTGCTTGTCGGCGGAGAGGACGTGACGGGCCGGCCCTCCTCCAAGCGGGACCTGTCCATGGTCTTCCAGTCCTATGCGCTTTTCCCGCATCTGAGTGTCGCCGAAAACATCGTCTTCGGGCTGAAGGTGCGCCGGGTCGGCCGGGCCGACCGGGAGGCGCGGCTTGCCAGGGTGGCGGATCTCCTGGGGCTTTCACCGCTTCTGGACCGCAAGCCGGGGCAGCTTTCCGGTGGTCAGCAGCAGCGTGTCGCTCTGGGCCGGGCCATTATCGGAGAAAAGCCCATCTGCCTGATGGATGAACCGCTTTCAAATCTCGACGCCAAGCTGCGTCACGAGATGCGGGTGGAAATCCGTGCCCTGCAGAAGCAGCTGGGATTCACGATGGTCTATGTGACCCACGACCAGGTGGAAGCCATCACGATGGCCGACCAGGTTGTTCTGCTGAACGCAGGCCGGCTGGAGCAGGCAGCGCCCCCGCGTGCGCTTTACGAAAAACCGGCGAGCCCTTTCGCTGCCCGGTTCGTCGGCACGCCGCCGATGAACCTGTTCCCGGCAAGCGCCTTCGGCAGGCTGGCCGGCGCCCCGGCGCACCAGCTCGGTATCCGTCCGGAAGCCATGCACCTTGAAAAGGGCGGTCCGCTGACCGCGTCGGTGTGGGCCCTTGAATATCTGGGCGCCGATATCCTGGCCGATTGCGTGGCCGGCGAAACGGTCTTCCAGGTGAGGCTGCCGACGACAGGGGCCGTGGTGCCGGGCCAGTCCATCGATCTCGGTTTCGAGAACGGTGCCCTGCATGTCTTCGACGGGCAAACCGGCAGACGCAGGGACGATCTCGTTTCGGAATTCGGAGCGCAATTGCGTTCCTGACAAGCTGCGTGCGACCGCGCAGACAGCCGCAGTGTTGCGGATGCTCAAACCTTGGGAACTAAACCGATGTTGAAGTCCTTCTTCCTGAAAGCCGTTGCCGCAACGGCGCTTTCCTTCAGCACCTGGGCCTCCGCTCAGGCTGTCGACCTGCAATTCTATTTTCCTGTCGCCGTCGGCGGCAAGGCCGCCGACACCATTCAGGGTCTGACCGACGAATATGTCGCCAAGAACCCGGATGTGACCATCGACGCCGTCTATGCCGGCTCCTATCAGGACACGGTCGCCAAGGCGATCACCGCATCGCGCGGCGGCAACCCGCCGCAGCTGTCCGTGATCCTGGCCGTCGACATGTTCACCCTGATCGACGAAGACCTGATCATTCCCTTCGACGACTACCTGAGCACCGATGAAGACAGGAAATGGGTGGACGGCTTCTACCCGGCCTTCATGGAAAACAGCCAGACCGGCGGCAAGACCTACGGCATTCCCTTCCAGCGCTCCACGCCGGTTCTCTACTGGAACAAGGAAGCCTTCAAGGCGGCCGGTCTGGATCCGGAAGTCGCCCCGGCTACCTGGGACGAGATGGTCGAATTCGGCAAGAAGCTGACCATGAAGGATGCTTCCGGAAACGTGACCCAGTGGGGCGTGCGCATTCCCTCTTCGGGCTTCCCCTACTGGCTGTTCCAGGGACTTGCCATCGAAAACGGCGCGATCCTGGCGAATGCGGAAGGCAACAAGACCAATTTCGACGATCCGAAAGTCGTCGAGGCACTGGACTATATGGTCGACCTGAGCACCGAATACGAAATCATGGCGCCGGGCATCATCGAGTGGGGCGCGACCCCGAAGGCTTTCTTCGAAGGCCAGACGGCAATGATGTGGACCACGACCGGCAACCTGACCAACGTGCGTGAAAACGCGCCCTTCGAGTTCGGCGTCGCCATGCTTCCGGAAAAGGTCCAGCGCGGCGCTCCGACAGGCGGCGGCAACTTCTATCTGTTCAAGGGGGCTTCCGACGAGCAGGCCAAGGCTGCCGTGAAATTCGTTCAGTGGATCACCGCACCGGAGCAGTCCGCGAAATGGACCATCGCCACCGGTTACGTCGCTCCGCGCCCGGAAACCTGGGAAACGGACACGATGAAGGCCTATGCCGCCGACTTCCCGCAGGCCCTGGTTGCCCGTGACCAGCTGGAATTCGCCAAGGCGGAACTGTCCACCTATCAGAACCAGCGCATCACCGGCATCTTCAACGATGCGCTTGACGCGGCGATCACCGGCAAGAAGGACGCCGCGACGGCTCTGAAAGAGGCGCAGGCCAAGGCGGACGAGATCCTGGCCGAATACCGCTGACATCGCGGAAGGGCGGTGTGCCGGAGGCAGCTCCGGTGCATCGCCCCTCCTTTCGTTTTCAGGGATTGTCCGGGCGGTTCCCGGGCGACATCGACATCTTCAGGACGACGGATATTTCTGTAATGCGGGGCTCGAAATTCAGGCGCGAATGGATCACAGGCTGGCTGCTGCTGCTGCCGGCGCTGGTGTTCCTGTTTGCCTTCACGCATATCCCGGCGGTCACGACGATCCTGAACAGCTTCTTTTCCACACCGCGCGGCCGCCGCCCGGCGAAATTCGTCGGCCTGGACAACTACGAGCAGATGATCGGCGATCCGGTGTTCTGGAAGGTGCTGTGGAACAATCTCTGGTTTGCCCTGGGGACCATTCCGGTTTCGGTCGCGCTGGCGATCGTCATGGCGCTGTGGGTGAACGAAAAACTGGCCGGGCGGAGTTTCGTGCGCATGGCCTATTTCACGCCGACGGTCCTGCCCCTGATCGCCGTGGCGAATATCTGGCTGTTCTTCTATACGCCGGGTTTCGGTCTGTTCGACCAGATCACCGGCTTCCTGTTGGGCTGGCCGGCCACCAACTACCTCGGCAATCCGGACAGCGCGCTCAACGCCATCATAGTCGTCACGGTCTGGAAGGAAGCCGGTTTCTTCATGATCTTCTACCTGGCGGCGCTGCAGTCGATCCCCGTCACCCTGAAGGAGGCGGCGCAGATCGAGGGGGCCGGGCGCTGGACGGTTTTCCGCCGGATCACATTTCCGCTGCTGATGCCCACGACGCTGTTCGTATGCGTCAACGCGGTGATCAATTCCTTTCGCCTTGTCGACCACATCTTCATCCTGACGGACGGCGGCCCCGACAATGCCTCGGCGCTGCTGCTCTTCTATATCTATGAAGTGGCTTTCCGGTTCTGGGAAACCGCCTATGGCGCGACACTCACCGTGGCGCTGCTGGTTCTCCTGTCCCTGCTGGCGCTCGGTCAGTTCTTCTTCTTCGACCGCAAGGTGCACTACCGATGAGGGCCCCGGCCATGACCTTCGACCGGCTGCTGAATGCGCTCGCCGCCTGGATTCTGGCGCTTGTCTGGGTGCTGCCGCTGGCCTATGCGGTGTGGACCGCCTTTCATCCGGCCGCCTATGAAGCCCGGTTCGAGCTGTTCGCGCCGCTGACGCTGGAAAATTTCGTCAAGGCCTGGGACGCGGCGCCCTTTGCCCGCTACTTTCTGAACACGTTCATCCTGGTGACCATGGTGCTGGCCGGTCAGTTTTTCCTGTGCACCCTGGCGGCCTTCTCCTTTGCCCGTTTCGATTTCCCTGGCCGCAACATCCTGTTTGCGCTGGTCCTGCTGCAACTGCTGGTGATGCCGGACATCCTGATGGTGGAGAACTACCAGACCATGCGTCTTCTCGACCTGGTAGACAGCATTCCGGCCATCGCGCTGCCCTATGTCGCCTCCGGTTTCGGGATCTTCCTGCTTCGCCAGACATTCATGACCGTTCCGAAGGAACTGGACGAGGCGGCCCGCATCGAAGGCGCGTCCTTCCTGACGATCCTGTGGAAGGTCTATATCCCGCTCGCGAAGCCCACCTATCTGGCCTACGGCCTCGTTTCTGTCAGCCATCACTGGAACAATTTCCTGTGGCCGCTGATTGTCACGAATTCCGTCGAAACCCGCCCGGTCACCGTGGGTCTGAGCGTGTTTTCGGCTGTCGACAGCGGGGTCGAATGGTCGGTCATCAACGCGGCAACCCTGATGACGTCGGGGCCGTTGCTGCTGGCCTTCCTTCTGTTCCAGCGCCAGTTCGTACAGAGCTTCATGCGCGCCGGCATCAAGTGATTTCCACTGCATTCTGACGGTTCCGGGCGGGTCAAACCGCTTTGGTTTCCCTGTTCGCCATTCTGGTACTAGGCCTTTGACGGCGTCCTATGTTAATGGATTTAAATCACGCTTTTCTGCGGATTGTCCGCCTTAAGTTTTTCCGGTTTCGCGCGCGTCGAAGGAGTGCACCCTTGTCAAAAACGTTCCTGGCCATCGGGGAGTGTATGGTCGAAATGGCGCCGAACGGCAGCGGGTCCTATGTCATGGGCTTTGCCGGGGATACCCTGAACACGGCGTGGTACACACGCAAGTATCTGGGCGACGACTGGAACGTCGGCTATTACACGGCGGTGGGCAGCGACGAGGTTTCGAGCCGGATGCTCGACTTCATTCAAGGGTCCGGCATCGACGTCAGCGCCATCCGCAGGCTGGAGGACCGCACGATCGGTCTCTATCTGATCCAGCTGACGGAAGGGGAGCGCAGCTTTGCCTACTGGCGCTCCCAGTCAGCGGCCCGCTGCCTGGCCTCGGACCGCAGTGCCCTGGATGCTTCGCTCCAGCAGGCCGGACTGATCTATTTCAGCGGGATTACCCTGGCGATCCTTCCGGCGCGGGACCGCACCACGTTCCTGCAGGCTCTGCGGACGGCGCGGACGGCAGGTGCGCAAGTCGCATTCGACCCCAATCTCAGACCCGGTCTCTGGGAAGACGCGGACACGATGCGGACCAGCGTTACCGAAGCGGCCGGTGTCTGCGATTTCGTGATGCCCTCCTTCGAGGACGAACTGACCCATTTCGGGGATGCCGATCCCAACACCAGCGCCGAGCGCTACCTTGCCGCGGGGGCCGGCATGGTTGTCGTCAAGAACGGGCCGGAAGACGTGATCTGTGCCCGGACCGGCGATTTGCGTGCCTTTCAGCCCAAGTCGGTGGCCAATATCGTGGACACGACGGCCGCCGGAGACAGTTTCAATGCCGCATTCCTGGCGGAATATCTCAGCTCGGAAAACGTGGAAGCCGCGGTTGCCGCAGGAGCCGGGCTGGCGGGCAAGGTGATCCAGCACCGCGGTGCGCTGGTGGAATGTCTTCAGCCGGCATGAGCCCTGGATATCCCGAATGTGATGAGTCGATAGGTACTCGATCAGGCGTATTGTAATAGTTGTCCATAAAAATCTGGAGTTGTAGGCCAAAGCTTAGGTATATTTCAGTAAGTATTTGATCTGTATGGCAAATTAATTTTTTGTTCTTGTCTGTCTTCTAGTTTTTCACGAAATCGGTGCTTGCCACCCTCATGACGTGAAAGATGGTACGGATGGTTTCAAGGATGCGTTTGTCAAAAAAAATCCCCGCCCTCGTGATTGGCGCTGCTGCAGTCGTCGGCGTGGGAATTGGTGTCTCCAGCTACATGACGACCGTGTCCGGCGTCGAGCAACTTACCCGGGACCGGCTGAAAACGGCCGCCACGACGAGTGTCGCGGAGACGCTTTACTATCTCAACACGATCGAAGGTGAACTGGTCCTGACGGCGGAAAGCCCCGGTACCGTCACAGCGGTTCAGGAGTTCTCGGCGGCCTGGAAAGCCATGGAAGCTTCCGGCGGCAATCCGGAAACCGTACTTCAGGCCGCCTATATCACCGACAACCAGCATCCGACCGGCGACAAACACCTGCTTGATCGCGGGGACAGCGGATCGGCATATGACGATGTTCATGCCAGTTTCCATCCCTGGTTCCGGAAGCTGCAGCAGGACAGGGGCTATTATGACGTCTTCCTGTTCGATGCGGAGGGCAATCTCGTCTATTCGGTGTTCAAGGAATCCGACTACGCCACGAATTTCAATACGGGCGGCGGCAAATGGGCCGGCACGGATCTCGGAGAAGTCTATCGCAAGGCGATGGCGATCACCTCCCATGATGAGGTGGCGTTCGAGGATTTCGCCCCCTACGGCCCGAGCGCCGATGCCCCGGCAAGTTTCGTCGCCCACCCGATACGCATGGGCGACACGACCTTTGGCGTGTTGGCGTTCCAGATGCCAGTCGACGTGATCAACGAATTGATGCGCCATGTGCGGGGTCTTGGTGAAACCGGTGAACTGGCGCTGATCGGTGAAGATCGTCTGATGCGGAACAATTCCGGAAAGACTGCGGGTCAGTCCGATATTCTGCTAACGAAACTCACCAGTCCGGTAATCGACAAGGCCTTCGCAGAGGGGATGGCGTTCGGATACGGCACCTTGAACGGGGACGAAAAGCTGGATATCGAAGCGGCAAAGTTCGACTATCACGGCAAGACATTCGCGGTCGTCGCCTCGCAATCCTATGCGGAGGCTTTTACCTCGGTTGTCGATATCAGAAACCGCATGCTGATCACCGGTCTTGCGCTGCTTGCCGTTGCGGCCCTGGCCGGAGTGTTCGCGGCAAGGACGATGACGGTTCCGATCAACAGGGTCGTCGACGCCATGAAACGCCTTGCCCAGGGTGACACGAAAGTGGACATCGACGGCGGTCAGCGGCGCGATGAAATCGGCGAAATGTTCCAGGCGGTGTCCGTCTTCAAGGACAATGCCATTCAGCGCAAGCAACTGGAGAACACCGCCCAGCTGGAGCGGGACAGGGAACGCCAGCGCCAGGGTGTGATGGTCAATCTGATCGCCGATTTCAAAATGACGATGACCGACCGGCTGTCGACGGTCTCCGACCAGATGTCCCTCATGCGCCGGGCCGCATCCACGCTGGAAGAAATCGCGGGCAACGCAAGTTCCGAGTCGGATCAGGCCAACAGGGCGTCCAACAGTGCTTCCGAAAACGTGTCGGCCGTCGCGGCCGCCACAGAGGAAATGACCGCAACGGTCCAGGAAATCGCCAATCAGACGGAAGCGACCGCACGGATCGTTCAGGAAACCGTGGACGCCGCGGAGGGGACCAATCGGGACGTGAAGACGCTGTCGGACTCGGCCGAACATATCGGCAGTGTCGTCAATCTGATCCGGGATATCGCCGCACAGACCAATCTGCTGGCCCTGAATGCCACCATCGAGGCGGCACGTGCGGGCGAGGCGGGCCGGGGCTTTGCGGTCGTGGCATCCGAGGTGAAGCAGCTTGCCGAGCAGACGTCGAAAGCGACCGACGAAATCTCCGATCGCATCGGAGGCATTCAAACCTCGGTGAAGGATGCCGCCGGTTCGATCGAGCATATCGCGCACAAGGTTTCGGAAATCAGGGATCTGACAAGTTCCGTTGCCGGTGCGATCGAGGAACAGCGTTCCGCCAACGAGGAGATTGCCCGCTCGGCCAAATCGGCGAGCGACAGCACGGGCAATGCGGCCGGGAGCATGTCCGTGGTTTCCAACGCGGTCCAGCAGACGTCGGAAGAGGCGGGCTCGGTGAACAGTGCGTCGGACCTGGTTTCCTCCGCCAGCTCGAGCCTGGCCGAGGAGGTGGAAAAGTTCCTGGAGGGCGTCACCAGCGACGTGCAGGACAGGCGCCGGTCACAGCGCAACGTCATCTCCGAGGCCATCGTCGTTACACGGGCGGACGGCCGCGAGGAGAAGGCCCGGCTTGTGGATGTCAGCGTGACGGGCGCGCAGATCCAGAACCTGTCCGGGGTGAGCGTCGGTGAACCGCTTACGCTCCGGCTCGGCGATGGAACGCAGCTTTCCGGCACGGTCGCGCGTCAGACAGAAAACGGTTGCGGTCTCGAGTTCAGCGAAAGCCTGGCCGAAGGCCATCTCCTGATCGCTGCCTGACCCGACAGAAAGCAAACCAGGGGCGCCGTTGGCGCCCCTCGTCCTATTCGGCGTCGCGCCGGGCGATCCAGTCGTGATCCGGATGATTCCGGAAACGCCATTTGCGTATCGGTCCCGCCATGACGTTGAGATAGTAGAGCTCGTAGCCGTGCGGCGCGCCGCAGGGATGGTGTCCCCTGGGTACCAGGACAACGTCGCCATCGGATACGGTCATGGTCTCGTCCAGTGCCCCGTCCTCGGTGAAGACCCGCTGGAACGCGAACCCCTGTTTCGGGTTCAGGCGGTGGTAATAGGTCTCCTCCAGATAGGTCATTTCCGGGAAGTTGTCCTCGTCGTGCCGGTGCGGCGGATAGGAAGACCAGTTGCCTGGCGGGGTGAAGACCTCGGTGACCAGAAGACTGTCGGCGACGTCGCTTTCTTCCATGGCGATGGGATGGATATACCGGGTGTTCGCACCCTTGCCGCGCACCACTTCGTCGATCCCCGTGATGACGCAGGCCTTGTGGCCGCTCTTGCCCGGTGCGGTGCACACAGCCAGCACGCAGTCCGTCGCCGCCGTGGCGGACCATGAGGTGCCGTCGGGAAGATAGACGCAATGGGGTTTCTTGCGCTCGAAGACGCTCATGCGCTCGCCAAGCAGGCCGAAGTCCTCTCCGGCCCCGGAAATTTCCGCCTTGCCCTCGACCAGCACCAGGATGACTTCCCTGTCGCCGGTTTCCTCGGCCGCCGTTTCTCCCGCCTTCAGATGATAGAGGCCGAACCCGACATAACCCCAGTCCGGTGATTTGGGGCCCTTCGCATTGTCGACGGTGATGTCATGGACCTTGCCGGTCGTTCCGGCCGGTTTGCGGAGCAGATCGCTCATGTCAGTGTCACCTTTCCTGCAATCTCTTTCAGCGTTTTCAGTCCCAGGCTCTGGTATTGAAACGGGTTGCGGACATCCGGGTCCTGCTCCGCTTCGATGACGATCCAGCCCTGATAGCCCGTGTCCTTCAGGATCCGGAGCAGCGGTGAGAAATCAACCCCGCCCTCCTCGTCGCCCGGCACGGTGAAGACGCCCGCCCGCACGCCATCCATGAAGGACCGTCTGTTGTCGCGGATATCCTTCATGACGGCGGGACGCACGTTCTTGGCGTGGAAGTGGCGGACGCGGTCGGCATATTTCTCGAGAACCGGCGCCGGATCCCGGCCATTGCCGCCGAAATAGCAGTGGCCGGCATCGAAGAGCAGTCTGGTCGCCGGTCCCGTCGCCGCCATGAAGGCATCTATTTCCTCGGGCGTTTCCACCACGGTACCCATGTGGTGGTGGTAGACAAGGTCGATGCCCTGACCGGCGCAGAAGGCCGCGAGCTCCTCGACCTTCGCGCCGAAGGCCTTCATCTCGTCGGCGCCGAGCACGGGGCTCGTGTTGATGTCGACCTGCGAGCCCTGAATGGTGTTGGAGGTCTCGCAGACGATGCACACCTTGCAGCCGTTGTGCTTCAGCTTGTCGAGATGCGGCTGGATCGCGCGCTTTTCGTCCTCGACGGACTGTGCGAGCAAGTTGAGCGAATACCAGCCGGAGATGAATTTCAGGCCATGACCGCCCAGGAGCTGCTTCAGCTCCTCGGGATCATTCGGCCAGCGGTGGCCGTTCTCGATGCCGTCGAAGCCGATCTGCGAAGCTTCCTCCAGGATCTGTTCCGTGGGGATATGCGCACCGAGGGTCTGGTCGTCATCATTGGCCCAGGCGATCGGGTTGGTGCCGTAAAGGATCATTGCGGTGTCCAGTCAGGTTTTGAACGAACGTTGAAATCAGCTGTCCCGGCCGTCCTGCTCCAGAACAGTGCGGCCGGGAGAGAGAACCCGTGTCCGGAAGGCGCCGGCGGGCGCCTTCCTCAATCGGCGGCGCGCTGATGTCTGCGGGCTGCCTCATAGTCCTTCCGGGCCCGCTCGACCTCGGCGCGTTCGGAGACTTCCGGGACGGCGACATCCCACCAGGCCCCGCCGCCGCCTTCGCCGGGGCCGTGCATCGGGTCGGTGTCGATGAGGATGACCGTGGGCACGGGCCTTTCGCGGGCTGCCAGTATCTGCGCTTCCAGATCGGCGATATCCCGTGCCTTGACCGCATGGGCTCCCATGGACGCGGCATGGGCGACAAAGTCGATCTCCGGCTGGGCTTCGACATTGCAGTCGGCGTAGAGATTGTTGAAGCGTGCACCGCCGGTGCCCATCTGCAGCCGGTTGATGCAGCCGTAGCCGCGGTTGTCGGTCAGGACCACGGTGAACGGCACCCGCCGCATGACCGCAGTGGCCAGTTCGGAATTGGCCATCATGTAGGAGCCGTCGCCGACGAAGCAGACCACATCGCGCTCCGGGCAGGCCAGTTTGACGCCCATGGCTCCGGCAATTTCATATCCCATGCAGGAGTAGCCGTATTCCATGTGGTAGCCGCCCCGGGGCGCCTGCCACAGAAGTTTGAGGGCGCCCGGCATCGTGCCTGCGGCACACATGGCGACGGTCTTGTCGGTCGCAGTGCGCTGGACTGCGCCGATGACCTCGGCATCCAGGGGCAGATAGTCCTCGTGAACATCTGTGCGGGCGCTGCAATGGGCGTCGACCCTCGCCAGCCAGTCGAGACGGGCCTGCGGATCGAAGGCCTCCGCCTTGTGGTCACCGAGGGCCGCGGAGAGTTTCTGCAGCGACGCTTTTGCATCGCCGGCGACGCCGACGGCCCCATGTTTCAGGGCGTCATGGCCCTGCACGTTGATGGAGACCAGCTTGCGGCCCGGGTTCTTGAAGAGCGCCCAGGACCCGGTCGTGAAGTCCTGGAAGCGGGTACCGACACCGATGACCAGATCGGCGCTTTCGGCCAGGTTGTTTGCGCATTCCGCGCCATCGACACCCGCGGCACCGAAATTCATCGGATGGGACTGGGCCAGCGCCGACTTTCCGGCCTGGGTTTCTATGACCGGAATGCCGTGCCGGGTGGCGAAACCGGCGAGTGTCTCTTCCGCCTGTGAATAGATCACACCGCCGCCGCAGACGATCACCGGGGTCTTCGCGGCCCGGAGCAGATCGGCAACCTCGGCGATGTCGCGGCTGTCCGGTTCGGGGCGGCGGATCCGCCAGACGTTCGGCTCGAAGAAGCTTTCGGGATAGTCAAAGGCCTCGGTCTGGGTGTCCTGACAGAATGCCAGGGTCACCGGCCCGCAGTTCGCCGGGTCGGTCATCACCCGGAAGGCGCGGGGCAGGGCGGTCAACAGGTGTTCCGGGCGGCTGATCCGGTCGAAATAGCGCGAGACCGGACGGAAACAGTCGTTGGCGGACACGGTGCCGTCCTCGAAATCCTCGACTTGCTGAAGCACGGGGTCGGGCGCGCGGTTGGCGAAGACATCGCCGGGAATGAGCAGCACCGGCAGACGGTTCACATGGGCAAGGGCGGCGGCCGTGACCATGTTGGTGGCGCCCGGTCCGATGGAGGAGGTGACCGCCATGGCGCGGGTGCGTTTCTTCGCCTTGGCATAGGCGATTGCCGTATGGGCCATGGTCTGTTCGTTCTGACCGCGCCAGGTGGGCAATGCATTGCCGGCCTGTTCCAGGGCCTCGCCCAGGCCGGCGACGTTGCCGTGGCCGAAAATCGCCCAGACGCCATCGATGAAACGGTCTCCGTCTTCCGTCATCTGCGCTGCCAGATAACGGACCATGGCCTGGGAGGCAGTGAGGCGGATCGTGCTCATTCCTGGTTTCCTTGGGCTGAATTGGATCGGGCCCGGGTGCGGGCATCGTCCCAGATGCGGCACAGGCGTTCGAAACGGTGGGTCATGTCGGCGACGGCGTCCTCATTGGAGATGCGTCCGGCCAGCCAGTTGCGGGCGGCCTCGGCAAAGATGGTGCGGCCGACGGCAAAGCCCTTGACCAGACTGAACTGGGCGGCCTGCGCGAAACTCGCCGTCAATTGTTCCTCGGGCGCATCCAGGCCGAGCACCACGATGCCACGGGTATGGGGATCGTTCGAGGTGATGGCTTCGCAGGCCTTCGCCCAGGCCGTCCGTGAGGTCAGGGGCTCCAGCTTCCACCAGTCGGGGAAGATGCCGATCTGATAGATGCGGCGGATGATCTGCGCCGTGGTGTCGTCGTCGACCGGCCCGACCTTGGAGGGGATGACCTCCAGCAGCATTTCCAGCCGGTTGCGGCGGCAGGCGGCGAACAGGCGCTTGAGGACGTCCTCCTGCTGCGCCTTCATCGTGTCGGTGTCATCGGGATGGTAGAAGCACAGCACCTTGACGACATGCTCCGTAGGCCATTCGGCCAGGCCGCCGAAATCCGGTCCGATTTCCGGTTCCAGGGTCAGCGGCCGGGAGGTCGGCCACTCCACCGGATGCCCGATCCAGAGACCGGTTCCGGCGGCCTGATACAGGGCCTCGCGACCGAGGCGGCTGTCACACAATATGCCGTAGCCCGTCCGGCCGTCCGAAACCTTCAGGGCTGCGTCGAGACACAGGCTCTTGAAGGCGGCGATCCGCTCGTGGGACGCACCGGTCTCGTCGGCCATCTGCTCGAGTTGTACGCGGTGATCGAATGCGAAGACGCGCATGGTGGACCTGTCGCCGCCGTGGGTCCGGTGGCGGTTGCTGGACCAGTGGATCTGCTCCAGTTCCGGGTCCTTGCGCAACGCCCTGTTGCGCACGCCGCGCTCCAGAAAGAACTGCAGTTCCTCCCAGCTCGGATAGGCGGGAGTGCAGCCGTGACGGGAGACGGCGAATGCGCCGCAGGCATTGGCGTAGGTCAGGCTGGTCACCCAGTCCTCGCCGGTGATCCAGCCTTTCAGCAGGCCGGACATGAAGCCGTCGCCGGCACCGAGCACGTTGAAAACCTCGATCGGGAAACCGGGTCCGGAAATTCCGTCATCCAGGCTTTCCGGAATGTCGCTGGAAAACGCCGACGCGCCCATGGGACCGCGTTTGCACACCAGTGTCGCGCCGGAGACCTTGCGGACGTTTTTCAGGGCCTGGACCGTGTCGGTGGTGCCGCCGGCAATATGGAATTCCTCTTCCGTGCCGACGATGAGGTCGAACAGATGCAGGGTGGCCTGCAGCTTGGCGGTGACCTTTTCGGACGCGATGAAGCGGCTTTCGCCGTCCCCATGTCCGGCCAGGCCCCAAAGGTTGGGCCGGTAGTCGATGTCGAGGGCGGTTCTTGCGCCGCTTTCACGGGCAAGATTGAGCGCCTTGAGGACGGCGGCCTCGGTTCGCGGATGGCTCAGATGGGTGCCGGTCGCGACAACGGCTTTCGCCGAGGCGATGAAGGCCGGATCGATATCGTCCTCGCACAGGGCCATGTCGGCGCAGTTCTCGCGGTAGAAGATCAGCGGGAACTGCTCCTGGTCGCGGATGCCGAGCAGGACGAGGGCCGTCAGGCGCTCCCGGTCGGTGACGACGCCGGTTGTGTCGACGCCGTGCCGTTCCAGCTCCTCGCGGATGAAGCGCCCCATATGCTCATCGCCGACACGGGTGATCAGGCCGGACTTCAGGCCGAGCCGCGCCGTGCCGGTCGCCATGTTGGTGGGAGAGCCGCCGACATACTTGTTGAAGGACGCCATGTCCTCCAGCCTGCCGCCGACCTGGGCCCCGTAGAGATCGACCGACGAGCGGCCGATGGTGATCACATCGAGTTTCTTCACATGCACATTCCGTCAATTGAACGGTTCAGGTCAGACCGTTCCGCCCAGGGAGCCTTCGAGCTGGGCGAGATCCTGGCCGCCGGCCATCAGGTCCTGCAATTCCTCGGCCTTGATGTCGCCCCGCTTCGCCGTGCCAAGGGTCTTGCCGCGGTTCAGCACCGTGAACCGGTCGCCGACAGCCATGGCATGACGCACATTGTGGGTGATGAAGACAACACCGATCCCGTTCTTGCGGACCTTGTCGATGGTGGCCAGCACGTTCGATGTCTGGCGGACACCGAGCGCGGAGGTGGGCTCGTCGAGGATCAGCACCTTGGCGCCGAAGAAGACCGCGCGGGAGATGGCCACCGTCTGACGTTCGCCGCCCGACAGGGTGCCGACGGCCTGGTCGGGCGAGCGCAGACGGATACCCATCTTGGCCATTTCGGTCAAGGTAACTTCATTGGCCTTTGCAAAGTCGAAGAACTTGAACGGACCGACGCGCTTTTGCGGTTCGCGACCCATCCAGAAATTCCGGGTCACCGACATGAGGGGGATCATGGCGAGGTCCTGATAGACGGTTGCGATCCCGGCCTGCATGGCATCGCGGGGACTGTCGAAATCGACTTCCCGACCCTCGACAAGTATCTTGCCCCTGGTCGGCTTGTGGACGCCGGACATGGTCTTGATAAAGGTGGACTTGCCCGCGCCGTTGTCGCCCAGAAGGCAATGGCATTCACCGGCATTGACGGAGACGGAAACCCCGTTGAGGGCGATGACCGGGCCGAAATGCTTCTCGATGTCGACGAGTTCGATCAATGGAGCGGACATGTCAGCGTTCCCCCGTGATCATGCGGCGAATGAAGGTGTTGAGGATCACGGCGAGCAGCAGGATCACGCCGAGGAAGACCCTGAAGAGTGAACTTTCGACACCGGCGAAGAACAGGCCCTGCTGGACCACGCCGAAGATCAGCGCGCCCAGGGCCGCGCCGACCACCGAGCCGTAGCCGCCCGTGAGCAGCGCGCCGCCGATCACCACGGAAATGATGGCTTCGAATTCCTTCAGAAGACCGCGGTCGGCGGCGGCAGACCCGAACTCCATCACCTGGCAGGTGGCGAAGATCGTGGCGCAGAAGGCGGAGAACATGAACATCAGGATCTTGACCCTGTTCACCGGGACGCCGACATAGCGCGCAGCCTGGGCATCGCCGCCGGATGCGAAAATCCAGTTGCCGAACCGGGTGCGGGTCAAAAGAAAATGGCCGAAGACGATCAGCGCAAGTGCCCAGACCATCAGCATCGGGATGCCTTCGACGACCGGTTGCCCGGCCCGGGGGCCTGCAACGAACTTGCCGACCACACCCATGTCCGCAAGCCAGACGAACAGGCCGGAGAAAACCTTGCCGCCGAACAGCCAGGCGATCGGGTCGCCCTCTGCGGCCTCGCGCACCCCGCCGATGATGGTCTTGCGGGTCGTGGTAATGGAAATGAAGATCGTCAGGCCGCGCAGAATGTACAGGGATGCAAGCGTGACGATGAAGGACGGAAGGCCGGTCCTGATCACCAGATAGCCGTTCAGCGCGCCGATCGTGAGCGTCAGGGCGAAGGCTGTCAGGATGGAAAACCAGGCGGGCAGGCCCCAGTGCACGGTCAGCAGGGCGATGATGATGCCGGAGAATCCGATCATCGAGCCGACGGACAGGTCGAATTCACCTGCGATCATCAGAAGGCATGCGCCGACGGCGATGATGGCGAACTGGGCCGACACCGTGCCCCAGTTGATGATGCCTTCGGGAGCGAACATGCCGCTGTCGCCGGCAATGGCGATGAAGAATACAAAGACGAGAATCGCGCCGCAGATTGCACCGAGCTCGGGACGTATCAGTGCCTTGCGAAAGGCGGACATCTCCCGGATGCGTTCGTCCTGTTCTGGCGTGGCTGCGGTTTGTGTCTCCGCCATGAGGGTCCTCCTGCGTGCCGGAACAGCCGGCCGTCTCCTTAGCGAAATGTGTCGGGCCGCAGCCTGTTCCGCTTCCATGCGGTCCGGCCGCACAACCTTGTTCCGTAGAGTGTTTTTCAGAAAGCGGTGGCAGCGGACCGCGACCCGTACTGGCCGTCGACCGGCCCGGATCAAGCTGTTCCGGGCCGGCTGCAGGACCGGCTAGCGATATTCACCGGCGTATTTTTCCACCAGGGCGATGTTGTTCTTGGTAACGAACCCCGGGCCGGAATTGATGGAATTGCCCGGAACGACGCCATAGCGCGCCAGGTTGGTCAGAATCACCACCGGCAGGTAACCCTGAAGATAAGGCTGCTGGTCGATGGCAAAGGCGATCACGCCGGACTTGATGCCTTCGGCGATTTCACCGGACAGGTCGAAGGTGCCGAAATGGATGGTTCCGGACTTGCCCGACTCTTCCAGGGCAGCGAGGGTCGGATGGGCGGAGGTCGGCCCGAGGGTCAGGATGCCGTTGGTATCCGGATTGGTCTGCAGATAGGCCATGACCTTTGACTTGATTTCCGCCGGATCCTGGCCGCTGTCGATCATCCGGCCGTCAAGCTCGAGACCGAGTGCGTCGGCGTAGCCCTGGCACCGTTCAACGGAGGCCGGGTTGGTGATGTAGTGGTTGACACACAGGAAGTCCGTCACGCCGGCTGCCTTGGCTTTTTCGCCGGCACCCTTGCCCGCGTCGTATTCCGGCTGGCCGACATGCATCAGCGCTCCGAGCTGCTTTGACTGCTCCTCGGTGCCGGAATTGATCGTGATCACCGGGATGCCCTTGGCGACCGCATTTGAGAGGGGGCCGGACAGAACGTCGAAATCGGCGATGGTGGCGATGATGCCGTCCGGATTGGATGCCGAGGCCTGCTCGATGATGCGGGCCATGTCGGCCAGGTCACCTGTCGGCGGATTGCGGTATTCCACTTCCACGTCCATCTGCTCACCGGCGACGGCAATCGCGTTCTTGATGGTGTTCCACCAGCTGTCGCTGTCCGGAGCGTGGCTCACCAGAACGAAGCGCTCGCCCTCGGCCGAGGCCGGAGCAGACAGGCCGGTGAAGGCAACGGCTGCGGCGGCCATCGCGATAAGTGTCTTCTTCATGCGTTCCTCCCAGAACAGGTTCCGCAGGCCAATTTCTCCCGCCCGCGTTTTTCAGAAGTCTGTGGTGGTCACGAGTGCTCGCAACCACTTTGGAATTTAAATTCCATTTTTCTATTTGTGCAACAGATTTTTTCCAAAAAATCAAATCCTGTTGCGCTGGGCCCCCACCGAAACGGCTAGGGCAATGGCCAGCGAAAGGCTTGCGGACAGTGCACGGAAGGCACCCACGTCGAGTTCCGAGACCAGGAGCTGGATGGTCTTGAGGCGGGCGAGCGGGTTTGTCACCACGTCCGTGATGACCACGATTTCCGCACCGACAGCACGGGCCCTGGCGGTCATCTCGAGGGTCAGCTCCGTATAGGGGGCGAATGTAACGGCGATGACCGCATCCTTCGGACGGATCAGGTGTTCCATGTTGATATTGGCGATGCCGGAATGAAGAACGGCTGGAACGTCCATTTTTTCAAAGGCATAGGCCAGGTAGGATGTCACCGGGAAAGCGCGGCGGAAGCCGATCATGTGAATGGTTTCGGCTCGGGCGAGCACATCGACCGCCTGTTGCAGGGCATGCGGGTCGACCGTGGTCATGAGGTTTTCCAGCGACGCCCGGCCGACCTCCACGAATTCGGCCAGGAGGGCGGAAGGAGATTCGGTGCCGTGTTCGCGGAGTTTGGCCAGCCGTGTGGCGTAGTCCGGCCATTTCTGCGAATAGTCGGAGCGAAAGAGCTTCTGCATTTGCGAAAACCCGGAGAAGCCCATCTCCTGGCAAAAACGCATGACTGCCGAGGGCTGGACCTCGGCGCTTTCGGCGAGTTCCGCAACGGTGGATACGGCCACCCGGTCGGGATTGGCCGCGATGAATTCCGCGAATTGTTTCAGTCGCTTGGGAAGCCTGTCCGCCGTGTCTCCGAGATGCCTGAAAAACGAGTCGATGGTCTCGTGAGTGGTGCCGTCAAGGGGTGGGGCAGGGGACGTGCCCGGCTTTGCATCGTTCATTGTCTTCTTCATTTCCAGCTTGACACATTCCGTTTAAGATGATTTTGGAATTTTTATTCTAAAATGGCAAGCGGCTGTCGCAGTCTGCTCAGCGCCGTGCCACTCCGGAGGAAAAGTCATGACGGTAAAAGTTGCGCTGCTGGGCGCCGGACGCATCGGCAAGGTGCATGCCAGGGCGGTTTCCGCCGCGGAGGGAGCGACGCTCGTCGCGGTTGCGGATGCTTTCCCGGAAGCCGCCGAAACCCTCGCTGCGAGCTATGGGGCCAGCGTCCGGACGATCGATGAAATCGCCGCATCCGGGGATGTCGACGCGGTGGTGATCTGCACCCCGACAACGACACATGCGGATCTGATCGAGCAGTTCGCCCGCGCGGGCAAGGCGGTGTTCTGCGAAAAGCCCATCGACCTGTCGCTGGACCGGGTGAAGTCCTGCCTCAAGACGGTCGAGGAACTCGGCGCAACGCTGATGATCGGCTTCAACCGGCGGTTCGACCCGCATTTCAGGGCGGTGCGCGAAGCGATCGACACGGGCCGGATCGGCGATGTGGAGATGGTGCAGATCACCTCCCGCGATCCGGGCGCGCCGCCGACGTCCTACATCGAGACCTCCGGCGGCATTTTCAGGGACATGACCATCCACGATTTCGACATGGCGCGGTTCCTGCTCGGTGAAGAGGTGACGACCGTCTATGCCACCGGTTCGGTCCTGATAGACCCGGAAATCGGCGCGCTGGGCGATTATGACAGCGCCATGGTCGTGATGACCACGGCCTCCGGCAAGCAGTGCTCCATTTCCAACTCGCGCCGCGCCACCTACGGCTATGACCAGCGTATCGAGGTGCACGGTTCCAGGGGCGCTGTAGCTGCCGAAAACATTCGGCCGGTGTCGATCGAGCTGGCCACGCAGGACGGCTATACCCGTCCCCCGCTGCATGATTTCTTCATGACCCGCTACACGGAAGCCTATGCGGCGGAAATTGCCGGTTTTGTCGAAGCCGTCGGCAGCGGCAAGACGCCCTCTCCGAGCGGCGACGACGGTCTGAAGGCGCTGGCGCTGGCGGAGGCTGCGCTGAAGTCGGTGGCCGAGCGGCGCGCCGTCGGCATGGACGAGATCTGAGCAACCGGATCCATCCGGCCCGGTCCCGTGGACGGGCGGCATGCTGTCGTCACGGATGGGACCGGACATGAGGAAACAGATCGACGGGAGGATCGGCAGAATGAAAAGTCTCGGCATCGGATTGATCGGCACGGGCTTCATGGGCAAGTGTCATGCGCTGGCCTATGGGTCGGTGAAGGCCGTCTTCGGCGACGTCCCGCAAACACGGCTGGAGGTGCTGTGTGACGTGCCTGCGGAAAAGGCGGCCGGTCTTGCCGATCAGTTCGGCTTTGCCCGGGCCACCGACGACTGGCGCGATCTGGTCGCCGATCCGAAGGTCGACATCGTCTGCATCACCACGCCGAACAAGGTGCACCGGGAGATGGCCATGGCCGCGCTTCAGGCCGGCAAGCATGTGCATCTTGAAAAGCCCATGGCGCTGACACTGGACGATGCCCGGGCCATGCAGGCCCTTGCTGCCAGGAGTGGCCTGAAAACCATCGTCGGCTACAACTATCTGCACAATCCGGCGATCTCCCATGCCCGCAAGCTGATCGCCGAGGGGGCCATCGGTCGCATCGTGCATTTCCGGGGCATGGTGGACGAGGACTACCAGGCCGATCCGTCGCTTGCCTGGACCTGGCGGGCGACGAAAGCCGGTGCCGGGCTCGGCACGCTCGGGGATCTCGGCTGTCATCTCGTCTCCCTGGCGGCCGGACTGGTCGGGCCGATCGAAAGCCTGATCGCCGAAACCCGGACCGTTCATGCCACTCGCCCGGTGGAGGCTGGCTCGGACGAACACCGTCCGGTCGAGAACGAGGATATCGCGTCGGCGCTGCTGACCTTCGAAAACGGGGTGCACGGGGTCATTTCCACCTCGCGCAGCGCCTGGGGCCGTAAGAGCTATATCGCTTTCGAGGTGCACGGCACGGAAGGCATGATCACCTTCGACCAGGAGCGGATGAACGAATTGCGGCTCTACCAGAACCGCGGACCGGTGGCCGAGCAGGGGTTCAAGACCCTGCTCACGGGGCCGGACCATCCACCATACGGACAGTTCGTGCCCGCGGCGGGGCATCAGCTGGGGTTCAACGATCTGAAGGTGATCGAGGTGCATGAGTTCCTGCGGGCGATTCAGGAAGACCGTCCGGCTGTGCCGTCGTTCTCCGACGCGCTGCATTTCGAAGCGGTCATTCACGCCATCGCCGAGGCCGGTGCGGAGCAGAAAAGGGTTTCCCTGAAATAATCGCCACCTTTCCGCGCCGTGGATTGTCCCCTATATGAGCCTGACAGACAGGCGAGAGCAGGCCGGCCCGCAGCGTGGTTCCAGCCCGCACGCCAGGGCCAGCGGGAAGGAACATTCCATGACGACAGGCGCGGAGACGGCCGACCTTGAGGACATGCTGCAGATCGACATCGTCTCCGATGTGGTCTGTCCCTGGTGCTTCGTCGGTTTCAGGCAACTGGAACAGGCGATCGCGGACACGGGCGTGTCGGCGGCGATCAAGTGGCATCCGTTCGAACTCAATCCGGACATGCCGGCGGAGGGCGAAAACCTGCGCGCGCATATCATGCGCAAATACGGGTCGACCGCCGAGCAGTCCCAGGAGGCACGGGAGCGGCTGACCGCGCTGGGCGCCGGGCTCGGGATCGATTTCAGGTTCACGGACGAGATGCGCATGGTGAACACGTCCAAAGCGCATCAACTGCTTCACTGGGCCGGACCGGAAGGCAAGGAACACCCGCTGAAGATGGCGCTGTTCGAAGCCTATTTCACCGACGGCAAGGACGTGAGCGACACGCAGACCCTGGCGGATATCGCGCAAGCCACCGGTCTCGATCGGGACGAGGCGGTGCGGGTTCTGGAGGACGGCCGCTTCGCCGACCAGGTCCGCGACGAGGAAGGCTTCTGGACCCGGAACGGCATCCAGGGGGTCCCGGCCGTAGTCTTCGACCGACGGCACCTGATCACGGGCGCGCAGGGCGCGGAGAACTACGCCTCCATCATCAGGCAGCTCATGGCCAACGACGCGGAGTGAAGACGCACTCCAGCCCTGTTCTCAGAGCTTCTGGAAAAGCACCCCGGCCGCCTCGATCCGGCCGGCGGGCGTGTCTGCCGGTTCTGCACCGTAATTGGTCCAGATCCTGACCCCGTCCGTGTCCCGGCAGCGCACGCCGCCTTCCAGGTCCATGGTCTCGATGCCGGTCTGCCGGCAAAGATCCGAGTAGAGCCGCTTCAGGGCGACCTCGTCGCACCATCCGCCCACATAGGTCAGATGACCGGAGCGCATGACAGCGGGCTGGCCGTCTTCCAGGTCGAAGACACGCTCGGCGGCGCCTTCCAGTTCTTCGCGGTAGCCGGTGAAACAGCCGCCGCCCTTCAGCGGCATCGGCATGTCGGGACGTACCGTTTCGACGCGTGCGACGGTCACGTCCAGTCCCGGCATGTCCGGGGGAAGTGGCACGGGGATCACCATGTCGGCGTTGCGGGCTGCCGTCCGCGGTCCCAGAACCACTTTCGCATCCGTTTCCGCCAGAGCCTTCTTCAGATCCTGGGGCATGTAGATCAGCCCGGGCGCGGCGACGATCCGGTAGCCGGAGAAGTCGCGCGTCTCGCCGCGCAGGATGTCGACGGACAGGCCAAGCTTGCGCAGGGCCCTGAAGGTGTCGAAGACCAGCTGGAAATAGCTGAGGCCCGCGCCATGCGGCTGGATGGCCCAGGCGAAGTCGGCGTCATAGTCGAAGAGCAGCGCCACTGGGGCGCGGGGGGCCGAGACATCCGGCGCTTGCATCAGTTCGTCGGCGACCTGGCGGGCTTCCAGCAGGGCCGGGGCGTCGGCATTGTCCGGACGCAGCATCCCGGCATGCATCTGTTCCTGGGCAAAGGGGGCCTGCCGCCAGCGGAAGTAGCAGACCGCCTCGGCGCCATGGGCATAGGCCTCCCAGGCCCACAGCCGCATCATACCCGGCAGCGGCGCGGGGTTGTGCGGAGCCCAGTTCACCGGACCGGGCTGCTGTTCCATGACCCACCAGCGCCCCTTGCCGACAGCCCGGTAAAGATCGTGATGGAAGGCCTGGAAGTCCGGGTCGCCCTGGCGGGCGAAGGCGCGCTGATGGGCGGCTCCGGCACCGACGCGGTCTTCCAGGAAGCCGAGCGGGTAGCTGTCCCAGGTGGCGATCTCCAGATCGTCACCGACCTTGAAATGGTCGAAGTCGGTGATCCGGCCCATGTAGTTGTGGCTGATCGGTGCGTCGGAGAAGGCGCGGATGATCTCCACCTGCCGCCGGTTGAAACTGACCACCTGGTCGGAGGAAAAGCGCCGAAAGGCCAGCGTGTGCGACGGGTTGGGTTCCGTCACGGTGAGATTGGGCAGGCCGATCTCGTCGAAAGAGGCATATTCCATCGACCAGAAGACGTTGCCCCAGGCCCGGTTCAGCGCCTCGATGCTGCCGTAACGGGCAGCGAGCCAGAGACGAAAGGCCTTGAGGGCAGCCTGGGAATAGGAAATCACGGTGTCGTGGCAGCCGTATTCGTTGTCGGTCTGCCAGGCGGCGACATGGGGGTTCTTGCCGTAGCGCTCGGCGAGCAGCCGGACGATGCGGTCGCTTTCCCGCCGGAAACCCTCATGGGAAAAACAGTAGTGGCGCCGGGAACCGAAACCGCGCGGTCTGCCTTCGGCATCCACGGCGAACATGTCCGGATGCTTTTCAGCGACCCATCTGGGCGGCGTGGCCGTCGGCGTGCCAAGCACCACCTTCAGTCCGGCCTGCCCCAGAACTTCGATGGCCCGGTCGAGCCAGTCGAACATCAGGCTGCCGGGGGCCGGTTCGAGGCGCGACCACGCGAACTCGCCGATGCGCACCCAGGTGAGGCCGGTCTCCACCATGCGGCGGGCGTCGGCCTCCCACATTTCTTCCGGCCAATGTTCAGGATAATAACACGTGCCCAGAGTACGTTTCATTTGGTCACCTTGGTCGGCCCGCGGTCATGTCAACGCGGGAAGCACTAGAGAATTACGCGGGGTTCCGCCTGGCCGCGAATGCCGGTCGGGCTGGACCAGGTCTTGCCGTCAGGTTCTCCGGACAGGTCGAGCGCCGCAGAGGTCACGAACAGCGTCTGCATGTCCGGACCGCCGAAGGCCGGGCAGGTGGTCTGGCTGGCTGGAAGGCAGACTTCCCCGGCAAAACCGCCGTCCGGCGCATAACGGGCGACGCGGCCCGCGCTCCATTGGGCATTCCACATGAATCCCTGGCTGTCGACAACCGCGCCGTCGGGAAAAAGGCCTTCTTCGGAGAAATCCCTGAACAGCGCCGGTGTGCCCGCTGGCCAACCATCCTCGTCCAGGGCGATCTGCTGCAGCAACTGCCTGTGCGTATCGGCAAAATAGGCGGTCCGGCCGTCGGGGGAGAAGCAGATGGCGTTGGTGATGGTAATGTCGCCGAACAGCTTGCGCAGTTCGCCCTTGTAATAGCGGTAGATCGATCCGGCACCCGGCTCGGCGTTGAAGCCCATTGTGCCGATCCAGAATCCGCCCTGCGGGTCGGCGCGGCCGTCGTTGGACCGGGTCACCGGATTGTCGGCTTCCAGATCGGTGAGCTTGCGCGAGGCGGTCGTTTCCAGGTCGAACAGGAACAGCATGCTGGCGCTGGCGATGAGCAGCTCCGTTTTGCTGACCCAGCCGGCGGCGGAGACATACTCGTCGAACTGCCAGGATTTCGGCGTGCCGTTCTCATTGCTCATCAGCCGCTTGTTGAGAATGTCGAACCAGAAAAGCTGTCCACGTTCCGGGTGCCAGAGCGGGCCTTCGCCGAGTTCGCATCGGCGGTCATCGAAAACATCGATCATGGGGTCACTCACAGGTTGATACCGCCGCGTCATAGGCGGCAACGATGTTTTTCGCGCGCTCGCGAATGTCGGCGACGGTGAAGCCGGGCTTGAAGAGGGCGGTGCCGATGCCGAAACCGGTTACGCCCGCCTTGATCCAGCTGCCGAAATTGTCCGGACCCGCACCGCCGACCGCATAGGTCGCGGTTCCTTTCGGAAGGACCGCAAGCATGGCCTTCAGACCGTCCGGACCGATGAGCGAGGCCGGGAAAAACTTCAGGCCGTCCGCTCCGCTGCGCAGGGCGGTGAAGCACTCGCTCGGCGTCATGACACCGGGAAAGGAGGCCATGCCTTCCGACTTGGTCGCGGCGATTACCTCCGGATTGCAGTCCGGCGAAACGACCAGCGTTCCCCCGGCGGTCTTGACGTCGCGGACCTGCCCGGGCGCCAGCACTGTGCCCGCGCCGATCTCCGCGCGGCCGGAAAACGTGCGGGCCATGGCGGCGATGCTTTTCAGCGGGTCCGGAGAGTTGAGCGGGACTTCTATCCGGGTGATGCCGGCTTCGATCAGGCATTCGGTGACGGGCAGGGCTTCGTCCGGGGTCAGTCCCCGCAAGATCGCAATGAGATGGCGGCTCATGAGGATACCTTTGCATAGGAAGAATGGGCGAGGGTGAGGCCCTGAAGGGTGATCGTGTCCGCATCCAGCAGTCTGGCGCTGTGACCGAGGCTTTCCAGGGCGCTCCGGTAGGTTCGTGCCAGACCGTCGCTGCCGAGGATCGCCACGGGAAGGCTTGCGATGTCCTTGCGTGCGGCGGCCAGTTCGGCGCCGATGAGCAGGCCGGACAGACGCCCGCGGGCCTGCTCGGGACCGAGGCCGGCGATCAGGCCGGCGGCCCGGATGCCGAAGAGGTCCGCTGCGAACCGCACCGGTTCGTCCGCCATGTCCCGGACGGCCTGCGAGAAGGCGTCGGGATCCATTTCCTTTTGCGAGACACCGTGGCGCAGGACCGACTGGCCGGACAGCAGGGCAAAAAGCTCGCCGGTCATGAAGGTCCTGAAGGCGGTTATGCGCCCCCCGTCCAGGAAGACCCATTTGGTGTGGGTTCCCGGAAGGCAGAGCAGGCCGTTGAACCCGGGTTCGGCGGCAAGAAACCCTGCAATCTGGGTCTCTTCTCCGCGCATGACGTCGGCAGGCTGGAGCTGTTTGATGCCTGGCAGGATATGCACGTCGAGCCGGGAGTCCCGGGTGGTGACGGCTGTGGCGTCACCGATGGTGGGCGGATGGCAGGGGGTTGTCAGATACGGGGCTTCGGCCCAGCCCTGACGGGAGCCGGCCATGCCGCACACGATGACGGGAGTCCTGCGGCCTTCGCTCAGGAGGTCGGCGGTCAGCTCCAGAAGGGCGGGTTCGAATTCCCCTGGAGCGAGCTTGCCCATGCCCTTTTCCGAGCTGCGGTGGGCGATAGTCTCTCCGGATTTGCCGAGTGCCCAGATGCGCAGGTTGGTTGTTCCCCAGTCCGCCGCGATCCAGTCTGCCGCAGGGGGCGCGTGTTCCTGGCGTGTCATCCGGTCACCACGACGCCGCCGTCGACCACAAGGGCCTGGCCGGTCATCGCCTTGCTGGCGTCGGAGGCCAGGAACAGCACCGGGTCGACCATGTCTTCGGGCGCGAGCTCCACCTTGAGGCACTGACGGTCGATATGGGCGGCCAGCGCTTCCGGCGTCACCCAGAGATCCTTCTGTTTCTGTGTCAGCACCCAGCCGGGGGCGATGGCGTTGACGCGGATGTTGTCGGGGCCGAATTCCCGCGCCAGGCTCCGGGTCATGCCGTTGATGCCGGAATTGGCGGTCGTGTAGGGCGCGTAACCGGCCGCGCCCATCATGTAGGAAATGGAGGAAAAATTGACGATCGCACCGCCGCCGGCCGCACGCATTCCGGCGATCACCTGCTGGCAGGCGAAGAAATAGGACTTCAGATTGATGGCCTGGGACCAGTCCCAGAAGGCCTCGTCGACTTCCTCGGTCTTCTTGCGCTGGTCGTTGGCGGCGTTGTTGACCAGCACGGAAATGGGACCGTGGGCTTCGGCGGCTTCGCTCATGGCGGCTTTCAGCCGGGCAATGTCGGTGATGTCGCAGGGCAGATAGAGGGGACGCTGCCCGTGCTTTTCCTGCATTTCGTCACAAAAGGCGGCCGCATCCGACCGCTGGACGAAGGCGACCCTGGCCCCCTGTGCCAGAAATCCGTCGGTCAGTGCCGCTCCGATGCCGGATCCTCCGCCGGTGATGAAAACCGATGCATTCTTGAGATCCGGGAAGTTGGCGTGCATTTCAGTTTCCTTCATTCGTTCGTGCGGGCGGTCAGGACCGAAAGGGAGGTGGCGGCCTGCGACGGCTCACAGCCGCCGGCCTTCCAGCACCCATATGGTCTGGGGGAACCGCCAGGGTAGATTGAGACCCCGGGACATCAGATAACGTCCGCTGACGTCAAGGTCCCTGTCCTTCAGGAGCGGAGCGCCGCGGGACAGGCGGGAGACATCGCCCCGGTTGGTCAGGGTTATCCGGTACGTGGCCTCCGGGTCCAGTCCGGTGAGCCGGAGCGGCTGCGGCAGGATCTGGTCGCTGGTGCGGATCTGCGCGGCGAAGACCGCGAAGCGGCCACCGTCCTGCGAGAGCTGCTGTTCGGCGATCACGGCCGGGTCGGCACTGTCCAGGCGCAGGATGTCCGCCCGCATCATCCAGTCGCGGTTGGCTTTCCACCAGACGGTGACCTGACGCAACGTGTCCGCCTCAGCCGGGGTCAGTTCGCGCGGATCCATTTCGAAGCCCATGTGCCGCTGGGCGGCCGTCCAGGCGCGGATGCCGATGTCGAGGATCCGGCCGGACGTGTGGCATTGGCGCGGTCCCACATGGGATCCGGTGACGGACGCGGGCAGAAACAGCGCTGCGTCATGCTGGATCCGCTGGCGCTCCAGCGCGTCGTTGCTGTCGGAGAGCCATACCCGCTGGGTGCGCTCCAGGATGCCGAAATCGATGCGCCCGCCACCGGACGAACAGCTTTCGATCTCGACATCGGGAAAGGCTTCCCGCAGGCGGTCCAGCAGCGCGTAAACGCCTTCGGTCTGGTCGCTGTCGACGACAGGCAGCACCCTGTTGTGGTCCCACTTGATGTAGCCGACGTCATTGTTGGCAAGGACGTTGGCGATGTGGTCGTAGAGATAGTTGCGGACGTCGTCCCGTGACATGTCGAGCACAAGCTGCTGGCGGCCGCGGGTCTGGTCCGCCGGGCCAAGCACCCAGTCGGGATGGGCCCGGTGAAGGTCGCTGTCCTCGTTGATCATCTCCGGCTCGAACCATATGCCGAATTCGAGGCCGAGCGCCCTGACATGCTCGATCAACGGGGTCAGGCCATCGGGGTACTTGCGGCGGTCGATGACCCAGTCGCCGAGCGACGAGGTGTCGTCGTCGCGCCGGCCGAACCAGCCGTCGTCCAGAACGAAGCGCTCCGCCCCCAGGTCCGCCGCCCGGGTGGCGATGGACTTCAGGTCGTCGAGCCTGTGATCGAAATAGACCGCTTCCCAGCAATTGTAGTGCACCGGGCGCGGGGAGCGGGCGCCCTTGACGAGATGGTCGCGCACGTGACGCTGGAAGAGAACCGCCGCTCCGTTGAGGCCGGCGGGGGAATAGGTGGCATAGAGCGGGGCGGTGCGGAAGCTGTGCCCCGGCGCCATAGCGGCGGAGGCATGACCGAACTGGATCTGCCGCCGGCCGTCGGCGAGCTCCTCGGCGACCATCCTGTGTCCGCCGGACCAGCCGTAGTGGAAGGCATAGGCTTCGCCGCAGGTGTTGCCGGTCTCGGCGCCGCAGACGATGAGACCGGGGAAATGGGCGTGGTCCGTGCGGCCGGTGCGGTTGTCGCGCAGGCGGGCGCCGGGTGCGAAGGGCAGGCGGCGGGTCAGGAACTCGGCGCACCAGCGGCCGGAAAACTCGATCATCTCGCCCAGGTGCGCCGGGGCGGGCAGGACCGGCGCGGCCAGCCAGTCCACCTGGATTTCGTCCGCACTGTCGAGGCGCGTCTGCAGCTTCAGCAGCGAGCTATCCGGTGTCAGGGTCAGTTCGAACCCCAGGCGCAGACCGAGGCTGCTGTCGGTGAAGACGAGCGTGAGACCGTGTTCAGAGGCGGTCTCGCTCTCGAAGCGGAAGGACGGGGCAAGAGGCCGTCCGGATGCATCGCGCGCGGTCAGGCCGGTCTGGCCGGGAAAGGTCAGGGACGCTTCGGGGTTGAGGCTGACGGGGGCGTTCGCGTCGATCATGCCGCCGGTGACGTCCGTGACCGAGGCCGCCGCGAGCGTGTTCAGATCCTCGCTGTCCGGCAGCGACGGCCCCCAGTAGACGACTTCCGGCAGGCGGTCCGCAAAACTTGCCAGAACCAGGCTCTGGCGGGCGTCGCCCAGATGCCAGGTCCTAGCCCGCATTTCCCGCACTCCCTGTATCCGGCGATTTGTCCCGGCGAAATGAATGCATGCACATCACTTGACGGCTCCGAGGGTCAGGCCGGCGATGAAGTGGCGCTGCATCAGGAAGAACATGGCGACCGGCGGCAGGGCGGCGACGATGGAACCGGCGCTCATCAGGTGATAGGCGGCGCGGTACTGGGCGTTGAAGGAGGTGATGCCCGCTGTCACCGGCTGGCTTTCGACCCCCTGTGTCAGCACCACGGCCCAGAAATAGTCGTTCCAGATGAAGGTGAATATCAGCACGGACAGCGCGGCGATGGCCGGTTTCATCAGGGGCAGGACCACATACCAGAAGATCCGCCATTCGGCGATGCCTTCCACCCGGGCGGCCTC
This sequence comes from Labrenzia sp. 011, assembly GCF_003075075.1. Classification (GTDB taxonomy): domain Bacteria; phylum Pseudomonadota; class Alphaproteobacteria; order Rhizobiales; family Stappiaceae; genus Roseibium. The sequence continues at coordinate 46,488 of NZ_QCYM01000007.1, read as the reverse complement.
GATCAGCTCGAAGGGCAGGGCGCGGATGAAGTTGCGCATGAAGAGCGTGCAGAAGCCGGTCTGGAAGGCGACGTGGAACAGGACCAGGCCGGTGATGGTGTTGTAGAGGCCCATCTGCAGGGTGAGGTCGCGCACGGGCACCATCAGGATCTGGAACGGCACGAAGTTGCCGGCCACGAACATGAAGAAGATCCAGATGTTGGCCTTGAACTTGTAGACGCCGAGGGCGAAGCCGGTCATGCAGGACAGGGTCACCGCGCCGATCACCGTGGGGATGGTGATCTTGAAGGAGTTCAGTAGATACTGCGGCATGTCCGATCCGGTGAACACCAGGGCGTAGTTGGTGAAGCCCTCGAAGGATGACGGCCAGCCCCAGTAGTTGGCATTGGCGAAATCGGAATCCGGCTTGACGGAGAAGATCGCCACGGCGATCAGCGGCAGGAGCCAGAGGATCAGCGCCAGCGGCAGCAGGGTCTGATAGCTGATCTGCCAGGCGCGCGAGGTGCGTTCAATCGGTGTGGGAAACATCTCAGCGCGCCTTTTCTTCCTTGTACATCGACCACAGGAAGTAGGCGATGAAAGCCAGCATGATGAGGAACAGCACCACGGCGATCGCCGCGCCGTAGCCCATGCGGAAGCCGTATTCGGACAGGGCCACCTCGAACATGTAGAAGCTGAGCACCCGGCTGGCGCCGAAGGGTCCGCCGTTGGTCATGACGGAGATCAGGTCGAAGGAACGCAGCGCGCCGATGATGGTGACCACGAAGGCGATGAAGGTGGCGGGACGCAGCTGCGGCACGATGATGTACCAGAGCATGCGCCAGCCCTTGGCGCCGTCGAGGCGTCCGGCTTCGATCTGCTCCGGATCGACCGCATTGAGGCCGGTGAGATAGAGGATCATGCAATAGGCGGTTTGCGGCCACAGGCCGGCGACGATGATGCCGACGGTGACCCAGTTCTCGTCGCCGAGCACATTGACCGGCGGCAGGCCGACGGCGCCCAGCAGCACGTTGAGTATGCCGAAGGTGGGATCGTAGAACCAGGTGAACACGAGGCCGACGACGACCTGGGAAATCACGAAGGGGAAGAAGAACAGCGACTTGTAGAGCCGGATGCCGGTCACGGTCTGGTTCAGGAACAGGGCGATGAAAAGACCTGCCGGAATGGCGGCCAGATAGAGAAGCAGCCAGATGACGTTGTTCTTCAGCGACGTGTAGAACGCGTCGTCCCAATAGAGCTCTTCGTAGTTGTAGAGACCGACAAATTCCGCCTTGCCCAGTCCGTCCCATTCATAAAGCGACAGGTTGAAGGACTGGAAGATCGGAAAGATCACGTAGAACAGGAAAAACAGGATTCCGGGTGCCAGGAACAGCCACGGAGTGAGCCGTTGCTGGTTCTGGTGCCACCAGGAGGTCTGCCGTGAGGCGGCTGCGGAGGCTTGGGCCATGCTGGGACTCTTCGTGAGGGGCCGACGGAGGCTTGGGATGTGAACTCACGAATGAAGACGAAATGCCTTGAGGCGACCTGGTCTTCATTCATGAGTTCGCGCCCTGGAACAGCGGGACAGGGTGCCGTGGCACCCTGTCCGGTTCCGGGTCGGTCGGACCCTTATTTGTAGATGCGCTCGCGGGCACGGTCGAGACGGGTCAGGATCTTGTCCAGGTTGTCCGGCTTGACCATGAATTCCTGCAGGCCTTCCATGGCGACCTTGGCCATTTCGGCCGGAGCGTCGCGGTCGAAGAACTGGGCAACGCCGCCCGGGGCGTTCGTCGACAGCATCTCGAAGCCCTCGATCAGGAACTTGTCGTCATCCACCGACGACTTGGCATTCACCGGCAGCTGGCCGAGGTGCTTGCCGTCGTTGATCTGCGTCTGGACGTCCGGGGAGACCACGAATTTCAGGAATTCGCGGGCCGCTTCCTTGTTCTGGGCGTTTGAGGGGATATGGAAGGTATCCGTCGGAGCGTCTTCCGCCTTTTCGACACCCGGCGTGATTTCCACGAACTGGTAGAAATCGATCTGGTCGTCGGTCAGACCGGCGTCACGCAGCGGCGCGACGGCGAAGTTGCCCATCAGGTAGGCGGCGGCATCGCCCTTGACCATGAACGGCAGGGCTTCCTGCCAGCTGTAGGTCTGGTGATTGTCGATGAAGGCGCCCATGTCGATGAGCTCGCGCCAGTTGGCGAAAGTCTTGCGGACTTCGTCGGACTGCCAGGAGGCCTTGCCGGTCAGCAGGTCCATGTGGAAGTCGAAGCCGTTGGTGCGCATGTTCAGATAGTCGAACCAGCCGCCGGCGGTCCAAAGGAACTTGGTGCCGATGGTGTAGCACTTCTTGCCCGCATCGAGGATCTTCTGGCAGTTGGCCTTTTCCTCTTCCCAGGTCGCCGGTTCGCTCAGGCCCAGCTCGTCGAAGATGTCCTTCCGATAGTAGACGCCCCACTGGTAGTAGGTATAGGGCACGCCCCACTGCTTGCCGTCGATGGTCAGCGCGCCCTTGGTCGAGGCCAGGTTCTCGGCGATTTCCGGGTCCGCCCACAGGTCGGACACGTCCTCGAAGAGGCCCGCTTCCACATAGGGACGCATGCGGTTGGCCGCGTACCAGTTGGCCACATCCGGAGCATTGGCGGTCAGGAAGTTGCGGATCTGGGTCTTGTAGGCCTCCCGGTCGATCACCGTCGTCTCGATGGTCAGGTCCGGGTTCTTTTCGCCGAACTGGGCAATCATTTCTTCCATGGTCGCACGCGGCGCCGGATTCGAGGTGTCCAGGAAGATTTTCAGATTGCCCGTCAGGCCATCGGCGGAGGCTCCGCCAAGTGTCGCCGCCAGAATTGCCATAGCGGCAGCGGACGTCTTCAGTATGGAACGCATGGTGTCCTCCCTATAGGTTCCATTATTTGAAACTTGGTTTTGTATATTGATACTTTGCTGCGGGCGGGTTAGGTTGTCAACAGGTTCGGCGCAAAGAAACGGACCGATGGAGGAATTCGTGAACAAGCAGGCAAGCCCGGGAAGTGGAGACGGAACGGTCGGCAAGGCGCTCGATGTGCTGGACACGGTCGCGTCCCTGGGCCGTCCCGTGCGGTTTTCCGAGCTGCTGGCCGACAGCCGTCATCCCAAGGCAACGCTGTACAGGCTGCTCCAGACCCTGGTGAGCCAGGGCATGCTGGCCTATGACGACCGGCACCAGACCTATACGCTCGGTATCCGTCTGGTGCGGCTGGCCCATGCGGCCTGGCGGCAAAGCTCCATCGCGCCGATTGCCCGCCCCTACCTGAACGCCCTGGCCGAACAGGCCGGCGAGACCGTTCATCTGGCGCAGCTGGACAGCGGGCAGGTCCTCTATGTGGACAAGCGCAATGCGGCCAGTCCCATCGACATGTTCTCGCAGGCCGGCAAGGTCGGCCCCGCCTATTGCACCGGTGTCGGCAAGGCCCTGATGGCCTTCATCGATCCGGCGGAGCTGGATCATGTCATCCGCAAGCAGTCCTTCTACCGCTACACGCCCGCGACGCTGACCAACGAGGCGGACCTGCGGGCGGAGCTGGCGGAGATCCGGCAGGCGGGTGTCGCCTTCGACCGGGAGGAGCACGAGCCCGGCATCATCTGCATCGCCGCGCCCATCCTGCTGGCCGGCGGCCGGCCCGCCGGTGCGCTGTCGATCACAACCACCACACGGCGGAATGGTCTGGAGGAGCTGACGGCAATGCGCCCGGCGCTTCTGGAGGCCGCCGCCAGCATCGCGAAGGCTGTCGAAGACTGGCAGTTCCCCGCCTGACCACTTTCCAGGGAGTTCCACATTCATGTCCGGTGTCACACTGAACAAGGCCGTCAAGAAATATGGTGAGATGCAGGTCATCCACGGCGTCGACCTGCAGATCGACGACGGGGAATTCTGCGTCTTCGTGGGACCGTCAGGCTGCGGCAAGTCCACCCTGTTGCGGATGATTGCCGGCCTTGAGGAAACGACTTCGGGACAGATCGGCATCGGCGGCCGCGACGTGACGAAGATGGATCCGGCCGAACGCGGCGTGGCCATGGTGTTCCAGACCTACGCACTTTACCCGCACATGAGCGTGGAAGAGAACATGGGTTTCGGCCTGAAGATGACCGGTCATCCCAAGGCGGAAATCGCCGCCAAGGTGGCCGAGGCCAGCCGCATCCTGCAGCTCGACCCATATCTGAAGCGCAAGCCAAAGGCGCTCTCCGGCGGCCAGCGTCAGCGCGTGGCCATCGGCCGGGCCATCGTGCGCGGCCCGGAAGTGTTCCTCTTCGACGAACCGCTGTCCAATCTGGACGCGGAACTGCGCGTCGACATGCGCGTGGAGATCGCCCGCCTGCACAAGGACATCGGCGCGACGATGATCTATGTCACTCACGACCAGGTGGAGGCGATGACCCTGGCGGACAAGATCGTCGTGCTGCGCGGCGGCAAAATCGAGCAGGTCGGCTCGCCGATGCAGCTCTATTCCGATCCGGACAACCGCTTCGTCGCCGGTTTCATCGGTTCGCCGGCCATGAATTTCGTCGAGGGCATCGCGGAAGATGGCGCAGTGACCATCGCCGCCTTCGGCGGTGTCAAGGTCCCGGTCTCCGTCGCCCTGCCGGCAAGGGGCCAAAAGGTCCTCGTGGGCCTGCGTCCCCAGCACCTGCAGATCACCCCATCCCCGGACGGCGCCCGCGTCGACCTGTGCGAACAGCTCGGCGGAGTGGCCTATTCCTATCTCGTCTGCCCGACCGGCGAGCGGGTGATCGTCGAGACCAAGGGGGAGGAGGCACCGGTGTCCGAGGGGACGGTTGCGGTGAGTTTCGATCCGGCGGCGGCGTTGTTCTTTGATGCGGAGACGGAGGCGCGGTTGCGGTAGAGGGGGAATTGATGTTCCCGGCTTGAGGGGCAATTCCAATTCACCCTTACCTCCGTTTCACGTGCGCTGGAGGTACCCCCGAGGCGGTCATCCCCGGCTCGACCGGGGATCCATACCGCCTTTCTTCCTGCCCTTGAGCTGAATGAGGCGCCGCCGTTTCGGCAATGCCGTGCCTTTTGCGGAGCTCTCTGGAAACGATTGGATCCCCGGTCGCGCTGCGCTTGCCGGGGATGACCGCCGGGGGGATGCGGTCGGAGTTCAGAGGTTTACCGTGTCGTGCTACGAGGCGGCGGGGAGGGTGGTGCTGTCTGTACTGTGCTCGTCCGGAACGTTGCCTTGGCCTAAGCGCGAAAATCCACCCACACAGCGCCGTCCTGGCCTCGAGCCGAGACGGCGTTGCGGGCGGTGGTATGGGATACGGAGGTGCCACTCCCGAGGCGGTCATCCCCGGCTTGACCGGGGATCCATACCGCCTTTCTTCCTGCCCTTGAGCTGAATGAGGCGCCGCCGTTTCGGCAATGTTGTGCCTCTTGCGGATCTCTCTGGAAACGATTGGATCCCCGGTCGCGCTGCGCTTGCCGGGGATGACCGCCGGGGGGATGCGGTCGGAGTTCAGAGGTTCTCCGTGTCGTGCTACGAGGCGGCGGGGAGGGTGGTGCTGTCTGTACTGTGCTCGTCCGGAACGTTGCCCTGGCCTAAGCGCGAAAATCCGCCCACACAGTGCCGTGCCGGCCTTGTGGGCGGGGAGGGCGGTGCTGTAGAGGCGGCGGGCGGTGGAATGGGTGCAAAGGTGCCCCTCCCGAGGCGGTCATCCCCGGCTCGACCGGGGATCCATACTGCCTCGCCTCCTGCTCTTGAGCTGAATGAAGCGCTGCCGTTTCGGCAATGCCGTGCCTTTTGCGGAGCTCTCTGGAAACGATTGGATCCCCGGTCGCGCTGCGCTTGCCGGTGATGACCGTCGGGGGAATGTGGCCGGAGTTCAGGGGGGTGCCGTGTCGTGCTACGAGGCGGTGGGGAGGGCGGTGCCGTAGAGGCCGCGGGCGGTGGTCTGGGGTGCGGAGGTGCCGCTCCCGAGACGGTCATCCCCGGCTCGACCGGGGATCCATTCCACCTTTCTTCCTGCTCTTGAGCTGAATGAGGCGCGGCTGTTTCGGCAATGTTGTGCCTCTTGCGGATCTCTCTGGAAATGATTGGATCCCCGGTCGCGCTGCGCTTGCCGGGGATGACCGCCGGGGGAATGTGGGCTGAGCCGGGACGGCGCTGCGGGTGCTGGAGGGGACGGTCTTGCGGGGAGGGGATCTGCCTTCGGGGAGGCTTAGGGGAGGCGTTGGCGGGAGCGGCGCCGATAGAAGAGGCCGGGACTCCGAGGGGCGGCGGCTTCCGAAACGCCCCGTGCCGCGCGAAAGGCCGGAATGTTGGTGTTGCATTCCGTCTTGACATGAATACTGATTCAGGTTTCATATATGACTTGGCGCCGGATACGGTGCCGGCCCTATGCAGGCTGTGGGAGTGGCTTCATACTGGGTGCCGGGTCTTGTGCCCATCGGGAGGAAAATTCATGATGAAATGCGTTACACGCCGTGCCGTGCCGTTGATGGTCGTCGCCGGGATTGTCGCCTCGGGCGCTGCCGGTGCCCTGGCCGAGGATATAAAAATCGCCCATGTCTACGGCCAGACCGGCGCGCTGGAGGCTTATGCCAAGCAGTCGCATACGGGGCTGATGATGGGGCTGGAATATGCCACCGATGGCACGATGGAAGTGGACGGCCGCAAGATCGTGGTCATCGAGAAGGACACGCAGCTGAAGCCGGATATCGGCAAGGCGGTGCTGGCCGAAGCCTATGGCGACGATGAAGTGGATATCGCTGTCGGGCCGGTGTCTTCCGGCGTGGCGCTGGCCATGCTGCCGGTGGCCGAGGAATACGAGAAGCTGCTGATCGTCGAGCCGGCGGTGGCGGATTCGATCACCGGCGAGAACTGGAACCGCTACGTTTTCCGGACGTCGCGCAATTCCTCCCAGGACGCCATTTCCAATGCGGTGGCGCTCGGGCAGGAAGGGGTTTCCATCGCCACCCTGGCGCAGGACTATGCCTTCGGCCGCGACGGGGTTGCCGCCTTCAGGGAAGCGCTTGAGGGCACCGGCGCCAAGCTGGTGTTCGAGGAATATGCGCCGACGGACACCAAGGACTTCACCGCCAATGCGCAGCGTATCTTCGATGCCCTGAAGGACGCGCCGGGCCGCAAGTTCCTGTTCGTGATCTGGGCCGGCGGTGGCAATCCGATCAGCAAGATCAAGGCCATGGAACCGGAACGCTTCGGTGTGGAGATCGCCACCGGCGGCAACATCCTGGCCGCCATGAAGGCCTACAAGGATCTGCCCGGCATGGAGGGGGCGACCTATTACTATTACGAGATCCCGAAGAACCCGGTGAATGACTGGCTGGTGTCCGAGCACCTGAAGCGGTTCGACACGCCGCCGGATTTCTTCACCGCCGGCGGCATGGCCGCGGGCATGGCCATCGTGGAAGCCATCCGCAAGGCCGGTTCGACGGATACGGAAGAGCTGATCGCAGCGATGGAGGGCATGGAATTCGACAGCCCGAAGGGCAAGATGGTATTCCGCGCCGAGGACCATCAGGCGCTGCAATCCATGTATCACTTCAAGATCCGCGTCGATCCGGATGTGGAATGGGGCATTCCGGAACTGGTGCGCGAACTGACGATCGAGGACATGGATATTCCGGTCCGCAACTAGGGGGGCGTCGGGTGCGGCTTTTGCTGCCTTCGCCGATGTGCCAGTCCACTCTGCCTGCCCTCTGGACATGAGTGGGCACGTGCCGGAAGCCTGGTGGACCGGATCCCCGCTCTTCGGCGGGGATGACAACCTGGAGGACCGGAGGCTGTTTCTCCGAAACAGGCCCCTTCGCGCCGCGCAACATTCGTTCGCCGCGCCTTCCGCTTGATCGTCCGTCCGGCCGGTGTTGAAATCGGCCGGATGCCGCCCTTTCGTCCATCTCGAACCTGGAAAGCCTGTCGTGGCCAAGGAACATCCCATTCTGGAAACCAGAGACCTGACCATCCGCTTCGGCGGGCATGTGGCGGTCGACGGTGTGTCCGCGTCTTTCGAGCGGGGCAGCCTGACGGCCATCGTCGGGCCGAACGGCGCGGGGAAGACGACCTATTTCAACCTGATTTCCGGTCAGCTGAGCGCCACCTCCGGGGCGGTGCTGCTGAATGGCGAGGCGATCACGCGGCTGTCCGTGCCCGAACGCACGGACAGGGGCATCGGCCGGGCCTTCCAGCTCACCAACCTGTTTCCCACATTGAGCGTGCGCGAGAACGTGCGCCTCGTGGCCCAGGCGAAAGCGCGCAAGGGGTTCGATCTGTTTTCCGTCGCCGAAAGCCATGTGGAACTGCTGGAGCGGGCCGATCACGTGCTGGCGGAAGTGCGGCTGATCGACAAGGCGGAGCAGACCGTGGCCGCGCTGCCCCACGGTGACCAGCGCAAGCTGGAAGTGGCCCTGCTGATCGCGCTCGGCTCGCAGGTGCTGATGTTCGACGAGCCGACGGCGGGCATGAGCGTCGACGAGGTGCCGGTCATTCTCGATCTGATCCGCAAGCTGAAGAGCGACATGGACCGCACGATCCTGCTGGTCGAGCACAAGATGGACGTGATCCGCTCGCTGGCGGACCGGATCATCGTGCTGCACAACGGCGCTCTGGTCGCCGACGGCGCGCCGGCGGAAGTGATCGCGCTGCCCGTCGTGCAGGAAGCCTATCTCGGCAAGACGCCGGACGCATCCGCGAATTCGGGGGAGGCGGCATGATGGCGGAGCCTCTTCTTTCCCTCGCCGGTGTCCACACCCACATCGGGCCCTACCACATCCTGCAGGGGGTCGATCTGACCGTGCCCGAAGGCGGTGTGACCGTGCTCCTGGGGCGCAACGGCGCCGGCAAGACCACCACCTTGCGCACCATCATGGGGCTCTGGACCGCCAGCCAGGGAGATATCCGCTTCGACGATCGCCTCATCACGCGGCTTGCCACCCCGGAGATCTCCCGGCGCGGCATTGCCCTGGTGCCGGAAGACATGGGCATCTTCACGGATCTGACCGTGGCGGAAAACATGATCCTGGCGGCGGCCTCCGGACCGATGGACGCCAGGCGTCTTGCCTGGATCAAGGAACTGTTCCCGCCCATCGGCACCTTCTGGAATTCCTCCGCCGGAACGCTTTCGGGCGGACAGAAGCAGATGCTGTCGGTGGCCCGGGCGATCATCGAACCGCGCCGGCTGATCCTGATCGACGAACCGACCAAGGGTCTGGCCCCGGCAATCATCAAGGCGATGACCGACGCCCTGCGCGAGCTGAAGGAAACCGACACCACCATCCTGCTGGTGGAACAGAATTTCGCCATGGCGTCCGGCATCGGCGACACGGTCGCCGTGATGGACGACGGGCGCATCATCCATTCGGGCTCCATGAAGGAGCTGGCCGGAGACGCCGCCCTGCAGGAAAAACTGATGGGGCTGAGCCTGGAGGCGCATCAATGAGCAACGCGGCCATCAAACCCCGCATCGAGAAGATTCCCGCGGGTGAGCGGATCGTTCAAAAGCTGCCGGTCCTGCTGGTGCCCGCGCTGGCTCTGGCCGGGCTGATTGCCATCGGCAATCCGTCAAGCTGGCTGACCCTGACGGTCGCGGGCCTGGCCATGGGCATGATGATCTTCATCATGGCTTCCGGCCTGACGGTGGTCTTCGGCCTGATGGATGTCATCAATTTCGGTCATGGCGCCTTTGTGGCCGTGGGCGCCTTCGTCGGCTTCACGGTGCTGGCCTGGCTGGCGGGCTGGACCGCCTCGCCGAGCGTGATGCTGAACCTTGCCGCCGTGCTGATGGCGATCCTGGCGGCCATGGTCGTCACCGGCCTTCTGGGCTACGCCTTCGAGCGGGTGATCGTCATGCCGGTCTATGGTGATCATCTCAAGCAGATCCTGGTGACCATGGGCGGGCTGATCGTTGCCCAGCAGATGATCCATGTGGTCTGGGGGCCGGACGAGCTGCATATCTCGCGGCCCGAGGCCCTGCAGGGGGCCTTCGTGATCGGCGAGGCGGCGATCGAGAAATACCGGCTGGTGGCGGTGGGGATCGGGCTTGCGCTGTTCCTGGCCATGCGCCACGTCCTGAAGAACACCAAGGTGGGCCTTCTGGTGCGGGCCGGCGTGGAAAACGGCGAGATGGTCGAGGCGCTGGGCTATCGCATCCGCCGCCTGTTCCTGATCGTGTTCATGACCGGTTCGGCGCTTGCCGGTCTCGGCGGCGTCATGTGGGGGCTCTATCAGGAGACGATCACCGCGCATATGGGCTCGGAGATCATGGTGCTGGTGTTCATCGTGGTGATCATCGGCGGGCTCGGTTCGGTCGAAGGCTGTTTCATCGGCGCGATGCTGGTCGGGCTGCTGGCCAATTACACCGCGTTCCTGGCGCCCAAGGTGGCGCTGGTCTCCACCATTGCGCTGATGGTGGCGATCCTGATGTGGCGGCCGCAGGGGCTCTATCCGGTGGTGAAGGCGAAGTGAGGGACCCATGCTGACCAGGCTTCTTTCCGGCGACACGCCGCGCAGCGGGCTCCTGACCGTGCTGCTGCTGATCGTGCTCGTCTCGCTGGCCTTCGCGCCCTTCCTGTTTCCGGGCACAAGGTCGCTGGAGACCGCTGCCCGGATCTGCATCTTCATTGTGCTGGTGGCCAGCTACGATCTGCTGCTCGGCTATGCGGGCATCGTCTCCTTCGCCCATACGATGTTCTTCGGCATCGGCGCCTATGGCACCGCCCTGGCCCTGTCCGCGACGGGACCGTCCTATGGATCGCTGATCTGGGGAACTGTGGCGGGCGCCGTTGCGGCTGCGGTCTTCGCACTGGCCATCGGCCTGTTCTCGCTGCGGGTCAAGGCGATCTTCTTTGCCATGGTGACGCTGGCCGTGGCGAGCGCCTTCGCGGTGCTGGTGTCGCAGATGTCCTGGCTGACCGGCGGGGAAGACGGGCTCAACTATCGCATTCCGCGCGCGCTGACACCCGCCTTCAAGCTGTTCGACGAGAAGATCCTCGGTGTGCGCATCAACGGCAAGCTGCTGGCCTATTACCTGGTGTTCTTCGTCTCCGTAATCCTGTTCCTGGCGATGCTGCGGATCGTCAATTCGCCCTTCGGACGCACGCTGAAGGCGGTGCGCGACAATGCCTTCCGGGCGGAAGCCATCGGCTACCGGGTGGTTTGGTACCGCACCACCGCCACCGTGCTGTCCGCCGTGATGGCGGCCCTGGCCGGGTCGCTGCTGGCCATCTGGCTGCGCTATACCGGTCCGGCGACGACCCTGTCGATGGAGATCATGATCGACATTCTGCTGATGGTCGTGATAGGGGGAATGGGCACGCTCTACGGGGCGGTTCTGGGGGCAACCCTGTTCATTCTGGCGCAGACCTATCTTCAGACGCTGATGGGCGTGGCGGCGGACGCGACCAGCGCGGTTCCGCTGTTTTCGACGCTTGTCGCGCCGGAACGCTGGCTGCTCTGGCTGGGTGTCTTGTTCATCCTGTCGGTTTATTTCTTTCCTTCCGGCATCGTCGGACGACTTCGGGCGGGACGTGTGTGAGCGATCAAGGACTTCATATCCGCGACGAGGGAACGGGACGGCCCCTGGTGATGGCCCACGGCTGGGCCTGTCCCGGTGATTTCTTTCACGGGCAGATCGAGGCGCTCAGGTCCGTTGCACGCTGCATCGTTCCGGATCTTCCGGGCCATGGCAAGACCGCCGGCCGGCTTCCCCTGACAATCGATGCCGCCGCCGATGCGATCCAGACATATCTGCTCGAAAAGGATCTGAAGGACGTTGTCCTGTGCGGATGGTCCATGGGCGCGCTGGTGGTCTATTCCCTGCTTGAACGATATGGCGCGGAACGGATCTCGAGTGTTGTCGCGATCGACATGTCCCCGAAAGCGGTGAATGACGCGGACTGGCCGCACGGGTCGCAGAACGGCCTGACCGCCGAGGTCAATGCGCTGGTCCTGGAGAACATGGTTGCCCATTGGGCCGCATTTCCCGAACAGGTTGCCCGGCAGATGTTCGCGACGGACCGTCCGGTGGATCCGGAACTGCTGGCCTTCGCGCAGGCGCAAATCGCTGCAGGCGATCCCGTCCTGCTCAAGGCGATGTGGGCATCACTCACGGACCAGGACTTTCGCGCCTTCCTGCAGGCCTTTCCCCGGCCGTTGCATCTGGTCGTGGGGCGCCACAGCCATCTTTACGGCCCGGGCATGGCCCGCTGGCACGAAGAGACGGTCCCGGACCTCCATCTGCATGAATTCGCGAATTCCGGCCATTCTCCGCATGTGGAGGAGCCGGAACGGTTCAACCGTCTGCTGACCGACCTGCTCAAGGCTTGAGCGGACCATCGCGCGGTCGAACGGCCCTCATACCAAACGCGATCAAATGGGTTCCCGTCAACTGCGGTAGGTATCAGTCCTTTCCGCCAAACCTCGACTTCACGTATCCGATGACCCGGTCGAGGATCGACAGCACGACAAACACGGCCATGAGACCGATGAAGAACCGCATGTCGGTGAGCAGCGAGCCGGGGGCGAGAGTCCGCGCGCCGATATTGGAATAGGTCCACACGCCCCAGGCGAGCGCCGCGAAGGCAACTGTCAGCACCAGCGAAACCACGAGGGTCCGCCATGCGCGCTGGATCGTGGGCTTGCTCATTTCAGAACCCTTGCAGTTGTCAGATCAGCCCTGAAGACCATCAGGTCATCCAGCTGCTCGATCTCGCCTTCAACCTCGATATAGAGCGCCAGCAGCGGATCGATCTCGTCGCCGAGAAGATTGCCCTCACGGTCCGCCATCAGGAAGAAGCTGCGTCCTTCGATGGGGCCGGAGGAGACGAAGACGGGCGGGGTGCCGCCAGTGAGACACAGATCCGCGCAGGCCTTGTGGGCAAGGCCCCGGCCCGGGCGCATGGCACCGGCATAGCACTTGCCGTCGCAGATCTCGCCGGTCAGTTTCCAGCGGCCGAGAGGCACCGGCGCCGACGGCGTGAAGCCGGCATCTTGCTCGTCGGACATGGTCACCTTGCCGACCTGGATCATGGTAAGGTCGCCGCGACTGATCGGCACGCCGCGCAGGCTGACGGTCTTCTGCCTGTTGGTTTCGGCGGCGTCGAAGACACCGCGTTTGCCCTGACCGGCGAGCATGTAGGTGCGGGCAGGGGTGTCGCCATCGGCAGGCACCCGGAAGACCGGATAGGGCCGCAGTTCCAGGACGCCGGCCTGCTCGAACCGGTTGCCCCACTGAAAGCCGCCGTTGCCCGGATCGTTCTGCGTCGAGGAGAGCGCAAGGGCCGCGATTCCCAGGCCGGCGATGAAACAGAGCGCGAAGACGGTGAGGAAAACCACGAGCGGTTTCGGCACCGCATTGAGATAGCCCACGTAAAAGGGGGCCTGCGTGCGCTGTTTCCAGGTCATGCCGCACCTCCGATCTCGACGGGATCTACATGGGTTCCGGGGGGCAGGGCATCGGGATCGAGCAGGACGGTCGCGCCGGCCAGTTTCAGCCGGTAGGTGGAGACCTTCTCGGTGAAGGGTGCCGGAGCGCGGCCGTCGGCGAGATTGTACTGGTATCCGTGCCAGGGGCAGGTGATGCAGCCCCACAGGACCTTGCCCTCACCGAGCGGGCCGTTCTGATGGGCGCAGACATTGGTGATGGCGGAAAGCTTGCCGTCGTACTTGAAGATCGCCACCCGTTCGCCGCCGTCGAGTGTCACGACCCTGGCGCAGTCGTCGTCGATGTCGCCGACCTCGCAGGCAACAACCCAGCCGGTTTCTTCCGGTGAGTTCCGGGCGGTTTCCTCGCCGCGGTCCCGCCCGGCTTCCATGCGTCCGGCGGCAAGGTGCAGGCCGCAGACCAGAATGACGCCCGCCGCGACGAGGGTGGTGAGGACCGGGTCTCCCGGTCCCTGCAGGGCCCCGAGGGCGACATGCAGCACCACGAGGACATAGGCCGCATAGATGGTCATATGCAGCGCCTTCCAGAGCGGCGCGCCCAGAAAGCTCAGCCAGAAATCATGGCTGGTTGCGGCCAGCACGAAGAGGATGAGCAGGGCGGCGATGCCCAGGGCCTCGAACGGAAATCCGAGCAGCTGGGTATATCCGGTGTTGGAGGCCAGCAGGGCGACATATTTGTCCGTGGGCGAAAAGCTGAAATACCAGCCGAGCACGTAGTTGGCGTGGACGGCGGCGATGCCGGCGGTCATGACCCCGAAGTGGCGCCGGTTGTAAAGCAGCGGCAGAAAGCGCCGGTCGAGACGAGCCAGCGGCCCTATGCACAGGATCACGGTCAGCATCAGGAAGGCGCAGCTGCCGAAGGCGCGCATTCTCAGGATCGCGCCGTCGATCGGCCTGGTGACATCCTCGAACATCGGGCCGACACGGATGAAGACATAGAGGTAGAGAGCCACGGCGATCAGCAGTGCGGCGTCATAGAGGATCTTGTTCCGGTTCCACAGGACCGGGGTGTACTGGACGCTCATTGCGCGGCCTCCTCGCCGGAGCCTTCTGCAGGGGCTTCGATCAGGACGGCGGGCCGGTCGGCCGGCGGTGTCTGGCGCAGGGCGAGAATGGCGAAGAAGGCAAGCGGCAGGACAATGCCGAGGACGGTCCAGATGCGGGCGTGGGCGGTGCGGTGGGCGCGCTTCATCGGCTGTCCTCCGCCGGATCCGCAGGTCCGCGTCTTTCAAGCGCATACCAGCGACAGAGCACCAGAGGCCAGATCAGGCAGATGCCGGGGATCAGCAACGGCCGGAAGGCATGGGAGCCGCGCGCCGAAGGTTCCACCCGGTCGATGCCGATGACCAGAAACAGGGCAGCGACAATGCCGCCGGCGATCAGATAGTAGCGGCCGATCTCGATCAGCAAGGCGGCGGTCTGCATCATGGCGTCTCCTGACGCGCGCGTTTGCTCATGTCACGCCACCATAAGCGACACCGGAGAGATCCGCCATTTCCCGTTTCCAGGTGGTCAGATCCTCCGGGCGGAACCGGTTGAGGTGATCATGGCCGCAGGCGCGGGCCATCACCTGCATCAGCTCCACGGATGCCTCGAAGAAATTGGTGAGCTGGCGGGCGGATTTCTCGACCTGCAGCCGGTTCACCAGATGGGGTTTTTGGGTGGCGATGCCGACCGGGCAGTTGTTGGTGTGGCAGGCGCGCATGGCGATGCAGCCGATGGCCTGCATGGCCGAATTGGACAGGGCGACCGCATCGGCCCCGAGCGCCAGTGCCTTGACGAAATCGGCCGGCTTGCGCAGGCCGCCGGTGATGATCAGGGTCACATCGGCGCGCCCGAGCCTGTCCAGATGGCGCCGGGCGCGGGCGAGCGCCGGGATGGTGGGCACGGAAATGTTGTCGCGGAAGATGACCGGCGCGGCGCCTGTACCGCCGCCGCGGCCGTCCAGGATGATGTAGTCGACGCCGATCTCCAGCGCCGCGTCGATATCCTTTTCGATATGCTGGGCGGAGAGCTTGTAGCCGATCGGGATGCCGCCCGTGCGGCCGCGCACTTCGTCGGCGAAGTCCCTGATCTGGGCGAGATCCGTCCAGTCGGGAAAGCGCGGCGGCGAGATCGCGTCCTCGCCTTCCTTCAGTCCGCGGACTTCGGCGATCTTGCCCTTCACCTTGGCGCCGGGCAGATGGCCGCCGGTGCCTGTCTTGGCTCCCTGGCCGCCCTTGAAGTGGAAGGCCTGAACCCTTGAGAGCTTGTCCCAGCCAAAGCCGAAGCGGGCCGAGGCGAGTTCGTAGAAATAACGGGAGTTGGCTTCCTGCTCTTCCGGCAGCATGCCGCCTTCGCCCGAGCAGATCCCCGTTCCGGCGAGCTCCGCACCGCGTGCCAGGGCAATCTTGGCTTGCTCGGACAGGGCGCCGAAACTCATGTCGGAGACCAGCAGCGGGATATCGAGCCGCAGCGGTTTTTGCGCATTCGGACCGATAACGACGTCGGTGCCGACCGGGTCGTCATCCAGCAGAGGGAAGCGCTGGAGCTGGGCGGTCAGGATCTGGATGTCGTCCCAGTCGGGTAATTGCGCGCGCGGCACGCCCATGGCATCGACATTGCCATGGTGGCCGGTCCGGGACAGGCCGTCGCGGGCATATTGCCGGATCAGGCCGTTATAGGGCTCTTCCTCGGTCCCGTGGCCGGTGTCGGCATAAAGGCCGAGATACTGCTCGCGGTCGAAGGGCTGCGGGTTGTCCAGGGCCCAGGCGGTGATTTCGTCTTCGTCCACGAGGATGTCGCCATCCTCGATCCAGCTGCTGAATTTCGGCAGGGCTTCGGAATTGTTGTATTCGGACACGCCGCTGTCGAGCCGGTAGTCCCAGTAGTGCACGCCGCAAATCAGGTTGTGGCCATCCACGTAGCCGTCGGACATCAGCGCTCCGCGATGCAGGCAGCGGCCGTAGAAGACGGCGACATCCCCGTCGAAGCGCACGACGACCAGATCCACATCCGCCACAAGCGCATAGCGCGGATCGCGGTCCGGCAAATCGCTCAGCTTCGCAACAACCTGCTTTTTCATGTCTTCCCCCGGCTACCGGCGCTTCCGCCCTGGCTGAATGATTGGCTCACGACCGGTGCGCCAAAACGCGGCAGCACGGCGTCGGTTCAGGCCGTGACCGCTCTCCCGTTCCCCTGGTCTGAAACAAGACACGGTCAGTTCCGGAAGTGTCGTTCAGGCCCGTGATATCATCAGGACAGATCTGCGACGCCAGTTCAAATCATAAACAGATGACGGTGGCGTGTGGCAGTTGTGAGTTTCCGCAAGGTAATTTTGGGCATCGGTCGGGCGTGCAGCGAATATCCGTCGGGCCGACGGACATTTGATCGGTCAAACAGCAAAAACCCGCCCTCGGAAGAGCGGGTTTTTCAGAAGAATTCCGTTCGGAAGTGTTTATGCCACGGCCCGGGCGAGGGCGCATTGCGACCACAGGTCGTTGATCGCCTCGGCGAGGTGTTCGATATCCTCGGCCGTGTGCAGGGGCGTCGGCGTGAAGCGCAGACGCTCGGTGCCGACCGGGACGGTCGGGTAATTGATCGGCTGCACGTAGATGCCGTAGGTGTCCAGAAGGATGTCGGAAATCCATTTGCACTTCTTGGCATCGCCGACCATCACCGGAACGATGTGGCTGGGGTTTTCCATGTGCGGAATGCCGCGCTTGTCGAGGGCGGCGCGTACCTGGGCGACCCGGTCCTTGTGCGCCTTGCGCTCGAAGGGGCTGTCCTTCAGGTGGCGGATGGAGGCGGCGGCGCCGGCGGCCAGAGCCGGCGGCAGGGCCGTGGTGAAGATGAAGCCGGAGGCGAAGGAGCGGACGAAGTCGATAACGGTTCTGGAGGCGGTGATATAACCGCCCATCACGCCGAACGCCTTGCCGAGCGTGCCTTCGATCACGGTCAGCCGGTCCATCAGGCCTTCGCGCTCGGCGACGCCGCCACCGCGCGGGCCGTACATGCCGACCGCATGGACTTCGTCGAGATAGGTCATGGCGCCGAATCGGTCGGCCACGTCGCAGATATCGCTGATCGGTCCGACATCGCCATCCATGGAATAGACGCTTTCGAAGGCCACCAGCTTCGGGGCGTCCGGGTCGTCCGCAGCCATCAGGCGTTCCAGGTCGGCTACGTCATTGTGCTTGAAAACACGTTTTTCGCAGCGGGCATGACGGATGCCCTCGATCATCGAGGCGTGGTTGAGGGCATCGGAATAGACGATCATGCCCGGTACCTGGGAAGCCAGGGTGCCGAGGGCGGCCCAGTTGGACACATAGCCGGAGGTGAAGATCAGGGCCGCTTCCTTGGCATGAAGGTCGGCCAGTTCCTGCTCCAGGAGCACGTGATAGTGGTTCGTGCCGGAGATATTGCGCGTTCCGCCCGCGCCCGCACCGCATTTGGCGATGACGTCCTGCATGGCCTCGACAACTTTCGGGTTCTGACCCATGCCGAGATAGTCATTGGAACACCAGACCGTCACGTCCTGGACGGAGCCGTCTTCCCGATAGCGTATGGCGCGCGGAAATTCTCCGGACTTGCGTTCCAGATCAGCGAATACCCTGTAATTGCCATTGTCATGCAGTTTACTCAGGCGCTCTTCCAGATACGCATTCACGTCCATGCTACCGGTCTCCTTGTCGCCGCGCATCCTGGCGCAGCGCCTCTCTTCTGCCGCGTCGTGTCCCCGCGGCCTCTCCGCTGCCTATTATCCGGGCACCCGTCCCAGCATAGCAGCCAATTTATAGTTATTCAAAACTGCATTATCAGACCTGCGTCGTTGATCAAGGTCAATTGGCGCGGGTGCGTCCAAACGCCATAGTTTTATTTCGGCCCCGGATTGCCCGGTTTGCACCCGGAAGGGGCCTGAAAAAAGCCGCCAGGATTCGATAAACGGGACGCTTCACGAGAAGTTTCTTGCTTTCAATCGGTAAACATGAATACTGATTCATGTTTCATGGGAATTGGGAGGATCCGGACGTGGCGAAATCGCCCGGACAGGCAAAGGCGCCGCAAAAGGCGCCCGGCAACCAGCCGAAGACGGCGCGCGGGGAAGCAACGCGGAAGGCGATTCTGTCCGCCGCTGAGCGGGTTATCGGCGCCAGAGGCTACAACGACGCGTCCATCGGACAGATTACCAGCGAAGCGGGTGTCGCCCAAGGCACGTTCTATATTTATTTCGCCACCAAGGAGCAGGTCTTCTCGGAGCTGGTTCTGGAAATGGGCCGTCTCGTCCGCCACACGATCGCGGAGGCCACGCAGGGCATTTTCGACCGGCTCGATGCCGAGAAGGCGGGTCTGACGGCCTTTCTGGAATTCGTCCGTGCGCATCCAGATCTCTACCGGATCGTTCAGGAGGCGCTGTTCGTCGATCCACAGGCCTACCGGGAATATTATCTGACTTTTGCGGACGGCTATCGCGCCGGTCTTGTCGCAGCGGAAGAGGCGGGCCAGATTTCCGCGGGGGACGCGGAAACCCGCGCCTGGGCCCTTATGGGAATCGGACGGTCCCTGGGCGAGCAGCTTGTCGTCTTCGAGGCTGACAAGCCGATACCGGAGATTGTCGCAAGCGCCCACGACCTGATCGCAAATGGACTCAAACCATGAGGCCGGGGCGGTGAGTTTCGTCGAAAGAGACATCCGGGACGGGGCGGTATGGCTGTGGCTGAACCGGCCGCAACGCCACAATGCCCTCATTCCCGAACTTGTGTCCGATCTGCGGTCCGCCGTGGCCCGGGCGGCAGCGCTGGATCCGCTGGCGCTTGTCCTGGGCGCCAGGGGGCGCAGCTTCTCGACAGGCGGCGATGTGGGCGGTTTCCTGGAACACGCCGCTTCCCTCGCGGACCTGACCGCCTATTCGGAACGGCTCGTGGGCGGACTGCATGAGGCCATTCTGGATCTGCTTGCCTTTCCCGCTCCGGTCCTGGCGGCGATCAACGGCCCGGTGACGGGTGGATCAACCGGCCTGATGCTGGCCGCCGATCTTGTGGCGATGGCGGAAGATGCCTTTGTGCAGCCCTACTATTCCGAGGTCGGCTTCGGTCCGGACGGTGGCTGGACCGCGCTTCTGCCCGACCGGATCGGCACCGCCAAGGCGCTTCAGATCCAGTACCGCAACGAGCGGATCGGCGCGGCCGAGGCCCTCGCTCTCGGGCTGGCCACCAGCATCTGCCCCTCGGCGGACCTTGAGACCCGGATCGGGGAATGGACGGCGGATCTTGCAAGAGGCTTTGCCCAGACACACAGGGCGACGAGGGAAAAGATCTGGGACGACCAGAGGCGCGCAGTGGTGAGGAGCCGTCTCGATCAGGAAATGACCCGGTTTCTGGAGCTCGTTACCCGGCCGGAAACGCTTGAAGGCATGAGGAGATTCAAAAAGGAGCGTGCCTGACGCGAGCCGGGCAGAGTGAGAGAAGAACTTTAAAGTGCCTGGGAGGACACATGGAGTTTTTGACGGATATGGCCGCAAAGCGGGCGGAACTGACGCCGGATGCGGTTGCTTTTACAGACCACGATACCGGCCGCAGCTTCACGTTCGGCGAGGTCAACAGCCGCGCCAGCCGGCTGGGCAATGTGCTTCTGGAACGTGGCCTTGCAGAGGGTGATCGCGTCGCGGTCCTTTGTCTCAACCATCCGGATTTCTTCGTTCTCCTGTTCGCGGCGCAGAAGACCGGACTTCTGCCGGTGCCGCTCAACTGGCGCCAGCCGGTGGCGGAGCTGAAGCCGGTTCTCGAGGCTTCGGGAGCAAGGCTGATTTTTCACGATGGCGCCTTCGCGGAGAAAGCGGCGGAACTGGCGGAGGAAACCGGAGCCGGACTGATGGCGCTGGGAGCAATGGGGGCGTCCGGCAGCGCGCTGGACGAGATCCTGCAGGCGGCCAGCCCGGCGGCCATCGCCGCCGGCAGGATCAAGGCGTCTGCGCCCTGGTATCTGATGCTCACATCCGGCACCACCGGTCTTCCCAAGGCCGTTATCCAGACCGCCGGCATGGCCTATGCCAACATGATCAACTATTCCCAGGCGGCAGGGCTGACGGCAGGGGACAGAAGCGTCAACTTCCTGCCGCTGTTCCATACGGCGGGGATCAACCTGCCGACGCTGCCGGTCTTTCTGAACGGCGGATCGTCGACCATCCTGCGCAAGTTCGATGCCGATGTGGTGCTGGACCTGATCGATGCGGGCGAGGTGACGAGCTTCTTCGGGGTTCCGGCCATCTACCAGGCACTGGCGCTTTCCGACCGGATCGACAGGACCGATTTTTCAAGCGTCCGCTATCTGGGATGCGGCGGTGCACCGGTTCCCGGGCATCTTCTGACCGATTTCCAGAAACGCGGTGTCACCATCTGCAACGGCATGGGCATGACCGAAACGGGGCCGACCGTGTTCCTGATGGACAAGCCCCATGCGGGCGCGAAAATCGGCTCGGTGGGAAAACCGCAGATTCTCACCGAGGTCCGGCTGGCGGACGCGGAGGGTGGCGTTGTGGTCGGTCCGGGAGAAGGGGAAGTCCAGTTCCGCGGCCCGAACATCACTCCCGGCTATATGGACAATCCGCAGGCAACGGCCGAGGCCTTCACCGTGGACGGCTGGCTGAAGTCGGGCGATGTGGGGCGACGGGACGAGGACGGCTACTATTACATCGTCGACCGGCTCAAGGACATGTATATTTCCGGCGGCGAGAACGTCTATCCCGCCGAGGTGGAAAAGGTTCTGGTCAGCCATCCGGCGATCCTCGAAGCGGTGGTCGTCGGGGTGCCGGACAATACATGGGGCGAGACCGGCGCGGCCTTCCTGATCCTCCGGCCCGGCGAAAACCTCCATACGGACGACCTGCCCGGCTGGTGCCGGAGCCGCATCGCGCCGTACAAGATTCCGAAGAGTTTTTCCGTCGTCGACGATCTGCCCCGCACGGCGGCAGGCAAGGTGCGGAAGAACCTACTCAAGGACATGACCTGCGCAGACAAGACACCGGAGGACGCCTGAACGATGACAACCGCCGACGAAGCGCAGGGGACGCACTCGTTCACCTGGATTCCCCGGCAGGCCGATTTCGATGCCTTTGCCGACCTGTCGGGCGATGACAACCCGATCCATGTGGATCCGGCATTTTCGGCACGCACGCGCTTCGGGCGCACGGTTTCGCACGGCATGCTGCTCTATACGCGGGTCTTCGCCCGGCTACAGGCGCTTTATCCCGGGCGCGCGCACAGGGTGCAGACCCTGATGTTTCCGAACCCGGCCTATGCGGACGAGGAACTGACGATTTCGTTTTCGGAAAATCCGCAACAGCCGGATCGCATCCTCATCGAGGTGGCGCGCAGCGCGGACGGAGCGGTGACGCTTTCGGGAACCTGCGACCTGGGAGAACGCCGATGATGCTGGAACTCCGCCAGAGAGAGGAACTGACCCGGACCTACAGCGATCAGGACATGCGCGATTTTGCCCGGCTGGCGGGAGATGACGCTGAAGTGCCCCGGTCGGTTCCCGGTCCGCTGATCGGCGGGCTGTTTTCCTATCTGCTCGGGGTGAAGCTGCCCGGGCGCGGGACCAATTATCTCAAGCAGAGCCTGGAGTTCCTGGCCGAAGCGCCTGTTGGAGTGGCCCTGACCGCGTCGGTTACCGTCACGCGTCTGCGGCCCGAGAAGCATCTCGTCGATCTGGAGACCGTGTGCGAAGCGGCGGACGGGACACGGATCTGTCAGGGGCGGGCACTGGTCTATGTGGAGGATGTCGGCAAGGGATAGCCGGGCGTTGTCACGCATGGCCATCATGCGGAGGGCTGGGTTTGCGGCAAGGCTCCGCATCCCGAGGGGGGAGGCGGAGCGCTATTCGCCTTCGACGACGCGCACCTTTGCCGGCCAGAACGCATAGTGACCGGCAAGCCGGCCGGCCATGGCGATCGGAGTTCCGTAGACCCAGCCGATTTCCTCTCCGTCGAGGGACACGTAACTGGCGTCGCCCTTGATCGGGCAATGGGTGGATTTGTCCACTTTTCCGAAATCGGCGGCGAGATCGGCTTCCGGCACATAGACCACCGGATCGTAGACCGATCTGCCGATCTCCATCACACGGACTGCCGCCGTGCTGTCCGCCAGCAGCGTCTCGCCCGCATAAATGCGCATGCGGCGCGGAATGTCCCTGATCACCATGAGATGGGCGGGATTGGCCGGGTTTCGAATGGCGTTTTCCAGGGCCGGACCTGTTTCGGCTGTCATCGGGCGCTCCTTGTATTCCAGTCAGAAAGTGATGTGTCCGGGCCGAAATGGCAAAAGCAAAGTTCTGACATTGCCGTGAAATGCCGTTTTGGACGGTTTCGGCGGACAAGGGGGTGGCAGTGCCCTGAAAATTCTGCTGAAACTGCGTTCCAGAGCAATGATGCGGATTTATGAGGCGGTTCCCCATGGGCGATGCGGTTGACGATTTTTTGCGGCGGCTGTTCCTGCGGGCTGTCGACGTGGCAGATCCGATGAAGAGCCTGGCCGCCCATCTGCCGGAAAAGCCGGCCGGGCGCGTTGTGGTGATCGGTGCCGGCAAGGCATCGGCCCGCATGGCGGAAGCGGTCGAAGCGTCCTGGGGACCTTGCGAAGGCCTCGTGATCACGCGCTACGGCTATGGGCGCCCGTGCGAGGGGATCGAGATCGTCGAGGCGGCACACCCCATTCCGGACGAGATCGGCCTTTCCGCCACGGAGCGGATGCTGGATCTGCTTGAAGGGCTCGGGGAAGACGATTTCGTGCTGGCGCTGATTTCCGGGGGCGCCTCGGCACTCCTGACAGCCCCGGCGGGCACGATCACGCTGAAGGAAAAGCAGGAGGTCAACCAGAAGCTTCTGGTTTCGGGTGCGCCCATCGGCCAGATGAATGTGGTGCGCAAGCATTTGAGCCGGGTCAAGGGCGGGCAGCTTGCCGCCGCGGCCTATCCGGCGAAAATGCTGGCCCTGCTCATGTCGGATGTTCCGGGCGACAACCCGGCGGAAATCGGTTCGGGACCGACGGTGGGCGATGCCAGTACCGCGGATGATGCGAAAGCCATTCTGGAGCAGTGGAAGATCGAAGTGCCTGAGTCCGTCAGGCAGGTGCTTGCCGGCCGCAGCGGCGTTCTGGCACCCGGAGACGAGCGGCTCGGACGGGTCTCCAACAGGATTTTCGCGGCGCCCTCCCAATCGCTGGAAGCGGCGAAGCAACTGGCGGAGGAGGAGGGCTGCGATGTGGAGGTTCTCGGCGATGCGCTCGAAGGGGAGGCGCAGGAGGTTTCCCGGGAGCACGCGGAACTGGCCCTGCGGCGTCAGCGGGAGCGTGGGGACGCGGGCCGCCCGCTCGTTCTTCTGTCCGGGGGCGAGTTGACCGTGACCCGGCGCGGCGACGGCATCGGCGGACCGAATGCGGAATATGCGCTGGCGCTGGCTCTGGCGCTTCAGGGGGCTGCCGGCATTCATGCGATCGCCTGCGATACGGATGGTGTCGATGGAGCGGCGGAGGTGGCCGGAGCCACGATCGGACCGGAGACGCTTGAAAAGGCGCTGGCCGCAGGACTGCTGGCGGAAAAGGCGCTGGCCAACAATGATGCGCACAGCTTTTTCGAGGTGCTTGGCGATCAGGTTGTCACGGGACCGACCCTCACCAATGTGAATGATTTTCGGGCCATCCGAATTGACCGGGGGCGCTGATCCTTGGGCCATGGGCTTTCCCACAAAGCCAACCGCAAGCTGAATGGCCTGCCAGGGTGGCGCAGGGCAGGGGGCCGGAAACGGATTTGCGCCGGTGCGGTTGCGCCGGAAACAGGAGCTGGACGTGTCTGAAGTCACCATCACGCGTGCCGTGCGTCTGCCTGATCCCTTCAGGATCGAGCGGTTTCTCTCCAATCCGAAACTGGGGCCACGGCTGCTGTTCTTCAGCGGCGGATCGGCACTCAACGGTGTGTCGCAGGCGCTGAAGCGCTACACGCACAATTCCATTCACCTGGTCACCCCCTTCGACAGCGGCGGCAGCTCGCAGGGGTTGCGGATCGCCTTCGACATGCCTGCGATCGGCGATCTCAGAAGCCGGTTGATGGCGCTGGCGGACGAAACGGTTCTCGGTCATCCGGACGTCTTCCGCCTGTTCACGCACCGCTTTGCCAAATCCGCGCGGCAGGTCGATCTCGGCGCGCAGCTCGATGCGATGATCGCCGGATCCCATCCCCTGGTGGAGGCGATCGAGTTGCCGATGCGTACGCTGATCCAGAACCAGCTCGGCACCTTCCGGGCGGCGCGTCCGGACACCTTCGACCTGCGCGGGGCAAGCATCGGCAATCTGATCCTTGCCGGCGGCTATCTCAATCAGAACCAGCAGCTCGAACCGATCATCTTCCTGGTGTCGAAACTGGTCGGCGTTCAGGGGATCGTGCGGGCGGTGACCGACGACAATCTGCACCTGGGGGCGGAACTGGCCAATGGCGAGACGGTCATCGGCCAGCATCTGCTGACGGCCAAGGAACACCCGCCGCTGGTTTCGCCGATCAGGGAGTTCTTCCTGAACCGCGGCTTGGGCGTTCCCGAGCGGGCTACGGCAGTCTTTCCGCAACGCAATCACACCCTGATGCAGTCGGCGGACCTGATCTGCTATGCGCCGGGGAGTTTCTATACAAGCCTGATTGCCAATCTGCTTCCGGCCGGCGTCGGCCGGTCGATTGCCGCACGCACCGTGCCGAAGGTCTATGTGCCGAGCCTGGGCCGCGACCCGGAGACAGGCAGCATGAGCCTGCCGGACAAGGTGCATACCCTGCTGACCTATCTGCACAGGGACACCGGAGCCGATCGTCCGGTCAGCCGGTTGCTCAATCTGGTGATCGTGGATTCAAGCGTGCCGGATGACGAGACCGCGGAAATCCGTGCGCGCGGGATCGGCGTCGTGAAACTGGATCTCGTCAGCAAAAGCTCGGCGCCCTACTACGACCCCGTGCCGCTCTGCGAGGCGCTGGTCTCGCTGACCTGACGGTTCGCCAGGCAGTTCCGCGCCTCTGCTTCGGGAGCTGCGATACAGGCGCATTGAGGATCAGCGGGAAACGTGCGCCCGGTCATCTGTAATCCTCGGGCCGGGAAACCCGATCTCGTGTGGCGCGATCATCGGTCTTTCCGGTCCTCTGATTTGCCGTCACCGAAACCTGCCATGCAAAAGTTTTGTTGTGAAGACAGTGCCTTGCCGCTCTGCGGCATAAGTTTCCTGTTTTTACAAAACCGATTTTGTTGACTTGCAAAATCGGTTTTGTAAGTCTTTTTCATACAAATAAGCAGATCCGGGCCGAGCTTCGGGACTTGCGAAAAAGTTTGAGGGCCGGTGTGCCCTTGGGAGGATGAATGCAGCGGATACCCGGTTCCGTCACGATCGACGATGTGGCCCGCCATGTCGGTGTTGCCAAGGGCACCGTTTCGCGCGTTCTCAACAATTATACGGATATTTCTGCCGAGACCCGCCAGCGCATTCTCAAGGCAGTGAAGGAACTGGGCTATCAGCCGTCGGCAACCGCCCGCAACCTGAAGCGCGGCCGGCAGGACACGCTCGGCATCGTGATCCCGGTTGGACACGGCAGCGGAGCGGACCCGTTCCTGTCGGAGTTCATCGACGGCATCGCCCGGGCCCTGGACGAACTGGGCCTCGATCTGCTGGTGACCACGGCCCACTCGCGTGATCACATGATCGAAACCCTGCACCGTCTGGTCGCCCGGCGGAAGGTGGACGGCTTCATCATCACCCGTACCGAGGTCAACGATCCGCGCATCGCTTATCTGAGCGAGAAGAATTTTCCCTTCGTGGCCCATGGCCGCACCGGCGATCCATCCGGTTATGCCTGGTTCGATATCGACAATGAAGCGACCTTTGCCGACGGCGTGCGCCATCTTTACAGCCTGGGACACGAACGCATCGGCTTCATCGGCGGGTCGCTGGAGCTGAACTTCGCCCTGCAGCGCCTTCACGGCTACCGGCAGGGATTGGAGGCGCTGGGCGTGCCGCATGATCCTGACCTGGAAAGCCTTCAGGACGTGAGCGAAAAAGGCGGGTTCGCAGGCGCTGCCGCGCTGCTGTCCGGGGATGCACCACCGACCGCCCTGTTGTGCGTCACCGATGCCCTGGCCATTGGTGCCGTGCAGTTCTGCCGCAAGTACGGCCTGAAGGTGGGATCGGACGTGACGGTCATCGGCTATGACGGCCTGCCGGTCGGGGAGTATCTCGATCCGCCGCTGACGACCTTTTCCCAGAGCGCGCAGGAGGCGGGCGGGCGGGTCGCCCGCAAGCTGATCGAGGTTCTGGACGGCAGGGATCCGAAGAGTTTGCAGGCGCTTGCAAAAGCGGTCCTGATCCGGCGCGCTTCCGACGGCGCGCCGTCCATGACACCGGAGAAGTTGTCGAAGCTGCTCCGGGACCGGCTGGACGACCAGCCACATACCGGCATCAAGGGAGAATAGGATGATTGGGAGGACGACATTCCTCGCCACGACCATTGCAGGCGCGCTTGCGTTTGGTCTGAGCGTGGCTCACGCGGACACATTGCGGTTCTGGACGACGGAAGAGCAGCCGGAGCGTCTGGCCAAGCAGGAAGAACTGGCCGCCGCCTTCAAGGAAAAGACGGGCATCGAGGTCAGTGTCATTCCGGTGAGCGAATCCGATCTGGGAACGCGGGCGACCGCGGCCTTTGCCGCCGGCGACCTGCCGGATGTGGTCTATCACACCCTTCAATATGCGTTGCCGTGGGCGGAAGCCGGCATTCTGGATACGGAAGCGGCCACGGAGGTTTTCGAAAACCTCGGCGCCGATACCTTCGCATCGGGCGCTGCCGCCATGGCGGCCCTGGACGGCGGGGTTGCCTCCGTGCCGGTCGACGGCTGGACGCAGATGGTGATCTACCGCAAGGACCTCTTCGAGGAAAACGGTCTTGCGGCACCGGACAGCTACGAGAACATTCTGGCTGCCGTCGAAAAGCTGCACAATCCGCCGGAAATGTTCGGCTTCGTCGCCGCGACCAAGGTGGACGAGAACTTCATGAGCCAGGTGCTTGAGCACGTTCTTCTGGCGAACGGGGTGAGTCCGGTCGATGAAAACGGCTTCAAGCCGCTGGACGAGAAAAAGACCATCGAGGCGCTGGAATTCTACAAGGCCATCGCCGAGGCCTCGCCTCCGGGAGACCTGTTCTGGAAGCAGTCCCGCGAGCTCTATTTCGCCGGCAAGGCGGCGATGATCATCTGGTCGCCGTTCATTCTGGACGAGCTGGCCGGACTGCGCGACAGCGCCCCGCCGACCATCACCGACGATCCCACCTCGGCCGAACTGGCCTCCAGGACCGGCGTGGTGACCACGCTGAAAGGGCCGTCCAATCCGGATGGCGCGGCCTGGGCGGACATCCGCTATTTCGGCATCACCAATGATGCGGACACGGAATCGGCCATGCAGTTCGTCGAGTTCTCCATGGATGAAGGCTATCTGTCGACCCTGTCGATCGCTCCGGAGGGCAAGTTCCCGGTCCGTCGCGGCAACAAGGACAGCGCCACCGCGTTCATTGATGGCTGGGCCGAGCTGCCGGTTGGTGTCGACCGCAAGGCGTCTCTGACGGATCTCTACGATCCGGACACGATCAAGACCATCGTCTCCGGCCTTGATACCGCCAGCCGCTGGGGCGTCAAGGAAGGACAGCTGTCACTTGCCTCCAAGATGATCAACAGCCAGGTGATCAACCGTCTGGTGCGCGAATACATCGACGGTGAGCGCGATGCTCAGGCGACCGTGACGAAGCTGAACGAGGAGCTGGCGAAGATCCAGTAGGGAATTTCCCTTTCGCAAAGCGTGGCCGGGTCCCGGGTGAAGGATCCGCCGAGTCCACTTTTCCTCCCGAGAGTGGACCGGGCATTCCGGACAAACGGAGAATGCCCGGTCCATCCCCGGCCAGCCTGCCTCAGACGCAGGCGGACGGGACAGACTTCGCCCGCACCGGCCCCATCGGCGGCGAAGGAATGAAAGCAGAGCCAGACCAATGAGCGCAGAAAGCAGACAGCCTGTTTCCGAAGGACCGCCGAAAGGCATCGGACCGATGCAGCGCCGCGAGATGTGGCTGGCCTATCTGATGCTGGCGCCGACCTTCATCATCATCCTGCTGATCGTCGCCGGTCCCCTGCTGGCCAATTTCTGGATCAGCGTGAAACCGGTCCAGCTGGGCGACCTGCGCCCCCCCGCGGTCCTTGTCAACGAGCGGCTGCGCGGCAGCCCGGAAGCGGCCGGCGACAGCGCGACGCTGGAATACCGGCTGCGCAATTCCTCCCGGGACGAGGAGATCCGCGACGTTGTCCTTAAGGACGAGGTCCCGGCCGGGTTTACCGTCACCGGTCTGCCCGAAGTCTGTGAACTGAGCGGCAGCATGCTGTCGTGCACGATCGGCACCGTGGAACCGGGCTGGCGGGACAGGCTTCGACTGGAAGGAACCGTCTCCGAGGCGTTTCTGGCCGCCAGCCGCCCTGAGAGGGCGAGCACGCCGGAGGTCTCCGGCGAGGCGAACAACGTGCTCACCAATTTCGAATTCACCCTGGAGAACTTCTCGCGGATCTTCAACGCGGACGAGTTCTGGTCGGTCCTGCGGGTGACCTTCTACTACACGATCTTCGGCACGGGCGGGGCTCTTGTCCTCGGCCTGTTCGCGGCCCAGCTGCTGCATACCTCGTTTCCCGGCCGGGGCTTCCTGCGCGGGCTCTTCCTGTTTCCCTATGTATCGCCGGTGATCGCCGTCGCCTTTACCTGGGTGGTGCTGTTCGATCCGTTCTCAGGGACGCTGAACGCGCTGCTGACCAAGATGGGGGTCGTCTCCGACCCGATCAATTTCTTCGGTCAGCGGGCGATCGAATTTTCCCTCTTCGGGATACCACTGGAGTTTCCTCTGGCGCTGACCACGGTGATCGCCTTCGAGGCCTGGCGGTATTTCCCCCTGTCCTTCCTGTTCATCCTGGCGCGCATGCAGTCGATCAACACCGACATGTATGAGGCCGCCGAGATGGACGGGGCGACGCCCATGCAGCAGTTCTGGTATCTGTCCCTGCCGCAGCTCATGGGCATTCTGTCGGTTCTGTTCCTGCTGCGGTTCATCTGGACCTTCAACAAGTTCGACGACATCTTTCTGCTGACGGGCGGCAACGCGGGCACGCGGACGCTCACGGTGGATGTCTACGAACAGGGCTTTGCCCTGTCCAATCTCGGTGCCGGTGCCGCGGTCGCGGTGGTGGTCTTCGTGGTGCTGGTCACCTTCGCCACCCTGTTCATCCGCTTCTCGCCGAAGGAGGAAGGGCTATGAGACCCGCCAGCATCCTTTTGACAGCCGTCACCGGCCTTTTGTGGGGCGTGACCGCCATGGTCGTCATCGGTGTCACGCTGACGCTGATCACCGGCGAGGTGGCCCTGCCGCAGGCGACGGCGGCCGGTCTTGCCGGACTGCTCGGTGCGCTGGTGTTCGTCTGGCGGCGCCCGGCGGCGGGCGCGGGCGGCGCGCCTGCCTGGAGCTATTGCGCGGTCGTGGTGTTTCTGGTCCTGATGCTGGCGAGCTTCGCCGCGCCCTTCAGCCTGCCGCTCTCGGCCGCGCCGGTCTGGCAGGGCCTGGCGCTGATCGTCTTCATCGCCGGTGTGACGGCGGCCATCCGGCTGTGCCTGAGCGATGCCCGTTTCGACGCGATGAGCCGCTACGAGCGGGAGGTGATCTACATCCGTATCGCCAGGGGCATCGGGTTTGTCGTCTTTACCATCATCGTGGCGCTGCCCTTCTACGTGATGGTGATGACATCGCTGAAGAGCCAGCAAGCGCTTCTGGCCAATCCGCTCGATCTGTCCATCGATGTCTCGCAAGGCCTGAGCGGCCTGGTGCGCTCCTATGTGGAGCTGTTCACCCAGTTCAATTTCGGCCGCTACCTGATGGTGTCCGCCTTCGTGTCCGTGGCAACGGTCGTTCTGACGCTGCTGCTGTCCGTTCCCGGCGCCTATGCGGTCTCGCGATTGAGATTCCCCGGCCAGGCTCTTCTGGCCCGCTCCGTGCTGCTGATCTACATGGTTCCGGCGATTGTCCTGGTGATCCCGCTCTATGCCGTCTTTTCGCAGATGGGCCTGCGCAACACGCTCACCGGCCTGCTGATCGTCTATCCGGCGACGACCATTCCCGTCGCGCTCTACATGCTGCAGGGCTATTTCCGCGGACTGCCGGCGGAACTGGAGGAGGCGGGCCTGATGGACGGGCTCAGCCGCATCGGCGTGATCCTGAAGATCACGCTGCCCCTGTCCCTGCCGGCACTTGCCTCGGTGTCTCTCTACGTCTTCATGATCGCATGGAACGAATTCCTGTTCGCCTTCATGTTCCTGGACAATCCGGACATCTTCACCCTGTCGCGCGGCGTCGTGTCCCTCAATTCCTCCGAGGTGCCCCGTCAGCACCTGATGGCCGGCGCGGTGATCGCCACCGTGCCCGTCCTCTTCATCTTTCTTTGGTTCGAACGCTTCCTTGTCCAGGGCCTCACGGCCGGCAGTGTCAAGGGATAACAGGAGGGCTCGAAAGAAGCCCCAGGGAGTTGCCTGTGCCTAATCCGGCTTTAGACGAAAAAGCGAAATCCATCCTGATCGAGAACGACCAGGGCGGCTATACGATCCCGACGAAGGGGCTTTACCCATACCAGTGGAACTGGGACTCGGTGTTCGTCGCCCTCGGCTTCGCCACTTTCGACCGGGACCGCGCCTGGCGTGAAATCGAGATGCTGTTCCAGGGCCAGTGGCGCGACGGCATGGTGCCGCATATCCTGTTCCGCAAGGACGATCCGAGTTACTTCCCGGGACCGGGCGTGTGGGGAACGGATGGCGGGCCGATCCCGAGTTCCGGCCATTCCCAGCCGCCGGTCGCCGCCTCGGTGGTTCTCGATCTGGTTAAGGGCGACCGCAGCGGACGGGGTCTTGAACGCGCGGCGGCGCTTCTGCCCAAGCTGATGGCCTGGCACCGCTGGTTCCTGAACTACCGCGACCCGGAGGGCCGGGGAGTGATTGCGGTCATTCATCCCTGGGAGTCGGGCCGGGACAATCTGCCTGACTGGGACGATGCGCTTCGCGCGGTCGAGGTCAAGGACATCGCGCCCTATGAACGCAAGGACACCTCCCACGTCGATCCGGCGATGCGGCCGCACAAGGAGGATTACGACCGCTATCTGAGCATCGTGGCCGCTTGCCGCAAGGTCGGCTGGGATCCGGCAAAGGTGGCCGAGACCTGTCCGTTCTTCGTCGCCGATCCGGGTGTGACCTTCATCTTCCTGCGCGCCAACCGCGATCTTCTCGCCCTTGCAGAGCTGCTGGGGAAAGGCGCGGAAGCGGATGAGATCCGGGGATGGATCGAACGGATGGAGCGTGGGGCGAAGGCGCTCTGGAACCCGGACGTCAAGGCGCATGTCGCGCTGGATCTGCGGTCGGGAAAACAGACCGACGGCATCTCCTGCGCCTCCTTCCTTGCGCCTTATGCCGGTTTGAGGGACGCGGACACGATGGAGGCCCTGCGGGCCCATTTCGACCGGATCGCGTCGAAGGTCCGTTACATGATGCCGTCCTACGATCCCGACCACGCCTGCTACGAGCCGCTGCGCTACTGGCGCGGGCCGGTGTGGGCGATGATCAACTACATGATCGCCAGGGGATTTGACGAGGCGGGAGACCCGATCAGGGCGGCGCGGCTGCGAGACGACACCGCGGCGCTGATCGAGACCAGCGGTTTCGCCGAATATTTCAGCCCGGAGACGGGTGTGGGGGCCGGTGGCGGGACGTTTTCCTGGACGGCGGCCATCTGGCTCACCTGGGCATCGCCCTCACTCGCGGAACAGGCAGCCTGAAAGGGGAGAAGATCATGGGCGCGATCCAGCTCAACAAGGTCGAAAAATGGTTCGGCACGCTTCAGGTGATCAAGGGGATCGACCTGGAAGTCCGGGATGGCGAATTCGTCATCTTCGTCGGCCCGTCCGGCTGCGGAAAGTCGACCCTGCTTCGCCTGATTTCGGGTCTTGAGGAAACCAGCCGGGGAACGATCGAGATCGACGGCAAGGATGTAACCGCCCTGCCGCCGTCCGGACGCGGGCTTTCCATGGTCTTCCAGTCCTATGCGCTCTATCCGCACATGTCGGTGCGCGAGAATGTCGGCTTCGGCCTGAAAACGGCCGGGGTTCCGAAGGACGAGATCGCCCGGAAGGTGAATGCAGCCGCAGATGTCCTGAAACTCGACGACTATCTGGACCGGCGTCCAAAGGCGCTTTCCGGCGGACAACGCCAGCGGGTTGCCATCGGGCGGGCCATCGTGCGTGAGCCGGGGGCGTTTCTGTTTGACGAACCGCTGTCGAACCTGGATGCGGCGCTGCGCGTAGAGATGCGCCTGGAGATCGCACGCCTGCACAAGAGCCTCGGGACGACCATGATCTATGTGACCCATGATCAGGTGGAGGCCATGACGCTGGCCGACAAGATCGTGGTGCTGCAGGCCGGCCGGATCGAACAGGCCGGTTCGCCGCGCGAGTTGTACGAGCGTCCCGACAATCTGTTCGTGGCCCAGTTCATCGGTTCGCCGAAGATGAACGTTCTGCCCTGCTCCGTCGAAGGGGACCGGTTCTCGCTGCAGGGGCACGGTGGCGGTCGGTATCCGCATGCACACGCGCCGCAAAAGCCCGTCAGGCTGGGTGTGCGTCCGGAACACATCCTCGTCACCGGACCCGACGAGGGGCATCATTGTACCGGTACCGTCGAGGTTACCGAGTATCTCGGCTCAGATACGTTTCTCTATGTGGCTCTGGACGGTCTGGAAACGGTTCTGGTGCGCATCAGCGGCAGCGAAACCGTGGAAGAGGGGGCCCGTATCGGTCTCAAGTTCGACGAAGCCCGCATGCATTTCTTCGATGCAGACGACAAGGCGATCCGCTAAGGCATCTCCGATCCTGTTGACCCATTTGATGGCTTGAAACGGCTCACTTGGCCGGAAGGATGCCGCGTTCTCGCGAGCGCGGTATCCTGCCGTGGCTCGGTGCCGGTCAACCCGTCTTCTGTCTATCGCAAGACAGGGGATCGGAGCCTGCTGCCAAAAGGGGGCCGCGCGACGTGTTTTGCGTGTGAGGAAGGGAGTGTGCTGCAAGGTTTCTCCCGCGGAGCGATGTATAGATTTTCGTCCGGATTGGCCGGATAAATTGTTTTTCCGGAATTTTTGCGATGAATTTCCTGATTATTTTTGTGTGTAAAATATATCATTGTTTTCCGTTCTTTAAATTCATGTGATTACTTATTGTCATTTATGCGTAAGTGGTTGGCCTTAAAGCGCCTGTCAATTCTCGAAAAACAAAAACAATTTTTAATGATATCGCGAAAAAACGGCTATTTCTCTGAGGTTTTTCCCTTATCTGGGGTTGTGTTTTGAGCTTCCTGATTGCAATTTGCACCCCTTAGTTTCATCCCTTTGAATAAATCGCTTTTCTCTCTTAATACTTGCATTGGATTTTAATCTTACATTTACGCCGGAAGATGTCTTCTTGGCGTTGAGGAGCGCCGGTGAGATCAACAGGATCCCGTCCGGCCACAATCGTAGAGGTTACGCTGCTACTGCACGCCCAAGTCTGCCAAATCGTTGGTGCCGGGTTGCGGCCTTTGGAGAATGCATTGTTGGGAGAAATGATGATGCACATGACGGAGCAAAACGAAGGCCGCAGCCAGGGGCGTACCCAGCGGTCAAGGAGTATTGGCGCCAAGATCATGGTTGTCGTGGCAACCTGTCTGGCCGGTCTGGTGATGGTCGCCGGGATCGGCCTGTGGCAGTTGAACAGGATTGGCGTCCTGATCGACGACGTGGCCAACAAGGATATTCCCCTGACCACCGCGGTCAGCCAGATCACGATCCACCAGCTCGAACAATCGATCAATCTCGAGCGGGGCTTGCGGGCCGGCGTGATGATGGACGGACATGACGACGCGCGCGGCGTGTTCTCCGAGGCGCGTGACATCTTCACGAAATATGCCAAGAAGGTCGAGCAGGAAATCGTCGATGCCCGTGACCTTGCCGGAGAAGCCGCCGAAACGGCCCATTCGGCGGGAATGGAAGCGGAATTCCGGAAGGTCCACGATCTGTTCGAGGTGATCGCCGCCGAGCACAAGAGCTATGACGATCATGCCCTGGAGGCGTTCGGCCTGATCGAGGCCGGCCAGGTGGACGAAGCCCTGGCGATGCAGGGCGGTATCAAGGCGGAAGAAGAAAAGCTCAACCATGAACTCGAAGTCCTGGTGCACGAGCTGGAAGCTTTCACGCTCGAGGCTGCCCGGACGGCGCTGCAGGCCGAACAGTTCGCCCTGTGGAGCATACTGGTGATCTCCGCGACAATCTTCGTGGCTTCCCTGGCATTCGCTGCCATTCTCATCCGCAAGGCCATTACCCGGCCGCTGAGCGAAGTGGTGACGGGCATCAATGCCCTGACGTCCGGCGATTACACCACCGAGGTGAAGGTTCATGCCCGGGACGAGATCGGTGCTGTCGCAGAAGCCTATCAGACCTTCCGCGACACCATGGTGCGGGCCAGGCAGCTTGAAGAAGAGCAGCGGGAGAAACGCGATGCCGAGGAAGCACGCCAGCGCACCATGGCAGAGGCATCCCGCCAGTTCGTGACCAATATCGGCGCGATCGTGGAGACGGTCTCCTCTGCCTCGACCGAGCTGCAGGCGACCGCGCAATCCATGTCCAGTATTGCGGAGGAAACCAGCAGCCAGGCGACCTCCGTGGCCGCGGCAACGGAAGAAGCCACCACCAACGTCGCGACGGTCTCGTCGGCAACCGAGGAACTCTCCAGTTCGATCGGGGAGATCAATTCAAGGGTTTCGCAGGCCTCGACCATCTCCCAGCAGGCGGTCGAAGAGGTCGCCCGGACGGAAGGACAGATGGACCAGCTGGCACAGACCGCCGAAAAGATCGGCGATGTCATATCCATGATCTCCGACATTGCCGAGCAGACGAACCTTCTTGCCCTGAACGCCACGATCGAATCCGCTCGGGCCGGGGAAGCGGGCAAGGGCTTCGCGGTGGTTGCGAGCGAGGTCAAGGCACTGGCCAGCGAAACCGGGAAAGCAACCGACAATATCTCCAACCTGATCAAGGAGATCCAGGAACAGACCAGCACGTCGGTCGCCTCGATCGGGGAAATCGGCGGCATCATCGCCCGGATCAACGAGACTTCCGTCGACATTGCCACGGCGATGGACCAGCAGGATGCCGCGACCAGGGAGATCGCCCAGAATGTCACCGAAGCGGCGAGAGGGACCCAGGCCGTCTCGGAGAATATCGTCAGTGTCACCGAGGCGTCACAGGAAACCGGTGCCGCGGCAAGCCAGGTGACCATGGCGGCCGGAGAGCTGTCCGGTCAGGCCTCGAAACTGAAGGTCGAGGTCGACAGCTTCATCGCCAAGCTTCAGGCCGCATAACGGCGCGGCGTTCCCGCCCGGTCCCGTGCTCCAGAAGTTGCTCGGAACCGGCGGCGGTCCGCTGCCCTGCGGGGTAAGCGGTCCGCATGTCAGGAGCCTGTCCCGCTGCCGGTGGATCGTGATGTCACGGTTCCGGGTGGCGGGACAGCTGCATTCAGGTCCTCGTTTTCCGGTGGCGGCGACATCTGATCGGGGGTGTCCATCGTGTCGTTCGGACGACTTTCCTCCTGCTCCATGATGCCGGTCATGCTGCTGGACATGGCGACGGCCACCCGGTCCATGAACACGGCGTGTTTCGGGTTCCAGAAAAGCGAGAAGCCCCGGCTGTCCCGAGGTGACTTCATGACCCTCAGATAAAAGTCGCGCCCGTCCTGCCGTCCGGACACGATGAAATGGTCATTGCGGAAGCTGCTGTGTTCGACGACGCGGCCCTCCCGGGGTCGGGTCAACCGGCGATAGAGCGCCCGGTAACCGGTCTCCTGCCGGGGGACGCGCCAGGTTTCCAGCTCGATACTGCGGTCATGGGCCAGCCAGTGGCGCCCGCGTCCGGACGGCGTGGCCGGCTCGAACAGCTTGACCGGAACGCCGAGGGTCAGTCCGCTTGCGGTCTCGTCCATGGTCTCGAAGCCCACGCGCCGGACAAGATCAAGCCCGTCGCGCTGCAGGACCAGCATCTGCCGGGGATCCAGAATGCCGTCCGGAACATACTCGCGGTGTTTCTGAAAGGCTGTCAGCCCCTTGTAGGTGAGGCGACCGAAGGCGCCGTCGACCGGTCCGTCATAGTCGCCGGTGAAGACCAGCAGAAACTGGGTGCGGATGCGCTGCTCGTAGGCCATGCCGTGAAACCAGCTCTTTGAGTCGTTGTAGTCGGCCAGGCTTGTACCGGTCGATACAAGCAGGACAAGGACTGCCATGAGAACCGCACGCATCATCTGCTCCCGCACCCGAAGTTGCGGACCACAGTTTAACAAATGAGCGCGGTTGGAAACAACTTCCGGCAGACGATCGGGGGATATCCCGCAATGAGGAACGGGCCGCCCGGCCGGTCGCACGGGCGCCGCGCACGCAGGCTCAGCGGGGAACGACATCCACCTTGTGGTCGGTCTTCTGACCACCGGCGGTGCGCAGCACACCCTTGACGGGGGCGGCGTCGCCATAGTCGCGGCCCCTGGCAACGACGATGTGGTCCTGTCCGACGCGGACCGCATTCGTCGGATCGTATTCGATCCAGCCGATCTCGATCCCGCACCACGCGCGCACCCAGGCATGCATGGCGTCGGCGCCTTCCAGCCGGGGCCGGCCTTCAGGCGGGGTCGTTCTGAGGAAGCCGCTGACGTAACCTGCCGGTATGCCGATGCTCCGGAGGCAGGCGATCATGATGTGGGAGAAATCCTGGCACACGCCGTGGCGGCGTTCGAAGGCTTCAAGGGCGGGCGTGTCCACGGTGGTCGCCTCCGCGTCGAAACGCATGTCCTGGTGGAGGGCTTTGCCGATCGTCTCGACAGCGGAGACGGCACTCGTGTCCGCGGTGACATGTTCCCGCCCGTACACGGCGAATGCCGGATCGAGGGGCAGGCGGGGCGAGGCGGCAAGGAAATGAACCGGTTCCTCCGGCCTGAGCGAACGGATGCCGGCAAGTTCCCTTGCTAGGGACTTCAGCGACGGGGAAATGTCGAAGGCCTCGGGAGTGGCGGTCCGCTCCACCCGGGCGGTCAGTTTGAAGCACAGCTCGCTGTGGGATTTCCTGTAGGCGATATCGGTCACGGCGTTGCCGAAGAAATCCTTGCGCTCCTGCCGCTCCGACGGTTCCGGCAGGAGAGAAATCCGTCCGGCCAGCAGGCTCTGCTCCTGCGGGATCGTTGCCGGCATCAGGCGCAGGGCGTGGCGTCCCGAATTGGCCGGACTTGCGTAGTCATGGGTGATTTCAAGCGTTATGTCGTAGAGCAAGGCTGCCTCACACCGCGTGCTCGCGGATCGTTAGCGGATATAGGCATCGGTCAGTTCGACGGAAAGACCGGCGATCTGGTCGCGCAGCTCCGCCAGCATGTCCGGGGTCAGGGTGTCCGGGGTCGCGATCGCCAGACTGGTGTGAATCTGCAGGATCGACCGGGCGAGGTTCGACAGGTGACCAGATTCGGTTGCTCCCGGCAGAAGGGCGATGTGGTCCTTCATTTCCGTCAACTGGTAAAGGACCGCGCGCGGGTTCTTCGTATCCATCGCGAGCAGGTCGAGAACCGTTGCCTGACTGACGGAAACCGCGTAGCGGCGGCGCATGGACATGGCGCTGTCGCCGACTTCCAGCAGAAGTTCCAGCGCCCCTTCCGGTGCCTCGGGGCTGGTGAAGACGGACAGGAGGTCCGCCATGCCGTGGGCCCGTTCCAGTGCCCGGCCGAGGCTCAGGAAGCGCCAGCCGATGAAACGGTACATGTTTTCGTGCACCAGCCCGGAAAAGCCGGTGATCTTGCGCAGCAGCAGCCCCATGGCACGCGGCACGTCGCCGTTGTGGCGCTGTGTCAGCCGTGCGCTGTTGGCAGCCTGGGCAAGATCGTTCAGGGCGAGCCAGCCGTCGACGGAAAACCGGTCGCGCACCTTGCTGGCGCTGGTGACCGCCGATTGCAGTATGTCGCAGAGGCTCTCGGGGACCGGCGCGTCCGGGGCAACCCCGATCTCTTCCAGATATGCCGCCGTCATGGTGACCAGGGGCGCCTCCGGGTCGGCGGTTTCCTGAAGGCGGGCATGATAGGCGCGCAGCAGGCGGACCGCGCCTTCCGCGCGTTCCACATAGCGTCCGAGCCAGAAGAGGTTGTCGGCGGCGCGGGCGGGCAGGGTGCCGGCCTGGGATTTGAAATAGGGCAGCTCGTTCTGGTGCAGAAGCGAGTCCCGGGGCGGTTTGCGGTCGCCGACGATCCACACATCCGCCGTGGAGCCGCCCTCCTGCATGGCGAGGGCGCTGGCATCTTCCGTCCGGCCGATGCGGGCGAAGCCTCCGGCCATGACCTCCCAGCCGTTTTCCGTGCGGGCGAGGAAAACGCGCAGGCTCATCGGCCGCGGCACGAGCCCGCCATCGTGATAGGCCGGCGTTGTCGACAGGGTGACCGCTTCCTGGCCGACAAGATCACTCGCCTTGCTGTCGATCCAGGTTTCGAGAATGCCCTTGTGGAACCGTTCGAAGTCACGGCCGATGAAATCCGTCTGCGCCGAGGAGAAAGGCAGCGACGTGGAAAGCGCCGGACTGAACATCATCCTTTCCGCATGCTTTTTGACATAGTCCCGCGGGGTGGGGTCGCCGCACCACCATGTGGCGACATTCGGCAACCTGAGCGGCTCTCCCAGAAGCCGCTTGCTGATGCGCGGAAGAAAGGCGAGCAGGGCGCGGGTTTCCAGAATGCCGCTCCCCAGCGCGTTGACCATGGTGACGGAGCCTTCGCGTACGGCCTGAACCAGGCCGGGGGTGCCGATACGGGAAGATTCCTCCAGTTCCAGCGGATCGGCCCAGGCGGCGTCGAGGCGGCGCCACAGCACGCTGACCGGTTTCAGACCGGCGACGGTGCGCACCATCAGTTGCCCGTTCTCCACCGTCAGGTCCTCGCCTTCCAGAAGCATGAAGCCGAGGTAGCGGGCGATATAGGCATGTTCGAAATAGGTGTCGTTCATCGGACCGGGTGTCAGAATGGAAACCCGGCTGTCCGTTTCGCCGCGCAGTTCGACAAGATGGTCGCGAAAGCGGCGGAAGAAACCGGCGAGCCGATGAACATTCGCCCTTGCGAAATATTCGTTGAAGACGCGGCCGGTGGCGACCCTGTTTTCCAGAGCGAAGCCCGCGCCCGAAGGCGCCTGCGCCCGGTCCGACAGGACCCACCAG
Source organism: Labrenzia sp. 011 (assembly GCF_003075075.1). Classification (GTDB taxonomy): domain Bacteria; phylum Pseudomonadota; class Alphaproteobacteria; order Rhizobiales; family Stappiaceae; genus Roseibium. The sequence continues at coordinate 6,715 of NZ_QCYM01000007.1, read as the reverse complement.
GTGCCGTCCGGACCACGTCCGATCTCGAAGGCGAGAAAATGCAGGAAGTGACCCGACTTGGGCGTGACGCCGACCAGGGGGCGCTGCCATTCCGGACTTCTGGCGATCAGGCTTGCCGGCAGGTAACCGTCGCGTACCAGATCGTTGGGGCCGTAAAGGTCGGCGACCAGCTGTTCCAATAGTCCGGCGCGCTGGACGAGGCCGTCGGTAATGGCCTGCCAGTCGTCCTCGCTGATGATCACCGGTATGTGGCTGAGCGGCCATTCGCGCTCGTGGGTTCCGTCCTGGCCATAGTGGCGGAAATAGACCCCGGCGTCGTTGAGATACTGGTTGCCGCGCGCGAATCGTTCGCCGATCTCTTCCGGTGTCTGGGTGGACAGGTGATCGATAAAGGGGCGCCATACCGGTCGTACCCGGCCGGCGGGATCCAGGAGCTCGTCCGAAACACCGGGATAGGGGCGGTAGGATTTCAGCAATCCCCGCCCGGGATCACCCGATATAACGGTTTCGTCCAAACTCATGCATCACGTCCCCTCGAAGGCTGCCGCCTGTGCGACCGTCAGACATTGTGCGGTCGGCGCAGGTCCAAGGTCAACGGAAACTCCGGATGGGGGTGTTCCACCTCCGGCACATAGAGACCGGGCGTGTGGCCGTGCGGTTCGAACCGCGCCAGCCGCCGCGCCTCGGCCTCGTTGCCGTTGACCGGAAATGTCTCGTAGCTGCGACCGCCCGGGTGGGCGACATGATACACGCAGCCGCCAAGGGCCCGTCCGCTCCAGCGGTCGAAGATATCGAAGGTCAGCGGTGCGTCAACCGGGTGAACCGGATGCAGTGCCATGGACGGTTGCCAGGCCTTGTAGCGGACACCGGCGACCGAGACGCCGTTCGTTTCGGTTTTCCGCAGCGGCATCATGCGCCTGTTGCAGGTCACGGTGTAGCGTTCCGGGTCACTGGTGGTGAGCTTGACCTGAAGGCGTTCGGTGGAACTGTCGGTATAGCGCACCGTCCCGCCGATCGCGCCTGTCTCTCCCAGGACGTGCCAGGGTTCCAGCGCCTGCCGCAGCTCCAGATGGACACCTTCCACCTCGATTTCCCCGCAGAAGGGGAAGCGGAACTCCGCCTGGGCTTCGAACCAGTCCGGACGCATGGCAAAGCCGTGATGGTCCAGATCGCGCAGGACGTCCTGGAAATCGGTCCACACGTAATGCGGCAGCATGAAACGGTCGTGGAGGGCCGTGCCCCAGCGCGTCAGGTTGCCGGTCAACGGGTGTTGCCACAGCCGGGCGATCAGGGCGCGCATGAGCAGTTGCTGGGCAAGGCTCATGCGCGGGTCGGGCGGCATTTCGAAGCCGCGGAACTCGACAAGGCCGAGGCGGCCGGTCGGGCCATCCGGCGAATAGAGCTTGTCGATGCAGATTTCCGCCCGGTGGGTGTTGCCGGTGACATCGACCAGGAGATTGCGCAGCAGTCGGTCGACCAGCCAGGGGAAAGGCGTCGGCCCCTCGTCCGGGCGCTTGATCTGCGAGAGGGCGACTTCCAGCTCGTACAGTCCGTCATGCCGCGCTTCGTCGACGCGTGGAGCCTGGGACGTTGGGCCGATGAAGAGGCCGGAGAACAGATAGGACAGGCTCGGATGCCGCTGCCAGTGCAGGACAAGACTGCGCAGCAGATCCGGACGGCGCAGGAACGGGCTGTCGAGCGGCGTGGCGCCGCCGACCACGACGTGATTGCCGCCGCCGGTCCCGGTGTGCTTGCCGTCGATCATGAACTTGTCGGCACCCAGACGGGTGTTGCGGGCCTCCTCGTAGACGCCTTCGGTAATGGCCACGCAATCCTTCCAGCTCGCGGCCGGATGGATGTTGACTTCGATCACGCCTGGATCCGGAGCGACCCGGATGACGTTCATGCGCGGATCGGGCGGAGGCGGATAGCCCTCGATATGCACCGGAATGCCGAGATCGGCAGCGGCGGTTTCCGCAGCCGAGATCAGTTCAAGATAGTCCTCGATCGCCTCCACCGGCGGCATGAAGACGCAAAGCCGTCCGTCGCGCGGTTCCACGGACAGGGCGGTCCGCACGACGGCCTTGCCGATTTCGCTATCCGGCAGCTCCTGTTCCTGTCTTTCCTGCTGGGGACCCGCGGCAGTGAAATGTGCAATGTCCTGCGCACGTTCGGGACGCGGTCCCACCGGGAACTCCGGCAGGGGCTCCCTGGGAACGGTCGGGTCGGCAATATTCGTGTAGGGATATTGCGCGGGCGGCACATGCGGCAGCGATTCCAGCGGGATGCGGTATCCGACGGGACTGTCTCCGGGGACCAGAAACAGGGCATCGCGGCGCAGCTTCCAGTCTTCCGACCGCCATTTGTGCCCGGAGGCCCTGGCCTGCCAGCGCTGGATGGGCAGGACATGGCCCGAAGGGGAGGTCAGCCCGCGGTCAAAGACCCGCGCGATCCGGTGACGTGCCTCGGCATCCTCGAGTTCGGAATTGTCCGGGGTGACGTTCTCCGGCAGGCCGGCTTCCTTCACCAGCCAGACGGCGGGATCCTCGTAGGCCGGAACCACATAGTGGGGATCGATGTCGAGCCGTCTGGCAATCTGCCGCAGCAGGGCGTCCGACTTTTCCGCATCCGCGCCGGTGTCACTGCCTTCCTCGGCGATCAGCTCCGGGTCGTTCCAGATGGGCTTGTCGTCACGCCGCCAGTAAAGGGAGAACGTCCAGCGGGGAAGGGTTTCTCCCGGATACCACTTGCCCTGTCCGTAATGAAGAAACCCGCCGGGCGCGAAACGCTTGCGCAGGCGGCGGATGAGAATGTCCGCCTTCTCGCGCTTGGTCGGGCCGACGGCCTCCGTGTTCCATTCGTCTGCCTCGAAATCGTCGATGGACACGAAGGTCGGCTCGCCGCCCATGGTCAGGCGGACGTCTTCCTGGTTCAGGACCCGGTCGACGTCCTCGCCGAGCCGGTTCAGCGCGGTCCAGGCTTCGTCGGAAAAGGGTTTGGTGATCCGCGGATGCTCGGCCACACGGTTGATCCGCATGTCGAATGAGAAATCGACTTCCGCGTGACTTGCCAGCCCGACGATCGGCGCGGCATTCGTGTAATGCGGTGTCGCCGCCAGCGGAATATGGCTTTCGCCGGTGAGCAGGCCGGAGGTCGGGTCCAGCCCGATCCAGCCCGCACCGGGGAGATAGACTTCCGCCCATGCGTGCAGGTCGGTGAAGTCGTGATCGGTGCCCGAGGGGCCGTCCAGAGCTTCCAGATCCGGCTTCAGCTGGATGAGGTAGCCGGAGACGAACCGGGCGGCAAAGCCCAGATGACGCAGGGCCTGTACCAGCAGCCAGCTTGAATCGCGGCACGAGCCGGTGCCTCTTTCGAAGGTCTCCTCGGGCGTCTGCACACCCGCTTCCATCCGGATGACATAGCCGACCGCGTTGGACACTTTCGCGTTCAAGGCCACGATGAAATCGATCGTCCGCAGCCGGTCGCGCGGGACGGTGTCCAGAAAGGCGGCCAGATGTGGTCCGGCCGGGTCGGCGCGCCGGTAGATCTGCAGATCGTCCCGCAGTTCCTCCGGGTATTCGAACGGCCAGTCCTCGGCGCTCTCCTCGACGAAGAAGTCGAAGGGATTGTAGACGGTCATGTCCGCGACCAGATCCACTTCGATCTTGAATTCGCGCACGGGTTCGGGAAAGACGAATCTGGCCAGCCAGTTGCCGTAGGGGTCCTGCTGATGATTGACGAAATGGCCCTGCGGCGAGACTTTCAGCGAATGGGACAGAACCCGGGTGCGGCTGTGGGGAGCGGGACGAAGGCGGATGATCTGAGGACTCAGGGTCACCGGCCGGTCGTACCGGTAATGGGTCAGATGATAAATGCTTGCGCGAATGGACATGAAATGACCCTGTGAGGCGTTGGAACTCAATCCACAGGTTTTCACATAATACTGCTGCGCACCATGTCTTTCTGCCCGCCGCGGAAAGTGCGGGGCCGGTCATTGCCGGGCAACAGTCCTCAACCCGTCCGGATCCTGATATTATTGTCAATGGGCTGCACTTGGCGGTTGCGTGCACGCATGGCCGGTCATTTTAAACACTGGCTGAGGTGTTCGAAAGCCATTATATCTGCCGTCCGGGTGTTCAGGTGCCTGCCGTGATTGCGCTATATTCATATTGCGGTGCGGGCATTTTCGTGCCGCGGACGGGACAGCTGATCGGGCTGGGAAGCGGTTCCGTGAAAAACGTGTTACAAAGGACTGCAATGGTCTTCCGGCTGCTTTGGATCTGGTGTTTCGTGACGTTTGCCAACGTCGCGCATGCTGCCGACTTTCGTGTCACATTTCTCAATCCCGGCGGCGAGACCGGCTTCTGGGGCGACGTTTCCAGGACCATGGCCGCCGCTGCCGCCGATCTGGATGTGGATCTTGAAATCCTGCATGCCGAACGGCAGCCCTATATCATGGAGGCCTTGCTCAGGAAGCGCCTGGATGATGGCGATCTCCCGGACTATTTCGTCCTGGTGAACGAAAGCCAGTCGGCCGGCCGGCTGCTGCAGCTCATGGACGGCATGCCAAGCAAGGTCTTCTTCCTGCTGAACAAGCTGACCCCGCAGCAGAAAGCCAATCTCGAAGAGCACAATATCGACCTGGGCAACATCGTGGGGTCCATCAGTCCGGACAATGAAACCGCCGGATACGAGATGGCCCAATCCCTCATCGATGCGGCGCGCATGGTCCGGCAGGATGGCGGCCCGCTCAACCTGCTGGCTCTTACGGGCGACGTCAGCACGCCTGCCGGAGTTCAGCGGGAAATGGGCATGCTACGCGCGGTCGCCGACAATGATGATGTAAAGCTTCTGCACGCAATTCCGGCTGACTGGAACGAGACGGTCGCCTATCGGCGCGCCAGCGAGGTGTTTGCGCGCATGCCGGTGGATATGGTGTGGGCGGCGAATGACGACATTGCCTTCGGTGCCCGCAAAGCTGCTCTCGAAGCCGGTCTGACTCCTGGGAAAGACATTTTCTTCGCCGGGCTCAACTGGTCCGAGCGCGGCATGGAAGCGGTGCATGAAGGAGAAATGACCATGACCCACGGCGGGCATTTCTTCGCCGGCGCATGGTCCATGGTCATGCTGCACGATCATTTCTTCAGGGATTTCGAGGGGGATGTCTTTGTCGATGTCCTGTTCAAGATGTCGCCGGTCACGCAGCAGAACGTCGATCTCTATCTGTCGGCTCTCGGTGACGGCAACTGGGACAAGATCGATTTCAGTCTGTTCAGCAAGACCATAAACAACCGCAGCCATTACGATTTTTCCGCCGCAGCCATCCTCGATGCCGCGCGGAACTGACACATAGCCTATTCGGCCGCCTGTCGTTTCCACCCCCTGTTCAATTCCGGCTTCGCGGCGCTATAGATGGCTGCATGATGGTACGGGGAACGGTGCCCGGGTGACCGGGCGCCGTCCCCGCAGCCCGGTTTCGATCCGTCTTCCCGTTTTCCCATGGCCGGAGATGGAGGCGGGGCGATCGGGAGCCGGTCAGGAGAGGCAGATGACAGACAGCAGTGAACCGGGTGGCGCCTATGATCCGGCCACGGAAGGCGCCGAAACCGCATTTTCCGACAAGATGTCCTATGGGGACTATCTGGGCCTTTCCCGGATCCTGTCGGCGCAATCGCCACTGTCCGATGCTCCCGACGAACTTCTCTTCATCATCCAGCACCAGACATCCGAACTCTGGATGAAGCTGATGCTGCATGAATTGCACGGCGCGCGGCGGGCGATCGGCGCGGACCGGTTGCCGGAAGCCATGAAGCTGCTGGCCCGGGTCGGTCGTATCATGGAACAGCTCAACTCGGCCTGGGACGTGCTGCGCACCATGACACCCAGTGACTATACCCGGTTCCGCGATGCCCTGGGTGTATCCTCCGGGTTCCAGTCGCTGCAGTATCGCCTGATCGAATTCGCGCTCGGCAATCGCAACAGGGCAATGATCAAGCCGCATGAACATGACGCGGAAGGCGTCGCGCTTCTGAGGGACGAACTCGAGCAGCCGAGCCTTTACCAGGTCGTGCTTTCCTTTGCGCGCAGAAGCGGGTTCGAGATCGACCGGGCGTTCACCGAAACACCGGCCGGGGAACCGCATCGGGAGGTTCCCCAGATCATGGCGTTGTGGCGGCGCGTCTACGAGGACCCGTCCGCCCATTGGGGGCTTTACGAAGTCGGTGAGAAGCTGGTGGATCTGGAGGACTATTTTCGCCGCTGGCGTTTCAATCACGTGACCACGGTCGAACGGGTCATCGGTTTCAAACGGGGAACCGGGGGGACGGGAGGCGTGTCCTACCTGAAGCGCATGCTGGAGGTCGAACTGTTCCCGGAGCTGTGGCACGTCAGGACCGAGCTGTGACGGAACCGCGCCGATAAACCGATAGCTTTCAAGCAATTGCCGGTTTTCTATTGTCAAAAGTCCCGATAGAGTGCCCCGACAAGAGCCGCGTGAGACGGTTTCGCAATGCATTGAGAACGAGGGGAACTTCACATGTTGAAGAAATTTGCAGCAAGTGTGGGCCTGTTGGCCCTACTGACCGGTCAGGCCCAGGCGGACCCGGTGAAGGTCGGGATGATCACGACGCTTTCGGGCGGTGGCGCGGGTCTGGGGATCGACGTGCGGGACGGTTTCCTGCTTGCGGTCAAGCAGTCCGGCAATACGGACATCGAG
>NZ_QCYM01000006.1 GCF_003075075.1 Labrenzia sp. 011 | reverse complement strand
CGGTGGCTCCACACCGGGAGGTGGCAATCGACAACAACCATGGACATGACGTCCATGCTCTTGTCCCGCAACCGCGACAATGAATGGCGCGGCGCGGATCGTTTCAAGAGGATGTGAGCCATGACTTCTCTCAGTCCGATCAATTCGACCGCCCAGACCGCCCTGCAACTGTTCCAGAGCGCGGCGCCGGCTGCAACAAATGCGACCACTGGACTTGCTGCGCCGACCGGAAGCAACCTGCTGAATTTTGGCAGCAACTCCTTCAGCGCCAAGGCTTCGGAAGCCATGACCAGGATCGCTGAACTGACGTCTGTGGATCCCTCGAGAATTGCTCCGACCGAAGCCCGGAAGGTGACCAAAGGTGGCGTGACATATTTCGAGACTGCTGCGATGTCGCGTGAGGATCTGCCGGAAGCCATTCGCGACAGGGTCGTTTCGGCTTCAAGTTACACAATCGAAACATATGAAGACGTTAGCGATGAAGAATTTCAAGAAACCGTTCTGAAGGGCCTCAATGAACTTTACGCAGACAATTCTGCATACCAGAAAGCTGTTGCAGATGGAACACTTGTAATCCAGCGTCCGGAGGATGTCGACGGGCTGGTAGGATGGGAGACATACTGGGTCAAGTACTATGACTCGAACGGAAATTCCTTTGGTGGCGGTCTGTACGCAGGCAACGAAACCACTTCAGAGTTTTATCGGGCGCGGAAAGCTGAAGGCTATGGTCAGGCTTCAGGCATGATTCAAAACTTAAACTTCTACGCCTACTGGCCCGGCCAGGACATGGAAGCGTGATCGCGGACCGGTGCCTGGCGCAATATTGCCCGGGCACCCGGTCCCCTTACGCCACCCGCCTGCTGCCGTCCGGTGGCTCCACACCGGGAGGTGGCAATCGACAACAACCATGGACATGACGTCCATGCTCTTGTCCCGCAACCGCGACAATGAATGGCGCGGCGCGGATCGTTTCAAGAGGATGTGAGCCATGACTTCTCTCAGTCCGATCAATTCAACTGCCCAGACCGCCCTGCAACTGTTCCAGAGCGCGGCGCCGGCTGCAACAAATGCGACCACTGGACTTACTGCGCCGACCGGAAGCAACCTGCTGAATTTTGGCAGCAGCTCCTTGAGCGCCAAGGCTTCGGAAGCCATGACCAGGATCGCGCAAATCGTCTCCGAATCCCCCAGCCAGACGCCTGATTCCGAGTCGAACATATTGACGCGCGCAGGCGTGCAGTACGAAGTGTCTGAGGCCCTCTCACGCGACGAGCTGCCGGAAAGGATCCGTGGAGACGTTCCTGCGGCTGCCAGCTACAAAATGCTCACTCGAGTAGACGTTAGCGACGAAGAATTTGAAGCAATCGTATTCGACAACCTCAAAGAACAATACACCGATGACCCTTCTTTCCAAAAGGCGTTGGCTGAAGGCACCTTGACGATCCAGCGCGCCGAAAATGTCGACGGACTGGAACTTTGGGAAACCTACCACGTTCAGATGTTCAACGAATCCGGTGGTCACATCGGTGAATATTGGCGCGGCGGAGCCCCAACAACTTCCGAACTTTATCAGTCTCGAAGGGCCGAGGGCCTTGAACAGGCTGTCGGGTCGACCAATCAACTGAGCTACTACGCCTACTGGCCCGGCCAGGACATGGAAGCGTGATCGCGGGCCGGGTGCCTGGCGCGATCTTGCCCGGGCACCCGGTCCCCCTTACGCCACCCGCCTGCTGCCGTTCGGTGCAGAGAGCTGTCGCACTCCGCCCTTGGCGGCACGCAGCCCCCTGTGATCTATTGGCGTGTGGTTCACTCTTGAGGAAGGCTGCCTTGACCGATACGCCGAACAATTCTCGCTTCGCCCGCAGGCTCATCGGCCTTGCAGGGCTTGCTGGTCTGCTCCTGGTTTCAACGCCGCTCGCCGCACAGGAAACGGACCCCAGGGTCAGTGCCGTGCAGAAGATCGCACAGGACGCCTTCGACACCCTGGATCTCAATGCGCTTCTGCTGGAAGTGCGCATTGATGGCGAGCCGCTTGTTACGCTTGCCCGTGGCGAAGCGATGCCGGGGGTTCCGCTCACCGTGGACGGGCAGTTTCGCAATGGCGCGGTGGCGCTCACCTATGTTGCGGCGCTGGCGTTGCGGCTCGCGGAGGCGGGGCGTTTCGACCTCGACCGCCCCATCGCCGAATGGCTGCCTGACCTGCCAGCCGCCGACACGGCGACACCGCGCATGCTGCTCAACATGACCGCCGGCTATCCCGACCACGCGGCGAACGACAAGGGATTTCTGGAGCCCTTCTATGCCGATCCGTTTCACCAGTGGACACCGGAAGAGCTGATCGATGTCAGCCTGTCGACGCCCCGTCGTTTCGCCCCCGGCGAGAACTGGGACTATTCCCATTCGGGCTATGTCATCCTCGGGCGTGTGCTCGAGGCCGCGACGGGCGAATCCCTCGCGGCGCTGATGCAACATCATGTGCTCGATCCCCTCGAACTTTCGCAAACGCACGATTTCGACACGCCCTATGTCCCGCAGCCGGTCGTTCATTCCTACACGGGCGAGCGGGGCGTCTGGGAAGACGCCACCTACTGGAATCCCTCCTGGACCCTGCCACGGGGTGCGGTTCAGGTGACGAGCATTTCCGACATGGCGCGCAGCTTCGACAGGATCACCGGCATCGACGGTTTCCTGCAGCCGGACTCCCGCAAGGCCATGATCGAACCCAGCCTGATCGGCTTCGGCAGTCCGCTGGAGGGCTGCCCCAACTGCCGCACGCTCAACAGCACCTTCAGCTACGGTCTGGGTACGATGCTGCTCGGCGACTGGATTGCGCAGACGCCATCCTTTGCCGGCAATGCATCGGCTGTCGCCACGCTGCCGGAAGGCCGTTCGCCCGAGGGCCGCGTGACCATTGCCGTCGCCGTGACCTACAGGGAAGCGGCCTTCGATGACTGGCAGGGCAATGTGCCCAACCGCGCCAGCGACATCCTTCTGGAAATTGCCGGGGAACTGGTTCCCGACACCCCGCCTCCGGGCAGATGACAAGCCGGACCTTCCGCCCGTCCACGGCGCACGCAGGTCAGCTGCCTTCGGACGACAACCGGGAACGCTTTGTTGCAATAAACTCTGCGGCAGCTCCGCTCAGGGACCCCGGAACCTGAAACATCCGGATCCATTACCCGGAAGCGGAAAAGCGGTTTCGGGAGAGGGCGGCGTGTTTCACGCCAGCCCGGCGATCGCCCCGGCAAAATCCTTGGCGGAAAACGGCTCCAGGTCGGCGACCCCTTCCCCGACACCGATGAAATGCACCGGCAGACCATGTCTGGCGGCAATGGCCACCAGAATGCCGCCGCGCGCCGTGCCGTCGAGCTTGGTCATCACCAGACCGGTCACACCGGCAACCTTGCCGAAGATCTCCACCTGATTGAGCGCGTTCTGCCCGGTCGTCGCGTCCAGGGTCAGGAGAACCGTATGCGGGGCGTCCGGATCGAGCTTGCGGATCACCCGGATGACCTTTTCCAGTTCATCCATCAGCTCGGCCCGGTTCTGCAGCCGCCCGGCGGTGTCGATCAGGAGAACGTCGATATCCTTTTCCACGGCCTCCTTCATGGCGTCATAGGCCAGCCCGGCCGCATCCGCGCCGGTGTCGCGCGCCACGACTTGCGCGCCCGTGCGCTCGGCCCAGATCCTGAGCTGCTCGACCGCGGCCGCACGGAACGTGTCCCCGGCCGCCATCATCACCTTTTTGCCTTCGGAGCGCAGTTTCTGCGACAGCTTGCCGATCGTGGTGGTCTTGCCGGTACCGTTCACCCCGACCATCAGCACCACATGGGGCTTCCTGCCGCTGGCGAGATCGAGCGGCCGGGCCACCGGGTCGAGAACCTTTTCCACTTCCTCCGCCAGCACCGAGCGCACCTCTTCCGGCGAGATTTCCTTGTCGAAACGCCCCGCCGACAGTCTTTCCGTGATCGCCATCGCCGTATCCACGCCGAGATCGGCCTGGATCAGCACGTCTTCCAGCTCCTCCAGCATGGCGGCGTCAAGCTTGCGCTTGGTGAAGATCGACGAGATGCCTTCGGTCAGCGACGAGGAGGACCGGGAAAGCCCCTTCTTCAGTCGCTGCAACCAGGAGACTTTCGGCTGCTCCGCGTCAGGGTCCGGTGCCGGGCCGGCTTCCGGCACGGTCTCCGGCGCCACATCGGTTGAAACCGGTTCATCGATGGTCACCGGGAGCGGCGGAGGCACATCCGGCAAACGCCCGAGTCCCGCGTCCATCCGGATCGGCCTGTAGGGATCGTTCGACGCGGCGGCCGGCCTGACCTCCATTTCCACATCGAGCTCCGGCTCATCGACGGAGTCTTCGGGGGAAGCAGTCTCTTCCGCAACAGGTTCGACAGCCGTTTCGTCAGCACCGTCGGATGTCTCCTTGCCGCCGAAGAGCCGACCCAGAAATCCGCGCTTTTTCTCGCTCATGAAATCGCCTTAACAATTCGACCCAGCCGCTCAGGCGGCTTTGGAAAGGGCTTCGCCCAGAAGATGGCGTCCGGTATGGCCGATTATCCTGGCTTCGACAATCTCGCCGGCCTCACCGCCATTCAGTTCCACCTGGGTGAACTGTTCCGTACGGCCCAGGCCGTCCTTTTCGATCAGCACCGGCCGGACCTTGCCGACCTCGCCCGCCAGATGCCGGCCAAGCGCGTCTTCGCCCTTGGCCCGGAGACGCGCGCCGCGTTCCTTGACGATGGAACGCGCAAGCTGCGGCATGCGGGCCGCCGGCGTTCCCGGACGCGGGGAGAACGGGAAGACATGCAGATGTGTCAGGCCGCACTCGTCGACGATCCTGAGGGAGTTCCGGAACATCTCCTCGGTTTCCGTCGGAAACCCGGCAATGATGTCCGCCCCGAAGACCACGTCCGGCCGCATGCGGCGCACATCCTCGCAGAAGCGGATGGTGTCGGCGCGCAGGTGCCGCCGCTTCATCCGCTTGAGGATCATGTCGTCGCCCGCCTGCAGCGAAAGATGGAAATGGGGCATCAGGCGCTCGTCGTCCGCGATCACCCGCATCAGGTCCTCATCGGCCTCGATGGAATCGATGGAGGACAGCCGCAACCGTTTCAGATCCGGGACCATCTTGAGAATCTTGGCCGTCAACGTGCCGAGCTTCGGCGTTCCCGGCAGATCGGCGCCATAGGATGTTATGTCGACACCAGTCAGCACGATCTCGTTGTAGCCGTTGGCCACGAGACGCGAGATCTGGTCGATCACCACGCCCATGGGCACCGAGCGGGAATTCCCCCGCCCGTAGGGGATGATGCAGAAGGTGCAGCGGTGATCGCAGCCGTTCTGGACCTGCACGAAGGCCCGGGCACGCCCGGTGAGGCCGTCGATCAGGTGGCCGGCCGTCTCCTCGACGCTCATGATGTCGTTGACGCGCACCTTCTCGCTGTCCGAAATGCCGAAGGCGGCCACATCCTGATAGGATTTGCGCTCCAGCTTTTCCGTATTGCCGAGCACCAGGTCCACCTCCTCCATGGCGGAGAAGGTTTCGGCCTCGGTCTGGGCAGCACAGCCGGTGACGATCACCCTGGAATTCGGATTGTCGCGCCGCGCCTTGCGTATGGCCTGGCGCGCCTGACGCACGGCTTCGCTGGTCACCGCACAGGTGTTGATCAGAATCGCGTCCTGAAGACCGGCCGCCTCCGCCTCGCGCTTCATCACTTCCGACTCGTAGGAATTCAGCCGGCAGCCGAATGTGACCACATCGATGCTCATGACGCGGCCCCTGCGGTTTCCGGCACCGCATCCCCGCCGGCGGTCCTGCGCCAGGACAGCGTGCCGAGATCGGCCTCGCCTTCGAATTCCACTTCCGTTGCACCGGTCATCAGAACGTGGCCGTCGGATTCGCGCCATTCGATCATCAGCGGTCCCCCCGGCAGGTGGATCGTGCTTTTGCGGCCGGCCTTGCCGTCACGCGCTGCGGCAACCCCGACGGCACAGGCCGCCGTGCCGCAGGCACGCGTCAGGCCGACACCGCGTTCCCAGACCTTCACGCGGATCTCGTTCTCTGCGAAGACATGCGCGAGGGAGATATTGGCCCCTTCGGGAAAGACCGGATGATGCTCCAGCAGCGGGCCGGCCCGCTCGAGATCATAGGCTTCCACATCGTCGACCCAGAAGATCGCGTGGGGATTGCCCATGCTGGCGACCGCCGGCGTGTGCAGGATCGGATCGTCGATCGGCCCGATCTGCAGCTCGATCGCCCGCGTGTCGGCAAATTCCTCCGCCAGCGGGATCTGGTCCCACTCCAGGCGCGGCACACCCATGTCCACCGTCACATTGCGCGCTCCGGCGGCATCGAAGGCGTGAAGAAGACCGGCGCTCGTCTCGATCGTCACCAGATCCTTGCCCGTTTCCTCCATCAGGAGACGGCCGATGCATCTGGTGGCATTGCCGCAGGCGGACACTTCGCTGCCGTCGCGATTGTGAATGCGCATGAAGGCGTCGACGCCGAGGGAAGACCGTTCCACGGTGATCATCTGGTCGAAGCCGATGCCGCCCTCCCGGTCGCCAAGCCCGGCGATCGCCTCCCGCGCCAGGCGCAGCGGCGTTTCGCGCGCGTCCCAGACCACGAAATCGTTGCCGAGGCCGTTCATTTTCAAAAAGGGTCTGGTGTCCGACGCCATACCGGGTGCACTTCGTTCCTGGGGTTGTTGCTGGATAGCGGGCCCGCACACTGTCGGGCGATCGCCCTTATATGGCGGAAAACACCGGAAATTACCAGTGGGACCGTTTCCGGATTTCCGGGCACCGGTCCGCCCCGGCATTGCAGGAAAACCCGCAGGGTTTCACAGGCTTTCCGCGCTGAAGGTATCGCAGGCGGCGATCCGGCCTGACTGGAACCCTTTCCTGAACCATCCGGCGCGCTGCGCCGATGTGCCGTGGTTGAAGCTTTCCGGGACCACATACCCCTGCGCCTGGCGCTGCAGCGTGTCGTCGCCGATCCGGCTTGCCGCATTCAGCGCCTCGTCAATGTCCCCTTCTTCCACGAACCCCTTCTGCCGGGCGGCGTAATGGGCCCAGATTCCGGCAAAACAGTCCGCCTGCAGCTCCACCCGGACGGACAACGCATTGCCCTCCGCCTTGCTCATGGTCCGTTTGGCCTTGTGGAACTGCGGCAGAATGCCGAGCACGTTCTGGATGTGATGGCCGACCTCGTGAGCCAGCACATAGGCCTGGGCGAAGTCGCCCGGGGCGTTCAGCTGCGTGGCGAGTTCCTGATAGAAGGACAGGTCGATATAGAGCTTGCTGTCCGCCCCGCAATAGAAGGGTCCCGTGGCCGAACTGGCGTAGCCGCAGGCGGAGGGCACCGAGCCGGAAAACAGCACGAGCGTCGGCTCCGGATAATCGGTGCCGTGCCGGTCGAGCAGCTGACCCCAGGTGTTTTCGGTATCGGCAAGGACGACGGAGACGAATTGCGCCGTCTCGTCGTCCGCCGCGGACCGCGGCGCCTGGCTCCGGCCTGACGGCACGTCATAGCCGCCGCCTTCCAGCTGTCCCAGCAGCGTCAGCGGATTGATGCCCAGGAACCAGGCGATCCCGGCAACGACCACGATGCCGGTCAGACCCAGTCCGCCACCGGTGCGTGCCCGGCGGCCGGACGGCATCCGCATGCGCGGGCCCGCGCTGCGCCTGTCTTCGATGTTGCTGCTGCCGCGGCGGCCTTTCCAGCGCATGTCTTTTCCAGTCCGTCCGTTCGATCTGATGCATGAATAGCAGACCTCGGGGACAACACACCGCAAAAGACGCCGCCCGGCAACAGAAATCGGCACGGATGTGATGCCGGTTACAGCCGCCGCGCCCGGATGGGAGCAGTCTCGTCAGACATTAGAAAGGATGATGGAAATGTCTGATGTCACGGAACAACAGGCCAGCCGTTTGATCGCCTTCGCGACCCAGCGGATGGGGAAGGTGGAAGGCAATGGCCAGTGCTGGACGCTGGTCGACAACGGTTTTCGCAGTGTCGGCTTTCACAAGCCCTCGGCGACCTATCACTGGGGACGCGTCGTGGAACAGCTGTCCAGCGCCCGGCCGGGAGACATTTTCCAGTTTTCCAATTTTCGCGTCGCCGTCAGGACCGAAACCGCCGATGGCAGCTGGAGTGAAAACAGCCAGACACGGGGCGCGCCGCGTCACACCGCAATTCTGGAAAGTATCGATGCCAATGGTCTCGCCACCTTCCTGGAAAGCAATGTCAACGACAATTTCAACGTCCAGCGCAACCGCTTCCACGTCAGAACGGCGGATCTCGAGGAAGGCAGCGACAGGACAACTGTCCGTGTCAGCGGTTCCTTCACGATCTACCGGCCGCAGATTTCCCAGTAGGGGGTGGCGGCAGGCCTGTCAGGTGCGGATCAGCATGTCCGTCCCCGGACCGACCCTGGACAGGATCTGCAACATGTGATGCGGCGCGACCGCGACGCAACCTTCCGTCGGACTGTATCCCTCCCGCGCCACATGAAAGAAGATGGCGCTTCCCTTTCCCTTCACTGCGGGAAAAAGATTGCAGTCGAGAACCACGACGATGTCGTAGAGTCTGTCCTCGCGCCACATTTTTTCATGACTGGCCTGAAAGGGCAGCGCGACGGGCCGATTGTAGCGGGCATGCCCGGGATCGTCGCACCAGCCCTTGTCCGGTGTCAGCCGTTCGACCGGCAAACCCGTTGCAGGCAACCGGAGACGATCGGGCCGGTAATAGACATGAAGCAGTGCGAAGCGACCCGCAGGGGTGCCCCCGTCGCCTTCTTTTTTTCGGATCACGATGCCTGAACGGCCAAGCGCACACGGAACCGTGATCCCTCCGAGACGGAGGAATCCCTTTCTCCGGTCGTGCGGCAAGGCCCGGACCACAAGGCAATCCACCGTTTTCTGTCGTTGTTCCATGGGCTCCCCGCCAGGTTTTCCGCTTGCAGCAGAAGGCATTGATAAACCCTCCCTAAACCCCGCGTGAAGAAGAATTGACGAAGCAATGCTTGTACGGCGAGAATTTCACGCGCACATAGAGGCAGGAACACGCTTGTGTCATTCACACAATTCGGCGTGATCAATACTGCAGAGCATTTGGCGAGGACCGCGACAATGACCGCCCGCACAATCTTGATTATCGATGACGATACCGAACTGCGCGAGGCGCTGGTTGAACAGCTTTCCCTTTATGAAGAGTTCGAGACCATCCAGGCGGATTCGGCCAGCTCGGGCATTGCCCTTGCGAAGGACGAGCATGTCGATCTTCTGCTGATGGACGTCGGACTGCCGGACATCGACGGCCGCGAAGCCGTCAAGCTGCTGCGCAAGAACGGGTTCAAGTCGCCGATCATCATGCTGACCGGTCATGACGGCGACAGCGACACGATTCTCGGCCTGGAAGCGGGCGCCAACGACTATGTCACCAAACCGTTCAAGTTCGCGGTTCTGCTCGCCCGGGTGCGGGCGCATCTGCGCCAGCACGAGCAGAGCGAGGACGCCACATTCGCCATCGGCCGTTATTCCTTCCGGCCGGCCGCGAAGATCATGCAGGACGACTCCGGCTCCAAGGTGCGCCTGACGGAAAAGGAAACCTCCATTCTCAAGTTCCTCTACCGCGCCGGGGAAAAACCGGTGACCCGCGATGTGCTTTTGCATGAGGTCTGGGGCTATAATTCCGGCGTCACCACCCACACGCTGGAAACCCACATTTACCGTCTCAGGCAGAAAATCGAACGCGATCCGTCCAACGCCGAACTCCTGGTGACAGAAGCCGGTGGATATAAGCTTGTGCCCTAGCAGATATTCATCGTAAATCTGGGGCATGAGCCTTGCCCAAGACATAGCGATTCTCAAACAAATCCCGATGCTTTCGGACTTTTCCGACGATCAGCTCCGTCTGCTCGCCTTCAGTGCCGAAAGCATGGATTACGGATCCGGCCAGCGCCTGTTCGACGAGGGCGAACGGGCCGACGGTGGTCTGGTGATCACCGGCGGCACGGTCAGCCTGCAGAAACGGGGCAAGGACGGATACGAGGAAGTCGACCGGGTCGGCGAGGGAACCCTTCTGGGCGAAACCGCGCTTCTTGCCGAAAACAAGCGCCCCTGCCGCGCCGAAGCCGTTGGCCCGGTGAGCATCATCCGCATCCGCCGGGCCCTCTTCAAACGCATGATCCAGGAATATCCGGAACTTGCCCAGCGGCTTCTGGATGTCCATGCCGCCCGCTTTCGGCAGACAGTCACCGCGCTTCGTCCCATCGGCGAAAAGATGGCGGAGCTGGAACAGCTCAACGCCGAACGGCGCCGGCGCAACGACGAAACCCAGTCCTGAACCCGCGCGACCTTCCCGGCCGCAAATGCGACAGCGTTCCGCGAAGGCCTCACGCCTTTTTCAGGCGCAGCCTGCTGCCGGCATATTTGCCAAGACCCTGAAGCAACGCGGCCGCGCTGACGCCGAGGCCGCAGATAGCGACCCAGACAGAGGGACGCAGAGCGGTGGCCACATTGAAATTCGCCTGAAAGACCCGGTCGGCGGGAATGCCCGTGGCTAGCGCGTACCAGGCATATTCGACTGCAGCGGTCGCGGCCGCACCCAGCAGCGCGCAGGCGGCGAGCACAAGCCAGTTCGACAGCGGCAGGCCCGCCTTTCCCACCAGCCGGTAGATCATCAGCAGCGCGAAGACCCCGGCCATCAGCGTCGCCTCGGTCACGTCCGACTTCGACTGCAGGAAGAAATGAAACAGGGCAAGCACAGCCACCGGATAGACCAGGAGGTGGAGCCTGTTCCAGGCCGCCCCCAGCCGCCGGACGGCACTGTCGAAGGACGTTGCCCCCAGCACCGCCAGGCCGGCGAGAGCGGCAAATCCGACGATCAGGTAGAACCGGAGAAAGATCTCCGAGACGACCTTGCCGAGATTCCAGTGTTCCGAAGCAGCGTAAAGGCCCACATGCAGGAGCGCATAGGCAAGGACCGATACCCCGGTCATGCGCCGGATGCCGGCGATCCTGTTCCAGCGGAAGATCCGCCTGACGGGCGTGACCGCAAGGGTCAGCAGAAGAAACCGCACCGCCCAGGTACCGCTCTCATGCAGCGCCTGTTCGTAGGGCTCCGGATAGACCGGACCGAACGCCAGATCGAAAAAGATCCACCCGGCCGGCAACAGCAGCAGAACAAAGACGCAAAGCCGCAGGACGGACAGATGTCCGCGCCGGTCGGTCCAGGGCACGTAGTGCCGGAGCGCAGGATATGTGTTGAAACTCGATGCCATGGTCCGGATCTAACCCGTTGCCCCGCGTCTTTCACTGCACAGCTTTTCAAGCCTGTGTGAAGAAAGGCCCACGGGTGAATCCGGGCAGCCGGTCCTGATCCCGAACCGGAAGCTCATGGCATGTCCCGGCCGGAAGCCGGGACAGCACGGAACAAGAGGAGGGTGCAGGTCCTGAACCGCCTCACACCCAGGGGCGGCTATCGCCCAGCTTGCCCTCGAAGCTTTCGATCTGCTCGGCCTTGGCCATCGTCAGACCGATGTCGTCGAGACCGTTCATCAGGCAATGCTTGCGGAACTGGTCGATCTTGAAGGGGATGTCGCCGCTTTCCAGTCCCTGGATTTCCTGGTTTTCCAGATCGATGGTCAGCGTGAAGTTGGCGCCGCGTTCGGAGGCCTGCATCAGGGAATCCAGCTCGTCTTCGGACACCTGGATCGGCAGAATGCCGTTCTTGAAGCAGTTGTTGTAGAAAATATCGGCAAAGGACGTGGAGATCACGCAACGGATGCCGAAGTCCAGAAGGGCCCATGGCGCGTGTTCACGCGACGATCCGCAGCCGAAATTGTCGCCGGCGATCAGGATCTTGGCGTTGCGGTAGGCCGGCTTGTTCAGCACGAAATCCGGGTTTTCCGACCCGTCGTCATTGGTGCGCATCTCGTGAAACAGGGCGGATCCCAGACCGGTCCGCTTGATTGTCTTCAGAAACTGCTTCGGGATGATCATGTCCGTATCGATGTTGACGATCGGCATCGGTGCCGCGACCCCGGTCAGGGTTTCGAATTTTTCCATGATTGTGTCTCCTGAAAGGCCTGAAAGCGAAGATGGACTCAGGCGGTCAGGCTTGTGGCCTGATCGACGCCGAGCATCAGGTTGAGGTTCTGGACGGCCGCGCCGGATGCGCCCTTGCCCAGATTGTCGTAGACCGCAAGGATCGCCGCCTGGGCCCGGTCGTCATTGGCGAAGACATGCAGGCGCAGGCAATTGGTGTCGTTGAGCGCCTGCGGATCGAGGAACTCCGCCCGGTCCACCGCCTCCAGCGGGGCGACTTCGACAAAACCGCCGGCACAGCCGGCATAGTGATCGGCCAGAGCCGCGTGAAGCTCCTCGCCCGTCGGCACCCTGTCGAGACCCGCAAGATTCAGCGGCAGGACAGTGAGCATGCCCTTGTAATAATTGCCGACCGACGGCGTGAACAGCGGAGCCGCCTCCAGCAGCGCATATTCACTCATTTCCGGCAGATGCTTGTGATTGAAGGCAAGTCCGTAGGGCGCAAAGGCACTGGCGCCGGGACCGCGGAGTTCGTAATCCGCAATCATGGTCTTGCCGCCTCCGGAATACCCGGAAATGCCGTGATAGGTCGTTGCAAATCCCGCCGGCAGCAGCCCGGCGGAAACGAGCGGACGGACCGCGGCGATCAGGCCCTGCGGCCAGCAGCCCGGATTGGCGACCCGCATGGCTGCCGCGATGATATCGCCCTGATCCGCATCCATTTCGGCGAATCCGTAAGCCCAGCCTTCGGCAACCCGATGGGCGCTGGAGGCATCGATCACCCGCGTGGTGTCGTTTTCGATCAGCGCGACGCTTTCCTTCGCAGCCGCATCCGGCAGGCAGAGAATGGCGACATCCGCGCTGTTGAGATAGTCCGCCCGCGCCGCCGGATCCTTCCGGCTTTCCTCGGGAATGGAGACCAGCTCCAGGTCGCGGCGCATGGCAAGGCGTTCGCGGATCTGCAGACCCGTCGTTCCGGCTTCACCATCTATGAACACGCGCGCAACCATCGCCGGCTCCTCTCCTCGTTTTAAAGTCGAAGCGTCATACACTCAATTCCCGGGCTTGTCACCGCTTGCGCGCGTGCCGTGAGCTCAACGGGCTCTTGAATGATACTCATCATTCGGCCGCATGTCCGTCCCGGCCGCCACCCGGTTGGTCATGTTGAAAAACGCCGCGACCGAGGAGATATCCCAGATGTCCCGATCGCTAAAGCCGACGTCCCTGAGAACCTGTCGGTCACTTTCGACGATCTCCGCCGGACTCTGGGTCAGCTTGACGGCGAAGTCGAGCATTGCTCGCTGGCGGGTGCTCAGATCAGCCGCGCGGTAGTTCATTACCATCATTTCACCCAGAATCGGATCTCCCGACAGTTCCCGCACCGCCGCGCCATGGGCGGCCAGGCAATAAAAACAGTGATTGACGGAAGATACCGCAACAGCAATCATTTCACGTTCAAGCTTTGTCAGACCGGAGTCGGCCAGCATGAGCTCGTTGTACATGTCGGTGAAGGCACGCAGTTTCGTTTCATCGAAGGAATAGGCCTTGAGTACATTCGGGACCATTCCCAGTTTTTCCTGGCAAAGGTCGAAATACGCCTTTGTCTTCTCGCTTGGAGCCTCGCGGGACTCTATTTGCAAGGCTGTGACTTTGCTTAACAATTTATTCCTCCCGTCATGATAGCTTCTATATCGCTACAATAAACAAGACTACCATGCGACCGAGCCAACCATAAGATCGCCTAAGGGGGGATGATTATGCCGGACAAACACGACGTCGAGAAACTCAAACTTATCGACGCGGTCCACGCAGGCCTGAGCAAGGAAGACCCTGATCTTGCCGAATTCGCCCGCGCCTTCTACGACCGGGGCGCGGCGGAAGATCTCGTCACCTACAGTTCCGAGGAGCTGAAGGGCTTTGCCCGCGATGCCTGGCAGGATTTCCAGACCCATGAACTCGGGACGCACAGGGTCTCCGTTTCCGATCCGTCCTTCACGGCAAAGGGCGGCAAGGCCGGCAGCCTGACGGTCATCGAGATCGTCAACGACAACATGCCCTTTCTGGTCGAATCGGTGATGGACGAGCTGCAGGAAAGCAAGCTGGAAGTCCATCTGGTCCTGCACCCGATCTTCATTGTGGATCGCCAGGACGACGGCAAGCTCAACACCGCAGTCGGCCGCAAGAAACCGCCGAAGCGCAAGGATCGTCAGGAAAGCCTGATCCACATTCACGTGACACGCGTCGATTCCGAAAAGGAACGGAACGACTTGAAGGAGCGGATGGACAGGGTGCTCACCAACGTCCGTGCCGTGGTCACCGACTTCAAGCCGATGCAGGAACGCCTCGCGGAAGCGATCGACACCTACAAGACAACACAGATTCTCGGCAGCAGCGACGAGCTGTGGGAGGCGATTCACTTTCTCGAGTGGATGGAAAACGACAATTTCATCTTCCTCGGCATGCGCGAATACAAGTTCGAGGGCGGCGTGGAAGAAGGCGAGCTGTCGCCCCATGACGGCACGGGACTGGGCCTCCTGGCCGATCCGGATGTCAGGGTGCTGCGCCGCGGCAGCGAATTCGTGCAGATCACGCCGGAAATCCGCGAATTCCTGAAAAAGCCCGAGCCGCTCATCATCGCCAAGGCGAACGTGAAGAGCAATGTGCACCGCCGAGTCCACATGGATTACGTCGGCGCCAAGCTCTACGACGACGACGGCAACATGATCGGCGAGCTGCGTATTGTCGGCCTGTTCGCCTCCACCGCCTATACCGAACCGACCAGCACCATTCCGTTCCTGCGCCGCAAGGTGGCCAGCGTCCTGGCGCGGGCGGGCTACGATTCGGAAAGCCATTCCGGGCGCGCGCTGCGCAACGTTCTGGAAGCCTATCCGCGCGACGAACTGTTCCAGATTGACCGCGACCGCCTGTTCGATTTTTCCATCGCCATCCTCCAGCTCGACGAACGCCCGCGCATCCGCGTGCTCTCCCGGCCGGACAAGTTCGACCGCTATGTCTCCATCCTCGTCTTCATTCCGCGTGACCGCTACACGACGGAAGTTCGCCTGAACGTCGGCACCTATCTCGCATCCATCTACGAGGGACGTGTATCCGCCTGGTATGTGACCTATCTGGAAGGCCCGCTGGCGCGGGTTCATTACATCATCGGACGCGACAAGGGAGAAACACCCAAGCCGGACCAGGAGGATCTGGAAGCGGCAGTCGCCGAAATGGTCCGCACCTGGTCGGACAGCGTGCGCGACGCGCTCAGGACGAAATTCGCCCCGGCCCCGGCGCGCAAGCTCGCCGACCGCTACGCCCTCTCCTTCCACGGCGGCTACAAGGAAGTCTACAACGCGCAGAACGCGCTGTTCGACATCGTCAAGCTGGAAACCCTGTCCGAACGGACCGAGACCACCATCACCTTCCACCGGCCTGACGGCTCGCTGGACAACCGGCTGGCCCTGAAGGTCTATCACCGCGGATCTCCCATCCCGCTGTCCGCCCGCGTCCCGCTTCTGGAAAACATGGGATTCAGGGTGATCAACGAACGCACCTACCGGATCACCCCGGCGGATGCACCGCTGTCCTATCTGCACGAGATGACCCTCGAAACGCGAACCGGGGAAGACTTCGACCTTACCGAACAGCTTCAGTCGCGTCTGGAAGCCATGTTCCTGGCGGTCTGGACCGGCATGGCCGAGGATGACGGCTACAACCGTCTGGTTCTCACCGCGGATCTCGCCTGGCGGGATGTCGCCGTGGTCCGGTCCCTGTCGAAATACCTGCGCCAGACAGGCATCCCCTTCTCCGAAGACTACATGTGGTCGACCCTCAACAATTATCCGGCCATTGCCGCCAAACTGGTGGAAATGTTCCATTTGCGCTTCAATCCGGATGTGACCGAAAAGGACCGCGATCTCGGCACCCAGCGCCTTCAGGGCGAACTCACCGCCGATCTGGAAGACGTTTCGAGCCTCGACGACGACCGCATCCTGCGGCGCTTCCAGAACACCATCGAATCGATCCTGCGCACGAATTTCTATCAGCTCGACAGTGAGGGGCAGCCCAAACAGACCTTCGCCTTCAAGATCGACAGCCGCCAGATCGACGATCTGCCGCAGCCCCGTCCTTTCCGCGAGATATTCGTCTACAGCCCCCGCATCGAAGGGGTTCACCTGCGCTTCGGCAAGGTGGCGCGCGGCGGCCTGCGCTGGTCCGACCGTCCGCAGGATTTCCGCACCGAGGTACTCGGCCTCGTCAAGGCGCAACAGGTGAAGAACGCCGTCATCGTTCCGGTCGGTGCGAAAGGCGGCTTCGTTCCCAAACAGCTGCCGCCGATGAGCGACCGGGATGCCTGGTTCAAGGAAGGCACCGAGAGCTACAAGATCTTCATCAACGCCCTTCTCGACGTGACCGACAACCTTGACGAGGACAAGGTCCTGCCTCCGGAACGGGTGCAGCGGTTCGACGACGACGATCCCTATCTCGTCGTCGCCGCGGACAAGGGCACCGCCAGCTTCTCCGACACCGCCAACAGCATTTCGGAAAGCCGGCACTTCTGGCTCGGGGACGCCTTCGCCTCCGGCGGCTCTGCCGGCTATGACCACAAGAAGATGGGCATCACCGCACGCGGCGCCTGGGAAGCGGTCAAGCGCCACTTCCGGGAGATGAACCGGGACATCCAGAGCGAACCCTTCACCGCCGCCGGCGTCGGCGACATGTCCGGCGACGTCTTCGGCAACGGCATGCTGCTGTCGAAGACCACGAGGCTCCTGGCCGCCTTCGACCACCGGGATATCTTCATTGATCCCGATCCCGACCCGGCCACGACCTGGGAAGAGCGCAAACGCCTCTTCGACATGGGCCGCTCGTCCTGGAAGGACTACAACACCGAACTGCTGTCCAAAGGCGGCGGCATCTTCTCGCGGCAGCTGAAATCCATTCCCCTGACTCCGGAAATCAAGGCGCTTCTGAACCTCAAGAGATCCAGCGCCACGCCGCAGGAAGTCATGATGGCGATCCTCAGGCTGAATGTGGATCTGCTCTGGTTCGGCGGCATCGGCACCTATATCCGCTCGACCGACCAGACAGACGCCGAAGCCGGCGACCGGGCCAACGACCCGATCCGCATCACCGCTGCCGAAGTCGGTGCGAAGGTCATCGGCGAAGGGGCCAATCTCGGCCTCACGCAGCTTGCCCGCATCGAGTTCAACAGAAACGGTGGGCGCTGCAACTCCGATGCGATCGACAACTCCGCCGGGGTGAATTCCTCGGACATGGAGGTCAATATCAAGATCGCCCTCGGCGCCGCGGTCAAGTCCGGCAAGCTGACGCTCAAGCAGCGCAACCAGCTGCTCGCCAGGATGACCGATGAAGTCGCCGAGCTGGTTCTGCGAAACAACTACCTCCAGACCCTGGCGATCTCCATGACCCAGCTTCGCGGCATGGAGGATTTCGGTTATCAGGTCCGCATGATGCGCCAGCTGGAACAGGCGGGGCTGCTCGACCGCGCGGTGGAGCAGCTGCCCGACGAGGCGACGCTCGCGGAAATGCGCAAGGCCGGCCAGTTGCTGACCCGCGCCGAACTCGGTGTCCTGCTGGCCTACGCCAAACTCACCTTCTACGATGCCCTGCTGGAAAGCTCGGTGCCCGATGACGATTATCTCGCCCGGGAACTGTTCCGCTACTTCCCGGACCAGATGGCCACCACGTATCAGGACGAGATCAACGGCCACCGGCTGCGCCGCGAGATCATCGCCACCATGCTGGCGAACTCGATGATCAACCGGGGCGGGGCGACCTTCCTCACCCGGCTGATGGACCAGACCGGGGCGACGCCGACGGATATCGCCCAGAGCTTCGTTGCCGTACGCAACAGTTTCGACCTCACCGACCTCAATACGGCGATCGACGCGCTCGACAACCGGATCGATGGCGCCCTCCAGCTCGATCTCTATCTGGAGGTACAGACACTCCTTCTGGAACGCGTCGTCTGGTTCAAGCGCAATGTCTCCTTCGAAAAGGGCCTGTCCGCCGTCGTCGACCGCTTCGGCTCCGGCATCACCGCCCTGAGGGACCGGCTGGAAAGCCTGCTCCCCGAGGAACAGGCCGCCTTCCTGAACGGCAGGATGGAGGATTTCATCGGCCAGGGCGTCCCGGAGCCTCTGGCCAGGCGGATTGCCTGGCTGCCCGCGGAGCGCACGATTCCGGATATCGTCATCGTCTCGGAGGAGACCGACGCCGATCTGGGCACCGCCGCCACGGCCTATTTCCAGATCGGCCATCATTTCCGCATCGGCGCCATGCACGAACTGGCCAACGAACTCAAGGTCCAGGACTATTACGACGGTCTCGCCCTCGACAGGGCGCGGGCCACCCTGGTCTCCGCCCACCGCGCGCTTGCCATCGAGGCGATCAGATGCGGCGGCTTCGCCACCTGGCTTGAAGAGCATAAAGTCGAGGTCAGCCGCCGCCAGCGAGCGGTTACCGAAATGCTGGATGGCGGCCTGAGCGTTTCCAAGTTCTCCGTCGCAGCCAGCCTGCTGTCGGAAATCTACTCTCACGCCTGACGGGACACAGCCGTAAATGAGTCGAAAAGGCCGACAGCCCCGCTGCCGGCCTTTTCTTCAGCCCGGCAGCGGCCGGGGAAAGATCGGAGACAACTTGTCCGGAACATTGAAGAACCCCCTGGGATTGAAACTCGTATGACAATCGCCTCAGACGCTTTTCCAGCAAGACCGGACCGGCGCGCAATCCTGTCCTGGGCGCTTTTCGACTGGGCGGCCCAGCCTTTTTTCACGCTGATCACCACATTCGTCTTTGCCCCCTATTTCGCATCGACACTGGCAGCCACCCCGGCGCAAGGGCAGTCGTTGTGGGGCTTTGCCACCGCCGCCGCCGGACTGTGCATTGCGCTTCTGGCGCCGGTGCTCGGCTCCGTCGCCGACGCCACCGGCGACCGCAAACGCTGGATAACCGTCTTTTCGGTTCCCTTTCTCCTCTGCTGCTGGGCCTTCTGGTATGCCGCGCCCGGCAGCCCCGACGGCATCGCCATCGCACTGACGGCCTTTGCCATCGGCACGCTCTGCGTCGAGATCGCGACGGTCTTCAACAATGCCATGATGCCGGCACTCGTGCCGCCTGCCCGGATCGGACGCCTGTCGAGTTTCGGCTGGGCCATGGGCTATGCGAGCGGCCTGATCACCCTGGTGACCGCGCTCGGCTTCTTCGCCGCCAGCCCGGAAACCGGCAAGACACTTCTGGGATTAAAACCGGTGCTGGGACTGGATGCGGCAACCCGGGAGGGCGACCGGGCCGTCGGGCCCTTCTCCGCGCTCTGGTACCTGGTCTTCGTGCTGCCAATGTTCCTCTTCGTGCCCGATGTGCCCCGTCAGGCCAGGCTGGGTCCGGCAATCCGCAAGGGCCTGCGCGATCTCGCCGCAAACCTGGCCAGCGCCCGCGCCAACCGGAATATTTTCCTGTTCCTGCTCGCCAACATGATCTTCAAGGACGGCCTGGTGGCGCTGTTTGCTTTCGGCGGCATTTACGCGGCCGGCCAGCTCGGCTGGGGATCCATCGAAATCGGCACCTTCGGGATCATCCTGACCATCTTCGGCGTCGCCGGGCTGATTCTCGGCGGGCCGATGGACGACAGGTTCGGCGCCCGTCCGGTCATCCTGTTTTCCCTGGTCGTGCTGATGATCTGCGGTCTCGGCATGATCTCCATCGACAGCACCACGGTATTCTTCGTGATCACCACGAAGGCGGCACCGGAGGGCGCCCTGTTCGCATCGCTGCCCGAACAGGTGTTCATTGGGCTGGGCGCCGCGATCGGCGCGGTTGCCGGTCCCCTGCAGGCCTGCTGCCGCAGCCTGCTGATCCGTCTCGCGCCGCGTGAGCACATGACCCAGTATTTCGGCCTGCTGGCCCTCTCCGGCAAGGTGACCAGCTTTCTGGCGCCCCTGGCAGTCGGCGTGGTCACCGCACTCACCGCCAGCCAGCCGGCCGGCATGTCGGTCATTCTTGTGTTCTTCGCCGTGGGATTGACGCTGCTGCTTCTGGTGAAGGAAGACCGCAGCGGATAAGTTTCAGGAACGGGAAGGACGGAAGCGAAACGAAAACACGCCGGCGATGGCACCGGCGCGTTTCCCTGTCGATCCGATCAGTGGCGGAAATGGCGCATGCCCGTCAGGACCATGGCAAGCCCGGCTTCGTCAGCCGCTGCAATAACCTCATCGTCGCGCATGGAGCCGCCCGGCTGGATGACGGCGGTCGCCCCGGCCTCGGCCGCGGACAGAAGTCCGTCCGCGAACGGGAAAAACGCATCGGATGCCACCACGCAGCCTTTGGTGAGCGGCTCGGCCAGACCGGCGGCCTCGGTCGCGTCCAGTGCCTTGCGGGCGGCAATGCGGGCGGAATCCACCCGGCTCATCTGGCCGGCGCCGACACCGACCGTCGCCCCGTCCCGGGCATAGACGATGGCATTGGACTTCACGTGCTTGGCCACCCGGAAAGCGAACTTCAGATCCGAAAGTTCCCTTTCGCTCGGCGCGCGCTTCGTGACCACCTTCAGATCGAGATCGTCAACCACGCCGTTGTCGCGCGACTGGACCAGAAGGCCACCGGCGACGGATTTGACGAAGAGCCCCCTGGCCCGGGCATCGGCAAGCCCGCCGGTGACCAGCAGCCGGAGATTCTTCTTCGCCGCGATGATCTCGCGCGCCGCATCCTCGGCGTCGGGAGCGATGATGACCTCGGTGAAGGTCTTGACGATTTCTTCCGCCGCCGCCGCGTCCAGAGTGCCGTTGAGTGCGACGATCCCGCCGAAGGCAGAGACCGGATCGCAGCGGAGTGCCTTCTCGTAGGCGTCCTTCAGGCTCGCCCCTTCCGCGACGCCGCAGGGATTGGCGTGCTTGATGATGGCGACCGCGCTGGTGCGCGCCGGGTCGAACTCGCTGACCAGTTCGAAGGCGGCATCCGTGTCGTTGATGTTGTTGTAGGAAAGCGTCTTGCCCTGAAGCTGCCGGGCGGTAGCCACGCCCGGGCGTTTTTCGCCGGTCTTGTAGAAGCCCGCCGTCTGGTGCGGGTTTTCGCCGTAGCGCATGACCTCGGCCAGCGCCCCGCCGACCGCCCGGTGGGCGGGAGTGGCCTCGTCGAGCTGATCGGCCATCCAGTTGGAAACTGCCGCGTCATAGGCCGCCGTGCGCGCGAAGGCCTTCAGTGCCAGTTTCTTGCGCAGGGCAAGCGGCGCCTGTCCCTCATGGGCATCCAGCTCGGCGATCACCGTGCCGTAGTCCGCCGGGTCGGTGACGACCGTGACATAGGCGTGGTTCTTCGCGGCGGCCCGTGTCATGGCCGGCCCGCCGATATCGATGTTCTCGATGCCCGCGGCATAGTCGGCACCGGAAGCCACGACCTCCTCGAAGGGATAGAGATTGCCGCAGAAAAGATCGATGCCGGTAATCCCATGTGCCGCCATGGCGGCCTGATGGTCCTCATCGTCGCGAATGGCGAGAAGCCCGCCGTGGACCATCGGATGCAGGGTCTTTACCCGGCCATCCATGATTTCGGGAAATTCCGTGACTTCGGAAATATCGAGAACCGCGAGACCGGCCTCTTTCAGGGCCTTGTGGGAGCCCCCGGTGGACACCAGCTCGACGCCCCTCTCCGCGAGGGCACGGGCGAAGTCGACAAGACCCGTCTTGTCGTAGACGGAAAGAAGGGCCCGCCTGACGGGAACCAGGTCGGGAACGGGAACGGCTTTGGACACAATGGCCATGAATTTGCCTCGCGATAGGGGAGCATCCGGGAAGAATGGTCGCCCTAACACGTCTTCAGGCAAATCGGAAGATCATAGATGTCAGGACGGGTCCGGTTCCGGAAGCGGCAACTCGCCCGTTTCGTCGAACTCGCTGGTCCCGCGCCGGCTCAGCCGGGCTGCAGCCGTTTTGCGGAACTGCCATCCGACGGACGGCTCCTCCAGCACGGAGCCCGCGATGACGATCTGTTCGGTTTTCCGGTGGCCGTAGACATCCGACAGATAGATGCTTTCCTCCAGAAGCGGCTCGCTGCCATGGGCATCGAATTCCCAGGCTTCGCCGTCGCGGCACACAAGCAGGATCGCCGTTCCGCCGCGAATGAGCGATGCGCGCACCCCCGGATGCAAATGAAAGCGGATCGCGTAACGGTGCTCTGGATCGACGGAACCGACCGCGGAGAATGTGTCGATGCCGTCCAGCACCGTGCCGTCGCCCGCCAGGCGCAGGTCCCGCTGGTGCACCACACGGAAGGACGCCGCGTAGCCGTCATGGGAGGCAATGATGCGGCTGCCGGCCCTGTCGTCCTCACGTTCGACCGGAACCGTGACCGGCCCGGAAAGGATCGGCGCCCCCAGCAGGTGACCGAACGGCTTTTCGGACAGAAAGTGACAGGAGGACGTGTCTTCGATGGTCGCGGTGGAATGGGCAGCGGTCGACCGGCTCACCTTGCGCCACAACGGATTGGATTTCGGCGACACGCCGCAATTCACGACAAGCCGGTTCTGTCCGGAGGAAAACTCGAAGGACAGACATCCCGCATGGGCATCGCCGGAGACACCGGGAGCGGGCGCCGGCCCCGTATCGACCAGAACAACGGAATCCCCGCCGCTCAGCCGCTGATAGCCGGAATGCGGCGCGTTGAGAGGCGGTGCGCCCCGTGCGTCGTCATAGGCCAGGATCGTCGCCACGAGATCACCCGGCGTGGACCCCATGCCGTTGAAATGGGCCAGGGCGCCGTCGCCATGCCGGAAGAACCGCACGAGCGGCATCATCCTGTCCACGGATTGCAGCATGGCCGGCGGCATCTCCAGGCCCTGGGCGACGAAAGCCTGCCGGATCGGCAGAAGATCGGCGAGAATGTCGAGAAGCGCGCGCGGGTTGCGCGAGATATGCCCGCCATCCGGCAGAATCTGGCGGTTCAGCTCGTGTTCGAGGCGCCGGATGCTCTGCCGGGCAAACCGGCCCTGACCCGCCATGGAAATACAGGCCGACGCGATGGCCAGCGCGGCGTGCAGCCGTTCGACGCCATCTTCCGTTTCGTTGATGGTCTGGCGCAGATAACGGATCTGCCGGGCGAGTGACTTGACGAAGCCACGGTAGAATTCGTGATCGCCGTCCTGGAGAATGAAGGGCGAATGGGCCAGCCAGGACAGGACCCTCCGCGTGACAACGGAGGCCTCCCAGCCGATCGGGTGCCTGCGGCCGCAATAGCGGATCCAGTCCTCGACCAGGGCGCGGGCGTTCTGCCGGGCGATGTTGCTGTCGGCGGCGCGCAGGTCGCGCAGCCAGCCGAAGGCATGCAGTTCACGCTGCCAGTCCTCATGCGCCGCCTCAAGCTCGAAGGGAGACCTGCCCTGTGTTTCGACCAGATGACCGGAAAACAGGAACCGCCCGCCATAAATGTCGGCAGCATTGGTTGCATCGGCGGTGCGCAGATCCTGCGGTGCCAGAAGCAGGCGCGCAGGCACGGCCGAAAACGGCTGCATGCGGAAGATCGGTCCGCCATGCATCCATTTAAGGGAACGTTGCCAAACATGCAGTGCCACAAGACGCCAGATACGGCTTCTTTCGTTGAGGCTTGCGATATTCACCAAACCATCCCCGCAACTGATGGCTCATGCGTGATTATGGGATGTCTCCGCCTGCGTAATTTGAAAACAAGGCATTAAGGTTAGCATTTCATTTAAATTAACAATGCAAGTGAACCCTTTATGCCGCGTTAAAGTCGCCTGAATCTCGCAGCGAAAAACCCGTCCATGCCCCTGGTGTCATCATCTGCCCCCGCATTGTGGCACGGCAGACAGCGCAGATAGCCGCTCTGCGCAAGCAGATGGCCGAGACCGCCAACCTCTGCGGCGTCGATCGGTTCAAGCTGCATCCGCCCCGCATGGCGCTCGAGAAACGCCTGCGCCTGCGTTTCACCCTCTTCCGGCTCCAGCGAACAGGTGCAATAGACGAGAACCCCGCCCGGCCTGACCCAGTCGACGGTCCGGTCCAGCAGATCGCGCTGGATTTCGCCCAGTTTCTCGATGTCGTAGGCCTGCTTGATCCAGGGAAGGTCCGGATGACGACGGATCGTGCCCGTCGCACCGCAGGGCGCATCGAGCAGCACCGCATCGAACGGCTCATCCGGCGTGAACTTCCTGAGATCCGAAACGACCGTGCGAACGCTCAGGCCCAGACGGGTCATGTTTTCTTCCAGCCGCTTGAGCCGCCCGCCGGAAATATCGATTGCCGTCACTTCGGCCCCGGCCGCTGCGAGCTGTGCCGTCTTGCCTCCGGGC
Organism: Labrenzia sp. 011; assembly: GCF_003075075.1. Classification (GTDB taxonomy): domain Bacteria; phylum Pseudomonadota; class Alphaproteobacteria; order Rhizobiales; family Stappiaceae; genus Roseibium. The sequence goes on along the minus strand of NZ_QCYM01000006.1, from coordinate 184,388 downwards.
GCGGCGCAAAGATCGGCGACCCTGAGACCGCGGACGTCGCCGAGAAGACGTGCAGGCAGCGCGGCGGCCGCGTCCTGAATCCACCATGCCCCTTCGTCAAACCCATCAAGGGCCTCTACCGGTCCTTTTTTCGACAGGCGGACACTGCCGACACCGACCACACGGCCGCCGAGCCTTTTCGCCCAGCCTTCGGGGTCCGATTTCACCGTCAGGTCCAGGGCTGCCTCGCCCTGATGCGCTCTTGCGATCTCCCGGGCTGTTTCCGCCCCATAGGCCGCCTGCCAGCTTTGCCGGAGCCAGTCCGGCGTGTTCACGACGTCCGCGTCGATATCCGCCGTGGCCTCTTCGCGTTCCCGGCCCAGGCGCCGCAGCACGCCGTTGACAAGTCCCTTGTAGGGCCGTGCGCGGCGATCCGCCCCGGCATGATCGACCGCCAGCGAAACGGCAGCCCGGTCCGGAATGTCGAGATAAAGCATCTGCGCGATGGCCACATGCAGGATATCCAGCACCCGGCCGGTCTTTTCCGGTATGCCCCGGTCGAGCAGCCGGTCGAGGATTTCCGAAATTTCGCCGCGATGGCGCAGGGCCGCGCCCAGGATCGCCCGCACCAGCGCACGATCGTTGCCGGCCAGCGCACGCAGCCCCGAATGACCGGAGGCAGCATCGAACTCTCCGTCCAGCGTCCGCTTTTTATGAACAACATTCCCGAGAATATCCGCGGCCACCTTGCGGGCCGCAAATCCGGGAGTGTCGGCTCTCTCCTGATCGGGTTGCCCGGCGGGCCCGGGGGATCTTTTCGACGTACTTTTCAAGCGGCTGTCCTAATCGCGGTCCGGACGGCCGGACCTGCATGAAAACCAAGCGCCGCAGACCGGTCGTCCGGCTGCGGCGCAATGAGTGCATTCTAGATCAACCCGCGTTGATGTGAAAGCGATACAAATCAGAAAAGTCGCCCGATCCGGACACATCACGCAGGCGGAATGTTATCCCCACGGCCCCTTCGGCCGGCTTGTGCCGCCGGACCGGACAGGCCCGCTGGCGCTTCCCCAGGGACCGGACGAACCGGAGGAAAATCCGCCGCCGACACCGGCCCGGCCACCGGACCCCAGTCCGGCCGCCGCAAGCTTGCGCAGTTCATTGATGCGGTTCTGGGTATCGGGGTGCGTGGAGAACAGATTGTCCATGCGTTCGCCCGACAGCGGGTTCATGATGAACATATGCGCCGTTGCCGGATTGGCTTCCGCGTCGGGATTGTGGATATGTTCCACACCCTGCGCGATCTTGCCCAGCGCGGATGCCAGCCACAGGGGCTCGCCGCAGATCTGCGCGCCCATCCGGTCGGCCGCATATTCCCGCGTCCGGGAAATGGCCATCTGCACGACCATCGCCGCCATCGGCGCAACGATCATCATCAGGATGACCCCGACAATACCGAGTTGATTGTTGCGGTTTCCACCGAAGAAGAAGGCGAAATTGGCCAGCATGGAAATCGCCCCGGCGATGGTCGCCGTGATTGTCATGATCAGCGTGTCGTGGTTCTTCACATGGGCAAGTTCATGCGCCATGACCCCGGCGACTTCCTCCCGGGTGAGCCTGTTCAGGAGGCCCGTGGTCGCCGCCACCGCCGCATTCTGCGGATTCCGGCCGGTGGCGAAGGCATTGGGCTGCGGATTGTCGATGACATAGACCTTGGGCATCGGCAGGCCGGCATTGCGCGCCAGCCCCTGGACCAGACGGTAATAGTCAGGCGCGCTGCGCTCGTCGACCTCCCGCGCATGATGCATGCGCAGGACCATCTTGTCGGCGTTCCAGTAGCTGAACAGGTTCATGGCAGCCGCCACCGCCAGGGCAATCATCATGCCCGACTGGCCGCCGATCATGAAGCCGATCCCCATGAAGAGGGCGGTCATTGCCGCCAGAAGCATTGCTGTGCGAACGTAGTTCATCGCCGCTGTGATCCGTTTCCTGTTCCGGTTTCAACATAAGGAGGGAAGGCGTCCGAAACGCCTGTCTCGGAGTCAAAGATGGGGATTGCTGCCATTCTTGGCAAGATTGCCCTATATAGACCTGACAAAACATAACGTTGAAGACGAACAGACCGATGACAGAAAAACCCACCCCTTCCTATTCATCGACCGAAGTCCCTTCCCTGAAGGTGGAGACCGCAGCTCCTGCGAAAAGAAACTTCGAGGACCTGCCCCCGGCGGCCCAGCGTGCCCTGCGCGAAGCCGAGGAACGGCGCAGACTGATCGATGCGAAACAGCAGGCCCTGCCGGAGGAGGTCAACGGCCGCGGCGGACTGGAGCCGACGCGCTATGACGACTGGGAAATCAAGGGCCTGACCGTCGATTTCTGACCGTCCGGCATGAACCGGCCAGCCGGCTCAGGACTCCGCCAGTTTACGGACTTCCGCCGCAACCGCTTTCGCCAGATCCGCCTGCGGTTCGGCATCGAAATGGACGGCGTCGAGCCGGCTGGCCGCGATGACCGTGCCCGTATCGAAAAACGCCGCGCCGTATTCCGCCGCCTTGTCCCGGTAACAGGCGGCGAGCCGGTAGGATTCCCTGTAGCTCCTGTCGTCGAACTGCGCCGCGAAGGGCGTTCCCGCCAGGGGGCCGAGTGGCGGCGGTGACATGAGCAGTACTTTCGGGGCCCGGCCTTCCACGTCGTCGGTCGGCCGGCGGGCGAAATCCAGCAGGCGGCCCATGGAGGTGGCAATGGTTTCCGCATTTCCGGAAAACCGTGTCTTCAGATCGTTCGTTCCCAGCATGATGATCAGGATGTCGATCGGCATGTGGGTACGGCGCACGGTTCCCAGATGCGCCAGCCCGTTCCGGTCGCCCATCACCGGATCCTCATGGACCGTGGTGCGTCCGTTGACGCCTTCCTCCAGCACGTAGAACCCCGGCCCGAGGTCCCTCTGCATCCGCCGTGTCCAGCGGATGTCGTGGCCGTAGCGGGACCTGTCGGCCGGATTGAACCCCCAGGTGAGGGAATCGCCGAAACAGACGACGGAAACGGGATCTTTTCCTTCCGGCATGAGAAACCTTCTTTTCGCACAAAACCCTGAAACAAGGTCCGGACTCCGGACAATTGCCGGAAAGAACCGCACACATTTCTGCTTGGTTAATAAGAGATTTACCAAGGAGGCGATAGGGTCGGCTCAAAGTTTTGCGTAACCACCGCCGGACCGTTCATGATTGTCAGCCAGAAAGCCTACAGGCGCGGTGCGTCCCTGCCGCACTCCAATCCTTTTCAACGCCTTGCCGGGCTCCTGGACGGCGAGACGCCCGGGCTTGACCCCATCGTCATGACCATCGGCGAGCCGCAGCACGCGATTCCCCCGTTCACGGCGGACGTTCTGATGGACAACATCGACGGCTTCCGCCGCTATCCGGCAATCACCGGGTCGCCGGAATTTCGCGGCGCTGTCGCTGCATGGCTGGACAGACGCTACGGGCTGAACGGCATGATCGATGCGGACCACGGCGTCCTGCCGCTCAACGGCTCCCGCGAAGGCCTTTCCTTCGGCGCCATCGCCGCGCGGGACCAGCTTGCCAAGGATCTGGATCATCCCGTGGTGATTCTGCCCAACCCCTTCTACCAGACCTATGCCGCCGCAGCCCATGTGGCCGATGCGCAGGCGGTTCTGCTGGACGCGATGCCCGGCAACGGCTTTCTGCCGGACCTGGACAGTCTCGACCCGGACCTTCTGGATCGCACCGTTGCTTTCTACATTGCCTCGCCCACAAACCCGGAAGGCTTTGCAGCCGATATCCCCTATTGGCAGCGCCTGATCACCCTGGCGCGCAAGCACCGGTTCTTCATCTTTGCCGACGAATGTTATTCGGAGATCTACCGCGAAGTTCCGCCCCCCGGCATTCTGGAAGCGGCCCGTGCGATGGGGAGCGATTTTTCCAACATCATCGTGCTCAATTCCCTGTCGAAACGGTCCAACCTGGCCGGACTGCGCTGCGGTTTTGCCGCGGGAGATCCCGACTTCCTGAAAAAATGGGCCCGGTTTCGCGGTCTGGCCGCGCCGCAGGTTCCGCTGCCGGCGCAGGCTGTCGCCGTCCGGGCCTATCAGGACGAGGACCACGTCATCGAGAACCGGCGCCTCTACAACGAGAAATTCGCAGTCGCGGAGCGTCTCCTGAGCCCGCTCCTCGGTCCCGTCACCCCCGATGCCGGGTTCTTCCTGTGGCTCGATACCGGCAGATGGGGAGAGTCTCCGGCCGTGGCCCTAGACCTGTGGCGGACCATCGGGGTCAAGGTCCTGCCGGGCAGCTATCTGGCGTCCGATCAACCGGATGGCAGCAATCCGGGACGAAACTACATTCGCGTCGGTCTGGTGGCGCCCCTTGAGAAGACAGAAATGGCTCTTGAACGTTTGGCAAACTGGTTTGGAGAAAAAGCATGAGACGGGCGAGCGCAATGCGAGGAAATGGCCGCCGGTCCTCGGTAAACCTTCTGGACACCGAAAGCCCGATCAAGCGCTTTCTCCGGCGTAATCTCGTCGGGGCGGCCGGTCTCGGCATCATCGCCATCGCGGCGATGCTCGCAGCCGCGCTGGCCACCTGGTCAGTCAGCGACCCGAGCCTCAATCATGCGACGGGCGGACCGGTCCGCAACGCGCTGGGCGCGCCCGGCGCGATCCTCGCCGATATCGTGATGCAGACCATCGGCCTGGCGACCGCTGTTGTCCTGATTCCGCTGGTCCTTTGGGGCTGGCGGTTGCTCACCGGCCATGACCTCGGCATCGGCCGCAAGCGCCTCTTCTACTGGATCATCGGCTCCGGTCTCGCCGCCGGTGCACTGGCAGCCCTGCCGGTTCCCGAAAGCTGGCCGCTGCCCACGGGCCTCGGCGGCTTTTTCGGAGACATGGTCCATACGGTTCCCGCGCTGATCACCTCCAACATGACCGGCGGCGCCGCCACCATCGTCGGCGGCCTCGGTCTCGGCGTGCCCTCCGTGCTTTTCCTGCTGGCCGCCGCCGGCTGGCTTGGTTCCGCGGGCCGGGCACCGGAACGCGTCGAACCGTCCGCAACGCCGAAGGGTCACGGCAAGTCCCTTGAAGAAGATCTCGGCCTCGAAGACGACGAGAGCGAATCCCGCCTCAGCCTCATGACGAGCGCCTTTGTCGGCCAGATGGCCCATTGGGGACTCCAGTCCGTCGCCCAGATCCGCCGCCTGACGGGTCTCAGGCGGTCCTCCCCGCCTGACGAGGAGGTCTGGGACGAAGAGGCTGAGGACGAAGGCGACTATGAAGCGGACGACAGCCGTCACGGCAGCCGTCTGAAAGCCTTCCGCGAAGCCCTGACCGGCCGTCTCATCCCCGGTGACGATGATGACGGACTGGATGAGTTCTACCAGCGCGGCCGCTATACCGACGGTGAGGAAATCCATTCCGACGAACCATTCGAGGACGAAGGCGACAGCTTCGCGCCGGACGAGCTTCTGATCGACAAGGGTCCGGTTTCCGGCCGTCCGGCGGTACCGGTGGGCATTGCTTCACCGGAACCGGAACCGGCCGCGGCCACACCGGCGAGTTCCGGCCAGGCGCCTCAGGCCGGCCGGGTGATTCCGCCCGCGCCGCGTCCGAAGCAGAGCAAGCGCGCCATCGACGAGGCTCAGCCGTCCCTCCTCGGTGCGCCGGAGGAATACGAGCTTCCGCCGCTGCGCCTGCTCTCCGAACCCAAGACAACCGGCAAGGTGCCCGGACTGTCCGCGGACGCGCTGGAGCAGAATGCGCGCATCCTGGAAGGTGTCCTGGAGGATTTCGGCGTGCGCGGCGAAATCATCGAGGTGCGCCCGGGTCCGGTCGTCACCCTGTACGAACTGGAACCCGCACCGGGCATCAAGTCTTCCCGCGTCATTGGCCTGGCGGACGACATCGCCCGCTCCATGAGTGCGATTTCCGCCCGCGTGGCCGTCATCCCCGGCAAGAACGCCATCGGCATCGAACTGCCGAACGCCCGCCGCGAGACAGTCTACCTGCGCGAGCTTCTGGCCGCCCAGGACTTCGAGAAATCCAAGTCGAAACTGGCGCTGGCCCTGGGCAAGACGATCAACGGCGAAAGCGTCGTCGCCGATCTGGCGCGCATGCCGCACCTGTTGGTCGCCGGGACCACCGGTTCGGGCAAGTCCGTCTCGATCAACACCATGATCCTGTCCCTGCTCTACCGGCTGACGCCGGAGCAGTGCAAGATGATCATGATCGACCCGAAGATGCTCGAACTGTCCATCTATGACGGCATCCCGCACCTGCTGACGCCGGTTGTCACCGATCCGAAGAAGGCGGTTGTCGCCCTCAAATGGACCGTCCGCGAGATGGAAGACCGCTATCGCAAGATGTCCAAGATGGGCGTCCGCAACATCGACGGCTACAACACCCGCATCAAGCAGGCGCTGGAAAAGGGCGAGAGCTTTACCCGCACCGTCCAGACCGGATTCGATCGCGATACCGGTCAGCCGATCTACGAGGACGAGGACCTGCCGCTCGAGGCAATGCCCTATATCGTTGTCGTCGTCGACGAAATGGCCGACCTGATGATGGTCGCCGGCAAGGACATCGAGGGCGCGATCCAGCGGCTCGCCCAGATGGCCCGTGCAGCCGGCATCCACCTGATCATGGCAACCCAGCGTCCGTCCGTGGACGTCATCACCGGTACCATCAAGGCGAACTTCCCGACCCGGATCTCCTTCCAGGTGACGTCGAAGATCGACAGCCGCACCATCCTGGGCGAAATGGGCGCCGAACAGCTTCTGGGCATGGGCGACATGCTCTTCATGGCCGGCGGTGGCCGCATCCAGCGCGTGCACGGCCCGTTCGTCGCCGACGACGAGGTCGAGGACATCGTCAGCCACCTGAAGGTTCAGGGCACGCCGCAATATCTGGAAGCCGTCACGGAAGAGGACGACGGCGGAGACAGCCCCTATGACGGCGGCGGTTCTTCCGGTGGTGACGAGGGCAACGATCTTTACGACAAGGCAGTCGCGATCGTGCTCCGGGACAAGAAGGCCTCGACCTCCTATATCCAGCGGCGTCTGTCGATCGGCTACAACCGCGCCGCCTCCTTGATCGAGCGCATGGAGCAGGAAGGTCTGATCAGTGCCGCCAACCATGCGGGAAAGCGTGAAATTCTGGTGCAAAACGGCGTCGAGGAAGACTTTTAGGCAAAATCTGCCAAAGCTTTGCCACAGAAGATGATTAGCTAGGGCAATGCTTCGCGCCGCCAACGACTTAGGAAACTGTCTCATGCTGAAACGCTTCGCTCTCCGCCTGACCAGGCCCCTCCTGCGGACGGCGCTGGCCGCAATCCTGTCAGTGACGGCGCTGGCGGCGGCGCAGGCCATGACGGCCGAGGAACAGGAAACCCTTCAGGATCTGAACGCCTATTTCAATTCCGTGAAGACCATGCATGGCGACTTCATCCAGTTCGGCCCGGACGGCAGCCAGTCGGACGGAAAATTCTACATGGCGCGCCCGGGCAAGGTGCGTTTCTACTACAACAAGCCGTCGGTCCTCGACATCGTGGCGGACGGAAAATCCGTTTCCGTGCGCGATCGCAAGCTGAACACCCAGGACATCTGGCCGCTGGGCCAGACGCCGCTGCGCTTCCTGCTGTCCGACGACATCAATCTTCAGAAAGACACGAATGTGACCAACGTTCTTGTCGAAGAAGACCTCGTCACCATCACGATCCTCGACAAGACCAAATTCAATTCCGGCACGCTGACGCTGATTTTCGATGCCAAGGACTATGCCCTGAAACAATGGACGGTCACGGACCAGCAGGGCTACGATACATCCGTCGCGGTCTACAATGTCGTCTCCAACGGCCCGACCAATCCGGACCTGTTCAAGATCGACTATCTGTCCAACGCCCGCCAGAACAAGAACTGACGGGCCGCTCCGGCATCGTCAACGAACGGCCCGGGATGGACCGCCGATACCGGGCGAGGAACCGCCTCCCGGCCCCCCGGACGGCAACCCGCCCTGCAGGATCATCCGCAGCATGACCGAGACGCCCCCAGCCCAGAGCCGCTCGCTGGTCTTCCGGTTGCTGGAAGCCTATTGCGAACGCAGCGGACTGCGGCTGACGCCCGCCGACCCGCACGGCCATGCGGGCCTTGTCGAAGGTCCCGCCGGAAAACGCTGGTTCTTCAAGGGAACCTGCTTCGATCTCAACAGCTACGGGGCGGCGGAAATCGCCAATGACAAGGCCTATACGGCCTTTTTCCTGAAGCAGGCCGGCCTTCCCGTCCCCGCAGGCCATTTCCTGTTGGGCACCGAAATCCACGATGACAACCGCCTTCCGGATGCGGTCCGGGAATTCATCGGAGAAACCGGCTTCCCGCTGTTCGTCAAGCCGAATACGGGGCGGGAAGGCACGGACGTGATGCGGGTCGACACCCGTGTCGCGCTCAGCAATGCCCTGTGCCTTCTGGCGAGGAAGCACGACCGGATTCTCGTGCAGGAGGAAATTGCCGGCGTCGAGCTGCGGGTGATCGTTCTGGACGGCGAAATCCTCGCTGCCATCGAAAGGCATCCACCGCAGGTGACAGGCGACGGCCGCAGGAGCCTCGCCGAACTTGTCGGCATGCATCCGCGCCTCAATCCCGCCGATGAACGGCTCGAATTCGAGTTGTCGCAAATGGGAAAATCGCTTGAAACGGTCCTTGCGCCGCGGGAAACAGTCACCCTGCTGCCGGTCGCGAATCTCTCCGCCGGCGGCACCGCCCGGATCGTCACCCCGGATCTCACACCCGCTCACGCCACCATCGCCCGGCGCGCGGCCGCAAGCCTGGGCCTGCGCTATGCCGCCGTGGACTTGATCCTGCCGCACGAAAGCCGCCCGGACGCGGTTCCGGTCGTTCTGGAAGTCAATGCCGCCCCCGGCCTCGCCAATCTTTTCCGGCAGGGCAAGGAAGAAGCCGCTCTGGTCGAAACGATCCATACGGCGCTTTTCGCGGCAATTTTTGTTGCGTGAAGGTTGGGGAGAGGGCGGGCAGGCCCGGCACCACGGGACGGGACTGTCTTCAGGCTGCACGAGTGGCAGTCGGCGGATTCCCGTCAACTGCCGTTCGCATCAGTCCGTGGACGGCCCGGCGCTGTCCGGAACTGCCGGTGCTGAAGCGGGTTGCTGCCCGGCGGCGCCGGATACACCCGGCCCCACGCCCTTCAGGAACTTGAACAGATCGCTTTCCGTTGACAGCACGAGCGTCGTACCCCCGGAAATCATGTCCTTGTAGGCCTGCATGGTTCGCGTGAATTCGTAGAACTCGGCCGCCTGGGGATCGGTGTTGTAGGCACGTGCATAGATATCCGCAGCCGAGGCATCGGCCAAGCCCCGGATTTCCTCGACGGCCCGATAGGCTTCGGATTGCACCTTGTTCAGATCCCGCACCCTGTTGCCGCGAATACGCGCCGCTTCGCCATTGCCCTCGGACAGGAAGCGTTCGGCGATCTGGCGCCGCTCGGAAACCATCCGGTCGTAGATCTTCGGCCGTACACTTTCGTTGTAATTGATCCGCTTGAAGCGGATATCGAGAAGGGAAATCCCGAAGACGCGCACCTTTTCCGCGGCGGATTCGAAGATTTCCCGCTCGACAAGGGCCCGTCCCTTCTGGATCGGAAGCAGCAGGCCGATGTCCTGCGCGAGCTCGTCATCGGTCAGAAGCGGATCCCTCAACGGGGTGCGCCCCCTGGTCGTGCGTATGATCTCGATCAGTTCGTGCTTGGCAACGGCATTTCGTGTTTCGCTGCCCAGAATGTCATCGAGGCGCGACTGGGCGCTGCGTTCGTCACGCAGACGCAGGAAGTATTGCAACGGATCGGTTATCTTCCAGCGCGCGAACAGATCGACGGAAATATACAGCTTGTCCTTGGTGGGCATGTCGGACGGATTGCCGTCCCACTCCAGAACCCGACGATCGATCCGGTTGACGACCTGGACGAACGGCAGCTTCAGCTTGAGACCGGCCGTCGTGACCGGCTCGCCGACGGGTTTGCCGAACTGGGTGATGATGGCCTGCTCGACCTCGCTGATCGTGTAGGAGGCGGCAAAAGCCGTCACCGCGACGGCGGCAACGACGACGGCGAGAATTCCCCAGACGAATTTCATGGCCGGTCCCCCTGCTTACGGTCGAGATTGAGAAGAGGCAGGATGCTTCCGGTCGATCCGTCGACGATGATCTTCGACTGGATCGAGGGCAGCACATCCTGAAGCGTCTCGATGTAGATCCGACGTTTCGTGACCGCAGGCGCCTTCACGTATTCCTCCAGAAGCGAGGTGAACCGCGCGGCATCGCCCTCGGCTTCATTGATGCGCTTCAGCCGGTAGCCGTCAGCTTCGCGTATGCGCTGGTCCTTCTCGCCCTCGGCCAGCGGAATGACCTTGTTGTATTCCCGCCGCGCCTCGTTGATCAGACGCTCCTTTTCCTGCTGGGCCTGATTGACCTCATTGAAGGAGGCCTGGACAGGTTCGGGAGGATTGATGTTTTTCAGCTGCACCTGATCGATGCTGATGCCCATGGCGTATTTTGTCGTCAGGGTTTGCATCTTCAGAAGCGCTTCAGTCTCGATTTCCTGCCGTCCGATCGTGATGACTTCATCGACTGTCCGGTCACCAACCACTTCGCGCATCACGGATTCCGAGACATATCGGAGCGTTGCGCCCGGTTCGCGCACTTCGAACAGAAATTTCAGGGGCTCGGAAATCCGGTACTGCACCACCCATTCCACAAGGGCGGCGTTCAGGTCGCCGGTGACCATTTCCGTCTCGCGGCGGCCGTCCGACGGGCTTTGGTAGAGATCCACCGCGCCGGGTGTCGAGAAGCCGAACTCCTGCTTGAGCTGGCGCTTCACCGGAACGATGGTCGCAACATCGATACCCAGCGGAAACTTGAAATGCAGGCCCGGCGGAACTTCGGAGATATATTTGCCGAAACGCTGGACAACCGCCACCGAGTCGCTCGGGACGGTGTAATAGGAGGACCATGCGCCAATCGCGACAAGGCCGATCGCGCCGACTATCAAAAGTCCCTTGAAGGACGGCGGACCTCCCGACCCCATGCCACCGAACAGCTGCCGGCCCTGCCGGAAAAGAGCTTCGAGTTCGGGCGGCGCCCGAGGGGGAGTGTTGTTCCAGGGTCCCTGGTTTTGCGATCCGGAGTGCTGTGAAGCCAAGAGGTGTCTTCCTGCTGTTGTGAGGGAATGCGAGACGTTGGATGGCACTCTTCGGCACCTTCCTGTCCACGTTCTCCGCGCTCCGGGGTCCGGCGTGCCCGTTTGCCGCCGGACCGGATTTTGGCCCATGCGCCGCCGACCGCGGGTTCGCGGCCGTTCAGCAGGGTCCCGTTTAGGACTTGTCGAGTTCGAGCGCCGTCAGGCAGGCCTTTGCCAGATCCCGGCTGGGAGCTTCCGCACCCGGCACCGTCGCCCAGCCTGCTTCCATGAGCGCGTCACGGCGCTTGTAGGTGGAGGCTTCGCGGATGACGGCCAGCTTGGTGACACGGTCCGCGTCGGCACGGGAAATGTCGACACAAACGGGCACCAAGGCCGCCACGACGCTGTCTTCCGACATCGTGGCCGCCATTTTGCTCGCGCTTGCCCCGGTGACCCAGCCACCCCAGGAAAAGCCGAGGATGGCCAGAGCTATCGCGCCAACACCAGCACCAAGGAACGCAGGTTTCAACCATTCGGGAGCAGTCATTTCAAGTCCTCCTGCGGAGAAAGCGCCGCATCGCCTGTTGGGGTATTTTCGGGTGTTTCCCGGTTCTGGCCGAGCATTGTCTCCAGGTCGATCCCGGAAAATTCGAGTTTTTCCATCTTGCCGGCGTTGCGGCCCTTGCCGGCAACGAACACGTAGGTCGCCGTCTTGCGGTAAGCGAGGAAACCCCGGCCATCGAGACGTTCTTCTTCAATAAGAACCTCGTAGTCGCCGGGTGGAATCACGTCTGGATTGCCAACCAGCGTGAACGGGCGAAAAAAAGTCACTATCGATCTTGATGATCGTGTGTTCATCGCCGGGCTCCACCAATTTGTTGTAGATCTGTTCCTGAATTTCTTTATCGAACACATGCCAACGAACGCATCGCGACACATGAAGATTTCAATCAACGTATTGAATGCGTGGCGGTCTCGCCCTGATCGACGTTAGCCTCCGTCGAAATCTTTCCGGGAGACATGTGGACCGGACAGTCTCTTGCATCGCCCGGAAGACGCCGGCCACCGGGCCCCGTGAGCCTCCATGCGACGGCTCAGGCGTGAGTGTCGCGATCGACTTCGGCAGATACCGAAGAGACCATCATTGTCATAGCGGCTGAACGAAGATCGGGCCGGACCTACACGGCCTCTTCCGTCCAGACCTTGAATTCCGTCAGGGTATTGTTCCCGAAAGTCTGGGTGAGGGGGACATCCGACGCGTCGCGGCCGTGAGCGATGAGGACCCTTGCATACCGGGGGACGTTGTTACGCGGATCGAACATCCACCATTGGCCATCGAGATAGACTTCCATCCAGGCAGCAAAATCGCCGGGAGGATGCGGTAGCGGTTCGCCGATATCGCTGAGGTAACCGGTGCAATAGCGTGCCGGAATGTTCATGCAACGGCAGAAGCTGATCGCCAGATGGGTGAAGTCGCGGCAGACCCCGCGCCCTTCGGCCAGCGTCTGCGAGGCCGTGCGGGTGGCCCGCGCATGTTCGTACCCGAAGGTGACATGCTGGTGAACGTAGTCGCAGATGGCCTGCACCCGCGCCCAGCCCAGCGGCGTGCGCTCGAACAGCCGCCAGGCTTCGTCGGACAGAAGGTCCGTGTCGCAATAGCGGCTTCCCAGCAGATAGACGAGTGTCTCGAAGGGCAGGTCCTGGACGGCGTGCTGACTGGCGCCGGGTGATGTCGGATCCGGTTGTCCGAGGTCACGGATTATGCCGTCGGTGGTCAGCGTGAAGGCGCCCGGGGGCGCGACCAGCCGCGTGCACCAGTTCCCGAAGCCGTCACGATAACTTTCCAGCGGCACGCTGGGGGAGGTCGTCAGATAGTCCGGACGCTCGAGATCGCCGAAACGCGAATAATGCACGTTAAGCATCGCGATTATCGGCGTCGCCTGCGGAAACTGATAACTAAGACGGCAGCCCAGGCTTATTCTCATATATTCGTTCCCCTTGCAGGCGAGGCACCCTCGCCTTCGGTTGAACGCGGACAAGATGCTCGGACTTGTTAAAATGGATCAACGCCCGAACCGTCATTCGGTTCCAGTCGCAGGCCCGCCGGTCCGGCGCCGGCCGGATGGCCTCCTGGAATACCGCCTCGGCGCAAGCTGACAACGCTCATCATATTGCAAGGATGTCCCGCCACGTGCTGATCGGTGTTAGCTCGTACAAGGTGTATTTTACAGACACCTGCCGAAAGGGCGTGTTCCCGGCAATCCGGATCACAACAGCAAGGGACCGGCCTGATCCAGATATGCCGGATCGAACTCCGCGAAATCGATCAGCCGCTGATAGTCGTCGAATATCACCCGCCCGTTGCGAAACGTGACCAGCCCGTCCTCCCGCAAGAGCCGCAGCACCCTGTTCACATGCACTGCGCTGAGGCCGAGGGCATCGGCGAGATGATACTGCGTGAGCGGACAGTCGTATCCCGACTTGTCTGCCATCCCGACCAGCATGAGCCGCGCGCCGAGCTCGAGCAGGAAATGCGCCATGCGCGCATCGGCAGGCCGGCGCCCGAGCCCCACCAGATGCTCGACCACCATTGCCTCGTCTCGCGACGCCGCCCACAAAATCGCCGTTGCCAGCCGGGGTGTCTGCGCGAAGGCCTCAAGAAGATCGCTCGCGGAAACCTCGGCCGCCTGAATATCCGTGATCGGTTCGAAACTGTGGTCTGACGTTCGAAGCAAAACGCTACGCAAGCCGAGAAAGTCCCCCGGGATCTGAAAATCAACGATCTGCCGCGTCCCATCTCGCTGGATCTTGTAGGAGCATACCCAGCCCGCCGACAGGATATATGCGGTCTGCTCAGACTGGCCCTGGTGCACAAGATCACTCCCGACCGCGAAGGAGGTGCGCCGCTGGTGTAAACGCTCCAGCACCGAGAGTTCATCCTTTGAAAGAGCGACAAATGCGGCGAGCTTTCGGGTAAAGGGGCTCTCTTCAGATGCGTGCAAGGGCAACTCCCAACCCGTTGGAAAACTTTTGAAGACGTCTGCACGGGGACTGCTTTCGATCAGTTCATCATACCGCAATTTCTGCAAGGGTGGTCAAGTTCGTCACACACCCACCAGGTATGAAACCTAATTCCGACAAGGGACGGCCCATGATGCCCGATCAGAAAGACCCTTCAGGCATGGCAGCCCTCTCGATCTGCGAGGCCCTGCTGCTTGCCCTGAGCGATCACAACCTTCTCCCCGAACACGAAATCGAGGGAGTTCTGCGCGATGCGGCGGCAACCCATGAGAATGCCGTCGGGCCGGACGAAGTCAGACAGACCCACTCTGCCGTCGCTGAACTGATCCATCAAATCATCGCTGCGGGAAGCGCCGCAAAGCGGCCGTAAGCCGAAGTCCGCGCGACGCTTTCGCCGGCGAAACATCCTGTTTGCCCCAGCTCTGCATCCTGCCCGAACGTCCCGAATGCCATGATTGTTTCCATATAATGGACAATATGGTCACAAATTTGGCATTTATGATAATTTAAGTAAACACTATCTTCCATTCATACGATGGACATCGCGGTGATGGCCCAACCGAATGGAGTAGTAATTATGGCAAATCTGGATGTGACTTCTGCCACCGAGCGGGCTTCGGCCGTGACCATCGGCACCCTGGACGGCGCCTTGCCGCTTGCTGGCCGTCTGCTGATCGCCCCCCTGTTTCTTGTCTCCGGACTGACCAAGCTCGGAGCTGCAGAATCCACGATCGCCTGGATCAGTGCCTCGGGCCTGCCTTTCGCAACCCTTGCCTATGTCGGGGCGCTTGCCGTGGAAATCGTCGGCAGCATCGCGCTGATCGCCGGCTACAAGACCCGCTACATCGCCGCCGTGATGGCATTGTTCACCGTTGCCGCAGCGCTGGCTTTCCACAATGCCCTGGGCGATCAGAACCAGTTCATTCACTTCTTCAAGAATATCAGCATTGCAGGCGGCCTCCTGCAGATCGCCGCCTTTGGCGCCGGCCGCTTCAGCATCGATGCCCTTGTCAAAAGATCCTGACCGGGCCCTTTGACCTCACCAGAATGCTTCACGGCTTCCGGTTGCTCCGGAAGCCGTGCGCATTTCAGGGCTGAGCCTTCAATAGTCGCCCAGCTTGATGTCGCGGGAATAATCCACTCCCTCAACCTCTTTCGTCACCGCCTGGCCGCAGATCGTCGCGCCGCGGGTGGCGTCATAGGTCAGCGAGGGGGAACCGGAGAGTTCCCAGCCCTTGTTGAGCGCCTGGGTAACCCGATGGCAGAATTCGCTGTCGTCGATGCCGGTAATGAACCGATAGAGCTTCATGGATATCTCTCGTTTCTTGCAATCAGCCTCTGGCCGCGATGGCGTCGGCGATGGCAATCGCCCGCCGGCCCATCTCCGCATGTAGCCGTTCCACCATCTTGCCGTCCACCTGGATCGCACCCTTGTCGGCATTTTCCGGCTTGTCGAACTCGGCATTGATCCGGCGCGCCCAGGCGACTTCCTCTTCCGAGGGGCTGAAGGCCGCATGGCAGGGGCCGATCTGTTTCGGGTGGATCAGCGTCTTGCCGTCCATGCCCATCTCGGCGCCCTGGGCGCATTCGGCCACAAAACCATCCTCGTCCTGAAAAGCGTTGTAGACGCCGTCGAGAATATCCACGCCGCCGGCCCGCGCCGCCGCGACGCAGGTCATCAGCCAGGGCACCATCACCGCCCGGCCGGGCACGAGACGGGCACGGGTTTCCTTGGCCAGATCGTTGGTGCCCATGACAAGACAGGAAAGCCGCACTTGCGGATCTTTCCCGCAGGCGCCGATGGCCCCGGCATTCAGCATCGCTTCCGGCGTTTCCATCATCGCCCACAGGTTCAGGTCTGGCGATGCCCCGCAGACGGACAGCTTGTGGGCAATGCGCTGCAGGTCGGCGGGGGTGTTGACCTTGGGCACCAGGATCGCATCCGGCCCGGCCTTGACGGCCGCCACAAGATCGTCCTCGCCCCAGGGGGTATCCAGACCGTTGATCCGGATGACCACCTCACGCCCGCCATAGCCGCCTGCGGTCACCGCATCGACGATCTGCGTACGGGCGAGCGCCTTGGCGTCGGGCACAACGGCGTCTTCCAGATCCAGGATCAGGCAATCCACATCCAGCGTTCTGGCCTTTTCCAGCGCACGGGCATTGGAACCCGGCATGTAGAGAGCGGATCGGCGGGGTCTGAAAACTGCGGTCATCGGCTGGTCCTGCTGGTGTCGAAACAGAAGTCCGCTCAACCTAGTGGATCATGAGACGAAGTGGAATGCTCCGAAGGGGGAAGACCCGCATCGCCAGCCGGGTCTGCGGCGGTCTTGCCCTGCCGCTTCCGGAAGATCATGTCCTTTGCCGCAATCAGCGCTCCGACCGTTATGGCCACGCAGGCAATCGCCACCGGAAGTGTCAGCGCCCCGAAACCGAAAGCGATCAGCAGAAGCGTTGACAGCAGCGGTGCGGAATAGGCGGCCGCGCCCAGAACCTGAATGTCGCCATGCTTGACGCCGATGTCCCAGGTGAAGAAGGCAAGCCCCACCGGAAAGAGGGCAAGCCCGAGCAGGGACGCCCATTCCAGCCCCCCTGCGGGCCACACCGTTTGCTCCAGCATCACATGACACAGGCCCGAGAGCAGGGCGGTCACCAGGCAGAAACCGGCAACCGCCTCGGTCGGCACGGAGCCGAGACGCCGGGACAGGACGGAGTAACTGGACCAGAAAAGACAGGACGCGACGGCGGCGGCATACCCGAGGGCCGACCCGCCCGAAAACGCGATACCGTCCCCGCCGGTAATCAGCAGAACCGCCCCCGCGAGCCCCAGGACCGTGCCGATGACATGGTGAAGACGCAGATGTTCCCCCGGCAGGAAGGCGGAAAACAGGACGATCAGCAGCGGCCAGGTGTAGTTGATCAGATTCGCTTCCACCGGCGGCGCATTGCGAATGGCGGTGAAATAGAAGAAATGAAAACCGAACAGACCGAGGGTTCCGAAGGCCCAGACCTTCGGCGGCTGACGCAGCAGATTCACTCTGCCGGTCGCCAGAAGCCAGACAAACGCCAGACTGCCGGAAATTCCGAAACACAGCGCATTGAGCAGGAAAGGCGGCACCTGGCCGGAGCCGGCGCCAAACAGGCCGAGTGTCGCCCACATCAGAACAGCGCTCAGTCCGATTCCCGTTGCTTTCGTCCGTCCGGTGCGCGCCATTTCAAATCCCGCTGCGTGACTCGCTCCAACTCATCGCATGAAACGGATAGGGGTGAAAGTACCCGGCCTGCGCGACAGCGGGATACCCGTTGAATACGGTTCGAATTGATCTGAATTTGCGCGAGGTCCTTGATCCGCGGTCCGGTTTCGGGAATGGTGGGCGTCGCATCAATGATCTGCCACTTCCGGGGAATTCATGACGAAAACGGAAATCAGGGCCCTTGGGCTGGATGATGCCCATCAGCTCGCCCCGCTCATTGCCGAAAACGCCCAGGCGCTGAAACGCGGCGCGCCCCGCCGGCCGGACGAGTTTTACGCGGAGCGGATCCTGGGCGACAAGACCGCCGAGGTTGTCGGCGCCTTCAAGGACGGGACGCTGATCGGCTTTGCGGTGTTCTTCGATCTGCCCGAACTGATCACCGGCTTGCGAATCGGTCAGCTGGACGACATCTACGTCCACCCCGATCACCGCAACCAGGGCACTGGCCGCCGGATCATCGAAACCCTGGTGGCCGAGGGCCAGAGCCGCGGCTGGCTGCATCTGCGCTGGATCGTGCCGGGCAAGAACACGCCTGCCGTGGCACTCTATGAACGCATTGCCGAACCTGATCACCGCAAGAGCTATATCATTCCGATCGACCGCATCGCCGGCGATTGATCCGGTCATCGCGGGGCGTCTGCAGCATTGCCGTGCCTGAAACGCTGCCGCCTGTCTACATGCCCCCCGGAAACAGGGCCGGTATGCGGCCAAGCGGCAGGAACCCCACGCTTGCGACACCCCTGTCGATCTTGACCGGAAGCGTGATCGACGCAACCCCGTCGACATTCCCGGCCATCGGAGCGAGGCTGTCGACAACGCTTTGCATCAGCGCGAAGGACTGGTTCTTGGGCGGGAAAAGCGGTTCGAGAGACTGAAGCAATTCCTTCGCATTGCCGACGGTCAGCTCCAGGTCCCCCGTCAGTGTTCCGTCGCCATTGACGATCAGGTCTCCGCTGGCGCCCACACGGCTCCGACCCAGGGCCGCCTCGAAGAGTTCCAGCCGCACCGGCAGGTCTCCGCCGTTTATCCGGACAAGGGAAACAAGATCCGCACCGGCCAGCAGCGCGGTGCCGCCGGAAACCTGGATGCGGGCCTTCATGTCGAGTGTTTCCTGAAGCTCCGGCAGGGATTCCAGTTTCAGCGCATCGACGGAGAAATAGCCGTCCAGGGCAGCGCTGTCTGCCGGCGTTGCGCGCAGATGAACTTCGGCCTTTTCCGCCGACGCGGTCCCCGCCGAAAAGGCATTCTCGAAGGCCGCTCGTGGCTTGCGGACAACCGCGTTGACCTCATCGAGCGCCTCGCGGCTGAATTTCACGCTCGCCCGGGCCGTCTCCCAGGCAATATTCCCGGACAGTCCTGTCGCGGGAACCGCAACCCTTGCCGGGGCGCTGGCCTCGAAAATCACGTGCCAGGGATTATAGACCAGCGCCACCGCATTCAAACCGTCGAGCTCGGCATCGGTGCCCCTGCGATCACGGGAGCGCATCTGTGTGCAACCGACCTCATACCGGAAGGGATAACCGGCGACGGCAAGTCCGGCACAGGAAATCTCCAGTCCGCCTTCCGCCATCCGCGTCATCTGCTTGTCGAGCTGCGCGCTCAGAACCGAACGGCCGTAGACCCAGGCCCCTGACCATGCCACGACGACCAGGAGAATGGCGCCGAGCAACAGGATGTAGCGACGGCTCGAGGATTTGGCGGGCTTTTTCGCGGCAGGCGTCACGTTTCTTACACTCACTGTTGAATTCGGCCATCCCGACCGATTAAAGGTTGGCGCTGACTTCATTTCACGCGCCTGCAGGCAAGCAGACAGGACGATATGAGCGATTTTTGGGTATTTGGCTACGGGTCATTGATGTGGAACCCGGGATTTGACCACCTTCGCAGCGAACGGGCTCTGCTGCGGGGCGGCCACAGATCGCTCTGCGTCTATTCCTGGGTACACCGGGGAACCCAGGAACGGCCGGGTCTCGTCTTCGGCCTCGACAATGGCGGTGCCTGCCGGGGCATGGTCTATCAGGTTGCCGGAGACATCCGCTCGCAAACGCTGGACTACCTGCGCGCTCGCGAACAGGCCACCATGGTCTACCGGGAGCACTGGCATCCGGTCGAGCTCGACAGCGGCGAACAGGTGGAAGCGCTCGTCTACATGGTCGATCACAGCCACCCGCAATATGCTGGCGCCCTGCCGCTGGAAGAGCAGCTGGACATCGTGACCGGCGCGGTCGGACAATCCGGCGCCAATCCGGAATATGTCCTCAACACCGCGGCCCACCTGGAAGACATGGGCATCACCGACACAGCGCTCGCCTGGCTCGCCGAGCGGCTGAACGGCACGTCCCGGACCTGATCCCGGGAGCCAGTCGCGTTCAAGCGGATTCATGGCTTCAGGAAGACGCCCGAGGCAGCGTTTGCTTTGCAAATCCGTTCGCGCGATTTCCTGGATTCAGGTCACACCCTGGGCAGGACGAGCCTGCCTGAGCCTGTCCACCTGGTCCAGCATCGGCGAGGGGATTTCCGCCCGTCGTGCTTCCTCGATCAGCCGGTCGCTCACCGTTTCTATCTCGCTCACCATGCGTTCAAGAAAGATATCGGCGGGGAGACCCGGTTTGATCGGCGGCAGGATCTCGACGATCACCGTTCCCGGATAGATCTTCCAGGAAGATCGCGGCCAGTACAGGCCCGCATTATGCGCAATGGGCACGACCTCGCATTTCAGATCCCGGTAGAGATGGGCGATGCCGAACTTGTATTTGGGTTCCGCCCCTGCGGGACGGCGGGTGCCCTCCGGAAAGATCAGGATCTGCCGTCCTTCGGCGATGGCTTCCTTGGCCGCCAGCATCATGGCCGCCAGGGCTTCCGAACGCTTGCCCCGGTTGATCGGAATCTGCCGGTATTTCGCGGTATACCAGCCGAAGATCGGTATCCATCGCAGCTCGCGCTTGAGAATGAAGGTCGGACTGGAAAACAGTGGAATAAGCGCAACGGTTTCCCACGCCGACTGATGTTTCATCGCGGCGATGAAACCGCCTTGCGGAAGATTTTCCCGTCCGCGAATCTCCACCCTGACGCCGGCAACAACACGCATCAGGAGCTGCAGGGCTTTCGACCAGACAGGCACGACCCACCAGCCCCATTTGCGCGGCAGCAGCAGAACCGGAGAAAACGTGATCATCAGCACCAGATTGAGGATGTAAAACAGGATCTGGAAAAGGGTTGAGCGCAAAAGAAGCATGGCACCTGAATTACTGGAACAGCAAGATCGCGGCAAGATGCCCCGGGAAAGGTTCAAGGCGGCAGTCAGGCGGCTGTCAGCCCATGCCCTGTACGGTTAACCGGAGCCGGGCGACGATATACTTCACATATTCACGCATGAGAAGCCGGATCGTTGCCGGCTCCCGGTACCATTCGCCCAGTTTCAAGTCCTTGGAAAAGACCGGATAGGCGATAAGTTCGACATCCGGCAGGGCACCCGACAATTCCACCTCGGCTCGCGGCAGGTGATAGGCGCTTGTGACGACCAGCAGCGAGGAAAAGCCGTTTTTCCGGACCCAGCTTGCCGTTTCCGTCGCGTTGCCAGCGGTATTGAGCGCCACTCTGTCGAGTTCGACCGTGCTTTTTTTCAAGGGCATGCGCGAGGAGGTGACGGCGGCAAGCTGCTCCCGGGTCGTCCCCGGATGAACGCCGGAAATCAGCAGGCGGTTGGCCCTGCCTTCCTCCAGAAGACGGACCGCCTCGTTCACCCGCGCATGTCCGCCCGTCAGGACGACGATCGCATCCGCATTGGCCGTATGCGGCACCTGGACACCGGCGATCCTGTTGGCAAACAACGCGAAGGGGCCGGCGGCTCCGGCCAGCAGGACCGTCAGCAGCGCACCGATCAGAATGCCCGGTCCGACTCTCCTTTTCCGCCGCGTAGAAGACCCCGTGTCAGCCTCTGCGGTGGAAGCCTTGTCCTGAGATGCGGACGCACACCGGTCCTTGACGATGGAAACACCATCGTCCAGAGCGGGGTCTATGGTTGTGTCGGCATGCATCATCTGGCGACTATGATAAGTGATTCGGCCGATTTCGCGGCATGAGATCCATTGCACCGATTCGGCCCGCTTCGCAGGTCGTCTTCACGGTACCCAAGTCCGGCAGACGAATTGCCCGGCAGAGCCGCAGGGCTCCCCGGACGGCAGAAGAACTCGCGTGATCCTGACCCGCTTTCGTGCACATTTGAAGCATTATATCACCCGGCAAAACAAAACCTTCCCGACCGCTTCTCCGGTTCAATCCACCTTGGCAAGATGCGCCTTGACGGCCAGGCCGGACGTGAGCGCTGTCAGGATGGCAACGAGAAAAACCACGCCGAACACACCGAAATACCCCGGCAGGCTGACCGATACGCTGCCGAAAAGCGCCGACAGCTGATCCGATCCCGCCTGACCCGAGCCTTCCCGGGTCAGCATGTCCAAAACAACGAAACACAGGATCGCGGCAACGCCCCCCGACACGCCGCCCTTCAGGCCGAGCATCAGAAAGTGCCTCTGGAACTCCCGCGCGATGAAGCCGTCTTCGGCGCCGACGAAGTGTAGCACCGAAACCACATCCTTGTTGCCCGCCATGGCCGACTGCGTGGCGAAGACGACACTGAGCACCATCGAGCTGAGAACAAGGACCATGATGGCCACACCGGCAGCCACCACGGCGCCCGCCATGGCCGAAAGCCGCGAGGTCCAGACGGAATGATCGTCGACACTCGCCCCCGTCACGTTCCGCGACACCGTGTTCCTGAGCTGCTCCAGGTTCAACATGGCCGGATCGCCGACAGTGATCTGGATCAGCCTGGGAACGGGCAGGCCGTCCAGTTGCAGGCCGTCCCCCAGCCAGGGTTCGAGCAGGGCCTTGGTCTCCGCATCCGACAGGGCCCGGACAGAATCGATGCCGGGAAACTCCTGGGCCAGAGCCACCGCCTTGTCGATCTCCCGCAGCATGTCGACGCCTTCCGTCGGCCGGATCTGGATGGTGATTTCGCGCACGAGGTCGTTCTGCCAGGCATCCGCGGCGTCCCAGACGATGGAAACCCCGCCGACGGTCAGACAGGCGAGAAAGCTCATGATCGCGACAACCAGCGTCAACGCGCGGCCGGCAACCGATTGCGGCGGAACGATCGCTGCGGCCGGCCGCAGCCGGGCATCATCGCTGGCTTCCGGATCCTTCGGCCTGGGAGCGGACTTGCGCTTCGGGCGTTTCGGACGTTCCACGCGGCGCGGCGGCTTGACGTCCGCAGCTCCGGCCCGGTTTTCCTTGCTGTCGTCCGACTGGGCCATTTTCCTCCTAGTCAAAGATTGCGAGACGCCCGTCCGTCAATACCATACGCCGGGCATCCACCTGTTCCAGGAGGGTGATATCGTGCGTTGCAATCACAACGGAAGTGCCGAGTTTGTTCAATTCAATGAAAAGACGCAACAGGCGGCGGGCCAGCGGCGGATCCACGTTTCCGGTCGGCTCGTCCGCCAGCAGCACGTCTGGCCGGGTGATCAGCGCCCGGGCGATGGCCGCGCGCTGTTTTTCTCCGCCGGACAGCACCGGGGGCAGGACATGCATCCGCTCCCCCAGCCCCACCCACTTGAGAAGATCGATCACATCCGAGCGGTACTCGCTCTCCTCCTTGCCGACAACCCGCAGCGGCAGGGCGACATTTTCATAGGTCGTCAGGTGGTTCAGCAGGCGGAAATCCTGGAACACCACGCCGATCTTGCGCCGGAGCTTCGGCAGTTCCTGTTTCTCGATAATGCTCAGATCGCGGTTGAAAACCTTGATCAGGCCGCGCGTCGGCCGCAGCGACATGAACAGAAGCCTGATCAGGCTGGTTTTCCCGGCCCCGGACGGACCGGTCAGAAACTGGAAGGACTGCTGCTCGATCTGAAACGTCAGATCCTGCAGGATCTCGGGACCCATCCCGTATCTCAATCCGACATTTTCGAAGCGGATCACAAATGCGACTCCTGTTGATGGACCGACGCTACGGCTTCGTCGTTAACGTTGCATTAATCAAATAAAGGTCCATTGGACAGCTGAAACCCCGTCGCGGGATTTGCCGGTCCTTGTCCAGTATTTCCTGCCGGCCGGGCCGCCCCGACAGGACGACGGAGAGCGCCGCCGCCGCATGAAACAGGACCCGTTGAGGAGCGCGCGGATAGACCATGCAAGGCATACCGCACCATGCGCAACCCGTGAAGCCTCCATTGCACCACGGCGCCCCGGATTCCGGGTCCGCGCCCTTCCTTGCACGCTTTCATCCGCCGAAGGCCATGCCTCTGCCGGAATTGACGCCAAACAACCGCACTTTCCTGTGCTTTTCTTCAATTGAGGACCGATCCGCGCTCCAATCATGATAACCGTAAGTCTGGCCCGGCGATCCGGAGCCGGTCGCGTCCTGCCGGACGGAGACAGGATGATCCGGCACCTGAAGGGAAACAACCTGCTTTCCTGTGAATTCCATGAGGCAGGTGATGTCGATGAACGAACCGTGTGAGCACGCCATGACGAGAGGTCTTCACGAATGAAGATCAAATGTCCGGACTGCAGTACGTCCTACGAGATCGGTGCAGAGGCACTCGGTCCGGAAGGACGCAGTGTGAAGTGCGCCAAATGCGGCAATCGCTGGTTCGTGTCTCCCGACGTCGAAGAGGGCCCGATAGGTTTCGAGATCCCGGACGAGGAAGACGCCACTCCCGTTCCGGAAGATGTCGCGGACACGGCCGAGGAAGCCGACTGGACCGCCGACGCCGAGGAAGATGTCGGCAGCACCCTTCCCGGGGACGCAGCGGACAGCCTGGTCGCGGCAAAAAAGGATATTCCCCCCGTCGCACCGCCCCCGCCGCCCCTTGTCGCAGCCGACGAACGCAAGTTCGCAGCCGATCTGCAGGACGAAGAGGCCGATGACGGCAGCAACGATGTCGAAACGCACGCCAAGCGTCCCAAGATCATCGTCAATCCGGACAAGTTTCGCCGAGACCATGTCAGCGCGGTAATCAACTGGCTCTTCCGGCGCAATTTCCGGCGTCTGGGAGGATTTGCCCTGTTCGGCATTGCCCTGGTCGCCTGCATCCTGTTCGTCCTGATGCGGGACAATATCGTCAAGCAGTCTCCCGATCTCGCCAGCCTTTTCCAGATGATCGGCTTCGACGTCAACCTGCGCGGCCTGGAATTCAGGAACCTGAGGACCTTCACCGAGGTCGAGGACGGCAACCGGGTGCTGGTGGTCGAAGGGTCGATCCGCAACCTGCTCGACGAAACGAATGTTGTTCCCGCGGTCCGCCTTGCCATTCGCAGCGGCGACCTGCAGGAAGTCTACGCCTGGACCGTGGAGCCCCGCACCACGTCCTTAAACGCCCTTGATGAAACCAGATTCAGAACCATCCTGACCGACCCCCCCGTGGGGGCGACGGATATCCAGGTCCGGTTTGTCAATCGCGGCAACAAACAGATAGTTCTAGAGTGACCATGACCGCCAACATTCTCACATTGTTCGATGAAGACGCCATTGCCTTGCGGGTTGCCTCGCTCGCCGAGGAAATCGCGGAGGGAAAGCCGAGCGACCTGCTGGTCGTCGCGGTGCTGAAGGGCAGCTTCATCTTCGCCGCGGATCTCGTCCGGGCAATGCACAGGGCTGGCCTCCAACCGGAAATGGAATTCATTCACCTGTCGTCCTACGGCGCCGGGACGGAAGGTTCGGAGACCATCCGTGTTTTGCGCGATGTCGAAAGTGACGTTAACGGCCGGGATATCATTTTGGTGGATGATATCCTCGAATCAGGCCGCACGCTCGCTTTCGCACGCGAGCGGCTCGTCAACCGCGGCGCCCGCTCCGTAAAAATCGCAGCGTTGCTCGACAAACCGGAGCGCCGCAAAGCTGCCATATCTGCCGACTATGTGGGTTTTGCCTGTCCAGATAAGTTTGTGGTCGGATATGGTATGGATATGGGTCATGCTTGGCGGCAGTTGCCCTATATCGGATACGTCGTTGCCTCAGATGAGGTCGCAGAAGCCGGCAAGACGGGGGAGTGAGCATGGCTCGCATTCTTCTAACGGAAGACGATGAAGCGGTCCGCAGCTTCGTGAAGCGGGCCCTGGAACTTGACGGACACAGCGTCGAGGCAGCCGAAGACGGCGGTGAAGCGGTGGAGATCCTGACCCGCGACAAGGGCGGATATGATCTTCTTCTGTCCGACATCAAGATGCCGGTCATGGACGGTATCGCGCTCGCGCTTCAGGCCGCGCGCGACTATCCGCGCATGCCCATCCTGCTGATGACCGGTTTCGCGGATCAGCGGGAACGGGCGAACGGGCTGGACTCGCTGGTTCATGACGTGGTCACCAAGCCGTTTTCGCTCGCCGATATCCGCAAGGCCGTGCGCGGCGCCATCGCCGGAGAGACCGTGCAGGAGACCCGCCGCTACGCCTGACATCCGGACAGAAGCTCCGCAGGATAACAATCCCCGCCCGGACAATCTGTTCCGACGGGTTTTTTGTGTCGTGGGCAAAGGGCGGGAAGAGACTCGAGACTGAATCGCCCATGCGCACGGACCTGAGCTCCTGAAACCGTGGGCGGACGCAGTCACGCTACTGACCGGAACGGACGAACGACCCCGGATCAATAGCGCTTCAGCAACCGTTCCAGATAGTCCAGTTCCAGCTTCGGACGGGACGGATCGGAAAAGCGGCGGCGGAGTTCTTCCAGAATGCGTCTGGCCCTCTGGACGTCGATTTCATCTGGAATGCGCACCCGGTTGTTGTAATCAGGACCTTCGGTACGGCGCGGTCGGCCGAGCGGATCCTCGTCAAGCGGCGAGGGACCGTTCGAAGCGCCCATTCCTTCTCCCTGTCCCATCATCTGTTCGCTCAGGCCCTGCGCCCCGCGTCTGAGGGCATCCAGGGCGCTGCCCTGCTGACCGAGCGCCTGCTGGCCCTGACCTTTACCCAGCGAGTCCTGCGCCTGGCCCATGGAGTCGCCCGCTTCGCCCAGCGCCTCGTTCTGACCCATGCCGTTCTGGCCGAGCTGCTCCATGAGCTGCTCGAGCTGCTGAGCAAGGTCGCCCTGGCCCTGCTGAAGCTGCTGCAGCATCTGCTCCAGCTGTTCCATGGTCAGTTGTTCCCCCTGACCCTGCTGGCTCTCACCCTGCTGTCCCTGCTGCTGTTGCCCTTGCTGCTGCTGGTCCTGATTGAACCGGTGCGTGTCGTCCATGAGCTGCTGTTGCCGCTGGATCATCTCGCCGAGCTGGTTGAGCATTTCCATCATTTCGCTCGACATGGCATTCGGCGACATCTGCGGCCGGCCGGCCTGGAGATTTTCCAGCATCCGCTGCATCTGCGCCAGAAGCTCCCGGGCCGCGTCCCGGGACCCCGTGCGCGCCAGCTCCTCGATCCTGTCCAGCATTTCGCTCAGATCCTGCTGACTGAGCGTCTGCTGGTTGCTTTCGAAATTCTGCATCACCTGGGGATTCTGCCGCATCTGCTCGGCAAGCGCCTGCATGAATTCCTGAAGGGCCTCCCGGACGTCCTGGGTGAGCTTGGCGATCTCCTCGTCACTCGCACCGTCCTCGAGAGCCTTGCGCAAGGCCTCCTGAGCGTCTCTCAGCTTGCGTTCGGCTTCCGACAGGTCGCCGTCCTCGATCGACAGCGCAAGATCCCACAGAAGCGGCAGAAGCGCCGTCAGCTCCTCATCCGTATGCGCCTCTGTCAGCTCGCCATAGGCGAACCGCATGCCGAGATAGTCGCGCGCCTTGTAGTCGAACATTTCAGGCGCGAGCAGCAATGCGTCAAAGGCGGTGATGACCTGCGGATGATTTTGCGCATCGAGCGCCAGATTGCGGCGCTGTTCAACGACCGCGCGAGCCAGCGGCTTGCTGAACCGGCGCTGGGGCAGGGTGATCCGGTAGGCGGACGACAGCCCCTCCTGATCTGCCTGGTCCCGGGCCAGCAGGGTCAGATCCACCTCCGACCCGGCCCAGGGATGGGATGTCAGATCGCGGATGGTCTCCGCCGTCTTGGCGGTGCCCGCACGCGCCGGCAACGACAGGGGAAAGACCGGAGCCTCGACCAGCGGCCGAGCGACGCGGTCCCCGTGTTGCGGGTCGGGCACCGGCGAAATGCGGGCCTCGGCGGACACGACACCATAGTCGTCGTTCACCAGATAGGAAAATTTCAACGCCCCGCTAAGCTGTTCCTCCGGATCGTCGGTCAGCCGGATTTCCGGCGCATGGTCCGGACGGACCGCAAAGACGAAGCTCATCATCGGCTCATCGCCGTTCAGAAGCTCGACAATTCCAGTGGTTTCCAGCCTGAGGCGCCGCTCGACCGGCAGAAGCTTGCGCAGTGCCGGATCCTCCGTATCATCGCTCTCTTCCGGCTGAATGACCCGCGGTTCCGCGTCATCGGCGCCGGCGAAGGTCATCGACAGTTCTTGAGCGCCCTGCGTCCTGACGACCAGGACCGAGCCTTCGGGAACGGACACGGGCGTTCCCGGTTCCCGCAGCTGCGCGCTTTCTCCGGTCAGATAGATGGGCGCTTCGCTGGTGTAGAAAGGAGGGGTCACCCAGGCATCGAGCCGGCTCGGCGCTTCCACTGTCTTGAACGGATTCTGGAAGGCGGAGACGACACGCCCCAGATGGTCGCCGCTCGCGGTGGCAAATCCGATGACCAGCAGACAGGCCGCCAGCACCCGCAGCGCCCACGGGTCGCGGCGATAGGCCTTGGGATCCGGTCCCCTGGAGCGGATTGCGGCGACGGCCTCCGCCGTCCGGCGAAGATGCAACGCCCAGATGGCCCGGCTTTCCGGGTTCTCCGCGCCGACCGAAAGATCGTCTTCAAGGGTGGACAGGGGCCGGTGCACAGTGCCCGACGCCTTTTCGACACGGGCCAGCGCCTCGTCGCGCGTGGGCCAGGAAAGCCGGAACAGGTCCTTGGCGGCCCAGATTCCGGCGATAGCAAAACAGATCACGCCCGCAAGTCCCGCCCAGGCGGGAAGCATCAGCCAGAGGCCGAGCCAGGACAGGCCGACGAACACACCGGCAACCACGAGAACCGGCAGCAGCGCCCGCCACAAGCGTTCCACGAACAGGACCGTGCGGCTGTGCCGGACAAGCGTCTCCAGACGGCTTCTGATGAAATTCCGGCGCGCGCCGGACCCGGACGTTTCCGGGCCGTTGATATCCTGCTGGCTGTCGTTCGCGCTCAAGAGCACCTCCGGTTCGTATCCCGCAAATGCCGCTCTTCTTGAAAGCGCAGCCCGCAGGACCTGCCCACCAGACAACAAGGTGAGGCAAAGGAGCCTGTGCGGCAACCTGTTCAATCAATTAATTGGCAGAAGTTTCGGTCACGAACCCTTGAGCCAGTCCGGAATGCGGTCGAGTCCGAGCAGGTCTTCATAGCTGGTCCTCGGCCGGACAACGGCGAATTGATCAGCGTTTACGAGGACTTCCGGCACCAGCAGCCGGGAATTATAGGTGCTGGACTGAACCGCCCCGTAGGCGCCGGCGGAATAGACCGCCAACATATCCCCAGCATTCACCCTTGCCATGTCGCGGTTCTGGGCGAGGAAATCGCCCGTTTCGCAGACCGGACCGACGATATCCGCCTTGATTCGACCGCTTTCCTCCGCGTTTTCGCGAACCGGGCGCACCTCATGATAGGCTTCGTAAAGGGTGGGCCGGATGAGATCGTTCATCGCGCCGTCCACGATCACGAAGGTCTTGTCCGCACCTTCCTTCACATAGATGACGCTGGTCACCAGGATGCCCGCGTTGCCGGCGATCATGCGGCCCGGCTCGAACATCACCTTGCAGTCCAGTTCCCGCACATGCTTCTTGACCACCTGCGCATAGGCATCCGGATGCGGCGGCGGTTCGTTGTCGGTGACATAGGGAATGCCGAGCCCGCCGCCGAGATCGACGTGATCGATCTGGTGCCCTTGCGCCCGCAAGCCGGAAATCAGCTCCCCCAGCCGGGCAAATGCCTGGTCGAACGGTTCCAGCTCGGTGATCTGCGAACCGATATGCATGTCTATGCCGGTGACTTTCAGTCCGGGCAGGCCGGCCGCTTCCGCATAAGCCTCCTGCGCCCGCTGCCAGGGAATGCCGAACTTGTTCTCCGCCTTGCCTGTGGCGATCTTGGCGTGGGTTCTGGCATCCACATCCGGATTGATGCGCATGGATATGCGCGCGGTCCTGCCCATCTCGCTGGCGACCCGCGACAGCTGCCGCAACTCGGGCTCGGATTCCACATTGAAGCAGAGAATGTCTTCTTCAAGCGCATAGGCCTGCTCAGCCTCGGTTTTTCCCACACCGGAAAAAACGATCTTGCCGGCTGGCACACCCGCCGCCCGCGCCCGGCGCAATTCGCCTTCCGAAACGACATCCATTCCCGCACCAAGGTCCGCCAGCGTTTTCAGCACGGCCTGGTTCGAATTGGCCTTCATCGCATAGCAGACCAGCGACGGAATATCGTCGAAGGCGGAGGCGAAGACCTGGTAATGCCGGGTCAGTGTCGCCGTGGAATAGCAATAGAACGGCGTGCCGACTTCCCGGGCGATCTCCTCGATCGCCACGTCTTCGGCATGAAGCGCACCGTTTTTATGGGCGAAGTGATGCAAAGGATACCCTCGTGCGGATGGATCGGCCCGTTTTCTCGTGGAAACGGGCGACGCGACTGGAAGCTCTGACGGCTCAGAGGACCTTAATTGATCAGGAAATCGAGGAAGAACGACTGATCGCTCTGCGGTTCCTGCGGCGGGACGGCGCTGGCCGCCGGATCTGCGGCAGTCCCTTGCGGCGGTTCCGGGGAGCCGGGATTGTCCAGCGAGCCCTTTCGCCCGCAGCCGGCCAGGGTCAGGCCCAGGCAAAGACCGAGCAGCGCCAAAACTTTTAACCGGGAATTCATGACCATCCGTGCCCTTTTCGCAAACCCTTACCGCTCCTCTCCTCGCATGACAGGCGGAATTCGGCAAGCGCGCTCCGCCGTCCCACGCCAGGATTGAATGCCGCTCACCCCTTCGACAGCTCTTTCAGCCAGCGGCGTGCCTGTTTGCGCACATTGACCGGCGAGGTGCCGCCGTAGCTGGTGCGGCTGCGGACCGACTTGTCGACGGAAAGCACCGAGAAGATCTCCGCATTGATTTTCGGCTCCACCGCCTGCATGTCCTCCAGCGGGATCTTGTGCAGCTCGATATTGCGTTCAACGGCCAGCGCGACGATCCGCCCGGTGACGTGATGGGCCTCCCGGAAGGGCAGGCCGAGCACCCGCACAAGCCAGTCCGCCAGATCCGTCGCGGTGGAATAGCCTGAGCCGGCCGCCTTCTTCATGGTCTTCGTCACCGGCTCCAGGTCCCGCACCATGCCGGTCATGGCCGCAAGCGCCAGGGAAATGCTGGCAAGACCGTCGAACGCCTGTTCCTTGTCTTCCTGCATGTCCTTGGAATAGGCGAGCGGCAGGCCCTTCATCATCACCAGCAGTGCCTGAAGGGACCCGTAGATCCGGCCGGTCTTGGCGCGCACCAGCTCCGCCGCGTCCGGATTTTTCTTCTGCGGCATGATGGAGGAACCGGTCGAGAACTTGTCCGACAGTTTGACGAAACCGAACTGCGCCGAACACCAGATGACGATCTCTTCGGCAAGGCGGGAGAGATGCATCGCGGAAAGCGAGGCCGCGGCAAGCGCCTCGATGACGAAATCCCGGTCCGAGACCGCGTCCAGCGAATTCGCCGACGGCCGGTCGAAGCCCAGGGTGTCGGCGGTCATCTTGCGGTCGATCGGAAAGGACGTGCCGGCCAGCGCCGCGGCGCCGAGCGGGCATTCGTTCATGCGCCGGCGCGCATCGCGCACCCGGCCCCGGTCGCGGGAGAACATTTCCACATAGGCCAGCAGGTGATGTCCGAAGGTGACCGGCTGGGCGGACTGCAGATGCGTGAAACCGGGCATGACATCGCCCGCGTGGGTTTCCGCCTTTTCGGCAAGCACCTGCATCAGCTCGCTCAGCTGATCGTCCAGGGTGTCCAGGGTGTCCCGGACCCAGAGGCGGAAGTCGGTGGCCACCTGGTCGTTTCTGGAGCGCGCGGTGTGCAGACGCCCCGCCGCTGGACCGACCAGTTCGGCAAGCCGGGCCTCGATATTCATGTGAATGTCTTCCAGCGCCCGGGAAAAGACGAATGTGCCGTTTTCGATCTCTGACAGGATTGTGTCTAGACCTTGAACGATCTTGTCGGCATCGTCCCGCGTCACGATGTCTTTTTCGGCGAGCATGCGCACGTGGGCTTTCGAGCCGTCGATGTCTTGCTTATATAGCTTCCGGTCGTAGTCAATGGAGGCGTTGATTTCCTCCATGATGGCGTCCGGTCCTTCGGCGAACCGGCCTCCCCACATGCGATTGCTCATGTCCTGTCCCTTAAAGAGGCGCCTCTTGCGAGGTGTGAACGAATGACGAAACCAACCGAACCCGCAAAACGCTCCGGACGTGGCATTCTGGTCGCCGGGCTTGCAGGCGCCGTGGCCGCTGTAGCGGCTCTATACGTGATCGCCGGTCCCGATGGCAATATTGCAAGCGCCGAAACCTGCTCGGCCACCCTGGAAACCGCAGCCCTGGCCAAGCCCTATGCCACCGGTGAAGTGGCCGCTTTCCTGCCCGCAAGTCAGCCGCTCGAACTCGGGAAGCTGACCTTTTCGGGGCCGGACGGCGCGCAGATGAGCCTTGCCGACTTCGGCGACAAGACCATTCTTCTCAATCTGTGGGCGACCTGGTGCGCGCCGTGCCGCAAGGAAATGCCGGCCCTGGACCGGCTTCAGGCAGACATGGGCGATGACAGCTTCGAAGTGGTCGCAGTCAACCTGGACCGCGGCGGACCGGACAAACCCACGGCATTTCTCGAGGAGATCGGCGTCAGCCACCTGACCTACTATCAGGACAGTTCGAACGGGATACTGAAGGACTTGAAAAAGGTTGCCCGTGCGACAGGCCTGCCGACGACAATCCTGGTCAGCCCGGAAGGCTGCGAGATAGGAACCATGTATGGCCCCGCAGAGTGGGCCTCGGGCGAGGCGAAAGCCCTTGTTCAGAGCGTGGTAAAAAAACCGGCGGGCTGAAGGCACGCCGGTTTTCCGAAAAATCGAATGTCATGCCGGGATGCGGCGACTGCAGCCGGTCTGGCCGAACGATATGATCGGCGCTTCCCGGTAGGTCAGACCGAAATATCGACCGCCTCGCCCAGACCCGGTATCTTGCGGGCTTCACGACGGGTCTGCTCGCTTTCCTGCGCCTCGTCGAGACGGCTGGCCACCTGGCGTTCCTCCGCATTCTGGTCGCGGATGGCATTTGCTGCAAGCTGGCTGCGCGTGTCGGCAGCGCTATAGGCGGCAGAAGAAGACGTTTCGGATATGCTCGCCATGGAGCCTACTCCCTTGTTGGATGAGGACCTCACCCGGTTTTGCTTTTCTGGACCATCCTGTGTTCAATCGGGAACAGGAGGCTTCAGACTGTAATATCGACCTGACCGCCGATCCCTTTCCCGGGGTTCTGGGACTGGACACGATTTTCCATCTGCTCGGCCTGCCGGGACAGGAGTTCTGCGCGACTGGAACTGAAATCGGCCTGACGTTTGACCGTTTCGGCCACGGCTTCAGACTGCCTGACCTTGGCCGCTTCCATCCGGGCCGCAGCTTTCTCCGTCCGCGTCGCATCCGGCGCCGGCTGAAAAACCTGAGATGTTCCACTCCCTATTGAAGCGGGCATGGTCATTCCAATCCCTGAAATTCGTTCAAAGGATATCTTGCCCCAGATAGCTGAATTCAAAGGTAAATTTTGAAATCAAATTCCCGACTTGATTTCACGTCTGTTTATTTGAAGCAAATAATTTATGTAAACTTTTAAGTATTACCGAACATAATCTTGAAGTTGCTCTGAAAATCAAAACACGTTCAACGCATCTTCGCCCTTCGTTCATATCGCAGTGACATGGCTGAAGGCAGGCAAAGACCGTCTGATAGACCCGCGACAGGGCCCGTCGTTAAGAATTGGAAGAAAGACAAGGCCTCAGGCCGTCACATCGACCTGCGTGCCGAGACCTGCAGGGGGTGTTCCCGAGACCGACTGAAGATTTTCGGCCCCTTCCTGCAGAAGAGCAACCAGACCGGCGTCCTGCTCGGCCGCCATTTTCATCATTGCAGACTGCAGCGCCTGGCCCGTCTGGGCCTGGGTCATGGCAACATAGCTGCTGGCAATTCCGACGCTGTCCATGGCGAATGAGTTTCCCTGATTGCCATGTGACCCTAGCTTTCAGCTCTTAAGCAAGCGTTAACAAAGGCTTACCTTTTCAGTTCCGATCTTCGCCAAGGGCCTTCCGGCGCACCTTGCCCGAAGGCGTGCGCGGCAGCCGGTCGACGATCCGGTAGTCCTTCGGGCGCTTGTAGTCGGCCAGGGCGTTGACCGCGTGGGCGGCGAGGCGGTCCGCATCGAAGCTGGCCCGGTCCCGCGGGACGACAAAGGCCGTGACCAGGTTCACCCCCGTACGCACCGGCACTGCGGTAACCGCGACCTCCAGCACCTGCGGGTCCGCCGCCAGAACCCGCTCCACTTCCTCCGGCGCGACCCGGTAACCGAAGGCATTCATGAGATCGTCGGAGCGGCCTTCGTACCAGTAATAGCCGTCCGCGTCCCGGCGGGCCCGGTCCCCGGTCAGGAACCAGTCGCCCCGGAACGCCGCCGCCGTCTCCTCCGGCCGGTTCCAGTATCCCAGCATCAGCCCGGGCTCGTCACGGTGGATGGCCAGCAGCCCCGTCTCCTCAGGCGCCGCGAAATCCGCGCCGGATCCGGGATCTTCCGCAAGGATGGCCACCTTGCGCCCGCACTGGGGCTTGCCCGGTGATCCCGGTTTCACCGGCACATCCGGACCGCTGGACAGATAGGTCGAAATCTCGCTCATGCCGAGCGCTTCAAAAAGATCCCGGCCGGTCTGCGCGGTCCAGTCGCGATAGAGCGCTGCCGGCAACGCTTCCCCGGCGGTCAGCCCGTGCCGCAGTGCTGGAAACGCGTCCCGCGAGACGGCCCCGTATTTCAGGATCCGCCGGTAGAGACTCGGAACGGCGGCAAAGAGGCTGGCCCGGCTGGCCTCCATGATCTGCGGCCAGACCTCCGGGTCCCGGGGACCGTCATAGACGATGCTGGTCGCACCATTCGCCCAGGGATCCATCAGCCCGACGCCGAGCGTGTAGGTCCAGTTGAAGGCACCCGCATGCAGCAGCCGGTCGCTGGAGGAGATGCCGTACCAGCCCTGGTACATCGGCGCACGGGCCGCAGCCGCCCGATGCGCATGCAGGACCCCTTTCGGGGTGCCGCTGGTTCCGGAGGTATAGATCAGAAAGGCCGGATCGTCCCGGCCGGTGTCGGCGAAACCCGCGGGAGCGCAACGTTTCAGCGCCTCGATCTCCGCCGGCCCCAGGAAGGGAACGTCGTGGCTCACCGGCAGCGCCGTATCGCCGTCATGCAGCACCATCGCCGCGCCGCAATCCCTCAGGATCGCTTCGGTTTCACCGGATGTCAGCAGGGCGGAAGTGGGCACCGGCACGAATCCGCCGGCGATCGCACCGAAAAACAGCAGCGGAAAATCGCTCGAATGGCCGATGCGCAGCAGAACCCGGTCCCCGGCCTGAAGCCCGGCATCCGCAAGCCCTGCGGCAACGGACAGCACCGATCTTGCAAGCGTCCCGAAGGTGAGGCTTTCGAGAATCTCCCCGCCCGGACCGACCACTTCCAGCGCCGTCTTGCCCGGATCGGCGGCAGCGCGGGTCAGACAGTACCGGGCAAGATTCATCGGAATTTTTCAGGTCTAGCGCGTCGGGACCGGTGTCTCGCCCCGGTAATCATAGAAACCGCGCTGGGTCTTGCGTCCGAGCCAGCCCGCCTCGACATATTTCACCAGCAGCGGACAGGGGCGGTATTTCGTGTCCGCCAGGCCTTCGTACAGCACCTGCATGATCGACAGGCAGGTGTCCAGGCCGATGAAATCCGCCAGCTGCAGCGGGCCCATGGGATGGTTCGCCCCGAGCCGCATGGCCTTGTCGATCGACTCGACCGACCCGACACCTTCATACAGCACGTAGATCGCTTCGTTGATCATCGGCAGGAGGATCCGGTTGACCATGAAGCCCGGGAAATCCTCGGCGACCGCGACCTGCTTGCCCAGCCGGTCGCAGAATTCCTTCGAGGCCTCGAAGGTCTCGTCCTCGGTCGCGATGCCGCGAACCAGTTCCACGAGTTCCATCAGGGGAACCGGATTCATGAAATGGATGCCGATGAAGCGCTCGGGCCGGTCGGTGGACGCGGCAAGACGGGTGATGGAGATCGACGAGGTGTTGGTTGCCAGAATGGCTTCCGGCTTCAGGATCGGGCAGAGCTGGGAAAAGATCTTCCGCTTGACCTGCTCGTTCTCCACCGCCGATTCGATCACCAGGTCGGCATCGCTAACGAGATCGAGATCCTCGGCCGGCTTGATCCGGTCGAGGGCCGCCTTTCTCGTTTCCTCGGTGATCAGCGACTTGGAAACCTGACGCGCCATGTTGCCGTTGATCGAGGCCAGTCCCGACTCGATCCGCTCCATGGATATGTCGCTCAGGGCGACCTCGTAGCCGGCAAGCGCGCATACATGCGCGATACCGCTGCCCATTTGACCCGAACCAATAATGCCGACTTTTTTGATTTCGACAGCCATCCTGAGAATCCGATCTTCTGAAAAATACCCGCTTGCCGGCCTGCCCGCCGGTTTGGGCTATTTTTGACAAGTCTTGCGCCGAACAGCAAGGACCCCGAAGCGAAAACTGTCATTCGCTCCGGGGTCCGTGATGAATTTGCCGCAGACGTTACTCCACGGCGGCCTTCAATTCGGGCAGCGCGTCGAACAGATCGGCCACGAGACCGTAGTCGGCCACCTGGAAGATCGGCGCTTCCTCATCCTTGTTGATCGCGACGATCACCTTGGAGTCCTTCATGCCGGCGAGATGCTGGATCGCTCCGGAAATGCCGCAGGCGATATAGAGATCCGGCGCAACCACCTTGCCGGTCTGGCCCACCTGCCAGTCGTTCGGCGCGTATCCGGCATCCACCGCCGCGCGGGACGCTCCCACGGCCGCGCCCAGTGCATCCGCCACCGGCATGATGACTTCCTGGAATTTCTCTTCCGAGCCGAGCGCGCGGCCGCCGGAAATGATGATTTTCGCCGAGGTCAGCTCCGGGCGGTCCGACTTGGACAGCTCCTCGCCGACGAATTGCGACAATCCCGACGCGGCCGGAGGTGCCACGGTTTCGATGCTTGCCGAACCGCCGTCTTCCGCCGCGGCGAAAGTGGAGGTGCGCACCGTGATGACCTTTTTCGGGTCGCTTGACTTCACGGTCTGCAGGGCGTTGCCCGCATAGATCGGACGCTCGAAGGTGTCCGCATCGACAACGGCGATGATGTCGGAAATCTGCATCACATCCAGAAGCGCGGCAACGCGCGGCAGGGTGTTCTTGCCGTTGGCGGTCGCCGCAGCGACGATGGCATCATAGTCGTCCGCCAGTCCGACGATCAGGTCGGCCACGGGTTCGGCGAGCTGGTGTTCCAGATCGTCACCTTCGGCAATCAGCACCTTGGCGACGCCGGACAGCTTGGCGGCGGCCTCCGCGACGCCCTGAACGCCCTTGCCGGCCACCAGGACATGGACATCGGAGCCCAGCGCAACGGCCGCGGTCAGGGCCTTGGCGGTCATTTCGTTCAGCGCGCCACCGGCGTGTTCGGCCACAAGAAGTGTTGTCATTTTGATCCTCCTGCGACGCCCTTAAAGGACACCGGCCTCATTCTTGAGTTTGTCGACAAGTTCGGTCACGGAAGCGACCATGACACCGGCCTTGCGGGCAGACGGCTCGCCGGTGGACACGACGGTCAGCCGCGGCGTGATGTCGACGCCGAAGTCGTCCGGGGTCTTCTCGTCGATCGGCTTCTTCTTCGCCTTCATGATGTTCGGCAGGGACGCGTAGCGCGGCTCGTTGAGGCGCAGGTCCGTCGTGACGATCGCCGGCAGTTTCAGCTTGACGGTCTGCAGGCCGCCGTCCACTTCGCGGGTCACATCGACGGTGCCTTCACCCAGATCGACCTTCGAGGCAAAGGTGCCCTGGCTCCAGCCGAGCAGGGCGGCAAGCATCTGGCCGGTCTGGTTGCAGTCGTCGTCGATCGCCTGCTTGCCGAGGATCACCAGGCCCGGCTCTTCGGCTTCCACGATCCCCTTGAGGATTTTCGCCACGGCCAGCGGCTCGGTGGTGGCATCGGTCTTGACCAGAATACCCCGGTCGGCGCCCATTGCCAGACCGGTCCGGAGCGTTTCGGTCGCCTGCTGCGGTCCGACGGACACGACAATGACCTCGGTCGCTTTTCCCGCTTCCCTGAGCCGCAGGGCTTCTTCGACGGAGATTTCGTCAAACGGGTTCATGGACATCTTGACGTTCGCAAGATCGACGCCCGAACCATCCGCCTTGACGCGGACTTTCACGTTGTAATCGATGACCCGCTTGACGGGTACGAGGATTTTCATCTGGTCTCAACCTCTTGCTGGGCCGGCTTTCACCGCACCGCATTATCAGGCTCTCCGCCCGGGGTGACTTAAAGGCACAAACGGCGGAATTGAGCCAATCGTGGCGCATGGCGAGGGACGGTACTGACCCGCACGGCGGCTGTCAATCGCACTAAACGGTTTAACGCTGCAATTTGCCGCGCCAGGAAAATCTGGGGTCGCAAAGATGACAGCCCACACCGCCCGGGCCGGCCGGACGCGGCACCGGGAAACGCCGGAAAAACCCCTCAGGCGAGGGTCTTGTCGAACAGGGGCACGCCCCTGCGCCGGAAGAAGACCACCAGAACCGCCCCTGCGACCAATCCGCCGACATGGGCGATGAAGGCCACCTGGCCGCCCTCGACCACGAGGGCATTGACGAACTGGTAGACGATCCAGGCGCCCAGCAGCCAGAAGGCCGTCAGCCTGAGCGGGATGCGGCCGAGGGCCAGCACCCAGATCTTCACCCGCGGATGGAGCATCAGATAGGCGGCGACCACGCCCGACACGGCGCCGGAGGCCCCGATCAGCGGCACTTCGGAATTCACGTCGAGAAGGGCATAGGCATAGCCGCCCGCCGCCGCACAGAGCAGGTAGAAGGCCAGATAGCGCAGGTGCCCCATGGCGTCTTCCACATTGTCGCCGAACACCCACAGAAACAGCATGTTGCCGATGAGATGCATGTAGCCGCCATGCAGGAAGGAATAGGTCACCACCGACATCCAGTCCGGCAGCACCTGAAGCTGCGGCGCCAGATCGCGGAGATCGAAGAACACCGCCGGTATCAGCCCGAAGGAATAGGACGAAGCCCCCACCGCCTGCTGCTCGCCGGCCCGCTGGTAGAGCAGGAAGATCAGCACATTCGCGGCAATGATCGTCAGATTGACGTAGGGATGCCGGACATGAACCCGCCGGTTGTGATCGTAAAGTGGAATGAACATCTGCCCCCCGGGCTTTCTGTGCTCCGACCCGGTTGCCGCCTAGCGGTTCTGGCCGGGCACCCATAGAACGTCCTGCCCGCCCTTGTCGTTCAGAAAGCGGGACGCGACGAAAAAATAGTCCGACAGCCGGTTCATGTATCTGACCGCGGCCGGATTGACCTTCTCTCTGGCCGCGAGTTCGACGATCAGCCGTTCGGCGCGCCGCGAGACCGTGCGGGCAAGATGCAGATGTGCCGATGCGGCACTGCCGCCGGGCAGGACGAAGGACCGCAGCGTCGACAGATCCGCGTTCAGCGTGTCGATCGCCTGTTCGAGGGCCTCCACCTGGGCGTCCGTGACGCGCAGCGGCTCGTAGCCGAGATCCTTGTCCGTCTCCGGGGTCGCCAGATCGGCCCCCAGATCGAACAGGTCGTTCTGGATACGGCCGAGAGTCGCATCGACGTCCGGCGCATCCGCTCCCGTATGCAGCCGGACCAGCCCGACGACCGCATTGGTTTCATCGACCGTGCCGTAGGCATCGATCCTCAGATCGTTTTTCGGCCGGCGTTCCCCGGACCCCAGGGCCGTGGTGCCGTCATCGCCGGTCTTCGTGTAGATCTTGTTCAGAACAACCATTGCACGCCATCCCCTGGTTTCCGTCAGCGGTTTCCGAAGAAATACAGTCCGCCCATGACCAGGACGATGACCACGAACTGCAGCCCGACACGCCAGCGCATGAGCATCTGCGACCGGTTTGCCGGTCCGTTGCGGAACATGTTCCAGATGCCGAGCAGCAGCACCACGACCACGGCCGCAAGTCCGATCGGAATGAGTGTATTGATGATGTCAGACATTTGTTATCCTTTTCGGCCCGGCGCCGGGCCCGATCTCGTTCGCGCGATCCATCCGGACCCGGGCTCCAGCGGAGCTATTTCTCGCCCTCCGCGGCCCATATGCAGAACCGGTCCAGAAGACCCGTCGGCAGCAGCCGTTTTGCCACAGCCATGACGGTTGTCGGAACAGTGACACGATAGCGCGCCCTGGGCCGTTTCGCCTCCACCGCATGAACCAGCTGTCTCACGACCGCTTCCGGCCGCAGCTTGAACGGTCCCGGTTCTCCCGCCTCCATGCGCAGGCGGCGTTTTTCATAGGTCTCCCGATAGACCGAGGCCTTCAGTCCCTCATCGCCGATCCAGCGGTCGAAATTCGCCAAGGCGTTTTCGGTAAACTTCGTGCCGATCGGCCCCGGTTCGATCAGCGACACATGCAGCCCCGTTCCCGCCAGTTCCTGCCGCAGCGTGTCGGAATAGGCTTCCAGGGCGAATTTGGACGCAGTATAGGCGCCCCGGTATTTCATCGCCACCAGACCGAGCACCGAAGAACATTGCACGATGCGGCCGGAGCCGTTGGCCCGCATGGACGGCAGCAGTTGCCGCGTCAGATCGTGCCAGCCGAAGAAATTGGCCTCGAAAAGCGCCCGCAGCGCTTCGGTGGGAACGTCCTCCAGGGCGCCGGGCACCGCATAGGCGCCATTGTTGAAGACCGCATCGAGCTTGCCATCCGTGCGCTCGAGCACCTTGTCGACCGCCGTCCGGATGCTGCCGGCCTCCTCGTAGTCGAGACGATAGGCCTCGAACCCCTCATCCTGCAGCCGGTCCACATCCGCCTGCGCACGGGCAGAGGCGATCACCCGCCAGTTGCGCCCGCGCAGGATGTGGCAGGCAGCCGCGCCGATGCCGGAGGAACAGCCCGTAATCAGTATCGATTTCGGTTCGGGAAAACTGTCGGGGTACCCGTTCATTCAAAAGGAATCCGGCGGTGAAAGATATCGGTCCCGAACTCCTATCAGATAGGTTCCCCGGAAAGCAATTTCGGAACAGGCCCGGCAAATCCCGAGGCTTCGCGGATGAACTGCGTCTTGAGGCCCGGCATGCGGTCGACGAGACCCAGTCCGAAGTCCCTCATGGCGCGCAGGATATCGCTGTCGTTGGAAAAGAGCCGGTTGAGCACGTCGGTGACGACACCCATCTGGAAGGTGTCGAACCGGCGCCAGCGCTGGTAGCGCTCCAGAACGTCGAGACCGCCGGGATCCTGCCCGAGACGGCGCGCATCGACCAGAACCTCGGCAAGTGCGGCGACATCCTTGAAGCCGAGATTGAGCCCCTGTCCGGCAATGGGATGAATGCCATGCGCGGCATCGCCGATCAGGGCGAAGCGCGGTTTCACGAAATCCCGGGCCAGCTTCAGCCCCAGCGGGTAGGCGCGTCGCGGACCCTCCACCTTCAGCGCGCCGAGATGATGGCCGAACCGGCGCTCCAGCTCCAGCTCGAAGGTGAACTCGTCGGAGCGCACCAGACGCTCCGCATCCGTCGTCTTTTCCGTCCACACCAGGGAGGAGCGGTTGCCGGGCAGCGGCAGGATGGCAAAGGGGCCTGCGGGCAGGAAATGCTCTTCGGCGCGGCCCTCATGCGGGCGCTCATGCGCAACCGTTGTCACGATGCCGGATTGGCCGTAGTCCCAGTTGACAGTGCGGATGCCGGCCAGATCCCGGAGCCGGGAGCGCACGCCGTCGGCGGCCACCAGCAACCGGCCCTTGAGCTGTTTGCCGTTTTCCAGCGTGATTTCCGTGTGATCCGCAAGCGTGCGGAAACTGTCGGCCGTCGCCGGGGCGAAGAAGGTCACCCCGAGTTTCTTCGCGGCCTTGTAGAGCGCCGGCATCATGACGCCATTGGGCATCATGTGGGCGAAGGGCTCGCCTT
Organism: Labrenzia sp. 011; assembly: GCF_003075075.1. Classification (GTDB taxonomy): domain Bacteria; phylum Pseudomonadota; class Alphaproteobacteria; order Rhizobiales; family Stappiaceae; genus Roseibium. The sequence continues at coordinate 142,652 of NZ_QCYM01000006.1, read as the reverse complement.
CGGTCGCCTCGCCGCCAAAGGTCAGGAAAACCGGACGGACCGCATCCCGCAACCGGCTGTCGGTGACGATCATCTCGTTGATCGGCTGCGAGTCTTTCTCGATCTGCTGCCAGATGCCGAGCTGGGTCAGCATCCTGGAGGCTGCCGCGGCAATGGCCGACGCCCGCGGGTCCAGATGCAGCTGATCCATGGGCTTGGGGTCAACGACGGCGCAGGACAGGCCGGCATCGCCCTGTTTCAGCGCGACGGCCAGGGACAAGCCCACATATCCGCCGCCAACGATCACGACATCGAAGATGTCCGCCGATCCGTCCGTCTTTGCCTTTTTGGCCATCGTCCTCATCTCCTTGCCCCCGCCTTCCCGAACGACATCTTGACTTTAACGTCAAGGGACGTCCAAGAGTGCAGGTAAGGCCGGTTGACCCGGCATCAATACCCGGCACTCTATCTAACAGGGATCGCGCCGATGAACAGGGCCATCGACAACCTTCTGCAGATACTTGACCTGGAACCGCTGGAGCGCAACCTGTTCCGTGGTCGCAGCCCCCAGGTGGGCTGGCAGCGCGTGTTCGGCGGCCAGGTCATCGGTCAGGCGCTTGTCGCCGCCTCCCGCACGGTGGTCGCGGACCGGCACGTGCATTCCCTGCACGGCTATTTCATGCGCCCCGGCGATCCGGAAGTGCCGATCATCTATGAGGTCGACCGGATCCGCGACGGCGGCAGCTTCACCACCCGCCGGGTGGTGGCCATCCAGCACGGCGAGGCGATCTTTTCCATGTCCGCGTCCTTCCAGATCATCGAGGAGGGGCTGGAACACCAGAGCGAGATGCCGGACGTGCCGGCGCCGGAAGACCTGCCGAGCGAACAGGAGCTGAAGGAAAAATTCCTGTCCGTGGCCCCGGAAAACGTCCGCCGCTACTGGGAACGGGAACGGCCGATCGAGATGCGGCCCGTGGACATGACCCATTATTTCAGCAAGAAACCCCTGCCGCCGCAGCAATATGTCTGGGTCCGGGCCAGCGACCCGCTGCCCGACGACGAGCGCATCCACCAGTGCGTCCTGGCCTATGCCTCCGACATGACCCTGCTGGACACCTCGCTCTTCCCCCACGGCACATCGGTTTTCAGCCCGAAGATCCAGGCCGCCAGCCTCGACCACGCCATGTGGTTCCACCGCCCCTTCCGCGCCGACGACTGGTTGCTCTACGCCACCGACAGCATGTCCGCCTCCGGCGCCCGCGGCATGAACCGGGGCGCGCTCTACACCAAGGACGGCACCCTGATCGCCTCCACCGCCCAGGAAGGCCTGATCCGCCCGCGCAAGGACGGGTGAGGGCTGGGATATGGCAAATGCGGTAGGGGATAGAAGGACTAGAATGGGCGGAGAGCGGCCTTGCGGCGCCTCAGCACGTCGATGCCTATCTTGGCCAGTATCTGGTTCGTACCAACTCAAAAGCAAAGGCACCTTCAAAGTTGGAAAACAAAAGAGTTTTTCAACGAAATACGCCTTAACCGGTCATTCGCTCGGCTCGCATCGAACGGAAGTTGTCAGGACTAGGCCAAGAGCCGGTGAACGACCGACTGGAGGCCATTGCTGTCGTCATGTTCACCAGCGGCGATGGTCGCCTTCGAGACCCGTATTACCGAATGTCGCAGCTCGAAAAAGGTCTTCAATGCGCGCCAATCCTTCCGAGAATCTGATCGACATTGCTAGACGATATGCTTTGGCCGTTGATTTTCGCTACTTAATTCCTTGAACGGTCGTCGAAGGCACGTTTCCGTCCCTCACACGGAAAGCCTCCTTTAGCAGGATGGAAAATGGCCGCTTCACTCTGCTTTCAGCTGCTGCTTCAAGCTGTCTAGTTGCAGTGTCCGACTCTCGCTCTGCTGGATCAGGTTTTCCGTGCTTTTCTGATAGGTCGACCAGTCGGGTACGAAGAATTCGGGAGGAGCGAATGTTGCGTTGCCGTTAGGTGCATCGGACACGCCCTTGCTGAGTTTGGCAACCTGTTCCGCAAGCTTCTGGTTCTGCTTTGTCAGGGCCAGAACGGTGCTTGCCAGATCGGCCTGCTCCTTGTTCAAGGTCTCCACCTGTGTCGTCAACGCCGCGGCTTGGATTTTTGTCGTGAATTTGACCGTCCCGTTGCTGAACTCGAAGTTGGCAATTTGCGGTATGGCGATCATGGCACCGCCAAAGGCAAAAACCAGCGCCTGGCCAGTCGTGATCTCCCGCTTCAAATAGACTGTGATCGCTCCGGTCACCATCAGGGCCAGACCAGCCACCAAAATCCACTGGATCTCCAAGTTGGCCTCCTCACGTATTTTGAACCTCGAAACACTATAGGTTGAACCTTACAAAAAGTATCTGAGAAATTACACTCGCTGGGAGGCTTCCGTTACGGTATCGCGGCGCCCGCTGGAGGCGTATGGCCGTTGTCCGGATCAACTGCAAAGAAAGTAGACTTCTAACCTACCGAAGACATTTATCGCGGCGCTCTGAACTCAACAATTGGGCGGGGAGCGGTCATTCGCTGTGACGGGAACGAACGGCTGGAATGGGGCAGCATGCGGACTGGCGGGTTTTTGGTGGCGACCTAGAAAGGCTGCCGTTATTGAGCCTTATGATAATCGATGGGGCAGGCCCGTCAGATCCTGAAAGCAACGATACGTTCGAAACGCCACTGCATCGTCTATGCTCGACACCCACTAAAAGAAGGCGAGAGAAACGTGACTGCGAATTGGATTCAGACCGATGAGGCTGAGGATGTAGCGGGATCGATCCGTCAGGTCTTACGCACAGCCCAGTTTGTGCGCGAGGACCCCCAAGCATGGAAATGGGTAGCGATCGCGTTGCATTCGGCATTGCAGGGCGTGTGCGTTTGCCATCTCACTACGACTGCGGCTCCAGTAGGTGCCGTCACCAAGCGCAATGCCAGCGAGTGGCTAGCCTATTTTGACGATTCTCTCACCAATCCAAACGCGAAACCGCCCAAGACCTATTTGATGAATCTTCCAGACCTACTTAAAGCCGTGAGAAAACCTTATTCGGCAGGCGATCGCAGCAACGTAGCAGGTGTCGCAATAAGCGACTATGAACTGGTTTGGTTGCAGCGCTTCCACGAGGAAATTCGGAACCAGTTCACTCATTTTGAGCCGAAAAGCTGGTCGATTGAGGTGTCGGGAATTCCTCAGCTTACAATGCTAGCTGCACGCATCATTAGGGAAATTCTTCAATCTGGTTGGGCTTTCCGCCACATGGACCTCGCAAAACGTGAAGAATTGGATCGACATCTTCAAGCGATGGCAAAAATAGATTGGCTGGCCAGTTCGTGAATAGGGGACTTTTTTAGCCTAAAGGCACCTGATCGAGGACTGTAACAGCAAGCGCGATATGTGATGCTTATTCTTCGTTCCAGTTTCGCCTGCGCTGTGCAACAGACCGCACTGCCCTTCTCTGTTCCCATGCCATTTCTTGTGTAAGTTCACGAGCGCGATCACGGGCATAAGCTTGAACGCGCGGCCTGGGATCGTCCCGATATCGCTCGATCAGATTGCGCCGCTGTTCAGTAACTTGGACGAACCCAAAAGCGCCTGAAACGACGCCGGTTTCACCTAGGACACATGACACCTCGTTGAGGAGCTTGTCGCCAGGCTCGAGTCTATCAACCACCTCCATGAGGATTGGATAGAGTTGCTCGGCTCCCTCGTGAGGCGACAGCGTCTTCAGAATGAATTTGAAATCCTGCTCACCACCTTGGCGGGCAAGCGTAATGAGTCGATCTGCCACCTCATTTGTCAGCTCTGGGAAAGCATGCTTCAGCAGGCGCCCCCCGCGATACTCATGTAACTGCGGTTCCTCCTCATACCACTCGCGAACCGCGGGCAACAGAAGATCAAGATGAGGCGAAAATGCCTCCTCCAGATCATGTGAATCAAAGGGGATCGCCTGGAACCGCTCGCCGGACTCTGCGTGTTCTTGCCGTAACCGTGCGCCAAAGAAGTCGATTACCAGCTGCGGATGCCGCTGACTGACGGCAACAAGGAGCCTGGCCTCGCGGTAGTCGACATCGGCGATTCCAACGAATGATTTTAGCAGCTCAGCCGCCTCTGCCTCGCTTAAGTCCTGCACAATGAGCGCATTGCCGGGGGCAAAAAAATGGTCGACCCAGTGAGGGAGTTGGCGTTCGTTCGCGAATCGAACGACCGGCATCAGCACTGTCTCGATCAGTGTGGGATTGGCGGCGCGACTATACCAGGCGGCGGCTGTCGTCGCGGCGTTGACGCCGGAGACTAGATCCTCCCGTTCGAATACCTTTACGACCAAGGTTTGAAGCCGTTCGATATCTATTTCAGGCTTTTGATGGAGATAGTTGCCGACAGCCCTGAGCAGTTGTCCTTCTGCCATCCAGCCATCGACCAGCGTGAGAACCTCGCCCATACGACCGGCGCGTTCGAGCCCTGACAACATTGCCGGCACGAAGACTGCGAATTTGTCACTGACCTCACCCAACATGTGGAGTGCAACGTCAGGTTTCTGTTCCGCCAAAAGCCCGAGGAATTCACGCATCGGTGTGAAATTTCCGCCATCGTGGCCGACGCCACCAACATAGGCGTCGATCCGAGCTTTCCACGCGGGCACCTTTTCAATCGTTACGTTCGCTACGATCCTCGGATATTGCTCCCGACGCCAAACATCCGTCGCCTCATGATCGAAATGATCACCTTCCCAAGCATTCGGCCGAACGCTGTCGTATCCGATCAGCGTCTTGTAACACACATAGTCATCATCGGCGGCCAACCGGTCGCGCAAGGCAAGGATAGCGTCGATAAATTTCTTCTGCGCTGCGATTAGCTCTGTGTTCTCCGCGAGGTCGGGTGGCAGCCTCTGAAATCGATGGTGCGTGTGCAATGCATCAACCTCGCGGCTACGACGCAGTTCCAGGGCCCATCGTGAGATGCGTGCCAGAGTTATCTCGGCAACACGGGTACCGTCTTCAAGCAGCATCAAAAAAAGTCCAGGATCACTTTCCGCCCTCATGGGCATCGCGCCTGCTTTGCCAAGTGCATTCAGGATCGTCAGTCGTTCGGCGTCGGTTTCAGCCGCATCAAGCCACTGTTCAAGCCAGTCGATGGCACGGGATCGAAGCTGACGAAGTTCGTCTGATGCATGTACAGCGCCCCGGTGGATTGTAACGCTATCAGAACGCCAAGTTGTCCCCCCCAAGTCGGCCGAAAGGAGATGCGAGAGCATCGCGATAAGCAATGACTTCACACTAGCGATTTTGCCAGCGTCAAGCTGCTCCAACTGGTCAAGTATGACCTGTTGGGCTATCGGTCCATATCGTTTCCAGATATCCAGATTGTGCTCGGCCAACTCTTCACCGACTTCTACCCAAAGGCGCTGCTCTTCATCGTCACGAGCTCCCTCATACAGTCTTACCACAGCGTGAAAGGTGCGTTCCGGTTCAAAGTATCGGTACGCCTTAATGAGCGTGGCAACGCGCCGAGCGATATCCATGCTCGTCTTACCCTGATATTCTCCAAATTCCGTCACAACTGCCTGGAGTGCATAATCACGAGCGCGCTCCGCAGCGTCGATCAGCGTGCCTAACCGCTTGGAAAACTCCTCCGTTGGTTCGTCGAAGTGCGGCAGTACTAAATCGGTGTAGGTCTCGAGCGCATCCTCAAGGTCATTGTTGTTGTCAACGCTCTCGATCGCTTCGATCGTCGCCGCGGCAGCGCCATCGGCCTTCATTAGCCGCTGGAAATCCTGAGCGATCTTGTCAAAATCATATCCGGCAGGGATCAAGTGATCCTGCATGACTTTGTTCATGCGTTCACCGATCTTCTTCATTTGGGCAGCGCCCAGATGGATCAGTCTGGGCTCCTTGTAGATCGTATCATGACCCATTTCTGCCCAAGCATGATTGAGCAGAGTTTGGATCTGGATTTCAGCCCGCAAACCTTCAAACTCCCGATACTCCGGCAAGGCGAGACGGTCTGGTTTTAGTTGGACGAGGTAATTCGTGCTGTCGAACAGCTTTGTCTCAGTATCTGTGCCAGGAACCGGGTGATGAACATTGACACTCAGCACCTCAAAATTCTCGTGCAGCGCGCCAGTGCTGTTGAAGACTTCGACTTGAGAATTGGTAAGAAAGACTACACGGCAGCCAGCCAGGTCCTTCACTTCATCCATCGGCTGATCGAGCGCAAATTCGCGATCTCCCAGCTTTTTTCGCAGCGAGGAAAGTTCTTTCGCCCGTCCTGTAATTCCATGCGAGACCATACCATGTTGGCTGAGAGCGTGACGCAGAATATTCTGGATTGCCTCCACGAGCGCGAGGTAGCGGGCGCGGCCGCCCTGCTGATACTCCTCAAATGTCATCGCTCCCTGCCCTCGACCTTAGCCTGCTCGATTGGGCAATTCTGCTCGCTTCGGTTGAAAGTGAAAACCCCCTAAAATCACGGATCGGCTGTATCCGTTCGTTGGCGGCCCAGCATTAGCTCGACGGTTACGTCCTAGGCCCAACGGCTTGGCAATCGCCTTTCGGGAGCGGCAGCTTCCGAGATCGTCACTTGATGCCCTAAATGACCACAATCGGCGACGCGAAGCCGCCATTCGCTAAGATGGTGTCCTATGGCTGCTCTGGGCCGAAAACTGTCTTTCGTTGGGAGATCGCACCGATGGAAACTTTGTGAAAAAAGTGACCCCGGACGATTGAATTCTCAAAGTCTGCTTTGATGAAGTGCCCTGCGGTATGGGAGCGCGCTGTCCTGCACCAGGTCTTCGCTCTAGATCAGTTGAGGTGCCGGATCCCGGTCGATCGCGTCTGACTATGCGATCGTCAAGCTTCATGTACCTGCGTTAATGGGGGCAGCGACAATCGCTTCTGCCACTTCCCGCATTCCAACACCAATTGCTTCCATGCAGGAACCGGAGCAAATCGCGACACCGTCTTCCGATCAAGGTGTTTTCTGTCGATTGTATTTTATCTACAAAATTGGATATTGTTCTAAAATATCGATTTAATGGAGGAGACGAAAATGAAAAGATCCAAAACCGTATCGCTTGCTGCCGGGTTGGGGTTGCTGGCGTTTTCCGCCACTGCGGCATTTGCCGAGAATGTGAAGGTTACACCGCTTGGCGGCACTACCGGTGAATTTTGCCGTCTCGACCGCGCCATTCTGTTTGAAGACCCGGACGGCACCCGTCTTCTTTACGATGCAGGCATGACCATTGCCGGCGCTGATGATCCGCGACTTGGGACGCTGGATGCCCTGCTCGTCACCCATATGCATGGCGATCACGTCGGGCCTCGCCACACCAGCGCTGTAGATGCCGGCACCTGTGCGAAACCTGATCTTTCGGTTGCCGCCGTGCCCGAAACCAATGTGGCAAAGATTGCCCATGCGAAGGGGGCCGAGATTGTCACCGGTAGCGAAATGCCTCCATTCTTTGCCGCAAAGCTTGCGAGCCTCGGTGGCGATCCGAAGAAATCGGTGCTTGCCCGTTTCGGCGGCACCTACATGGTCGGCGGTGTCGGCGTCTCCACCGTTCCCGCCGTTCATAGCAACGGTGTGGATCCGGATTTAATCGGTGGTGACATGGGGGAGGCCATGAAAGCGGCCGGTATCGGGGGCTATGTTGGTCCGCCAACGGGTTACATATTGAAGTTTTCCAACGGGCTCGTCGCCTATCTCTCCGGAGACACCGGCATGACGGCCGAGCAGGAAAAAGTGGTGCGCGGATTTTACGGCGCTCACCTGGTGGTGATCAATATTGGTGACACCTTCACCACAGGGCCTGCCGAAGCCGCCTATGTTGTCAACGAACTGGTGAAACCTGCGTCAGTCATCCCATCCCATGCCAATGAAGAGGCGACCAAGGATGGCGTTGTCATCGAAGGCACCAAGACTGCGGCCTTCCGCGATCTGGTGACCATGCCAGTGTATGTCCCGTTGAGCGGGAAAACGATGGAATTCGATGCCAAGGGAATTTGCGTTTCCGGCTGCTGAAATCCGATGCTGATTGGCGATCATGGCTTTATGCCGGATCGCCAATTTTGCGATGCGCTACGCCTGAACCGACGGTGGCTAGTTGAACATCGGCGGCCGTGCGTCAACCAACCTCCGCCTACTGCCCCAACCCAAATCACCCCTCACCGCACCGGACTGGTAAACCCCGACACCGCCAGCGGATTGTCCGTCATTGCCTGTGAGTCCGGCGTGTCGGGCAGCAGCGCGCCGGAGAAGGCTTCGAACATCTTGCGCACGAAGCCTTCCGGCAGGTCCTTGGTGATGAAGACCATGCGCGTGCGGTGATCGTCGTCCGGCCAGGCCTCCAGCGTCGCGGGCGGATGGAAGACGTGCTGGACACCGTGGATGACCACGGGCCGGTCCGGATCTTCCGCCAGTTTGACGATCCCCTTGACCCTGAGCAGCTTCGGTCCGTGGGCGGAGCGCAAAAGGTCGAGAAACATCTCCAGCGCCGACGCGGAAACCGGCCGGTCCGTCGACAGGGTGAAGGCGCGGATCGAGTCGTCGTGCCGGTTCACATCATGCCCGTGGTCGTGCCCATGCCCATGCCCATGATGATGGTCGTGGTCGTGCGAATGGGTGTGCGCATGGCCGTGATGCCCGGCGCCTTCATAGGCTTCCGCGTTCAGCCAGGCGGCCACATCCGGGATCTTGGTTCCCGGATTGTACAGGCCCGCATTGAACAGCCTGGCGGCCACGGCCTCACCGGCCGATGCATCCAGACGCTGCGCGCCCGGGTTCAGCGTCTCCAGCCGCGCCTTGAGCGCGGCGAAGGCGGAGCGGTCCGCGTCGGTCGTCAGGAGATCGGTCTTGGTGAACACCAGCCGGTCGGCAACCGCCGCCTGCTTGCGCGCTTCCTCGTGGTTGTCCAGCGTCGACAGGCCGTTGACCGCATCCACCAGGGTGATCACGCTTTCCAGCCGGTAGCGCATCACCAGATAGGGGTGCAGCATGACCGTGTGCAGGATCGGCGCCGGATCGGCGAGACCGGTGGTCTCGATCACCACCCGGTTCAGCCTGTCCATCCGGCCGTTGTCCAGCCGGCGCAGCAGGTTTTCCAGGGTCGTCACCAGATCGCCGCGAATGGTGCAGCACAGACAGCCGGAGGACAGTTCCACGATGCCGTCGCCCGCCTGATCGACAAACAGGTGATCGAGGCCGATTTCCCCGAATTCATTGATGATGACCGCCGTGTCCGCCATGGCCGGATCCTTGAGCAGCCGGTTCAGCAGCGTGGTCTTGCCGGATCCGAGGAAACCGGTGATCACCGACAGGGGAATGGGCGGCTTGGGCCCTTTGCGGACCGTATCTTCAGAGGCCGGGGCGGGGGAAGCCATGAAGCTCGTCTCCAGATCGGGCCACCGCGGGAAACGCGGAAATCTCCGCTGTCCTGCGTGGCAGGCGGAGGGAAAACGGCGGCGCAGTAGGCTGCACCGCTAGCATTGTTTTCAGGGAAAGGTCAAAGGGAACCCGCAGGCCGGGACAATCCGTCCGAGGGGGGCATCACCGGTGGCCGGGATCAGCCGGCGTTCAGGACCGTTACCTCTGCAGAAGCGGTTTCCGCGCCGCTCCCGGAGGTTTTCTCTTCACCGTCCTCGGCGGAGACATCCATGGGCGTCAGGTCCTGGGCGATGTCGGTCTCTTCATCGGCGCCTTCCGGAGCGTCCTCGGTTTCGACAAAGGTCCGCACCGCTTCCGCCGCCTTGCGCAGGGTGGCGATGACCTCTTCCACCGAAGTCCCTTCTTCGAGCTGATTGGCGGACAGCTCCGCAAGGCTCGCAAGGGCGCGGATGGTGGCGGTGGACTTCGGTTCCATCATGATGCGATCTCTCGATCTGTCTTGCCGGCATATCCTATGCCGCAAATATCCCCGGGGGGCCGACTGCATTTCACTGCGTTGGACGGCCCAATGGAGGTGAAATGCTTACCTCAGTCTTAAGGAACAGCGTAAACAAAGGGTTAATATTGTAAAAAACCCCTATCCTGACATCCTTTCCTCTACCCGAACCGCAAGACAAACAAACGTTGATGCAGGGCGAGTTCCCGAGGGTTTCCCTTCACTGCTTCGTTCAATTCGGCGGAAAGCCGGGTTGATCCCGGGCCTCCCCGCGGCAGGATAGGAATCAAGGCTTGCGTGGACTTGGAGCGGGGACAGGGACCGAAAATCCCAGGCCTTGCCGGAAGATCGACCCTGGCGCGGCCTTGGTGAGGTCGGTGGCAGAACCCGGGCGAACCGACTCGGTACCCTCGGTTATGGCCGCCGCGGCGGCTGTTTTCTGCAGCTTGCTGCGCATCTCGATCTCCGCGCGCCGCATGGGATTGGCGGCCGGCAACGGGATATCTTCCACCGTCAGATCCAGGGGCGCGGAGGAGGTCGAAGCGCTTGCCGCAGGCGTGCCCGTGGGCTTTCCGAGGCTGACCTGAATGGGACGATAGGCAACCTGGCGCGGTCCGAGCGTCCGGTCGAGGATCTTCGCCCAGTCCGGCTTGCCGTTCGCGAGCATGAACCCGCTTTCATCGACTTCCGCTTCCTTCTTGCCGCCGGCATCGGCAAAGAACAGAAAACCGCCACGGGTTTTGTTCTCCATGTCGAAGCGCGCCATGTAGCCCTTCGGACCCGGGCTCTTGTTGCGTCGGCAGTAACCGTCGGCGGGGGGCGGGCTGGACGGACCGGACAGGCTGGTGACCTTCTGGCCACCCCTGTTCTTGCGGAAGCCCTCGTCGAAGAGCTGGCGCGCGAAGGCCGTGCGCTCCAGTCCGGACCCGGCGCCAAGAACGATGGCCAGCAGGGTCCGTCCCCGGCGGGTCACCGTGGCGGCGACATTGTAACCGGAGTTGCAGATATATCCGGTCTTCATGCCGTTCGCACCGGGCACGCGCAGCAGAAACTCCCGGTTGGCGGACCGCAGGGTCTTCTTGCCGAAGCGGATGCCGGGGTGCTTGTAGTAGTCGCGCGACTCGGGAAAATCATTCCTCAGGGCCATGGCGAGAATCGCCAGATCCCGGGCGGTGGTCACCTGGGCATTGTCGGGCAGGCCATGCGGATTGGTGAAGCGGGTGTTGGTCATGCCGAGCCGCCGGGCTTCCGCGTTCATCATGGCAATGAAATTCGCTTCGGACCCGCCGATCGCTTCGCCCAGCGCCACGGCGACATCATTGGCGGACTTGATCAATATGATCTTCAGCGCCGTGTCGACGGTGAAGCGCGTACCCACCTTGAAGCCCATCTTGCTCGGCGGTTCCGACAGGGAATTCTTCGACTGGACGACCGCCGAATTCAGGGAGGCCCGGCCCTCGCGAATCGCCTTGAAGGTGACATAGGCGGTCATCATCTTGGTGAGCGAGGCCGGATACCATTTGCCGGTGGCGTTTTTCTGTTCCAGCACCGTGCCTGTCCTCGCGTCCACAAGGATATAGGCGCCGATGTCCGCCTGCGCAGGCCGCACCGAAAGGCTCAGCAGGAGGGCAGGAACGAGCAGGGCCAGGCAGAAGGATACCAGACGGCCAGATGGGCTAGAAAACATTGAGTCATCCCGCAGACTACGGTCCCGCAAAACGGGCGGAGGCAGCATTTTAAAATGGTGATCCTTAAAGAACCGGATCACGTCCCCAAGGGCAACCCCTTCCACACAACTCTTCAATGCCAATCTTTTTGGCAATTGCCGTCTTTTTAGGCTACTCAGGGAAGGGGGCAGCGGCAAGCTGCTGAAAAACCTGCGATTATCGCCCGAACCTGTGGCCCCCGCCGGATTTCCCTCCTTGGCCCGGCTCTTGCTAAGATTGCCGAGACAAACTTCTTTCTTGCATCCGGGACGGTGCCCGCAACATGCTGGGAAAGCCTGTCAGATAAAAACAACGGTCGCAGAACCGGGGGAGCGGAACACGCATGTATGATGCCGGGGTCGCATCGGTTTCACACGGGAACACCATCGCCATGCAGCGCGTCAACGGATGCGCGCGCGTGGGATTTGCCGTCTCCGGTGACAGAACCCGGCTCACCGACCTCTACCAGAGCGGCGCGGCGAAGGTCCGTCTTCCGAAAGTCTACGACCTGAAGACCACCGCCGTTCTCATCAACACCGCGGGCGGCCTGACCGGCGGCGACCGGCTCTCCTACGAAATCGATGTGGCAAAGGGCGCGCATGCGATCGTGACCAGCCAGACCGCCGAACGGGCCTATCAGAGCATCAGCGGTGCGGCGGAAGTCAGCGGCCGGTTTTCCGTTGCGGAAGATGCCGTTCTCGAATGGCTGCCCCAGGAAACCATCCTCTTCAACCGCTCCGGCCTGTCCCGCACCATGCGCGCCGACCTTGCGCCCGGCGCCCGGCTCCTGATGCTGGAATCCGTCGTTCTCGGCCGCAAGGCCATGGGGGAACAGGTGGATTCGGTGTTTTTCAGGGACAGCTGGCGCATCCGCCGCGACGGCAGGCTGGTGTTTGCCGACGATGTGCGCCTGGACGGCAATGCGGCGCAGGTCCTGGCCGGGCCCGCAACCGGTAGCGACGGCCGGGCCGTGGCAACCCTCGTCGATTGCACCCCCGATGCGCAGGACCGGCTGGCGCTGGCGCGCGCCTGTCTCGAGACACTGCCCGCCGGCACGGTCCGGGCCGCGGCCAGCGCCTGGAACGGCCTGCTGACGGCCCGTTTCGTGTGCGATGACAGCCGCGACCTGCGCAACGCCCTGATCGCCTTTCTCACCGGCTACCGTGCGGCGGAGCTGCCGCGCGTCTGGCACTGTTAGGGGAGGGACACATGCCGACATGCCTGCAGGACGGCCGGGAGAGAACCGCAGACAGCCCCTTTTCAAACGATCCGAAGGAGACCCACATGGGTCCGCACCCCTGTTTGGAGGACATTCGCCGATGAATCTGACCCCGCGCGAAAAAGACAAGCTTCTGATTTCCATGGCCGCGATGGTCGCGCGCCGCCGCCTGGAGCGCGGCGTCAAGCTCAACCATCCCGAAGCCATCGCCCTGATCTCGGACTTCATCGTCGAGGGCGCCAGGGACGGCCGCACCGTGGCCGATCTGATGGCCGCCGGCGGCAAGGTCCTCACCCGGGACCAGGTGATGGACGGTGTCGCCGACATGATCCACGACGTGCAGGTGGAAGCGACCTTTCCGGACGGCACGAAACTGGTCACCGTCCACGAGCCCATCCGCTGAGCCTTTTGAAGGAGACGAAAATGATTCCCGGAGAATTATTCCCCGCCGAAGGTGAGATTGTACTGAACGCCGGTCTGGAAACGGTAACGCTGGATGTATCCAACACCGGCGACCGGCCGATCCAGGTGGGCAGCCACTATCATTTCTTCGAAACCAACGAAGGCCTCGCCTTCGACCGCGACAAGACCCGGGGCATGCGCCTCGACATTCCCGCCGGAACCGCCGTGCGCTTCGAACCCGGTCAGACCCGGTCGGTGACGCTGGTGCCCTTCGGTGGCGGGCGCACGGTCTACGGATTCAACAACAAGATCATGGGTGCGCTTTGATCTTCGGGAAGAAAAACACCATGCGCATGCTCACAGGCATCCTCTTCGCGGCCTTGCTGCCGGCGGCTGCCGCCGCGCAGGATCAGGAGAGCGCATGCCGGGACGCGCAGACCCAGCTGGAGCTGAACGAATGCTCCGCCCGGGCCTATCAGTCCGCCGACGGGGCGCTGAACGACGCCTACAAGGCCGCGATGGCGGTGGTGAAGGACTGGTCGTCCGACTCGCAGGACAAACTGCGCGATGCCCAGCGCCTGTGGATCGCTTACCGGGACAAGGCCTGCGAGATCCATGTCTATCCGCAAAGCGGCTCCATAACGCCGCTTCTGGTCAATGAATGCCTGCTCAAGATCACCCGGGACCGGACCACGGACCTGGAATCGCTTGCGCAGGGGCTGGGGAACTGACCATGCGGCTCCACCACGCCCTTGCCGCACCGCTCCTCGCGCCCCTGCTGGCGGCCTTTCCGGCCGCCGCCCAGGAAAATGTCGATTGCGGGTATCCGCTCACCAGCTCCGAACGCACCTATTGCGCGGAAAAGGCATTGAGCGAGACCGAAGCGAAGATGCAGACCGCCTACGACCGGCTGCACGCGAAGCTGGTCGAAATGGACTCGGAGCTGCCCGATCACCTGAAGGGGAGTCCTGCCGCGCTCCAGGAGGCGCAGGCCGCCTGGAAGATCTACAGCGACAAGGACTGCACCGCCTACGGCTTTCCGTTCCGGGGCGGCCCCCAGAGCGACGAACTCTACCGGAATTGCATGATCGTCCTGACCATGAAACGGACCGACGATCTCAATGCCACCGTTGAAGATTACGACAACTGACTTTCTGATCGCTGATTGGAGATACAATGGCTTACAAAATGTCCCGCGCCGCCTATGCGGACATGTTCGGACCGACCACCGGTGACAGGCTGCGCCTTGCCGATACGGATCTCGTCATCGAGGTCGAAAAGGATTTCACCACCTATGGCGACGAGGTGAAATTCGGCGGCGGAAAGGTCATCCGCGACGGCATGGGCCAGTCCCAGGCGCCCAGAACCGCCGGGGCCGTCGACACGGTCCTCACCAACGCGCTGATCGTCGACCACTGGGGCATCGTCAAGGCCGATGTGGGCCTGAAGGACGGCCGCATTGTCGGGATCGGCAAGGCCGGCAATCCGGACGTCCAGCCCGGCGTCGACATCATCGTGGGACCGGGAACCGAGGTCATCGCCAGCGAGGGCAAGATCCTGACCGCCGGCGCGCTCGACGTTCACATCCACTTCATCTGCCCGCAGCAGATCGAGGACGCGCTGATGTCGGGCGTCACCACCATGCTGGGCGGCGGCACCGGCCCGGCCACCGGCACCAACGCCACCACCTGCACGCCGGGCCCCTGGCACATCACCCGCATGCTTCAGGCCGCCGACAGCTTTCCCATGAACCTGGCCTTCGCCGGCAAGGGCAATTCCTCACTGCCGGCCGCTCTTGAAGAACAGATCCTGGCCGGAGCCTGCTCCCTCAAGCTGCATGAGGACTGGGGCACCACGCCGGCCGCCATCGACAACTGCCTGTCCGTGGCCGACGAATACGATGTCCAGGTGATGATCCATACGGACACGCTGAACGAATCCGGCTTTGTCGAGAACACCACCGCCGCCTTCAGGAACCGCACCATCCACGCCTTCCACACGGAAGGGGCGGGCGGCGGCCACGCGCCGGACATCATCAAGGTCTGCGGCGAGCTGAACGTGCTGCCGTCCTCGACCAACCCGACACGGCCCTACACGGTCAACACGCTCGAAGAGCATCTCGACATGCTCATGGTCTGCCATCACCTGGACAAGTCCATTCCCGAAGACGTCGCCTTCGCGGAAAGCCGCATCCGCAAGGAAACCATCGCAGCGGAGGACATTCTCCACGACATGGGCGCCTTCTCGATCATCGCCTCCGACAGCCAGGCCATGGGCCGGGTCGGCGAAGTGATGATCCGCACGCTGCAGACGGCCCACAAGATGAAGGTCCAGCGCGGACGCCTGTCCGGGGAAACCGGCGAGAACGACAATTTGCGTGTCAGGCGCTACATGTCGAAAATCACCATCAACCCGGCCATTGCCCACGGTCTCGACGAACATCTCGGCTCCGTCGAGGTCGGCAAGCTGGCGGACCTGGTGCTCTGGGATCCGAAATTCTTCGGTGTGAAACCGGACATGGTGCTGAAACTCGGCACCATCGCCGCCGCCCCCATGGGCGACCCGAACGCCTCCATTCCGACACCGCAGCCGGTGCATTACCGGCCCATGTTCGGCGCCTTCGGCAAGGCGATGACGCAGAGCCGGGTGACCTTCGTCTCCCAGGCAGCCTTCGACAACGGCGTCAAGGACAAGGCCGGTCTCGACAGCCTGGTCCTGCCGGTCAGGAACACCCGTGGCGGCATCTCGAAAAAGTCGATGGTCCTCAACGACGCCATGCCCCATATCGACGTCAATCCGGAGACCTATGAGGTGCGCGCCGACGGAGAACTGCTCACCTGCGAACCGGCCGAGGTCCTGCCCATGGCGCAACGCTATTTCCTGTTCTAGGGAACCGGCCGCATGATCCGCGTTCACAAGATCCACCCCGCCGGCAGCGGGCCCGATGACCCGCCCGCCGACCGGATCACCCTCGACCGGGAGGACCGGCACCGCAGGCGCGCGGTCATGACCGGCGAGAACGGGCTGTCCTTTCTGCTCGATGAAGCCGATGCCGTCTTTCTGCATCACGGCGACCGACTGGAACTGGAGGACGGCAGGATCGTGGAGGTTCTCGCCGAACCGGAAGACCTGGTCGAGATCGCGGCCGACAATGCGGCCCATCTCGTCCGGATCGCCTGGCATCTCGGCAACCGCCACCTGCCGACGCAATTGATGGGCGAAACCGTGAGGATCCGCCGCGATCACGTCATCGAGGGCATGGTCGCAAGGCTTGGCGGCAGGCTGACCCCCGTCACCGCCCCCTTCGACCCGGAAGGCGGGGCCTACGGGCACGGCCGGACGCAGGGCCACAGCCACGATCACGGCCCGGGCCATTCCCACGGTCACACCCATTCCGGCGCGCATCACCACCACGACACCGGCCATGACTGACGCCGTCCCGCAGCCGGCGCTTTACCGGCTCCTGACCTTTCTGTCCCCGGCCTTCCCGATCGGCGCCTTTACCTACAGCCACGGGCTCGAACAGGTGATCGACAGCGGTAGCCTGTCCGATGCCGGCGGTCTTCAGGACTGGATCGGGGATATCCTGCGCTTCGGCGCCGGACGCGGCGATGCGATCCTCATGAAGGAAACCCTCCGGGCCGCCGCTCGCGGCGACGGAGATACGGTTTCGGACCTGCGGGATCTGGGTCTGGCGCTGCAGCCGTCCAGGGAAAGACATCTGGAATCGAGCGCCCAGGGAACCGCGTTCCTGCAGACGGTCACCGCAAGCTGGGTGCCCACCAGCGCCACACCGGCAGGCCGCCTGTTCGCGGAGCTTGCCGCAAAGGACCCGGAGCCCTGGCCCTATCCGGTGGCCCTGGGCCTGACCTGCGCGGCCCATGCCATCCCGGAAGCGGCGGCCCTGCCGGCCTTCCTGCATGCCTTTTCGGCCAATCTCATTTCGGTGGCCGTGCGGGTTGTTCCCCTCGGTCAGAACGAGGGCCAGAAGGTTCTGGCCGCACTGGAGCCGGTCGTTGCCGCGACCGCGGCCGAAGCCGCAGCCTGCGGCCTGGACGATCTCGGCACTTCCACCTTTCTCGCAGACATCGCCTCCATGGCGCATGAAACCCAGTATTCGAGGCTGTTTCGCTCATGAGTTCAAAAAACGGTCCCCTGCGCGTCGGAATCGGCGGTCCGGTCGGATCCGGCAAGACCACCCTGACAGACCGGCTGTGCAAGGCCATGCGCGACTCCTGGTCGCTCGCCGTCATCACCAACGACATCTACACCAGCGAGGACGCCGAGGCGCTGATGCGCTCCCAGGCCCTGTCCAGCGACCGCATCCGCGGCGTCGAAACCGGCGGCTGTCCGCATACCGCCATTCGCGAGGATGCCTCGATCAACCTGGCCGCCGTGCATGATCTTGCCCATGCCTTTCCCGATCTGGATCTCATCCTGATTGAATCCGGTGGCGACAATCTGGCGGCGACCTTTTCGCCCGAACTTGCCGATCTGACGCTCTATGTCATCGATGTTGCCGCCGGCGAGGAAATCCCGCGCAAGGGTGGCCCGGGCATCACCCGGTCCGACCTTCTCATCATCAACAAGACCGATCTGGCGCCCTATGTCGGCGCAGACCTCGGCGTGATGGACCGGGACGCGAAAAAAATGCGCAAGGAACGGCCCTTCGTCTTCGCCAACATGAAAGCGGGCGAGGGGATCGAAACCGTGGTGAGCTTCATCGTCGAAAAGGGCGGGCTCGAGGTCTGAGCAGCCACCGGATCTCTGCCCGCATTCGGGCAGGCGGAAGGCCCGATTTGCCGCGCGCTCCCGCCGTCTTCACACCGGCACCGGCGGCGAATGCTTGATCTTTCCCGGATTTGCTTCCAACCTGCTCCGCAGGAATGCGGAGGAAACAGACATGTTTGACGGTATCAATCTGGTCGCGGTCGCATCCGCCGCGATTGCATCCTTCATATTCGGATCGCTCTGGTACGGCCTGCTCGGCAAGGCCTGGATGAAGGCGGCGGATATCGAAAGGACGCAGACCAGACCGTCTCCGGCCATTCTCGGCACGGCCTTTTTCTGCCAGGTGATCATGGCCTTCGTCTTTGCCGGAATCATCTACCACAGCGGCGAAACCAGCATCCGCAACGGCATCATTTCCGCGGTCATGGTCTGGGTGGGCATTGTCATGACCACCCAGATCGTCAATCACCGCTTCCAGGGAAAGCCCTGGTCCCTGACGCTGATCGACGGCGGCCACTGGCTTGGCGTGCTCCTGCTGCAGGGCTTCCTGATCGGCTGGCTGAGTTATTGAACCGGGCCATCACACGATCAACAGAACGATTGTCCAGAGCGCTCCGGAGAACCCGTCCGGCCCCACCGGACGGCGCAATCCGTCCCTCTGCCGAGGCTCGCGATTTGATCTACGGCATTTTGCATACAGATGAATACAGATAAGATGAGCGGGACGTTGAAGGTCGGACAGGCCTGCTGACCTGCCGACTAAAGTACCAATTCTTGGTTCTGGACGCTTTATGGGGCCATACGCATAATGGCCCCGACAAACAGACCGGCGTTGAAGGCATCCGCCTGCCGCCGGTCCCATTGTGGTTTCTGGGAGGTTCTCACATGTCAGACTCAGTTTTCCCCGTTCCCGCGGAGGTTGCGGCGCGGGCGCATGTCGACAATGCCAAATATCTGGAAATGTACCAGCGCTCCGTGGAAGATCCGGACGGGTTCTGGGGCGAGCACGGCAAGCGGCTTGACTGGATCAAGCCCTATACCAAGGTGAAGAACACCTCATACGATTACCATGACGTGTCGATCAAATGGTACGAGGACGGCACGCTGAACGTGTCCGCCAACTGCGTCGACCGCCATCTGGAAAAACGCGGCGACCAGCCCGCCATCATCTGGGAAGGGGACGACCCGGGCGAAAGCAAGGTCATCACCTACAGGCAGCTTCATCATGAAGTGAACAAATTCGCCAACGTTCTGCACAGCCAGGGCGTCAAGAAGGGCGACCGGGTCACGATCTATCTGCCGATGATCCCCGAAGCGGCCTACGCAATGCTGGCCTGCGCCCGTGTCGGCGCCGTTCACTCCATCGTATTCGGCGGTTTCTCGCCTGACAGCCTTGCCCAGCGCATCGAGGGCTGCAAGTCCGAATGTGTGATCACCTCCGACGAGGGGCTGCGCGGCGGCCGAAAGGTGCCGCTGAAGGCCAATGTCGACAAGGCCACGGAAAAGGCTCCGGTCAGGAGCGTGATCGTCGTCAAGCGCACCGGCGGTGACGTGACCATGAAGGAAGGCCGCGACGTCTGGTATCACGAGGAAGCCGACCGGGTGTCCGATCACTGCGCCCCGGTCGAGATGAATGCGGAAGATCCGCTCTTCATTCTCTACACCTCCGGCTCCACCGGCCAGCCCAAGGGCGTGGTGCATACGTCCGGCGGTTACCTCGTCTACGCATCCATGACCCATGAATATGTCTTCGACTACCATGAAGGCGACGTCTACTGGTGCACGGCGGATGTGGGCTGGGTCACCGGCCACAGCTACATTGTCTACGGGCCGCTTGCCAATGGCGCGACGACCCTGATGTTCGAGGGGGTTCCCACCTATCCCGGACCGGGCCGTTTCTGGGAAGTCTGCGACAAGCACAACGTCAATATCTTCTACACCGCCCCGACCGCCATCCGCGCCCTGATGGGGGCAGGCAACGAGCATGTTACCAAAACCTCGCGCAAGTCGCTGCGCCTGCTGGGCTCCGTCGGCGAACCGATCAATCCCGAGGCCTGGAACTGGTACTACAATGTTGTCGGCGAAAAACGCTGCCCGATTGTCGATACCTGGTGGCAGACCGAGACCGGCGGCATTCTGATCACGCCGCTGCCGGGGGCAACGGACCTGAAACCGGGCTCCGCCACCCGTCCGTTCTTCGGCGTGCAACCCGCGATCGTCGACGCGGAGGGCAAGTTCCTGGAAGGCGCGGTCGAAGGCAATCTGGTGATCAAGGACAGCTGGCCCGGCCAGATGCGCACGGTCTACGGCGACCACGAACGGTTCGTGCAGACCTATTTCGCCACCTACAAGGGCCTGTATTTCACCGGCGACGGCTGCCGCCGCGACGAGGACGGCTATTACTGGATCACCGGACGCGTCGATGACGTCATCAACGTCTCCGGCCACAGAATGGGCACGGCGGAAGTCGAGAGCGCGCTCGTGGCGCATCCGAAAGTCTCCGAGGCCGCCGTTGTCGGCTATCCGCACGACATCAAGGGGCAGGGCATCTACGCCTATGTGACCCTGATGGAAGGCGAAGAGCCGACCGAGGACCTGAAGAAGGAACTGGTGAAGCACGTGCGTGCCGAGATCGGCCCGATCGCGTCGCCGGATCTGATCCAGTTCGCGCCCGGCCTGCCGAAGACCCGCTCGGGCAAGATCATGCGCCGCATTCTGCGCAAGATCGCGGAAGACAGCTTCGAGAACCTCGGCGACACCTCGACACTTGCGGATCCGGCTGTTGTCGATGACCTGATCGACAACCGGCAGAACCGCTGACACCCGCTTCCTACTGAACAGAAACGGCCTGCCGGTTCGGCAGGCCGTTTTTTTTGACCCGTCTCGGCCCGAACCGGGCCCTATTTGGACAGATAGATCTGCTGGATCTTCCGGGCGATGTTCGAGAAATCGTCAATGAGGTCTGCCGAGCTCGTCGCCTGGAAATAATTGTCGTCACTGGCGCAGTACTGCATGTTCTTTGCGCCGGCAGAACTTGTGCTGCTGCCGAAATAAACTCCGAATACCTCGATTCCCGCCGCTTTCATACCGTCACAGAGGGCCCGGGACGCCGTCGAGGATTCGTTGGAGTAGGATTCGCTCTCGCTTTTTTCCTGCCATTCGTAAACGTCAACCTCTTCATATTTCTTGCAGCTTCCACGCTTCTCAAGCGTGCATTGCCATTCCGTCTCGATGAAATCGTAATACCGGTTGTTGTCGCCGTCCGTCATGATGACGGCGAACTTCAGGACATCATCATTGTCATAGGAATCCCCGACGCTGTCCGATGGCCAGACATCGGCGTAATTCGGTGACAGGCTGTTCCAGCCCCAGGCGATACCTGTCTGGCCGGCCGTTCCGCCGTTGTCGTCCAGATCGTCGATCGCATCCATCAGCGTATCGCGGTCCGAAGTCAGCGGGATCATTTCCGAATCCTTCGAGCAGCTGGTGCTGCCGCCTCCGTAAAACGTGCCCTTCGGCGGGGGCGCGCTCTCGTCGTAATAGTCGTAGGATTCGTCGGTAAATCTGACCTCGTAGGTCTCGCTTCCGTCATCGTAGTCCTGCCGTTCGGTGACGCAGACGCTGCCGTCGGAATAGCCGTAGGCATCGCCCTTCACCTTATCGGCATAGTCTCCCAGATTGACGCCCTGGCTGTAGGGGACAAGGGAGATGCGGACCTTGCTGGCTTCCACATCTTGGTCTTCGGGGATGAGGATATTGACAAGACTGGTGGAGGCCTCGCGGAGTGTATCCATGTCGTTTCGCATCGAGCCCGTCACATCGAGGACAAGAGCCAGCTCCACATCGTATCTGGAAAAGGTGACTTGCGATTTCGTGCCGAAGGCGAAGAACGCCGGCCCAAAGCTCTCTTTCATGTATCCGCCAAGATCGACAAAATAGTTGCCCAGGGTCGCAGATGACGTGACGGTTACCAGTCCGTTGGTAGTATCGACGACGAAGTCGAGATTCTCGATCGCTTCGTGCAGAAAATCCTCGCCTTCCAGATTGGCCTCGAAGGAATCGGTGAGGGCTTCCTGGATATCGTCGGTATCCATGCGGGTCGTCGACAGCTGCGCGGCAAGCGACAAGGCTGCCGAATCGAGAGCATAAGACAGTTTTTCCCGCGCATTCACCGATCGGGAGACGTCCACCGCCGCTCCCATGATCACGATCAGGAGGATCACCATGATCCCGAAGAGCGGCAACACGGCACCGTCCTGGTCAGCGATCAGGCGCTTCAACGGGTTCCGGCGCGAATTTGGATTATGATTGTACATGTCTGCCTCACGGTAAGAAGAGACAGTTATTACAAAAAGGTACCATTTGTCTTAAGCTGAACTTAGATAAACTATTAACAGAAAGTTAAATTCAGCAAGAATTGTCCGCAAGACTGCCATAATCCGCTCCCGAATGCGCGCAATCAACCGCGCTGCGAGAGAAATGCGAACTGCAGCATGTTGCTTTCAGGCGGTTTCATGGACTCAGGAAATGGCATGGCGCAGCAATTGGTTTGCATATCCGTTGCGCAAATTTTTTGACGTCAATTCAACGCCCCCAGTCTCCGGCGCAGAATTTCCAGCGGCCAGCCCGGCCCGGGCGCAGATCGGTCCGTTCTCCGGGATCTGCCGCAGACTGCGCCGATCACGGCTCCAGTTCGGTATCCCAGTAGAGAAAGTCGAGCCAGCTGTCGTGAAGATAGTTGGGCGGAAACCCGCGGCCGTTGTTGTGCAGGTCCTGAATGGTCGGCTGAAACGGCATGTGCATCGGCCACATGTTCAGCTGTTTGCAGGACTTGTTGGATTTGCGCAGGTTGCAGGGCGAGCAGGCCGTAATGACATTGTCCCAGGTGGTCAGGCCACCCTTCGAGCGCGGAATGAGATGATCGAAGGTCAGTTCGTCCTTGGCACCACAATACTGGCACTGGAACTTGTCGCGCAGAAAAACGTTAAAGCGTGTGAAGGCAGGATATCGGCTGGGTTTGACAAAGGTCTTGAGCGAGACGACGCTCGGCAATCGGAATTCGAAGCTCGGACTTCGGACCGCTGCGTCATATTCAGCAACGATGTTCACCCGATCCAGAAACACCGCCTTTATGGTGTCCTGCCAGGACCACAAGGACAATGGATAGTAGCTCAAAGGCCGGTAATCCGCATTGAGCACCAACGCCGGATGGGCTCCCGACGAAACCGCTATCGTCACCTTCCGCTCCTCAAACCCAGAGCACCCCGCATTCGGATGAACACGGATCGGATGCTCTCACATCTCATGCCCGATCACCCCTCAGACTTCCTGTGATCCCACCTGGAAGCCGGGTTGATCTTGCCGGATTTTCCGTCGCCCGGTCAATCGGACAGCGGAAAATGTCCTTTTGCGACGGAAGTATTGTAGTGCCGAGATGACAGTCTTGTGAAGCCCGTGAGAATCATTTCTGAGCGCGGGAGTCGAAAACGGTTTCGCTACATGGCTGTTTTCGTAACGCCATGAATCGTTTGATCAAACCCTGAACCGCCCGCATCCGGCGCAGGATTTCCCCGGCCCGACGCAAAAGGGCGCCCGCAGGCGCCCTTCGAAATTCCGGTTACCGTCCCGAATCAGTTGACGGTCCACTCGCGGATGTCGACGAAGTGACCCGCGATCGCCGCCGCCGCCGCCATGGCCGGAGAAACGAGGTGGGTACGGCCCTTGTGACCCTGCCGCCCTTCGAAATTCCGGTTCGAGGTCGATGCGCAGCGCTCACCCGGCTTCAGCTTGTCCGCGTTCATCGCCAGGCACATGGAGCATCCCGGCTCGCGCCATTCGAAACCGGCTTCCTTGAAGATGACGTCCAGACCTTCTTCCTCGGCCTGTTCCTTCACCAGACCGGAACCGGGCACCACCATGGCGCTGACCCCCGGAGCCACCTTGTGGGCGCCGATCACGGCCGCGGCCGCACGCAGGTCCTCGATACGTCCGTTGGTGCACGAGCCGATGAACGCCCGGTCGATGCGGATATCCGTGATCTTCGTTCCCGGCTCCAGACCCATGTATTCCAGGGCCCGTTTCTTGGACTGGCGGCGGTTCTCGTCGTCGATGTCGTCCGGATCCGGCACGACGCCCTGTACGGAAACCACGTCTTCCGGCGAGGACCCCCAGGAAACGATCGGCGGCAGTTTCGCCGCATCCAGTTCCACGACCTTGTCGAAATAGGCGTCCGGATCCGAATGCAGGGTCTTCCAGTAGGCCAGCGCCATGTCCAGCGCCTCGCCGCTGGGAGCCTTCGGACGGCCCTTGATATAGTCGAAGGTGACCTCATCCGGCGCGATGAGACCCGCGCGTGCACCCGCTTCGATGGACATGTTGCAGACCGTCATCCGGCCTTCCATGGACAGCGACCGGATGGCGTCTCCGGCATATTCGATCACATAACCGGTGCCGCCGGCGGTGCCGAGCTCGCCGATGATCGCCAGGACGATGTCCTTGGCGGTAACGCCGTCCGGAATCCGGCCTTCGACCTTCACCAGCATGTTCTTGGCTTTTTTCTGGATCAGGGTCTGCGTGGCCAGAACGTGTTCGACCTCCGACGTACCGATACCATGCGCCAGGGAGCCGAAGGCGCCGTGGGTCGAGGTATGACTGTCGCCGCACACGATGGTCATGCCGGGCAGGGTGAACCCCTGTTCGGGGCCGATGATATGAACCACACCCTGGCGCATGTCGAGTTCGGAGTAGTATTCGACCCCGAATTCCGCGGCGTTCTTTGCCAGCGTCTCGACCTGCAGCGCCGATTCCGGATCGTCGATCCCGTGGCGTCGGTCCGTGGTGGGCACATTGTGGTCGACGACCGCGAGGGTTTTCTGCGGCTGGCGCACCTTGCGGCCGGTCATCCGCAGGCCTTCGAAGGCCTGGGGGCTGGTGACTTCATGCACCAGGTGACGATCGATATAGAGCAGACCGGTTCCGTCCGGCTGCATGTCGACCACGTGGTCATCCCAGATTTTGTCGTAAAGCGTCCGTGCCTTGGCCATGGGTCTCTCCTCACTCCGTCCGGTTCGGCCGCGCCATGTCTCATGACGTTCGCATCCGGCCTGTGTGCTTGCCGCCCTATGAGGCGGCAGAGCGGCATTTGATAGAATTCAGATAGTGAATGACGCAGCCGTGCATCAAGGTCAAGCATTGCGAGTTGAGCTGAATTCAACTGGCATTGACCGGTCGGCCGCGCCCTGCATGCCGGTCCATATCAAAAAGGCGGCCCCGGGAGGCCGCCTTTCGAAACCGGAATTGCCCGGTGGGCTTATTCGGCTGCGGTCTCTGCAGCTTCCTGCTCGGCCTTTTTCGCTTCGGCCTTTGCGACCTTGGCTGCAGCAGCTTCGGCACGCATTTCATCGTTGAGGCGCTTGGAGCGCACATTGGTGTTTTCAACGATACGGGCAGACTTGCCGCGACGGTCGCGCAGGTAGTAGAGCTTCGCACGACGGACCTTACCGCGGCGGACAACCTCTACGCCTTCCAGCATCGGCGAGAAGATCGGGAACACACGTTCCACACCTTCACCGTAGGAGATCTTGCGAACCGTGAAGCTTTCGTTGATGCCGCCGCCGGAACGGGCAATGCAGACGCCTTCGTAGGCCTGGGTACGGGTACGGGTGCCTTCGGTGACCTTCACGTTGACGCGAACGGTGTCACCCGGCGAAAATACCGGCAGCTTGCGCTGCGCTTCGATTTTCGCCATTTCCTCGGCATTCAGCTCTTCGATGATGTTCATGGCATTTTTCCCTTTTCAATTACAAAGCGGTCAGAGCGTTCTCCGAAAGTCAGGGAACGAATTCACCAGCTCTGGGCCATGTTGCATATCCGCCGGATTTTCATGAGATTTCCGGAATGTCCGGAGCCCATTGTCGAAAAGCAGGCCCCACGAAAAGAGACATACCTTCACCCAGCTTCCGCGGGCGTATACAGGAAAAGCGTCTCACTGTCATGCGGATTCTTCAATCCACGTCGTCCTCGTCCGCCATATAGGCTTCCCAGAGATCCGGACGGCGTTCGCGGGTCAGGCGTTCGGCTTCCGCCATGCGCCACTCATGAATCCTGCCGTGGTTGCCAGAGGTCAGAACCTCCGGAATGGACAGGCCCTCGAAGTCCGCCGGGCGGGTATAATGCGGATGTTCCAGCAATCCCGTCTCGAAGCTCTCGGTTTCGGCGCTTTCCATGTTGCCCATCACCCCGGGGATCAGCCGGACGACCGCATCGAGCAGCGTAATCGCGGCGATTTCACCGCCGGAGAGGATGTAATCGCCGATGGAGACTTCCTCCAGGCCGCGCGCGTCGATGACGCGCTGGTCCACTCCCTCGAACCGGCCGCAGACAATGACCGCACCCGGTCCGTCCGCCAGCTCATGGGCACGGGCCTGCGTGAACGGCCGCCCACGCGGACTCATCAGGAGTTTCGGACGCGGATCGTCCGCCGGCGCGGCCGCGTCGATCGCCTTTGCCAGAATATCTGCCCTGAGAACCATCCCGGCGCCGCCGCCGGCCGGCGTGTCATCCACCGAACGGTGCCTGTCCGTGGCGAAATCGCGGATCTGGCTGGTCGCCAGCCGCCACAGACCCTTTTCAAGCGCCCGCCCGGAAAGACTCTGTCCCAGGGGGCCGGGAAACATGTCCGGATAGAGCGTCAGAACGGTTGCGTTGAAGACCATGGCTGTCCCTGTCGGTAATCGCACGCCGGCATTCCAGTCCGGCTCAGGCTAGGGCGTAAACCCATACATCATTGGATGACATATCGGAATCGCCTGGACATCCGAAAGACTGTTGTTCGAGAAGCGACGGCGCATCCCGAAAGGCTTCAAGGAGCCGCTGTCTGCTCAGGCGACCTGTTAACCAGATCCGCAAGAGGAGGCGCCATCAACAGGATATTTTCCGGAAAGAAAGCTCTGATTAAGGGTCGCCGTGCAAGTTTGCAAGACTGAGTCAACCGGATACGCCACCGTGGTCAAGTTCCCCTCATTTCGCTTGAAACTCCCCGCCGTCCTGCAGGACCGGATCGACCGGCGGTATCTGGACATTTCCTTCAGCCGGGTCGCTCCGCTGGCGGTGCTGGTGATCTTCGGCGTGCTGGTCGGGCTGGTGTTCAACACCGGTGTCGGCCACCCCTACGACAAGGTCATCCATATCGGCTTCTTCGCCCTGCTGACCCTGGCCATCCATGCCCTGTTCTGCTGCCGCCTGCGCATGTCGGCCGTCGTGGCCTTCAGCATGGGGATTGCCGGCGAGATCGTGCAGGGGCTCCTGCCTCATCACGAAATGTCGCTCCCCGATACGGTTGCCAACGGCGTCGGCGTGGCGCTGATCGTCGCGCTGATCGCACTGATCCGCTCGGAGAAAACGCAGGCCGTGCAGGATGAACAGGAAGAACTGAATCTGGACAAGATTGGTCTTGAGCCGGTGCGCACGCGCTATTTTTCCGGTCAGTCCCCGGACGGCTCCGGCTCGCCTTCGGAAAAGTAATCGTCCGGCAGAACCACATTCACGCGTTTTTCCGCCAGACTGATGTCGGGCACGAAGTCCTTCGTGAACGGAACGTAGAAGGTCCCGCCCCGCTTCGGACGAATCTCCAGCAGATCCCCGGCACCGAAATCCTGCACGGAAACGATCTTGCCGAGCATGTCTCCCGACTGGTCGAACACATCCAGACCGTTCAGATCCGAATAATAGAATTCGTCATCTTCGGTCTCGGGAAGCTGATCCCGGCGGATATAAAGCTCAACACCATTGAGTTCCTCCGCCTGGTTGCGATCCGTGATCCCCTTGAACCTGGTGATCACGACCGTCTTCTTCACCCGTGCATGTTCAACCTCGAAGGAACGTTTGCCATCCTTCGTCGTCAACACACCGTAGTCGGTGAAGGAAAGCGGATCGTCGCCGAACGGCTTGACCCGCACTTCGCCACGAATGCCGTGGGCCGCGCCGATCATGGCCATCAGAACCTTGCGGTCATCCGATGTACTCATCTCAGCACGCTCCTGAACCGTCCGCGCCCCTCAGGGCGCGAACCGGTTGCTCCTGTGAACAGACCATTGCGGCCATGATCATGGTGCTTATTCAGCGGCCGCTTCCTCAGCAGCAGGTTCTTCGGCGGGCGCGGCTGCGGCAGCAGCGGCTTCCTCTTCGGCCAGACGCTTGGCTTCCAGACGCTCTTTCGCCTTCGCACCCGGCTCGGCTTTCTTCGGGTTGTTGCGCGCTTCGCGCTTCAGGAGGCCGGCGGCATCCAGGAACCGGTGAACACGGTCGGTCGGCTTGGCGCCGTTGCCGAGCCAGTACTGAATGCGCTCGACATCCAGCTTGACGCGGTCTTCGGAGTCCTTCGGCAGCATCGGATCGTAAGAACCGACCTTCTCGATGAAACGGCCATCGCGCGGAGAGCGGATGTCTGCAATCACGATGCGGTAATACGGGCGCTTCTTGGAACCGCCGCGTGCCAGGCGAATTTTCGTAGCCATGTTGTTTTCTCCAGTTTTTCAGTTGCCGGCTTCAGCGGCAATGGCTTCATGATGCCGGATCACTTCGCGAACGATGAAGTTCAGGAATTTCTCGGCAAAATCAGGATCGAGATTGGCGTCGCAGGCAAGCTGCCGCAGCCGTTCGATCTGAATCTTCTCCCGCGCCGGATCAGCCGGCGGCAGGTCGTTGTTTGCTTTCAGGACACCCACTTTCTGGGTGCATTTGAACCGTTCGGCCAGCATGTGAACCAGCGCCGCGTCGATATTGTCGATGGACGCCCTGAGCGCTTTCAGTTCTTCGACCGCCCGGCTTTCGCCCAGCCGGCTTTCCGCTTCGCTCATCGCTTCTTGCCCTTGCCCAGTCCCGGCAACCCGGGCAGTTTCGCTCCGCCGAGGCCCGGAAGACCCGGCATGCCCGGCGGCAGACCGGCACCGCCCAGTCCACCGGGAAGTCCGCCGCCCATACCGCCCGGAAGGCCTTTCGGCAGCTCCATGCCACCCGGCAGCTGGCCGGATTTGGCCATCTCCTCGAGCGCCTTCGGATCGACATCCGGCATGCCGCCGCCCATGCCGCCCATCAGCTTGCCGAGCATGCCTTTTTTCTTGCCCATGGCCTTCATCATGTCGGCCATCTGGCGATGCATCTTCAGGAGCTTGTTGACCTCGGCCACCTGGACACCCGAACCGGCGGCAATGCGCTTCTTGCGGCTTGCCTTCAGAAGATCCGGCTTGCGGCGCTCCGTGGGCGTCATCGACTGGATGATCGCGACCTGACGCTTGAACATCTTGTCGTCGATGTTGGACGCCTCGATCTGCTTCTTCATCTTGCCGACACCGGGAAGCATGCCCATCATCCCGGACATGCCGCCCAGTTTTTCCATCTGCTTGAGCTGTTCGGCGAGATCGTCCAGGTCGAACTGACCCTTCTGCATCCTTTTCGCCATCTTCGCGGCCTGTTCCGCATCGATGGCTTCAGCCGCCTTCTCAACCAGCGAAACGATATCGCCCATGCCCAGAATGCGGTCGGCGATCCGCTTGGGATGGAAATCTTCCAGCGCATCGGACTTTTCGCCCGTCCCGATCAGCTTGACCGGCTTGCCCGTGACCGCCTGCATGGACAGCGCCGCGCCCCCGCGGCCGTCACCGTCCATACGGGTCAGTGCGATACCGGTGATGCCCACCCGTTCGTCGAAACTCTTGGCCAGATTGACCGCATCCTGACCGGTCAGGGAGTCGGCGACCAGCAGGATCTCATGCGGCTGGGCGGCGGCCTTGACGTCGGCCATCTCCATCATCAGCGGCTCGTCGATATGGATGCGGCCGGCGGTATCCAGCATCACCACGTCGTAACCGCCGAGCTTGGCGGCAGACATCGACCGCCTGGCAATTTCGACTGGTCCCTGGCCCTCGATGATCGGCAGTGTGTCGATGCCGTTCTGTTCGCCCAGCACCTTCAGCTGTTCCTGGGCAGCCGGGCGACGGGTGTCCAGCGAGGCCATCAGCACCTTGCGCTTGTCCCGCTGGGTGAGACGTCTGGCCAGTTTCGCCGTGGTCGTCGTTTTACCGGACCCCTGCAGGCCGACCATCATGATCGCAACCGGCGCCGGCGCGTTCAGATCAATCGGCTGGGCCTCTTCGCCGAGCATTTCGACAAGCTGATCGTGAACGATCTTCACGACCATCTGGCCCGGCGTCACGGACTTGACGACTTCCGCGCCCACGGCCCGGTTGCGGACCTTGTCGGTGAAGGACCGCACGATCGGCAGGGCAACATCGGCCTCGATCAGCGCGCGGCGGATTTCGCGCAGCGCTTCGTTGACGTCATTTTCCGACAGCGCCCCGCGGCCGGTGAGCTTGTCGAAAATACCGCTTAATCGATCGGACAGGCTTTCAAACATCAAAGGGTCCTTGAACATCGTCGGTTTCGGGAAATCTCCCGAACCATATGGGCCGCCGTCCCTCATTTCCAGCCGGATCGAACTGCACAAAGCAGTTTCGCACCCGAGGGCGCATCGCGCTGTCGGGTGGTGACCTCCGGGAACTCTTTAGACCTGTACGGGTCCCGGTCGGCGGATCGAATTGTTGCTCACTCATATGGAGTTCGAGGGTCTATGCCTGAAAGCACAGGGAGAGTCAAGGAAAGCGGCCCGCTGTCACGCAGCAGCCCTGCCTCTCACAGCCCTGCCGGGATCACCTGAATTATTCCGCATCCCGCCGCGACGACTCATAGGCCGCCGAGATCCGGTAGTAATCGTCAAAACCGATCCTCTGCCGAAGCTCCTTGAAATCCATCAGATCGGGCGTGCGGTCCTGATCCGTTTTCAGTTTCTCCAGCGTCGCGGTCATCGCCTTCATGGCACTGGCCATCAGGGTCAAGGGATAGGCGGCGATTGCATAACCGATCTCCCGAAGCTCCCGGTGCGACAGGTCCGGTGTCTCGCCACCTTCGACGATATTCGCCATCTTCGGACCGGGCAGCTCACGACAGATTTCCGTCATCTCGGCAACGGTCTTCGGCGCTTCGACGAACAGGATATCGGCGCCGAGTTCCTTGAACTTTGCGGCCCGCGCGATCGCTTCGCCCAGCCCGTGGTCATGACGCGCATCGGTACGCGCCAGGATCAGGATGTCGGCGCCCGCTTCCCTGGCGTCCTGCGCCGCACGGATCCGGTCGAAGGCCTCTTCGCGCGCCACCACCGCCTTGCCGGGCGTATGACCGCACCGCTTTGGAGCGAGCTGATCCTCGATCATCACCGCCGCCGCCCCGGCCTTGGCCAGTCCGGTGACTGTCCGGCGCACATTCATGGCATTTCCGTACCCCGTATCCCCATCGGCCAGAAGCGGGATCCGCACCGCATCGGTGATATTGCGCGCCTGGTCGAGCACCTCCCCGTAGGACATCAGACCGAGATCCGGCTGACCGATGCGCGATGCCGAAGCGGCAAAACCGGACATGAAGGTCAGATCGAAACCCGCCTGTTCGATCAGCTTTGCCGACAGCGCGTCATAGCAGCACGGCATGACATGAAGCGTGTCTTGCGCCAGCAGGGCGCGGAGCATTTCGGCCGGAGACGGCATGATCGTGAGACCTCAGAGTTTGAACGGGATATACAGCGCCAGGTCGGTCCATACGTAGAGAATGGCCGCCGAAAACAGCATCAGGAGCAGGAACGGCAGCACGCCGCGCGACACATCCGTCAGACTGGCCTTGGCAACCGACTGGATGACATAGAGATTGAGTCCGACCGGCGGCGTGATCAGCGCGCATTCCACCATCACCACCATGAAAACACCGAACCAGATCGGGTCGAACCCGAGCAGCATCGCCGCCGGCAACAGCACCGGTGTCATGATCAGGACCATCGACAGCGCCTCGAAGACCAGTCCCATGATCAGAAGCACCACCGAAACCACCAGGATGAAGCCAAGTTGCGTGTCGATGTTCTGGCCGATGAAGACCGAAATCTCCTGCGGAATCCGGTAGAGCGTGATCGCCTTGCCGAACACCTTGGCGCCGGCGACGATCAGAAGGATGGCGACGGTCGTCGCCATGCTCTCGAAAATCGCCTCGCGAAAGCCGGTCCAGTTCAGCCGGCGCATCGCCAGCGTGATCACCAGTGCACCGGCAAGGCCCAGCGCGGCCGCCTCTGTCGGCGTTGCCGCACCGGTATAGATCACCCCGATGACATAGGCGGCCAGCACGACCGCCGGCAGGGCCCGCAGCGTCGCCCGGAACCGTTCGGGCCATTCCGTCGCCGGTTCCGGCGTGAACCCGCCAAACCAGCGCGCATAGATCATGGAAAAGGCAATGAACAGCACCACCAGCAGGATTCCCGGCCCGATACCGGCCAGAAACAGATCCAGCACCGACTGTTCGGTAACGAAGGCATAAACGATCATCGGAATGGAGGGCGGGATCAGAATGCCAAGGGTGCCGCCGGCGGCGAGCAGCCCATAGACGAACCGCCGCTCATAGCCGCGGCTGATCATTTCCGGGATCGCAACGGTGCCGATGGTCGCCGCCGTGGCGACGGAAGACCCGGAAATCGCCGCGAAGATACCGCAGGAGATGATGGTGGCAATCGCAAGGCCGCCGGGCCAATGACCGACCCAGGCGTGAACCGCCGCGAACAGGTCCCGGCCGACCCCTCCCTTCAGCAGAATGTTCGACATCAGCAGGAACAGCGGCACGGCCAGCAGGATGAAGCCGTCGAGAGTCGACAGGATCGCCTGGGGCGCCATCAGCGGTGAAAACCCGCCCAGCATCAGCAGGGCCAGACCAAGTCCGGCCAGCGCAAAGGCCACCGGCACCCGGATCAGCAGCAGCGCGAACAGCGCAACGAGAATGAGCACGACCGTCATGCCGAAGCCCCGCCGTCCCGGTTGTCTTTCAGGTCGCCATATGAAGCGGGTGTGCGCGCCAGTTCGATCAGCGCCTGCACGAACAGCAGCGAAAATCCGAACGGGATCGCCAGTTCAGAGACCCAGGTCGGCATGTCCAGCATGGAACCGGTGGTGCGTCCGCGTTCGAAGGACTCAAGGAAGATGTCGCCACCCTTCCAGGCAACCATGGCGCTCAGCAGCGCAATGGCGGCCATCGACAGCACCCGGCAGACAGTGCGCGCGCGCGGACCCATCCTGTCGGTCATGACATCAACGGCAATGTGATGGTTGGCCTGAAGCAGCCAGGGCATGGCGATCATGGTTCCCCAGATCAGGCAGAGCTGGGACAGTTCCGCAGCCCAGATGGTCGGGGCCACGAACAGGTACCGCGCCGTGACCTCATAGGTCAGCATGGCACCGGCAGCGAAAAACAGCAGCGCCGCGATCCAGGCCAGCGCCTTCAACAGATGAGAAAAGGGTTTCATGACATTTCCCGGCACCGGGACCTGCGGCCACCGGAGGGTTCAGAAAGAAAGGATACCGGCGGCGGCCGGGAAACATCCGGTCGCCGCCCAAAGATGTCGAGTTCGCGTCAGAGTTTCTGAGCCGCGTCCATCACCTTCTTGCCGAGGGGGCCGGATTTTTCGATATAGGCATCGTAAACCGGCTGGCTGACTTCTTTCCAGGCTTTCATCTCATCCTCTGACGGGGTGTAGATGGTCATGCCGTTCTTCTCGGCTTCCGCATAGGCTGCGGCCTCGATCTTGGACATCCGGTCCCGCACATCCGCCTCGGCTTTCAGCGCCGCGGCGTGGATGATTTCCCTGTGCTCTTCCGGCAGTCCGTTCCAGAAGTCCGTGTTCACCACGACGATGAACTCGATATCGGCGTTGTTGGTCACGGTGATCGTGTCCATCACCTCCCACAGCTTGCGGGATTTCACACCGGAAACGCCCGTCATGCCGATATCCACCGTACCACGCTGATAGGCCAGATATTGTTCGGAACCGGAAATCAGCGTCGGTGCACCCTCGGCAACCGTAACGAAATCGCCAAGCGTCTTGCCGAAGACACGGACCTTCTTGCCCTTCATGTCGGCCGGCGTCTTGACCGGGCCGCCGTTGGAAATCATGATCGCCCCGCCATAGGCCTGCCACCACAACACAGTGGAGCCGGTTTCCGCGATCGCCTCATCGAGCGGTCCGCGTACCGGCGAGCCCGGCGCCACGGCCGCACGTACCTTTTCTTCCGTATCGAAGAGGAACGGCTGGTAGAAGATATCAACCGCGGCCACGTCGCCGACATAGCGCGTCAGCGAAGCAACACCCATCTCGATGGTCCCGGAGCCGACGGCCGCCGGGACTTCCTTGTCCTTGAAGAGCTGCGCGGAATCGTAGATTTCAACGGCGATATCGCCATTCGAGGTCTTTTCCACCTCTTCCTTGAAGAGCTGAAGGTTCTGACCCAGGTGGCTCGTCAGCGGCAATTGCAGCGAAATGCGCAGGGTCGTGTCGGCGGCCTGTGCCGACCCGGCTGACAGGCCGAGGGCCACTGCGGCGCCAAGCGCCCAGGAAAATGCTTTCATATTATTATTCCTCCCAAAAAGCCTTTCGCTTCAGTCACGAAAGATTCCGGCAGCCACTCTTGCAAAAGCCGATTTCTGGGTCAATACGCCTCAAAGAACGTGCAAGCGGGACTGTCTGCACCCTCAACGCTATCCGGAACCTTGCATTTTGCGATGCACAAGCAGATAAAACCCCATCTGAAACCGCACGACTGCCCTGCAGACAGCCGTCCATCCCGGATGCTCGGTAAATGAATTTTCGAGCCATTGCCCTGCCGATCGGCCGTTTGCTCATCCTGATTTCCCTGTTGATGATCCTTCCCGCGGTTGCCGACGCATTCGCGGCCAATCCCGATTGGCGGGTCTTTCTCGTCTCCGGCCTCGTGCTGGGAACCGCCGGTGTTCTGACGACAATGGCCTTTCGCGGAGAACGTCCACCGATTCATTTTCGCGAAGCGATCCTGTTCGTGAACGCCGCCTGGTTTGCTTTTTCCCTCGCCGGAGCCGTCCCCTTCTATTTCAGCGGCCTGGGCATCAGCTTTACGGATGCCTTTTTCGAAACGGTCTCCGGACTGACGACGACCGGTTCCACGGTTCTGACCGGCCTCGACCGTTTTCCGCCGGGCATCCTGCTGTGGCGCGGCCTGTTGCAATGGATCGGGGGAATTGGCGTCATCGCCCTCGGAATCTGGCTGCTGCCGGGCCTGAGGGTGGGCGGAAGCCAGCTGTTTGCGCTGGAATCCTCTGAAAAGACCAGCAAGCCCTACGGCCAGATCGCGCCATTCGTCTATCGGCTGCTACTGCTTTACGGCACCCTGACATTCAGCTGCCTGCTGCTCTACCGGCTCTGCGGAATGAGTTTCTTCAATGCCGTCATCCATGCCATGACCACGGTGTCCACCGGCGGCTTTTCCACCTCGGATCAGTCCTTCGGCCAGTTTCCCGGCATCGCCGTCTACTGGGTCGCGACCGTGTTCATGCTGCTGTCGAGCGTACCGTTCCTGTATCTGATCAGAAGCCTGGAACGCCGGCAGTTCGACCGGGACGCCCAGATCGGCTTTCTGTTTTTCTTCGTGACCGCCGCATCTCTGGGGGTCTTTTACTTCGAACGCTTCATCGTCCATGACACACCGCTCCACATGTTCACCCTGGCGGTTTTCAATGTCGTGTCCGTCATCACCACCACCGGCTATGCGGCCAACGATTACCTGCAGTTCGGGCCGGCGGTGATCGCGATCTTTTTCGTGCTGACCTTCTTCGGCGGCTGCAGCGGCTCCACGGCCGGCGGTTTCAAGATGTTCCGCGTGGCGATCCTCCTCAGCTACATCCGCTCGCTCCTGCGCAGGTTCGTCCGCCCGCACCGGGTCGCCGAACCGCGGTATCAGGGTCATGCCGTGTCCGGCAATGTTCTTGAGGGAATTCTGGTCTTCGCGGTGCTCTACACAGGCACATTCGCGGCATTTTCCGTCATCTACATGATGCTGGAACTCGATCTGGAGACCGCCCTGAGCGCCTCGATCACCGCACTGGCGAATGTCGGTCCCGGCGTCGGCAACATCATCGGTCCCTCCGGAACCTTTCAGTCACTGCCGGACGTGGCCAAATGGTTCCTGGCCGTGGAAATGATCATCGGACGGCTTGAGATCATCGCGGCGTTTCTGCTCCTGACCCCCGATTTCTGGCTCGACTGACCGCACCGGAAGACCACCGCCGGACAGTGTGTCCGGCGGTGGTCCCGGTCAGGCAATCCGGCTGTGCGCACAGCAGAGGAGGTGATTGCCCGAAACAGAAATTACGGCTGGACGGCTTCGAATTCGTCCGGGTCCAGGAGGCTGTCCTGGTTCATGTCGGCGGCGTTGAAGACATCTTCGGACAGGCTCGGCACGGCAGCCGAGATTTCTTCGAAGGTGACGAACCCGTCCTGATTGCTGTCGACAGCATCAAACGACATGCCCTGGGCGAGCGCCGCGGTGGACACCGTGAACGCACCGACAAGAAGAGCAGCTGTAAGACGTTTGGACATGATTTAACCTCCAAGGGTTTGGTTTCCCGGGCTTTTCCGCGCTATTGAGCGTTGATCGGCGCCCGTTGTTCCGTCCGTCCGGCGAGCCCCTGCGACCCGCTGAACCGGAACGGGCTGACAGTGCTTCGGGATCCCGACGGCCAAAAGGCCGCTCCGGGGAAAACTCGCGGCATTGTTGTGACTGACAATCCTGCTCAGCCATCGGTTGGTCAAATTAATGTCATTTTTGACGATTTCAGGCGGATTTTGGACTGCGCCTGAGCGTCTGTCCTTACACCGGCAGGACTCTCAGCGTGAACCGAAGATCGCCGAGCCAACCCGCACGCAGGTGGCGCCGAAGCCGATGGCCACCCTGTAGTCGGACGACATGCCCATGGAGAGCTGGCTCAGTCCGTTGCGGCCGGCGATCTTTTCCAGAAGCGCGAAATGTTCACCCGGAGCCTCGTCCACCGGCGGAATGCACATCAGACCGACGATATCCAGACCGATTTCGTCCCGGCAGTCCTTCACGAAGGCATCGACCTCCTTCGGCGCAATGCCCGCCTTTTGCGGCTCCTCGCCCGTATTGACCTGGATGAAACACGGAAGCTGCCGTCCCTGTCTGTCCATTTCCGCTTTCAGCGCCCTGGCGATTTTCGGCCGATCGATCGTGTGAATCACATCGAAGGTCGCAACCGCCTCCTTTGCCTTGTTCGATTGCAGAGGGCCGATGAGGTGCAGCTCGACCCCGTCATACTCTGCGCGCAGCCCCGGCCATTTGCCCATCGCCTCCTGGACCCGGTTTTCACCGAACACCCGCTGGCCGGCCTCAAGAACCGGAAGGATCGCCTCCGCGTCAAAGGTCTTCGAAACCGCGATCAGGGTGACCGCCCCTTCCCCTCGGCCGCAGGCAGTCTCGGCATTGCGGATATCGGCCTTTATCTCTTCCAGACGATCGGTTGCGGACACCATGAAATGCTCCAGTTGGACGGCGATTGTGATCCAGGTCCCCTTGCCGGCGACGGGACGAGAGGCCGGAACCGGCCCTGTCCCTCTTAGCAGATTCATGAAATTCTCTTCAAACCCTTCTTCGACGCCCCGTCTCCCTGCCGGAAAGCCCCCCGGAACTGCCGTTGATATTACGCATTTGTTCATTTGTTTTGCCCACGATCCACCGCATGAACCACTACAACTCCCTGCATCCCGAATGACCGCATTCGGACTGCGCGCATTTGCCGTTGTCCTCGCGCTCGCTTTGCAGGGCGTCGCTGCGAAGTCGGAGACCTTCACCTTCGCGATCGGTGACTGGCCGCCCTTCACGTCCCCCGGGGCTCCCGGCTTCGGACAGCACGCGCAGAAGGTTCGCGAGACTTTCCAGGCAGCCGGACATGACGTGCGCTTCGAGTTCTTTCCCTGGCTCCGGTCTTTCGAGATGACCCGCCACGGCAGCATGCCGGCGACTTTTTCCTGGATCTTCGAAGAGGAAAGAGCGGAGGATTTCCTCTATCCGGAAACGCCCATAGACTTGGCCCGATACGTCTATTTCTACCGCCGGGACCGGTTTCCGGACGGTCTGGAGGCCATGAGCTTCGAGGATATCAAGGCCCGAGGACTGACCGTCGTCGGCATTCCCGGATACTGGTACCAGGCACCGCTGGAAAAGACCGGAGTAGTCTTTCAGGCGGTCCCGGAGGAAGCGCGGGCATGGAACATGCTCGCCCACGGCCGGGCGGACGTTTATATCGAGATAGACCGTGTCGGCCAGCGCCACAGCCGCTCCATCCTGGAGGACGCGGCGGCATCCATCGCCATGTCCGAACCGATCCGCGTCTTTCCGCTTTATGTTCTTTTCAGCAGGACCCACCCGGACGGGCTGCGAATGAAGAATATCTGGGATGCATTCGCGAACCGGCCGCGCATTTCTTCCGCCCGACCGGCCATCCGGTAGCTTTACGAATGCGGCATTGCGACATAAACAGGCAACAGCGAGATCAATCTCCTCTCACATGTTGACCCCGGGCCCGATTTCTGGTGACAGTCCGGCAGTCAATCATTCAGGAATTCCGCCGGTTCAGGCGGCAGGAACAGACGGCGCATTTGATGGCAACGGAACGGTATAACGCGCGCGAAGTGGAAGCGCGCTGGCAGAAGATCTGGAACGACAAGGACGTTTTCGTCACCCACAATGACGATCCGCGCGAAAA
Organism: Labrenzia sp. 011; assembly: GCF_003075075.1. Classification (GTDB taxonomy): domain Bacteria; phylum Pseudomonadota; class Alphaproteobacteria; order Rhizobiales; family Stappiaceae; genus Roseibium. The sequence goes on along the minus strand of NZ_QCYM01000006.1, from coordinate 104,053 downwards.
ATATTACGTCCTGGAAATGTTCCCCTATCCGTCCGGCCGTATTCACATGGGCCATGTGCGCAACTATGCCATGGGCGACGTCGTCGCCCGCTACAAGCGCGCCAGGGGATTCAACGTTCTTCATCCGATGGGCTGGGATGCCTTCGGCATGCCGGCGGAAAACGCCGCGATGCAGAACAAGGTCCACCCGAAGGACTGGACTTACGAAAACATCGCCGCCATGCGCGACCAGCTCAAGATCATGGGTCTGTCCCTCGACTGGAGCCGGGAATTCGCGACCTGCGATGTCGGATATTACACCCAGCAGCAGCGGCTCTTCCTGAAATTTCTCGAAGCCGGGCTCGTCTACCGCAAGAACGCCAAGGTTAACTGGGACCCGGTCGACATGACCGTGCTCGCCAACGAACAGGTGATCGACGGGCGCGGATGGCGTTCCGGCGCGCTTGTCGAGCAGCGTGAACTGACCCAGTGGTTCTTCCGCATTTCCGATTATTCGGAAGAGCTTCTGGAAGCCATCGACTCTCTGGACCGCTGGCCGGACAAGGTCCGCCTGATGCAGAAGAACTGGATCGGCCGCTCCGAAGGCCTGCGCATCCGCTTCGAGTTCACCCGTCCGGCGCCGACCGGCGACAAGACCCTCGAGATCTTCACAACGCGCCCGGACACCCTGTTCGGCGCATCTTTCATGGGTCTTTCCCCCGATCACCCCATCTCGGTGAGCCTCGCGGAGGACAATCCGGAGCTCAAGGCCTTCATCGAGGAATGCCGCCGGGTCGGAACCTCCGAAGAAGCTATTGAAAAGGCAGAGAAAAAGGGTATCGATACCGGGCTTCGCGTCAAGCATCCCCTCGACAGCTCCATCGAGCTGCCGGTCTATGTCGCCAACTTCATCCTGATGGACTACGGCACCGGTGCGATCTTCGCCTGTCCGGCCCATGATCAGCGCGACCTCGATTTTGCCCGCAAATACGGCCTTCCGGTCAAACCGGTCATCCTGCCGAACGGGGCCGATCCGGCAACTTTCGAGATCGGCGACGACGCCTTTACCGATGAAGGCACCATCTTCAATTCGGATTTCATGGACGGTCTGCCCATTCCCGAGGCCAAGGAAGCCATTGCCGCCAGGCTGGAGGCCGTCACGGTGGACGGTGCCCCGCAGGCCGCACGCCAGGTGAACTACCGCCTGCGCGATTGGGGCATCTCGCGCCAGCGCTACTGGGGCTGCCCGATCCCGATCATCCACTGCGACGATTGCGGGGTTGTTCCGGAAAAGGACGAGAACCTGCCGGTCGAACTGCCGGAAGACATCAATTTCGACAAGCCCGGCAATCCGCTCGACCGCCATCCGACCTGGCGAGAGACCACCTGCCCGAAATGCGGCAAGCCGGCGAAGCGCGAAACCGACACCATGGATACCTTCGTGGATTCCTCCTGGTATTTCGCCCGCTTCACCGCCCCGGACTGCGACCAGCCGACTGACCCGGAGGCCGCCAACGGCTGGCTGCCGGTCGACCAGTATATCGGCGGCATCGAGCACGCGATCCTGCACCTGCTCTATTCCCGCTTTTTCACCCGGGCGATGCAGAAGGTCGGCGCGCTCGACCTGAAGGAACCTTTCAAGGGACTTTTCACCCAGGGCATGGTCACGCACGAGACCTATCGTCTCGGAGAAGGCGCCAACAGCCGCTGGGTCTCCCCCGCCGAAATCCGTATCGAGGATACCGACGGCGGACGGCGGGCCGTTCTGCTGGAAAGCGGCGATGAAGTCGCCATCGGCTCGATCGAAAAGATGTCGAAGTCGAAAAAGAACACCGTCGACCCGACCGACATCATCGACACCTACGGCGCCGATACGGCCCGCTGGTTCATGCTGTCCGACAGTCCCCCGGAACGCGATGTCATCTGGACGGAAGACGGCGTTCAGGGTGCCTGGCGCTTCGTGCAGCGTGTCTGGCGCCTGATCGGCGACATAGCGGAAAAGAGTGAACCGCGCGGTGGCAAGGCCCCTGAAGTTGCCGGCAAGGCGCTGGAACTGCGCCGCGCCAGCCACAAGACCCTGGCCGCGGTTTCCGGCGATCTCGAGTCCCTCGGGTTCAACCGTGCGGTGGCAAGGCTCTACGAGTTTGTCAACACGATCGGCAAGGCTCTCCATGACGGCATTGACGAAACCGCGATGGAATATGCGGTCCGTGAGGCAGCCGATTTTCTGGTCCATATGATGGCACCGATGATGCCGCATCTGGCGGAGGAATGCTGGTCGGCCCTCGGTCACGACAACCTGATATCGGAAGCCGGCTGGCCGGAAGCGGACGAGGCGCTTCTTGTCGAGGATTCGGTCACCTACCCGATCCAGATCAACGGAAAGCGGCGCGGCGAACTGACCATTGCAAAAGAGGCTTCCAAAGAGGAGGTCGAAGCGGCTACCTTGGCGCTTGATATCGTCCAGAAGGCACTGGCCGGAAATTCGCCGAAGAAGCTCATCGTGGTACCGCAAAGGATCGTGAATGTCGTTGTCTGACAACATCTTCGAGAGCAGCAACCTGCTCCGCCGCGTTGCCCTTTGCGCCGCCTTCGGACTGGCCATGACCTTGAGTGCATGCCAGGTACGCCCCCTTTACGGCTCCGGCACGGGTGAGTTCGGCACCACCTCCTCGCCTGTCACCACGGAGATGGCGGCGATCGATCTCGATTCCATCGACAGCAAGTTCGCCAACGAGGACGCCTCCCGCGTCCTCTACAACGAACTCACCTACCGGTTTGAACGCGGCGCGGGATCGCCGGCCAAGAGATACCGCCTGAAGATCCTGATGGATGTGGGAAATTCGGAAGTCGGTGTCGAACAGTTCGCGGATGTTCCCTCCGCCTACACCACCACGATGAACACGACCTTTGTTCTCAGCGATATCAACTCCGACGAAACGCTCATGACGGGCCGCGCCTTCAAATCCGCATCCTATGATTTTTCCGATCAGCGTTTCGCCAACCAGCGGGCCTATCGGAATGCGCAGGAACGGGTCGCAAAGGCGGTTGCCGATGATATCGCGGCCCGGATCGCCGGCTATTTCGCCAGCCGGTCCTAGGTTGGACGCCGACCCGGGCCCCGTGAACCGGCCTGTTTGGAAGTGCCGAACAATCCTCCGCGATCATCCGGTCACGGAGATGTCGAGAAAACCAGCCAACTGAGGAGCCCACCGGTCTTGACCGTCCTGAAAGCCGGGGAAATCGACCGATACCTTGCCAATCCGCCCGCAAGTGGCGGTGTCGTGCTGATTTTCGGTCCCGACACGGGGCTTGTCTCCGAACGCGCGGCCCGGCTGGTGAAAAAGGCTACCGAAGGCGATGACGACCCCTTCAACCTCATCAAGATCGACGCATCGGACATCAGCTCGGATCCGAATCGACTGATCGACGAAGTCCTGACAGTGCCGCTTTTCGGCGGACGGCGGATCGTCTGGGTGAAGGACGCCAGCGGGAAAAACCTCAATCCGGCCGTGGACCCGGTTCTCAAGCTCGAGGACTGGCAGACCCTCGTCGTTCTGGAGGCCGGCGACATCAAGAAGGGTGTCGGCCTGCGGAAACTCATCGAAACGCACAAGCGGGCCATCGCACTGCCCTGCTATGCGGACAACGATCGTGGCATCGACCAGTTGATCGACGAGGAGACACGGGAAGCCGGTCTGACGATTACCCGCGAGGCGCGATCGGCACTGCACAGCCTGCTGGGCGGCGACCGTATGGCCAGCCGCGGTGAGCTCAAGAAACTCTGCCTCTATACCCTCGGCAAGGGCCGCATCGAGAGCGAGGATATCGAAGCCATTATCGGCGACGCCTCGGCCTTTGAAACATCCGAACTCATCGATGCCGCCGCCTCGGGCAACCTCGGCCTGCTCGATCACGGGCTTGAACGTCTGGCCGAGGCCGGTTCCAAGGCTTCGGTGATCGCCAATCAGGCGCTGAAACATTTTCAGCAATTGCACCGGATGCGAATCGATATCGACCAGGGCAAAAATGCCCAGCAGGTCATCGATTCGCAGCGCCCGCCGGTCTTCTTCACGCGCAAGGCAGGTTTCGCGCAGCAGCTCAGAATCTGGTCCCTGAAGGATCTGGAGCGCGCGATGGGTATCCTGGGAGAAGCCACAAGGATCTCGCGCCTGAACGATCCTCTCGGCGTCCCTGTGCTGTCCGAAGCCCTGCTGACGCTGGGGCGGGCTGCAAGGGCCCGCAACCAGCGGCGATAACGGCACACGCGGACCGGCTCCGGCGCTGACCCCGAGCCATCGTGCTGTCGCGACTTCACCCGGTCTCTCTCTCAGCGGTATCGTTTTCCCGACACGATGACGGGCCGATACCCCTGTTTCCGGTCGCAATTCAGCTCGGCGGCAAGAAACAAAACCCTGCCCCGACCCACCTGAGAAACATGCAGGAAAAGCGGTCGATGGCAGACCCTTGCGCGTCTGGTCCCTAACGGGTTTCGACGCCGAGTTTGCGGCACAGCTCATCGAGCTGTTCGAGAGAGGTGTACTTGATTTTGAGGTCGCCGGTTTCCTTGCCCGGCTTGTGACCCACACTCACCTTGAGACCCAGCGTGTCGCTGAGGCGTTTTTCCAGCGCCTTGGTATCGGCATCCTTTTGCGGCTTCTCGCCGGGAGTTTTTTCGCCCTTCATCCTGGAAAGCGCATCCGGATCCTGGGAGATCTTTTCCGCGTCGCGAACCGTCAGGCCCTTCTCGACGATCAGCTCGGCCAGCGCCGCGGGGTCTTCCACGGTGATCAGGGCCCGCGCATGCCCGGCGGTCAGAAGTCCTTCGGCCAGATAGTCCTTCACCGAATTCGGAAGCTTGAGCAGACGCATCGTGTTGGCGACATGGCTGCGGCTCTTGCCGATCACCTTTGCCAGCTCACCCTGGCTGTAGCTGAAATCGGCTGTGAGCTGCTCGTAGCCCATCGCTTCCTCGATCGGATTCAGGTCGGCGCGCTGAACGTTTTCAATGATGGCAAGCTCAAGCGCTTCCTGGTCGGTGACGTCCCGGATGATGATCGGCGCCTCATGCAGGCCCGCACGCTGCGCCGCCCGCCAGCGGCGTTCCCCGGCGATAATCTCGAAGCGATCGGCCTTGCCTGCCGCCGGCCGCACGAGGATCGGCTGGACAATGCCCTTTGCCTTCAGGGATTCGGCAAGGTCCGCAAGATCCTTCTCGGTAAAGGTCTTGCGTGGGTTACGCGGATTCGGTTCGATATGCTCGATCGGCACCTTGCGCGTATCACGAATGAATTTTTCCGGCGGCGGCGCGGCTTCCGGAGCAGAATCTCCGATCAGGGCCGCAAGTCCACGGCCCAAACGCTTGTTCTTGACCTCTTTTTCCGCCATACCGCACCTTTTTTCTTCTTATATATCAATATCTTATAACGTCACAGCCTCCCAGGAAGCCGTCACGCACCTTTTCCGACAATTCGGTTCCGATTCGAACCGGCTCAGGCAGCAACCCGCCGCAACTCCCGTTCACGCTGAATGATCTCGGAGGCAAGGCGCAGATAGGCCTGGCTGCCTGCGCATTTCAGATCATAAAGCAGGGCCGGTTTGCCGTAGGACGGTGCTTCCGAAATGCGGACGTTCCGAGGGATGATTGTATCGTAAACCGCATCGCCCATGGTCTCGCGCACATCGGCAACCACCTGGCTGGAAAGATTGTTGCGGCTGTCATACATGGTCAGGACAATGCCATGAATGCTCAGCTCCGGATTGAGGGCGTTCTTCACCTGCTCCACCGTGCTGAGCAACTGGCTGAGACCTTCCAGCGCGAAGAATTCGCACTGCAGCGGCACCAGGATCGAATGCGACGCGGACAGGGCGTTGATCGTCAGGAGGTTAAGGGACGGCGGACAATCGATGAGAACATAGCTGAAGCCGATTTCCTGAAACAGCCGTGACTTGGTCAGCGACTCGATCGCAGCCCGCAACCGGAAGGCCCGGTCGCTGGTCGACGCGATCTCAAGTTCCAGCCCCAGAAGATCCATGGTCGACGGCGCAACCCAAAGCCGTTGTACGGTGGTTTCACGTACGGCTTCCGCAAGCGAGCAGTCGCCGCTCAGCACCTCATAGGTCGACAGACCACGATCCCGCCGCTCGATACCGAGCCCGGTCGACGCGTTGCCCTGGGGATCGAGATCGATCACCAGAACCTTTTCCCCGATGGCGGCGAGCGCCGTCCCGAGGTTGATGGCCGTCGTGGTTTTACCCACGCCGCCCTTCTGGTTCGCAAGCGCGAGAACGCGCGGTGTTTCGGGAAGCATGTTCATTGCCACCACACCTTCCTGGGCTACTCAGGCCGGGCTGATATATTGGAAAAAAGAAGCATCCGGCTCATTGGATCGACAAGACTTACCTTTTCTACCAGATCGAAGTCCCAACGGGCAGAGGCTTCGTTAACTTCTCTCTTAAAATCCTGACCTTTGTGGAAAACAGCCTTTGCACCCTGCCGGGTAAACGGTTCGCAAAGTTGAAAAAGCGGATCCAGCGCCGCCAGCGCGCGTGCCGAAACCGCATCGACCCTGCCCAGCGACCAGTCTTTCGCAACCGATTCGATCCGGCCCGGATGCACGGTCCCCCTGGACCCCGTCTCTCGCAGGGCAGTTCTCAGAAAGGCCGCCTTGCGCTGATTGCTCTCGATCATGTGGACATGGGCCTCTGGATCGTCCGCCAGCAGGATCGCCGTGACCACGCCCGGAAAGCCGGCGCCGCTGCCCACATCCACCCAGACCCTGGCTTCTGGATAACTCCACTGGGTCTGCAGACTGTCGACCACATGGCGGGTCCAGATATCCGGGATCGTCGATGGAGAAATCAGGTTTTGTGCGGGTTGCCACTTGAGAACCAGATCCACATAGACCTGCAGACGTTCCAACGTTTCACGTGAAACATCCCCATATTTATGCACAACCTTTCCAGAGGCATTCAACACCGCGGACCGGGTCATCACGCAGCTCCCCGCTGACCGTTCCGTTTCAGATACGACAGGATCAGGGTCAGCGCGGCCGGCGTCATCCCGTCCATGCGCGAGGCCTGGCCAAGGGTAGCCGGACGGACATCCAGCAGCTTCTGACGCACTTCATTGGACAGGCTGGAAATTGCTTCGTAATCGAAACCATCCGGGATCTGCAGGGCTTCATCGCGCTTGAGGGCATCGATATCCGCCTTCTGCCGATCGAGATAGACCGCGTAAAGCGCATCGGTCGCCACCTGCTCGGCGATCGCCGGATCAATCTCCTTGAGCTCCGGCCAGACCATTGTCAGCGCGTCGAAGGTCACATTCGGATAGGAGAGCAGATCGAAAGCCGACCGGCGAATACCGTCCTGATTGACCGGCAGTCCCCTCTTCTGTGCTTCGGAAGGCGTTACGGACAGGCGCTCCAGCAATTCCCGCGTATGGGCGATGCGCGCCAGCTTGGCCTCAAAGGACCTGCGCCGGGCTGGAGATACGCACCCCAGATCCATACCCAACGGCGTCAGCCGCTGATCAGCATTGTCGGCGCGCAGAGACAAACGGTACTCCGCCCGGGAGGTAAACATCCTGTAGGGCTCGGTGATGCCCCGGGTAACCAGGTCGTCGATCATCACTCCGATATAGCCCTGGGAACGATCCACTACGAAAGCCGGCTTTCCCGCGACCTGCAAGGCCGCATTGAGACCTGCCACCAGACCCTGCGCCCCGGCTTCCTCGTAGCCGGTCGTTCCGTTGATCTGCCCTGCGAGATAAAGACCCGCACAACGCCGTGCCTCAAGAGTCTGCCGCAACTCGCGCGGATCCACATGGTCATATTCGATCGCATAGCCCGGCTGCAGAACAACCACATCCTCCAGACCGGGAATGGTCTTCAGAAAGGCGATCTGCGCATCCTCGGGCAGCGAGGTTGATATGCCGTTGGGATAGACCGTGTGATCGTCCAGACCCTCCGGCTCAAGGAAAATCTGATGACCGTCCCGGTCCCCGAACCGGACGATCTTGTCTTCGATCGACGGGCAATAGCGCGGGCCACGGCCCTTGATATCGCCGGAGTACATTGCCGACCGGGAGAGGTTCTCCCGGATGATACGATGGGTTTCCGGCGTGGTCCGGGTGATGTGACACGGGATCTGCGGCGTCGTGATCCTGTCCGTCAGCGTGGAGAAAGGCACGGGATCGTCGTCGCCGGGCTGCTCCTCCAGCCGGTCCCAGTGAATCGTCCGGCCGTCGAGACGGGCTGGTGTCCCGGTTTTCAGCCGGCCAAGCTCGAAGCCGATCTCTTCAAGCGAGTCCGACAATCCCATGGCCGGCGCCTCACCGGACCGGCCAGCAGGAATCTTCCTGTCACCGATATGGATCAGACCTCGCAGAAAGGTGCCGCTCGTGAGAACAATGGCCGCACAGGAGATGCCGCGCCCGTCGCTCAGCTCGATACCGGCGACGCTGCGCTCTTCATCTCCGCCGTCAAAACGGATCCTGTGCGCCTCACCTTCCACCACCGTCAGATTGGCGATGGCAGCAATCTCCCGCTGCATGGCTTCGCGATAGAGCTTCCGGTCGGCCTGTGCCCGGGGACCGCGCACAGCTGGACCCTTGCGGCGATTGAGCATACGAAACTGGATACCGCCCTGGTCGGCAACACGGCCCATGAGTCCGTCCAGCGCATCGATCTCGCGAACCAGATGCCCCTTCCCCAAGCCGCCGATGGCCGGATTACAGGACATCACACCGATCGTATCGGCGCGGTGGGTAACAAGAGCCGTCGCCGCACCGAGCCGCGCCGCAGCCGCAGCCGCCTCGCAACCCGCATGACCGCCGCCGATGACCACCACATCAAATTTCAGGTTCTGCTCGCTCATGATCTCTACCGCCTGCAAGGCAATTCGGCGGCACCCGCCGCGCGCAATATCCGGATCGTTTTTCTGGATCGCTTACCGGCGCCTTGCGCCAGATTATCACAGGCCGTGCATCCGGCCCATATTCGCGAGACTTATAAGACCCAGACCCTTCGAGGTCAAAGCGGAAATCCCTGCAAGGATCCGGCCACCGGAAAGCATCAGGACCAATGAATCGGCGGCACGCAAAATGCATCATATTGGATTCACGTGAAACATGTTCCGGATATGAATCGATCCCCAGTTGGCCTGAATGATTCACGTGAAACAGGTCACTTGCCGATACAGAAATCCCGGAAGATCACGTCGAGCAGATCCTCCACATCGATCCGCCCCGTGATGCGACCGAGGGCATCCGCTGCCCGGCGCAGATCCTCGGCCCGCAATTCGGCCGGCAGTTGCTTCGCCTCCACCGCCGCCTGCAGACCGGCCAGGCATTCTTCAAGGTAATGCCGGTGCCGGTCACGGGTCGCAAGAGGGGCTTCGCCAACGGAAATCGTTTCCTCGGCAAAACGGGTCAAGCGGTGAAGAAGGGGGGTCAGACCATCCGGTTTCCTGGTAGAGCAGGCAATTTCCTCGATCGTTCCGGAAGAGTCTTGTTTCGGAAGAGTCTCAAGATCTCTCTTCGTGTGAACCGTCCAGAGAGGAACATTGCTGCGCAGATCCTCCGGCAAACCCGCGACAGGATCATCCGCAGCAAGACCGCCCGGCTCCATGGCCCAGAGGATCAGGTCGGCCCCCCGTCCTTTTTCTTCTGCCCTGCGAATCCCTTCCCGCTCGACGACTCCCTCCGTCTCCCGCAACCCGGCCGTATCGACCAGTGTGACCGGATAGCCTCCCAGGTCCAGATGCACTTCGATAGCGTCCCGGGTTGTCCCGGCTTCCTCGGTAACGATGGCCACGTCCCGTCCGGCAATCCCGTTCAGCAGGCTGGACTTGCCGGCATTGGGAGCGCCCATCAGAACGACCTGAAGACCGGATCGCAGACGCTCTCCGCTCCTGGAGCGCGCCAGATGATCGGCGATTTCCGTTTGAAGCTCCCGCGCCCCTGCCCAGACTTCATCGGCAACACTGCCCGGAACGTCCTCTTCATCGGCGAAATCGAAGTCCGCCTCGATCATCGCCCGCATGTGGATCAGGCGTTTGCGCCACCCTTCATAAAGGCTGCCAAGCGCACCTCCCATCTGGCGCAGGGCCTGTCGGCGCTGGCCTTCCGTTTCCGCGGCAATAAGATCGGCAAGGCCCTCAACCTCCGTCAGGTCCATGCGGCCATGGTGAAACGCCCTGCGGGTGAACTCTCCGGGTTCCGCCGGCCGGCAGGCCTCGAAGGATCCCAGAACCCTGAGAAGGCCGCTCACCACGGCCCTGCCACCATGGCACTGGAACTCGGCAACATCCTCCCCCGTGAAGCTCGCAGGGCCCTCGAAAAGAAGCACCAGGGCCTCGTCCAGCACATCCTGTGTCCCCGGTTCATGCAGACGGGTCAGCATCGCCTTGCGCGGCTGGGGCAGCCGCCCGCACAGGGCCTGGACGATCTCCCTGGTCCCTGGTCCCGAGACCCGGATCACCGCAACGCCGGAGGGCACAGCCCCGCTGGAGAGCGCATAGATCGTATCTGTCATGAGTACCCTTCCGACGAACCCGGTCATTTCCTGCCTCTCCGGCCAGGCCGGATTCGGATTGCCTCTTTATCAACTATGCCCACCGACTTAAAGACACCGGCCGGATCCGTTCCGCCAGCGAATCAAATGCCCCGCCGCTACATGGGTAAACATCGCAACCGCGACTATCTCTGTTTCACGTGAATCAATCTCTGAACAGCCCGACCGATGGCCCACTCCCGTTCCCGGGAAGTCTTCTTCCGGATTTCCAAAAAAGAATGAACTCGACAGAAATGAACACCGGGCGGTTCCCTCCGGCCCTATCCGCAGGGAGCTATCCAGCCGCTGCGACGAGGGTAGCCGGATCAGGGGCCCTTACAGGCACAAGGCCGATGTCCGTCGTCCAGGGTTCGGACCGGGTCCGATTCAAAACGGTGGCCTTCCCTGCGTCTCCCGGCTGTCTGAGCTTACGGATCATGTTTCACGTGAATCCCGGACCATCACCCGCGCGCCCATCCGGGCTTCGATTCCAGGCGGTGCGGCCCAGCCGATAGAGGATATGGGGCGCGAAAGGATGGTGCTCCGGAATGCTGGGATGAAGGAAATCGCCTTCGTGGTCCCGCGTCATGCCAAGACGTCGCATGACATTCTGCGAGGGCGCGTTATCCGGGATGGTAAAGGCGACGATCTCGTCCAGACCAATGGTTTCAAAACCGAATCGAAGCCACGCCCGGGCAGCTTCACTCGCGTAGCCCTGTCCCCAGGCCGACTGTTTCAACCGCCAGCCTATCTCCACACACGGATCGAAAGGCAGGGGTTTCGGATAGTCCGGACGGTTCAAGCCGACAAAACCCAGGAAGGCACCTGTCTCTTTCAGCTCCACCGGCGCTATGCAGAAGCCGTCGCGCTCCTGCTTTTCGCGGCTTCTGGAAATCAGCAATATGCTTTTTTCCCGCGACAACGGTTCCGGAAAATAGCGCATGACTTCCAGGTCCGCACATATCTCCGCGAAAGGATCGATGTCTTCATCCCGCCAGGCCCGCAATAGCAATCGATCGGTTTCCAGAAATACGGGCATGTCCATTCCATGAATACGGTTCCGAATCAAAATGGCTGATTCACGTGAAACAAATCTTACCAAAAAGTAAAGGCGCGAACCCGTTCGGGTCGCGCCTTCCATTTCCTGACTGGCAGCTGCCGATCAGGTATTCATGCTGTCGAAGAATTCATCGTTAGACTTGGTCTGCTTGAGCTTGTCGAGCAGGAACTCGATCGCATCGACCGTGCCCATGGGGTTGAGGATACGACGCAGCACGAAGGTCTTCTTGAGACGTTCATGCGGAACCAGCAGCTCTTCCTTCCGGGTACCGGAGCGCTGAATGTCGATTGCCGGGTAGACACGCTTGTCGGAAATCTTCCGGTCAAGGATGATTTCGGAGTTACCCGTACCCTTGAATTCCTCGAAGATGACTTCGTCCATGCGACTGCCGGTATCGATCAGTGCGGTCGCGATGATCGTCAGCGACCCGCCCTCTTCGATGTTTCGGGCCGCCCCGAAGAAACGCTTCGGCCGCTGCAGGGCGTTGGCGTCGACACCACCGGTCAGGACCTTGCCCGATGACGGCACGACCGTATTGTACGCACGGCCGAGACGGGTAATGGAATCCAGCAGGATGACGACATCCCGACCATGTTCGGTCAGACGCTTGGCCTTCTCGATCACCATCTCCGCGACCTGCACGTGCCGCGACGCCGGTTCGTCGAATGTGGACGACACCACTTCGCCGTCAACCGTTCGCTGCATGTCCGTCACTTCTTCCGGACGCTCGTCGATCAGAAGAACGATCAGATAGCATTCCGGGTGGTTCCGGGTGATCGACCTGGCGATGTTCTGCAGGAAGACGGTCTTACCTGTCCGCGGCGGCGCGGTGATCAGCGCACGCTGACCCTTGCCGAGAGGTGCCACCAGATCGATGATACGCGAAGACAGATCCTTGTTGGTGGGATCTTCGATTTCCATCCGGAAACGTTCATCGGGATAAAGCGGCGTCAGGTTGTCAAAATGAACCTTGTGCCGGGCCTTGTCCGGATCTTCGAAATTGATCGTGCTGACCTTGAGAAGGGCGAAATACCGCTCTCCTTCCTTCGGACTGCGAATCTGGCCCTCGACGGTATCGCCCGTCCGCAAGGAAAAGCGGCGGATCTGCGAGGGGGAGACATAGATATCATCCGGTCCCGGCAGATAGTTCGCATCCGGAGACCTGAGGAATCCGAATCCGTCCTGCAGAACCTCGACGACACCTTCGCCGACGATTTCCACATCCTGGGCAGCCAGATTTTTCAGGATAGCGAACATCAGCTCCTGCTTGCGCATGGTGCTGGCGTTTTCGACTTCGAGCTCCTCAGCTGTCTGAAGCAGCTCGGTCGGTGTTTTTGCTTTTAGATCTTTAAGTTTCATTTCCCGCATGGAATTGGGGTCTTTGATGTTGTTATGGAGATATGGTTTGGGAGGTCGTTCTGAGCCGCATGGGTTCGCCCGGCCAGAATGTATCTGAAAGACTTTTAGACGTGTCCAGATTGTACGGCGATTGCTGAGTGACTGAAAACAAACTACAGCGCCGTTTGGAAGTGGCCGGAAGATACGTTCTTTTCGAATGAATCGCAAGCCCGGATTTCTGCCGATTTCTCCGGGCCCGATACGGTCCTTCCAGCCATGCCGGCAAGCGGCCGCCGAAACGGCGGCCGATCCGTTTCACACACGCGTTGCCTCAGAAAGGTTTGCCGATCACAAGGATCACGATTCCGATCATCAGCACTGTCGGAACTTCGTTCAGGAAACGGTAGAAGCGCGGTGACCGGGTGTTCTCGTCCCGAGCGAAGGTCTTCACGCAGCGGCTCAGATAGCCGTGAACGCCCGACATGACAATCACCAGCGTGAACTTCGCATGAAACCAGCCGTCCCGCCACGCATCCAGCTCATAGGCCAACCACAGCCCGAAAATCCAGGCGGCGATCATGGAGGGATTGATGATCCCCTTGAGCAGACGCCGTTCCATCACCTTGAAGGTCTCCGACTGCACGGATCCCGTTTGCGCCTCGGCGTGATAAACGAACAGTCTCGGCAGATAGAGCATGCCCGCCATCCAGGCGATGATCGAAATGACGTGCAGCGATTTGATCCAGAGAAAGAGATCCATCCGTCTTAACCCTTCTTCACCAGATCGACCATGCGCGCCACATTTTCAGGATCCGCATCCGGTGTCACACCGTGGCCGAGGTTGAAAATCAGCGGACCCTTGTCGAATGTTCTGAGAATGTGTTCCACGCCCTCTTCCAGAGCCCGTCCGCCGGCGACCAGTCTCATGGGATCGAGATTGCCCTGGATGGGAACCTGTTTCTGGATGTCCAGAGCAAGCTCGTCGGGAGCCGTCCAGTCCAGACCGACCGCATCGACACCGGTTCCCTCGATATAGGCTTTCATGCGGGCCGAGGACGCCTTGGGAAATCCGATGATGGTGGCATCCGGCCGCGCCGCCTTGACGCCCGATACGATTCGGCCGGTCGGTTCGATCGACCAGCGCCGGAACCCGGCATCGTCCAGAACCCCGGCCCAGGTATCGAAGATCTGTACCGCGTCCGCACCCGCGTCCAGCTGCCGGACAAGATACCGGATGGAAGCGGTAACCAGTTCGTCGATGAAACGCTGCATCAGATCCGGATCGCGATAGGCGCCCACTCGCGCGGCGACCTGGTCCGGGGTGGTGTGTCCGGCAACCGAATAGCAAGCAACCGTCCAGGGAGCGCCGCAGAAGCCGAGTAGCGTCGTTTCCTCAGGCAGCTCTGCCCGAAGGCGGGAAACCGTCTCGATGACGGGTTTGAGATGATCCTCGGCCCGTTCCTGTTCCAGCCGGTCTATGAGACTGGAAGACAGCGGTTCCAGCACAGGACCACGCCCTTCTTCAAAACGAACCGGATATCCGATGGCGTCCGGAACGACAAAGATGTCCGAGAACAGGATGCTTGCATCAAAACCGTAACGGCGGATCGGCTGGAGTGTGGCTTCCGTGGTGAGATCCGGAGAATAGCAGAACTCCAGGAAATTCGATGCCTTGGCCCTGAGTTCCCGGTATTCGGGCAGATAGCGTCCGGCCTGCCGCATCATCCAGACGGGAGGTGGCCAGATCTTTTCGCCCTTGAGAACCCTCATCACGGTTCTGTCTTGAGACTTCATGAGGCAGCGCCTTTCCCACTTTTCGATTCTAATAAAGAGTCTTTATTTGAATCTGTTTTTATTGTTTGAGCGTGGATTACAGGGATCAATTTCTATCCACAATCCGTCCGCTTGAATTTCTCGCCGGGATAAATCCGGCCCCTTGTTTAGCTGAATCTCTCCCCAAGAGTCGATAAAACGATTATCAGTTAAATTACAGATACTTAAACAGGTGTTAACCTTTCGTTAGGAAATTGGGCGCTAGTGGACAATCTGTCGATATGTCACAGAGTTCCTGTGAATCCACATTCACCGGGAACCGTTTCGGGATCGGTTTGCCCGCGTTTAGGTTTTGTTAATAAATCATGCTGAGCGGGCATAAACTTCGTGCTAGGCAGAGGCCGAATGGGCTTTGCCCCAATTCATCAACAGCCCTGGGGATGACAGCGTGAACAAGTCGAGACACTATTTCCATTTGCATCTGGTGTCCGACTCCACCGGCGAAACCCTCATGACCGTGGCGCGTGCGGCCACCGTGCAGTATGAAAATGTTCAGGAAATCGAGCATGTCTATCCGCTCGTTCGCTCCCAGAAACAGCTCGACCGGGTCATCAGCGAAATCGAGAAGGCACCGGGCATCGTGCTCTACACGCTCGTTGACGTGGACATCGCCAAGCGGCTGGAACTCAAATGCCGCGAACTCGGTGTTCCCTTCGTCAATATCCTGGACCCGGTCTTTGCCGTCTTCCAGTCCTATCTGAATGTGACGCAGACCCACCGCATTGGCGGGCAGCACGAACTGGACGCCGAGTATTTCCGGCGTATGGAAGCGCTCAATTACACCATGTTGCATGACGACGGCCAGGTCTGGGACGATCTGGAATCCGCGGATATCGTGCTCATCGGCATATCCAGAACCTCCAAGACCCCGACCTGTATCTATCTCGCCAATCGGGGCATCAAGGCGGCGAATGTCCCGCTGGTTCCAGGCATTCCCCTTCCGGAACACGTGAAGAAGCTGAAAGGGCCGATGATCGTCGGCCTGATCGCATCCGTTGAGCGCATCCAGCAAATACGCCGCAATCGGGTCTTGTCGCTGAATTCGGATGGCTATAACGACACCTATGTGGACCGGAAGGAAATCTCCCAGGAGATCAACATGACCCGCAGACTGTGCACCGAGAACGAATGGCCGCTGATCGACGTCACCCGGCGTTCGGTCGAGGAAACAGCCGCGGAAATCATGACTCTTTTCAAGACCCACCGGACCGAGCGGGAAGACAGCCACGGAAGGTGAGCTTCCGCAACGCACAGCAGAGGACTTCCATGGCACTTGTACTTGCGAGCGGCAGCAGCATCCGGGCCGAGCTGCTCAAAAACGCCGGACTGCGGATCGAGGTCGATCCGGCCGATGTGGACGAACGGGCCGTTGAGGCCCCGCTTCTGAAAGCGGGGTTCCCGCCGGAAGATCTGGCGGGCATTCTTGCCGAAGCGAAGGCGAATGATGTCAGCGCCCGCCGTCCCGGAGATCTTGTGATCGGAGCGGATCAGATCCTGGCTTTCGAGGGCGAGCGGCGCACGAAACCCGAAAACATGGAAGCCGCCCGCCGTCAGTTGCTGGCATTTTCCGGAAAGACGCACGAACTCCTGTCCGCGGTGGTGATTTCCCGCAATGGAGAAGCTCTCTGGCGCCACGTTTCCACCGCCCGTCTGACCATGCGCGGCCTGACACCGCAGTTTGTCGGCCATTACCTCGCCGCCGCCGGCGATGACGTTCTTTCAAGCGTCGGTGCCTATCAGCTAGAAGGCATTGGCGTGCAGCTTTTCGAAAAGATTGACGGCGATTATTTCACCATCCTCGGCCTGCCGATGCTGCCTCTCCTGGCCCGCTTGCGCGCACTGGAAGTGATCGAAACATGACTGCAGTCACCAGAAAGGCCGCCGTCACCGGCCATCCTGTTGCCCATTCCCGGTCGCCGCTCATTCATGGCTACTGGTTGAAAAAGCACGGTATCGCCGGTGAATACGGATGTCTGGATGTGGCGCCCGAAGAGGCCGACAGGTTTTTCCGGAATTTTTCGCAAAGCGGTCTGGTCGGCGCCAATATCACGGTTCCGCACAAGGAAACCGCCGCCGCCGCCTGCGACCGGCTGGACGAAGCCGCCAGGGTCATGGGGGCGGCCAACACCATCTGGCTGGATGATGACGGCGCATTGCACGGGTCGAATACGGACTGGACGGGATTTCTGGGAAACCTCGACCAGCGTGCCCCAGGGTGGGATGACACCTCCCGCACAGCGGTCGTTCTGGGTGCGGGAGGTGCCGCGCGGGCAATTGTCTTCGCGCTGCTTTCCCGGAAATTCACAACTGTGCATATCGTCAACCGGACAGCGGAAAAGGCCAGGAAAATCGCCGCTGAATTTGGAACCGGAACGATCGGGCATGGCTGGGATAATCTGGGGATCCTGCTTGAAGAAGCCGATTTCCTCGTGAATAGCACCTCTCTCGGCATGACCGGCAACCCGCCGCTCGGGATCGATCTCTCCCCCCTGCGGAAAGACGCCCTGGTGACCGATATCGTCTATGTGCCGTTGCAAACCGATCTCCTGAAACAGGCGGAACAACGCGGCAATCCCGTCATTGACGGCCTCGGCATGCTGCTCCATCAGGCGGTTCCCGGATTCGAGCGCTGGTTCGGTGTGCGCCCGCAGGTGGATGAGGCCCTGCGCGCGCTGATCGTTGAGGATCTGGGAGGACGATCATGATCCGCCTGGGCCTGACCGGTTCGATCGGCATGGGAAAATCGGTGACCGCGAAGATGTTCGCTGCGGAGGGCGTGCCGGTTCATGACGCCGATGCTGCCGTTCATGCCCTTTACAGCGGCCGCGCTGCTCCGTTGATCGAAGCCGCCTTTCCCGGCACCGTCACCGACGGCAAGGTGGACCGCAAACTGCTGTCGCCCCGGGTTTTGGACAAGCCGGAGGCCATGAAGCGGCTGGAAGCGATTGTTCATCCGCTGGTGCGCGAGGTGGAGGAAGAGTTTCTGGAAAAGGCAAGAGCCGCGAGGCGGCGTCTTGTCGTGATGGATATTCCCTTGCTGTTCGAGACGGACAGCATGCGCCGGGTGGATGTGGCCGTTGTCGTGACCGCCGACGCACGGATTCAGCGCCAGCGGGTCCTTGCCCGGCCCGGCATGACGGAGGACCGGTTCCACTCGATCCTGCAAAAGCAGATGCCGGATGCCGAAAAACGCCGGCGTGCGCATTTTCTGCTCGACACCGGGCATGGCATGGAGCCGGCCCGGCGCGGCGTGCGGGCAATTCTGAAGGCTCTGGCCGGTTGCGGCTGAAGCACGGGGAAAACACCTCCCGCGTCCTTGGCTTCGCCGGGATCAGCCGTCACACTGGATTTTAAAGACAGGCAGGCGAAATCATGCGTGAAATATCCTTCGATACGGAAACCACGGGCCTCAATCCGCGCGGCGGCGATCGGCTGGTTGAAATCGGCGGTGTGGAGCTCATCAACCACATTCCGACAGGCAACGCCTATCACGTCTACATCAACCCGCAGCGCGACATGCCGGAAGAAGCGTTCCGCGTGCACGGTCTGTCGGCGGAGTTTCTGGCGGACAAGCCGCTGTTTCCCGACATCGTTGATGAATTTCTGGAATTTGTCGGAGACGGCACGCTGGTCATTCACAATGCCGCCTTCGACATGGGTTTCATCAACATGGAACTGGAGCGTGCCGGCCGGGGACCGATTCCGGGAAGCCAGGTGATCGATACGCTGGACATTGCCCGGCGCAAGCATCCGAGCGGGCCGAATTCCCTCGACGCGCTCTGTTCGCGATATGGCATCGACAACTCCAGGCGCGTGAAGCACGGCGCATTGCTCGATGCGGAAATCCTGGCCGAGGTCTATCTGGAACTGATCGGCGGACGGCAGACCGCACTCGGTCTGGTGCTCGAGGAAGAGGAGACATCTTCTTCGGGCATGACCATGGAAGCGGGGGAACTCGGTCCCTTCAACGCCAGGCGTCGTCCCGAGCCGCTAGCCCCGCTCCTGTCCGGGTCGGAATATGAAGCCCACAAGGCCTTTATCGCGGGCATGGGTGACGATTCCATCTGGACGAAATACGAGAGCTGACACGCGCGGCCGGTATTACCCCAGCAGCCAGCGCGAAGTGTCAAAATGGCGCCATGACCAGGAACTGCTGAAAGCCCAGGCCATCGTCTGTCCGATGGTCCACAGTCTCGCCCGCTCGCGATCGATATCCAGTTCCCCGGACAACCGGTCCAGCCGATAGAGCACTTCTGCCTCCGAGTGGCCGAATTCGAAACTTCTCACGATCGGGCTCAGGCAGAAGGCCGGATCCCCCACCAGCGGTTTCGGATCGATCGCCAGCCATGGTGCCCGTTCGGCTGCCAGCACATTGTGGCCGTGAAGGTCCTGATGAAGAAGAACACAGGCGGTTTCCTGCGATGTCAGGCCGGAAAGGGCATCGATGGCGGCCTCTACCAGGCGGTGTTCGCACGGTTTGCCGGCCCGCCGCCAGTCCCGGTCCAGGGAGTGTATCCAGAGTGTCGCTTCGTCTTTCAGGGAATTGAAGGGACCTGCGGCCGGAACCAGCAATTTGCGCAGAAGATCTGCCATGACTCCGAGCTTGTCGGCGCATGGGTCATCGGCCAGAAACCGTCCCGGCCGGCAGCGCTCCAGCAGAAGAACCCCTGTTTCGGCTGCGTGGTCGAGCAGACGGATGGCGCCCGTACCGTTCCAGGCCAGGAGGGCCTCCGCCTCGTGGCGGGACTCCCGGTCGATGAACTGGCATTTCAGCACAGCCTCCCCGTCGGCCCGTTTCACGGGCACCACGTAGGAAACGCTGCCTCCGGGAAACGGCGGTCCGCAGATCTGCAGATCAAGGCGCCGGCATGTGGCGGCAACCAGATCAGGAAGCAACGACAGCCACCTGCGCCCATCCTCCGACTGATTCAGCCAGGACAGGTTATCCGGGATGACAACTTCAGGCACCGTCAACCGCGGTTCCGACCTAGAGCATGGACGGCAGGACGCGGTCGGGCGGACGGTGGCCGTCCATGAAGGTTCTGATATTGATGATCACCTTCTCGCCCATCTCGATCCGGCCTTCTATCGTTGCCGATCCCATGTGCGGCAGCAGCAGCACATTGTCCATCTTCGCCAGCTTTGGATTGACCGCGGGCTCATGCTCGAAAACGTCCAGGCCGGCCCCGGCGAGATCGCCTGATTCCAGCATGCGGATCAGGGCGTTTTCGTCGATGACCTCGCCACGGGCGGTGTTGACCACATAGGCGCCCTTTTTCATGAGCTTCAGGCGCCGGGCGGACAGAAGATGGAACGTGCCGGGCGTATGCGGGCAATGGATGGAGACCACATCCATGCGCGCCAGCATCTGGTCGAGGCTGTCCCAGTAGGTCGCTTCCAGCTCTTCCTCGATGCTGTCGGAGACGCGGCGGCGATTGTGATAATGGATCGACATGCCGAAGGCCTTGGCCCGCCGGGCCACGGCCTGGCCGATCCGGCCCATGCCGATGATGCCGAGCCGCTTGCCCCAGATCCGGTGGCCGAGCATCCAGGTCGGCGACCAGCCGGCCCAGTCTCCTGCTTCCAGGGCCTTGATGCCTGTGGCAAGACGACGCGGCACGGCGAGCATCAGGGCCATGGTCATGTCTGCCGTGTCTTCGGTCAGTACGCCGGGGGTGTTCGTGACATTGATTCCCCGGTTGTTGGCGGTCACGACATCGATGTTGTCGACGCCGTTCCCGAAGTTGGCGATCAGCTTCAGGTTCTCCCCCGCCTGGGACAGGATCGAGGAATCGATACGGTCGGTCACGGTGGGTACCAGCACATCCGCGGATCTGACAGCCTCCACCAGTTCCGCCTGGCTGAAAGGCCTGTCATTTTCATTCAGACGTGTCTCGAAGAGCTCCCGCATCCGCGTTTCGACGACGTCCGGAAGCTTCCGGGTGACAACGACGACAGGCTTCTTTTTCACCATACCAAATTGCCTTTCGCGCTTCGTTGAAGGTTTGTTAACCTCAACGGTTCCACCTTGACGCTGCGCGTAGCGCGAGCGGATAAGACCATACCCTTTTCCTAGCAGATGGTCCGCCAGAAACAAGGGATCGGCTACATTCGCCGCGCATTGCCGGGGAGCCGGTCTCGGCCCGCTGGTTTTTGCGCAGGTTTTTCGGTAATGATTTGCCACAAGTTAACAACCAATAACAATTGGACTACCGGACAATATGGCTCGTTCGATCTCAGGTGCCCGAATTCCCTTCAGTCTCGCCGCCAGGCTGCTTTTTGGCGCGATGGTTCTTTTCGCGGGACTGGGCAACACGGCCCTTCCCGGCGCCGCCCAGGGAACGACGACCGGTGCCAGCGGGCTTCCCGTGCCGCGCTTCGTGAGCCTGAAATCGGACCGGGTGAATGTCCGTGTCGGCCCCTCGCGCGATCACGACATTGCCTGGACCTTTGTCCAGTCGGGTCTTCCGGTTGAAATCATTCAGGAATTTGAGAACTGGCGGCGAATTCGCGACTGGGAGGGAAAACAGGGCTGGGTGTTTCACTCGCTGCTGTCCGGCCGGAGGACGGCTCTCGTCACGCCCTGGGAAAAGAGCGATCTCACACCGCTGCGCGCCCGGTCCCGTTCGGACGCGGATATTGTCGCCGAGCTCGAGCCCTTCGTCCTGACGTCGGTGACGGAATGCGCCGGTGGCTGGTGCCGGGTCAATGGCGAGAATTATGACGGCTGGCTGGACCAGACCAGGCTTTTCGGTGTCTATCCTGACGAGCTGATCGAGGATTGATCCCCGTTCGGGGAACCGCAGCAGGACGTCATTGTGTGCTGGAGGATCGAAAACACACGATTCCACGCATGAAAAAAGGCGACCCGCCGGCCGCCTTTTCTGTCTTGTCGCGCGACTGAAGAGAAATCTAGTCCGCCGTCACTTCCTGGGCCTTGAGTTCTCCCAGCCGTGGCATGGACATGATGTTGTAGCCACTGTCGACGAAATGGATTTCCCCGGTGACCCCGCCCGACAGGCCGGACAGGAGATAAAGACCCGTCCCGCCGATTTCCTCCAGCGAAACCGTCCGGCACAGCGGCGAATTGCGTTTCTGGAAATTGAACATCAGCCTTGCGTCGGAGACGCCTGATCCGGCGAGCGTACGCACGGGTCCGGCGGAGATCGCGTTGACGCGGATATTCTGTTCGCCGTAGTCGACCGCCAGATAGCGCACGGATGATTCCAGCGCCGCCTTGGCAACGCCCATGACATTGTAGTTCGGCATCACCTTGGTGGAGCCGCCGTAGGTCAATGTCACCATCGCGCCGCCATTGGGCATGATGGCCGCCGCCCTCTTGGCGATTTCCGTGAAGGAAAAGCAGGAGATGAGCATGGTGCGGGAGAAGTTTTCCCGGGTCGTGTCAGCGTATTTGCCGCGCAGTTCGGACTTGTCGGAAAATGCGATGGCATGAACCAGAAAGTCGATGCTGCCCCATTCTTCCTTCAGCGTGTCGAAGACGCTGTCGACTGAATTGATGTCCTCGACATCGCAGGGCAACAGGATCTTCGATCCGATGGAATCCGCCAACGGTTTGGTACGCCGCCCGAAGGCGTCGCCCTGATAGGTGAAGGCAAGTTCCGCACCGTGGTCCGAGAGAGTCTTGGCGATGCCCCATGCGATGGAATGGTCATTGGCAACACCCATTATCAGGCCACGTTTGCCCTTCATCAGTTCAGTCATATAAAACTCCTCAGCCGTGGTAGCGCGACAGCGCAAGGGAGGCATTTGTACCGCCGAAGCCGAAGCTGTTGGAGAGCACGGTATCAAGTCCGGCGTCGTCGACACGCTCCCTGACGATCTCGCCGTCCTTGAGCGCGGGATCGAGCTGGGTAATGTTGGCGGAAGCCGTGATGAAATCGTTCTGGAGCATCAGCAGGCAGTAGATTGCCTCCTGCACGCCCGTTGCGCCGAGGCTGTGCCCGGTCAGCGACTTTGTCGAGGACACCGGAGGCTGGTTTTCGCCGAAGACGCGGCGGATGGCCTCGATTTCGCCGATATCGCCCACTGGCGTCGATGTACCATGTGAATTGATGTAGTCGACCTTGCGCTCGCCCAGGGTTTCAATGGCAAGGCGCATGCAGCGCTCGCCGCCCTCGCCGGACGGGGCGACCATGTCATAGCCGTCCGAATTGGCCGCATAGCCGGTCACTTCGGCATAGATCTTGGCGCCGCGTGCCTTGGCGTGTTCCAGTTCCTCCAGCACGACAACCCCGCCGCCGCCGGCGATGACAAAGCCGTCGCGGGTCGCGTCATAGGCCCGGGCCGCTGTCTGCGGCGTGTCGTTGTATTTGGAAGACATGGCGCCCATGGCGTCGAACAGGCAGGACAGGGTCCAGTCCAGTTCCTCGCCGCCACCGGCGAACATCACATCCTGCTTGCCGAACTGGATCTGTTCCGTCGCCGCGCCGATGCAGTGGGCGGAGGTGGAGCATGCCGAGGTGATGGAATAGTTGATGCCCTTGATCTTGAAGGGAGTCGCAAGGCAGGCCGAATTGGTCGAGCTCATGCCGCGGGTGACCATGAACGGCCCCATGCGCTTCGGCGAGCCTTTTTCCAGAACGATCCGGTGCGCCTGGAACAGATTCTTGGTCGAGGGGCCGCCCGATCCCATGATGAGCCCGGTACGGACATTGGAAACATCCGTTTCCTCCAGTCCGCTGTCGCTGATGGCCTGCTGCATGGCGATGAAGTTGTAGGCCGCGCCATCGCCCATGAAACGGAGCTGGCGCTTGTCGACAAGCGAGGGGATGTCGATATCCGGTTTGCCGTGAACCTGGCTGCGGAATCCGTGTTCCGCATAATCGGGTGCAAAACTGATGCCGGACTTGCCTTCTCGCAGACTTGTCAGCACTTCCTCGACGTTCGATCCGATGGACGAAACGATTCCCATACCGGTGACGACAACGCGTCTCATTGCGGTCTCCTACCTTTTCTCTCTGGATCAGCCTGCGTTCGCGTGGGTCCACGGGAAGCCGGAAAGCCAATCGGAATTGGTGTGCCGATGATCCGGCACCTTGAACTCGATCAACTCGCCCGCCTTCGTTCTTCCACGTGACGACAGGTTGATCAGGATAATGCGCAAACCGGCGCTTCCAATGAAAAAGAAGCGCCGGTCTGAAAATAAACCCGCAGGAAGGGCGTCAGGACTTCGCCAGGCCCACGCGCAGATCGGTCGCCTTGTAGATCTGCTCGCCGTCGGCTTTCAGCCAGCCATCCGCGGTGCCGAGCACCAGGCGGCCCTTCATGATGCGTTTGAAATCGATACCGTATTCCACCAGCTTCACGTCGGGCGTGACCATGCCCTTGAACTTGATTTCACCGGTCGACAGGGCCATGCCCTTGCCTTCGAGACCCAGCCAGCCGAGGAAAAAGCCTGTCAGCTGCCACATGGCGTCGAGACCGAGGCAGCCCGGCATGATCGGGTTGCCCTGAAAATGGCACGGAAAGAACCAGAGATCCGGCTTGATGTCGAATTCGGCGCGGGCATATCCCTTGTCGAATTCGCCACCGGTTTCGGAAATCTCGGTAATCCGGTCGAACATCAGCATCGGCGGAAGAGGCAACTGCGCATTGCCCGGGCCAAAAAGCTCGCCTCGGCCGCAGGCGAGAAGGTCTTCGTAATCGTAGCTGGAGCGGCGTTCGGTCATGCAAGGTCCGTTTTTGTTTCCTGCCCGGGCCCTCCCGAAGGCGGAACGGGTTGGTTTTCTGGTCGTTTGAGGCGCCTTCCTAACACAGGGGAACCCCGACCGAAAGATGTCACGTGCCCGAACCTGCTGGCTTTTCCGGGACATGTTTCAGGATTTCTGCTTCATAACAGCGCAGATGGTGACGCCGGTCGGAAATTCAACGAGGCGTTTAAAACTTGCATCCCGGGTGCAAGAAATGGCAGATATAAGGAGATGTCCGGTAAATCAGCGGTTTGAACTGCGGGCGCAAACCCGGAAATTGCTGTTTATGAACGTGACCTTGCATATGGATCTACAGAGGAATGACGACGCATATGGCGACGGAATCTGCCGGTAAGAACGTAACCGACATCCTGCGGACCGCGGGTCTGCGGCCGACACGCCAGCGTGTTTCCCTGGCGGAGCTGCTTTACTCGAAGGGTGACCGTCACATTTCCGCGGAGCACCTTCACGAGGAAGCCGTGCAGGCGGATGTTCCGGTTTCCCTGGCCACCGTCTACAACACGCTGCACCAGTTCACCGAGGCCGGTCTCCTGCGTGAAGTCGCGATCGACGGCAACAAGACCTATTTCGACACCAACGTGTCCGACCATCACCATTTCTTCATCGAAGGCGAAAACCGGGTGATCGATATTCCCGGTGAAGGCGTCGGTATCGGCCGTCTTCCCGAAGTGCCCGAGGGCATGGAAGTGGTGCGGGTCGAGGTGGTCGTTCGGGTGCGCGAGAAGCAATAACCCCCGGCTCTACGCCAGACCGTTGTCGACGTAGCGTAGTTTCCAGACAAAATAATCCGACGTCTCACCGATCTCGCTGAGGTGACGCTGACCGTCCGCTTCGAAACCGATCTTGCGGAGCAGATTGGCCGAACGCGTGTTTTGCGGATGGGTGATGGCGCACAGCGTGCGCAGCTTCAGTTCCTTCTGCGTGAACTCCTGTACCGCCTGGCCGGCTTCCTGTCCGAAACCCTGGCCGCGGAACTCTTCAAGCAGGGCGAAACCGAGATCCGGATGGTCGAGCTCCTTGCGCACGACGATCCCGCAGACACCGATCGGCTGACCCGTCTCCTTCAGCTCCACCAGCCAGAGCCCGACGCCATTCGCCGCAAAGCGCGCCAGCGTCTTGCCCTTGATATATTGCACCGCCTGTTCTGTCGTACGGATGCCTGCGTCGGAAATGTAACGGATGTAATCCGGTTCGTTCATGAGCTTCAGGTAAAAGCCGGCATCATTGGGGGACGGCAGCCGGAAGCGCAGACGTTCGCTCGTCGGATAGGGACCCAGGGGGAAACTCAAGCTGCGGTATCCTTGTCGATCAGGGCTTTTGTGCGCAGGGCGATTTCGGGAATCGCGTCGAATTTTTCCTTCTCGGGGCTCTTGCAAAGATCGTAGATGACGCAACGCCGGCACTCGGGCTTGCGGGCCTTGCAGATGTAGCGTCCGTGCAGGATCAGCCAGTGGTGGGCATGCAGCGCAAATTCCGGCGGCACCACTTTTTCAAGCGCTTTTTCCACTTCCAGGGGAGTCTTTCCCGGTGCGATGCCGATCCGGTTTCCCAGCCGGAAGAGATGCGTGTCGACGGCAATCGTCGGATGGCCGAAATAGATGTTCAGCACGACATTCGCCGTTTTCCGGCCGACACCGGGCAGCTTTTCCAGCGCCTCGCGGTCGTCGGGAACCTCGCCGCCGTGGTCGCGGATAAGCTGCTGGGACAGAAGGATGACATTCCTGGCCTTGGTCTTGTAAAGGCCGATCGTCCTGATCTCCTCGCGCAGCCGGTCTTCGCCGAGCGCGACCATCTTTTCCGGCGTGTCGGCGATCTGGAACAGGTGCCGGGTCGCCCGGTTCACCCCGACATCGGTTGCCTGCGCGGACAGGACCACAGCCACCAGCAGCGTGAAGGCGTTTACATAGTTCAACTCCCCCTTCGGTTCGGGATTGTCGGCGTGGAACCGCTGGAAGATCGCATAAGTCTCCGCCTTGCTGTAGCGGGACCGTTTCAGCACCTTGCCGGGATTGTCGACGGAGGGTGTGCGGGAACGGGAGGATCGGGTGGACCGCCCGGCTCCCTTGCCGGAAATTGAGCTCTTTGCTTGAGTCATATTCACTCTATAATCCGAGCGCATGAGCGAGAACAATCTGAAACCCGAGAAAATCGACGATTCACCGCAGGACGATCGACCGTTCTTTTCCGCGGTCCTTACGCCCTACCGGTCGCTCGGGTCAAACGGCTTTCTGATTCTCATGGCCTGTTTCGGGGTCGTCAGTTTCATATCCGGCTTTCTGTTCTGGCGTATCGGTGCCTGGCCCGTGTTCGGATTTTTCGGTCTGGACATGGCGCTCATGTGGTTCGCCTTCCGCATGAACTACCGCTCGGCGCGGCTCTTCGAGGAAGTTGCGATCTCCCGCCATGAAATCGCCATCCGCAAGGTCGGCCCCGGGAAGAAATATCACGAATACCGCTTCAATCCGTCCTGGACCCGGCTCACGGTCGAGCGGATCGATGATGAAGGTGTCGTGAAGATCTGTCTGACAGGCCGGGGTGAAACGGTCGATCTCGGCAATTTCCTCAATCCCGTCGACCGCACCAGTTTCGCCGGAGCAATGGCCAACGCGCTTGCGGTGGCAAAGGCCGGCGGCGTCTAGGATTCAGGCTGTGAGGGCTGCGGGCGCACCCTGAAGGTGGCGATCAGCACGATCAGTGCCGCGACCGAGGAAAGCGCTGCCGTGTAAAGCACGGTCCTGAAATCGGTGGCACTGGCGATGAACCCCATGGAGACGCTGCCGATCATGCCGCCGAGAAACAGGCTGTTCATGTAGATCGCCGTGGCGCGCCCGGGCCTGTCCGGCGCAAAACTTTGCACGAAACTGATCGCTACTCCGGCAAACAGACCGTAATAGGTGCCTTCCAGCACCGAGATCGTCAGCACCTGCCAGACTGCCGTGACCTGAGCGAACAGCAGCATGCTTGCCGCCGCAAGACAGGCCGCGAGCAGCAGCACCTGACGGATGCCGATGCGTTCCGCCAGCCGGACGGAACCGAAAATGACGAACACCTCCACGAGGCATTTGACCGAAAGGGACAGACCGGGGGTCGCGCCGGGCAGGCCGGTTTCCCGCACGAAGAACAGCGGCATGGCGGACACGAACAGGGAGTTGGTGATCACGAAACCCAGACAGGTCAGCCCGGCGATCAGAAGTCCCCAGTTGACGGGTTCGCGGTTGGTGCTGGTCCTTCTTTTCCTGTCGGTCCTGAATTCCTTGGGCACGGCGATCTGCCAGAGCGTCAGATAGGTCAGCCCGATCCCGAAGGCGCACATGAAGGCGGTCCGGAAACCGAATTGCGCGACGAGCATGAAGGACACCGCCGGGCCGATCATCCACGCCAGGGAAACGGTCATGCGCTGCCAGGAATTGATGCGGGTGATATCCAGGCCCCGTTTTTCGGCATTGAGCCGCCCGAACGTGAAGATGATGCCGGCTCCCATGTTGGCGACACCCATCAGCGGCGCGACGGCGACGAGCAACATGACAAAGCTGGACGTCTGCGTCAGCAGCGCGCTGGCCACAATGAAGGCGCAGACGGAAAACAGGAGCAGGCTCTTGACCGGAAATCCCTGATCCAGCCGCTCGCCGGCCCAGCGGTTGGAAACCAGCGTCAGCGGCAGGACCAGACCTGTATACACGCCGACCTTCCAGGGCGGCGCGCCGAGGCCTTCAACGATGAAGAAGCTCATCATCGGAACGAGCGCGGATGTACCGAGGCTGTTCGTGAACTGCAGCAGGAGGATCAGCACCTCCTGGCGGCGCAACTGGATGGATGAGAACATGAGGAATTGCGCCAATGGATGCGCGGCAGGCCGGTAGCTTCCGGCGTCGGCCGCAGTTCGGAAGTTTGGAAGGACTGAACGAAAGGCCGTTTGCGGGAGCAAGCGGGTGAAGGCGCAAACGGGGTACGGATTTCGGGAATACTGCCAGCGGAATGAAATTGGCGTCAAGAGGGAACGGCGGCGCCGTTCCCCGTTCTGCGACGGCAGGAAGTCAGCCTGACTTTCCGCTGAGTGTCTTCAACCTGTAAAGCGCTTCCAGGGCTTCGCGCGGGGTCATGTCGTCCGGATCGATGTCCCTGAGGCAGTCCAGCACCGGGTCCGGCTCGGCGGAAGCAGCGGCAGCGGGCACCAGATTGGCGAACAGCGGCAGTTCGTCGATCAGGTTCTCCGCGGGAGACCCGCGGTCCTGTTCTTCAAGCTGGCTGAGAACCTGCTTGGAGCGCTCCACCACCGAGGCCGGAAGCCCGGCGAGCTTGGCGACCTGGATGCCATAGGACCGGTCGGCGGCGCCCGGCACGATCTCGTGCAGGAAGATGACGTCGCCGTTCCACTCCTTGACCGAAACGGTTGCATTGGACAGGCGTTCGAGCCTGGCCGAAAGCGCGGTAAGTTCGTGATAATGGGTGGCGAAGAGGGCGCGGGACCTGTTGACCTCGTGAAGATGCTCGATGGTCGCCCAGGCGATGGACAGACCGTCGAACGTGGCCGTCCCCCGGCC
The DNA here is from genome assembly GCF_003075075.1 of Labrenzia sp. 011. Taxonomy (GTDB): domain Bacteria; phylum Pseudomonadota; class Alphaproteobacteria; order Rhizobiales; family Stappiaceae; genus Roseibium. The sequence goes on along the minus strand of NZ_QCYM01000006.1, from coordinate 75,012 downwards.
GATCTCGTCGAGAATGACCAGCGACCGGTCGCCGGCCTGGTTGAGGATGGCGGCCGTTTCGACCATTTCCACCATGAAGGTGGAGCGGCCGCGGGCAAGGTCGTCGGCGGCGCCGACACGGGAAAACAGCCGGTCCACGACGCCGATATGCGCAGCCGTCGCCGGCACGAAGGCACCCATCTGGGCCAGAACGGCAATCAGCGCGTTCTGGCGCAGAAAGGTCGACTTACCGGCCATGTTCGGCCCGGTGATCAGCCAGATGTGGCCGGTGTCCCCGTCCTTGTCGGGACCGAGACTGGCGTCATTGGCGACAAAGCTGTCACCACCGGCCTTTTTCAGTGCCTTTTCGACGACCGGATGGCGCCCGCCCTTGATCTCGAAGGCCCGGCTGTCGTCGACGGTCGGGCGCACATGGTTCTCTTCCTGCGCGAGCTTGGCCAGCGCCGCCGAGACATCCAGGATGCCTAGTCCCTGCGCCGCCGCCTTGATGGCCTCGCCCGTGCCGATGATCGCCTGGGCCAGCCGGTCGAATATCTCGAGCTCGATGGCGAGCGACCGTTCGCCGGCGCTGGCGATCTTGGATTCCAGCTCGGCCAGTTCCGTCGTGGTGAAGCGCATGGCGCCGGCCATGGTCTGCCGGTGGATGAACCGTGCCGGATCCGCGGTCATTTTCTCGGTCTGGGCGGAGGGAACCTCGATGAACCAGCCGAGCACGTTGTTGTGCTTGATCTTCAGGGAACGCAGCCCGAGTTCTTCCGAATAGCTGGCCTGCAGCCTGGCGATCACCTTGCGGCTTTCGTCGCGCAGGGCGCGCAACTCGTCGAGATCGGCGTTGTAACCGGTGGCGATGAAATTGCCGTCCCGTTTCAGGAGAGGCGGATCTTCCTTGATCGCGGACACCAGCTCCGCACCCAGGTCGTGCGGCGCCTGCTCCAGGCTTGCCCGGGCCGCCGCGATTTCCGCCGGAATCGCGTCCTTGACCGAGCCGGTCTGATCGAGAACCGCGCGGGCCGCTTCAAGCCCCTGGGCAACCGCAAGGATGTCGCGCGGGCCGCCCCGGTTCAGCGCGATGCGCGACAGTGCCCGGGCCATGTCCGGCGCGCCCTTCAGGGTCTGGCGCAGCCCCTCGCGCATGATTTCGTTTTCGAGAAAAAAGGCGACCGCATCGTGCCGGCGGTGAATTGCGGCCACATCGACGAGCGGGCCGGCGAGACGGCTGGCAAGAAGCCGTGATCCGCCCCCGGTCACCGTACGGTCGATCGTGGCAAGCAGGGAGCCCTGTTTTTCGCCGGACAGGGTTCTCGACAGTTCGAGGTTGGCCCGGGTGGCCGGGTCGATCAGCATGCGGCCCGCACCGGCCTCGCGCGTCGGCGGGTCGAGCGGCGGGCGCTCGCCAAGCTGGGTTTTTTCGACATAGGCGAGAATGCCTGCGGCGGCTGACAGTTCGGCCCGGCTGAAGGTGCCGAACCCGTCCAGCGTCTTCACGCCGAAATAGTGTCCCAGCCGGTCGGTCGCGGTCGAACTGTCGAAAAAGGCGCGCGGCACCGGCGACAGCGCGCCGCCCGGTTGCTCGGCGATCTGGCGCAGCTCGCTTTCCTGGAGAAGGTTGTCCGGCAGGATGAGTTCGCGCGGCATCACCTGCGCCAGATCCGCGGCCAGCCGCTGGTGGTCGGTTTCGGAGACCTGGAAGGACCCCGTCGACATGTCGATCCAGGCAAGGCCGTAAATCGCGTCGCCTTCCAGCGAGCCGCCTTTCAGGCGCGTCAGCGCCATCAGGTAATTGTTGGCGCCCGCGTCCAGCAGACGCTCTTCCGTCAGCGTACCGGGCGTCACCAGACGGACCACATCCCGCCGGACCACGGATTTGGAACCGCGTTTCCTGGCCTCGGCCGGATCCTCCGTCTGCTCGCAAACGGAAACCCGGTGGCCCTTGGCGATCAGCTTCTGCAGGTAGTCGTCGGCGGCATGAACCGGCACACCGCACATCGGGATGTCCTCGCCCTGATGCTTGCCGCGTTTGGTCAGCGTGATGCCGAGCGACTGCGAGGCGATCTCCGCATCCTCGAAGAACAGCTCGTAGAAGTCCCCCATCCGGTAGAACAGCAGGCTGTCCGGATTGGCGGTCTTGATCTCGATATACTGGGCCATCATCGGCGTGACCTTGGCGTCCGCCGGGGCTCCCTGTTGCGCGCTCCGTCCACTCATGCCTGATACCTAGATCAACCGGCTTTCGAGGGAAAGCGCCTGAATGCGGTTAAGTTGATCGATCCAAAGGAGAAAGAGCCCTGAGCGCGAATCTTGCCGGCCCGGACTGTTTCGGCGCTGCTTGTCCGTCATTGTGCAAAGTGGGTACTGCGTCGCGGGTTGAGGCTTCAATTTTCAGCAGATAAGGTCAAGATCCCGCCGCCAAGAGCGGGTTTTCTAGAGGAAGCGCCCGCGTCATGTCCGCCGATAAGAATTCGCCCAATACGTCCGTCAGCTTCACCGATCAGGAAGCGCTGAAGTTCCACCAGGAAGGCCGGCCCGGCAAGCTGGAAATCACGCCGACCAAACCGATGGCCACGCAGCGCGATCTGTCGCTGGCCTATTCTCCCGGCGTGGCGGTTCCGGTGCAGGCCATCGCGGACGATCCGAGCCGCGCCTACGATTACACCACCAAGGGCAATCTCGTTGCGGTGATCACCAACGGAACCGCGATCCTGGGAATGGGAAACCTCGGCGCTCTGGCCTCAAAGCCGGTGATGGAAGGCAAGGCGGTCCTCTTCAAGCGCTTCGCCGACGTCGATTCCATCGACCTCGAGATCGATACCCAGGACGTGGAGGAATTCGTCAACTCCGTCCGTTATCTCGGCCCTTCCTTCGGCGGCATCAATCTTGAGGACATCAAGGCGCCGGAATGCTTCATCATCGAGCAGCGCCTGCGCGAGCTGATGGACATTCCGGTCTTCCACGACGACCAGCACGGTACGGCGATCATCGCGTCCGCCGGTCTCATCAACGCCCTGCATCTGACGGGCCGGGACATGAAGGACACCAAGGTCGTCTGCAACGGCGCCGGTGCGGCGGGCATAGCCTGTATCGAGCTGATCAAGGCGATGGGCGTTCCCCATCAGAACGTCACCCTCTGCGACACCAAGGGGGTGATCTACAAGGGTCGCGAGGAGGGCATGAACCAGTGGAAATCCGCGCATGCCATCGAGACGCAGGACCGCTCGCTCCAAGACGCCATGAAGGGGGCTGACGTCTTTTTCGGCGTGTCGGCCAAGGGAGCGCTCACCACGGACATGCTGCGGGTCATGGCGCCGAACCCGATCATCTTCGCCATGGCGAACCCGGATCCGGAAATCACGCCGGAAGAGGCTGCCAGCGTCCGCGACGACGCCATCGTTGCCACGGGCCGCTCGGACTATCCCAATCAGGTCAACAACGTCCTGGGCTTTCCCTATATCTTCCGCGGCGCCCTGGACGTTCATGCCACCACCATCAACGAGGACATGAAGGTCGCCTGTGCCCATGCGCTGGCCGAGCTCGCCCGGGAGGAAGTTCCGGACGAGGTCGCCGCAGCCTATCGCGGCAACCGGCCGAAATTTGGGCCCGAATACATCATTCCCGTTCCCTTCGACCCGCGGCTGATCCACGCGATTCCGCCCGCCGTTGCCCAGGCGGCAATGGATTCCGGCGTGGCCCGCCGGCCGATCGTGGACATGGAAGCCTACAGGCAACAGCTGTCCGCGCGCCGCGATCCGGTGGCCGGCACCCTGCAGCGGATCTTCTCCAAGGTCCGTCAGCAGCCCAAGCGGGTGGTCTTTGCGGAAGGCGAAGAGGAACCGGTGATCCGCGCCGCCACCAGTTTCGTTTCACAGGGACTGGGCGAAGCCATTCTGATCGGCCGTGAAGACGAGATCAAATCCGTGGCGGAACGGGCCGGCATCGATATTGACCGCGTCGGCATCTCCATCCAGAACGCCCGGCTTTCCGACCGCAACACGGATTATGCGCAATATCTCTACGGCCGTCTGCAGCGCAAGGGCTATCTGCTGCGCGACTGCCAGCGCATGGTCAACAACGACCGCAACTACTGGGGTGCCATCATGGTGGCGCGCGGTGACGCCGATGCCATGGTCACCGGCGTCACCCGCAACTATTCCGTGGCGCTGGATACCGTGAAGGCCACCATCGATCCCAAGCCCGGCCACCGGGTCATCGGCGTTTCGCTGGCGCTGGTGCGCGGCCGCACGGTGCTGATCGCCGATACGGCGGTGATCGACATGCCGACTTCGGAGGAACTTGCCGACATAGCCGAGGAGGCAGCTCACGTCGCCCGCAAGCTGGGCTACGAGCCGCGGATCGCCATGCTGGCCTATTCCACCTTCGGGCACCCGAAGGGCGAACGTTCCGAAAAGGTGCTGGAAGCGGTGAAGATCCTCGACCGGCGCCGGGTGGATTTCGAATATGACGGCGATATGGCGGCCGATGTGGCCCTCAACATGGACCGAATGGCAGCCTATCCCTTCTGCCGCCTCACCGCGCCTGCCAACGTCCTCGTCATGCCGGCTTTCCACTCCGCATCCATTTCCACGAAGATGCTCCAGGAGCTGGGCGGAGCCACCGTCATCGGCCCGCTGCTCGTCGGCTTCGACAAGCCCGTGCAGATCGTGCCCCTGGGCGCCAAGGACAGCGATATCGTCAACATGGCGGTGATCGCGGCATTCAACGTGACGTGATCTCAGGGACTGCGGACCATCAAACGCCGGCAAGGCGCTCCGGCAGGGTCTCCTGCCGGATCCAAGCTTTCATCGTTGCGGCGAACAGGTCCGGGTCTCTGGCGATCCAGCCGTGCCCGAGCCCCGGAACCAGGCGCGCCGTGCAGTTCGGCATCCTGTCCTGAAAGACCGGCAGGGACGCATTGATCGCGCTGTGTTCCTTCTCGCCGGCAATCACGAGCGTCCGGACCGGGACGTCCGGCAGATCCGCCCGGACGTCGAACGCCAGAGCATCCGCGCCGATTTTCCGCATGGTGGCGGCGGAGGCGTTCGCTCTTCTGTCCGGTTGACTGATCAGCCGGACATCCATGATCCCCATCGAACGGGCCATCTTCTCCCGGGAGCGCTTCGACGCCATCATCCAGGAAGACACATGCATCATGGTGCGCAGAAATGCCGAGGAGGGAATGGGATCGCATTGAAACCCGCTCAGGACGGCGGTCCGCACGAGGCCGGGATGCCGCGCCATGAGCTTGAAGCCGATGTAGGAGCCCATCGACAGACCGGCGATATCGACAGGCGCGCCGCCGAGCGACCCGATGACGTCGGCCACGGCATCGCCTGCCTGAGCAAAATCGGTGACCTCGACTGCCTTGCTCTTTCCGTGTCCCGGCAGATCGATGCAGATGCAATTGAACTCCGGAAGCCGTTCGGTGGCGGCAATCCACATGCGCCGGTCGAATCCCGCGGCATGCAGAAAGACGATCGCCGGGCCGTCTCCGGGTTTCGTTTGGCTGAAATGCAACATTCTTTCTGACCGCCCGTATCCGTAGTTCTGTCGGGTCGGGCTTGTAGCGCATTTTCGTGCGCTTTGGCCGGAAATCCGCGATCGGTTTGCAGTTTCTTTCCGGGCCGGGTGGCTGCCGGCGCCGGAAAGTCCGTTCTGCTTTGACAATTGTCTTTCGAGCGGCGATACCTCGAACCATGTCTGATATTCAAGTCAAGATCTGCGGTCTTTCGACCGAAGCAACCATGGAAGCCGCGCTTGACGCGGGGGCGGATATGGTCGGGCTGATGTTCTATCCGAAAAGCCCGCGGCATGTGTCTCTTACCCAGGCGTGCAAACTGGCCGACATGGCCCGCGGCAGGGCGGAAATCGTTGCGGTGACCGTCAATATGGATCTGGATGGACTGTCGCGGATCAACGAACTGGTTGCACCCGATACCTTCCAGTTTCACGGCAGTGAAACCCCGGAAGCATGCGCCGCGGTCAAGGTGATGCAGGGAACCGGGATCATGAAGGCCGTGGCGGTTTCGGAAAAGGCGGATCTCGAAGAGGCGCAATATTATGCCATCGTCGCGGACAGGATCCTGTTTGATGCCAAGCCGCCGCAGGGATCGGATCTGCCTGGCGGCAACGGCGTCTCCTTCGACTGGACGCTGCTGAAAGATCTTGACCTGAAGAAGCCCTATATGCTTTCCGGGGGACTGAATGCGGCAAATGTCGCGGACGCCATCCGGCTGAGCGGGGCAAGGGCGGTCGACGCCTCCTCCGCTGTCGAGCGGGAACGCGGCGTCAAGGACAACGATCTGATCCGCGCTTTTGTAGCTGCGGCCAAAAACGCCTGATATCCGGGCACGATATCTGCCGGCGGCAAGGAGATTTAGCGTGAACGACATGGCGAACAGCATCCGGACCGGTCCGGACGAACGCGGGCATTTCGGCATTTTCGGTGGCCGCTATGTGGCCGAGACCCTGATGCCGCTGATCCTGGATCTGGAACAGCACTACAAGGACGCCCGGAACGACCCGGCCTTCCATGCCGAGATCGAGAATCTCAACAAGCATTACACGGGCCGCCCTTCGCCACTCTATTTCGCCGAACGTCTGACGGAAGAACTCGGCGGAGCGAAGATCTATTTCAAGCGCGACGAGCTGAACCACACGGGATCCCACAAGATCAACAACTGCCTGGGCCAGATTCTTCTGGCCAAGCGCATGGGCAAGACCCGCATCATCGCGGAAACCGGCGCCGGCCAGCATGGCGTTGCCACGGCCACGGTCTGCGCCCGCTTCGGACTTCCCTGTGTCGTCTATATGGGCAAGACCGACGTGGAGCGGCAGAAACCCAACGTCTTCCGCATGAAGCTTCTGGGCGCGGAAATCGTTCCGGTGACCGCCGGAGCCGGCACGCTCAAGGACGCCATGAACGAGGCCCTGCGCGACTGGGTCACCAATGTCGATGACACCTATTACCTGATCGGCACCGCGGCCGGCCCCCATCCCTATCCGGAAATGGTGCGCGATTTCCAGTCGGTGATCGGCAAGGAGCTGCGCGAGCAGATGATGGAAGCCGAAGGCCGTCTTCCGGACGCGCTGGTGGCCGCCGTCGGCGGCGGTTCCAACGCCATCGGCCTGTTCCACCCCTTCCTCGATGACAAGAACGTAAAGATCTACGGTGTCGAAGCCGGCGGCCGCGGTCTGCAGGGCGAAGAGCATTGCGCCTCGCTGACGGCGGGAAAACCCGGGGTTCTCCACGGCAACCGGACATATCTGCTGCAGGATGACGACGGCCAGATTCTCGAAGGCCACTCGATTTCCGCCGGTCTCGACTACCCGGGCATCGGGCCGGAGCACTCCTGGCTGAAGGAGATCGGTCGCGTCGAATATGTGCCGATAATGGATACCGAGGCGCTGGAGGCCTTCCAGCTTCTGACCCGCGTCGAGGGCATCATTCCGGCGCTCGAGCCCGCCCATGCCCTGGCCCATGTGGTCAAGCTGGCGCCGCAGATGGACAAGGATCAGATCCTGGTCATGAACCTGTGCGGCCGCGGCGACAAGGATGTCTTCGCTGTGGGCGAAATGCTGGGCTTCGACCTTTAGGGCATCGGCCCTATTTTCCGGACCGGATCGGGCCGTGCGTTCTGGCAACGCGCGGCCCTTGCCTTGCCGGGATCGGTCGGGCGATCATCACCTCTTCAAGAAGCTGTTGCCGTCCACGGGCATCCAGATGCTCTGCCTGCCGGAGCGGGTTGGACGCCGTGGTCCGGTCCGAAGCGCGGTTCTGGCCGGAGTGTGCGGAAAATCCCGAACGGAAGTCCTTCATGCGCCGCCAGAGTTTTTCACCCAGGGGCGTGGGGGCAGGCTCGAAGAGGGAATGGGCCATTTTCAGCTCCGTTTTTTGGTTGATGGCTAACGACTGCACCTAAAATAGGCGCACATAGTGCATTTTTCCAGTCAAAATTTTTGCTTGGTGCGACGATCAGCCATGCAGGAAAGGCAAGGCTGCTCCCGGCCGCCCGATCCTCCGGTCTGCCGCCCGGAACGCACCGGTTTGCGCATTGATAGATTGACAGGGCGCATGTGCCCCCCGTACATCGCAGGGACGAAATCAGGCCTGCGGGAATTGAAGCGGGCGCAGGAAGGGTAGCAGTGCATGACGCAAACGCGCATCGACCGCCGTTTTAAGGCCTGTGCGGACGCAGGCCGGCCGGCTCTCGTCACCTTTATTACCGCAGGCGATCCGGATCCGGACACGTCCCTGGCCGTTCTGAAGGCGCTCCCGGCCGCCGGTGCCGACGTCATCGAGCTCGGCATGCCCTTTTCCGATCCCATGGCCGAAGGCATACCGATCCAGCTCGCCAACCAGCGCGCGCTGGCCGCCGGCCAGACCATGGAAAAGACCCTCGACATGGTGCGCGCCTTCCGCGAACAGGATCAGGACACGCCGATCATCCTGATGGGCTACTACAATCCGATCTATGTGCGCGAACCGGTGAAATTCGTGCAGGTTGCCAGGGATGCCGGCGTCGACGGTTTCATTATCGTCGATATTCCGGCGGAGGCCGATGACGAGTTGTGCATTCCGGCAATGGAGGCCGGACTGAATTTCATCCGCCTGGCGACGCCCACGACGGACGACAAGCGGCTTCCTGCCGTTCTGGCCAACACCTCCGGTTTCGTCTATTACGTATCGGTCACCGGCATTACCGGCGCCGATATCGCCGATACGGGCCGGGTCGCGGATGCGGTCAACCGGATCAAGAGCCATACGAACCTGCCCGTAGCCGTCGGTTTTGGCGTCAAGACGGCGGAACAGGCGGCCGTGATCGGCAAGGATGCCGACGGTGTGGTCGTCGGTTCGGTTCTGGTCAATGCAATTCGCGAGAGCCTGGACGACACCGGCAAGGCGACCGGCGGAACCGTTCAGGCGGTTGCGGACGTTGTCACCGGTCTCGCCGCCGGCTGCGCCCGGGCCCGCAGGGCCTGATCCGGCTGCCGGAATTGAAGGAATTGCGGCGGACCCCATATTTCCGCCAGTTGGTAACCGAAGCGATTGCGGAGACAGCCGGGCCGGTGGGCCGGGCGGATCCCGGAAAAGCTCAAAGAAACGGACACGTGAAACGTGAACTGGATCAATTCTATCGTACGCCCCAAGATCCGGGATCTTTGGAAAAAACGTGAAGTTCCGGAGAACCTCTGGATCAAGTGTCCGGAAACCGGCGAGATGGTGTTCCATCGGGATCTGGAAGCCAATCTCTGGGTCATTCCCAATTCCGGTCACCACATGCGCATGCCGGCGCGCCGGCGGCTGGAGTCCTTTTTCGACGATGGCCAGTACACGCGTCTCCAGACGCCGGAGGTCCACGCCGATCCGCTCAAGTTTCGCGACAGCAAGCGTTACACCGACCGCCTGAAGGAAGCCCGGTCCAAGACCGGTGAGGACGAAGCCATTCATGTTGCCCAGGGCAAGGTCAACGGAATGGACATCACCGCTGCCGTTCAGGACTTTGCCTTTATCGGTGGTTCTCTGGGCATGGCGGTCGGCGAAGCCATACTGACCGGCATGCTCAAGGCCGTGGAAGACAAGACTCCGTTTGTCATGTTCGTGGCCTCCGGCGGCGCCCGCATGCAGGAAGGCATCCTGTCGCTGATGCAGATGCCGCGCACGACTGTCGGTGTACAGATGCTGCGGGAAGCCGGACTGCCCTATATCGTGGTGCTGACGAATCCGACCACCGGCGGCGTTTCCGCCTCCTATGCCATGCTCGGCGATGTGCAGATATCCGAACCCGGAGCCCAGATCGGCTTTGCCGGCCGCCGGGTGATCGAACAGACGGTGCGCGAGAAACTGCCGGACGATTTCCAGACCGCGGAATATCTTCTCGATCACGGCATGATCGACATGGTGGTGCCGCGCCAGCAGATGAAGGACACCGTTGCCCGGATCTGCGGCATTCTCATGAAGCGGGAAATCCAGCTTCCGCAAATGGCGCTCGAGGCGCCGGAACAGACGGAGTCCGAGACCGAGGTGGATCCGGCCGTACCGGCTGAATCCGCTGTCAAGGAAGCCGAAGCGGCCAAATAGGCGCTTCCGTTTACCCTGTAGTGTCGCGAAAGCGGCATGAGAGGACAAATTCGCGCTGTCCGCTTGTCAGCTGGCCGGTCATCTCGTAAACGCGTATCTCATGCTGAACACGGGCCCGGACAGTCCCGCGGAGGGCGCATTGGATCAAATCACCAAAATCCTCGATCGCCTGCTCGCGCTGCACCCGAAGGAGATCGATCTCTCGCTCGGGCGCATGCATCGGCTGCTTGCGGCGCTCGGCCACCCGGAAAGGCATCTGCCGCCGGTCATCCATATCGCCGGAACCAACGGCAAGGGCTCCGTGACCGCCACCATGCGGGCCGTACTGGAAGCCTCCGGAAAGCGCTGCCACGTCTACACCTCGCCGCATCTGGTCTCCTTCAACGAGCGTATTCGGCTCGGCACGGACGGACGGTTCGTCTCCGACCCCATGCTTCAGGACGCGTTGCAGCGTTGCGAGGAAGCCAATGGCGGCGAGGAAATCACCTTTTTCGAAATCACCACCGCCGCCGCCTTTGTGCTCTTCGCCGACAATCCGGCCGATGTGCTGCTTCTGGAAGTCGGCCTTGGCGGGCGCCTGGACGCGACCAATGTCATCGACCGGCCGCTGGCAACCGTCATTACGCCGGTGTCCATGGATCACGAGAAGTTTCTTGGCAATGATGTGGCCGACATCGCCGCTGAAAAGGCCGGCATCATCAAGCAGGGTGTGCCGGTCGTTTGCGCGGCGCAGGAAGACGCGGCTCTCAGGGTGATCGGGCGTCAGGCGGCGCGCAACCGGGCACCTCTCGAGGTTTTCGGTCAGGATTTCGTGGCCCTGGAGGATCAGGGCCGAATGATCTACCAGGACGACGACGAGCTGATCGACCTGCCGCCGCCGGTGCTGAACGGCCGCCATCAGTTCGCCAATGCCGGTCTGGCGCTGGCAACCCTCAAGGCTGCCGGACTTCTGCCGGAAGAGGCGGTCATTGCCGGCGGCCTGAAGTCGGTCAACTGGCCGGGACGCCTCCAGCCGGTCACCCATGGACCGCTCCACGATCTGTGTCCGGAGGATGCGGAAGTCTGGGTGGACGGCGGCCACAATCCGGGAGCCGGTATTTCCATCGCTCAGTTCATGGGCGAGCAGGAGGAACGCGCTCCCCGCCCGCTCTATCTCGTCTCCGGCATGCTGACCACCAAGGATCCGGTTGGTTTCTTCCGCCCCTTTCACGGTCTGGTGCGCCATGTCTGCACCGTGCCGATTTCCTCGACAGCGACGGCAAGAACGCCGGAAGACCTCGCCGACCACGCGCGATGCGCGGGCCTGGAGGCAACGCCGTTCCAGACACTGGACGCAGCGCTTGCCGATGTGGCAGCCTGTGCCGCGAAAGACGGCGAGCCGCCGCGGATCCTGATTTGCGGATCGCTCTATCTTGCCGGCGAGGCTCTGGCGCGCAACGGGACGGCGCCCGAGTGAAGACCTGTGCGTTCATGGTGCCGGAGCTTGCTGTGGCGCGAAGGAGATCAACTTGATGCATTCCTTGTTCAAGGTACCGGTCTGGTTTGCCGGACTGGCTGCCGGCGCCGTGGCGACAGTCGGCGTTTCCCTGGCACTGACCGGACAGTATGAGACCCCGCCGGAACAGGACCCGGCCGTGGTGCTGCACGGCAAGGACCAGGGCCCGGGCTACGCCGTTCTGGCCCCGGTCCGCGGTGACGGGTTCCTGCGCATTTACCAGCTTCAGACGGATCTCGGCGTCGAGCGGGTCGAAGGCGACGGTCTGCTGAAACTCAGGCTGGCCGAGATCGCCGCCCTGGTCGGACTGGAAAGCCTCAAGAATGATGCGAGTTTCGTGGACGGTCTCAAGCAGGCGGCAATGAAGCCGGTCGAATTCGTCGAAAGCACGGTGACCGACCCGGTCGGCACGGCGAAGAGCACGGTGACCGGCGTGGGGCGCATGTTCGGGCGTCTGACAAAAGGCGTGGAGTCGGTGGTGAGCGGCAAGGGAGGCTCTCCGGCGGACCTGGCGAAGGCGATCACCGGTCAGGCCCGTGCCCGGCGCGAACTGGCGGTCGATCTGGGTATGGATCCCTATACGTTCTACCGTCCGCTTTCGGAAAAACTCGATGAAACCGCCAGCGTCACCACGGCGGGAAACTGGACGGTCACGGCGATCACCAGCCTGCTGCCGGGCGGTCTGATCGTGAACACCGCCCGCACCGCGGACAATTTCCGTACGATGATCGTCGACAGCTCCCCGGCCGAACTGGAGCAACGCACGGCGGAAACACTGCGCAAGGCAGGGGTTTCCGAGGTGACGATCGGGAAGATCGCCGCAAATCCGTTCTTCACGGAGGGCGAAAAGGCGGTCATCGCCTATCAGCTTCTGGCCATGCCGGGGGTTCAGGATCTCGACATCGTCGCCGCGAAGGCCGCCGAGGCGGAAAGTCGGGAGGTCGCCTATTTTCAACTTCGGCGGGTCGTCCTGCTGGAAACCTACAACAGGACCGTCTCAGGTCTCGGCCAGATCAAGCTGGTCTCGGGCATCCCGGTCGCCATCAGGCGCGATGGACTCGCGGCCATTGTCATGCCGCTCGACATGGTGGCCTGGACGCAGACCGTGGCGCAGGCCTTTTCCGCCATGCATGAAGGCCTTGGCAGTCTGCCGTTCCCTCCCTCCGGCGTGGATTTCCTGATCACCGGCGACCTGACCCCCATGGCAGCCGAACGCCTCGCCTCCTTCGGCTGGTCGATCACCGGCAGCTATCCCATGCCGGCCGGGCCGGTGCATTGACCCGGCAGGAAGTCGTGATTATCCGGTTGGGAAAACAGATCCTTCAGACACATTCCAGGACCGGCCCGGACAGACCGGTTTCCCAGCCGAGAATGGCGCGCTTGCGGGTCAGACCCCAGTGATAACCGCCCAGCTTGCCGCCCTTGGCGAGCACCCTGTGGCAGGGAACCACAAAGGAAATCGGGTTGCGGCCGACCGCCGTTCCCACCGCCCGTGACGCCCTGGGACTGCCGATGTGCGTAGCCACGTCGGAATAGGTGGTCACCCGGCCCATCGGAATGTTCAGGAGCGTCTGCCAGACCCGGATCTCGAAATCCGTGCCGATCATGACGATGTTCAGGGGTTGGTCCTGCCGCCATTGTTGCGGGTCGAACACCCGGTCCGCATAGCCGGCAGTCGCCTCCTGATCCTGCACATAGGACGCCGCCGGCCAGCGACCGCACATGTCCTCCAGGGCGGAGTGTTCCGCGCCCGGATCGGCAAAGCCCAGCCCGGCAAGGCCCTTGTCGGTTGCCATGACCAGAACCTGCCCGAAGGGCGAGGCATGAAACCCATAGGCGATCGTCAATCCTCCGCCCCGGTTGCGATAGTCGCCCGGGGTCATGGCTTCATGGGTGACGAAAAGATCGTGCAGGCGGGATGAACCGGACAGGCCGACCTCATGGGAGGTATCCAGAACGCTGACAGAATCCCTGAGAAGCGCCTTGGCATGATCCAGCGTGATCGCCTGCAGGAACTGTTTCGGCGTCAGCCCGGCCCAGCGCGAGAACACCCTTTGCAGCTGGATCGGCTGCAGCCCCGCTTCCCGGGCCAGCTCTTCCAGCGAGGGCTGCTCGCGCCAGTCCCGCGTGATCCGTTCCAGTGTCCGGCGGACAACGTCATAATGCTCCGCGGCTTCCTCGCCGACGCAGATCGGCCTGGGTTCCGGTGCCAGGCCGGCAAGATCGATGGCTTTGGTCATGTCGGTTGCTTCGCTTTCTGCATTCGGGTCCGATCCTATCGGTCGCCAGCGGCGGAAGCGACCCGATTTGCGAGACAGGCAGGGCGACCTGCGAACCCGTGATTTCAGCAGTCAGGAATGACCCTTGTCTGCTGCAGGCGGCATTACCCCGTTTCCTGCTTGAACTCGCTTGCGGAGACCGCCGGACCCTTGCGGGTGGTCAGAAGCAGATTGGTTTCCGTCGCCGCGATGCCCTCGATCAGCCGGATGCGGTTCAGGGCGTCGTCGAAAGCGGAAAGATCCCGTGTCGCGATATCCAGGACAAGATCCCATTTGCCGTTGGTGGAATGAATGGCCCTGACTTCGGTCATCGCGCCCAGGGCGCGGATAGCGGGATCGGTGTTCCGTCCCTCCACCATGACGAGGGTGACGGCGCGGATGGGCAGGTCCCGCCAGTCGTCGCGCAGCACCGCCGTGAACCCCAGGATCTCCCCCGAGTCCATAAGCTTTTCCATGCGCGCGCGAACCGTGGCACGGGTGACCTTCAGGTCATTGGCCAAATCGGACACTGATCTCCGGCCGTCATGGCGGAGCAGGGTTATCAGGCGAAGATCCAGATCGTCCATTGTTTCACTTTGATCAATTAAGCCGATCAAAATGGTAATTTCTGCAGCGCATTTGATCAAGTGTCCGGATGTACTCCGCCACCGGGTTTCCGCAAAATTGTCCCTGCATTCGGATTCGTTCGGAGGACGTCGTGACTCTTGCCGGAAAACAGATCGTACTGGTTGGCGCGCCCGTCGATGAAGGCGCGGGACAGAGAGGTTGCCTCATGGGGCCGGACGCCTATCGCACCGCCGGCCTGATCGGCATGCTGGAGGCGCTGGGCCACTCGGTAGACGATCACGGCAATCTGGCGCCCGCGACGGTCGGCGCTTTGCGCCCGCCCAATCCGGTCCTGAAGAATTATCCGGCCTATGTCGCCTGGACGCGGGCGCTTCATGACAAGGCCGCGGATCTCGGCAGCGCGTCCGTGTTCCCGATCTATCTTGGCGGCGATCATGCTCTGGCGGCGGGAACCGTTTCCGGCCAGGCGAGAGCTGCGGCGGCGAAAAACCGGCCGCTTTTCGTTCTCTGGCTCGATGCCCATTCGGATTTCCACACCTTCCAGACCACGGCCAGCGGCAATCTGCATGGCACGCCTCTGGCCTTCCTGTGCGGCCTGCCCGGTTTCGACGATCTGCTCGGCTCGCCGTTTCGGCATGCCCTGAAACCGGAAAATGTCGAGATCCTCGGGGTCCGGTCCATCGACCCGGAAGAGCGCGACATGCTGCGGGAACTCGGGGTCGGCGTCAGCGACATGCGCCGGATCGACGAGGAAGGCATCGGCTCGCTGCTGCGGCCGTTCCTGGAGCGGGTGCGGGCCGCCGACGGCCTGCTGCATGTCTCTCTGGATGTCGATTTTCTCGATCCGGAAATCGCTCCTGCCGTCGGCACCACCGTTCCGGGCGGGGCCACTTTCCGCGAGGCGCATCTGGCCATGGAAATCCTGCATGACAGCGGCCTGGTGACCTCCCTCGATCTCGTTGAACTCAATCCCTTTCTGGATGAACGCGGAAAAACCGCGCGCCTGATGGTCGAGCTGGCCGGCAGTCTTTTCGGCCGCCGCGTGTTCGATCGCCCGACAAGAAGCTTCTAGAGGATCTGACAAATGTCACGCAGAACCACCACTCTGAAACCCTCCGATCTCGCCTATGTGCCTTTCGTCAGCGTCGACAACATGATGCGGAACCTGCGCGCCATTGGTGTGGAAACATTCCTGCGCGGTCTGGCGGATTACATCGAGCAGGACTTCCTGCGCTGGGAAAGCTTCGACAAGAAGCCGCGCATCCCGGCGCATGGGCCCCAGGGGGTGATAGAACTGATGCCGACCAGCGACGGCGAGACCTTCGGCTTCAAATATGTCAACGGCCATCCGGGCAACACCCGTGACGGCCTGCAAACGGTGACGGGTTTCGGCGTTCTCGCCAACCTGAAGACCGGCTATCCGGTTCTCTTCAGCGAAATGACGATCCTGACGGCCCTGCGCACGGCGGCGAATTCGGCTCTGGCGGCGAAATATCTGGCACCACCGCGCGCAACCACCATGGCCGTGATCGGCAATGGCGCCCAGTCCGACTTCCAGTGCCTGGCGTTCAAGGAACTTCTCGGCATTACCGACATCCGCGCCTATGACATCGAGAAGGCGGCGAGCGTGCGCCTTGCCCGAAACCTGCTGGACTGCGGGCTGAATGTGACCATCTGCAAGACGCCGGAAGACGCCATCGAGGGGGCGCAGATCATCACAACGGTGACCGCCGACAGGAAGCAGGCCACCATCCTGACCGACAACATGATCGGCGCCGGGGTGCACATCAATGCGGTCGGTGGCGACTGTCCCGGCAAGACCGAGCTGCATCGGGACATCCTCCTGCGCTCGGACATTTTCGTAGAGTTTCCCGACCAGACCCATGTCGAGGGTGAATTCCAGCAGCTCGACCGCGAGCATCCGGTGACCGAACTCTGGCAGGTCTATTCCGGCAAGGCCCCGGGCCGCACTTCCGACCGCCAGATCACCCTGTTCGACAGCGTCGGCTTCGCGATCGAGGATTTCGCCGCCCTGCGTTACCTGCGCGACCTTCTGCCGAAAACCGGTCACTTCGAAAAGCTGGATCTGCTGGCCGACCCGGACGATCCGCGCGACCTCTACGGCATGGTGCTGCGCTCCGCCGCCTGCGATGACGACAAGGCCGCATGACTGCGCGGGAGCGGCTACAGGCGCTGCTTGATGGTTTGGAAAGGCAGGAACCATGCGGCTCCGCCGTTGCCGTCACGAGAAACCTTCCGCTCCCGGACCTGAAATCTTAAGAAAATCCATGTTGTAAGAGGGCAGCTTTACGACCTGCCCCTGTTTTCCGAGGATTTTCATGACCTTCAAAGCCCTGGCTGTTTTGAGCATTGCCGTCTGTACCGCGACCTCAGCGCAGGCCGGCGGGCAGTATTTTTCCTTCAAGGACTGGAACGTGCAGATCGATACGGTCGACACGGGCGAAGACCTGCGCATCACCTGTTCGATGTGGACCGGCGGTGACGGCGATCCGACGGTCGGATTGTCGGTCTCCAACGGCGATGCGCTTCCGCCCGACTTTTTTCCGGGTGTCCAGCTGACCGAACGCGCCTTCCGCGGTCAGGCAACCCTTCTGCAGAACGATCAGAAGGTAAATTTCGTCTTCGATGACGGTGACAGCGCGCAGGCGACGGTGTTTGCCGGTTTCGACGAAGAGGGCTTTGCCTTCGCGGAAACGAATTTCCCCTTCGAGGACAACCAGCGTGTCCTGCAGGCCATGCAGCGCAACGGCCAGATCGACATCGTCGGGCCGGCCGGACCCGTTTACACCGCGTCCCTGAACGGCTTCAGCGCATCCTATCGCAAGATTGCAGAGCAGTGCGGCTTCACGGTCGACGGCGTGATCGGCGGATAAGCGGGCATGACCGGACGGTCATCCGGGACACACCCTAGGCGGGAACCGCTTCCAGGGCGCCGTCGATGTCGGCAATGACGGCCTCGGCGGCGGCGGCCGGATCGGCGGCCTGGCTGATCGGCCGGCCGACGACAAGATAGTCGCTGCCCGCCTGCACGGCCTCCGCCGGGGTCATGACACGGCGCTGATCGCCGGCGGCATTGCCCGGCGGGCGGATGCCTGGGGTCACGATGACCAGCTCGTCGCCGAGGATCGGCCGCAGCCTTCGGGTTTCCGTTGCGGCGCAGACGATCCCGCCCATATGGGCGTCTCTGGCATCCCTGGCACGCGCTTCGACCACTTCCGCGATCGGACCGCGGTATCCGGCCGCACACAGGTCCGCCTCATCCATGGAGGTCAGCACGGTCACACCCAGCAGACACAGGTCCGGATTGCCCTCCTGTGCCAGCCCTTCCACCGCCGCCCGCATGGTCTTGGGATAGGCATGCACCGTGACGAAGGTCATGCCCATTTTCGCGACGTTGCGCACCGCCTTGGTAATGGTGTTGTCGATGTCGTGCAGCTTGACGTCGAGGAAAATCTTCCGGCCTTCCGCTGCCAGATCGCGCGCGAATTCCAGCCCGCCGGCGAATTGCAGCTCCATGCCGATCTTGTAGACGCCGACCTTGCCGTCCGTCTGCTTCACGAGGGCTTCCGCCTCACGGACCGTCGGAACATCCAGGGCGAACACCAGGCGCTCGCGCGCGCTTGTGGGTGCGAAGCGGCTTTTCGGCATGAAGGGATCTCCTGACTGCGCTGGGGAATGATCCGTTCTTATCATTTCGGCGCCTCCGGCGCCAGATCCGCCCCCCGGGTTCCGGCAGTCGCGCCGAACGTCTCCCTGTCGTTCGCATGCTGCAGGTCGGCGTGAATGATCCCTGTTGCATCCGGCGCCGAAGAGGGGTGCTCCGGCACCTGCCGGACCATCGCACCGAAGTCTCTATTTCATTAGACGGTTCAGGCTGCTACAACACCGCCGGTTCGTCACCCTGAACGAGGACAACAGCCCATGCGCACGGCGAGTGTATCGCGCGATACGAAAGAAACCCGCATTTCGGTGGAAATCAACCTGGACGGCACGGGTGCCTATGACGTTCAGACCGGCATCGGGTTCTTCGATCATATGCTGGAGCAGCTTTCGCGGCATTCGCTGATGGACATCACGGTCCGCGCCGACGGTGACATGCACATCGATTTTCACCACACGGTCGAGGACACCGGCATTGCACTGGGCCAGGCGATTCGTGAGGCGCTGGGCGATATGGCCGGCATAAACCGGTATGCGGACACGCATCTTGCCATGGACGAGGCCCTCACCCGCTGCGCCCTCGACGTGTCGGGCCGGCCCTTCCTCGTCTGGGACGTGACCTTTGACCGGGACAAGATCGGTGAATTCGATACGGAACTGTTCGAGGAATTCTTTCGCGCCTTCGCCATGAATGCCGGCATCACCCTTCATGTCGCCAACCTTTACGGGTCCAATTGCCACCACATCGCGGAAACCTGCTTCAAGGCCGTTGCCCGTACGTTGCGCAAGGCGGTTGAAATCGATCCCCGGCAGGCGGATCGTGTCCCGACCACCAAGGGCCGGCTTGGCAGCTAACCAACGGATTGGCGAATGAGCACCTATATCGTTATGGCGCCGCCGGAATATGAGAATCTGGCTGGCGATCCCCGCCAGAGCGACCGGCTTGCCTTCGTGCCGGACGGCTTTTCCTTCCTTGCGTTCCTGTTCCCGCCCGTCTGGCTGCTTGTTCACCGCATGTGGCTGATCCTGCTCGGATATCTTGCGGTGACGCTTCTCATCGAAGTTCTGGCGCAGACCGTCGGCGCCGCCGCCATGGGGCTTGCCGCCCTGATCGTCTCGATTCTGTTTGCGCTGGAAGCGCAGGCGTTGCGCCGCTGGTCGCTGGAACGCAAGGGCTGGCGTGTGGTCGGCCTTGTCGAAGGCGACGGCAAGGCCGAAGCCGAATTGCGATTTCTACACAAGGCCGGCGCAGCCGTGACCGTCCCGGAACAAGGACAGGAACGGGAGCGCGGGCGTCCCGCTCCGATGCCGATTGTTCCGAGGGTCGGCAGCGAGCAGGTCGTCGGCCTGACGCTCGGTCCGGAGACCCGTCAATGACAATAGCGATTATCGATTACGGGTCGGGCAATCTGCGCTCGGCGGAAAAGGCGTTCGAGCGCGCTGCCCGCGCGCATGCCCATATGCCGGATGTGATCGTCACTGCCGATCCGGAACGGGTCTTGAAGGCCGATCACGTGGTCCTGCCCGGCGTCGGCGCCTTCGCCGACTGCAAGCGCGGCCTCTGGGCGGTCGACGGCATGCCGGAAGCGCTGGAAGAATGCGTCCGTGTCCGGGGCAAGCCGTTTTTCGGCATCTGCGTCGGCATGCAGCTCATGGCCGGTCGCGGGCTCGAATTCGAAACCGTTGAAGGACTCGGCTGGGTCGAGGGCGACGTGACGGCGATGAAACCCTCCGATCCGTCCCTGAAGATCCCGCATATGGGCTGGAACACCATCGATCTCCGGCCGGAAGGCCACCCGGTGTTCAAGGGCATCGAAACGGGGCCGGACGGCCTGCACGCCTATTTTGTTCATTCCTATCATCTTCAATGCGCCCGCGAGACCGACCGGCTGGCGACTTTCGACTATGCCGGAACGTTTACCGCCATGGTGGCGAGCGACAACATGATCGGAACCCAGTTCCACCCGGAAAAAAGCCAGCGGCTCGGCCTGGAGCTGATCGCGAATTTTCTGGACTGGACGCCGTAAAACTCAATTCGGGAGACAGACATGACGAAGGCCTACTGGATCGCACGGGTGGACGTGAACGATCAGGACGGATATCCGCAATATGTCGAAACGGCGAAACCGGCCTTCGAGAGGTTCGGAGCGGTCTTTCTGGCGCGCGGTGGCAAGACCAATGCCATCGAGGGGCCGGGACGGGCCCGCAACGTCATTATCGAGTTTCCCAGCTTTCAGCACGCCGTCGATTGCTATAACTCGCCGGAATATCAGCAGGCGGTGAAAATCCGTCAGAAAGTTGCCGATGGCGAAATCGTCATCGTTGAAGGAATTTAAGACAACATGATCCTCTTTCCCGCCATCGATCTGAAGGATGGCCAGTGCGTGCGCCTGAAGCTTGGCGACATGGACCAGGCGACCGTCTTCAACGACAATCCCGGAGCCCAGGCGAAAGCCTTCGAGGACCAGGGCTTCGACTGGTTGCATGTGGTCGATCTGAACGGGGCCTTCGCCGGTGAAAGCGTCAATGGCGCGGCGGTTGACGCCATTCTCTCGGCGACGAAGAACCCGGTTCAGCTCGGCGGCGGGATCAGGACCATCGATCATATCGCCGGCTGGCTGGAAAAGGGCATCACCCGGGTGATTCTCGGAACGGTGGCGGTGCGCGATCCGGATCTGGTGAAGGCGGCGTGCCGCAGGTTCCCCGGCAGGATCGCTGTCGGCATCGACGCCAGGGGCGGCCGTGTCGCCGTGGAAGGCTGGGCGGAAACCTCCGAACTCACGGCGGTGGATCTTGCCAGGCGCTTCGAGGACGCGGGTGTCTCGGCCATCGTCTACACCGATATCGACCGCGACGGCGTGCTCAAGGGACTCAACATTCCCTCCACGCTCGATCTGGCCCGGTCGGTCTCCATTCCGGTGATCGCCTCCGGCGGTCTTGCCTCCATCGACGACATCCACCGTCTTCTGGAGCCGGACTGTGCCATCCTGGAAGGGGCCATTTCCGGCCGCGCGCTCTATGACGGGCGTCTGGATCCGAAAGAGGCGATGGCGCTGATCGCCGCTGAGCGGAGCAAAGCCTGATGACCTTGAAAGCCCGTGTCATTCCCTGTCTCGACGTCAAGGACGGCCGCGTCGTCAAGGGCGTCAACTTTGTCGATCTGATCGATGCCGGCGACCCGGTGGAGGCGGCCAAGGCCTATGATGCCG
The DNA here is from genome assembly GCF_003075075.1 of Labrenzia sp. 011. Taxonomy (GTDB): domain Bacteria; phylum Pseudomonadota; class Alphaproteobacteria; order Rhizobiales; family Stappiaceae; genus Roseibium. Next base: position 53,709 of record NZ_QCYM01000006.1, on the reverse strand, counting down.
CCGGGGCCGACGAATTGTGCTTTCTCGACATCACCGCCAGCCACGAGGGCCGCGACACGATCTACGACGTGGTCCGCCGCACCGCAGAAGCCTGTTTCATGCCGGTGACGGTCGGTGGCGGCGTGCGTTCGGTCGAGGATATCCGCAAGCTCCTGATCGCCGGCGCGGACAAGGTCTCCATCAACACCGCCGCGGTGACCAATCCCGACTTCGTGCGCGCGGCAGCCGAGAAGTTCGGCGCGCAATGCATCGTGGTGTCCATCGACGCCAAGCAGGTCAACGCTCCGGGCGAGCCTGAAAAATTCGAGATCTTCACGCACGGCGGCCGCAATGCGACCGGTATCGACGCGGTGGAATTCGCCAGAAAGGTCGTCGCACTCGGTGCTGGCGAGCTTCTGGTCACCTCCATGGACAGGGACGGCACCAAATCCGGCTACAATATCGCGCTGACACGGGCGATTGCCGACGCGGTGCCGGTGCCGGTCATCGCCTCCGGTGGCGTCGGGACGCTGGACCACCTGGTGGAAGGCATCCGCGACGGCCATGCCACCGCGGTTCTGGCGGCGTCCATCTTTCATTTCGGCGAATTCACCATCCAGGAAGCCAAACGGCATATGGACACCGCCGGTGTGCCGATGCGTCTCGATGCCTGACCCGAGGACCTAGCCTAATGACCAAGTTCACTCTCGACGATCTGGACGCCATAGTGGCAGCCCGCGCGCAAAGCAGCGACGAGATGTCCTATACGCGCAAGCTTGTCGGCAAGGGCGTGGCCAAATGCGCCCAGAAACTGGGAGAGGAAGCGGTGGAAGCGGCCATTGCCGCGGTTCGGGAAGACCGGGAAGAATTGACGGCCGAAGCCGCTGATGTGCTTTATCATTTACTGGTGGTCCTGAACGTCTCCAATGTTCCTCTGGGGGATGTCATGACAGAACTCGGCAGACGTACGGCCCAGACCGGTCTTGAGGAAAAGGCCTCCCGGCCGCAGGAATAACGACGGTTTCCGCGGTCAGCCGCAGCAGCAGGGACTGCGATAGAGATGGATCAGACAGTCGCCACGGCCCTGGACATGGATTTGTCCCCCTATCGGGTGTTCACCGAACGCCAGTGGGCCCGCTTGCGGGCCGACACGCCGATGACCCTGTCCGCCCAGGAGGTCGCCCAGCTGCAGGGCCTGAACGCGCCCATGTCCATCGAGCAGGTGGAGACGATCTATCTGCCCCTGTCCCGCTTGCTCGCCTTTTATGCGGAAGCCGCGGTGACCATCTACCAGGCCACCCAGAACTTTCTCCAGACGCGCGACGGCAAGACCCCCTTCATCATCGGCGTCGCCGGGTCGGTGTCCGTGGGAAAGTCCACCACCTCCCGCGTTCTGCGCGAACTTTTGGCCCGCTGGCCGGCAAGTCCCAAGGTGGACCTGATCACCACCGACGGGTTTCTTTACCCGAACGCGATTCTGGAAGCCGAGGGCCTGATGTCCAAGAAGGGCTTTCCGGAGAGTTTCGACCGGCCCCGGCTGCTGAAATTCCTGTCGGACATCAAGGCCGGCAAGCGCCAGGTCAGGGCGCCGGTCTATTCGCATTTCTATTACGACGTCATGCCGGGCCATACGGTGACCGTCGACAGGCCGGATATTCTGATCGTCGAGGGTCTGAACGTGTTGCAGACACGGGAACTGCCCAAGGACGGCCGCGCCGTGCCGTTCGTTTCGGACTTCTTCGACTTCTCGGTCTATATCGACGCGGACGAGAAACTGCTGCGCAAATGGTATGTTGATCGGTTCATGCGGCTGAGAGAGACGGCCTTCCGTGATCCCGGCTCCTACTTCCACAAGTATTCCCGCATTTCGGACGAGGAGGCTCAGGAGACTGCCCACCGGATCTGGAACGAGATCAATCTGGTGAACCTGCGCGAGAACATCCTGCCGACCCGGCCGCGGGCCGACCTGATCCTGTCGAAAAACGCCAGCCACCGGATTTCCAAGGTCGCGCTGCGCAAGATCTGACCTCCCCTGAACGAAAAACGCCCGCGGCTTTTCCGGCCGCGGGCGTTGTCTATCCGGTACGGGTTTTCCGTCAGGCGGCGGAGCGCTTGCGGACTTCCTCCAGGAAGGTGGCAACCTGGTTGCGCAGCATGGAGGCGTTATCCTTCAGCTGCTGGGCGGAGGAATCCACCTTCTCTGCAGTGTCGCGGGTGTTTTCCGCTGCTGTCGAAACGGACTCGATATTTGTCGTCACCTCGACCGTGCTGCGCGAGGCTTCGGTCGCGTTGCTTGCGATTTCCTGCGTTGCGACCCCCTGCTCCTCGACAGAGGAAGCGATGGAAGAGGCGATTTCGTTCATGTTGTTGATGATCTCGGTCACCGAGGAGATCGCGCTTGCGGCATGGCCGGTCTCTTCCTGGATCGCGGTGATCTGGCTGGAGATGTCTTCGGTCGCCTTGGATGTCTGCGTCGCAAGTTCCTTCACTTCGGAAGCCACGACCGCAAAGCCCCTGCCGGCCTCGCCGGCGCGGGCGGCCTCGATGGTCGCGTTGAGCGCAAGCAGGTTGGTCTGTTCGGCGATGGCCTGAATCAGGGTCACGACTTCACCGATCCGGGTGGCAGCCTCGGACAGGCCGTTCATGCGCTGGTTCGTCGACTGGGCTTCGCCGGCGGCGCGGGCTGCGATTTCGCTGGAAGCCTGGACCTGTCTGCGGATCTCGTTGACCGATGCGGACAGTTCTTCCGCGGCGGCGGCAACGGTTTCCACGTTGTGAGAGGCCTGGGACGAGGCGTTGGACACGAGGCCGCTCTGCTCGGTTGTCTGGGCCGCAACGCCGGTCATGTCGCTCGAGGCCGCCTGCAGGTTCTGCACCGAGCTGTCGATGATGCCCATCATTTCGGTGATCTGACGGTCGAACTCGCTGCTGAGATGCTGGATTTCCGCACCTCTGCGGGCGGCGTCCTCCTGGGCATTGTTCTGCTGGTCTTCCAGCTCGCGTCTTGCGGATTCGTTGCGGACGAAGACTTCCATGGCTGCCGCCATCTGACCGATTTCGTCGCCGCGGTCGGTGCCGTCAATCACGATGTTCGTATTGCCTTCCGCCAGCGTGCTCATGTTTGCGGTAAGGGCGCGCAGGGGCCGCACCGTGTTGCGAACGGTAACGACGGCAATGGCGACCGCGATCAGCGCGCCGACGACCGCAAGGGCGATGATCGTTGTGGCGGAGCTCCAGTAGGCCGAATCCAGGTCGTCCACATAGACGCCGGTGCCGACCATCCAGCCCCAGGGCTGAAAGTTAGCACCCCAGCCGATTTTTTCGAGGGCGGCTTCACTGTTGGCGCGCGGCCAGAAATAGGTGAGCGAACCGCCGCCGGCTTTCGCCTCGTTGATCAGTTCGGCAACGATCTTGACGCCGGTCTGGTCCGCGAAACCCATCATGCTCGTGCCGATGAGCGAGGCTTTCGGGTGGATCAGGGTAAGGCCCTGATAGTCATAGGCGAAGAGATAGTTGTCACCCTCGAACCTGATCGCACTGATCGCGACTTTCGCTGCTGCCTGCGCCTCTTCGCGGCTCATCTCGCCGGATTGTTCGAGACCGTGAAAGTGGGTAGCGATGGAGACGGCGCCGTCTGCGATGTCCTTGATTTTCGTAAGGCGCTCTTCGAACATCGCCGCATAGAGGCTGTTCAGACTGACGGCGCAGATCGCGACCGTGAACACCAGGATCGTTGCAATGGGGAGGCTAATTTTCCAGGTAATTGGCCAACGTGCAAAGGACATGATCGGATTCTTTCTCTCGACTTACATACCGAGGATAAATCCGCGAAACACTTGACGAATTTCTTAAGATCCGACGCCTTGCAAGAATAAAGTTGTATAATTGTAACAAATTACAATCACACAACTTTAAGAAGGTAGGTACAAATACCGTGAAACCGAATTGTGGCACCCTGACAGTCAGCGGCGGGCGCAGAAAACATCCCTGAGGCCCGGGCGCGACCATGTTGCATTTTGCAGCTGTCCCTTCAGGATATGTCCCTGTGATTCGAAATAGAAAGTGTTGGCACTGCCCGCCCGCTGCAGGGTGACGGCGCCATAGCCCATTTCCGCGACGGTTGCGCTTTGACCGTCCGGAGAAAAGACCACGTTCAGGTCGATGCCGGCGGTGCACAGATAGTCGGCGACATTCGTCCGGGCGGCCAGCTGACCGACGGGAGCCTGGGCCGCACCGCGGATATCGGCAGGCGGAACCGGGCCTGTCGGGAAGCCGTTGTTCTGCGGAGCGTTCGGAAATCCGCCCGGGCCGCTGACGGGAGCGTTGAAATTGCCGCCGCCCGGATTGAAATTCGCGGGGCCGTTGATGACGACCTCCCGATAGGGAGTCTTCGTCACGTAGATCCCGCGGCATTCGCCATTCGCGCCGCGAACGGACCAGGCATGCGATACATAGGTCTGCTGCTCGAGAATTTGCCCGGGCTCAAGCCGCGCATAGGGCCGCTCGCCACCCCGGTAGTCGATCCAGTGTATTTCGATCGGCTGACGGCTTGCGTTGCGGAAGACGATCTGGCCGGGACGAACAGCCTCCAGGGAGCGGACACGGCCAAGTTCGGCGCAGGAAAGATCGGAGCCGGCCTCCTGTCCCGGGACGCCGAAGGCCTCATCGGACACGATCTGCTGCGGCAGGGAGCAGGTTGCCACGAACAGGCGCACCGGATTGGCGCTGCCACGCAGAGAAACCGCATATGCCGGCATGCCTTCCACGGCTATGGACAGTTCGGTCTGGCGGATCATCTCCTCCCAGAGCGGGTCGCTCATTTCGATACTGACTTCCGGCAGGGACCGGCCGGCTTCGTTCAGGGCCGAGGAGCCGAAGGCGTTGTAGGTGGCTTCGAAGTCGCCCGCGCTGATGCGCACGGCCTGCGGCATGCCTTCGAGAAGACCGGCCGGGGCCTGCTGGAACATCAGCCTGGCGAAACCGGACTGGGCCGTGCATTCGGCCCGGAAATCCCGGTCGTCCGTCTGGGCAACCGTATGCTGAAGGAAGGTCAGGGTCCCCGGCTGCAGGCCCGGTTCCGCGAACCATTCCCGGTCCTGCCTCGGCGTGACCATCACCGGCTGGGCATTACCGCCCCCTCCGCCTGAAAGCCTTTCACGCACAAGGGTTTCCAGCTCGCCGGAGACGCGCGCCGTGTCCGTTCCATCCTGATCCGGCGTCGAAATGGGGGTGTCCACACGCTCGAGCGGCTCAAGGCCATTCGAACCGTCGGGCGGGTCGATTGAGGTGATGGTGGACTCGCCGCCGTCCGCCGGAGTCCGTCCGGACGGGGTGTCGGCCCGCGGCCGGGTGGCGGTCTCGGACGGTGTGGCGGACACGGGCCCGGCGGCGGTTCCCGAATTGGTTCCCACCACCCGCGCCGCAGCACCGGGCTTGCCGTCGCTGGAGACATCCACCACCAGGGTGTTGCCGCTGCAGATATCGGCGTCCCGATGCAGGACCCGGCTGTTTTCGAGCGTGACTTCCAGCTTCACCTCACAGGGTGGCAGCTTGCTGTCGCTGCCCATGGTGTCGATGACGACACCATTGCCGTCCCGGCTGATGATCGGCCGGTACTTCTTGTTGACGGTAATCGAACGGATGCCCGGTTCCGGCGGGTCCACGTTGATGCGCAGGGTTTCCGGAACGGACTGGGCGTGGGCAATACTGCCGGAAAACGGCAGGACGAGGCTGCAAACCGCGAGGAGGCCGGATGTCAGCACGGGTGCGAAACGGGCATGAGCAGCATTGTGCCGCATGTGCGATCTCCATCGGAGCGCTGGATCGACCCGCATCCATTTCCATGAACGGCGGCAGGTCGATCGATCTGAAATTGTTGGACCACCGGGGCCGGATTGACCGGACCGCAGGATGTTCCGGGGAACCACCGAACGGGATTACTTAGGCAAAGTGGCGCGGAAAGGGCAACCCTGCATCCGGCTAACACCGGCCCCGGGTCCCGATAGCTCTTGATATTTCACGATTTCAGCGCGGCGCCCGTTTGGCGAGAATGCGCTGCAGCGTGCGCCGGTGCATGTTGAGCCGCCGCGCGGTTTCCGACACGTTGCGGTCGCAGAGCTCATACACCCGCTGAATATGCTCCCAGCGCACCCGGTCGGCGGACATGGGGTTTTCGGGCGGCTGTGCCTTGTCCTCCGGTTCACGGGCCAGGGCGGCAAGGATGTCGTCGGGATCCGCCGGCTTGGCCAGATAGTCGATCGCGCCGAGCTTCACCGCGGTCACCGCTGTTGCGATATTGCCGTATCCGGTCAGCACGATGGCGCGGGCTTCCGGCCGTTTCTGGTGAATCTTCTCGATAACGTCCAGCCCGTTTCCGTCTTCCAGCCGCATGTCGACAATCGCGTAGGCCGGGGCGTGGCGCGCGATCTTGACCGCCGCATCCTGGACGCCGTCCGCCGTTTCCGTTTCGAAACCGCGTTTTTCCATGGCGCGGGCAAGACGTTGCTGAAACGGCTTGTCGTCATCCACGATGAGCAGGCTCATGTCTTCCGTGGCGGGAAAGGACGTAGTGTGATCCGTCATGTCGCGTTACCGTTTATTCCTGCCGTGTGCCGCAAACCGGTCGGAGGGCGGCGGCACATCATGTCATTTTGTATCAGTTGTTGCTGTTATGGTGCGAAAACGACGCTTCGTCCACTCTGCCGTCATGTTCGAATACCTCACGCGGCCAGCTTACGCGGATATGCGCTCCGGTTTGCGGTGGCGCCTGATTGTCGAGACTGAGCTTGGCACCTGTGCGCTCCAGCAGGGTTTTGGCAATGAAGATCCCGAGGCCCAGCCCCCCGCCGGTCCCTTTTTGCGGGGATTTCCCGCCGCGTATCGAAACATAGGGATCGCCGATCTTGCCGAGCATGTCGACGGAAAAGCCCGGACCGTCATCGCGGATCGAGATGGACAGCGTCTTTTCGTCCCAACTGGCGGAAATATCGACGCTCGAGGCCGCGAAGTCGACGGCATTCTCGACAAGATTGGCCAGACCGTAACGGATCGCGGCGTTTCGGGTGCCGACCGGCTCGTTTCCCGTGCCCTCGAGGGCGCAATGGATGGCGACGCCCGTTCCCCGGTGCGGGTCGATGACATCCTCGAGAAGCTGTGACACGGGCATGCGCTGGTAGGTGCGGTCCTTTTCGCTCGACAGGCTGGTGAGCTGCCGCAGGATTCCGCGGCAGCGTTCGGCCTGCGACCGGATCAGGGCCACGTCCTCGGCGTGCTCGTCATCGCTGTCGATTTCGTCTGAAAGTTCCTTGGCGACGAGATAGATGGTGGCCAGCGGCGTTCCCAGTTCATGGGCGGCCGCGGTCGCCAGGCCGTCCAGGGCGTTGAGATGCTGCTCCCGGGCGAGCACCAGTTCGGTTGCGGCCAATGCGTCCGCAAGTTGCCGCGCCTCCTCGGCGACCCGGAAGGCATAGGTCGCCATGAAGCCCAGGGTCGAGACGAGGGCGATCCAGATCCCGACCGAATAGACGACCGGCAGCCGGAACACTTCGTCCTCCGGCCAGGGCAGTGGCATGTGGAAGAAGGCCAGCACGGTGGCGCAGCCGGTCGCCAGAATTCCCAGGATGAAGGTGTAACGGGCCGAAAGGCCCGTCGCGGAGACCATGACCGGGGCCATCAGCAGGAAGGCAAAGGGGTTGCCCAGGCCTCCGGTCAGCAACAGCAGGCCGCTCATCTGCAGGATATCGTAGGCGAGCTGCACGGTGGCGGCCCGCTCCGAAAGACGCATGGCCGACGGCCAGCGGATCTTGAGGAAGATGTTCAGCCAGGCCGACAGCGCCACCATGGCGAAGGCGGCGCCTGCGGGCAGGGGATAGTCGAGCCCCACATGCACCACGAGCAGGGCCGCTGTCTGGCCGCCCACGGCAAGCCAGCGCAGGCGAACCAGCGTGTCGAGTTTCAGCCGCCGGTGCGGCAAGGTGATATGGGAGGTGGGTTGATCGGACATATGTTTCTTTTGCAGCCGAATCCGGATGCTGGCAAGGCCGTGGTACTTGTGCCAGCCCTGCGTAGATGGTAGCCAGCCGCTGACAGGGTTGTCCGGATGGCGCGGGCCGGCGGCCGGCCGGAGGAATTTCCGGCCCAGTAAATCAGATCAGCACCGCGAAACGGAATGAGACACGATGACCGACACCAATGACGGCGGCGCACAGCCGCAGGCGGAAGGCGACGCAGCGCCGGGAATGCACATCCTTGGCCAGTACATCAAGGACCTGTCTTTCGAGAATCCGAATGCCCCCCGTTCGCTGGCACAGGGCGAGCAGCCGAAGCTCGATATCAACGTGAATGTCGGCGCGCAGCAGATGGGAGACGACCAGTTCGAGGTCGTCCTGACCCTGACTGCCAAGGCCGAACGTCCCGACATGGTCATGTTCAATGTCGAGCTGGTCTATGCCGGCATCTTCAAGATCACCGGTGTTCCGAAGGAGCACATGCATCCGTTCGTCATGATCGAATGTCCGCGCATGATCTTCCCCTTCGCCCGCAACATTCTGTCCGAAGCCACACGCAACGGCGGCTTCCCGCCGCTGATGCTCGACCCGATCGACTTCGCCCAGCTCTACCGCCAGAACATGGCGCAGCAGGCAGCGGCCCAGCAGACCGGTGAGCAGAAGCCGAACTGAGAACGTCCTGCCTCAGCATGTTTGAAACCCGCGTCGGCCATCGCCAGCGCGGGTTTTTTGTACGCGGATCTTCATGTTATCCCGAAGCGCATTGGCCTTGGCCCCGCAAGGTCAGGCGTCCTCCAGAATCTCCGCCCAGCTTTTCGGGGTGTCGCCGTTGAGCGGGTTCTTCGGGGAGTGCCTGTAGCGCACCGTTTCCATGCGGAAACTTCTGGCGTCGAACATTACCAGCCTGCCGACGAGCCCCTCGCCTGTCCCCGTGAGTTCCTTGACCGCCTCCATGGCCTGCATCGCGCCGATGATGCCGGTCAGCGCACCCAGAACCCCCGCCTCCTCGCAGGTCGGCAGCAGGCCGTCGCGCGGCTTTTGCGGGAAGAGACAGCGGTAGGTCGGGTTGGGCGCGCCGTCCGGACCGGTCTCGAAGGGCCTGAGCGTGGTGATCGAGCCGTCGAACTGCCCCACGGCGGCAGTCACCAGGGGCTTTTTAGCGAAAAAACAGGCGTCTGAAACCAGATAGCGCGTGTCGAAGTTGTCGGTGCCGTCGACCACCAGATCGTAGCCGGAGATCAGCGCTATGGCATTGTGCCCGGCCAGGCGTGTCGGATGCGGGATGACTTTCACATTCGGATTGAGCCGGGCAATCGCCTCCGCGGCGCTGGCGACCTTGGGTTCGCCGAGCTGGGTGGTGTCATGGATCACCTGGCGCTGCAGGTTGGACAGCGAAACCGTGTCGTCGTCGACGATCCCGAGCGTTCCGACACCGGCGGCGGCCAGATAGTGCAGGATCGGCGCGCCGAGCCCGCCGGCGCCGATCACCAGAACCCGTGCGTTCTTCAGCTTCTGCTGTCCGGCTCCGCCGATTTCCCGCATCACGATATGGCGGGCGTAGCGTTCAAGTTCGGCTGGGGAAAGCATGTCTGCTCCTGCTCGCGATGTTCATTGGTCTCAAGACGTCAAGGGCGTGAAGATTGCCGGGCAAGCTCCTACCCCAGCAACCGGCTCACCAGCCGGGCGGTGTAATCCACCATCGGGATCACCCGGGCGTAGTTCAGCCGGGTGGGACCGATGACGCCCAGAACGCCGACGATGCGCTGGTTGCTGTCCCGGTAGGGCGACACCACCAGGGACGACCCGGACAGGGAAAAGAGATTGTTCTCCGAGCCGATGAAGATGCGTACACCGTCCCCCTTTTCGGCAAGGCCGAGAAGCTGGATGAGATCCTTCTTGTTTTCCAGGTCGTCGAAGAGAAGCCGGATGCGCTCCAGATCCTCGACCGCATCCAGATCCGTCAGCAGGTTGGAACGCCCGCGCACGATCAGCGTCCCGGGATCGTCGGAGGCCTCGCCGCTCCACACCGCCAGTCCGGCGTTGATGACCTTCTGGCTGAGCAGGTCGAGTTCGGCCTGGTCCGCGTCCCGGATCTGTTCCAGCTGCGCGCGGATCTGGGCGATGGTGCGGCCCTGGATCTGGGCGTTGAGATAGTTGGACGCTTCCACGAGGGCCGATGACGGCAGTCCGGCCGGCAGGTTGATCACCCGGTTCTCCACAGACCCGTCTTCGCTCACCAGGATGACCAGGGCCTTCTGGGGCTCTATGCGCACGAATTCGATGTGTTTCAGCCGCATGTCGCTCTTGTGGGTCAGCACCACACCGGCGCCCATGGAAAGGCCCGAGAGCATCTGGCTGGCTTCCGTCAGCACCTGTTCGGCCGAATTGGCCTTTTGCGAGGCCTTGACCTGTACGTCGATGGCGCGGCGTTCGTCCTGGGTCAGGTCACCGACCTCCAGGAGCGCGTCCACGAAAAAGCGCAGGCCGATTTCCGTCGGCAGGCGCCCGGCGCTGGTATGGGGTGAATGCAGCAGGCCCAGATGCTCGAGGTCGGCCATCACGTTGCGCACGGAGGCCGGCGACAGGGACATGGACAGACTGCGGGACACATTGCGCGAGCCGACCGGCTCGCCGGTTTCCAGATAGGTTTCCACGATCGAGCGGAAAATTTCGCGGGATCTTTTGTCGAGCTCGCTGAGACTCAAGGCATGTTCTCCGGCTGATTGACCACTTTCAGGGATCAAAAGACGTCATTCTCACATGATATAGGCGCAAAATGGGCCAGACGTGAAGCTGGGCCTTTACGGCGGGCGAAGTTGGGGTCTACAAGGCCGGTAAGATCGGGGGGAAACAGCCGTTTCCGCCGAGCCAAGGTTGAAAGGAATATTCATGCGTCCGTCCAAACGCGCTGCCGATGAACTGCGTGCCGTCACCCTGGAGCGGGGTGTTTCCAAACACGCCGAAGGCTCCTGCCTGATCAAGTTCGGGGATACGCACGTTCTGTGCACCGCCAGCCTGGAAGAGCGGGTTCCGCCCTGGTTGCGCGGTCAGAACCGGGGCTGGGTCACGGCTGAATACGGCATGCTGCCGCGCGCGACCGGCGATCGGATGCGCCGCGAGGCAAGCGCCGGCAAGCAGTCCGGCCGGACCCAGGAAATCCAGCGTCTGATCGGCCGCTCGCTGCGCGCCGTTGTCGATCTCGAGGCGCTGGGCGAAGCGCAGATCACGGTCGATTGCGATGTCATCCAGGCCGATGGCGGCACGCGCACGGCCTCCATCACCGGCGCATGGGTCGCGCTCAGGGATTGCGTTGAGTGGATGAAATCCCGCGACATGGTCACCAAGGAGGTTCTCAAGGACCACATCGCGGCCATCTCCTGCGGCATCTATGCGGGCGCACCGGTGCTCGATCTGGATTATGCCGAGGACAGCACGGCGGAGACGGATGCCAATTTCGTCATGACCGGTTCCGGCGGCATCGTCGAGATCCAGGGAACGGCGGAAGGCGCGCCCTTTTCGGAAGAGGAGTTCGGACAGCTGCTGGGCCTGGCGAAGTCCGGCATCGGCAGGCTCGTCGATCTGCAGAAAATGGCCATTCTTTAAGGATCCGAGCGAATGAGTCACCGGAAACTCGTGCCTGGCAAGCTTGTTGTGGCAAGCCACAACAAGGGCAAGATCCGCGAAATAAACGAGCTTCTTCGGCCCTTCGGGTTCGACGTCGTCTCTGCGGGTGAACTGGATCTGCCGGAACCGGAGGAAACCGGGCTGACATTCGAGGCGAATGCCGCGCTCAAGGCGCAGGCCGCTGCGCAGGCGTCGGGTCTTCCGGCCCTGGCCGATGACAGCGGTTTCTGCGTGCAGGCGCTGAACGGCGATCCCGGAATCTATTCCGCCCGCTGGGCCGGTCCGGACAAGGACTTTGCCATGGCGATGCGCACGATCGAGGAAAAGCTCCAATCCCTCGGCGCGACGGCGCCCGAGCAGCGGCGCGGTTCCTTCGTCGCAGTTCTGTGTCTTGCCTGGCCGGACGGACATCAGGAGCTGTTCCGCGGCGAAGTGGAAGGTGACGTGGTCTGGCCGCCGCGCGGCACGCAGGGGTTCGGTTACGACCCGATGTTCCTGCCCGATGGACGCGACAGGACCTTCGGTGAAATGACGTCCGAGGAAAAACACGGCTGGTCGAAGGACACGCCGGCGCTTTCCCATCGCGCTCGCGCGTTTCAGCTGTTCGCGGACGGCTGTCTGGAAGGGTGAGCATTTTGGTGGAGCCAGGATCGAAGGCCGGCGGGTTCGGCATCTACGTGCATTGGCCGTTCTGCGCCGCCAAGTGCCCCTACTGCGATTTCAACTCCCATGTCCGCCATCAGCCGGTCGACCAGGCCCGTTTCGCCGCGGCCTTCGAACGGGAACTGGCTCATTTCGCCGAACTGACGAAAGGCCGCACCGTTCAGTCGATCTTCCTGGGCGGGGGCACCCCGTCCCTGATGGCACCGGCGACGGTGGAGCGCATCTTGACCGCGATATCCGGTCACTGGGCGCTGGATCCGGAGGTCGAAATTTCCATGGAGGCCAATCCCTCCTCGGTCGAGGCCGAGCGGTTCCGGGGATACAGGGCCGCCGGCGTCAACCGCGTTTCCCTGGGCGTGCAGTCGCTGATCGACACGGACCTGAAGCTGCTGGGTCGCCTCCATGACGCGCAGACGGCCCGAAAGGCCATCGAAACCGCCCGGGCTACCTTTCCCCGTCTGTCCTTCGACCTGATCTATGCCCGTCCTGGCCAGTCGCTGGCCGGGTGGGAACGGGAGCTTCAGGAGGCCATCGCGCTTGCTGCCGACCATCTGTCACTCTACCAGCTGACGATCGAGGAAGGCACCCGCTTCCATACGCTTTATCACGCCGGCAAACTCAGGATGCCGGACGCGGATCTCGGTGCGGAATTCTACGAGCTGACGCAGAATGTGACCGGAGAGGCGGGCTTGCCGGCCTATGAGGTGTCGAACCATGCCCGGCCGGGCGCCGAATGCCGGCACAATCTGGTCTACTGGCGATATGGCGATTACGTCGGCGTCGGACCGGGCGCTCACGGACGGCTGACGGTCGGTGCAAACCGGCTTGCCACCGCCACGGAGCTTCATCCGGAGACCTGGCTGGAAAACGTCGAGCAGCACGGCCACGGCATGATCGAAAATGCCGGTCTCGGCGCCGAAGAGCAGGGAGACGAGTTCCTGCTGATGGGATTGAGGCTCACCGAGGGCATCGACCTGATCCGCTATGAGCAGTTTTCCCATAGGGCCATTGATCCGGACCGCCTGCAAGCGCTTCTGGAACACGGAATGGTTGAGGAACTGGGGGAAAACCGGGTCAGAGCCACACGGGAAGGTTTTTTCGTGCTCGATGCGGTGGTCGCCGATCTCGCTTCCTGAGGGGCGCATCGCGCCATTCTGCGATTTGCTCTACCAAACTGATTCAAATATCCTATCTTTGATTTTGCACCGCACAGAACTTGCCCGTGAAAGTGAGTTCCGCCGTGATCCTGACTCCTTAGGTGCGCAAACGCATAACAAATAGCAGTATTGCGGCCAGCGGTTCGGGTAGTTATCCTGCTGCGATGCAATAGAAACTGCGATAACAGGCAGGCCGCGATGATGTATTCGAAATTCGCCAAGGGGGCTGGCGGCGGCTTCGCACTCAAAGGAGACGTGCCGTTGCCGTTTTATCACCTTTACGAGCTGAACCACGCAGTGATGGCCCCGTTCAGGGCCATGGCCGACATGACCAAGCTCTACTTCCAGAACCCGCTCAATCCATTGACACATACCGGCTACGGACGGCAGGTCGCGGCGGGTTGCGAGGTACTGGAGCGGGCGACGCGGCGTTATGGAAAGCCCGAGTTCGGCCTGAAGGACACCTCCGTGGGCGGTGTCCGCGTCCCGGTTCACGAAAACATCGTCTGGAGCCGGCCTTTTTGCGACCTCATCCATTTCGAACGCGGTGTGACCACGCAGCGCAACGATCCCAAGATCCTGGTCGTCGCCCCGATGTCCGGTCACTACGCGACGCTGCTGCGCGGCACGGTCGAGGCGCTGCTGCCGAATGCGGATGTCTATATCACCGACTGGATCGATGCCCGCATGGTGCCCATCCAGGACGGCAAGTTCGATCTTGATGATTATATCGATTATATCATCTCGATGCTGCACGCCCTCGGCCCGGATACCCATGTGATCGGCGTCTGCCAGCCGTCCGTGCCCGTTCTGGCCGCCGTCGCGGTGATGGAAGACCGGGAAGACCCCTATGTTCCCGCCTCCATGACACTCATGGGCGGACCGATCGACACACGCGTCGCGCCGACCGCCGTCAATGATCTCGCGGTTTCCAAGGGCATCGAGTGGTTCAAGAGCAACGTCATCATGAAGGTGCCCTTCCCTCATCCGGGGTTCATGCGCGATGTCTATCCGGGCTTTTTGCAGCTGTCCGGTTTCATGAGCATGAACCTGGATCGCCATGTGACCGCGCATCGCGATTTCTTCCAGCATCTGGTGGAAGGCGATGGCGACAATGCGGAAAAGCACCGCGATTTCTACGACGAATACCTGGCGGTCATGGACCTGACCGCGGAATTCTATCTGCAGACCGTGGAAGCGGTCTTTATCGAGCACGCGCTGCCGAACGGCACCCTGACGCACAATGGCCATCTGGTGGACTGCTCGAAGATCCGCCGGACCGCATTGCTGACGGTGGAAGGTGAGAAGGACGACATCACCGGCCGCGGCCAGACAAAGGCGGCGATCGACCTTTGCACCGGACTGCCGGACGACATGAAAACCCATTACGAGCAGCCGAATGTCGGCCACTACGGCGTCTTCAACGGCTCGCGCTGGCGCGCCGAAATCGCTCCGCGGGTGATGGATTTCATCCGGTCCAACCGCACGGATATCAAGAAAAAGGCACAGTCGGCCCCGGCCGTCGCCAAGAAAGCTGCCGCCCCGGCACCGGCCAAAAAGCCGGCCGTCGCCAAGAAGGCGCCCGTGACCGGAAAACCGAAGGCCACTCCCCGGGCCGCTTCGTCCGGTTCGCTGGACGATATCCTCCTGGCCAGGCCCAAGGGCGTCGCCGACGACCTGAAGGCAATCAGCGGCGTCGGTCCGAAACTGGAATCCGCCCTGAACGAGGCCGGAATCTTCCATTACTGGCAGATCGCCTCTCTGACGGCGGAGCAGATCGACGCGCTCGACAGCAAGCTCGATTTCCGCGGGCGCATTGCCCGCGACAACTGGATCGGACAGGCGCGCGAACTGTCCGAAAAGGTGAGCTGACGGCGGCGGCGCTCTTCCCCGGCTGCAGGCGCCCGTTCAGGAGGCCTGCAGCCTGCGAACCGGTTTTCATCGGGTTGCCATCCACGCTATTGATTCCCTAACGTCCGCCCAATACAAGTTCGCTCATGCAGCGAGGCCGGAGGTTCTATCGTGCTGAATATTTTTATCGGGTTTGATACGCGGGAAGCGGTTGCCTATCATGTTTGCGTCAACAGCCTGACGCGGCAGTCGAGCGACGTTCTGGCAATCACGCCGCTCTCGCTCAGCAATCTGAAGACCTATCAGGAAACCCATGCGGACGGCTCCAATCACTTCATCTACAGCCGGTTCCTGATCCCCCACCTGATGAACTACAATGGCTGGGCACTGTTCATGGACGGGGACATGATCGTGCGGGACGACATCGCCAAGCTGTTCGCCATGCGCGACGAAAGCAAGGCCGTGATGTGCGTCCATCACGACTACAAGACCCGGCAGACCACCAAGTATCTCGGCTCGAAGAACGAAAACTACCCGCGCAAGAACTGGTCGAGTGTGGTGCTGTGGAACTGCGGTCATCCGGCCAACCGGCAGGTGACGCCCGAATTCGTCATGAACGCCACCGGTGCCCAGCTGCATCGATTCACCTGGCTGGAAGACGATCTGATCGGCGAACTGCCGATCGAATGGAACTGGCTGCCGGATGAATTCGGCGCCAATCCCGATGCCAAGCTGCTTCATTTCACGCTGGGCACGCCCTGTTTCCACGAATATGCCAACGCGCCGATGGCGGCGGAGTGGCATCGCGAAAAGCTCCTGGCCAATTATTCCTCCCAGCACGTGATTGACGGCCCGTTCGACTGAAGCCGCATTCTCTCTGGAGATACAAGGATTTGGACCCGGCAGGAAAAGCCATCCGCCGGGTTTTTCCGCATCCCGCGTCATCGGCCCTCCTGCCCGGAATCCTTGAAGCTTCGAGGGACAATCCCCATTTCACTGTGGTGGATGTCACAAATGGATAGGACAATGACAACAGCCAAAAGTTGCATGATCAAACCTGCCTGGACGCCGGCGACCATCGGTCTGATGGTTCTGGGGTTCGTGGTTTTCTGGCCGCTTGGCCTTGCCATGCTCGCCTACATTCTCTGGGGGGACCGCTTCGAGGGAATGTTCCGCGACGCCAGGGATCAGTGGCGGGGAAGCCCGCTGAAGGGAGCCTTCGATCAGATGTCAAATACGACGGGCTATGCCCGCACCGGAAACGTTGCGTTCGACGACTATCGCGAACGCGAACTGAAGCGCCTGGAAGAAGAACGGGCGAAGCTCGACGCGATGCGCGCCGATTTCGACGATTTCCTCCGGGAACTGCGCCGGGCGCGCGATCAGGAAGAGTTCGACCGCTTCATGTCCAACCACGGCCGCAGCGCTGGTGGCACGGACGCGGCGCCTCTTTGATCCCCTTCCCCGGTGTCGGCCTCACCTCCCGTCCGGGACCGGCATGACCGAAAGCGGCGCCCCCAAGGCGCCGCTTTCGTCCGTTTATCGGCCGGCCGTTCTCCTCTAGACTTTTGCTGACTTGATTCGTTCGGACATCCCCTGTTCATGCTGCTACGCCCCGGCAAAAACAAATTGCCAGATCATATCGAAATTCAGACGGACACCGCTGCGGTGCGAATCCGCCTGCGGGCCAATCCGAGGGCGCAGCGGTATCTGCTCCGCCTTCCCGCAGACAGGTCCGGTCCTGTTCTTACCGTTCCGCGCGGCGGCAATCTGGCGCGCGCGGAACGCTTCGCCCGCCAGCATATCGACTGGCTGGTGGAGCGCCTGCAGGACAGATCGGACCATGTGTCCTTCCTGCCGGGAGACATCGTGCCCCTGCGCGGCGAAGGTCATGTCATTCTCCCGACGGGAAAGCTGAGGGGCCTGATATCGGTGGGCCGCACGGAAGACGGAAACCCGGCCCTGTTCGTGCCCGGCGCGGAGGATCACATTCCGCGCAAGGTGACCGCCTGGCTCAAGACACAGGCGCGTGCCGACCTGACACGGCGCGCCGGGTTTCACGCCACTACCATCGGCAGCAGGATTGCCGCGATCAGCGTCCGCGACACGAAGAGCCGCTGGGGGTCCTGCGCCTCAAACGGCCGGCTGTCCTTTTCCTGGCGCCTCATTCTCGCTCCCCCGGACATTCTGGATTATGTGGCCGCCCACGAGGTGGCACACCTGAAGGAAATGAACCATTCCGCCCGCTTCTGGCGTCTCTGCGAACAGCTGGCGCCGCAGACACCGCAAGCGCGCGTCTGGCTGAAGGAAAACGGCCTTCAGCTGCACGGATACGGCTGAAACCCGATGCAAGTGCCGAGGGATGTGCCTTCCTGCCGCAAGGAATATGCGGGCAAGTCATGCGGTTTTTCGGAATATCCGTCGTCAGAAGACTGATCCTGCCGCTTCTGGCCGGCCTGGCGATGGCAGGCACGGCCGCGGCCGACAGCTGCTGGAACCACAACGGATCGATCATGCGCCTGAAGGCTCAGGGCAATCAGCGCTGGCTGTCCTTCGAAGTTCCCCGGACTGTCCTGCGCACCGCCGGTGTCCGGCCCGGAACGCTGTTGTTCAACGGGGTCAAGCAGGGCAATTGGCAATCCGGCATGGCGCGGGTCTTTTCCAGACACTGCCCGGGCAATCCGCTCGAATATTTCGTCGAGGGGCCGGTGCGCGGCGACCAGCTGCAGGTCACGGTCAGCGGCACCCGCGAGGTTTTTCAGCAGTGCCGGCCGACCGGGAGCTTTGTCACCGACACTCTGGTCTTCACTTACAGCTACAACTGCTGACGGCGGAGGTGCGATCTCAGTTCCCCAGGTCTTCGGCAGACCCGTCGGTCGAGAACCCGCTCGCCGGCTCGCGGTCTTCTGCGAAAGCCGCCATCGGACAGATCAACCGGGCCGAAGACGAATTCCAACGCTGGCGAGACTCAGAAAACACCGGTCAGCCTCGCATCACCTGCGGGATCAGCAGCGTGATCTCGGGCACATAGGCGATCAGTAACACGATGGCGACGAGCAACAGGAAAAACGGCAGCAAAGGTTTGAAGGCCTGTTCCACGGTGATGCCGCCGATGCTGGCGCTCAACAGAAGGGTCAGTCCCACGGGCGGGGTCACATGGCCCAGAGCAAGGCCGGAAACCAGCATCAAACCGAAATGAACCGGATCGACGCCGAAGCTCTGGGCCGCGGGAAAAAGGATCGGCGTCAGGATGATCGTCGCGATCGCGGGCGTCAGGAAGAGGCCGACGACCAGGCAGATCAGAATGACGTTCAAGGCGAACAATTCGCCGGATGGCAGCACCTCGAACAGCATTTGCGACAGCTTCAGCGGCACCTGCTCAACCGTCATGACATAGGCAAACACCTTGGCGGTACCGAGCAGGAACATGACCTGGCCGATGGTCTTGGCCGCGTCCGTGAACAGGTGCGGCAGATCGGCGAGTCTCAGCTCCCGATAGTAGCCCCAGGTGATCAGCAGTCCGTAGACGATGGCCGCCGCCGCAGCTTCCGTAACTGTGAAGATGCCTCCCAGAATACCGCCAATGATGATCAGGGGCATCACCAGGGCCGGAAAGGTGTCGCCGGTTTTGCGTACCAGCTCGGGCAACGAAAAGGGCTGGCGGACGCCGTAACCGTTGCGCCTGGAAATGATATAGGCAACGGCCATCAGCGCGAAGCCGATCAGGACTCCCGGCAAGAGGCCTCCGGCGAAGAGTTCGTCCATGGGCGTGTCGGTCAGCCAGCCATAGAGAATGAGATCGACGCTCGGTGGAATGATGATGCCGATGATCGAGGAGGTGGCCGTGACCGCGACGGAGAACGGCGCCGGATAACCGCCTCTTTTCATCGCCGGGATCAGCACGGATCCGATTGCGGCGCTGTCTGCGGTCGCGGAACCGGAAATGCCGCCGAAGAACATGCTGGCAGTGACATTGGCATGGGCCAGCCCGCCCCGGAAGGAGCCGACAAGAGCCTGGGAGAAATCGACGATACGCCGCCCGATACCACCCTTGTTGACGACCTCGCCGAAGACGATGAACAACGGTATAGCAAGCAGGGGGTAGGAATCGATGCCGGAGACGAGTTTGTGCGGCACGATCGTAAGCGGCAGTGAACCACCCCAGACTATCGCCACGATACTCGCGACCAGAAGCGAGAAGACCACCGGCATGGACAGCAGGAGGCAGACCGCGAAGGTCAGGAAGAGAACCTCAGCCATCCCGGCCCACTCCTGCAGCGTCCTTGAGGTAGACCCGCCAGTCCAGAAGCATCGCCGCGAGCATGAGGGCTGCCGAGACCGGCAGGGAGGCGTAGATCAAGGACATGTTCACCTTCAGGATCGAAGATTTCTGGAAGTGAACGACCCCGAGCAGTTTCACGCCATACACGATCAGCAGGATTAGCGCCGTCAGGATTGTCGCGTAGACAAGCGCCAGCACCGCTCGGCGGAGGCGTGCGGGTAGCAGCCTGACGAATGCGTCGATCCGGTGGGCGCCACCGGTGTTGATCACCAGCGCTGCCCCCATGAGGGCGGCCCAAATAAAGGAAAACATGGCGACCTCATCGGTCCAGGAAAGGCCTGTCCTGAAAGCAAAACGGGCAACGACCTGAAGAACCGTGCAGCCGACCATGACGGTCAGCATGAAGGCAGCTATGGAGGCTTCCACATAGCCGAGTCCAAGACGAATCGGCGAAGGATCGCTTGTCTGGTCAGAGGGATTTGTCATTGGAAACATCCGATGGAGGGCGCCACAGGCAGCGCATGCCTGTGGCTGGTGCGTCGGGAGACCGAATCGACAGCTCGTGCAACCGGCGTCTTTCGCCAGTCAGCAGTTTCGGGTCATCAGTAGTTCTGGATCGCCTTGATCCGCTCGATCCCGCCGAGGTCGTCGGCGTTCCGTGCGTAGACGTCCTCGATCCTGGCGATCCAGTCGTCGCGGTCGTCCGGCGTAATGATCTCGGCGCCCTTGGAGGCGAGGTCGGCGAACAGCGCTGCTTCCTGATCGAGGAACGCAGTTCGCTCGTAGGTTTCTGCGATCTTGGCCGCATCGAGAACGGCTGACTGCTGTTCACCTGTCAGGCCGTCGAACGTGATCTTCGACATCATCAGGTTGTGCCAGCTGAAGATATAGGCCAGGCGACTGAAGTATTTGGTATCCTCATAAAAGGTCATGGATCGGTAACTCACGCCGGTTCCCTCGCCGCCGTCGATCAGGCCCTGCTTGAGGCTGATCGGCACGTCGGACCAGGCGACCGGGGTGGCGACCGCGCCAAGAGCGTTCCACGTGTCGATAATTGCGGTGTTCTTCATCGTGCGGATCTTCAGGCCCTGCAGATCGTCGAGGCTATGGACAGCCGTGCTGGTGTAGAGATCGCGCGTGCCGCCGTAGCCGTAACCGAGCTTGATCAGACCGGCATCCCGCATTTTGGCGGCCATTTCGTCGCCGATTTCACCGTCCATGACCCGGAACAGGTGACCGGCGTCCCGGAAGATGAATGGCAGGCTGAAGACCTGGAAGTCCGGTACGAAATTGGCGGTGACCGCGGACGTGATGGTGGCGATGTCGACACTGCCCAGTTGCAGGCCGCTGATCAGTTCGCTTTCGTTGCCCAGCTGGGCGGCCGGGAAGATCTCGACGGCAAGACCGACATTGCGCGCTTCGAGCTCTTCTTTGAACTTGAGCGCCATGTCGTGATAGGGGTGATTGGCCTGCAAAACATGCGCGAATTTCAGGATCTTGTCTTCGGCGAAACCCGGAGACGTGGACGCAATACCCGTCGCGGCGACCATGACGGCGGCAATCAGACCGCGGACGGCTCCGCCTGCAATTCTCATTCTCATGACGATATCCAATCTCGTTCGATGACCTGGGAGGGTGCAATTGAAAAACAAAAGGCTTCGGCCAACAGCCTCTTGAATAAAGGCAAGCCTCCGCGCGCTCAAACGATTAATACTTATAGTATTTGATAAGAAAATATTGTTGTACGGTATTTTGCAGCTTTGTAAAATATTGGAATATGAAGTATTTATGACGGAAGGACTTTCGAGCTGGTCGTCGCGACTTCCCTGGCGAGGTCGACGATTGCCTCGGTCAGCGCATGCGGCAAATCCGAAGGATAATAGGCGAAATATTGCAGATCCGCGGATAGGGCGTCGGTTTCGATCATGTGCAAACGACCTTGGGCAAGTTCTTCCCTGATCGAGACAACGGACAGGAAGCCTATGCCGCCCGCATTGGCGACCAGATTGATGGATGCCGTCACCGATCCCGAGGCGTTGATGCGGGGAGTCTGAAGATTGGCGGCCTTCATCTGCTCCTTGACGATGGCATAGGGCCTTGAGGATTTTGGGAAGGTGATAATGGGCTTCGAGGAGATTTCCTTGATACCGACAAACCGGTTCTGCAGATTCAGGCGCTCGCTGGCGACCCAGGCGAATTCATAGCTGCACAGATAGCGTGCGGTCATATCCGCATCGACCAAGGGTCCGACCAGAAAGGCCATGTCCAGGGAACCGCTCTGAACCGCCTCCCTGAGGACAGAGGACGTATCCACCCTGAGTTCCACCGTGACGTGCGGATGGTGTTTTTGAAGTTGCTCAAGAAGGGTGGTCAGCCAGACATGAACGATCGTGTCGACAACGCCGAGGCGGATCACACCGCGGAAAGCATCGACATTGGCGACCCGGTTCAGCATTTCCGACGTCAATTCGAGAATGCGTTCCGCATAGGGGATGATTTCCCGGCCTTCGGCGGTCAGTTTGCAATTGCGCTTCTTGCGCTCGAACAGCGTCACGCCGAGCTGGTTTTCTACCGAGGCGACCCGTTGTGAAATGGCGGCCTGCGTCGTGTTCAGCTTCTCCGCCACGGCACGGAAGCTCTTCAGTCTGGCGAGCCAGACAAGAGTTTCTAGTTTCTGCTGCCGCATGGGAGGTCTGAAGAATTCAAGGGGGCACGGGCGGAACCGGACCGGTTGTCGGTTTCAGGGTGAGGAATTATGCGCATCCCCGTTCAATAGACGCGAACCAATGCAGTTTTTTGACACTCCGGTTGCCGAAGGTCCCGAAAATCACTCACGATGCTTTCAGAGTACGATTTCGCCTGGATGCGTCGCTGATTTTTCCTGTGAACCCGGCCACACTGGTCAAGCGAGGGCCGCACGCGGGGACCGGCGAAAAACGCCCTTGCCTACCCGCCGCCGAAGAGATTGCGCAGGAGGTTGAGAGGACCCTTGCGTTCGCGGTCTTCACCGCCGCCGACCGGGGCCGGCGGGATCGGCTCGCTGCCGGATCCCACGGACTGCGCAGGCACGGGCTTTTTCGGCGCGGCAATGGTTTCCGGCAGGTTCGGAACGCCGGGAAGATCGGCGACGGGAAGCCCCTTGTGGGCCGCGTCCATCACCTCTTTCCAGACACCGGCCGGAAGGCCGCCGCCCGTGGCCTTTTTCGTGGGAGAATTGTTGTCGTTGCCGAACCAGACCGCCGTGGTCAGATTGCCCGTATAGCCGATGAACCAGGCATCGCGGAAATCCTGCGTGGTGCCGGTCTTGCCGCCGGCGGGCCGTCCGCTGTCCAGGCGGGCCTTGCGGCCGGTGCCCGTCAGCAGCGTTTCCGACATCATCAGGTTCATGTTGCCCACCATCCGGCGGTCCACCACCCGGCCTCGGCCGTCTCCGGAGCGTGAGTAGAGCGTCTCGCCGTCGATGGTCCGTATACGCCGGATGATATGCGGCAGCACACCGTATCCGCCGTTCGAAAACGGCACATAGGCGGCGGCGATTTCCAGCGGCGTGACCTCGGACGTGCCCAGCGCCAGGGACAGGTTCCTGTTCATCTCCGACTCGATGCCCAGCCGTCTGGCGGTCTTCGCAACGGTTCCCGCCCCCACTTCGTGGGCAAGCTGCACGGCCACCGTGTTCAGCGAGAGGCTCAGGGCCCGGGTCAGCGACACCGGGCCGTAGTGCTGCTTGGTGTAGTTCTTCGGCGACCAGCCGCCGATGGTGATCGGCTGATCCTGCCGGATCGTCTGCGGGGCCATGCCGTTCTCCAGCGCCGCGAGATAGACGAACGGCTTGAAGGCCGATCCGGGCTGGCGCTTGGCATAGACGGCGCGGTTGAACTGGCTCTTGGAATAGTCGGCACCGCCAACCAGGGCCTTCACGGCCCCGGCCGTGTCCAGCGTGACGATCGCACCCTGGGAGACCGCATAGGCCTTGCTGTTTTCCTGCAGCGCCGCCCGCAGTGCCGTCTCGGCGGCCTGTTGCATGGCCGGGTCGATGGTGGTGTCGACGACGATGTCGGTCTCTATCGAGCCGATGAAATGCGGCAGGACGTCCATGACCCAGTCGGCGGCATAGTTCTCGCTGGCGGTGGTGTAGCGGCGCACGACCTTGGCCGGCGCCGCGAGCGCGTTCTTGGCTTCGTCCGCATCGATATAGCCTTCCTCGTGCATGGCGGCCAGGACGAGCTGGGCACGGTCTTCGGCAAGATCCGGATTGCGCGCCGGGGAATAGCGTGACGGCGCCTTCAGCAGG
This sequence comes from Labrenzia sp. 011, assembly GCF_003075075.1. Lineage (GTDB taxonomy): Bacteria > Pseudomonadota > Alphaproteobacteria > Rhizobiales > Stappiaceae > Roseibium. The sequence continues at coordinate 29,856 of NZ_QCYM01000006.1, read as the reverse complement.
CCGGCGATCGTGGCAGCCTCCGGAATGGTCAGCAGCCGTGCCGACTTTCCGAAATAGCGCCGCGCCGCGGCGTCGACGCCATAGGCGCCGGAGCCGAGATAGACCCGGTTCAGGTACATTTCCAGGATCTCGTCCTTGGAATATTCCGCTTCCAGCCAGAAGGCGAGCACCAGTTCCTGGATCTTCCGCCGGATGGTGCGGTCGGGCTCGAGGAACAGGTTCTTGGCGAGCTGCTGGGTCAGCGTCGATCCGCCCTGGGACAGCCGGCCGGCGGTGAAATTCGTGTAGACCGCGCGCATCAGCCCGATCGGATCGACACCGAAATGCGACCGGAAGCGGCGGTCCTCGATGGCGATGACCGCATTGGGAAGGTAGGGCGGCAACTGTTCCAGCCGGACTGCTTCGCCGCCCGTATCGCCCCGGTTGGCAATGAGCTGACCGTCGGCCGCGACGATTTTCACATTCGGCGGCCGGGCGGGCACCTGCCATTCGGAGGTGGGTGGCAGATAGGCGGCGTAATAGCCGACGATGCACACGAGGACGACAGTGCCCCAGATCCCCAGGACCGCGCTCCAGTAGAGCCCGCGTTTGACCAGACGGCCGAGCGCGGCCGGAACGAACAGGCGGGTCTTCCGTTTCGAACCGCGTCGTTTCGTGCCGGAGCGGCTTGTCTGCCGGGCACGCGGCGCGCTTTTCGCTTTCGCGGCCTTCGGCCTGGTCGGCTTCTTGGCGGACGGCTTCCTGGTCACGGGTTTTTTCGCGCCGCCCGATCCGGTGGCTTTGCGGGGTTTTTTCTTGGACGCTGGCTTTGTTGCGGGCGCAGCCGGGCGATCCTGCGGGCTGAGGCGCAGGTCGAGCAGGCTACTGCCTGAATCTCCGAATGTCGGCTCAATCCGCGGCTGGCGTTTCGCCCGTTGCGCCATAGATCATCCGTCCCGTAATTGCCCGGCAATTTGCCGGCATCCCCGAAAGTGATTCTAGAATGCGCCAATTTAAGGGGGCGTTAAGGCTGGTGCCCCGCCTCTGTTATTTTCAGGGAAACAAAGCTGGCGAGTCAGGAACGGGTCCGGAACCCAAATCACCGCTGGCCCGATGCTGCTGTGTCAAAGGGGGACTACGCAGCATCGGGTCAGCTTCTCACGGACAAGGGGCAGGTTTGAAAGCCGATAAGGGTTCACCCTTCATTTATGAGGTCACACCCTAGAACAGGTAATCGAGCACGGAGACGTCGTTCAATGAGCCGAGGGCGGCATAGCTGGCCTCGAGCTGAACCTCGTAATTCGAGGCTTCCACAATCAGCTGGGCGACATCGGCGGCGGAGATGTCGGTGATCATCTCCCCGGCGGTGGCGATATAGTCCTGTTCCGTGGAAATGAAACTTTCCAGGCTGGCTGCGGCAGTCGACGCGATGCTCCGCAGGGCGACGACCCCGTCCTGCGCACCGACAAGCAGGTCGGAAAGCGTTTCCAGGTCCTCCATCGTCAGCGGATCGGCGGTCGCGGCATAGGAGAGCGCCCGCATCGCCTCCTCTATGGCGTCTGCGTTGGCGGTCACGCCGTATTCCAGGGTCCGGTCCGAGTTGACACGGACGGACTGCTCATAATCGTCACCGGTGTAATAGTCGGTGTTCACATCGGTCAGATTGCCGGCCTGATAGGCGTCAAGGTCGACCGGCATCTCCTGGGTATTGCTGCCGGCGAAAATGTACCGCCCTGCAAGCTGCGTGTTGAGCAGTGCCGTGACGTCTTCCAGGTAGCTTGCGGCGACCGTTTGCAAGCCGGTCAGGTCGTCCTCGGTTATGATTGCGGTCGTGTTGGTGCGCATGGAAGTCAGCACGTCGCTGATACCGCCAAGAACCGAATAGGTCATCTCGACCCGGGTGAGCGCATCTTCGGCGACGTCGACCGAGGCCTGCGACCTGACGACCGAGACCTCCAGGTCCACGAGGGTGGCCGCGGACGAGCCGAGGCCCGCATAGTCGCTGGAAAGATAGCCGCTCGCCTGCTGTTCCTGATTCTTGGCAAGCTTCGCCTGTGTCTGCAGGGCATTCTGCAGAATGGTGGAGGACTGACTGAACGTCGCAACCCGCATGACCATGATTCAACTCCTACTGCACCGCCGCCATCAGGTCTTCGAACATTTCCTGCACGACGCTCAGGAGTGTCGAGGCGACCGAATAGAGCTGTTCGAGTTCCGACAGCCGGACCAGTTCCTCGTCCACGTTGACGCCGTACATCGAGGAAATGGTGTCCGCTACGGTGGTCAGCTCGTTTTCGGCGAGTTCCAGCCGCGTCTCGGCGGTATTCGTCTTCGAGACGATATCGCCCAGCATGTCGTTCGCATAATCGGCGAAGGTCATCTCGCCACCGGAAAGCCCCCCGGCCGCATCGAAGGTCGCGTCCAGCTGAAGGGCATCGAGCATCGCATAGGCAACTTCAGAGGGCAGCGTGTCTCCCAACATCGAAGCGGGATCGGCCTGAACGGCAACGCTGACCGCGATATCGGCAGCACCCGTGCCGGTCAACAGGTCCGGGCTGACGGTGTTCAGACTGTCGATGAAGGTCGTTGCGAATTCGTCGAGCATCTCCTGAGACGCCGGCAGGGTCTCGTCACGCAGTTCGATCAAGGCGCCGAGCCGGCCGGTGTCGAGATCCTCCGTGATATCCGTTCCGTTGACGGAGATCGTTGTCTGTCCGTCCGTTCCTGTCCCGGTGGACAGCAGGTGCGCAGTGTCGCCCACCAGGATCTGGCCGTCGCCCGTATAGACCTTGACCGTGCCGTCCTCCGCCTTGAACGTCGCGATCTCCATCTGCTCCGACAGGGAAACCAGCGCCGCATTCAGCTCGTCTTCCAGATCGGCCGTGCTGTCTCCGCGCGCGACAGCCGTCTCGATCCGTTCGTTGAGCGCGTCGATCGCCGAGATCGCCTCATTCGCGGCCGTGACCGCGTCGCCGATCTCGTCATCCGCCTGATCGATCTGCTTGCTGATGTCCGAAGACAGGCTGTTGAGCTGATAGGCAATATCCTCAAGCGCGGAGACCGCCGCACTCGCGAGACTTTCGCTTTCCGGAGTTTCCGCCAGCGTGGTCAGGGCACTCTCGAAGGTCGCGATTGTGTTGGCGAGCGAGCTGCCGTCGCCGTCGTCACCTGTGGTCGTGCCGAAGGACAGTTGCAGGCTGTTGAGATAGTCCGCCGTCACGGTCGCGCCCGCCGTTTCCGTGGTTGCGCCTAAAAGGTCTTCCAGCAGGTATTTGCTGACGCTGCTGGAGATATTGGAAACGGAGACACCGGCGCCGTAACCCAGGGTAGTCTGCGACGACACGGTCGCCGATTTGGCGGTGTAGCCTTCGGTGTCCGCATTGGCGATATTGGCGGAGGTGACCGACACCTGCACCTGGGCGGCGGTCAGGGCGCTGGCCGCGATATAGCTTGCCGTGTTGAGGCTGGTCATGGCCCTTGTCCCTCCAGGTTATGCCGGTTCAGACCTCGTAGCGACGGCCGATCGAAAGCGGTCCCGACGGCGGGCTGCCGTAGCGCCCGGTTTTGTCGTAGCGAGCATTGGCGGCCTGCTTTTCCCGGATCGCCCGCATGATGGTCTCCACCCTGCGGCGGTTGGCCGTCAGTGCGCGGATCAGGTTCTGGCTGTTTTCCGACAGGGCCCGCGTCAGCTTCTCGTTGCTGTGCTGCAGCCGGGTGAATTTTTCCGGAGATGCCAGCAGGAAGATATTGCTCTGCGCCTTGAAGGATTTCAGGAAAGCCTCCAGTTCCGTGGCAAGCTTCTGCTTGCGTTCCAGAAGATCGTCGACGGTGGCGGGCCGGCCGCTCTTCAGCCGCCGGTTCTCCTCCTCCGTCACCGCGTAAAGGTCCTCGGCCACCTGAATGGCGCGTTCGACGGTGGCCTCGACCTTTGCGATGTCGGCTGGCGACAGGATCACGGTCAGGCGTTTTTCGGGTTTTCTCGACATGCTCACCGTCCTCGGTTCTTCCAGACTTCTGCCGTTCTGGCATAGGCGTTGACTGCCTGGGTGACTGCGGTCGACCGGGACATCTGCTGCCCGACCTCCGCCTGCTCCCGCCGCATCCTGCGGACGAGATCCTGAAGATCGCGCTTGAGAACCTGCAGCTTCAGCCTGGTTGCCTGGCTGCGCGTTTCCGCTTCCAGTTTCATAATGTCGGCTTTCAGCCGCCTGTGCTGTTCCTGGCAGGCTTTGAGATGATCGCTCATGGCTGTTACCTGACCGCGTCGAGCAGCGTGTCGAACATGGAGTTCGCGGCCGACATGATCTGCGATGCGGCGGAATAGGCTTGCTGGGCGGACAGCATCTTGGAGAATTCTTCCCCGGTATCAACCGTGCTGGCTTCCAGCCAGCCGCCCTGGACTGTTCCGGCTCCGCCCTCGCCCGGCTCATGCAGGGTGGCGTTGCCCGACGTCGATGAGCGGGCATAGATGCCGCTGCTCATTTCCTCCAGGCCGTCGGGATTGCCGAATGTGGCCACGGGGATCTGGTAGATCGAGCGCTCTTCGCCATTGTCGAAAAAGGCCACGACCGTGCCATCGTCCGAGATCTCGATGGAGCTGAGGTTGCCGTAGGCCAGGCCGTCCTGGTCGATCGACTGGACATCGATCGACGGATCGCCATCGCCGGAGGCATACTGGGTCAGACCGCTGGTGCTGCCGGCGTCGCCGAGATCGATGCTGATGGTGCTGTCCTCGGCACCGGTCGTCCAGCTTTCAATGGTCAGTTCCGCGGGATCGGGATTGGTGGAGGCAAGCGTCCCGTCCGTGTTGAAGGTCACCTCGATGCTGCCGGAGGTTACCGTTCCGATGGTCTCGCCGGTGGACGGCAGGGCCGGGTCGGAATAGGTCATCTCCCAGGTGTTTTCGGCGGTCTTCGTGTAGTTTGCCGTGACCGTGCTGGTCGTTCCGAGGGAATCGTAGACCTCGAAGGTCGTCTCGAAACTGTCGCCGATTTCCGCATCCGCCGGCAGGTTGGCCTGGATGGCGACATTCGACGTCGCGTCTACCGAACTCTGGACAGAATCCAGGTCGATAGGCTCCAGCGCGTTCTCGCTCGTCCCGCCGATGGGATTGCCATCGGAATCCGTCTCCCAGCCGAGCAGGTAATATTCGCCGTTGGTCAGATAGCCTTCGCTGTCGACGGTGAATTCGCCGTTGCGGGTGTAGTAGGTCGACGTCGAGTCCGAGCCGTCGGCAACGATGAAGAAACCGTCGCCCTCGATGGCGAGGCTGGTCGCTTCGGTCGACTGCACCAGCAGTCCCTGCTGGTCGACGTTGGAGACCATCGTCGCCGAGACACCACCGCTGGAATTCGATCCGCTGCCCGCAACAAGGCTGGAAAAGCTGGTGGAGGAAGATTTGTAGGCGGTGGTCTGGGAATTCGCCAGGTTATCGGAAATGACGGACAGCGCGGCGCTCTGCGCGGACAGTGCGGAGATGGACGCGTTCAGGGCTCCCTGCAAGCTCATGCCGGATCTCCTTACTGCGTCGCCAGGACGGCGAGGACGTTGTCGAGGAGCACCGAGGCATCGCCGATGCCGAGTACGGCCTCGTCGCTCGTGGTGTCGACTGCGGTCACCTCCGCCACGACGGTGGTGTAGCCCGACACCTCGTTGCCGTCGGCATCCGCTGCCGCGACCTCAATGGTGTATTGCCCGCCGTCCTCGAGCTGTGTGCCGTCCGACGTGCTCCCGTCCCAGGCGAAAGAATGGGCGCCTTCCGAGGTTTCCCCGGTTTCGGAATAGACCGTGTTGCCATCCTCATCGAGGATGCTGATGGTCACGTTTTCGGCTTCGCTCTCCAGCGTGTAGGACCACTGCGCCTCTCCATCCTGGAGCGATGTCGTGTTGCCGACCGCCTCGACCGTCTGGCCGAGATATCCGAGCCCCTGGGAGCTCATGTAGTTGGAAAGCGTGTCGGTAAGGGTCGTGAGCTGATCGGACATTTCGGCCTGCGTCTCGTAGCTCGCATAGTCGATCATCTGACTGATATATTCGCTGGTATCGGCCGGATCGGTGGGATCCTGGTTCTGAAGCTGTTGCACCATCAGCAACAGGAATTCATCGCTGTCGATAGACGTTCTGGCATCGTCGGTAGATGTCGTCGACGTCGCGCTTGTAGAAGCCGTATAAGAATTAACGGTGGATATAGTCATATCTCCGCCCTCTTCTGGACAATACTGAGAGAGGGTGAAGTTGAATTTACGACTTCAAATATTCACCCGACATAATAGTGAAACGGGTGACGGCGGAGATCCGGGCGCAGGTTTTTTCAATTATTTTACTTGGGAATAATTTGCCGCATCAGCGTATAACTTGGGCAAAATCTGCCGAGCGCCTTTTTGCAGGCGCAGATACTTGAAAATCGGCAAGAACACGCGGGATCGGAGAAATCCTGTTGGCGACAAGCGGGCGGCAAAGGCCGGCACGCGCGTCAAACCGGGCAGAAATTACCCAGCAGGAAACTTTCGCGATCAGATGGGGGAATGAGGGAATTGCGGGAGACGGCGTCCTTCAGCGGAGCGTACCAGCGTCCGAGGCAGGCCGTCAGTTGGACTCGCGCGCTTTCTTGACGATTCTCGCGGCGAGACCTACAGGTGCCTTCGGGGCCGGGCATGCGGAAAGCAGGGCTGACAGAGCCTGTTCTTCCTTGAGCCGGGTTCGCGCCGCACTGGACATCTTCAGGAGCTCTCTTGCCTGCCCCTGCTCCGTCAGCGGCCATTTTTCCAGGTTGGGCCCGTGTTGATCCAGAAGCGCATCAAACTTTTCGATTGCCATGAGAGGCATTGCTGCAACCATTTCCAAACCAAAGAATCTCCGAGCCTGTGCGCGACGGTACATGCCCGGAGATTGGTTGTCCATGGCTTAGAAACATTCGGCAACAATTCGTTCGTTGCGTATATCCTTCACAAGCGTCTGCAGGTTTCGGGGAGCAAGCGTCGTCATGTCGGCCCACGCATTGCGCAGGTCCAGCAGGCCTTCGGCAAGCGTCGCGAAGCGTTCTTCGGCATCCGGTTTCGTTACCGCGCTGTTCAGAGCGAAGATGTTGCGCGTGTACATGTCGATGAGCTGCTGCCCCATGGACTTGTCGATATCCAGATCGACATTCTGGCGCAGGCCGCGCAGGATTCCCGTCGCCCTGGCGACACGCACAAGGGCGCGTTCATAGTCCTTCTTGCGCAGATGATCCGCCGCCAGAACGATGGCGTTCAGCACCTCGTCAAACAGCAGGGTCACGGCCGCTGGGGGAGCAACCGTGGTTGCGGCGGTTCTGTAGGCCGCTATGGCCCGGCTCATGGCATAGCTCATCGTTTAATCTCCTGAATCGAGAAGAGCTTCAATGTAGGAAAGGTTGGACTCCGCCAGCTCGATCGCGGCCTGGTAGGACGCGTAGAGCGTGGTCAGATAGTCCCGGTAGTCGTCGGCATCCGAAATGATGCTGTCATAGTCTTCCTGATAGTCGGCGTTCTGTTCGGTAAGGGCGGTGATCACTTCCGTCAGCAGACCCTCGCTCGCATCCGCGTAGTGCTCGGCCGAATTATAGAGCTTCTCCACCATGCCGGAGGTGAAGGTCATGTCCACGGTCTGGCTTTGGCTGCCCGTGAAGACGAAGCTGATGCCCTCGTAGACGGTTCCCTCGACACCGATGATACGCGATCCGCTGACCTCGAACAGGCCCTCCTCGCCGTCGACCAGGACGCTCGTCACGGTGCCGTCTGCATCCACCTCGATATCCAGCGACAATGCATCGGGCATCGCGTCATTGCGCGCCAGAAGGGCCAGATCGCTGGAGCTGGTGTCCATCTGGAACATCAGCAGATCCTCGATGGCGTCCAGATTGGTCAGGAGCGCATCGGCAAGCTCCTCGTCATCGACGACGAGGTAGTTGCTGCTGTCGTAGGACAGGCCGAGCAAGGCCATGCTCGCCTCGTCGATGACGGTCGACAGGCCTTCGGCAATATCCGCATTCGCGCTGCGCAGGATGCTGTCGCCGAAAAGCGTGGCATCATCGGCGGCGCCGCCGCCGGAGGCCACCTCCTGCTGGGTCAGGGCCCATTCGCGATAAGCATTATAGGCATCGACCAGGGTATAGACCGCGTCCTGGACGCTCGTCAGGGACGACGAGATCTCGACGGAGATGTAGCCGTCTTCGCCGGTCTCCTGGTAGATGGAGAATGTCACCCCGTCTATGACGTCGTCGATGACATTGCTGTCTCGGGTTACCTCGACACCGTCGATGCTGATGATCGCGTCCTGGGAGGCCTGAAGTTCCCCGGTAAAGGCGCCGTTTACATCGGTCAGCCCGAGGGCCTGGCCGACATCGTCGCCGGAAACACTCGTGAGAACGATGTCCTGGCCGGTCTCGGCGGCACTCAGGACAAGCTTGTATTCGGTATCGGAAATCTGGATCACCGAAGCCTTCACGCCGCTGTCGTCCGAGTAGACATTGATTTCCTCGGCAGCCTCGTCCAGCGACATGCCCTCCGAGATCTCGATCTCGACGGCGCTCTCGCCGTCTTCATATTCCGCCCCATCCAGCTCGAGGGTGAACGTGCCCGAGATGCCGAGTTCGGAGGAATCGTCCCCGAAAACGTCGCCGGCCACCTTCTGGCTTGTGGCGAGCTGCAGGACCTGAAGCTCGTATGTCGCGACATCGATGCCGTCATCGGCCGTCACCACCACCGCCGATTCCGCATCCACATCGCCATAGCCGGTCAGGTAGGCTTCCCGCATGGAAAAGACATCGTCGGCATCGGTCAGCGAATTGTCGGTTCCCCGGATGGCATCCAGCGCGGACATCAAATCCTGCAGAAGGGTCTGCATTTCCTCGTAGGCGGCAATTTCCGCCTCATTCTCGGCCATCTTGATCTCGATCGAGTCGGCCGGGACCTCTTTCTGGAGCACAGCGACTTCGATCAGCGCGTCCCAGTCGACATCCGCAGTCGCGTTCGCCGTGGCCGTGTAAACGGTTGTCGTCGTGGTCGTCGTGGCGGAAGTCGTATCGGTGACGCTCATGGCGATGATCCGTTTCGAAAGGTCTGAAAGATGCTCCGGACCGCCTCAGCACATTGCTTTCGCATGTGCTATGGGGGGCTAATAAGACGGTCCGGAAGCCAGGGCGCCGGTTGGGTCCGCAGTCAGGTACTGGCAGAGGCATACGGACCCGGCATCGATTTCAGGGGCTGGCGCCCTTCCTTCGCGTTCTTGCGAACGCGAAAGCTGTTATCGGATCAGCGAGAGCAGGTTTTCCGGCATCTCGTTTGCCTGGGAGGCAGCGGCCACGGCGGCCTGAACCTTCACGCTGGCGGCCGACAGGGTGGCCTGTTCCTTGGCGATATCGACATCGGCGATCGCCGACTGGGCGGCATCCAGGTTCTCGATGCTGGTGTCGATCTGCGCGGAGCGGAACTCGAAACGGGACATGGTGGCACCCATCTCGGCCCGGGCGTTGGAGACTTCGTCGATTGCCATGTCGAGGACCGAAAGGGCCTCCTTGGCGCCATCGGCGGTCGAAACGTCCAGATCGGCAATGCCGAGCGCCTCGCTGGTCAGTTCCGGCAGGGACAGGTTGATGGTGTCGGCCGAGGAGGAACCGACGACGATGTCGGCGCCGGTCGTGTCGACTTCCGTTGTCGTGCCGGTGGTCGTGCCGGCGGTCAGGCCGAGCGTTGCCAGGTTTAGTGTGCCGGTTCCGTCCTCCAGGGTGATGGAGGCCTTCTCGCCGGAGTTCAGGGTGTTCAGCGTCAGCGTGCCGCTCTCGTTGGTGGCGACGACCGTGTACTCGCCTTCCGCCTGGAGGCCGGCATTGATCTGCTCGACCATTTCATCGACGGTCATGGTCGTGTCGTCGGTGGACAGCTCGATCTCGATGTCGTTGATGGTTATGGTGCCCGTGGTGTCGGCGGTCACCGTAGCATCCGCGCTGGCGCCGGTCACGGTGGCCTCGGTCTCGACGGAATCGTCGGAGAAATCGCTGGAACCGTCCAGAAGGCTCTGGCCGTTGTAGCGGGTGCTTTCGGCGATGCCGTCGATTTCTTCCTGGAGCTGCTCGAATTCCGCTTGGATGTAGGCGCGTTCGGTATCCGTCACGGTGCCGGAAGCTGATTGCGAGGCCAGGGTCTTCATGCGTTCCAGGATGTCGCTGACGTTGGCCGCGCCGCCGTCGGCGGTCTGCAGGACCGAAATGCCGTGGGAGGCGTTGGTGGAAGCCTGCTCGAGGGCGGCCACGTCGGAGGAAATCTTGGTGGCGATGGCCAGGCCGGCCGCGTCGTCGGACGCCTTGGTGATGCTCGATCCGCTTGCGAGCTTGGCAAGGGATTCGGACTGTTCGCTTGAGTTGACGTTCAGATAGCGGACCGCCGTGTTGGCGGCGGTGTTGGTCGATATAACAGGCATCGTCTTCTCCTCGTGTCAAAAGTCCGCGCCCGTCTTTCGGCGCAGCGGCGCGATAGCCCGCGCTCTGACAGTTCAACGAGATGACACGCCAGTATCAGGCGATTTTTTATTTGGAAGAGGAAAAGTAGAGTTAACTATTTGTAAATGCGGTGAGGATGTCGGCACCTTGCGATTTCAGTAAATCGCGCAGTTTCTGCCGTCCGCGCTTGAGAAGGGATTCGACCGCGGACACCGTCGTGTCCATGATTTCGGCGATCTCACCGTTGCTCATGTTTTCATTGTAGGAGAACACCAGGGCGATTCTCTGCTGGTCCGGCAGTTCCGTCATTGCACGTTCCAGCAGTTCGGTTGCCTCCTGCCGCTCCAGGTCCTTCGACTGGTTGGAACTGCTGTCGGCCAGTTCCGGCAACTCGGCGACCGTTTCGGCTTTCGGCTTGCGCAGCAGGTCGATGCAGCGGTTGCTCACCACGCGAAACAGCCAGGTGGAGAATTTCGCCCGGCCGCTTTGCCAGACCTCCCGGCGCGTCCAGACCTGGAGAAATGCATCCTGGACGACATCCTCCGCATCCGAACCATTCCGAAGAATGCGGTAGGCGACCGCGTATCCCCTGTCCACATGCCGCTCGACCAGGATCTGGAAGGCATCCTCGTTGTCCGCGGCGATCAGTTCGAGAAGCCCGTCATCGGACAGCGATTTCAATTCGCTCACGGTCGGAGGCGGCGTCCTGTCGACTTCAATGTTCAGATCGCCTTCAAAGCCGTCGCTCGTCGTTTCTGACTTTGATATCGCCACACCCATATCCCTGGTCCCAAATCGCGGGGTAAAACTCCGTAGCCATGGCTACAAGTCTATAACGCAGTAATATCGAAGTTCAGGCGGAAAAAAGTTAACTTTAACTGGAAAAATACTAGGTAAATATTGCTTTTTACTAGGCATTTTATTCCGAAAGGTAGGAAATTCCTGCCTACCTAAGTCTTGGTGGTGTCGTTTTCATGTATTTTTCGAGATTATTATAGTTTAAAATTCGTTAATTTCGGTTTATCTGGAAACCTCCCCAGGGCCACATTCGAACTGTGTTGAGAATGTGTTGCGAAGCTTTCCGTTTCACTTTCCGGCCGCCAATGCTCATGTAAAATTCGACATGAAGCCGACAAGCAAGATCTCAGGCGGCGCGCCTTGCCGGCATAGCCAACGTGTTGATCCGTTTTGGCTTTGGTAGGTCGTTTGGACGTTTCAGAGTTTCGGTTTGCCGCACCTGAAGGGCTTCCGCTTTCTCAGGTCGACACGTTGGCACTGTCCCTAGCTGGAATAGCGACCCGCATCTGCGCCGTAATAGTTGACATAGCGCGTGTTGAGCTCCGAGACGGGCATGATGATCAGCACGTCGGTCGTACCGAACTGGTGGTCCACCACAGCGCCATCGCCGATGAAGGCGCCCAGGCGCAGATATCCCTTCACCAGGGGCGGCAGCGCGCGGAGCGCTTCCTTCGCGTTGATGGCATCTGCGGGAAGGCGGTTCATCTCCACATATCTGCTTTCCACAGCGCGCACGCGCCACTCTTCGGGTGCGCGGGCATTGTGGTGCAGGAAGGAGAGCTGGCCGGCAAGCGCGTCCGGATTGGTTCCCTCGATGGACGCGCAGCCGAGCATCACATCGATCTTGTGGCGCAGCACATAGGCCCAGATCCCGTGCCACAGAAGCTCGACGGTTTTCTTGTTGCGGTAGGGCTTGAGGACGCAGGAGCGGCCCAGTTCCATGAATCGCTTGCCCGGGTTGGCATCGATCAGGGCCTGGATGTCGAATTCGCCGGCGGTGTAGAACCCGCCGTGCCGGTCCGCGATCTCCTGGCGCAGGATGCGGTAGGTACCGACAATCTCCGGTTTCAGGCGGCCGAGCTTGTTGCGTTTCATCGAGGCATGGTCGACCACGAGCAGGTGATCGCAATAGGCATCGAAGGGGTCGGCGTCCCGGCGTGTCGCAAGAGTATGCGCGTCGGCGACTGCCGACATTTCCTCGTAGAAAACGTCGTAGCGGAGGCGCTGGGCCTTTTTGACTTCCTTGAAGTTGCGCGCCATACGGACTTCCAGCGCGCCGATACGGCCGAGTGTCTCACCGGTCTTGACCGGTGTGTGGATGGCATGAATCGGCCGCGCCCCATTCGTCATGGCCGCACCGGGGCGCATGACCGGTGTGAACCTGCGGACCAGGTTCCTAGGAGAAAACAGTCCTTGCCGCATAATGGACATTCCACCCTCTTGATCTTTCAGTCACACTCGGGATCCGACCCCTGGAAGGTTTCACGGACCGATATCCGATGACAGTGCCGTCTTACCTTCGCCGGATTATAGACTCCGATCCAGGTTAGTGTACGTCGATTCTGCCGTAGAACACACCAATCCGACAACTGGATGACAATTGCCGCGTCAGTCAGCAAGTTCCACAGGGTGGTATTTAACGCAGTCTTGCGGGTTTGTGAAACATGACCTTGGGGATCTGCGGTCATCATGCCGGTCCGGATGTCCGGTCACCTTGCAGCTGCGGTCGTCTGGGTCCGGCTGATCTCCGCGAGGGCGTCCGAGATCGCTTCGACGGAAAGCGGCTTGGTCAGATAGCCGGCAGCCCCGACTTCGGCGGCCTCGTCACGGGCGTCCTTCATGACATCGGCGGTGACGATCACGATCGGCACGGGAGCCCGCCCGCTGGCCTGTTCCTCCTCGCGGATCTTCCGGATCGCCTGGAAGCCGTCCAGTCCCGGCATGTGAAGATCCATCAGGACCGCGTCGAAGGCGCCGCTCACGGCTTCCTCGACCGCCCTTTCGCCATCGGCGACCATCACGGGCACATGACCGAGCTTGCGCAGCATGGCCTCGCTCAGGAGCCGGTTGATGTCGTTGTCCTCGGCGACCAGCAGGCGCAGGGGGCGGCTGGAGGCCCGGTTGCGGCTGGTGAGAAAGCCGTTGCTGACCGGCTCCGCGCTGACGTCCCAGGCATGGTCGATGCCGTCGCCGTTCAGGAGTCCGGAAAAGATCTGGATGAGTGTTTCGATCCTGACGGGCCGGATGAGATAGGCCGCGTAGCCGGCCTGGCGCAGGTTGTCCAGCCGTTCCCGTTCCGGCGGTGAAATCATGATGACGGCGGGTGCGGTACATCCTGTCAGGCGGGCGGTAGCCAGCCAGCCGCCGCTGTCGGAAAGGGCGGCGTTGTCGACCACCAGAAGGTCGGCGGCGGTCAGGGTTTCGTCGAGATCATCCATGCCTGGCGCCAGGATACTGACAGTGGCCGCATGGCGTTCCAGACGGGTTGCGAGCAGGGGGCATTCGATCCGGCTGTTGGTCACGAAGACGATCCTGCCGCCTTCAAGCCCGGCAAGACGCGGGTCGGCGTTGGCCGCAAGGCTCTCGGGAATGGGGAGCGACACGCGGAACAAGGCTCCACCGGACTCCTCCGCCGGTTCGGCAGTGATGGAACCGCCCATGAGCCCCGCAAGACGCTGGGCGATGGCGAGTCCGAGGCCGGTCCCGCCGAATTTCCGAGCCGGGCCGTGATCGACCTGTTCGAACTCGCGGAACAGGCGCTCCGCCTCCCCCTTGTCGAATCCGATGCCGGTATCACGTACCGCGATATCCAGAAAACTGCCGCCCTCCGCACGGGGCCGTCCGGTCAGTTCCACCGCCACGCCGCCTTCGTCGGTGAACTTGACGCCGTTGCCGATCAGGTTGAACAGGATCTGCCGCACCCGTGTGGCATCGAGCGTGACCTCCGCCGGCAGGTCGGGATCGATCATGGCGCCGATTTCAAGATTTCTGGCGTGTGCCTTGGGCGCGAGCAGTTCAACGACGTTTTCGGCGAGTGCGCCGATCTGGACGGGAACGGCCTGGATATCCAGTTTCCCGGCTTCGACCTTGGAGAAGTCCAGGACTTCGTCGATCAGCAGGAGCAGGGTTTCTCCCGAGGTTTCCAGGGCTTCGATATAGGCGCTCTGCTCCTTGGTCAGGCGCGTGTCGCGCAGCAGCGCGGCCATGCCCAGGACTCCGTTGAGCGGCGTGCGGATTTCATGACTGACCGTCGCCAGGAACCGGGATTTCGCTTCGTTGGAACTTTCCGCCGAATGCCGGGCGGCAAGCAGCTCTTCCTCGATAAGCCGGCGCTCGGTGACATCCCTGAGGACGGTCTGCACGAGTTGCCGGTCCGTTGCCGTATCGCGCACGGGAATATCGATGCGCGAGAACCATCGGTGCCCCTGCGCCGTCTCCATGAGGAGATCTCCGAAGCCCATGCCTTCCGTCTCGCCGTCGGACAGGCCGATCCGGGTGCCGCTCTCCCCGTCGCGCTCAACCAGGGGCAATGCCATGGGACTGCCCGGCACCAGGGGATGTCCCGCGCCGAAGACGTCTTCCGCAGCCGAATTCACATAGGTGATCGTGCCGTCCTGGTCGCGCCGGATGACCACATCGCCGAGAGTCGCCAGGATGCTGGCGTGGCGCTCGTCGGATTCGCCGAGTTCCCACGCCCGGTCTTCCAGCTCCTCGCACCGGGCCATCAGGCGCCGGATCTTGTCGTCCTTGACCTGCAGACCCGAGACAGAGCGATGCATGTCGTCCGCGAACAGCCGCCAAACGGCCAGTCCGCCTGCGAAAAAGGCCAGTCCGGCGCCGAGGAACCGGTTGGTGCCCGTGCCGGAGACAAGGAAGAAGGCAGCCGCCAGTCCCAGCACCAGACCCGCAACGGCAAGATGCTGCAGGGATCTGGCCGGTGCGGACACCGGTGTGTCGGTCGCCCGGCGACCCGGGCCGACATCGGGTCCGATGTCGCCGGCGTCGGCGCCGTCGGAAGCTCTGGAGGATCCCGGGACTCCTGCGTCCCGGGTTGGGGCCTGTGCCCGCGTCCGGGATAGGGTGTCCTCCCGGACGCGATCTGCTTCCGGTTCCGCGTCCGCATCGGCGGTACGGTCGCTGTTCTGATTGGCCAAGATCACTACTCTCTACAAGATCCAGTTGGAGAGAGTGTGCCGGTTAAACTTTTAGAATCCGTTTCCTTGGCCAAACTGCCGATGCTGTACGCCGCTGCGGCCCCTCAATCCCTTCACAGGGAATGAGAGGACCGTCGAGGTTCAATCGTGTCCGGTATCAGCGGACGTCCAGGAAACCGATGATCTTGCGCACGTCCTTGAGCACGGGCTCGGCGATGGCGGAGGCCTTTTCCGCGCCTTCCTTCAGGACGGCGTCGATCTGCGTCCTGTCATCCATCAGCCGGCGCATTTCGTCGGTCATCGGTGACAGCTTCGCGACGGCCAGATCGGCGAGCGCCGGCTTGAAGGCCGAGAATTGCTGGCCGCCGAATTCCGCGAGAACCTCTGCCTTGGTCATTTCGCTCAGGGCGGCATAGATTCCCACGAGATTGTCCGCTTCGGGCCGGCCTTCCAGTCCATCCGTCTCGTCCGGCAGGGCATCCGGATCGGTCTTGGCCTTCTTCACTTTCCGGGCGATGGAGTCCGCATCGTCCGTCAGGTTGATTCGCGACAGGTCCGAGGGGTCGGACTTGGACATTTTCTTCGTGCCGTCGCGCAGCGACATGATCCGCGTTGCCGGTCCGGCGATCATCGGCTCGGTCATCGGAAAATAGAGTTCTTCCGGCAATTCGGGCGAGGGTGTCGGATTCGGCACGCCGATGCCGAGCTCCTTGATCCGGTCGCCGAAATCATTGTTGAATTTCGCGGCGATGTCGCGGGTCAGTTCCAGATGCTGTTTCTGGTCGTCGCCGACCGGAACATGGGTGGCCCGATAGGCCAGAATGTCGGCGGCCATCAGGTTGGGATAGGCAAACAGCCCGACGGAGGCGTTTTCCCTGTTTTTCCCGGCCTTTTCCTTGAACTGGGTCATGCGGCCGAGCCAGCCCATGCGCGCCACGCAGTTGAAGATCCACGCCAGCTCCATGTGCTCGCGAACCTGCGACTGATTGAAGATGATGGATTTCTTCGGATCGATCCCGGCCGCCATATAGGCGGCGGTCACTTCGCGTGTCGCGTTGGTCAATTCGGCCGGATCGGGAAATCCTGCGGTAATGGCATGAGCGTCGACGACACAGAAGATCGTCGGCATCTGATCCTGCAGGGGAACCCAGCGCGAAACGGCGCCCAGGTAGTTTCCGAGATGAAGATTGCCGGTCGGCTGGACGCCGGAAAAGACACGGGGCTGGAACTCCGCCATTGCAAATCCCTTTATTGGTGCGGCCGGTTGGAAGGGCGCTGTGAACATTTGGGCGCGCCGGGTGTAAGCCGCGGCGCATCGCCATGCAAGCGGCAATGGGCACCGGCCGGACGTTTGCCTGTCAGGTGTTGCGCCGTGTCAACGCTTTCAGCATCCCGGCAAGATCCGCGCCGCCGCTGAGCTGGGTGGACAGGGCGAAGGTGACCATGCCGAGCAGCACCAGCAGCGCGAGGCTCGCCGCCCGCACGATCAGCCAGCTGTCGGTGAGATAGGGGGCGAGGTAAAGCGCGGCAAAATAGAGCACGACACCCATGAAAAGGCTCGCCAGAAGCACCAGCACGAGCCTGCGGAGCAGCTTCAGGTCGGGCGCGAAATGGCCGCGCCGCCACAGAAAGAAGATCAGCAGACCGGTGTTGACCCAACCGGCCACGGAGGTGGCCAGGGCAATGCCGACATGGTGCAGGAAGGGGAACAGGGCGATTGACAGGCCGACGTTCACCACCATGCCGATTGCGGCGAAGATCATCGGTGTCTTGGTATCCTCCCGGGAGAAATAGCCGGGGGAAAACACCTTGTTGAGCACAAAGGCCGGGAGCCCGAAGGAAAAGGCGGTGAGCGCCGCGGCGGTTCCCTCGACGGCGGTGGCATCGAAGCGCATCCGCTGAAACAGGACGGCGACGATTTCTCCGGGAAGGACCGCAAGCGCCACGGAGGCCGGCAGGGTCAGGACGAGGGAGAACTCCAGAGCCCGGTTGAGGCTGTGCTGGTAGGCGACCATGTGGCCGGAGCGCAATTGCCGGGTCAGGCTGGGCAGAAGCACCACGCCGATGGCGATGCCGATCACGCCCAGTGGAAGCTGGTAGAGCCGGTCGGCATAATAGAGCAGGGCATTGGCGCCGTCCTGCAGCGAGGCGATGATCTGGCCGACGGCGATATTGATCTGCGTGACGCCACCTGCCACGACCCCCGGAAGACCCAGGACAAGCAGCCGTTTCGCGGATTTGGTGTAGCGGGGGCGATACACCGGGATTCGAAAGCCCAATCGCCTGAGGTCGATGATCACCACGGCCAGCTGCACGACGCCGCCCACGGTCACGCCGACGGCCAGGATGATGCCGAGTGTCGTGCTGTCCTCGATGCCGGCCACCAGGACCGTGCCGAGCACGGCGCTCATCACGATGTTGAGCATGGCCGGCGCGAAAGCGGCCGCCGCGAAGCGCTGGTAGGTGTTCAGGATGCCGCCGATGAACGCCAGCAGCGAAATGAAGATCAGATAGGGAAACGCGATCCGCGACATCAGGATGGTCAGGTCGAACTTCTCCTGGTCCCCGACGAACCCCGGCGCCAGGGCCCAGACGACCAGGGGCATGAAGATCTGTGCCAGGGCGGTCAGGGCAAGTAGGCAGAAGAGCAGAGCCGCGCCGATCTCGCCGGCAAATCTTCGGGCGCTTTCGTCGCCTTCCTCCTCCACGGTCCTGCCGAACAGTGGAATGAAGGCCGAGTTGAATGCCCCTTCCGCCAGCAGCCGGCGAAAAAGATTGGGCAGGCGGAAGGCCACCACGAAGGCGTCGGCCACCGGTCCGGCCCCCACGGCCGCCGCCAGCAGCACATCCCGCACGAACCCGAGCAGACGGCTCAGAAGCGTTGCGCCACCGACCGTTGCGAAGTTGCGAACAAGGCTCATGCCAGAATGGCTCCGGTTGGTCGTTGCATCACCAGGCCTCCGGCAGGAAATGATCGGAGGCCCGAAGGAATATACATGTCAAAGCGTTGAAGCATCCGGAACCAAATGAACCCGGGATGCTCCGGAACGGGTCAGGAAGCCTGGCGCTGCCCCTTGCGGGCGACGGGCGCCGCCGGGTCCAGTTCCACCTTGCCTTCAACCGCATTGGCCAGGCGTTCCCGGATGATGTCCTGCCGGCCGATATTGGCGATCTTTTGTCCGGTCAGATCGGTGACGTAGATAACGTCGACCACTTTTTCACCGAATGTGGAGATATGGGCGGAGCCGATATTGAGGTTGAGTGTGGCGATGCACCGGGTGAGGTCATACAGCAGGCCGGGCCGATCCAGGCCGGAAATCTCCAGAACCGTGTAACTGTCCGAAAGGGAGTTGTTGATCAGCACCTCCGAGGCGACCTTGAAGGCCTTCATCCGGCCCTTGACGGCCCCTTTTTTCGCCACCGGTTCGGGCAGCCGCTCCTCGCCGCGCAAGGCGTTTTCGATCAGCCGGGTGATCCGTTCGCCACGGCGGCGCTCGTCGGCGTCGTCGGGAAGCTCGCGGCTGATGAAGATCGTGTCGAGGGCGAACCCGTCGGTGGTCGTGTCGATCTGCGCGTCGACGATGTTGGCGCCGGTGGAATAGCACGAGCCGGCGATGACGGAGAGCAGGCGGGGATGGTCCGGTGCGACGATCGTCAGTTCGGTGACCCCTTCGAAAGCCCGCGGAATGACCTGGAACGCCAGATGTCTGTGTTCCAGATCCGCCATGTGGAACAGTTCCGCGTGCGCCGCCAGGCGCTCGGGTTCCGTCCGCAGCCAATAGGCCGGATAGTGGCGATCGAGATAGGCCTTTTTGTCCGCGTCCTTCCAGTGTCCGATCTTGCCGGAGAGCTCTTCCTTGGCGTCCCGGATCGTCTGGCTGTGGGAGAGTTTCGTGTGGCCACCGGACAGATGGGGCTCGGTGGCGTAATAGAGTGTCCTGAGCAGCTGGCCCTTCCAGCCGTTGAAGACCCCGGGCCCCACGGCCCGGATATCCGCGACGGTCAGGATCAGAAGCAGTTTCAGCCGCTCCAGGGATTGCACGGTGTGCGCGAAATCCGTGATCGTCTTGCGGTCGGAAAGATCGCGCGACTGGGCGATCGTGCTCATTTCCAGATGATGTTCGATCAGCCAGGCGACCGTTCCCGTCTCGGCCTTGTTCAGCCCGAAGCGGGGACAGAGCTTGCGGGCAACCCTGGCGCCGGCAATGGAATGGTCTTCCGGGCGGCCCTTGGCGATATCGTGCAGGAACATGGCGACGTAGAGCAGCTTGCGGTTCTGCAGGGTGCGGATCAGGTCGGTGGCCAGCGGGTGATTGTCGCCGGAGTTGCCCCGCTCGATGTCCGCCAGAACGCCTATCGATTTGATCAGATGTTCGTCGACCGTGTAGTGGTGATACATGCTGAACTGCATCATCGCGACGACCTTGCCGAATTCCGGCACGAACCGGCCCAGGACGCCGGTCTCGTTCATTTTGCGCAGTGTTCTTTCCGGATAGTTGCGTGAGGTCAGCACCGACAGGAACAGGCGGTTGGCTTCCGGATCGTTTCTGAGCTTGGTGTCGATCAGTTTCAGCGAATGCTGGATCAGCCGGGTCAGCCGGGGGTGCATGTTGTGGTCATGCTTGTCGGAGATCTGGAACACCCGCAGCAGATTTGTCGGATCGTTCTGGAAAATCGCGTCGCTCGTGGCGTTGAGCCGGTTGTGTTCGACCACGAAACCGGGGGCGCCCTCCACCGGCTTGACCGCATGGGATCCCCGGCCGCTGCGCAATCGCCGCACCATGCCGGTGAGTCCCTTGCCTTCCGGCTCCTTGACATGCTCTTCCTCGAGGGCGGCACAGATGATCCGCGTCAGGTCGCCGACCTCCTTGGCCACCAGGAAGTAATGTTTCATGAAGCGTTCCACATCCTTCATGCCGGGATGCTGGGTGTAGCCGAGGCGAATGGCGATCTCGCGCTGCACGTCGAAGGACAGGCGCTCCTCGGGCCGGCCGGTGAGGAAATGAAGGTGGCAGCGCACGGCCCAAAGGAAATCTTCGGTCTTCTTGAAGCGCTGATATTCGGAGCGGGTCAGGACGCCCTTCTTGATGAGTTCCGCCTGCCGGTTGACCCGGTAATGGTATTTGGCGATCCAGAACAGGGTGTTGAGGTCGCGCAGGCCCCCCTTGCCCTCCTTGATGTTCGGTTCGACGAGATAACGGGTCATGCCCTGGCGTTCGTGGCGCTCGTCCCTTTCCTTCAGCTTGGCGGCGATGAATTCGGAGCTTGTCCCTTCCACCACTTCCGCATCGAAGCGTTTCACCATGTCGTCGTAGAGCGGCTGGTCGCCCCAGATATAGCGCGCCTCGAGCACGGCAGTCCGGATGGTCATGTCCGATCGCGACAGCCGGATGCATTCGTCGATGTTGCGTGTTGCGTGACCGACCTTGAAGCCGAGATCCCAGAGCATGTAGAGAATATATTCCACCACCTGCTCGCCCCACGGGGTCTGCTTGTAGGGCAGCACGAAAAGGAGATCGATGTCCGATCCCGGCGCCAGCGTTCCGCGCCCGTAGCCGCCGACGGCCGCGACCGCCATGCGTTCGGCGGCAGACGGGTTCTTGACCCGGTAGACATGATAAAGGGCGAAATCGTAGATCACGCGGATCAGCTCGTCCTGCACGAAGGAAAGACGCCTTGCGCAGGCCAGGCCACCGCCGTCCTCGTTGAGCAGGACTTCGACCCTGCCCCGGGCGGTCTTGACGGCTGTTTTCAGTTCCTCCAGAACCGCCGCCCGGATCCTGTTGTCCGAACCGTCGCCGTCACTGTCCGCCGTCAGCGCCGACAAACGGGCCCGCAGGGCCGCCGAGTCGAAAATTCCGGCGATGTCTTCCTGGGAGAGTTTCATACTGATCAAGAATTCCGTTCCGCTGTCGCAAACAAGGTGATGTATATATAGATGCGGCGGAATAAGGACACGTAAATCTGTTTCGTGCCGTGAAGATGGCGCCGGTTTCCTGCCCGTCGTTTCGTCCGGAGACGCGCAGGACCCTGGCTGCAGTCCGCTCAGATATCGTCCTTCGCGGCGGCCACCCGGAGCTGGTGCAGGAGCATGGTGAGGGACTCTTCCGACAGGCCGCCGATCTTTTGTGCAAGCTGATTGGCCAGTTCGGTGGCCTTGGGGTTCATTCCCGCCGTGTCGATCGTGACACGGGGGTCGGACAGTTCCGCCAGCCGCTGGATTTCTTCCGCTTCGTCCCAGATGACGTTGAAATAGGTGATGATCCGCTGCACCAGAAACCAGGTGGGCTTGCCGCGCTTCCCGTGTTCGAGCGCGGACAGATAGGCGCTGGAGACGGAGAGCGCCGCGGCCATTTCCTTCAGCGATACGTCCCGTTTCGCCCTGAGCTCCCGGATTTTCGCGCCAAGCGGTGTCACGATCCTACCTTTTCCTTCGTATGCGGACGTAAAGCGCGCCTGCCCCGCCATGGCTGGCATGCGCCTCCTCGTATCCGATCACGACGGGGCGCAGGTCAGGCAGGGACAGCCACTGCGGAACCATTCTGCGCAAAATTCCCCGTTCGTCCATATAGGCCCTGTCCGGGCCTCCGCCTTTTCCGGTGATCACCAGAACGACCTTATGCCGGCGGGCCTGGGCCTGGTAGAGGAAGCCGCGAAGCCTGTCATGCGCCTGGTGCTGTGTCAGACCGTGCAGGTCGATCCGCGAATCGATGGCCTGAACGCCCCGGACGATCTTTTTGCGGAAGCGGTGTTCCAGCTGGTGCAGGGGCTGGGGTGGCGTCGGCTGCCTTTCCGGCGCCGGTGCCTTGATCGCCGTGGCGGTTTTCGACGTCTTGTCGCTTCCTGCCGGCGCCACTTTCAGGGAGTCCGCCAGTTCCTTCTCGAATTCGACGGCCCGCTCCGGGTGCAGCGGCGTCAGCGTGCGGGTGACCTTTCCCCACAGGTCCCGGTCCTCCGGTGACAGCGTGCCTCTTTTTCCCCGCTTCGCCATCCGTCAGTCCGTCGCCGCCATGCTGCCTGACAGTTTCGAGTTGGGCACCAGGACCGTGAAAGACGCCCTGTGCCGGATGGCGCCTGCGACCTTCCCGGCCGCATCGCCCGAACCGGTGAAGATGTCGCCCCGCGCCCGTCCCCGGATCGCGGACCCGGTGTCATCCGCCACCACGAGACGCGCGAATTTTGTACCGGTCCTGTCCGGATCCTCGAATCCGGAGGCGACGAACACCAGGGCGCCGTAGGGCAGATGTGCGGGATCGATCGCAAGACTGCGGCCGGGAGTCAGGGGCAGGCCGGCGGCCCCGACAGGCCCCTCCTGCGGACCGGTTTCGGTCACTTCCCGGAAGAAAATGTAGGACCGGTTCTCCCGGAACAGATCGTCACGCCGGTCCGGATGCTCCGCCAGCCAGGCGCGCAGGCCGGCCATGGTGAAGTCCTCGGGCGTGCCTTCGCCGCGTTTGACCAGCAGGCGTCCGATGCCCGTATAGGGATGGCCGGTCTTTCCGGCATAACCGACCCGCATCACCGACCCGTCGGTCAGGCGCAGCCGGGCAGACCCCTGAACGTGGATGAAAAAGGCGTCGACCGGATCCGCCAGCCAGGCAAGTTCCAGCTGCTCGTCATCGAGCGCCCCGTCCATGATAGCACCCCGGTCCGGCAGTTCGCTCAATGTGTCTCCCGTGCGGCGGCCATGGCTCAGATGTGCCGGCCAGTTTTCCGGACGGCTTTCCCCGGTGACAGCTTCAAGGCCTGAGGGTTTTCTGTGAAGGGGAACGGAAAATGTCCCGGTCCTGGTGCGGGACGCGGCGACTTCCGGCTCGTAATAGCCGGTGACGAAGCCGGGCTCGGTGAGGCGGAACGGAGTGAACCGGCTTTCGAAAAACAGCCGCGCCGCAGTGGCGGACCCGTCGTTGGCGGCACGTGCTGCCACGCAGATCCGGGTCATCTCCTCCGCGGACGGGCGCAGGATGTCCGGGCCTTCCGGAACGGTGACAGCGGGATCGCAGAAACGCAGGAAACTGGTGAGGGCCGCCGGGTGATCGTCCTGTTGCCAACCGGCGAGATCGGTGTAGGAGACCTTCTCAAAGTGGTCCGGCAACTGCGGGCCTGGCTGCATGGCTGTGGCCGCTCCTGCAAAGAAAAACGGCGCGGACCGGACCGCGCCTTTCAGAAAGACGGCGAGCAGGGAGCCCAGCGGTGGCCGCATGGTCCGTTCCCTGCGCGTCATGATTACTCTGCGGATTCGGTCGCGACTAGCTTCCAGTTCGGGTCGCGGGTCGCGGTGTCCCGCGCGAAGGTCCAGATGTCGATCACCTCGGTCACCTTGGCCGGATCGCCGTCGATCACTTCGCCGTCCTTGTCCCGCGTGGCGGAGATAAGCTGGCTGTGGATCTTGACCGTGACCTGGGCGGTGCTGCCCTTGAGCGCGGCTTCGACGATTTCGGCCTTGTCGATGCCGACAAAGGTGGACTCGATGGTTTCACCGCGTTTTTCGCGTTCGTCTATCGCTGCGACGAAACCTTCATAGACATCCCGCGAGAGCAGGTTCTTGAGCGCTTTCTTGTCGCCGTCGGCAAAAGCCATGACGATCATCTCATAGGCGGCACGTGCGCCCTGCAGAAAGGGTTCGGGCTCGAAACTGCGATCGACGGAAAGAATCTGCTTGAGGGCGCTGTTGAGGGCGGATCCGGCGGGAGCCACCTTGTCGATGACCACATCGCCTCCGGGCCCGGCTTCTTCCAGGGCTTCCGGCTGATCGGACGTTTGATTCGGCAGCGGAATCACGTTGTCCTGGCCGTTGGGCTTGGTGTTCGGCTGTTCCGGCTTGGAATAGGGATCGAAGGGAGGGCGCTCACTGCCTGTGCGCTTGCCCAGGACAGAGCGCAGCTTGAACAGAATGAAAACCGCTAGTCCCATGAGGAGGAGCGTTACTGGGTCGAAAATCTCATTCATTTTTTGTTCCGGCTATCCTTCTAAGGCCTAGAAGCCGCCCCTTGTTCGGTCAGGTGAGAGCCGCCCGACATACAAAGCCTTCTATATTCCTATTTAGGGGTCGTTGAACCAGCATCCAGACCCGAGAGCAAGACTGAATCTCGCAAAGAACGTCTTTCCTGGAACGCCTGCTCGCATTTTTGTGACCGAATGTCTACCTTAAGCGCCAACAGACTATCAGACGATGGAGGTCCCGTGGGACTTTATATCATTGCCGGCATACTTCTTCTGCCGCTTATCGAAATTGCCGTGTTCATCTGGGTAGGCGGCCTGATCGGCGTTTTCCCGACGATCCTGCTGACGGTGATCACCGCCCTGGCCGGGACCGTGATGCTGCGCCAGCAGGGTCTTTCGCTGCTCATGCGGATGCAGAAGGAGCTGGACGCCGGACGGGCGCCCGGCAACGAAGTCATGCATGGCGCCATGATCGTTCTGGCGAGCATATTCCTGCTGATCCCGGGCTTTGTGACCGATGCGGTCGGACTGCTGCTGTTCATTCCGCCGGTCCGTGAAGCCCTGGTCCGCTTCATTATTTCACGCTCGAATGTCGTCATCGTTCAGGGCAACATGGATGTCCGGACACCGGGCGAGGGGGTCGTCGATCTGGACCAGGAGGACTGGTCCGAAACGGATGGCGGCAAGTCCGGCGGCGCGGGAGGATCCGGTCCGCCGAGAATCAGCCCCTGGCAGGACGGCTCCGGCAAACCCGATCCCTGAGGATTTCCGCCCCGCGGTCACCAAATCGTGACCGGTGCGCTATGCGTAATTTTAACCGGCTGAGGTTAATTCAGACGCAAGCGCCATGCATCCGGTCCGGAATCGCACGGCGTGTCCGGACGGAAACAGGGCAATGGACATGGGCGCAAGTCGCGTTGACTGGGTCGATACGGCCAAGGGAATCTGCATCATCTTCGTCGTGATGATGCATTCGGTGCTCGGCGTCGAGGCCGCGGCCGGTGAAACCGGCTGGATGCATGCCGTGGTCGCCTTTGCCGCGCCGTTCCGCATGCCGGACTTCTTCCTGATCTCCGGGCTCTTTCTTGCCAATGTCATCGCAAGAGACTGGAAGCTCTATCTCGATCGCAAGGTCGTTCATTTCGCTTATTTTTACGTGCTGTGGATGACGATCCAGTTCGTCGTCAAGGCGCCGGTCTTCATCGGCGAAATGGGCGCTGCCGGCACGCTGGAATTCTATCTGGCCAGTTTCATCCAGCCCTTCGGCACCCTGTGGTTCATCTACATGCTGCCGGTCTTTTTCGTCGTCACGAAACTGGCCCATGACTGGCGCATCCCCTGGCAGGTCATGCTCGGTGCTGCCGCGCTGCTGCAGATGGCTCCCATTCCCACCGGCTGGCTTCTCATCGACGAATTCGCCGCGCGTTTCGTGTTTTTCTACGCGGGCTACATCTTCGCGCCACAGATCTTCGCTCTCGCCGCCTGGGCACGGGAGCGAATCGGGGTCAGCCTCGGTTGTCTGCTGATCTGGGGACTAGTGAACGGCAGCCTGGTCGCTCTCGGCTGGTCGGCCGAACCCGGGGTTGCCCTGGTCCTCGGCGCAGCCGGGGCCGGGGCCATCATTCTCACCAGTGCGCTGCTGGTGAAGGCGGCGAAACTCGGTATCCTGCGCCATTGCGGCGAAAACTCCATCGTCATCTATCTGGCCTTCTTCTTCCCGATGGGGCTCACCCGGGTGGTTCTTCTCAAACTCGGCCTCTTCGACATCGGCACCACCTCCCTGATCGTCACGGTGGTCGCCAGCGTCAGTCCGATGGTGCTGTTCTGGCTGATCCGCAGAACGGACAGGGGCTGGTTCCTGTTCCGGCGGCCCGAATGGGCCTATCTGAACGGGACTTTCCGCGGGAAACGTCAGGCCCAGGCAGCGGAGTGAGCGGGTCGGTGCGGAAATTTTGTCTTTAGGACTTTTCTCATGCTCCGGGTGCGGGCATGATCCGCGCCATGTCGACACAAGATTCCGCCCCCGCCCTGACCGCCGACGACCATCTCATTCTGGTCGATGGTTCCACCTTCATCTTTCGCGCCTATCACGCGCTGCCGCCGCTGACGCGCAAGCCGGACGGCCTGCCGGTCGGCGCCGTCTCCGGCTTCTGCAACATGCTGTGGAAGCTGCTGCAGGAGGGGCCTTCCCCGGAAAAGGGTGACGAGCCGACCCATTTCGCGGTGATCTTCGATCATTCGGCAAAGACCTTCCGCAATGAGATCTATCCGCAATACAAGGCGCAGCGTCCGGATCCGCCGGAGGATCTGGTGCCGCAATTCGGCCTGATCCGCGAGGCGACCCGTGCCTTTTCCGTGCATTGCGTCGAGCAGGAGGGCTACGAGGCCGACGATCTGATCGCGACCTATGCCCGCCAGGCGGCGGATATGGGCGCGCGCGTGACCATCGTCTCCGGCGACAAGGACCTCATGCAGCTGATCGGCCCGCATGTGGGCATGATCGACACGATGAAGAACAAGACCTTCGGAGAAGCGGAGGTCTTTGAAAAATTCGGTGTCGGCCCGGACAAGGTCATCGAGGTCCAGTCCCTGGCCGGCGACAGCGTCGACAATGTTCCCGGCGTGCCCGGCATCGGTCTGAAGACCGCGGCGCTTCTGATCAACGAGTACGGCGATCTGGAGACCCTGCTGGCGGAAGCCGGAACCATCAAGCAGACCAAGCGCCGCGAGAACCTGATCGAATTCGCCGACCAGGCCCGGGTCTCGCGGCAACTCGTCACGCTGAAGCAGGATGTGCCGGTGGAAGTGCCGGTGACGGATCTTTCGGTGAGCGAGCTGGACGGACCGAAGGCCGTCGGCTTTCTGAAGGCGATGGGCTTCACCACGCTCACCAGACGCGTCGCCGACATCACCGGCGCGCAGGCTGATGCCATCGAACCGGTGGACATCGAGGTGCCCGGCTGGGACGTTCCGGACCACAAGGGCCGCCTTCTGGAACGCAGCGCTTCGAATGGCGCCGCGGCGGCGGGTGATCCGGGCGGATCCGGCGGTGACAATCCGGCCGCGGGACCCGACGGCATGATGGTGCCGCAGAGCCTTGCCGAGACCCGGGCGCGGGACATCAGGGCGATCCCGGTGGACTCCGGCACCTATGAGACCGTCACCAACCTCGACCGGCTGAAGGAATGGTGCGCGGCGGCCTTCGAAAAGGGCTATGTCTCCTTCGACACCGAAACCACCTCCCTCGACGCCATGCAGGCGGACCTGGTCGGCCTGTCGCTGGCGACCGAGCCGGGCAAGGCCTGCTATGTGCCGCTCGGCCACGTGGACGGCGATGGCGATCTTCTCGGCGGCGGCGGGCTGGTTCCGGGCCAGATCCCCATGAAGGAAGCGCTGGAGGTTCTCAAGCCGATGCTGGAGGACCGGTCGGTCCTCAAGATCGCGCAGAATCTCAAGTACGACTGGCTCGTGATGATCCGTCACGGCATCGACATCGCGCCCTATGACGACACGATGCTGCTGTCCTACACGGTCGACGCGGGCAAGGGTGGCAACGGCATGGACGAGCTGTCCGAGCGCTGGCTCGGCCACAAGCCGATCCCGTTCAAGGAAGTCTGCGGGTCCGGCAAGTCGATGATCACCTTCGACAAGGTGCCTGTCGACAAGGCGTCCGCCTATGCGGCGGAGGATGCCGATGTGACCCTGCGCCTGTGGCTGATCCTCAAGCCGCGGCTGGCCGCCGATCGCATGGCGACCGTCTATGAGACGCTGGAACGGCCGATGGTTCCGGTGCTGGCGCGCATGGAAAGACGCGGCATTTCCGTCGACCGGCAGATGCTCTCGCGGCTGTCCGGCGATTTCGCGCAAGGGATGGCCGCACTGGAGGCCGAGATTTACGAGCTGGCCGGGGAGAGCTTCAATATCGGCTCGCCCAAGCAGCTCGGCGACATTCTTTTCGGAAAGATGAACCTGCCGGGCGGCAAGAAGACCAAGACCGGTGCCTGGTCCACATCCGCCCAGGTGCTGGACGACCTTGCCGCGGAAGGTCACGAGCTGCCGTCCAGGATCGTCGCCTGGCGCCAGCTTTCCAAGCTGAAATCGACCTATTCCGACGCGCTGCCCGGCCGCATCAATCCGCAAACGGGCCGGGTGCACACGTCCTACGCGCTTGCCGCGACCACGACGGGCCGTCTGTCCTCCTCGGAGCCGAACCTGCAGAACATCCCGGTGCGGACGGAAGAGGGCCGCAAGATCCGCAAGGCCTTTGTCGCCGAAAAGGGCCATAAGCTGATTTCGGCCGACTACAGCCAGATCGAGCTGCGCGTGCTGGCGCATATGGCCGACATTCCGCAACTGAAGAAGGCCTTCGACGACGGTCTCGACATTCACGCCATGACCGCAAGCGAGATGTTCGGCACGCCGATCGAGGGCATGGACCCGATGGTCCGCCGCCGGGCCAAGGCGATCAATTTCGGCATCATCTACGGCATTTCCGCCTTCGGCCTTGCCAACCAGCTCGGCATCGGCCGTGGGGAGGCGGGCAATTACATCAAGACCTATTTCGAACGCTTCCCGGGCATCAAGGAATATATGGAGGCGATCAAGAAACAGGTCCATGCGGACGGTTTCGTCACCACGATCTTCGGCCGCCGGGCCCATTATCCGGAGGTCAACACCAAGAACCCGAACATGCGCGCCTTTTACGAGCGCGCCGCCATCAATGCCCCGATCCAGGGCTCGGCCGCGGACATCCTGCGCCGCGCCATGGTGCGCATGGAGGACAGGCTTGACGGTTCGAAACTGGAGGCGCAGATGCTCCTGCAGGTGCATGACGAACTGATCTTCGAAGTGCCCGACGACCAGGTGGACGCCACCATTCCGGTGATCCGGGAAGTCATGGAAAACGCCTGCGAGCCGGTGCTGAAACTCTCGGTCCCGCTCCAGGTAGACGCCCGCGCCGCCGACAACTGGGACGAGGCGCATTAGGTCACCGTTTCCACAGTCCAAAACTTTGCGACACGGCTTCCGTGACACCGTTGCCGTTAGAAACAGCCTCTGCATGCCGAGCTAAGTACTTGACTACCTCACTCCAACCGGATTTTATATAACCGTCGTACATCATGAAACCTTCCAGTTTTATTGAGTCATCATAAGATGATTGACCAATCCGGCATTGTTATTAAAACTAACTATACGAAACTTACAAGTCTCAAATGAAGCACACCTATCGCCTCTAACTAAGTTGATCTTATATACCCCGTAACCAGTACTAAGAGGATAAAAGAATACTCCGTGATTCACGTCAGCAATAAAAGCAAGTCCATATACTTCTGCGCCGATGTAACTAACTCTCCGATTATATTTGTAGTTCGTTAGATCCTTACCGTAAAGAGCGGAAAGTCTAGGGATAATTTCTTCATATGGACCTAGGAAACAAACCCGATCCCAGTAATGGTCAGTATTCATTAACTTTATAGGCGCGTTATTTTCTGAGTACATTAGTAATTTTTTGGAAAACTCGCTGTCATC
>NZ_QCYM01000005.1 GCF_003075075.1 Labrenzia sp. 011 | reverse complement strand
ACTCGATTGCAAGAATACTGAGGGCGTTTTCGACGCTAGTTCGGTGGCGTACGAGCATTTCAAGAAAACTATTGCTAAGAATGCAAACTGATTGGTGAGCGGATCAACGGAGGATATCATATAAGTATTTCAATTACATAAGTGTTCGCATTTTTATTAGAGTTGGTGCGCCAATTTTATATGAAACAATCAAAAACTTAACGAGACCGGATTGGCTTCTGACCGACAGGCGGCCGACCTTCGGAAGCAGCTGCGATCGAGTGCTGCACTCATGGATGCAGCTGGAAAACAAAGACGGGGATGCGATCTCATGCCCCGGTGCTTTCGCTATTCTTCGGTCGTGGGCGAAAGCACGCTCTTCGGCGGCAAGATCGCCGCTCGCTTGTTCCATCTCAATCAGATCTGTCAGCGGGACAGGGCCATAGGTAGAAGACCTCGTTGTTGCCGCGCAGGGAGTGCGGACAAGACAGGTTCCGCCAGCTGTGCCGGAAGCCGTCGAAGCTCCGGCAAGGCCCGCAGCCAGAGCCCGAATGCACGTTCTGCCAACTGCCGGCCATTGCGGCATTGCCATCCGCATGGTCTTTTTCAGGAGGCCGTACCGCTCGGTCCATCCTTCAGGGAATTCAACACCCCCGGTAAATGGGGGTGTTGATTTGAGGCGGTCTCGAGGACTTATTTCATGCCGAGCTGAACGCGGAGGGTTTCGGCAAGGTCCTTCATGGCCTTGTCCGCATCGGCCCCTTCGCTGATTTCAACCAGCGAGGCCGCGATCAGATCCGTCGCGGCAACGCCTTCCGGTCCCGGATAGGCGAACCAGGGGCCTGCATGATTGGCGATCTGGGTGTGAGCGAC
Source organism: Labrenzia sp. 011 (assembly GCF_003075075.1). Lineage (GTDB taxonomy): Bacteria > Pseudomonadota > Alphaproteobacteria > Rhizobiales > Stappiaceae > Roseibium. The sequence continues at coordinate 245,002 of NZ_QCYM01000005.1, read as the reverse complement.
CAGTGCATTCGGGTTGTTTTCATAAAAGGCGCCGAGATAGCTCTTGTCCTCGATCACTTTCGCGTTTGCAGGTGCGTAGCCGGTGGTTTCAACGATGATCTTCTGGCCTTCCGGGCTGGTGACGAAGGCAATGTAATCCCAAGCGGCCTTTTGCTTTTCCTCATCGCCAGTCAGCATGACGATGCCGGAACCACCGGTCGGGAAGTAAACCTTCTCCTTGTCGGAGGTCGCGAGGGGAAGCGGCTTCACGGTCAGCTCGAACGCATCGCCCGCACCTTCCTCGAACCGGGTTTGCAGGGAGGAACTTTCGAACATGATGCCGAGCGTGCCGGCCGGAAGCGCCTGGCGGGCATCCTTGTAGGAGTAGGACTTCATGCCCGCTTCCCTGGCAAAGCGCTGGTAGAGGCCGGCAGCCGCGATACCTTCCGCGCTGTCGAACGTAATGTCGGTCTCATCCGCGTTCATCGGGCGTCCGCCGTAAGCCCCAAGAAGGGACTGGTAACGCCAGTCGTGCCGATCGATCCAGATGCCGTCGGTCGTGTCGTCAAGCGCATCGATCCTGGCCGCCAGTTCGATCACTCCGTCAAAGGTGGTCGGAAAGTTGTCCATGGATCCGCCGGCCTGCTCGACCAGATTCGGATTCACATACATGACCAGGGTGGACGCGGACGTTGCAAGCGCATGCTGCTTGCCTTCGAAGCGGCCCAGGGAGAGAAGCGCCGGCGTGTAGCCCTGCTCGGCCGGATTGTCGCCGATGAAGCCGTCGAGCGGCCGGGTCATATCGCGATCTTCCAGGATGCGCCAACGGTTGAGCCCCACATAGGCCACGTCCGGCGCAGTGCCGGCAACGGACTCGCGCAAAAGGCGCTGCACACCGTCGGCATAGCTTTCGGCCGGACCATCAAGGGTGATCCTGATCTCCGGATGCTTCTCCATGAAAGCGTCCGCAAGCGCCTTCTGGGTGTCTGCCCAGATCGTCGGTATGGCGTAGTGAACGCGAATTTCCGTTTCCTGTCCGTGGGCGGCGGTCGCTGTAAGCGCGAAAGCCGCTGCGAGAAGTACATGTCTCATATTCTTTGACTCCGTATTTATGAAGAAGTTGCACGGTTGGCTCCGCGCCTATCGTCAATTATGGCTTCAACCCTTCAGCCCCCCTGCGGCGAGGCCCTGGGTGAACTTGCGCTGCGCCAGCAGGAACGCGATGACCAGCGGCGCCGTGATGATGAGTGCGGCAGCCATGAGCGGCCCCACGTCGTCGCCGGATTCCTGATCCCGGAAATAGAGAATGCCGCGCGGCGGAGTGGCGAGATGCGGGTCGGTCGTCGCGATCAGCGGCCAGAACAGATCGTTCCAGTGGGCGGTGATTGAGAAGATCGCGAATGCTGTTGCCGCCGGCAGAGCAAGCGGAAAGGCGATACGCCAGACGATCGCGGTTTCACTCAGGCCGTCCACCCGGGCCGCATCGAAGAGATCGGGGGGCAATTGCGAGAAGAATTGCCGGAACAGGAAGATACCGAAGGCGGTCGGCACAAAGGGCAGGATCAATGCACCGTAGGAATTGAGGATACCGGCCTTGGCAAAGCCGAGGAAGATCGGGATCGCGGTAACATGAAACGGAACCAGCAGAGCGGCCAGCACCAGCCCGAAGACAAAGGTACGTCCCCTGAACCGGCGTTGGGCAAGCGCATAGGAACATGGCACGGCGAACAGGATCTGGAAGGCCAGAATACCGCCGACCACGACGAAACCATTCCAGAGGAACAGCGGCACGTCGGTTTCGGTGAGAGCGACGACGAAATTGTTCCATTCAAGCCGGGACGGCAGCAACTGGACCCTTGAACTGAAAATCTCGTCACGCGGCTTGAAGGCAAGAGACAGCATCCAGACGAACGGCAGGAGAATGACTGCAGCGCCCGCGAAAAGAAGCAATGTGGAGACCGCGCGGCTAAAGAAGGAGCGGATCATCGGTAATGCACCCTCTTTTCGACAATACGGAATTGCGCCAGCGTCAGGACCAGAAGGAAAGCGAAGAACACCATTGTGATGGCACTCGCGTAGCCTGCCTTGAAGTAGACGAAGCCTTCCCGGTAGAGCGCGTAGACGAGAGTGTCGGAGGCGAAGGCCGGCCCTCCCCTGGTCAAGGTCGCGACCGTCTCGAAGACCCGGAAGGCATTGGTTGCCGTCACCACCAGGACAAAGAGAGTTGTGGGACCGAGCATTGGCCAGGTCACGGTCGAGAATCTGGACCAGCCATGACCGGCGCCATCGACATCGGCGGCGTCGTAGAGTTCCGGCGGAATTGCGACCAGGCCCGCCAGGAACAGGACCATGTTGTAGCCGACGGTTTGCCAGATACCGATGGCGGCCAGCGTGTAGAGCACGAGTCCCCGGTCGCTGAGCCAGTCCTGAGGCGTACCGCCAAGAGAGGCAAGGGTCTGATTGACGACGCCGAGCGAAGGATGAAGCACCATCTGCCAGGCAACGGACATGGCGACCAGAGTCGCCGCAACCGGCAGAAAGTAGATCGTGCGCAGCGTATGGGAGAGCCACGGAGCCCAGGCCATCATGCGATGCAAACCGAGTGCAACCGCAAGGCCGAAGCCGACCGAGAGCGGTATGACAATCGCTACATAAGTCAGCGTGTTGGCAATCGCCCGCTGTCCGAGCGTCGACCCGAACAGCCTGGCGTAATTGTCCAGTCCGATCCAGGCAAAGCTCCCTGCACCGAACTGGTAGTCGGTAAAGGAGAGGACGGCGACGATAACCACAGGCACAAAGACGAACAGCAACATGACCGTCGTCGCCGGCCCTGCCAGCCATAGGTCGGTCAGAGCCTCGCGGCGGGCAATCGACAGGCGTCTCATGAAGTCACCTCGATCCGCTTTCCGCTCTGTCGATCGAAAAGATGCAGCTGACCTGGTTCGAAGCCGAGGCGGATCGCAGACCCAGGCGCCGGGATCGGATAATCGCCGGAGGCGATAGCCCGGATTTCCGTACCGCTTTCACAGCGCAGCCCGAGAATGATCTCCGAACCAAGATATTCGGCGGTCTCCAGTCTGGCCTCGAGTGCCCCATTCGCAGCCGGTGACAGATGTTCGGGACGAAGACCGATCACGGCCCTGTCCGCAGCAGGGTGCAGGCCATGCAGTCCATCGTCTGGAAGAAACAGGTTGATCGCGTTGTGGCCGATGAAGGTCGCCACGCCCATCGAGGCGGGCCGGCCATAGAGATCGCGAGGCGCGCCGGACTGGGCAACCTTGCCGCCGATCATGACGACGATCTGGTCGGCCATGGCCATCGCCTCTGACTGGTCGTGGGTGACATAGACGAAGGCTTTGCCGGTGCGCCGGTGCAGAGCAACCAATTCAGCACGCATCTTGACCCGCAGCCGGGCGTCGAGATTGGAGAGCGGCTCGTCGAGCAGAAACAGGACCGGATCACGCACCATGGCCCGCCCGAGGGCAACCCGCTGCTTTTGGCCACCCGACAGGCTTGAAGGCTTGCGATCGAGGAGATCGGTGAGGCCGAGCACGTCGGCTGCCTCGGAAACCTTCTTTTCAATGAGGTTTCTGGCTACCCTGCTGCCAGGGACCAGCCTTCCGACGAGCGGCATGCGGCCAAGTGACGACAGATGGCGCATGGTGAGAGGCAGCGCCATGTTCTGGAACACGGTCAAATGCGGGTAGAGCGCATAGGACTGGAACACCATGGCGACGTTGCGTTCATGGGCGGTCTTGCCGGCGACATCCTCGCCATGGAGCAAAACCCTCCCGGAAGTCGGACGATCAAGCCCGGCCATGATCCGCAACGTGGTCGACTTGCCGCATCCCGACGCCCCGAGCAGTGCAGTGAAGCTCCCCTCGGGAACGGTGATGTCGATGTCATCAAGAACTGCTGTTTGACCGAACCGGCGGGACAAACCGCGCAGTTCGAGCACCGGAGAGCGGGTCATGGCTTGCTTCGTCGCTTTTGTAAATTTGTTCACATATAGACGTGAATCGATGTAAGTTTTATGACGTCAGCACCCGGGCGAACAGGTGAGATGCGACCCGTTCGATTGCGTCAGAAGGCGTTTCCGCCATTTCCACGCCATCCACCTGAGCCGCCCCGCACATGCCGATCACGGGCTTTGAAAAGTGAAGCCCGTAAGCAACTTCCGAAAGGGTTCCGTATGACCCGCCAATGGCAACCAGCACTTCGCTGGATTTGGCGATGATCATGTTGCGCGCCTCGCTGAGGCCGGTCGCAATGGGAAGCGCAATGTAAGGATTTGCCGCGCGCCACTCATGGTCCGGAATCAGGCCGACGGAGAGACCACCGGCCTTCAGGCAGCCTTCCGCCGCCGCGGTCATGACACCCGACTTGCCGCCACAGATCATCGTGAGGCCCAGTTCAGCCAGCGCCCTGCCGACTTCCCTTGCGGCGGCGAGCTGCACATCCGTCGCCTCTCGAGGCCCTATGACACCAACCGGAAACTTGCGCATGGCCCCGGTCGTCTTCAATATGCGCAGCGCATCGACCGGGGTGACCGGCTCCGCATCAGCAGGCAGATCACCAGCAGCCCAGGTCCAGGTCCATGGATCAAGACACCCGAAGTCGCTATAGACATCATTGCCCAATTGGAAAAGTCGAGATGTGGACATTGATGTCTCTCGCCAACCGTGTAAGATAATTTACATCGATATCTGTGAGGCATGACCCTTTTATGACACTCCGGCCATCCCATTCTGAACTGAGTGACCGTCAGAAGCGCATTCTGGAGACGACGGAAAAGCAAGGTTTCGTCACCATTGAACGGCTTGCGGAAGAATTCGACGTCTCAACCCAGACCGTCCGCCGCGATATCATTTTCCTGTCGGAAGCAGGGCACTTGCAGCGCTTTCACGGCGGAGCCGGTGCAATAGGCCGTTCCGAGACCCTGAGACTGGATCACGGGCGCAAAGAACACCTTGGCGTCGCTGACAAGGAACTGGTGGCCAGAAACGCAGCGGAATGCATTTCAGATGGCGCGAGCCTCTTTCTGGACGTTGGCACAACGATGGAATTTACCGCCAGGGAATTGAACAAGCGAAACGGGCTGGCGGTGTTCACCAACAGCATACGAGCGGCTCTGGCATTTGATCCCAAGCGGCATAATGTAACCGTTCTCGGCGGCCGCATGGCGGGAAAGGATGGCTCGCTCGTCGGCGAAGAGATCATCATGGAGCTGAATGGTCTTCGTATTGACCACGCGCTGATCGCCTGCTCGGGTATCGACGCGAAAGGCCGCGTCATGGATTTCGACCTCTCGAAGATCGCGGTGAAGAAAGCGGCCATGGCCGCAGCAGACGAAAACCTGTTGCTTGCAACGCCGAGCAAGTTCAACAGGACCGCTCTTTCGACCATCGCGATGCTCTCGGACTTCAACCAGGTGATCGATGGCACCAACACCCATGGTCAGATCGGAGACCATCCGGTCCCGTCGGCCGCAAGAGACCAAAAGTCACCCTTTTGACGATCTCCAATCAGTTTCATGCCGTTCATGCACATTGCGAAACTGTCTGATTGAATAGTTCCGAATATTCTCGAAGCCTTGGGGTAATGTCCGGAGTTTCTCATGCATTTTCAGGTTGAGACGGGCCCCTTTGTCGTTCCGGAAGGACGCAAGGGGTGGCCAGGCCTGCCGGTTTCATCGAAGACGGGCATGGACGAAACGCTGACCTGTTACAGCTTTCCGGACAGCAATTGACGCAAGATCCGGACGGACAATACCCTGGCGCGGAACATCAAGGAGATCCGGCGACGCACGCCGGTTGTCGGCGCATTTCCCGACCACCAGTCATGCCTGAAGCTGGCCACGGCCAGGTTCAGGCATATTGCCGCCGGCGAATTCCGGAACCGGGCACCCGGCTAGAGAAACGACACCTTGCCCGTGGCGATCTCGTACATGCCGGCCACGGCATCAAGCTTGCCGGCGGCGGCGGCTTCGGACAGGATCGGCCCTTCGGACAGCGCCCGCGCGGCGTTGAGCCGGGCGTTCTGGGCGGTGGCTGCCGCCAGCAGGTCGTCCGGCGACTCATCCATCACGTCATAGACTGCGGGGCGAATGGCATTGACCAGGCTGGGCAGATGGCCTGGCGGCAGTTCCCTGTCCGCAATCGACTTGATCGTCGCGTCAACGGCGCCACACGAGGTATGCCCGAGAACCACGATGGTCTTTATGCCCAGCACGGCCACGCCGTATTCAAGTGTCGCCAGACCCTCTTCGCTGATGAAATTGCCGGCCACACGCACCACAAAGAGTTCTCCCGGACCCTGATCGAAAATCAACTCCGGGGCCACGCGCGAATCCGAACAGCTGACGATGGCGGCAAAGGGCTGCTGTCCTTCGGCCCGGCTGGCGCGCGTCAGCGAGTGGTCCGTATTGATAGCGGCATTGGCCACATAGCGTGCATTGCCATCGATCAGGCGTTGCAGTGCCTCTTCTGGCGAAGCCGGTGCAACCGCACTGGTCTCCTGGGCGAAAGCCTGTGTGGCCAGCGGCGTTGCTAGCGACAGGGCCAGCCCCCCCGCGATCAGTCCACGACGGCTCACGGTTTTGGCATTGCAATCTTCACACATGCATTTCTCCTCATCTCCAGTAGAGAGACCTTCAATCTTCTATTGTCAGGTACAAATTTTTCATCATCTCGCCGGCCCCGCATACGCCCGTGCCCCGGGAAAATTGGCCGTCACGTCGATAACTCCTGCCAGGAGCATCCAACCGGACCGGTTTTGGATCAACTGCAGCTTGCCGCCCCCTTACAAATTCCACGCGGCTCCGGCCCGGGTAGACACTCCCCCGCCCTCACCGCGGCGCCCGGTCGGCAACCAACACCGTCAAGAGCGCGCGAATGTGCCCATGTGGATACCCTGATGGCGCCGGTTCCCAACATGGCAAGAGATCCCCGGCCGAACAGCATGCCGGAACGGAGGCCGAACGCGTCAGTCTCTTCGCCTACCTGACAAGCATCACGCTGAAACTAGAGCCCGAAACGCGGCGCCGCTATCCGAAATCTGCAAAAATGATCCCGGCCGGCATCGGGCGTCACATGCGCCGCGTCAGTGTCGCGCTCGGCGCTTCTTCGAAGATCTGCTTGTAGTCGCCAGCGAAGCGGCTGAGATGCAGAAAACCGAACCGCATGGCGACTTCTGTCACCGTCGTGTCTTGCGGATTTCCGGCGAGCAATGTCGTGCGGACCAGGTTCAACCGGCAGCGACGAAGATAGGCCTGCGGTGACATGCCGACATAGTCCTGGAACGCGTAGTGCAACGCGCGTTCCGAGACGGCCAGTGACACACAGATATCGACGATGGAAGGCACCTCATGGTTCGCCAGATGCCCTTCCACGAACTCCCGGGCCAGACGACAAACCCGCATGGCGCGAGAACGGGCGAGGGGCGGCCGGCGCCTTGCGTCATCCTCGGGGGTGGCGGTCGCAATGCGCAGCGCAGTCTGGAGAACAATGTCCCGCATGCTGGCGGGGTCAAGACCCTGGCCCCTTCTGCTCGCGGCTTCGGCAACGCCAATCCATCGCTCCAGAGCGCCCTTCAGCTCAACCAGTTGCCTTGACTGAAACTGCGACACCTGCCGCTTCGGCTGTTCCCATGCCCTTGGATTCAACGCACGAGCGGCGCCGACAAACTCGGACTGGGAGAAACTGACATAGGCCGTTTGCATGCCCGGAGGCACATAAATGTCGAATTCGGTTCGCTCCGGGATGAAGAAAACGCTGTTTACGCCACTGGCCGAGTGGTCGGAAAATCGGAAGGCCGGGTCCTGCGTGCAGTAGGAGATGGTGCAAAAATCTTCCGGAGTGATGCCAAGTTTCTGGATCGCCGCAAACTGCTGCTCCCGCACGACCTGCACGCGCCCGAGGTCGAGACTATCCATCTGCGATACCTGCTTGCCACGGCTGAGCTGGTAGCACTCCATGGCAACCCAGGGCTGCATGGCCGCTTGCGTCGCGGCACTCTCGATGATCGTCGAACGCAATCCGCTGAAGCTTGTGGCAACCTCCCCCGCAGCAAGCGACGCGTCGCATTTGCTCACTGTGGGTTCTTCTTGCGTTTCCGTCATCGTCGCCGTCTTCTCCTGCGTCCAGGGAATTGCATTTTGCCCGCGACACCGGCGGGATGCTACCAGAACCGGAAGGCCGCGCCAGACGCAAGGCCCGAGTTTCCACCGTCCCGGTCCTCTTCGCGCCCAAAGCGGGCAGCCTGATCTGCCCGCTGAAAGTTCCGCCTCTCAAATGCGTCTGTTCCCGATTGAAAGAAACAGACGATGACGCGGCCCAGGTTCCGCGACGCCCCCTTCCAGAATTCCCTTCTTGTCAGGCACACAGGAATTAAATATAAGCTCATTCGCGCATATATGCGAATGATAATTGCCAGGCAGAAGGAAAGGCAAATATGCAGGACAACCCATGGACGGTCGCCCTCTACGAGTTTCTTCATGTAGGGGGCGCGCTGGTGGCAATCATCGCCGTCATTTCCGTGTTGACGGGGATCGTTCGGGAATACATTCCCCAGGACAAGCTCCAGAAAAAGCTTGAAAAGCATGAGCGTCGCGGTCCGTTGCTCGGCGCGCTTCTCGGAACGCTCACGCCCTTTTGCAGCGCCTCCATGGTTCCGGTGGCAATGGGCATGGTCGAAATGGGTGCCTCGGTGGGGACAATCTTCGGCTTCCTGATCTCGGCGCCATTGTGCAATTTCGTCGTCGTCGGTCTGATCCTGGTAACCTTCGGCCTGAAGGTCACCCTGATTTACCTGGCCGTGACCCTGGGGGGGGCGATCCTGGCGGGCTATCTGGTCGGCTTCACATCTCTGAACCATGCGGTTCGGCGTGACATAAGCCCAGCGACAGGCAGCTGCGGTGGCGCCCAGGCCGCCAGCTGCAGCCCCTCCGCCGCGGCCCTCGCCGTTGGGTGCGGCGATGCCACGGTGGTGGACTGCGATGCACCGGCGGTGCCAACATGCGGCGGCCCGGCGCCCTCAACGGCGCATGACCGCCTGCCTCATGGCGAACGTCTTCGCGCATCCCTCCCCTTCGCCTGGGCCCTCTTCAGGAAAATCATCCCGTATGTGCTCGTCGGCGCCGTCATCAGCGCCCTGTCGGCAGCCTTTCTTCCTGCTGAAGTGGTCGAGAAATACGTGGGAGGCGACAGCTGGTATGCGGTCCCCGTCGCCGCAGTCATCGGCGTCCCGCTGTATCTGCGGATCGAAATGGCCCTTCCCCTGCTTCAGGTGCTGATTGCCAAGGGGATGAGCATGGGCGCGGCCATGTCTCTGCTGATCGGCGGCACCGGCGCCAGCCTGCCGGAAATTGCGATCATCTCGTCGATTCTCAAACCCAAGGCGGTGATCGCCTTCGTGGTCACGGTGGTTGCAATGGCCATGGTGGGAGGAGGCATATTTCTTGTCGTTTCCTGACGCTACAGCACGCAAGGTCCGCAACCCCTGCGCAACAGGCCCGTATCGGCCTGTTGCGGTGCGGCGCCGTCCATCACGTCCTTCAGGCCCTTCAGACAACGTGAAATGGCACGACATGAAAAGCTCGCCGGTAAAAAAACTGCTCAGCCTGTGTCCCTACACGCAACTTTGGCGCACCCTGCGGCGCATGGCGGTGGAACGGCGGCTGCCACATTCGGCGCAGGCCGGAGCCTCTATCGCCCTTCTGGGCCTGTGCTGCCCTTTCTTCTGGATCGCCCTGCTGAGCGGGGCGAGCAGAGCGGAACTGGTATTCCATGCGTGCCACTCGGCTGTCGTATTCTTCATCGGCGTCTTGTTACTGCTGGTGGGCGCGGCTAAATACGATGGAGCCGACGACAGCTAGGTGGCCTCGCGACGGTCGCGGCGACCAAACAGTCCCGAGAGAGAACGGATGGACGATCGTTTTGTTGAAGCGTTGAAGGCTCTGGCCGAGCCCAACCGGCTGCGGTTGTTCTGGCTGCTTGTGCAGATTGACGAGCGGGTCTGCGTTGCCGAGGCGATGGATGTGCTTGGCGAGACCCATTACAATGTCTCGCGAAATCTGAAAATCCTGCAGAAGGCCGGTCTCGTGCGGCCTGAGAAAGACGGAAAATGGGTCTTCTACACCCTCCGGAAAGAAAGCGATGCCTTCAGCCGCACACTTCTGGAGTTGATCAGGACCATTCCCCCGCATGAGTTCGACGACGAAATCAAAAGATGCCGCATGCGTCTGAACCTGCGAGAAAACGGGCGCTGCGTGGTTGGGGCCGGCAGCCAGGAATGGCAGGACCTGCTATCCTGATGACAGGCCCACGCGGAGCCTACCCCTGCTCTGCCAATCTTCCACCCCCGGGATAGAGATCTACGCAGCGAGAGGGATTCTACCTCAGGCACAGAATGACATGATGGGTTGTACCGGGTTTGTCACATTGTATTCATCGAGGCAGGCTGGCGGCAGTGACTCTCTCATAGCAATCACATGCATGGCGCTGCAGGATGTTTCTATTCAAAATAGATACCTTGCCGCGAGAATAGGTAATTGCTCCAGACTTTAGAAGAACTGAGCAAGCTTGGCTGATTGTAGCCCGGCGCATTCCCAGAACTTCGGATATGGCTTTCTGCGTGAGCGGGAAGTCCTCTCCGTCCTGGCGATCATATGCATGAAGAAGCCAGCGGCTGACACGCTGCTCTGCCGAATGCAGGGCGTTACAAGCCACAGTCTCCATTAGCTGAATAACCTGGGCTCTTGAGTATCCGAGCATCACGTCGCGCACGCATACAAATCTTTGCATGGCTTCATCCAGATCCGACATAGCCAGCCATGATGCATATCCGGGTACGCGCACAACTGTCCTGCTCGTGGAAATGAGCCCACCCATCGGGTAGGTAAAGCCAAGAAACCCTTCATTCCCGATACTGGTTTTTTCGACGCTGCGCCCCTCACTCATTTCCGACATAAGGGAAAGAATGCCGGCATGTGGAAAAATGGCGTGAGTAAAGCCTTGTGACTTATCATAAAGCACACACCCGGCCTCCAGTTGACGGGTCTCCATACGAGCTGCAAGGAATGCTTGTGCCTCTGGTCGAGTGGCACGGATCACGCGGTTCCTGAAAGGGGGCTCTAAGTGGCTACTCATGACGGGATGAGTATTTCCCCGACCATTTCAAGCCCACGATATAAAATCGTTAATCCACAGTTAACTTTTATTATGTACGTATTCGTACTTATAAATAGGGCGCATTGCTAGTCAATGCAGTCCGGTCGTTCGAGAGGCGAACCGACAATAAACGGCGCGGTAAATCACACCGTTCATTAACGGAGAACCTTTCGACCTACCGGTGAAGGGGCACCGTGTGTGCCCACGAGGCTTGGTGCATACTGAAGTATAATGATGTCTGACGCTCCCGCTTTTGCGAATACCATTTTCTCAGATGCGCCTGTTGGCATGATGGCGCGCGATCACCGAAAGACGGCTACCGCCGCAGAAGGCGTCGAGACACAGGAGCAATTGCGCTTTCTCGAAAGCCTTGGGGGCGTTATCGGCCAGCTTCTACTGTCAGCGAGCCCCTGACTTCACAGTACACCGACAATTTCTTGCACCGGACAGTCAAGGCTCTCCCCCGACTTGGTCGCGGGCTGAAGAATAAATACTACACAGACGTAATACACACATTCCCTTGCGTTAAGAGGATGCAATGCAAAATCAGGAAAATATTCAAAACCGCCTTACATTTCATCGACTGGATGAAGCGACAGCGGAAATTCTCCGCTCGGAAAGCAAGATCGTGCTGGAAGCCCTTTCCGGAGCGCTCGACGCATTTTACGATCATGTAAAATCCTTTCCCGAGACGCGAAAATTCTTCAAGGATGATGCCCACATGGAAAGGGCGAAAAATGCGCAAATCAGACACTGGTCCCTTATAACTGCCGCGCAATTCAACGAAGACTACGAAAACTCCGTGCGCACGATCGGTGAGGTGCACAATCGGATCGGATTGGAACCAAGCTGGTATCTCGGCGGTTACAGTTTCCTCGTGACGTCACTGAATGAACATATCCTCAAGACGATGGCAGGGCGCGGTCTTGGCCGTATTTCCGTATCCCGAAATCGGGAACGGGCTTCACGGTTGCAGACGGCCATTACCAGAGCCGCCATGCTGGATATGGATATCGCCATCTCCGTTTATCTCGAAGCCGGGAGTCGCGACCGCGAAGAAACCCTGAATCGGCTCGCTTCCGAATTCGACCGGCGGGTGGGTGGCATCGTCGCTTCGGTAGCCGCATCCGCAACGGACATGCAATCGGCTTCGCAATCCCTGTCTTCAGCTGTCGAGGAGGCAATTGTCCAGTCGGCGGCCGTGTCCGCAGCGTCTGAAGAAACCACGAGCAATGTAAAGACTGTAGCAACAGCAGCAGACCAGCTCGCGGCTTCGGTACAGGAGATCGCCCGACAGGTTTCCGATTCCACGAATATCAGTTCCGCAGCTGTCGAGGAGGCCCAGCAAATGAACGAGAAGGTTCAGTCCCTGTCTGCGGCGGCCCAGACAGTCGGCGAAGTTGTCAAATTGATCAACGACATTGCCGAACAGACCAATCTTCTGGCACTCAATGCTACCATTGAGGCTGCCAGAGCCGGAGAGGCCGGCAAAGGGTTTGCGGTTGTGGCCTCCGAAGTGAAACAGCTGGCAACCCAAACCGCGAATGCAACGTCCGATATTTCAGCTCAGATCTCCGCCATTCAGAATGTAACCGACGAAGCGGTTGGCGCGATCCAGCGGATCGGTGAAACGATAGACAAGATGAACGATATATCGACGGGCATCGCCACCTCCGTAGAGAAACAGGACAAGGCAACGCAGGAAATTGCACAGAATGTCACGGATGCAGCCTTGGGCACTCAAGATGTTTCCAGCAACCTGTTCGGCGTCAACAAGGTTACAGAAGAGACCGGGAAAACCTCAGCCAAAGTCCTTGAAACCGCGAGTCAACTCGCTGGACAGGCAAGCGGGTTGAAGAACGAGGTAGCCGAGTTTATCCGTTCGATCAGGGCCGCGTAGCAGCCCCGGCAATAAACATATCAACGAATGGCGCCCATTACGGAAGAGAGCCATTTTCGAAGCCTGTAAAAATCCGGGCACGCGAATAAATCCGCAAGCAGATCCCTCTGTTTCTGCTTGCGGGATTTTCAAGATCCAATTAATTTTTACATCTGATCGTCACTGATAGTTCTTGATAATATTCAAGGGCACGACCTGCCAGTCTCATCATGGATGCCTGCCACATTCGAAACCGCAAATAGCTTCATATTTGCAGGCGGCCTCAGAGATCAATCGCACCTCAGCTGTCAGACAACGGCTCCGTGGTTTTCGCACTTCTCTGCGTAGAGCGGGGCATGCCTATGCCTTATCGGCTGGTCCATTTGCCAGCGGCTACATGCTTCAACCTGGCCGCAGTCAGGTTCGGCAGAACTGGTCATCGGGAGGGCGTGGCCCGCTGACGCACATGTCGTTGTGTAGCTCGACATGAAAATGCCGGCGCCTGACATCGCCCCAATCTCTGCCGCACCCCGCGGAAATCACGCCGGACGGGTTTGCGCATGGGGTCGTACCCACTGAAACCATTCGGCTTTACCCGATCAGGATCCACAAAACCGCAGCACACGTCTCGGTACGTTGACTCTTTCAATATATCTACATACGATCTGCAAAGTTCAAAAAAACCACATGTGTTCGGCTGATGACAGACAGTGATACCACCGGAAGCAGAAGACCCTACTCGATCGGCCATGCCGCGAAGATGACCGGCGTCGCCGTCTCGACCCTGCGGTCCTGGGAACAGCTCGGTCTTATCAAGCCGCACAAGTCCGCAAGCGGTCACAGATCCTTCACGACAGAAGACCTTGACCGCATCCGCAAGATTGAACAGATGCGCCGCGTATCGGGCATGAGCCTGTCCAGCATCCGCCGGACATTCGATCAGGACGCCGAAGAGGCCACCAGTGCCGCTCCGGCGAAAGCCGAACGGCAGAAGATCGATTACGACCGGATCGGTGAGAGCGTGCGCACCATGCGCAAGGAGGCCGGCCTTTCGCTGCGGGAGCTGTCGGATCTGACGGAGATCGGCGTTTCGCACCTGAGCATGTTCGAGCGCGGAGCCGCCTTCCTGTCGCCGGCGCGCCTGAACGCCATCGCCGCTGCCTTCAACCGCTCCGTCGTGGAACTGCTTGGCGGAACCAGTCACAACGACATTCCGATCGTGCGAAAAGGCGGCGGTCGTGTCGTCAGCACTTTCAGCCCGGGCGTTTCGATCGAACAGCTGACCGTTGCCGAAAGGCTCATGGACGTCGAGGTCTGGACAATCGAGCCGGGCCGGGAAAGCGACGGCTTCTACTCTCACGAGGGCGAAGAGCTTCTCTATGTTCTCGACGGTCAACTGGAAGTCACCCTCTGCGGGCGGGAGCCGGTCACCATCGGCGCCGGCGACAGCGCCTATTTCGACAGCCGTATCGATCACCGCTGGCACAACACGGGCACCTGCAATGCGGTGATCCTCTGGGTCAACACGGACGTCGAACGGCTCGGAACGATGCATTTCGAGCGTCGTGGCCGCCGGCTCGAACTCGGCACCTCCAGCGGCAGCGGCCTTGGCGAAGGCGGTCTGAACATCGACCTTCCCAGCAATTCGGAGACCTACCGCGTTCTGGAAACGCATACCGCCGGGCATCCGACGCGCATACTGATCGAACCCCTGAAGGATCTCGCCGGGTCAACGGTCGCCGAAAGGCGCCAGTCCTTCATGGACAGACACGACCATCTTCGCGCGATGCTCCTGCAGGAACCGCGCGGACACGTCGGGTCCTTCGGCCTGGTGCCAGTCCCTTCTCAAGTCGCGGATTTCGGCGCCTTTTTCATTACCTCCTACGGCTATCCAGACTTTTGCGGCCATGCGGTCATCGGCTATGCGAAGGCCCTCGACGCCCTCGGCCAGCTGAATGGCAAGACCCGCTTTTCCGTCGAGGTTCCCGGCGGAACAATCGAACTGGAACGGGGCGCCACCCCCGATACGCTTCACCTCGCCCTTCCGGTGACAAGTGTCCAGAAAGAGCCAGTCAATGTGGAAATCGACGGCCGGATCGTACCGGTCCGCCTGACCTATGGCGCCAACACGCATGCGGTCATCGATGCGAGCCATCTGGGATGGTCCGTCACCACGGACATGCTGCAGACAATGCTGGCCGCGGCCATGACCGTGCGTGAAGCGCTGTCCGCGTCGTCCGCGCCTCAGCCGGAAAAGCTCGATTCCGTCCTGTTCTGTCAAACCGTGGCCGGCGGCCCGGAGCGCATCTTCCTGGCCATCGACCGGCAGCGGTATGACCGCTCCCCCGGTGTGGGCGGCGTCGCTGCGCGTATGGCTGTCCTTTGCGAAGAGGAGCGCATGGCGCCGGGAGACACTCTCGAAGCGGAAAGCATTTTCGGCGGACGCCTCAATGGCACCTGCCTCCGGATCGCAGAGACGGCGGAAGACCGTCCTGCCTACGCCCCGACGATTTCGGGGCGCGCGCATCTCAACGGAATGTCGACCCTCATTCTTGAGCCCGACGATCCGCTGAGAAGCGGTTTCCTTTGACCTGGGAATTCCCTCCAAACCTTCCAAAGGTGAGATCAATGAAAGAAAAAATCCATCATCACGTGTTCAGTGCCCTCGCAGCATTTGTCATCCTGTGTGCCGCAGCACTCCAGCCGGCTTTCGCTGCGGATCCCAACACGGTTCTCGACCGCATTCGTGACAGCGGCGAACTGCGCGTTCCGGTCATGGTCGGCGAAGAGCCCGGCTATGTCCGCGACCGCGACAGCGGCGAATGGGGCGGCTTCTACATGGAATGGGCCAATGAAATCGCCGGCCTTCTCGGCGTGAAAGCCGTTCCCGTGGAAACCACCTGGGGGAACCTTGCCGCGGACTTCCAGGCCAAGAAGATCGACATCGCCTTCGGTCTGAACCCGAACCCGCAGCGCGGCCTCGTCGTCGACTATCTGAGCGTTCCGCTGTTCACCGACGCCTGGGCGATCGTGACCAAGCCGGGCTTCGACAAGACGAGCTGGGCCGAACTGAACGATCCGTCCGTGAAACTCGTCGTTCAGAAGGGTGGCACGATGCAGGTCGTCGCCGAAGCCCTGACGCCGAAAGCGGAAAAGATCGTCGTAGAGGAACGCCCGCTCGGCGTGCTTGAAATGCAGGCCGGCCGCGCCGACGCCATGGTTCTTGCCATCTTCGACGCGGTCCAGGTCGCGAAGCAGATCGACGGCGAGATCATCCTGCCGACCCCGATGCTGCGGAATCCGGCAACCATCGGCCTTGCACGCGAGGAAGGCAACGAAGGCTACCAGAACTGGCTGACCAACTGGGTCAACCAGCAGCGCGCTCTCGGCCTGGCCCAGGGCAAGCTGCACAAGGCCTTCGAGGAGCACGGAATCGATCTGTCGATGCTCCCGAACGAATTCAGCTTCTAGGAAACGAGACGACTGCCGGGAACTTCGGTTCCCGGCCCCTTTGCAGAACAAGAAACGTGGCGGAGTAAAACCATGTTCGACTGGTCGGTCATTACCCAGAACGTCGATCTGATCCTCAAGGGGCTCGCGATCACGCTCTACTACACCGTCGTGACAACTGTGCTCGGTCTCGTCATCGGTCTCATTGTCGCTCTGGCGCAGCTTGCAAAGATCGGCGTCATCCATTGGAGCGGCCGAATTTTCGTGGAATTCTTCCGCAATGTGCCGCTGCTGGTCTGGCTCCTTTGGAGTTACTACGCGCTGCCGATCTTTCTCGACCTCAACATCACCAAGCAACTTGCCGGCATCCTGGCGCTCAGCCTCTACGGCGCGGCCTATTACGCCGAGATACTGCGTGCCGGCATCCAGTCCCTGGACAAGGGACAGAGCGATGCGGCCAGGGCGCTCGGCATGTCGACCGGACAGGCGATGCACCGCATCATCCTGCCTCAGGCCTTCCGGCGGATGATCCCGCCGCTTGCCGGCCAGACCATCATCCAGATGAAGAACACGACCCTTCTGTCCGTGATCACCGTTCCCGACCTGCTCTATCAGGCCGGCTACATCTCCTCCTTCACGTACAGGCCGATGGAGGTCTACACGGCCGTCGGCGTGGTCTTCCTGGTCATCCTGATCCCGTCGAACTATCTGGCGCGCAAGCTGGAGACTCATAACTCATGAACATGACCAGCAAGAAGGAAGGCCAGTCCCTGGTCTCCGTCAGAGGCCTGTCCAAATCCTTCGGTGCCCACCAGGTCCTGCGCAATATCGACCTTGACGTCCATGAAGGTGAAGTCGTCGCCCTGCTCGGCTCGAGCGGGTCGGGCAAGACGACACTGCTGCGCTGTATCAATCTGCTCGAAATGCCCGACTACGGCGAGATCGAGATCGCAGGCAATCCGATCTTCAAGTGCAGCGGCGAAGGCCAGACCCGTTCCAGCATCTCGCAGAAACAGGTCAATGCCCTTCGCTCTCGCGTCGGCATGGTGTTCCAGCACTTCAATCTGTTTCCGCACATGAGCGTGCTCGGCAACGTGATGGAGGGCCCGCGCACCGTCCTGAAGGAGAAGCCGGCGGAAAACCGGGAGCGCGCGCTCGACTATCTGGCGAAGGTGGGGATGAGCGATTTCGCCGAACGCCGGCCCGACAGGCTTTCGGGCGGCCAGAAGCAGCGCGTCTCGATCGCCAGGGCCCTGAACATGCGCCCGAAGGTCATGCTCTTCGACGAGCCGACCTCCGCACTCGACCCGGAACTGGTTGGCGAGGTTCTCGAAACCATGATGACGCTGGCCAAGGAAGGCATGACGATGATCGTGGTGACGCACGAACTGGGCTTCGCCCTCGAGGTTGCGGACCGGGTCGTCTTTCTCAACGAAGGCTGCGTCGAGGCGGATGGACCGCCCGGCGACGTACTGCTGCATCCAGAAAACGAACGGGTCCAATCCTTCGTGAACCGTTTCCACGCCACAGCGGAACTCATGCGTCCCCTGCTGCAGGAAAGCTAAGCAAAACAAGCGAGAAAAACATGTCCAAGATTAACTGGAAGGGCATTCACAGTGTCCTCGTGAGCCCCTTTTTGCCTGATGGATCCATCGACTACGCCCGTTTCGCCGAGCTGGTGGAGACCAATATCGCCAATGGCGCCGACGGCGTGATCGTGTGCGGCAGCACCGGCGAATTCTACACCATGACTGTCGAGGAGCGGGTCAGGTTGTTCAAGGCGACCGTCGATGCCGTCAAGGGCCGTGTCCCCGTGATCGCCGGCGTTTCGGACCTTCAGACCGATATCGTCCTCGAGCTTGTGAAGGCTGCGAAGGAAACCGGTTGCGACGGCATTCTTGCCCTGCCTCCGATCTATGCAAAGCCGGATCTGCGGGAAACGGAACAGTTCTACCGGCGCATCGCGCAAGCAAGCGAATTGCCGGTCATGCTGTACAACAGCCCTGCGCGCATCGGCGTGAACCTGACACCGGATTTCGTCGCCAGCCTCGCGGACATTCCGAACGTGGTCGCGATCAAGGACTCCTCCGCCGACATCCAGCAGGTTACGGAACTGTGCACGAAGGTGAAGGACAAGCTGGCCGTCTTCGTCGGTTACGAGACAATGATCCGGTCGGCCCTTCCCGTCGGCTGCGTGGGCGTGGTCGCCATGGCGCACCAGCTCTCCGGCAAGCTCGTGCGCAGCTACTTTGACGCCTGCGTGGCTGGCGACGCCGCCACTGTCGACGCTCTGGAGCCGGCCCTTTTCGGCATCTACCGCTGTTTCAAGGCGGGCAGTTTTTATGCCGGCATCAAGGCGGTGATGAACGAACTCGACCAGCCGGTCGGCATTCCGCGCGAACCGCTGCTGCCCTTCTCCGATGCCCAGCTCGAGAGCGTCCGCACCATTCTCGGGACCGCGAAGGTCCGCGAAGCGATCGCTTCGGTGGAGTAGATCATGCGCAGTTCCAGAATTATCCAGGGAATAGACTCCCACACCGCCGGCTGCCCGCTGCGCCTGATCACGTCCGGCTTCGGACCGATTCCGGGCAAGACGATGGTCGAAAAGCGCGCGAACCTCATGACGCGTGACTGGCTTCGCCAGCTCGTGCTGTTCGAACCGCGCGGCAGTTTCAACATGCCCGCGGCCGTCCTGACGGAAGCCTGCTCCGAGGATGCCGATATCGGCATGATCATTCTCGAGCCCGATACCTATCCGCCCATGTGCGGTCATTGCGCCATGGCCGTTGCCACGATTGCGGTGGAGGCCGGCTATGTGGATGCCGAAGAGGGGGAAACCCTCATTCGTCTGGACACGCCGGCAGGCGTCGTCCCGGCCAGGGTCCTGGTGGAAGGCGGACGCGCCGTCTCGGTGACGCTCGAGATGCCGGCAAGCTTTCTCTACAAGAAAGACATCCTTGTGGAGACGACGAGCTTCGGCAAGGTGCGGGCGGACATCGCTTTCGGCGGCGATTTCTATCTCATCGTCAAGGCGTCGGACCTCGGTCTGGAAATTCACCCGGACCGGGCCTGGGAGATCGTTTCGGCCGCGGCCGAGTTGCGTGACGGGCTCAAGGATCATCCGGTCCAGCACCCCACTCTGGAGCACGTGAACGAGATCTACCAGATCGAGATCGTTCAGGACGGCGACGGCGAAGCAACCGACGGCAAGAATGCCGTCGTCTGCCCGCCGACCGTCATCGACCGCTCTCCCTGCGGCACCGGCACGGCCTCGCGCATGGCAATGCTGAGCGCCAGGGGCGACCTGAAGGTCGGCGACACCTTCCGGCACGCCGGTATCCTCGACACGGTCTTCAAGGGACACATCACGGGCGAGGCCATGGTGGGAGACCTTCCGGCCATCACCTGCACGGTGACCGGTTCGGCCTATGTCACCGGCACATTCAACTTCTTCCTCGACCCCAACGACCCCTTCCCCGCCGGTTTCCGGTTGACCGGGGTCTGAACGGACAAAGGAGCATACCCATGTCCAACGATTTCAATCCGGACAACGTCGGCCTGACAGCCGCCCATCTGATCGGCGGCGAACGGATCACCACCGGCGACGACCTGGCGGTGCATCGCCCGTCGGACGGACTTGCCACGAAACCGATTCCGGCAGCCGACGAGGAGACGGTCCACCGTGCCGTCGAGTCTTCTGAGAAGGCTTTCAGGACAAGCGGATGGGCGCAGGCCTCCCCGATGGACCGGGCAGCCGTGCTGCACAAGTGGGCCGACCTGCTGGATGCCAACCGGGAGCGCATCGCACGCATCGAGGCGGTCTCCTCCACCCGTCCGATCGATGACCTCCTTGCCCGGGACCTCGTGCGCGCCGCCGGTGCCCTGCGCTACTTCGCCGAGTGGGCAGACAAGGTCGAGGGACAGGTCTTTGCCGGAAAGGCAGGGGCAACCACCTTTGCCAAGCCGGAGCCCTATGGCGTTGTTGCGGCGATCGCTCCTTTCAATTTTCCCGCCATCAACGCCATCTGGAAGTCGGCGCCGGCACTTGCGGTCGGCAATGCCGTCGTCCTGAAGCCCTCCGAGGCGACCCCCTATTCCGCGGTCGCGATCGCCGAACTGGCCCTGGAGGCGGGTCTGGCCCCGGGCCTGTTCAACGTGGTTCTGGGAGGGGGCGCGACGGGCTCCGCATTGGTCCGCCATCCGCTTGTGCGCAAGATCACCTTCACCGGTTCGTCGGCCACGGGTGCCCGTGTCATGGCCGATGCCGCCATGAGCGGCACCAAGCCGGTGACCCTGGAACTGGGCGGCAAGACGCCCCAGCTCGTAATGCGCGACGTGCACGACGTGGACGCGGTGGCGACCAACATCGCCAACGGCTTCCTGGCCAACTCCGGCCAGGTCTGTACAGCCGGCAGCCGCCTCATCGCCCCGCGGAACCTGCGCGACCAGCTTCTGGAAAAGATCATCGCCATAGCAAACGGCCGCCGGGCCGGTCCGACCTGGGCCAGCGGCAACACGCTGCCGCCGATCATCAACGAGAAACAGGCGAAACGCATCGACGACATGATCGCACAAACCGTGTCTGACGGTGCCGAAGTCATCTTCGGCGGAAGCCGGGTCGCCGAGATCAACAGCGGCGCCTACTACCAGCCGACCATTCTCGCCAATGTCCCGGACACTTCCGTCGGTTTCACGGATGAGTTCTTCGGACCGGTCCTCTCGGTCTACGACTATGAGGACGAAGACGAAGGCATCGCTATGGCGAACCACCCGACGTACGCACTCGCCGCCAGCGTCTACACCGACGATCTCAACAAGGCGATGAACCTCCCCGACCTGCTGGAAGCCGGGACAGTCTGGGTCAACGCTCACGGCCGCCAGCCGGACTTCTATACGCCGCAGGGCGGGTTCAACGGTTCGGGTTTCGGCAAGGAAATGGGGCGCAGCGGGTTGGAAAGTTTCCTGCGCCGCAAGACCGTTCTGGTCAACCATGGCGGATAAGGCAATGCAGCAGACCTTCGACTACATCATTGTGGGCGGCGGTGCGGCCGGCAGCGTTCTTGCGAGCCGGCTGTCCGAAACCTCGGCATTCAAGGTGGCCCTGATCGAGGCCGGTCCGGACACCCCTCCCGGCGAGGAGCCGGACGACATCCTCGACGCCTATCCGATCGTTGCCTATTTCAACCGGTCCTATCACTGGCAGAACATCAAGGTTCACCTGGACGATCCGAAATCCGTCAAACAGGACAAACGGCGCTACGAACAGGCGAAGGTGATGGGCGGCGGCACTTCCATCAACGGCCAGTTCGCCTTCCGCGGCCTGCCCTGGGACTACGATCACTGGGCAGAGCAGGGCGCCACGGGGTGGGACTGGGAAGGCGTGCTGCCGTATTTGCGCAAGCTTGAAACGGATCTCGACTATCCGGACCACGACCTCCACGGCGACAGCGGTCCGATGCCCCTGCAGCGGATCAAGGAGGAAGACTGGTCACCGTTTTCCAAGGCCGCAGCCGAGGCCTTGTCCCGTCAGGGTGAAAGGAACATCCAGGATCATAACGGGTGCTTCGAGGACGGTTATTTCCCGATGACCATGAACAATGTTGCGGGAAAACGGGTTTCGGCTGCCAGAGCCTATCTGACGGCCGACGTGCGCAAGCGCGAAAACCTGACGATCTTTCCCCGCAGCGAAGTTCGCGAAGTGCTATTCGAGGGCAACCGGGCCTGCGGCGTCAAGCTGACGGGCGAGCGCGGCGAGACGGTCCTGAAGGCCCGGGAAATCATTCTCTCGGCAGGCGCCCTGCAATCGCCGGCCGTCCTCATGCGCGCCGGGATCGGACCGGCCGACCATCTGAGGGAGCTCGGCATCGAGGTTCGGGCCGACCGGAAGGGCGTCGGGCAGAACTTGCAGGACCATCCGATGGTTGCCCTGGCCGCCTATCTGCCGAAGGAATCCCGTCTTCCGCCGACCATGCGCCGGCACATCCAGATGGGGTACCGCTACTCGTCCGGCCTCGATCGGACGACCCCGGGCGACATGTTCGTGCTGGCGTCCAACAGGGCGGCCTGGCATCCGCTCGGTCGCCGGCTCGCCTCGATGCTTGTCTGCGTCAACCGGCCCTATTCGACCGGCTACGTGAAACTGCAGGACAAGGATCCGTCCACCGGACCGGACATCAATTTCCGGCAGCTTTCGGACGAGCGGGATCTCAAACGCCTCGAGGACGGCATGCAGCGGCTTTTCCGGATCATAGAGGATCCGGCGATGAAGAAAGTCGTTCGCGAAGTCTTCCCGGCCACATTCTCCGAGCGGGTGCGCAAGCTCGGTGCCGTGAGCAAGACGAACTGGTTCCTGACGCTGGTTGCAGCCCTGGTGATGGGAACCGGTTCGTTTTCGCGCAAGTTGATGATCGAGAATGTCATCGTTCCGGAAGTCGATCTCCAGGGCCTGAAGAACTCGGAGAACATGCTGCGGTCCTGGATCATGGACAATGCCTGCGGCAGCTGGCACGCGAGCGGCACCTGCCGGCTCGGGGAGACCGGCGACCCCATGGCCGTCGTGGACAGTTCCGGGAAGGTAATCGGCGTGGAAGGCCTCAGGGTCGTCGACGCATCGATCATGCCTTCCGTCATCAGCGGCAACACGATGATCACCACCATCATGGCGGGCGAGAAGGTCGCCGATGCCATAAAGAACGGGGCCTGATTTCCCATGTCGACGACGCGCAGGCTGACGACGGTCGACAGCCATACGGCAGGTCACCCCACCCGTGTCATCACGGGTGGGGTGCCGCCCCTCGAGGGCGATACCGTTTCGGAGAAATACGCCTGGTTCCAGGACAATCTCGACGAACTCAGACCCTTGCTGCTGCACGAGCCACGCGGCCATTCCGCCATGGTGGGAGCCGTCATGACAGGCAGCCAGGTCGCCGACTTCGGAGCCTTCTTCCTCGGCTCCTACAACTACCTTCCCATGTGCGGGCACGCGACGATCGGTCTGGCGGCGACGCTGGACTACCTTGGCCTGGTGTCACCGGACGAAAACGGCCGTGCGGCCTTCTCGCTGGAAGTGCCCGCCGGCATCGTGGACCTGGCCCTGACCTATGACGGCAACCGCCTGATCTCCGCAAGTTTCGCCAATGTGCCGGCCTTCGTGGCAGCGCAGAATGTTCGCATCCCGGCGCTGGAGATGCCGCTCACCTGCGACATCGCCTATGGCGGGAACTGGTACGCGCTCGTCGAGGCGGATGCGGCAGGCGTCTCGCTGGAGCCTTCCGGCGTAACGGCCGCCCTGGCACTCGGAAGCCGGATCAAGGCGGAAATCAATGCCCTGATCGATCTCGGCCGGATCCCGAATGCCGGCGAACATGTTCACAGTGTCCTGTTCTATCGCACGTCCCGCGAAGCCGGTCTGCTCGTGAGCCGTCAGCTTGTCGTTCTTGCGGCCAACAAGTTTGACCGTTCCCCCTGCGGCACCGGCACCTCCGCGCGCCTGGCACAACTTATCGGGCTTGGCGAGATCTCCAGCGGCGAACGCATCCGGTCAAGAAACATCCTCGATGTCGATTTCTCCGCACTCGCCAGGCCGCTCGAACAGGCCGGTCCCGGCGCCGCACCGATGTACCGGCCGTATATCGAAGGCCTCGCGCATATCACCGGCCAGCACACTTTCATTCGAACCGAAAACGACCCTCTGCCGATCGGCTTTCTCTGCCGATGACGGATGGATCTGACCAAAGGAGTCAAGCAAACATGTATGACGAAAAGATCGAACTTCTGATCGACGGCAAATTCCGTCAGGCGAGCGACAATCGCACCTGCGACCTGATCAACCCGGCCACCGAAGAGGTGCTGGCACAGGTTCCGCTGGCGAGCGATCAGGATCTTGCAGAGGCAACAGCCGCCGCCCAGCGCGGTTTCAAGGTCTGGAAGGCAATGACCGCCATCCAGCGCTACGAGATTCTCATGAAGGCGGCCGCGCTGATCGAGGCCCGCAAGGACGCCATCGGCCGGACCCTGACGCTGGAAAACGGCAAGGCGCTCGGCGAAGCCGTTCCGGAAGTCCAGTTCGCCGCCGATGCGACCCGCTGGTACGCGGAAGAAGGCAAACGCGCCTACGGCCGCATCATCCCCGCCCGCATGCCGGGTGTGCGCCAGATGTCTCTGCGCGAGCCTGTCGGACCCGTCGTGGCGTTTGCGGCGTGGAACTTTCCGGCCAGCAACGTGATCCGAAAGATCGCCGGTGCGCTTGGTGCGGGGTGCTCCATCGTCGTGAAACCGGCCGAGGAAACCCCGGGAACCGCCGTCGCGATGGCCCGCTGTTTCCAGGAAGCCGGCGTTCCCGACGGCGTGCTGAACGTCGTCTTCGGCGACCCCGATCATGTCTCCAGTACACTTCTGGCTTCGCCTGTCTTCAGGAAGGTCACCCTGACCGGATCAACGGCGGTCGGCAAACTGCTGCAGAAACGGGCCGCGGAAACCCTCAAGACGAGCACCATGGAACTGGGTGGCCATGCTCCGGTGATCGTTCATGAGGATGCGGACCTGGAACATGCCGTGAAAACCCTCGTGACTTTCAAGTTCCGCAACGCGGGGCAGGTCTGCACCTCGCCGACGCGCTTCTTCATTCACGAAAGTCTCTACAGCGACTTCATCGCGGGTTTCGTGGACCTCGCCGGCAAGATCGTTGTCGGCAACGGACTGGACGCCGGCACGCAGATGGGACCGATGATCGCCGAACGCCGTCTCGACGTCATGGAAGGCTTCGTCGAGGATGCCGTTTCGAAGGGAGCCGAAGTGGCCCTCGGCGGAAAGCGCAAGGCGAACAGGGGCTTTTTCTTCGAACCGACCGTGCTGACGAATGTTCCCGAAGATGCCCGGATTCTCTCGGAAGAACCGTTCGGACCAATTGCGCCGCTGCTGAGCTTTTCTTCCTTTGACGAGGTGATTGAACGCGCCAATTCCCTTCCCTACGGTCTGGCGTCCTTCTGCTTCACGCGCAGCGGAACCCTGGCGGCACGGACGGAAGAAGCGCTGGATGCGGGTCTGGTCGGCGTCAACCACATGGCCGTGTCCACGCCGGAAACACCGTTCGGCGGCGTCAATGAATCCGGCTTCGGATCGGAGAGCGGGGCAGAAGGCCTCGAGGCCTTCCAGCGCACGAAATTCGTCACCGAGTTCGCGCTTTAAAGCCTGTTGCGTTCAGGCGCACTCATGGATTGAGGAGAAGACCCGAGACGGCATTTGCAGTGCGGATGCAATCGGGCGCCCCCCTGAATTCAGCCTGGCGCGACATGCTACCGGCATCTGCCAGTGGCACACCCTGGAAAGCCCGGCCCCCCTCCCGGCTTTCCAGGGTGGCCCGAACAGATTGTTGCGGCCGCCGGTTGCTGACGTTCCTTCGTCAGATCCCCGGCGGCCCCGGCAAAAAGGTCGATTGGGCCAACGACACCTGCCTTGCCATGCGGTGCATACGCTCACCTGCATGTTTGAAAAACATCATATAGCTTTCGCAAAAATAGTTGTGACCGGGCTCGCCGTCGCGCGCAGTCGCAAACCGGTGTTTCGGGCAGCCGCCATTGCAGGCGAAGCGATACGAGCAGGCCTTGCATTGAGCGGTCAGAGCGTCCGCCTTGTGGCGTCCGAACTCCTGCTGGCGGTCGGTCCACAGCATCTCGCGCAAAGGTGTCTCGGTGATCCGGCCCAGCCGATACTGCGGATAGACATAGTGGTCGCAGGAATAGAGGCTGCCATCATGCTCGATCGCCAGACCATTCCCGCAGGTTTCGGCGAAGACGCACAGGGATGATCCACGGCCCAGCCACAATCCCAGCTGGACGTCAAAATGCTGCACGTAAACAGTGCCGATATCCCGGCGAAACCAGCTGTCGAACACATCACACAGGAACTTGCCATATGCGCGCGGACTGACGCTCCAGGGGGTGACGCTGTTTCCTGGATCCATGTCGGTCTGCGGCGCCCCCGCCAGACCGTCGCCCCGACCGCGTTCGGCGATCGGGATGAATTGCATGAAGACAATCCCCAGTCCCTTCAGGAAGTTGTAGACCTCCTTGCCCTTGCCGCCGTTGGCCCGGTGCACCACGGTCAGCGCGTTGTGCTCGACCTGATGGCGCTGCAGTATCTCCAGACCGCGCATCACCGCGTCAAAAGTCGGGCGTCCTGCCCGGTCGCGCCGGTAACGGTCGTGGATCCTTTTCGGCCCGTCGATGCTG
The DNA here is from genome assembly GCF_003075075.1 of Labrenzia sp. 011. Lineage (GTDB taxonomy): Bacteria > Pseudomonadota > Alphaproteobacteria > Rhizobiales > Stappiaceae > Roseibium. Next base: position 218,297 of record NZ_QCYM01000005.1, on the reverse strand, counting down.
ATGCCCACCAGAAACCCGTTGTCGTGGAGAAACCTGCCCCAGTCGTCATCGAGCAATATTCCGTTGGTCTGCAGCGCATTGGAAATCTTCACCCCGCCGGGTGCAAATTTCTTCTGCAGCGCGACTATACGGCGGAAATAGTCCACGCCCAGCATGGTCGGTTCGCCGCCCTGCCAGGCGAATGGCACTTCGGCCATGCCCGCCTCGAGCGACGCTTCGATGACCTGACGGACATAGCTTTCCAGCACGTCGCCGGCCATGCGAAACTTCTTCTCGTCCGGGAAAAGCTTTTCCTTTTCAAGATAATAGCAATATTTGCAGTCGATATTGCAGCGCGGTCCGATCGGTTTGGACAGGATGCCGAAAGGGCGGGGCTGCTGCATTTCGCGCCTGCAGACCTAAAGAAATGCGCCATGGAGCGGCGCAGGGAACCGGCACGCAGATACCGAATGCAGGACGATCGCAATCATATCCGTTTTCCGGTTGCCCTATCAAATACATGCAGGCAGTCATCAGGCACCGACAGCGGGACGCTGTCTCCTGGCGCCAGCTGCAGGCGCTCGTTCAGACTGACCCGGAACGCCTCGCCGGCAACATCCAGCAACAGGTTCAGACGATCCCCGGTGTTTTCCGATGACATCAGCCTGCCCGAAAACAGGGCTGCGCCGGGCTCGGCGATGCGCACATGTTCCGGGCGGATTCCGACCGTTACCTCGCCCGCACCGGTGCCGGCGTAGGGGAACTCGGCGCCGAGCGCCATGATCCTGTTCCTGTCGCGGACCTCGCCTTCGACAAGATTCATCGCGGGCGAGCCGACGAAACCGGCAACAAACACGCTGGCGGGGTGATCGTACAGCTCCAGCGGCGGGGCGAATTGTTCGATCTTGCCCTTGTTCATCAACATCACCCTGTCGGCCATGGTCAGGGCTTCCACCTGGTCATGGGTGACATAGATCGCCGTCACCTTCAGTCGCTGTTGAAGATTGCGGATCTCGCTGCGCATCTGCACGCGCAGCTTGGCATCGAGGTTGGACAGGGGTTCGTCAAACAGAAACACCTTGGGTTCACGCACAATCGCGCGCCCCATGGCGACCCGCTGACGCTGGCCGCCGGACAGGTCCCTGGGTTTGCGATCAAGATAGGGCGTGAGGTTCAGCAGGTTCGCCGTTTCGGCGATGCGCCCTGCCCTGTCCGCCTTGTCGATGCCCATCAGTTCCAGCGGAAAATCGATGTTCTGGCGAACCGTCATGTGCGGATAGAGGGCGTAGGACTGAAACACCATCGCGATATCGCGATCACGCGGACTCTGCTGCGTGACATCCGTGCCATCGATGCAGATCGACCCGCTGGTCGTATCCTCCAGCCCGGCGATGATGCGTAGAAGTGTTGACTTGCCGCAGCCGCTTTCCCCGAGGATGGCAATGAATTCTCCATCCTGGATATCCGCATCGAGCCCGTGAAGAACCTCGACCGCTCCAAAGGACTTTCGCAGGGATTGTATGGTCAGCGTCGCCATCATGCGGTCTCCGCGATACGGGGCAGATCAAGTCGTGCGAAGGCCTCGGGCGGGGCATCGTTCCGGCGCATTTCGCCGGCCAGCTTTTGCGCCATCGCGGCATGAAGCGCCGCATCCTGCAGCGGCTCTTGCTGAAGCGGGTCCGTGCGGACATCGAACAGCAACGTGACGCCGTCTTCCATGGCCGCAGGTCCATGCGAGCTGTACCAGGGCGATTGCGGGATCACCGGTATCCGCATCACCTGATAGCCATCCGCATAGGCGAGATCGCCAACAAGTTCCGCATTCGCCATTTCGGCCTGCAGGAAATGCTCGCGCATGTGACTGGGAATCAGCGTGTATTGGTAAAGCGTCTGATCCAGCAGGTTTTCCGGATACCGGAAGTAACTGTAGCGGCCGTCCGTCACGTTGATCGCACCGCCGAAATAGCCAAAAATCACGCATTCATGGGTCGGCGCGGAGGGATCGGACAGCACCGGCAACAGCGACGTGCCCCGCACCGCATCCGGGATGTCACAGCCGAAGGCCTCCAGGAATGTCGGCATCAGATCAGGCGTCTGACTGAGCGCGCTACGCGACTGTCCCATCGCATCCATATGGGCCGGATGATGGATGAACAGCGGAATATGTGCGATTTCCTGATAGGCCGGCATCCTGTTCTTGGCCCACCAGTCGTGCTCTCCGGTGAGATAACCATGATCGGTCGACACAACCAGCATGGTGTCGCGCCACATGTCCAGCGCATCCATCTTGTCGAGCAGACGGCCGAGCTGTTCGTCGCAATGCGCCAGCAGCGCCTTGTAGTTGGCGCGCATCTCCTCGGGTTCGGCTTTCCCTTCGCTCACACGTGCATAGGGGGGCCAATCGCGCACCGGTCCGTCATAATCGGTGGGGAACCGGGCCCGCAGACGTTCGGGCGCATGAAACGGTTCGTGCGGATCGAAGGTTTCGATTTGCAGAAACCAGTTGTCCGCGTCCTTGTTGGTGTCGATGAATTCGCAACCGAGGTCGAAACACTGGACGGATGAAAAATCCGCCTCCTTGCGCATGTAGTCACGGTTTATCATGTTGTGCAGCGGCAGGTCGCCCGGATTTTCACTGTATTGCGCCGCGTGGTATTGCTTCCGGTAGCGTTTGAGATCGGGAGCGACATGTGCCTTCCAGCAGTCGCCTTCCTGCCCCCTCAGAAACTCGAAGCTGTTGAAGGCGTTGGGATAACCGGCGCCGCCCACTTCAAAATAGTGATAGTGGTCAGTGACAAGATGGCTGTAGATCCCCTGTTTTTTCATCACCTGGGTCATCGCCGTGTCAAAGGGCTCCAACGGTCCCCAACTGCGGTGCATGAAATTGAGCCGCCCCGTCTGAAGATCGCGGCGCGCCGGCATGCACGGCAGGCTTCCGACGTAATGATTGTCGAACCGGACGGATTTGGACGCGAGCCTCTGGAAATTCGGCGTCTGCATCAGGTCCGCGCCATAGGGCTGGAGAAAGTGACGGTTCAGGGTGTCGAACAGGACAAATATCGCACGCATGGCTAGATCGTGACCTCAGATTGGGGGATTTCGGAATTTAGCGCGATTTCGATCGAGAACCGCCGGCTGTCGCCCGGGCTCAACATGGGCATCTCGCCGGCCTCACGCGCTGCCTTGCGGGTTCTCCCGGCTGTGGAACAGGGCTCGATGCCGATCAGATTGTAACCGTCTCCCCTGACCCGCAGGACCTGGAGATAGGGAAGCGTATCGATGGAATAGGCCAGGCTGAAGGTCAGTCCCGTGTCGGGATTGCGCAGCCGGCATTCGGCCATTCCGTCTTGTGCCGCCTGCCGGTGGACCGATATTTCCGAAACCGGTGTGGCGGGCGGCTGGCCAAAGGGGGCAGTGGCGTCGTGATCGTCGCCACTCCAGACCTTCTCCGCCGGGTCGATAGACAGAACACTTGCCTGATCGACCAGCGGATATCCCAGATTGAAGTGATACAGCATCATGCTGGAAACGGCGGTCGGGCCGATATTGGTCACGGTATCGGCCAGCGTGATGGTTGTTCCACCCAGGGGCATCTCGATGCGCCGGCGCAGGCGCAACGTCCCCCGGAACAGCATGGACTGGGTCACCTCGCCTTCGCACCAGATATATGGCCGCGGGCCCTCCTCGTTCAGTCCGTAGCCGGTGAGCCGCGCGGGCTGATGCGCACCGCCGCCGTGCAACGGATAGGCAATTTGCGCTGTCGGATGCAGCGGCGCATCAAAAGCCGTTTCCCTCTCCGGCTGGCGGATATGGTCAAAACCACAGGTGGCGAGCAGGCCGGACATTCCGGTCAGGAACCCCTGACCGTCTTCCCCGTGAGCGTCGATATGGGCGGCACTGCGATAGCCCGAAGGGGCGTGCCAGGAAACGGTGGCCCCATGAAGCGCCAGCCGACCGATATCAAAGGTGCGGTCCACGACGATCTCCGCTTCCAGCCCGCCGCCGGAGCGCAATTCCAGAACCCGCACCCCGCGTTCCGCTCCATCGCCGAGCGTGACCAGTCGGACCGCGGCATAGGCGTCAAGGCTCGCATAGCGCCGGCGCATGCGCGCAAGATCGGGCGCTGTCATTTCACCGCTCCCGCAGTCAGCCCCTTGACGATGTAGCGCTGGCCGAACAGCAGGGCAAGCAGGGCCGGAATGGCGGACAGAACCGAGGCCGCCGCCATCTGGGTGTATTTGATCTCATTCTCCTGTGCGAATTTGGCGATGCCGACCGGCACCGTTGCCGAGGTGTTGTTGGTCAGGGCAAGCGCCACAGGGAATTCATTCCAGCTGAAGATGAAAACCAGAATGCCGGTCGACACCAGACCCGGCATCATGATCGGGATGACCACGCGCCACAGGGTCTTGACGAAACTCGCCCCGTCGATGAAGGCCGCTTCCTCCAGCTCGCGCGGGATCTCGCGCAGGAATGACGACAGCAACCAGAGCGCCATCGGCAAATGAAGGGTGGTGTGCGCCAGGATCAAGGCAACCGTATCGTTGGACAGACCTATTCCGCGGAACAGCTCATACCAGGCTCCGGCAAGGGTCACCGGGGGCACCAGGTTGAAGACAACCGCCCACAGCAGGAACAAGTTGACGACCCAGGCCGGCCAACGCAGGCGCAAAAGCGAATAGCCCGCCAGAAATCCGATCGTCATGGCGGCCATCGTGCTGGCGGAGGCCACCAGAACCGAGTTCAGGAAGTTCCGTGCGAAGGTGGAGGTGTTGCCGAACAGGACCTCGTCATAATTCATGCTGACGGGGGTGAACTTCACCGTTCCCATCAACAATGCGATCTGGGTTTTGAACGATGCCAGCGCGATCCACAGAAACGGTCCGATCGTCAGCACCGCCGCCAGAAACAGGAATCCCAGCAGAGCGCGGTCAACCGACAGATTTTGTTTTCTACGGGTACTCATTGGCTACGGCTCCGCTGCCGGGTCATGGCGACGGCAATCACGGCCGCGATGATGAAGATTACCGTCACGGACATGGCAGACCCGTATCCCGGATTGTCCTGGGTGAAGAAGCGCTGATAGATCGTGAAGCTGATCACCTCTGTCGCGGTGCCGGGACCACCGCCCGTCAGCAGGTAGACCTCATCGAAGACCTTGAAGGCGATGATGGCGCGAAAAACGAATGTGGTGAAGATGGCGGGCCACAGCAGCGGCAACGAGATACGGCGGAATTCCGTCCATTTGCTTGCACCGTCGATCTGCGCGGCTTCCGACACGTCCCTTGGCAAGGCTTCCACCGCCGCCAGAAGCAACAGAAACGAAAAGGGAGTCCAATGCCAGATATCGACGATAATCACCGACATCAGCGCCAGTGACGATGACCCGAGCCAATCGACAGGGCCCAGGCCGACGAGGTCGATGATCTGGTTCACGACGCCGAACTGGTAATTGTACATCAGCCGCCAGATGGCGCCGATGATGATGCCGGGAATAAGGATGGGCAGCAAAAACAAGGTACGATAGATCCGCGAGCGGCGGCCGACGCGCGAGCAGGCCAGTGCCAGCATCAGTCCGATGGTCACCTGTGCGGTGGTGGCGACACCAACGAGAATGACGGTGTTGAGGATACCGGCCTTGAACAGCGCATCCGACCCGAGAGCCAGATAGTTGTTCAGGCCGACCCAGGTCCATGTCGACTGTCCGCCCGACCAGGACACCTCGGCGAAACTGAGCGCGAAGAGGTTGAACAGCGGAAGCGCGGACAGCAGCGCCAGGAACAGGAAGGCCGGCAGTATGGAGAAATATCTGGCCGAACCACGGCCCCTGAAATTAGCCATTGGCTTTCTGTCCCCCGTCGGCAAGCTTGCACGACATCTATCTGGAAGCGTGAACTGGCGGCGGCAGGCGCCGCCAGTGTCTGTTGAATGGGATTCAGTTTGCCAGATCGGGCAGTCGGCCGACGTCATAACCGGCATCGACCATGATCTTTTCGATCTCCGCGGCCATGCCGTTCAGCGCGTCCACGACCGAAATCTCGCCCGCGACCACACGATTGAGGCCGACTTCCAGCACGGCAACGATTTCAGAGCCTTCCGGGATCGTCCACAACCGCCGCGCCATGGGCGAAGCCGAGCGCATGGTCAGCATGTAGCGGTTTTCCGGCTTGTCGGCGAAGTCGGATTCATATGCCGCGGCACTGACAGGCGAGCCCCCCAGTTCCGCATAGGCGATCTGGGTTTCAGGCTTCTGGAACCAGTCGAGAAAGGCAAGGGCTGCGACCTTGTGATCCTCGGGAATGTTCTTGGGTATGCCGCCCAGCCAATGGCCGAGAGCAGGCGCGGATGCATAGCCCGGCGCATGCGGGATCGTCATGTAGCCGATCTTGCCCGGAACGATGGACTTGTTGGGATCATCCATTTGCGACTGGGCCGCAGCCGGCAGGACGGCATGTGCCGCACGCCCGGTGACCAGATACTGGATCAGGTCGCCCTGCTCCATGCTTGCGGGGTTTTCCGGTCCGACCTCTTTTGAAATGGCCACATAGGTTTCCAGCGCCTCGCGCGCTTCCGGGCTGTTGATCGTAATGAAGAAATCCCCGTTCCCTTCATCCCGGAACAGCGATCCGCCATGACTGATCAGATAGGGCCAGTAATCCCAGGTGATGGAAATGGTTGCACGCGCACTGCGCTGCATCATACCGATCATTTCCGGCGGGTTGTGCAGGGCCTTCGCATTGGCAATCAGCTCGTCCCAGGTTTCCGGGATCTTCAATCCGTTCTGTTCGTAGAGATCCTTGCGGTAGAACATCAGTGTGATGTTGGGATTGACCGGAATCGTCAGCAGATCGCCGGTTTCGCAATTCACCGTCTTGTTCACCGCATCGAAACAAACCGTGTCGTCATAGGTGTAGATCTGCGGATCGAGTTTGAAATCCGGGTCAATATTCTTCAGCGGCTCCAGAAACCCTCCGTGATACATTTCCGGATAGAAGATGCCATTGACGATCAGGATGTCATATTCGCTCTGGTCGGAACGAACCGCATTGCGTTGCTTTTCGAGACTGCCGGCATAGGGGTTCACGTCGAGCGTGACCTTGTTGCCGGTCTCGGTTTCGTAGCGGCGGACAAGGCCCGCAAACCCATCCAGCCAGGGCGACTGGTTGATGACGATATTGATTGGCGCCAGTTCGTCAGCATAACTCACGGAAGCCGTCGTGAAGCAGAGAGCGGCCATCGCAGACAGTGCGGCGGACCGATAAATCGGTGCTAATAGTTTCATAGTTCCCTCCCTAGAAGCCCCGGCATGATCATATGTTGTCGGTACAACGACAATCTTCTTTTCTTTTGATTTGTCTAACCTGTTGGAATACGTTGAGACGCCGAAAGAAGTGTGGTGGGGCAAGGTTTTGATAAACATACGACAATTCCGTCACTTCATCGCGGTCCTTGAACATGGAAGCCTTCTTGCCGCGTCGAAGGAAGTGAACATAAGCCAGCCTGCATTGAGCAAAAGCATCATCTCCATGGAGAACTACTATCAGGTGCCCCTGTTCAAGCGCCTGCCGCGCGGCGTGCAGCCAACCGCCTATGCCCTGACGCTGGAACGGCACGCGCGGCGCATACTGCTCGACGTCGTTCAAAGCCGGACAGAGATTGCCGCCATTGCCGCGGGCTCCTCGGGGCGGATCGCCATCGGGACCGGTTCCTCCTTTGTCGGCATCGTGTCGGAAACGATGCATGAACTCGATCAGCAGCTGCCCGCAGCCGAGTTCACCGTGATGACCGACCACGCCCAGAACCTGCGCCGCGCTCTGCTGGACAATCGCATCGATTTCTACATCGGCATGGCAAATACGGAATTCGACGACGGCGCCTTTGAAGTCCAGATCCTGTTCACCGACCGTTTCACGGGGCTATGCAATCCAGGCCACCCGTTCGAGGGAAAGGCAATCGGCCCGGCACAATTGGCAAAGTCCGAATGGATCTTCCCCAATATGGAGGAACCTGCCCGCAAGGCACTCGATGCCTATTTCATCAATCACAACCAGGTGCCACCGCGCGTCAAGATCACCACAAATGCAGAATCCGTGATGAAGCGGTTTCTCACCGGCACCGACTATCTGAGCGCGACGCCACTGACAAATATCGACCTGCCGGAATTCAAGGGGTTCGGGCGTTTCACCCTGCAAGGATTTGATTTCGAACGAAAGGTCGGGATCGTGCAGCGTTCCAATGCACTCACCAACCCGCTGATCGAAAAATTCATCGACTCCCTGTCGACCAGGATCCTGAAACTGCGGCAAACTGCAGCCTGAAGCCGTGAAGGATTGTACATCGGCGTCAACTCCGGCCTGCGTCGCGCTTGCCTGACGTTTGCCCGTGGCCCGGGAATACTGCCTCCCGCTTCCGACCCTGGGCCGCTCAACCGGCGCCGTTCGGGTCGACGCTTCCGGCCGGAGGCGGACTTCAGGTGAAGACAGGCAGAATGCATTTGCATGATGCGGAGTATCGGCCTAATTGCGAAAGCGGAACGAAAGGGCCCCAGTATGAACATACCGTCCGACGACATCGCCTGGTTTGAAGGCGGCGCAAGTCACGTCGGTACCGACCACCCGGAAATCAAGACGGATGGTGAGGGCCCGGCTCGCAAGGTCAGGTTACGCGCCTTCGGTATCGGCAAATACGCAATCACCTTCAGCCAATTTGCCGAATTTGTTGATCAAACCGGATATGTCACCGATGCAGAGCGTTATGGCTGGTCGTTCGTGTTTCGCGGATTGCTGGAGCGGGACAATATCCCCACACCCGAAATCCTGCCCTGGTGGACCACGCTGGACGGCGCGTCGTGGCGCAGCCCGCTGGGCCCGCAAAGCGATTGGCGTTCCACGCCAGACCATCCGGTGGTTCACGTGTCCTGGAATGATGCCAGAGCCTATGGCGCATGGGCCGGAGGTCGCTTGCCCACGGAAAACGAGTGGGAGCATGCAGCCAGAGGCGGTGCTCACAAAGCTCGTTATCCCTGGGGGGACGACGAGCCAAGCGACACGAATGCAGTGCATTGCAACATCTGGCAGGGCGCCTTCCCGGAAACCAACCTGGAGGCAGACGGCTATTATGGCACCGCTCCCGTGCACAGCTTCCCCCCCAATGCGGCGGGGCTCTACAACATGGCCGGCAATGTCTGGGAATGGTGCGAAGACCTGTTCCGCATCCGCTCGCTGAGCGCCCGGGCCAAGAAACGGAATGCCGAGGCCCTGCGTGAAAACGAACGCGTGCTCAAGGGCGGGTCATTCCTGTGTCATCATACCGTATGCTGGCGCTATCGGATCGCCGCCCGCTCGGGAAAGCAGGCCGACAACGGCACCTCCAACGCGGGCTTCCGACTGGCCTTCGATCCGGATTGAGCGCGCGCCCATCAGGATATCTGACCCGCGCAGCCAGCCTTCCGTTCAGCTCCCGTTTCACAGTGAGTTGAGCCTGACCGGTGCCGTCGGAACGGACTGCGTCAACTGGTCGAGAAGATGTCCTGCCGTTTCACAGGCGGTTCTTCTTCATTGCGAGCCTGCACCCGGTTCGGGCGCGCCCCCCGGCCGGGCCGGGGATGGCTTCCGGGCAACATGGTGGAGTTGCCCGGAAGCCCCTTTCTTCCTCAGAGGTTGCCCGCCCCCATCTCGCGCGCGATGTAATCCGCCTGGCGGATCGCGAGCGCCACGATCGTGAGTGTCGGATTTTCCGACGCTCCGGTCGTGAACTGTGAGCCATCGGATATGAAGAGGTTCTCAATGTCGTGGGTCTGGCCCCACTTGTTGACCACCCCGTCTCGCGGGTTTTCGGACATCCGGTTGGTGCCGAGATTGTGTGTCGACGGATAGGGCGGTGTCGGGAAGGTCCGGGTTGCCCCGACCGCGTCATAGATCGCCTGCCCTTGTTTGTAGGCATGATTTCGCATGGCGATATCATTGGGATGATTGTCGAAATGCACGTTGGCGACCGGAAGGCCCCATTGATCCTTGACATCATGGTTGAGGGTGATGCGGTTGGTTTCCTGCGGCATGTCTTCGCCGACGATCCACAAACCGGCCATGTTTTCATAGGAATCCATGGCGGAGGTGAATTCCCGGCCCCAGGCGCCGGGATCGAGGAACGCGGCCATGAACGGCAGGCCGAGCGACAGGGTTTCCATCTCGTAGCCGCCGACGAAGCCGCGCGAGGGATCATGGCGGGCTTCATCCTGGACGATGCCGGCCATGGTCGTTCCGCGCCACATTCTGACCCGCTTGTCGAAAACCGCGTAGACCGAGCCCGTCATGTGCCGCATGTAATTGCGCCCCACCTGGCCGGAGCTGTTTGCCAGCCCGTCCGGGAACATTGCCGAGGCCGAGTTGAGCAGCAACCGCGGGCTTTCGATGGAATTGCCCGCGACACTGACAAGCCGGGCCTTCTGCAGCTGAAGATTGCCGTCCTTGTCGAAATATTCGACACCCGTCACCTTGCCCTGGTCGTTGTGCAGGATGCGCGCCACATGCGCGTGATCGCGCACTTCGAGGTTGCCCGTCGCCTCTCCGCGCGGAACGTCGGTATAGGCGGAGGACCATTTGGCGCCCCATTTGCAGCCCTGGAAGCAGAAGCCTGTCTGCTGGCAGGAGACCCGCTCGTCGTAATCGACCGAATTGATCGCCATCCGGCCCGTGTGAACCTCCTTGTAGCCAAGCGCCCTGGCGCCCTTTTCAAGAACAAGAAAGTTGTTGTTGCCCGGCAGACCGGGCCGGCCGCCGGTGCGCGTCACACCGAGCTTGTCTTCGGCCAGAGTATACCAGGGATCGAGGTCCTCGCCCGTAATCGGCCAATCGAGCAGATTCGCGCCCTGGACGGCACCGTAAGTGGTCTTCGCCTTCCATTCATGCGGCTGAAAACGCAGGGAAGCCCCGGCCCAGTGGATCGACGTTCCCCCGACGGCCTTGACGATCCAGGCGGGCAGACCGGAAAAATCCCTGGAAACGCGCCAGTCACCGGACGTCGTGCGCGGGTCCACCCACGCCAGTTGTCCGAAACTTTCCCATTCGTCATTGACGTAGTCTTCCGGCAGATAGCGTCCGCCTGCCTCGAGGGCGACGACGCTTACGCCTTTCTGCGCCAGTTCATTTGCCAGAACGCCTCCCCCGGCGCCGGTTCCGATGACAACAACAACGCTATCGTCGTTCAGGTCAAAAGGTGCAGCCATGGTTATTCCTCCCGCAGGCTCAAAGCCAGTTTATGTCGTTGAAGCCCCGATCGATGTATCCACCGAACTCGAAGGACGCCCCTTCGTATCCAAACAGCGGCCAGACGGCCTTCTGGTTGTAGAGGCCGGTCACAAGACCGCCGCGGATCTTCTGGAAGAACGGGCTTTCCTCCATGGACCGGAGGATACGCACGCGATCGGCCTCCCAGCCGATATCGAGATAGGACGCGAATCCCCTGCCAAGGGCGGCCGCATTCAAGGCCTCGATTCCGGCTTCGATATCCTCGGCATTGTCAGGGGTGTCGTATCCCTTCACCGCCAGGACGTAGTATTCGTCCCCGATCCGGTCATGCGGGTAGATGTCGCGGGCCATTTGCACCAGGGACGCAAAGGTCTCCGGCTTCAAAACCGTCAGTTCCGTTGCCCAGGCTGCGTCCCTGGCCGCCATGAAACCGGACCCCACCACAAAGGCGGCGCCCATGGCACTCCCCCGGGCGAGAAGCTGACGCCTGGTCAGGCCTTTCGGACCCTTGGTATTTTTCATTTTCTCTCCTCCCACTTGCATTACTTGAACCGGCCTCCACGCTCCAGCACCTCGATCTGGTAGCCGTCCGGATCGGCAACAAAGAAAAACCGCGCAACGACCTCCCCGGCAGGCGCGAATTCGACGAGTTTTCTGGGGTGTAGGCCTTCGGCTTCGAACCGGGCATGTTCCGCGTCGAGGTTGTCGACGGAAACCGCCAGGTGACCATATCCGTCACCCAGCTCATAGGGGTCCGTGCGTCCCTTGTTGACGGTCAACTCGAGCTCAAACCCGGATTCGGGATTGCTCAGATACACAAGGGTGAAATCGGGAAAGTCCAACCGGTCGGCGACTTTCAGGCCGAAGGCCTTGTCGTAGAAATCGACAGACCGGCGTTCGTCCAGAACCCGGACCATTGAATGGATTGCTTTGGCCAAATGCTGCTCCTGCTGGATTTGTCACATCACAACAGGAGCGTAGCGCCACAGGGCCGGGCCGCGGGTAGTATGTCCATACTGCGACCCGGAAATTCCCGGCGCAGGCCCGACGGCTATTCCGCCGCGATGGAAGCAGCGTGGTGGTCGGGTGACATTTCCATGAATTTCAGGCAGGCGCAGCGCAACAGCGATGTGAAGTTCGAGGGCTCCCCTCTCAGCTGCAAGACCTCCGAATGCAATGTGGAAATGAAGACTGGCGTGGTGACGCCTTCGGTCATGGCGATCTGGTCAAGAATTTGCCAGAACGAGTTTTCAAGGCGAATGCTCGTGCTTTGCCCGTTCAGGCGCAGCCGCCTCGTATGACTTGCATATCTCTCCGGTTCCTGACCGGCAAAAACATGGCACATCGGCTCTCCTCCAACGATGCACTGGTTATGCCAGAACTTATCCTTTTGATGACATACCGAATTTTGGATACGAAATAAGGGTATTCTCTCTTTCGAATTGGTCAAGCTGGAATTAAACCACCCCCTGTTCGAGGGCAACCCGCGAAAAACCACGCAACAGAAGACAGGCTGGATCAAACTGTCGCAAATCACCTGTCGCGCAGGACCGCCAGGTCCTGTGTGATGTCATCCGCACCGGGGCATGCGACCTGCGGAAAGGCGGACACAGGGTGAGACCGCCGCAAACGCGTTATTTTCCGGCAATCTGCCGACAACGCCCCTGCCATTTTGAACGCCAGGCAGCCCGCTGCAGTAGTGGCAAAGGTCTTTCGCGCCTCTGTTTTTCGGCACGGTTCCGCGGGTTTGGCAGCGCTGCGCGGACCGGGGACATACTCATGTCTTCCCCGTCGGAGCATTTGCCGGGGCGCCAGGCCTGAACCCGGCCGCCGCCGGGGACAGGCATGCCTGACCGTCGGGAAAAGGCCCCACGCCCCGCCAGCCCCTTCCAGAACATTGCGGACCGCCCCCTTGGCTGAAGCTTTGCGCCGGGACTTCCCCGTCGGTCTCTTGCGTGCATTTCGCCCGTCTCTTGCGGCGCGGCCTTATGTCTCGTCCTCGCTCCCCTGACGGGTTGCGATACGGCACAACTCCGCGTCAAGAAATCTCGCCGGACCGTTTCAGGGCTACTCACCGGAAGCAGGTGGTGCGGTATAAATCGTGTTGCCTTCCTTGATGGTCTCCATGACCTTGATATCATGAAGCTTCTCCGGATCTATTGCCGTCGGATTGTCGGACAGGATCACGAAATCGGCCAGTTTTCCAGGAGCGATGGATCCCTTGGTGTCTTCCTCGAAGTGCTGGTAAGCGGGCCAGATCGTCATCGCTTTCAGCGCGGTCACGACATCGACCCTCTGATCCGGTCCGATGATGTCGCCGGAGCGGGAGCGCCGGGTCACGGTGGCGGACAGAATGCGCATGGAATCCGGCAGGGCCACCGGTGCGTCATGATGTGACGAAAACGCCAATCCCCTTTTTCGGAACCAGCCGGTCGGGGAGATGTTGTCGGCCAGTTCCGGCCCGACAGTCCGGTCCCGGTGCCAGTCGCCCCAGTAGAATGTGTGCATCGGGAAGAGTGACGGGAAGACCTTCAAGGCCGCGGCGCGGTCGACCTGATCTTCGCGCAGGAACTGACCGTGGATCAGCACCGGACGGCGGTCGGCACGCCCGTGCTTTTCCTCGGCAGTCTGAATTGCTGCAAGCAACAGGTCGCTGGCAGCCTCGCCGTTGGAGTGCGTGAGGATCTGAATGTCATTTTCGAAAGCCCAGTCGATTGCATCGAAGACCTCATCGGACGTAGCAGCAGAAAATCCGGCGTAGTCAGCCCTGTAGTTTTCCGGAGGGTTGTAGTACGGGCGGTCGCGCCATGCGGTGAACCCTTGCGGTGAGCCGTCGATCGTCAGTTTTGCACCGACCACCCGAAGCCGGTTTGTGTAGTCGCGGGAAACCTTCTCCTTGATCATGTCCCGATCGACCAGCACGTCCGGATAGACCGTCACGTCAATTTCCAGTTTGCCCGCCGCAGCCGTGGCTTCCATCGCCTTGACCTGCCCCGGCATGGCGCGGCCTTCCTGGGCGGTGGTGTATCCGTAGCTTTTGGCCATATCGGTACCGGCCAGGAACATGGCCTCGGCACCAGCGGCATCGATGGAGGACGTCAATTTGACCAGTGCCTCGAAATGCGCGGTTTCTTCCAAAACGCCAGTCGGATTTCCCTTGTCGTCACGCCTGATCACTCCGCCGGGCATGTCTTTCGTCCTGGCGGTATAGCCAACGATTTCCAGTGCCTTGGAGTTCGCGACGCCAAGATGGCCGGACTGGTGAATGATATAGATCGGTGTGTCCCTGGACACGGCGTCCAGATCGTCCCTGGTTGGATGACGCTGCTCCGACAGCTGGCTGTCGTCATAGCCGAATCCGGGGATCAGGTTTGTGCTCTTGATCTGGGCTTCGTTGCCTTTCATCCAATCCTGGATCTGCTTCTGCAGCGCTGGGATATCGTTGGTCTGGCCATCTGGAGCAGGCAACAGATTGGCTGACTTTGCCTGAAACCCGACCATGAAGACATGCCCATGGGCATCCACGAAACCGGGGATCATTGTCTGGCCGCCCAGGTCGACCAGCTCCGTGTTGGCCCCCTTGTGCTTTTCAAGGTCGGCACTTGCGCCCACGGCCAGGATCTTGCCGTTCTTGACGGCAACGGCTTCAGCCTGCGGCAGCGAGTCTTCCATGGTCAGGACCGGACCACCGGAATAGATCTTGTCAGCCACTTCCTGCGCAAGAGCGCTCGGCAGCCCCGCTGCCTGAAGAGCTGCCAGCAAAGCGAAACGCTTCAGGAAATGATATCGCATGGAGAGGGCCTCTTGAACTGTAACATGTGATTTACGTGTGAACCGGATACCGGCTTCCCACACAGATTGGTGTCTCTCGGTACTCGCGCCCGAGAGACAGGGATTTCTTTGATTTTCCGGCAGCGCCGGGACCGGGCCCCGCCTTTCGCTCCGATTTCGGCGACAGGAGAGGCCCGGCCGCCATGAACTGGTTGAATCCCTTTTCTCAGAACTTGACGTTGAGGCGCGCATAGCCGCCAAATCCATATGCGCTGGGGGAAACGGCCGACTGCCCCAGAACGGACAGGCTCACGCGCTCGCTGATCTCGGTGTTCAGACCGGCTTCAAAGTTGAGCTCGAAGCGCTCGTTTTCGATCAAAAGCTCCAGATCCCCGAGGTCGGCCCCGACATCCGACAAGCGGGTGGTGACGGCGAACTCCGGATCCGTCAACTGTGTTGCAAGGCCAGCCCGAAAGAACGCCACAGCTGATGACCCGGACCAGGAAAACGCCTTGCCAACTTCAATCGCCGGGCGGGCGGTGACCGTTGTGTGCGAAATCGCATCTATTTCCCAGTTCAATCCGCCGGTACCGTATTCCGTATATTCGTCCTGCCACATCTGCGAGACCGAAAGCGCCGCACTTGGCTTGATATAGATGCCCCCTTGCTCGAAGACGCCATAGACCCGTGCCTCGGCCGAGAGGAACCGGCCATCAATGTCCGAAGTCGCTTCGCTGGTGCCCGTACTGGACGCATAATTGCGTTGATGGCCGAACTGGTAGATGCCCCCGGCAAAACTGCTAGAGAAGGTGAAGGCGCCGACTTCCCTTTTGATGGCCAGTCCGCCTCCAAGACGGAACCCGTCCTGAGCAAACTGCGCGCCCTGAATCTGGACGTTTTCATACTGCCCGCCAACTTCGACAAACCAGTCGTCAGCAACCTCGAACTGAGCCGCGGTGGCCAGACCGGTCACAGTCTCGTCGAAGGAAGGCTGGGTGTCCGTTTTCTTCTGGTGGGTCACACCTCCCAGAGCCTGGGCCCAAACGCATTCCTGCTGACGAAAGAAGCCCTCCGGATCTGCCGGGTCCAGTCGCGGGCAACTCTGAAGCAGTCCGTGTACGGCATGGCTGGAGGCAAATGCGCGACTGACGCCATTGCCGGCTTCGTCGACAATGTGCTCGGCGTAAACTTCAGCCAGTTCGCTTGAGGAGCGGGCATTCAGGGCAACCAGGCTCAAGGCCTTCAGTTCATCGGACACAAGCCCTTCCATCTCCTCGATCGCGCCGAATACGTTTCCGAAGTAGGATCCGAAGGAGCTTTCGTTCTTCGACAGAGTCGCCCCGGATGCCTTTCCGGAATAATCCACCTTGTACTTCAGTTTGACATTCGTGCCCTCGTCATTGGCTTCAAGTGAATAGGCTGCTGCAGTTCCGGTATCCGTTCCCAGCGCGGTGATATCAAAGGACTTGCCTTCCGCTGCATTGAGGTCGAGGACGTCAAGCACTCCGGTCGCGCCGTCCTGGACGCCCTCGGTTCCCACCCAATGCGCGGCCAGCACACCATCGAGCGTTCCGCCTTCCGCAAAATCGAGGACCAGTTTTCCGTTGGCCATCGAGTTGGATGTATCCACATTGAAGAGCATTTCACCGGTGCTGGTCTGATCGAAGGTGCCAGCCGATTTCAGCGTGACAATCGGCGTTTCCTTCGCCCAGCCCGGCGTCAGCGTGCCACTGTTTTCAAAACGTGTGTAGGAGTTGGTGCCAAACTCCGAATTGCCAATATTCATAGTGCCGCCGCTCTTGTTGATAACGGAGTTCTGGGCGGTCCCGTCGGCCTGGAAATTCAGACGTCCATAAAACGTCCCGTAGTTGTGAAAGCGAAACGCGCTGGTTCCATCGGTTTCAACGGCATAGTTCTTGCTGAAAACCTCACCGTAGTTGATCAGAACATTGGAATTCTTGATCTCGTGGTTATCATCGATGACTTCACGGCCGGAAAGAAAGGCGATGGCTGCATAGGAGTCCTCATGATCCGTCTTGTTGACGTTGCCACCCTTTTCGATCTTGACATAAGATACTCCGGTGCTTGTGCCGGCGCTGTCGTAATCGGTGCCGTTTTCATCAGCCTGCACCAGAATTGCCCTGCCGTTCGCCCCGCTCGCGGTGACAGTCCCGGCAACGTCGACCTTCACACCACCGGCATAGCTGTCGTCACTTCCGCCGGCCGCGCTCTGCGCGAAGATGCCGACGGCCCCGTCACCTTCCACCTTGACCGCGGCGCCCCGGGACACAGTGACCTCCACCATGCCGGCATTGCCCTTCATGCCCGTACTTCCGATATAGCCGGGGTCATCGTCGTGCCCTTCGGCAATGAGCTCGCCCTGCGCGCCACCGCCACCACCGACCGACTGAGCGAAGATGCCATGAGCGTTGACGCCAGACGTGAGGATTGAACCATCGTTGACAACGGTGATATCGCCACCGTCACCGCCATCGCCACCGTCATCAACATCGAAGATCTGGGAGCCCAGGGTCTCTACAAGATCGTCAAGTTCATGGACGATGTTCGTTTCGATATCTCCACCAGCACCGCCACCGCCACCGATTGAATGAGCGAAGATGCCCATGGCTCCACTGCCCTTGGTCGAGATCGTTGCATCGGTTTTGTTGGTGACACTGACCGCGCCGCCGTCACCGCCACCGCCGGAGTTTCCAGCGACCGTCAGCGATGTGATCAATCCCTGGCTGCCGTCTCCTCCCGAGCCACCGCCACCGCCAACCGACTGGGCATAGATTGCCGTCGCTGAGTCGCCTTCGGTCGAAATGTTGTCACCACTTTCCACAACGACCTCTCCGCCGTCGCTGCCCTCGCCTGCACCGCCACCGACATCAACCGAAAACCCTTCAAGCAGACTTCCCGGGAACTCCTTGTACTGGTCGTAGATTTCCTTGAGTGTGTTGAGCTTCTCGTAGTCTTCGTAGACATCGGCCAGCCACCCTTCCAGATCAGGTTCGCCGTTGCCGCCGGTACCGCCGGAGCCGCCTACCGACTGAGCGAAGATACCGTAGGAGGCAACACCGCTGGTCTTGATCGAGCCGCCCTTTGCATTGGTCACCGTGACCGCATCACCATGGCCACCGCCGCCGGCAAAACCGCCCATGGTGTAGCTGAGGCTCACGCCTTTGGACTCGGCGCTCTCGCCTTCCTCATCCTTCGGTGCCAGCGTATAGCCGATCGAATAGGCACCGGCATTGCCGCCATCACCGCCGCCGCCGCCAACGGACTGCGCATAGATGCCGTAAGACGTGTCCTGCTGGGTGGTGATAGTGCCGGTATTATCGATCGTGACAGCGCCGGCATGATCGCCTGACCCGCCATAGCCCCCGACCTGCGAATTCGCTGAGATCTTGAGGTATTCCTCCTTCTCGCGAGCGAAGTCACCGAAGAAACCGTAGCCAGCTCCGCCATCGCCGCCACTGCCGCCGAGGGATTGCGCGAAAATGCCATGCGCATTTCCGCCTTGCGTTGACAGTGCCGCCGAGTTTGAAACCGACACATCGCCGCCCAGTGACCCACCACCACCAGCACCGCCGACCTCGACGTTGACGGAGATATCGCTACCGGTTCCCGCGGACAGCGTTCCCCCGTAACTCAGCCCGCCTGAACCGCCGTTGCCGCCCACCGATTGGGCAAAGATTGCATCCGCATAGTGTCCGCTTGTGGTGATCGCACCCTTGTTGTCGACAGTCACCTTTCCGGCCTGGCTGCCGCCGCCGCCCTTGCCGCCAACGGTCACATTGGCAGTACCGGCTCCTTCCGTGGAAATGTCGATCGTGCCGGAATAAACAGCGCCGCCCATGCCGCCATCACCGCCTATCGACTGAACCGCTATGCCCGATGCATAAAATCCATCCGTGAGAATGGTTCCGGAATTGTCGATTTGGACGTCCTCGGCGATACCGCCGTCACCGCCATCGCCGCCCACCCCGACGGTGATCGATCCCGTAAATTCGCCACCGGTCGCAGTGCCCTGAGCCAGCATTCCCGCGTTGCCGCCGGATCCACCGCTGCTCTGTGCCGCAATCCCGATCGAATAGTTACCCTTCGTGGTGAGGTTACCCGTATTCGTGACGGTCGCCTTGCCCCCCTGCCCGCCTTCGCCGCCATTGCCACCTACACCTATGTTGAGCGCGGCGACGCTAACAGCGCCAGATGCCGTAAGCGCACCATTCCCGCCACCGCCGCCAAGGCTCTGGGCGAAGATCGCAATCGCGCCGTCATTATCGGTAGTGATCCCGTTCCGGTTGTCGACGGAGACATCGCCGGCAGTGCCGCCCGCCCCGCCATCACCGCCGTGCGTATAGTCAAGGCTGAGGCCCAGATCTCCATTTACAGTGGTATTGGCCTGGCCGCCGCCGCCGGCAACGCTCTGGGCGAAGATACCGCCTGCCAACACACCCGAGGTGTGGATCTTGCCTTTGTTGATGACATTGACATCGCCGCTCACACCGCCGTCGCCGCCTGACTGGCCCAGCGTCACCGCACCGGCGGAAAGACCCGTGGATGCATCGATTGTTGTGCCGGCTTTACCACCGCCGCCAGCGAGCGATTGTGCAAAGATGCCGAAAGATGCCGAACCGCTTGTGGTAATCTGCCCGTTCGAGGTCACGGTCACTTTACCGCCATTTCCGCCAGCGCCGCCGCTGGCGCCCTGGTTCATGACGTATTGACTGAAGTTTACGCCAGCGTTTGCATCGATCACATTGCTCGATTGGCCGCCACCGCCACCGACTGACTGGACAATGATGCCGTCCGATTCTGCGCCTGTGGTCTTGATGACCGCATCGCTGCTAAGGGTTACGGCACCGCCATCGCCACCGGCGCCGCCGTCAACGCCCATGTCGTGATTGAACTCGAAGGCAACTCCAGCCTGAATGCTGTTGCCGGCAGCACCGCCACCACCACCTAGAGACTGAATCAACACGCCCGCCGAATTGTGTCCCGAGGTCTGGATCTTTCCGCTGATGGAACCGGAAACCGTACCGCCATCACTGCCCGTCGAGACGTTCGATGAGCCGGTATTCGAGTTAAATACCAGACCGATATTGATCTCGGTCGCATTGCCACCAACTCCGCCGCCACCGCCCACGGACTGTGCAAAATAACCACGCGAGTGTGCGCCCAGGGTCGTGATGCTGTCCTTGCCGGTTCCGGTGAAAGTGACATTGCCCCCCGATCCACCATCGCCGCCGCTCGCACCAACCAGGGGCGCGATCACGTCAACCGCCGCGAAGGAGCTCGCGCCCTTGCCGCCGCCGCCGCCCAATGACTGCAGCAGCACTCCATCAGAATGAGCACCTTCGGTTTTGACCGAGACGCCACTGTTGCTGCTCGTGAAAACGATCTTGTCGCCGTCCCCGCCACCGCCACCGTCCTGACCCAAGGCGAATGCACCGCTCGGCGAATAGGCATCTCCGCCGCCTGCGCCGATACTTTCGGCAAGAATACCGACCGAACTTATGCCCTTTGTCGTGACCGTGACCCCCTGGACGGACAGATCAATGGTGCCTCCGTCGCCGCCAAGACCACCACTGCCGCCAACTGCATAGAAACCTTCCGCAGCCCCCGAGCTGCCGCCACCGCCGCCAATAGACTGGACCTTGACGCCGACCGCGTTGAGCCCTTCGGTTGCGAAGGTGCTGTTCTTGAGCGAAACCGCAACCTCGGCGCCACTCCCTCCGGCCCCGGCCGAAGAGCCAAGCGCAACAAGTCCCGAGCTCTTGCCGGCCTTTCCGCCACCGCCCCCGACCGATTGAACGTGCAATGCGCTTGCGTGGAGGCCTGAAGTCGAGACATCCGTCGAACTGATCGTTGCGGTCACCTTGCCGCCAGCGCCTCCCGAACCGCCGGAGGACCCGTAAGAGATGAAACCGGAGACATCACCACCGGAACCGCCCATCCCACCGACGCTCTGCACCAGGATTGCATCCGCCTCGAGGTTGTCCGTGCTTACGCTGGAGTCAGTGAGGGTCAGCTTGACCTCGCCGGCTTCACCCGGGTCACCCGGATTGCCAGCGTTGCTCGAGAAAGCCCCGCTGCTGCCACCGCTTTTCCCTGCAAGACCACCTGCGCTTTTCAAATGGATTCCGTAAAAAGCGTCAGCCCCTTTCGTCGTGACGTCCACCTTGAGATCTGCAGTCACGTCGCCGCCGTTGCCAGCCTCGCCGCCGCTGCCGCTGCGGGAGCCGCTGCCGCCTTTGTCATCGCCGCCGTCGCCGCCGTCACCACCAACGCTCACGAGCTGGATGCCGATCGGCCCAGTCGTTACGATGGTGCTTAACGCTGAGGTCGCTGTAACGTTGATGTTCCCGCCATTGCCACCCTGACCGCCCGCACCCCCATAGGAACTGTCGGCACCGTGCACTTCTGCATAATTTCCATCTCCACCGTTGCCGCCATAGGTGAGGACCTGGATGCCGAAGCCGGCACCATTGTAGTCGAGATAATGCCCATCACGGAGAGTCAGAATGGCGTTGCCGCCGTTGCCACCCGCGCCGCCATCGCCGCCATTTGCATCTTTCAGGCCTCCCTTTGAGTATGCCCAACCGCCGTCGCCGCCATTACCGGCGAAGGTGGTAAGCTGGATGCCATGCGAATCCGAGCGCTGACCCGTGGCCTGGATTGCACCGACACCCCCGTCGTCCGACCCGGCTCCGAGCGGATTCTGTTGCCCAACAAATGTCAGATCACCACCATCGCCGCCAGCGCCCCCCTGACCACCGGTGGCGTGTTTGTCCGTGTGGCTTGCTTCATGGGCATCACTGCCGTCCCATCCCCGGGTGACGAGTTCCACCGCACTCTCACCGGTGATACCAATGCTCTTGAAGTCGAGGCTCACATTGGCGGTCAACGCATGCCCTGAACTGCCGTCAATGCCGTCCTGTCCGTTGCGGTTGGAGCTCGACCAATCATCGGGCGAGGGTGTTTGACCGCCTATATCGCGCAAATAGATGGCAGGTCCAAAACCGTCACCGCCATTGTGGGCGTCGATTTCCTCTCTCAGGTCACGGAGTTCGATCGTGTCGACACCGTCAGCGGCGTAGTCGTCATAGACGACCGGATCACTGAATGCGCCCATGCATGTGGCGGTTCCGTCCACGACCGAGCATTGCGCCGCAGCCGGAGTGAGTGACGTTGCTGACAGCAACACCGCAACAAGCGGTGACGTAGAGGAAATAAACCTGGAAGAAGTCACACACGCCACCAGAGCATTGATGTTTCAAGGAAAAATTGGTCCCGGACACCGTCTGGCCTTGATGGTTAACAGGATCTTAATTTTTCAACTGGAAACACAGAGAAAAAGAAAAGTGCACACAAAAGCGCTCCGCTGTTCGAGACTTGGACCTTTTGCATCCGGAATTTTCTCAGGGGTGCTCAGGAGCACTGCCATGGACTGCCGGATTCTTGAGTTTTCCGCCTCCGACCACGGTGACGGCAGGCCGTGCCATCGGGAATTTGCGATGCGGTCGGCGCCCTGCAACCGGCCTTATCATAAGAACACCCCTCATTCCGGTCTCTGCGTCAGTCCTCGATATCTACATGCGCTTCCGCAAATGCAAGGAACCGATGCGCGTTCGGGCGCTAGGCTGGCCGTGAGACGTTTCGGGCCCAGGACCTGAGACCTGCAGCTTCGGGTTCGGCCCACATCTCACCGAGACATCCCAGCAACCGGAAACCGAGCGGGCGTTTCAAAAACCAGGTCTGAAACCAGATCACCGCCGGACGAATCCCAGGCAGCATCGGGTCAGCTCTTCACGAACAAGGGGTCCGTTTCGGGCTTTGACAAGGACGCAACATCCGCTGTCGGCGACTGCCGCCCTCAACTCCGGCGTCGTGTGTCCGGTTTGTGAATTTTTTATGAAACAATGACTTGGCAGGTGTGAGGCGATTGCAAAACCCGATTATTTTAATTATTCATGAATTATTGACTAGTTGAATCCGGCATCTGGGCGGGGCCAAACGGCGCCGGCAGAGCCGAACAGGTTGGGTGGGCTACTTGATGCGATCGACATGCGACCGTTTCACATGGTCACCCGGGTCTGAGCCGTCGTCCGGGCGTCCTGCGCCTGTCATGGACGTGTAACGGGACGCGGCGGAAAATTTCACCAGGAGAAATATATGATGCTTCGCAATCTACTCGCGGCAACCGCTCTGCTCGCGCTGTCAATGCCGGCTTCCGCCGAATTCGCCTTGGACAGCCGCTACACCGATGCCGATGGCGACCTGATCGCCGACATTCCGACCGATGCGCAAGACCTCAAGGATCCGTCGGTTCTGATCTTCGCCTATACGCCGGTGGAAGACCCGGCCGTCTATGCAGAGGCGTGGAAGGACTTCCTGACTCACATGGAAAAGGTGACCGGCAAGAAGGTCCAGTTCTTCCCGGTCGTTTCCAATGCGGCCCAGATCGAGGCCATGCGCGCCGGGCGTCTCCATGTTGCAGGCTTCAACACCGGTTCGAATCCGCTGGCGGTTGCCTGCGCCGGTTTCCGTCCGTTCACGATGATGGCCAAGGAAGACGGGTCCTTCGGCTACGAGATGGAGATCATCACCTATCCGGGCGCCGGGATCGAAAAGGTCGAGGACATCAAGGGCAAGACGCTTGCCTTCTCCTCCGAAACCTCGAATTCCGGTTTCAAGGCACCGTCGGCGATCCTGAAGGCCGAATATGGCATGGAAGCCGGCAAGGATTTCGAAGCGGCATTCTCCGGCAAGCACGACAACACCATCCTCGGCGTTGCCAACAAGGACTACCCGGCCGGTGCCATCGCCAACTCCGTCCGCAAGCGGATGATTGCCCGCGAAGTGATTTCCGACGATCAGGTGAAGATTATCTACACCTCGCAAACCTTCCCGACCACCGGCTACGGCGTTGCTCACAACCTGACGCCCGACCTTCAGGAAAAGATCAAGGAAGCGTTCGAAACCTTCGAATGGGAAGGTTCCTCCCTCGAAGCCGAATTCTCCAAGTCCGGTGAGGCACAGTTCATCCCCATCACCTTCAAGGACAACTGGGCGGTGATCCGGCAGATCGACGAGGCCAACGGCGTCTCCTACGCCTGCCAGTAACCTTCCTCGAGTTCCCGGGGCACGGACGGCGCAATCCGCCCGTGCCGCCTCTTTCTGGAGCCATCATGCTCGAACTGAATTCCCTTCAAAAGACCTACAGGACGGGAGACAAGGCGCTCAACGACGTGACCCTGTCCGTTCCGGAGGGGCAGATCGTCGGCCTGATCGGCCCTTCCGGGGCCGGCAAGTCCACTCTGATCCGCTGTATCAACCGCCTGGTCGAACCGACGTCCGGATCGATCACCCTGTCCGGACGCCCGATCACCGGCCTGGGACACCGGGAGCTGCGCGCCATGCGTCGGCGGATCGGCATGATCTTCCAGGAGTACGCTCTGGTTGAACGGCTGACGGTGATGGAAAACGTCCTGTCCGGGCGGCTCGGCTATGTCGGCTTCTGGACAAGTTTCACCCGCCGCTACGGCGCCGACGATATCAGCCGGGCCTATCACCTGCTGGACCGGGTCGGGCTGATGGATCACGCGGACAAACGCGCCGACGCCCTGTCGGGCGGGCAACGGCAGAGGGTCGGCATTGCGCGCGCGCTGGCGCAGGAGCCCGAACTGCTGCTGGTGGACGAACCCACGGCCAGTCTCGACCCGAAGACCAGCCGGCAGATCATGCGGCTCCTGACCGGGATCTGTGCGGAGCACGGCCTGCCTGCCATCGTCAACATTCACGATGTGCCGCTGGCACAGCAATTCATGCAGCGGATCGTCGGGCTGCGGGCCGGGCAGATCGTGTTCGACGGCGCCCCCTCGGCGCTGACGGAAGATGTGCTGTCGGAGATTTACGGCGCCGAAGACTGGCATGCCATGCGCCGGGGCGCGGAAGAAGACAGGGCGGCCGAAGCGGACAGCGTTGCACACCTCGAGCGGATCGGCGCATGAACGGATATCCGGCCACCTGGAAACGCCCGCCGCAGATTTTCACCCACCGCGGCTGGCGGATCGGACTTCAGACCGGCTTCGCCGTCTGGCTTGTCCTGGCCCTGGCAACGCTTGATCCGAACTGGGCGCGGATCGTTGAAGGCTGGGAACGCGGCCTGCGCTTTGCCGGCGGCTTTCTGCAGCCCGACTTCACAAGCCGCTGGAGCGACATCTCGAAAGGGCTTGTCGAAAGCCTGACGATGACACTGACCTCCACCGTGGCCGGCATTGTCATCTCCGTGCCCATCGGAGTCGGCGCGGCGCGCAACATCGCGCCGCGTGCGGTTTATCTGGTTTGCCGGTCGATCATCGCCCTGAGCCGGGCGCTTCAGGAAATCATCATCGCGATCTTCTTCGTCGCCATGTTCGGTTTCGGCCCCTTCGCCGGCTTCCTGACCCTGAGCTTCGCGACCATCGGATTTCTGTCCAAGCTGCTCGCCGAGGACATCGAGGACATCGACGAAGCGCAGGCCGAGGCCATTCGCGCGACGGGCGCCTCCTGGCTGCAGATGATCAACTACGCCATCCAGCCGCAGGTCATGCCCCGGCTGATCGGCCTGTCGCTCTACCGGCTCGATATCAATTTCAGGGAAAGTGCCGTGATCGGGATCGTCGGTGCGGGCGGCATCGGCGCCACGCTCAACACCGCGATCGACCGCTACGAGTATGACAGCGCCGGCGCCATCCTGCTGCTCATCATCGCGCTTGTGATGGTCACCGAATACGGCTCCAGCTACCTCCGGAAGTTCCTGCAATGACAGACGCATCTCATCGTGACACCTGGCGCCGCCACACACAGCGCCAGGGACTGACGATCTGGCTCGCCTGGCTGGGGCTGGTGGCGCTCACCGTCTGGTGCTGGCAGATCATGACCCGCGACACGATCTGGTTCTTCGTCACCGACGCCCCAACGCAGGCTGCCGATATCGGCAGCCGCATGTGGCCGCCGCGCCTGTCCTATCTGCCCGAATTGCTCTGGCCGCTGTGGGACACGCTCAACATGGCAACCCTCGGAACGATGCTCGGTATCCTTATGGCCGTTCCGGTGGCGTTTCTGGCGGCGCGCAACACCACGCCCTCCGCACTGGTGCTGCGGCCCGCGGCGCTGTTTGTGATCGTGGCCAGCCGTTCGATCAACTCGCTGATCTGGGCGCTTCTGCTGGTGGCGATCATGGGGCCGGGCCTTCTGGCGGGGGTGATCGCCATCGGTCTGCGCTCGGTCGGCTTCATCGGAAAACTGCTCTACGAGGCCATCGAAGAGGTGGACAGCGTGCCTGTCGAAGCCGTCATCGCCACCGGCGCCGGCCGGGCGCAGGTGCTCGATTACGCCATCGTTCCGCAGGTGCTGCCCGCCTTCTGGGGCATTTCGGTCTTCCGATGGGACATCAACATCCGCGAGAGCGCCATTCTCGGGCTGGTGGGGGCCGGAGGCCTGGGACTGAAGCTGCAATCCTCGCTCAACGTGCTGGCGTGGCCGCAGGTCACCATGATCCTGCTGGTGATCCTGGCGACCGTGGTCGTCTCTGAATGGGTGTCCGCCCGGGTGCGAAAAGCCATCATCTGACATCGGCCCGGATCGCGGTCAGGTCAGGCCTCAGGAGAATTTGGCAAGGAGCCGGACGCTGCTGCATGCCGGCCGATCTCGTCCAGGCGGCCCTGCAGGGAAATCCTGTCCAGGGTGACGAGCGGCAGGGACATGAAGGCCGAAAGGCGGTCCCGGAGCATTGCGAATGCCTGGTGAAATGCATGCGCCTTTTCGGCCTCCGTTCCCTCGACGCAAACGGGATCGGGCACGCCCCAGTGCGCCGTCACCGGTTGCCCCGGCAACGGTGGGCAGTCGACATTCGCCGCGCGGTCGCAAACCGTGAAGACGAAATCCATTTGAAGCGACTTGTCGTGAACGAAGTCGTCTATGGCTTTCGGTCTGAGCGCCGAGGTGTCGAAGCCCTCCGATCGCAGCGTTACAAGCGCCAGAGGGTTCACATCCCCGGCAGGCCGGGTTCCGGCTGAAAAGGCCCGGAAAAGGCCCTTGCCCTCCTGCTGCAGGATGGCTTCGGCGAATATCGAGCGCGCGGAATTTCCCGAGCAGACGAACAGCACATTGAATACGCGATCGGAACCTGTTCCTTCTTGCGGCGGCGCGTCCCTGGGGGTCATCACCGGAGCAAGAACTTCAGGCCGTCCCCGACAGCAATCGTCTACAAGAAACCCCAGAAGGTCGCCCACATTGCGCAGGTCGGCGGTATACAGGATCGAACGTCCTTCGCGCCTGGACTGCACGAGACCGCACCGCGACAGAATCGAGACATAGACGGACAGTGTGCTCGGTTTCAGGGACAGGGCTTCGGCGAGTTCTCCCGCCGGCACCCAGTCGGGAACCCGCCGCACAAGCAGGCGGAAGACCGACAGGCGCCCCTGATGGCCGAGGGCGACCAGGGCCGCAACATAGTCATCTTTTAGATTCGTATTCATTGCCGGGACAATTATCACAGTTTGCGCGACCTGATACAGGGTGCGGCCCATGTGAGCCAATGCCTGAAGATCGCGAAGCCTTCGGGCCTGAACTCATACCTGACGGCGCATTGGCACCGGATACGTCGAAACGCCGTCGGGTGCCACACCGTCAGTTGCTTACGCGCTCGACAGCAGGAGCCTTCCAGTCGCCATCAAGCGCGGCCTTTTTCGGCCAGTAGAGACGCATGATGACCCAGAAGGGGCCCTTGGGCGCGGGCAGCCAGTTCGGTTCCGTGTCCTTTCCGGGAGAGTCATTCTGGAAGTAGAGGGTGACGCCGCCGTCGGCATCCTTGACGAATTGCGACAGCATGGTCGAATTCAGAAGGTAACGGTCGATCGGATTGGCAACGAGCAGGCTCTCCGGCAGTTCATACATCGTAAGGGACCAGAACGCATTCACCGGGGGCAGCTCATCTGCCGGGAAGTGGACGGTATAACGGTTCGCGCCCTCCAGTTTCTGCCCCTTGGCATCAACCGCATAAACCGGATACATCGCCTCCTGTTTCGAATTGCCGTAAATGCCGAGAACCGCGCCGGCCATGCGGTACAGATAGTTGTTCTTCAGGTACGCGCGGGTTCCGAAAAAGTCCCCGGAGGTCGCTTCACCGGTGTCGACCTTGTCTTTCCGGAACGTGTCGAATTCAGTCCAGGCGTCTGCCATGCCCTTCTCGACCGCCGTCTTCAGCTCCGGCGTCAGTGAGGCGGCGCCGAATGTCTTTCCGGGACCGACGCCGATTTTGGCAAAGCGCGCCATCAATTCGACTTCGGACGGGACGGTCGGCGCATAGCCCAGGGCGAAATTCAGAATGTCAAAAAAGGCGGGCGAGGTTTTCTCTTCCTCCGGTGTCAGGGGCTTGAGAAAATCAATCGCCGGGTCCGCGGCTGGCGCCGGCTTGCCGAGAAACGACGAAAGCGTCTGGACCTTGTAGCCCGCCTGTATCTTCTTCACGTTGTCGATATCGGCCGGATTGAACAGCTGGGTCCGATAGATCGCCACACCAAGGTCCGTCTCCGACCGAAAGACCTTGTCCACGCCTTCAGGGGCCTCACCCTTCCATTCAGGTCCCGCAACGACGAACACACCGCCATCGTTGCCGGTGGTCCGCGTCCCGATGTAATCGAAGTTCTGGGTATAGGCATCGATCAGCTGGACGCTGAAATAGCGGTCCTTTTCCATCGCCGGCACCGTCAGCACGATCGGTTCGGCCCGCAGGTCCATGCCCATCCAGGAATAGGGGGTATCGGAGTTCGCCGTCTGCACGGTCGTGTCCGCCGGGGTGAAGACCCGCGCGATGTTTGCAATCCGGTTCCAGGGCGCCTTGAAATCCGGATCGCTCTTGTCGGCGAAATAGACATAGGAAACGCGGTAGTTGTCGACGATCGGGAAGCCGTAGATGTAGGCCTCCTTCGCGATTGCCCGCGCTTCTTCCGGGGTGACATCCTGCGCGTGAGCGGCAGGCGCAAGCATGGCTACTGCCCCCACCACGATAGCGAGCCTGAGTTTCGATAATTTCATTGAAAAATTCCCATTTGAAGAACTCGGTTGCGTTACAAACCAATTTGCCGGCCAACCGTATTGCCGCCGGCTCGTCAGGTTTTGGTGAAAGGCCACGGTAGCGGAGAGGCTTTTCTCCGCCTGCCCTGGATCACCAGGTGGTGCCGCAGCTATTTCCGCGGCAAATCAAATGACTTACGTAGAATGCGCGCCCTTGACAGAAGAGCGTGCCGTCCTGATCCGTCGTTGGCACAAGGACCTTTGCCGAGCACGCGAAAACCACCCGTTGCCAGGACGACCGGGTGTCCAGGAATGAATGCCCACGCTGAGAACCGGGCCATGCAAGGCGCTTTCGTAATCGAACCTGCCGGCGCCCGACCCCAACCAAGTGATATCATTTCCTTGCCGGCGTGGTTGTGATTTTTATTCCGGAACATCTTGACTTGACCCGCCCTGTCCTGCCGCCGTGAAAGCACTAAAGTTTCAGTGGCTGCTCTCTGCGCGTTGGGGCTCGATGCCCGGCCCGAGATTGCCGGCAGTCCCGGAGCATCGGGCGTTCCCAAACCGCGTATGGCAGCGGTCCCGTCTGCGCACTGGCATGTCCGCTTTCACCAGGCCGCGAACCGGAAGGGACCGTGCGGTGGCAGACGCTTCGGGCGGGATGCATCCGGCCGCCCTGGCGGGCGGACGTGGAGTGTCAGGAAATGGTCAGTTCCAGCGCCGGGTGCAGCCGCTGCAGGTTGCGGAGGGACTTCGATTGCCAGGGGATCGACTTCGATCCGAGGACCCGGACGCCGACGTCCGGCTGCTTCCTGATTTCGATGGTGAACTTGGCAAGCAGGTTGATGCCCGAGCTGTTGAGAAACTGCAGGCTGGTCAGGTCCAGGGTGATGAGGTCCGGCTTTGCGGCCAGAATGGCGTTCATGCCTTCCAGGATCGGCGCATAGGCATCGGTGCCGGACAGCCGCATCGTCCCTTCGTAGTGGATGGTCGAACCCTCAGTCCAAACGCGGTAATCGTTCGTGCTGATATCCATTTTGGTGTCTTCCTTCGGAATATTTCAGCGATCAGGAAAGTCGCAAAGACGCGCAGGTTGTCAATTCAACGCCTTCACTTGCATGCTCGGTCGCGAAAGACCAGCCCAATTCGGCTTCGTAATCGCTCATGAGCGTGAGGATGCCAAGCCCCGAACCGGTGGAGTCCGGATTGAGAGCATTTTCTTCAATGCGTTCCAGAAGAAGCTCTCCGGGCTCGCGTTCGAGCAGTTTGATCAGGTGCTTCTGAAAGGTCTCGGCTGTCCCGGCATCGATGCGGTTGGTGATCCGGATTTCGAACTTACCGGCCTCCAGACTGCCGGTCAGGTCGATGTCGCCGCCCTTGCGGAACTTGATGGCGTTCTCCAGGATCTCGTTGATCATGTAGCTGATGCTGTGGCGCGCGTCCACGGCATCGATGCCTTCCCCGCAGGACCGGCTGAAATACTCGCCGATGAAATCGGACGTGACACCGCAGTGGTGCCAGCCCAGTTCCAGTGGCTCCGCCATCAGTCTGAGGGCAACGCGCTTTGCATCGGCGCCGTTCACGGTGGCCGTGTTTCCGTAATCCTTGACCATACCCTACCTATGCTTCAGGACGACAAGCGTGATGTCATCGAAGACCTTGTGTCCGCCGATATGCGACTTCACATCAGTTATGACCGCTTCCGCAATGCCCTTTGCGGATTTGAGCCGGTTTTCATGGGCACTCTGGCTGAGGCGGTCGAGGCCGAACATCTCGCCCCTGTCGTTTTCCGCCTCGGTGATGCCGTCCGTGTGCAGGATGAGAATGTCCTCCGGCCCGAAAGGCAGGACCAGCGTCGCCACGAAGGGCAGGATGTCCTCTTCCAGGCCGACCGGGAAGCCGAGATCCATGGTGTCGATCCGCTCCGTCTCGCCGTTGGCCCGGATGATCAGCACCTCTTCGTGCTGACCCGACAGGGTCACCTTGCCCTCATGGTAGTCGACAAAGGCGAGTGTCAGGTGCTTGTCCGAACGGGTTCTGGCGATGTTCTTGTAGACGGCCCGGTTGAGGACATCGAGGAAGGCGACAGGATCCCGGTCGCCCTTTTCCTGCAGCGCCCGCGCCACCGACTGGACCATCAGCATCAGGACGCCGCTTTCCAGGCCGTGCCCGGTCACATCGCCGATACCGACCTTGATGTGCTCACCGTCGAAGAGAACATCGTAATAATCGCCGCCGACCTCGTCCGCCGGTTCCATGAAGGCGGCAATCTCGATCTGCGGGATGATGTCCAGCTCGCTGCGGCGCGGCAGCACCATTTCCTGGATGCGCCTGGCCACGTCCAGTTCCGCACCCAGCCTGAGGTTTTCGGACTTCAGGCGCGCATTGAGCGCAACGATCTCGCTGTTGGCGTTTTCAAGCTTTTTGGTGCGTTCCTCGACCAGGTTCTCCAGGTTTTCGGTGTGATAGCTGATCTCTTCCGCCATGCGGTTGAAGGCAAGGCCCACTGCCGCGACCTCGTCGCGCGTGGGGATCTCCACCCGCACGGAATAGTCCTTGTTCTGGAGCGCCTTCGCCGCATCGGCCAGCCGCGACAGGCCCTTGGTGATGCGGCCTGAGATGGCATAGACGGCCAGGAAGACCACGACGATACTGAAAAGGAAAGCAATGACCTGATAGTTCAGAATGCGCGTGGTCGCCGCGGAGATATTGTCGGTCGCGTCGATCAGGGACTGGTAGATCTCCCGTTCGGAGACCACAAATCCGAGGGTCATGGTTTCGCCGGTGATGCCCGCTCCGTCCCACAGGTTGGTGGGATTGAGCTGCTTGAGCACGAGAAGATAGGGAACCTCCTCGCCGCCGTGATCGAGGAAGATATGCTCGATCACCGTGTCGCGGGTGGCACCCAGATCAAGCGAGGCGATCGCGGCCTGGCTGCTTTCCGTGAGGTTCCGGTTGACCCCGGTCACGCCCTGGCCGCTGACATCGGTGGACACGAGGCCCAGCGTCTTCTCGCCGATGCTGTTGGTCGCCACGACATTGCCGTCGGACATGGCCAGAAACCCGAAGCCGGTCTCGGAAATTTCCAGGCTTTCCACCAGTGAGGTCAGCTGTTCGAGGGTAATGTCGACCGCGACCATCCCCGCCAGATCCTTGCGGTCGGCGCTCCACAGAGGATGGAAGAAACTGACGATCAGTTCGCCGGTGATCGCATCGACATAGGGCGCCGTGGTGACGATATCGGAGGCAACCGGCCGCGAGGAGGGATCCTCGATCCAGCCCTGCCAGCCTTCGTAGACACCGGGGAAGAAGAAGTCCCAGAAATTGGGGCCTTCGTTGTGTCCGGGATAGAGCAGATCGAAGGTCTGCGCCTGCTCGGAATAGGGGGTCGCCCGCATGATCGAGGCGTCCTTCGGACCGACATAGTAGATCTGCAGCTTCGGGGCGCCGGTGGACATCATGGAGGGGCCGACAAGGCTGAGGAAGGAACTCTTCTTCAGCTCCTCGGCTGCTTTCGGCACCGGCTGCATGTTTTCGTCGAGCAGATAGCCCCAGACGCTGACGGCCGAGGGCACACCGGCCTCGTTCTGGACCCAGCCGCCTTTGGGGTCATAGACCAGTGGCGAAGAGAAGTCCGGACTCTTGCTGACCGTTTCGCCGACCGCCTCCTGGATGTCCGGATGGTCGATCAGGGTCTGCATGGTCGAGGCGAGCGTTGCCAGCTCTGAATGGACCCGATTGATCAGGAGATCGGCACGGAAAGCCGTCGTGTCGATATAGGTCTGGAGATATTCCTCTGTCGCGGTGGTCAGTCCGTCGCCGACCTGTTTTGTGGCGTCCCTGGAAAGCCGCTGGACGTTCCAGATCCCGATCCCGCCAGCAAGCGCGAGGTCGAACAGCACCGCGATCCCCACGACCAGCATGAACTTGGCGCGGAAACTGCGCAGCGAAAAGCGGCCGATCTGCCTTTCGTTCTGCGGTGTTGGTGCCGGTGCCGTCATTGCGGCTTGCGTCCCGAGGCGACCCAGATCGGCCAGCCCGCATATCCCTTGGGATGAAGCGCGGCGAAGATGTGGTCGTCGAAGCCCTTGGCGAAGCGCTCGATAAAGGCCGGATCGTCGCCGCGTTCCTTGGCCATCTTGCCGGCGAAGAGATTTTTCCAGGAGGCGATGATATCGGCGAAGCCCTGGGGATCTCCGTCGGCGCTGGTGACCATGAAGGAGCCGATGGAGACATCCTCGAAGCCGCCTTCAAGCAACAGGCGCCGGCTTTTCGGGCCGATCTCGATATCCATGTCGAAATGATGCCAGAGCCTGGCAACCTCGTTGTAGGTCCACTGGATCGACTCGCCGCGCGGCTCGCCCAGGCAGTGGGAATTCTTCTCGTTGGTGACGTAGACACGGCCGCCCGGCTTGCAGATCCTGAACAGTTCCTTGAGGATCAGCTCGGGACGATCGAATACCTGAAGGGAATGCCGGCAGGTGACGAAATCGAACTGATCGTCTTCCAGCAGCATGTCGGCCGCATCGCCGAACACATAGTCGATGCCCCGGATGCCGAAATCCGCCGCCACCTGGCGGGCGTAATCGAGGCTCGATCTGGAGTGATCGAGGGCGACCAGCCGGTCCGGGCTGAATTCCTTCTGCAGCAGGACCGCGAAATCGCCGATCCCGCAGCAGATGTCCGCAACCTGCATGCCCGGCCTCAGGCCGTGCTTGTGCAGCAGTTCCTTTTCGTGCCGCCAGGTCAGTTTCGTCTGGGTGCGCAGGACGTGGATGAACTCGCTGTCCTCGACAAAGGACTGCCCCGGGTAGAACTCGCTGTCATACTCGCTGACCGTGATCTTGTCGGACATGGTTTCGAGAACCGCGAATTTGCGCGTTGCCCAGCCGACAACACTCGACGTGGTGACCTGAACGTCCAGATCGGCGCGGGCGCGGACCAGATCCAGGATCTTGCAGGCAATGGCCTGGAAGGCGACATTGTTCATGCGCACCAGGCGGCGGACGTTGACATAGAACTTGCCGCTTACCTTGGCGACCGACTGCTCGAGCGCCGAAATGCAGTTGCTGAGTTCCTCCGGCTTCTGCGGACGGAGGCTGCCCTGCAGGGCGAACTCCTGATCGTTTTCGTTATAGGTCCACTGGAACGCCTGGGTGGTGTTTTCCGCAATCATTCGTTTTCGTCCTCAAGCGTGAGTTCGGCGACCAGACACATCCGGTCGTTCCCGACCCGGTCGATGGTGAGCCGGGCGCCGTAGTCGACGCCGAGTTCCAGAAGTCCAAGGCTGGCATCCGGCTGTCCCTCGGTGAACAGCGCCTCCAGGTAAAGCTTTTCCGCATTCTCGCCAGAGAGTTTGTCAATCGCCTCGCGGTAGACCCGAAAGATGTCTTCATCCGCCGGAAAGACCAGCTCGATCCGGTCCAGTCCACCCTGCCGCCGGACGGAGCATTCCAGCTTGCCGGACGCACCGTGCACCCTGAAGACAGTTTCCAGAAGCTCATTGAGGGCGGAGGAATAGAGATTTGAAAACAGGAGAGAATCGAGCCTGTTGTGGCTGACCATCCGGGCCAGATAGGCCGAGAGAAGATCGCAATGGGACCAGTTCGAACAAAAATCCCCTATATCCAGATCCATCTGAAGCATCTGCGGCAATTCCGAGCTCGGCAATGATCCTTCAGAAGGTGCAGGCATTTCTATTCCCCCGTTGGCGTGTTCCATTGCAATCCGGTGCAGCGGGATACGGTTTTACAATAAACCTGGAAATTACGCCGCTGTCATTCGTGTCATCGGTAGATCAAGTCATTCACTATACGGTGCCGCTCGTTGCCAAGAATATAACAACAGCCGACGTTCCTGCCGTTTTTCCGGGATGGCTACCCCGAAGATCCGATTTTCACGCATCGACTTGCCTTTCTTCTCCCTGAGTCGGGTCAGGGTTTCAAGGTCATCATGGAGGGGGGCGGCGCGACGGGATTTCCATCAGCGCCGCTTCCTGCTTCCCGTTTCAGGGCGGGCTGCCCCCGGCATGAAAAGAACGGGACCGCGCCGCCGCGGCCCCGTCCCTTCCTGCCGAAAGATGCAAACCGGCGTCAGCGGCTTGCGATGATGTTGTGCTCGGGACCGAACGGAAATCCGGTGATGTTGTCCGCACCGGTTTCCGTCACGATCAGGATGTCGTGCTCCCGGTAGCCGCCCGCCCCGGCTTCGCCTTGCGGCACCATGATCATCGGCTCCATGGAGACGACCATGCCCGGCTCAAGCACGGTGGCAACATCCTCGCGCAGTTCGACGGAGGCCTCACGGCCGTAGTAGTGGCTGAGCACGCCGAAGGAATGGCCGTAGCCGAAACTGCGGTACTTGAGCAGATCATGGCTGCGGTAGATGTCGTTGAGTTCCGCGGCGATGTCGCAGCATCTCGCACCCGGGCGGATCAGCTTCAGGCCTTCCCGGTGCACATGGCAGTTGATTTCCCACAGCCGCAGATGTTCGTCGGACGCATGGTCGCAGAACAGGGTGCGCTCGAGCGCGGTGTAATAGCCGAAGATCATCGGGAAGCAGTTCAGGCTGAGGATGTCGCCGGACTCGATGCGCTTGTTGGTCACCGGATTATGGGCCCCATCGGTGTTGATGCCCGACTGGAACCAGGTCCAGGTGTCCATCAGCTCCACGAAGGGGAAGGCGCCGGCGATCTCGCGGATCATGGCGTTGGTGGAGGCCATCGCCACCTCATGTTCGGGGACGCCCGCCGCGATGGCATCCACAAGGGCGGCGCCGCCGACATCGCCAATCCTCGCCCCTTCGCGGATGAGCTTGTGCTCCTCCGCGCTCTTGATCGTGCGCTGCGCCATGGCGTCCGCCGCCACATCCACGAACTCGACGCCCGGCAGGGCCGCTTCGAGCTGCCGGAGGAAATCGAGGGAGGCATGATCGAACTCGATGCCGATCCGCTTCACCGAAGGGTTCGGCATCGCCAGCAGCGACTGGACGGCATGGAAATAGTTGTCACGACGCCAGTCGGTATAGATGAGCGCGTCGCCATGGGTCCGGCGCCAGGGCTGGCCGCCGTCAATGCCGGCGGCGATGGTGGTCGCCTTGTCCCGGGTTACCAGGAAGCCGTATTTGCGGCCGAAATAGCAGTAGAGGAAGCCGGAATAATAGCAGATGTTGTGGTAGGAGGTGAACAGACACGCGTCGATCCCCCGGTCCGCCATCAGCTTTCTGAGTCCCGCCTGACGGCGGTCCATCTCGTGCGGAGAAAAGGGCGAGAAAGCCTTTTCTCCGTTGTTCATCTCGTAGATGCGGATCATGTCGTCACTCATCGGATCTCTCCTTTTCTCTTCGGGTCCACGCCCGGTTCGCCTTCGGCCATTGCCGGAATCAGGGCCTGAAACGCAAAACGGGCCGGCTTCCCAAGAGAAGCCGGCCCGCCAGGCCCAAAATCAGATTGTCCTGCTGCCGGGAAGATCCCTCGGATCCTCCACCCGGTGACTGGCGTTCCGCCACCGGCTCCTGCGGAATGCAGCGGGGCCGGTCGCGGCCCCTGCCACCGGGTCAGCCCGGTGACAGCCCCCTCAAACGTTCGGACCGCCGGCGCAGCATCTCGAGCACGGTCAGCAGCACAATGGAGATCGCCACCATCAGCGATGCCACCGCCAGGATGGTCGGCGAGATCTGTTCGCGAAGTCCGGTGAACATCTGCCAGGGCAGGGTCTTCTGACCGGCAGACCCCAGGAAGAGCACCACGACCACTTCGTCGAAGGAGGTGATGAAGGCAAAGAGGGCGCCGGAGACGACGCCCGGAACGATCAGCGGCATCTGCACCTTGAAGAAGGTGGTTACCGGATTCGCACCCAGGCTCGCGGAGGCCCGCACCAGGGAGCGGTCGAAACCGACCAGCGTCGCGGTCACCGTGATGATCACGAAGGGTGTGCCGAGCGCGGCATGGGCCAGTACGACACCCCAGTAGGTGCCCTGCAGACCGATGCGGGAATAGAAGAAATACATGCCGGCGGCCGAAATGATCAGCGGCACGATCATCGGCGAGATCAGCACCGCCATGATGGCCGGCTTGTAGGGCACGTGGGACTGTGACAGGCCAACGGCCGCAAGCGTTCCGAAGGACGTCGCCAGCAACGTCGCGATCGGCGCGATCATCACCGAATTGGTCAGCGCCTGCTGCCAGTCCGGGTTGGTGAAGAAGTCATGATAGTGCTTGAAGGAATAGCCGGCCGGATCCAGCGCCAGCATTTCCTTGGTGAAGGTGAAGAAGTCCTGTGCGTTGAAGCTCAGCGGCAGGATCACCAGGATCGGAAAGATCAGGAAGAAGAAGATCAGTCCGCAGATGACCCGGAAACTGTAGAACCAGATCCGCTGGACAGGGGACGCGTAGGGGGGAAGTGCACTCATGTCGCCGTCTCCTATCCGAGTTTCACGTTATCGATGCCGACGATCTTGTCGTAGACAGTAAAGAGAACCATCACGGCGACGAGGAGC
This sequence comes from Labrenzia sp. 011, assembly GCF_003075075.1. Lineage (GTDB taxonomy): Bacteria > Pseudomonadota > Alphaproteobacteria > Rhizobiales > Stappiaceae > Roseibium. The sequence continues at coordinate 180,741 of NZ_QCYM01000005.1, read as the reverse complement.
AATGTCCCCAGAGCGGCCGCCAGGCCCCAGTTCAGCGACGACGATATGTGATAGGCGATCCGGTTCGAGATGAAGATGCCCGAGGTGCCGCCCACCAGTTCCGGCGTGATATAGTAGCCGATCGACAGGATGAAGACGAGCACCGCTCCCGCACCGATTCCAGGTACGGATTGCGGGAAATAGACCCGCCAGAATGCGGTCCAGTCATTGGCGCCAAGGCTCTTGGCGGCGCGCACATAGGTCGGAGAGATGGTTTTCATCACCGAATAGAGCGGCAGTATCATGAAGGGCAGCAGGATATGGGTCATCGCGATGATCGTGCCGGTCTGGTTGTTGATCATGACCAGACGATTGGCATCGCTGATGAGGCCGATCCAGACCAGGAAGTCGTTGATCACCCCCTGCTGCTGCAGGAGCACCTTCCACGCGGAGGTGCGCACCAGAAGACTGGTCCAGAAGGGGAGCAGCACCAGAATCATCAGGAGATTGGAACTGCGTAACGGCAGGGAGGCGAGAAGAAACGCGATCGGGTAGCCCAGGACCAGGCAGGACACGGTGATCACGATCGACAGGAACAGGGTTCTTCCGAACAGGAGCATGTAGATCCGCTCGTTATCCGGCTTCATCTCGATGCCGTCAGCCGTTCTCTGCGCGTCGAAGGCACTCAGGAAATAGCCGTCGGTGAACCGCGGCGAGAATTGCCGCAGCACATTCCATGTGGCGAGCTCGCCCCACTTTCTGTCCGCCTCGAGAAACTGTTCCTTGAAGGGGCCTGCCTCGTCCATGCGCTTGATGCGCCGTCCCGTCTTGCGGAACAGGCTGGACATGCCGCCTTCCTCGTAATTCAGACGGGAGCCGAGGCGGGTGTGCGTCTTCTCCTCCACGGCCACGGCAAGGTCCGCGTAGAGGGCGGCATAGACGGCCTCGTCGGGAACCTGTCCCGAATCCGCGTCCCACTCGCGCAGGGCGACCACTGTGCGGGGAAGCGTCTCCTCGACGATGCTGTTTTCAACGGACCGGAAAAGCATGTCCACGATCGGCGCGACAAACGTCAGCAGCACGAAAATGAGCAACGGGGCAATCAGTGCCAGGGACCGCAGTTTTTCCCTGCGCAGGGCCTTGGCCAGCGCCACCTTGAGCGGTTGTCCGTCCTTCGTGGTGAGAACTTCACCGGCTGTGGTATCGCTCATGAATCAAGTCTTTCGCAAATCAATCCCGGCCATCCCCTCGGGCTCGGCCGGCCTTCCGCCACCTGGTGATGTCACGCGGAGCGGGTGAATGAAGCCGGACCGGGCAGCAGCATGGCCGCCCGGTCCAAAGTCCTGAAACGGCTTACTGAGACAGCCACGCCTGGAATTTGGCGTCGATGTCGTCGCGGTAATCCGCCCACCATTCGTAGTTGTACAGGAAGGTGTTCTTGGCATTCTCCGGATCGGTCGGCATGTGCGGAGCCATGTCGATGCCCAGATCAGCATGCTTGCCGACGAGCGGCGCGGACGACTTGCGGGCCGGGCCGTAGGAGATGTATTTCGCCTGATCGGCCAGACGCTGGGTGTCGGTCGCGAATTTCACGAAATCCTTCACACGGGCAAGGCGATCTTCCGGAAGACCTGCCGGAATGATCCAGCCGTCAAGGTCGAACACCTGGGCGTCCCACAGCATCTTGACCGGCTGCTTCTGCTCTTCGATCAGGGAGAACAGACGACCGTTGTAGGTGGAGCCGATCACGACTTCCTTGTCGGCCAGAAGCTGCGGGGTTTCCGCACCGGCAGACCACCACACGACGTTGTCCTTGATGGTGTCGAGCTTCTTGAATGCCCGTTCCAGGCCTTCGTCTGTTTCCAGAACGCTGTAGACTTCATCCTTCGGAACGCCGTCGCACAGGAGAGCCCACTCCATGTTGTTGATCGGACGCTTTTCCAGGGACCGCTTGCCCGGGAAAGTTTCCAGGTCGAAGACGTCGCAAATGTCGTCAGGTTCCTTGCCGCCCCAGTCATCGATGTCCGAACGGTAGCCGAATGTGGTGGAATAGACGATCTGTGGAATGAAGCACTCGGAAACCAGCAGGTCGCCGAAGTCGTCAGCGGCCGAAGTGCCGTCCGGAGCGTCCGCAAGGTCGGTTGCCGGATCGATTTCCAGGGCAAGACCTTCGTCGCACAGACGGATGGCGTCGGATGCGACCACGTCGACCAGATCCCAGGTGACATTGCCGGCTTCGTTCATCGCGCGCAGCTTGGCGACCGCTTCGTTGGACGATTCATCCCAGATCACGTTGATATCCGGATGGTCGGCAACATAGGGGTCCGCGTAGGCTGCCTTCTGGGAAGCCTGATAGGCGCCGCCCCAGGAGACCAGGGTCATGTCTTCCGCGACGGCTGCGCCGCCGGCATAGGCAAGTGCAGTACCTGCGAGAATTACGGTTTTGAGCTTCATGGATTCTAGCTCCCTCTTTTAGGATTATAACGGATGCTCTTCCGTTGTTGTCGCTGACGGCCGAGATCCGGCCGCCGGGCGATTTCAGGCAACCGCGTCGAGCGCCTTGCAGTCGTTCTGAGCCCAGCCCACCTGGACTGTCTCACCGACATTCAGCTTGCGCTTTTCTCCACGGTTGCGAACCTTGACAATAAACTCGTCATTGCCAGCCACGTTCATGCGAACGCGAATATGGTCGCCGAGATAGATGAGTTCCTCGATCCGTCCGTTGACCAGATTGTCCATCGACGTGTTGGTGTCGAATTCGACCCGTTCCGGGCGCAGCGACAGGGTCGTCCTGTCGCCGATAGCCGAGACATTCACCCGATCAGCCTTGAGCTGCGTACCGTCATCGAGCTCAACGAGACATCCGTCTCCCTGGACCCCGATCACCTTGCCGTTCAGCTTGTTGTTCTCGCCGATGAACTGGGCCACGAAGGAATTCTGCGGATCCTCGTAGAGATCGTCCGGTGTCGAAAGCTGCTGAATCACGCCGTCATTGAACACGGCCACGCGGTCGGACATGGTCAGGGCTTCGGTCTGGTCGTGGGTGACATAGACCACCGTCACACCGAGATTCTCGTGAATGTGCTTGATCTCATACTGCATCTGCTCGCGCAGCTGCTTGTCGAGCGCCCCCAGCGGTTCGTCCATCAGCACCAGTTCCGGGTCGAAGACCAGCGCACGGGCAACGGCCACGCGCTGCTGCTGTCCGCCGGACAGTTGCGCCGGACGGCGGTTGCCGAATGCGCCGAGTTCGACCATCTCCAGCGCCCGCTGCACCTTCTGCTGCTGATCGGCCTTGCCGACACCGCGCACCTGAAGCGGAAACGCCAGGTTTTCGGCCACTGTCATGTGCGGAAAGAGAGCATAGTTCTGGAAGACCATCCCGATGCCGCGCTTGTGCGGCGGCACGTTGTTGATCGGCCGGTCGTTGAGAAAGATCTCGCCGTGGGTCGCCGGCTCGAATCCCGCCAGCATCATCAGACAGGTGGTTTTTCCGGATCCCGACGGTCCGAGCATGGTCAGAAATTCGCCAGGCGGGATGTCGAGGTTGAGGTTCTTTACGACAAGGGCTTCCCCGTCATAGCTCTTTTGAACGCCGTCATACTTAACAGCAGCGCCCCGTGTGTTCGCCATTTTGTCCCCAAGTCCGGTTTCATTCATTATTATTAAATGCGCAACCAATAACCCTCAGGTGACGATGATCCCCTTAGAGCTATCGATTGACACGAACCTGCATAGAAAAACAAAAATGCAGCCGCATTGAAAGGGGGCATTGAAAAAAAATGAGATTTTTTTGAGCAGGAGATGATTTAATATTTCGCAGCAGCGGCACTGCCGCAAATTTTTACTCAAGACAAAGGCGCCGGAGAAAAGTATATCTTCCTCCAGAGGAAAGCATCTCCAGATCAACCTGCCTCAGGAAAAAAGCGGCAGAATTGTCCGATCCTGATGCGTCAGCGCCATCAGTTCGCGTTCACCCCTGTGAAGAATTCCTCACAGGCACGGCAAATCACTCGCCGTCCTGAAGAGTATATCTCACAATTTCTTCTTCCAGTTGTCCGCGAACGTCATGAAATACTCCCGAAACGGCAAGTCCCCGGCCCCTGCACGTCTGCCGGTTTCGCCCTGCCGTCGGTGCCTCAAAGAGACGCAGGATCTGGCGAAGGTCCCTGCGAGCGGTATAATCGGGAAAACACCTCTCACAGGACCTGCAACCATGAATGACATCCGCGCGCATGAAGTTTCCGTCCAGGCGCCCGAGCCTGACGATGCCCGGCTCCGTTTCATAGGGCGCATACATACGCCGTGGACCGACAGGAAAGACTGTCCGCACCAGGGCAAATCCGACGGCCCCGAATGCCGGATCGAGATTTTCGAACCCTGGGTCCGGGCGCTCGAAGGCATCGAGACATTCGAATGGATCGAAGTGCTCTACTGGCTCGACAAGTCCCGGCGGGACCTGGTGATCCAGAATCCCGGTCATCGTGACAGACCCATGGGTACCTTCGCCCTGCGCTCTCCCGTGCGCCCGAACCCGATCGGGACGGTGAGTGCCCGGCTGGTTTCGGTGGAGGGCGCCAGCCTGATCGTGCGCGGACTCGATTGCCTGAACGGGACCCCGCTCATCGACCTGAAGCCCGACCGGTGCATGCATTCACCGAAAAGCTGATCCGGAGCAGCCGGACACGGCCTGCGCTTGACAAGCCAGCCGGAGAAATGACAATCCCGGCAAAACCGCTCACCCGAAGCGGCTCCGGGAGAACCACATGCAGCCAGATCCGCGAACCGGCGAGACCGGTCCCAACGATGTCGTGTCCATCGAACGGCACGGCCCGATCGCGCTTGTCGCCCTCGACAATCCGCCGGTGAACGCCGCTTCCCATGCGCTGCGAACCGGTCTGTGGCAGGCTGTCGAGCAGCTGCAGGATGCTCCGGAAATCAGGGCCATCGGACTTTACGGGAAGGGCCGGACCTTCATCGCCGGTGCCGACATCCGCGAATTCGGCAAGCCGCCGCTCGACCCGTGGCTGCCCGACGTCTGCAACTTTCTGGAAAATTCGGCCAAACCCATTGCCTGCATCCTGCACGGCACCACGCTCGGCGGCGGCTTCGAGATCGCGCTGTCCTGTCATGCCCGCGTCGCGCTGAAGGGCACGAAAGCCGGTTTTCCGGAAGTGACGCTCGGGATTCTGCCCGGCGCCGGAGGAACCCAGAGGGCGCCGCGGCTGGCGGGCATGGCGGCGGCGCTCGACATGATCACCAGCGGCCGGCAGATCAGCGCGCAGGACGCGCTGGACCACGGTCTTGTCGACGGCCTGAGCGAAGACGATCCCCGCGAGGCAGCGCTGCAGGCGGCACGGGACATGCTCGACGGCAAACTGCCCGTCCGCAAGACGGGCGCCCTCGAAGTCACCCACGACGAAGCCGCGCTGCAGGCGATGCGGGACAAGCTCGCCAAGGCCCAGCCGCTTCTCTATTCGCCGCACAAATGTGTGGAGGCGGTCGCCGCAAGCAGCCAGCCCATCACCGAAGGGCTCAAGGAGGAGCGCCGGCTCTACAATGCCTGCATGGAAAGCCCGCAGCGGGCGGGGCTGATCCATGCGTTCTTCGCCGAGCGGGCGGTTGCCAAGATCCCGGAAGCGGCCGCCAGGCCCCGGAACATCGCGTCGATCGGCGTGATCGGCGGAGGCACCATGGGGTCCGGCATCGCGACGGCGGCACTTCTGGCCGGGTTTCCGGTCACATTGAGCGAACGGGACCAGGCGGGACTGGATCGCGGCACGGCCGCCATCAGCCGCAATCTGGACGGCGCGGTAAAGCGCGGGAAACTTTCGCCGGAAGGGCGCGAGGCGATCCTCGCCTCGAAACTTGCCACCTCCACCGATCTTGCCGCCCTGTCGCAGGCGGACCTGATCATCGAGGCAGTGTTCGAGGAGATGAACGTCAAGCGCGAGATCTTCGAAACCCTCGACAGGATTGCCAGGCCCGGCGCGATGCTGGCGTCCAACACGTCCTATCTCGACATCAACGAGATCGCGGCCATGACCGGGCGGCCGGAAGATGTCATCGGCCTGCATTTCTTTTCCCCGGCCCATGTGATGCGGCTTCTGGAAGTGGTCGTGGCGGAGAAGACAAGTGCCGAAACGGTCGCGACCGGCTTCGCCCTCGCCAAGGCCCTGAAGAAGACCGCCGTGCGCTCCGGTGTCTGCGACGGCTTCATCGGCAACCGCATCATGACCTTCTACAAGAAGGCAGCCGATTACATGATGATGGACGGCGCCGCGCCGGAAGAGATCGACCGGGCGATGACCGGCTTCGGCTTTGCCATGGGGCCCTATCAGGTCGCCGATCTTGCCGGTCTCGACATCAGCTGGGCGGCCAACAAGCGCCGCGCGGCCACGCGCCCGGCCGAGGAGCGCTACATCCCGATTGCCGACCGGCTATGCGAGAACGGCTGGTTCGGCCGCAAGAGCGGCCAGGGCTTCTATGTCTACGATGAGACGGGCGTGCGCCCCAATCCGGCCGCGCTCGAGATCATCGGCGCGGAACGCGGCAAGGCCGGGATTACGCCACGCGCCTTTACCTCCGACGAGATCGTCAGCCGGTTCATGACCGCCATGATCCTGGAAGCCACCCGCGTGCTGGAAGAAGGCATTGCGCTCCGGCCCATCGATATCGACGCCGTATTCCTCTTCGGCTACGGCTTTCCGCGCTTTCGCGGCGGGCCGATGCATACCGCCGACCTGATCGGTGCCGGGGAACTGGTGCGCCGGATCGAGGCCTATGCGGCCGAAGATAGCTATTATTGGCGCGTCCCGGAGCTGCTTCGCAAGATGTCCGAAACCGGAGAGAGCTTTGCCGAGATGAACGGCAAAAGGTGACCGATCCGGTCCGCAGACTCCGGTTCGCGCCGGGGACTGCCCGGGACTTCAGGTCCTGCCCTGACCCTGCTTCGCAGCTTCCAGCCCGCCGGCCGCGTAGCGCGGCACGGCGGAGGCCAGGCGCAGCCCGATCTCCGGGTTGGAGGCATTTCCGTCGAGCGCGCGCTTCCTGACGCCCTGAAGGATCGCACCCATGCGGAAGAAACAGAAGGCCAGGTAGAAGCCGAAATCCGGAATGCCGGAGAGGCCGGTGCGCGCGCAATAGCCGTCAATGAACGCCTGGTCCTCAGGCAGGCCCAGCGCTGCCCGGTCAATTCCGGCAAGGCCCCGCCCTTCCGCTCCCGGCGGAAGCCGCCATTGCATGATCAGCGCCGCAAGATCCGCAAAGGGGTGACCGATCGTCGACAATTCCCAGTCGAGAACCGCCACACAGGCAGGGCCGTCTTCCGCGAAGAGCAGATTGTCGATGCGGTAGTCGCCATGCACCAGGGTGCGCCTGCCGTCTTCCGCCGGCACATTGGCATCCAGCCAGGAAATCAGCTCGTCCATGGCGGCAATGGTCCCGGTTTCGCTTGCCCGGTACTGTCTGGTCCAGCGGTCGATCTGCCGCCGGTAATAGTTGCCCGCGGGCCCGAAATCCGCAAGGCCGCGCGCCTGCAGGTCGATACCATGAATGGCCGCGAGAACCCGATTCATCTCCTCGTAGATGGCCACGCGCGTGTCAAGGCCGGTTTCCGGCAGGCGCGGGTCGTCGAAACTGCGGCCCGCGACATGCGCCATCACGTAGAAGGCCGAGCCGATGACGGTTTCGTCCTCGCACAGGACATGCATCCGTGCCACCGGAACCTCCGATCCGGCCAGCGCCTTCTGGACCCGGAATTCCCGCTCGACCGCATGGGCGGATTTCAGCAGCACGCCGGGCGGCTTGCGGCGCAGGACATAGTCACCGGAGGCCGCGCGCAGCCGGTAGGTGGGATTGGACTGGCCCCGGTTGAACTTGTCGAGGCGCACCGGCCCCGAAAATCCAGGCAGGTTCCGGCCCAGCCAGTCCGTCAGCGCCCGAAGATCCGGATCCGCCCTGTCCTGCACCATGATCAGCTTCCCGAACCGGCATATTTTCGCAGTTCCGTGCGCGCCACCTGACGGCGGTGCACTGCGTCAGGACCGTCGGCGAAGCGCAGCGTTCTGAGATGCGTCCACATGGCCGCGAGCGGAAAGTCCTGGCTGATGCCGGCGGCACCATGCACCTGCATCGCCTCGTCGACGACTTTCAGGGCCATCAGGGGCGCGACCACCTTGATCTGGCTGATCCAGGGCTGGGCGGCGCGGGTTCCCTGCGTGTCCATGACCCAGGCGGCCTTCAGACACAGCAGGCGCGCCATCTCGATCTCCATGCGCGCATTGGCAATGATGTCGTGATTGGCGCCCAGATCCATCAGCGGTCTGCCGAAGGCCTCCCGGCTCATCGCGCGCCGGCACAGAAGCTCAAGCGCCTTTTCCGCCTGGCCGATGGCGCGCATGCAGTGGTGGATACGGCCCGGTCCGAGGCGTCCCTGCGCCACTTCAAAGCCCCGGCCCTCACCCAGGATCAGATCCTCCTGCGGGACGCGAACACCGGTAAAGCGGATATGCATGTGGCCGTGAGGCGCATCGTCGGCGCCGAAGACATGCATCGGCCGCAGAACCTCGATACCCGGCGCATCCGCCGGCACCAGAAACATGGAATGGCGGCTGTGCTTGTGGGCGCCCGGGTCGGTGCAGGCCATGACGATATGGAGCGCGCAGCGCGGATCGCCGGCCCCCGTCGCCCACCATTTTTCGCCGTTGAGCACCCAGCCGTCGCCGTCGTGTTCGGCCGTCAGGGCAATATTGGTGGCATCGGACGAGGCAACCTCGGGTTCCGTCATCAGATAGGCGGAGCGGATTTCCCCTTCGAGCAGAGGCTTCAGCCAGCGCTCCTTGTGCGCCTGGGTGCCGTAGCGCTCCAGCACTTCCATGTTGCCGGTATCCGGCGCATTGCAGTTGAAGACTTCCGCCGCGATGCCGACCTTGCCCATTTCCTCGGCGAGATAGGCGTATTCGACGGTGGTCAGCCCGTAGCCGCGGTCACTGCCGGTCAGCCAGAAGTTCCACAAGCCGCGCTCCCTGGCCTTCGCCTTCAGTTCCTCCAGGATTTCAAGCTGCCGGTCGGTGAAGCGGAAGCGGTCTGCCGAGGGATGGCGGCCGACCTCAGAATGAAATTCGGCATCCAGCGGCGCGATCTCGGTCTCGACCATATGCCGGACCCTGTCGACAAGCGGGCGCACCCTGTCCGACATGCCAAGATCCATGTTTGCTCCCAAGTCCTTGTCCCCTTCAAAAGTTGTCCCGCTCCGTCGCCTGGCGGCGGGAATCCGGTTTCATTCAGACCGGCACCGGATGCCGGCCTGACGTTCACTCATAGGCTTCCTGGAACAGGTCCGGCCCCGTCTCGACGTTGATACCGCCGCTGAGCGGCAGGATCGCGCCGGTGACATAGGCACCGCCAGGCCCGCACAGAAACTGCATGGCGGCCGCGATGTCCTGCGGCCGGCCGACACGCCCGAGCGGTACCTGCGCGCCGACACGGGAACGGACCTCCTCGTCCGCAGTGGCGAAGGCGGTCATCCTGCTGACGAAGGGGCCCGGAGCCAGCGCGTTGACCGTGATGCGTCTTTGCGCCAGTTCGCTGGCGAGGATCCTGGTCAGATGATGCACGGCGGCCTTGGAGGCCGCGTAGCTGTAGGCCCGGTCGCCATGAGGCGTTTCGCCCATGACCGACCCCACATTGACCACCCGGGCCGGGTCGTCGTCGCTTGCGGCCCGTTCAAGCAGCGGCAACAGGTCCTGGGTCAGCTGGAACAGCCCGGTCACATTCACACGCATCACCCGGTCCCAGGCGGAATAGGGAAACGCGCCGAGCGGCGTGCCCCAGCTGGTACCGGCATTGTTCATCAGAATGTCGAGTCGGTCGCAGCGGTCGCCGACACCGGCAACCAGGGCGGCAATGCCTTGCTCGCTCGCAACATCGCCGCCGAAGCCTTCCGCCTGTCCCCGAAGGCCCAGAGCGTTCAGCTCGTCTGCGGCGGCTTCGCAGGCTTCAGCGTTGCGGCTGGCGATGAGCACCCGCGCGCCCGCCGCCGCAAGACCCTCGGCAGCCATCCGGCCGATGCCCGTCGCGCCACCGGTTACAAGGGCGGTCTTGCCCGAAAGGCTGAACAGGGCAGCCGGGGTCATGCTTTGCGCCGTCATTCCGCAGGCTCCGTATATTCCTTGCGCAGTGTCAGCTTGGACACCTTGCCCGTCGCCGTCATCGGCAGCGCATCCACGAAGATGATGTCATCGGGCATTTGCCATTTGGCGACATGCTCGGCCAGGATGTTCAGAAGCTCCTCCTTCGGTGGCTCGGCCCCGTCCCTTGCCTGAACCACCAGCAGCGGCCGTTCGTCCCATTTGGCGTCGGGCACGGCGATAACCGCACAATTGGCGACACCCGGATGGGACATGACGACATTTTCCAGGGCCAGGGAACTGATCCACTCGCCGCCCGACTTGATCAGGTCCTTGGAGCGGTCGGTAACACTCAGAAAGCCTTCGGGATCGATGGTGGCGATATCGCCGGTGCAGAACCAGCCCTCGTCATCGAAGGCCGCCTGCGACGCTTCCCGGTTGTTGTAATAACCGCATGTCACCGTGTTGCCGCGCACGTAGAGATGTCCGGGCGTCTTGCCGTCATGGGGGAGACGGTTGCCGGTGTCATCGACGATCTTCAGCTCGACGCCATACATCCTGCGGCCCTGCGACTGCTTGCGGTCGATGCGCCTGTCGAGGGGAAGATCGTCAAGCTCCCGCGAAAGATTGCACTGGGTTCCGAGCGGACTCATCTCGGTCATGCCCCAGGCATGGCAGACGTTCACGCCCTTCGTCTCGAAGGCCTCGATCAGCGACCGGGGCGCGGCAGAGCCGCCGATGACGACGTCGCCGAATTCTTCCGGCAGCCGGCCGCGCCGGTTGATCTCGGCCATCAGCCCGATCCAGACGGTCGGCACGCCCCAGGCGGAATAGACCTTTTCCCGGTCCATGAGATCGAACAGGCTCTTGCCGTCCAGGGCCCCGCCCGGAAAGATCAGGCTGGCGCCGGATAGAGGCGCGCCATAGGGCAGCCCCCAGGCGTTGACATGAAACAGCGGCACCACGGGCAGAATGCGTCTGCCTTCACTGAGTGCCTTGGGAATGGTCACGCACATGCCGAGGGCATGCAGCACCGTGGAGCGATGGGAATAGAGCGTGCCCTTGGGATGGCCGGTCGTGCCGGAGGTGTAGCACAGCCCCGCCGCCTGATCTTCCGGCAGGTCCGGCCAGTCGATCTCCTCGCTCTGGCCTTCCAGAATGTCTTCGTAGCACATCACGCCGTCCAGCGAGGTCTGCGGCATGTGGCCGGGATCGGCCATGATGACGATGCGGAGATCTTCCGGCAGTTGCGGGCGCAGCTTTTCCAGAATCGGAACGAAGGTGAGATCGCAGAAAAGAATGCGGTCCTGCGCGTGATTGACAATGTAGGTCATTTCCGCTGCCGACAGGCGGGGATTGATCGTGTGGCAGACCGCTCCGATGCCGGAAATCGCGTAATAGAGTTCGAAATGACGGTAGCCGTTCCAGGCAAGCGTCGCGATCCGGTCGCCTTCCTTCACGCCAAGCTTCCTCAGCCCATGCGCGAGCCGGGCGATGCGCCTGGCCGTTTCCCTGTAGGTGGCCCGATGGATATCGCCTTCCGTGCGCACGGAAACGATTTCGCCAGTCGGATATTTTTCTGCCGCGAACGTGATCAGGTCCGCAATTTTCAGCGGACGGTGCATCATCATTCCCTTCATGTGTTTCCTCCCAGAACACGGCTGCTTTCACAGACCTTTAAAGGGTGAGGCGCAAACCGTAGCGCGGCAAACATGCGGTGGGAAGGCCCCCTTTCGGTGAAACCCTTTGACAGCGCGCCGGTCTTGGGCCAAACCCAACCCGATCCGATCCGCCGCAGAACGAAGAGACCGAGACCCCTTGATGACCCAGAAACTGGTCATTGCCGTTTGCACGGCGCAACGGCCGAAAATGCTGCAAGCCTGCCTTGAAAGCCTCGACAACCTGATCCAGCCGGACAATTCCGAGCTGTCGATCGTCGTTGTCGAAAACGATCCGCAACCGCATTTCACGGGCGCAGCCGCCGAGGCGCTGAAAGAACGGCTGTCTCTGCCGGTGTTCTTCCATCATGAGAAGCGCAGGGGCATTCCCTTTGCGCGCAACACCGCCCTCGAGGCGGCGCTGGAGCATGATCCGGACTGGGTCGCCCTGATCGACGACGACGAGCGCGCCGAGCCGGATTGGATCGAAAAGCTCCTGTCCGCCTGCACGCAGCACAAGGCCGAGGTCGCCAACGGTCCGGTACGGCGGATCTATGAAAAGCCGGCACCGCACTGGTGGAAATCCCAGCTGCTCAAGTCACGGCCGACCGGCACGGTGATCACCGAAGCCCCGACCAACAACATCCTGCTCAGTGCGCGGATCATCTCGAAGAACGGGCTTGGCCTGCGCTTCGACGAACGCCTGACCTTCGGCAGCGAGGATATCGACTTCTTCCGCCGCACCCATGCGGCCGGCGCAAAGATGATCTGGGTCGACGACGCTTTCGTCGAAGAGGATATCCCGGCCTCGCGCGTCACCACCGGCAGGCTTTTGAGCCGCATGCACATGGCGGCGACATCGGGCACCTTCAACATGGTGCTGCGCGAGGGCCGGCTGAAGGCGGCCATGCATTTCATCCCCAAGAGCACACGGCGGATATTCTTCGGTTTTCTGGCAACCGTGATCGGGTTCGTGATCAAACCGTTTTTCCGCAAACGGGGGGAGAAGCTGTTCTATTACGGCCTGATCCGGCTGATGAAGGGAACGGGCAACCTGCGCGGCCTTTTCGGCCGGGCGCATAACTACTACGACGTGATCGATGGCCACTGACGACCAGCCCGGAAAACTCGCCCATATCCATCTGGGCGTCGACGGCGGCGCGGAGCGTTTTTTCGTGCGCCTTTCGGGCGCCCTGGCGCGCCGGGGAGTCGAACAGGTCGCCTTCATCCGCAAAGACCGCCCCTGGCGGGACGAACTGGCGCACCATTGCGACGTCCGCGAGATCCGCTTCAGCCGTTCCCATATCAAACGACATCTCATCCGCTGGAACCTTGCCGGCCAGATCCGCTCCTTCGGCGCAACGGCCACGCTCGGCTGGATGAGTCCGGCCAGCAAATGGATGCCGAAGCCGGGACCGGGCCTGCGGACCTTCCTGCGACTGGGTGACTTTCCCGACGGGTTTCACACCTATGGCAACGTGGAACGGCTGATCGGCAACACGCCGGAGATCATCCGCCAGGCTGTCGAGATGGGCTGGCCCGCGGACAATGCGCATATGATCAGCAATTTCGTCGACCCGCTGCCGGAGGATCTGCAGCCCGTCAGGCGGGCGGATTTCAACACGCCCCAGGACGCCACCGTGCTGGTCGCGCTCGGTCGCTTCGTGGAGCGCAAACGCTTCGACCTGCTCATCCGCGCCGTGCACAGGCTGCCGGACAATGTCCATGCCTGGCTGATCGGCGACGGCGAGCTGCTGGACGACATGAAGTCGCTCGCCTCGGATCTGGGCGTCGAGCAACGGATCCACTTCCTCGGCTGGCAGCGCGATCCTTCGCCCTTCCTGAAAGCGGCAAGCATCCTCGTGTGTCCGACAGACAACGAGCCGCTCGGCAATGTCGTTCTGGAAGGCTGGAATGCCGGTCTGCCCGTCGTGGCCACGGCCTCGTCCGGTCCGAGCTGGCTGATCGAGGACGGCAAGACAGGCCTGTTGTCACCCTGCGGCGATGCAGAGGGTCTGGCCGCTTCCGTTTCCCGGATCGTCGAGAGCGACGCGCTTCGAGACGGGCTGATTGCCAACGCGCGCGCGTTTCTTCAGGAAAAATACTCCGAAGACGCCATCGTGAATGCCTATTTGGCGTTGTTCAGCAAGGGCGTTCCGGCCTGACGCCACGGGCCGGCTCCGTCCGCGGATCATCTGTCACCTTGAAAGATAGTAGCTCTTGCTGATGCGCCTTACGATCGAGAACCCGTTCTCAGACAGATAGTTGCAGAGATCCTCGATCTTGTCCGCCCCGACCACATGCGGGTGCATCTCTATGATGATCTTGTTGATCTTGCGCAGATTGCAGCTTCTGAGCAGATCGACCTCCGCCCCCTCCACATCCATGACGAGGGCCGACGGGTTGTAGCTGTCCACCACGTCGGAAATCGCATCGGCGGGCACGCGTGTTGCGCTGCCATGCTTCCGGTCGATCAGAGAGGATGATAGGACACCCTCGTCAAAAAAGAACTCGGCTTCCCCCGCCTCGGTCGCGAGAACCTTGTTGCGCAAATTCGGCCGCATGCCGTTGAGGGCGTAGTTCTTCTCGATGACAGGCTTCATGGCCGGATTGGGCTCGTAGGACAGGATGTTGTCGGGACCGCAGATCCGGGCGCAGGCAATGCCGATGAAGCCGATCCCTGCACCGGCTTCCAGAACCCGGTCGGCCGGCATCAAGGCTTCCCGCACCAAAAGGAATTTCCGAGGATCATATTTTTTCTGGTAGAGCTGCTTGCGGATGCCCTTGGGCACATCCTGCTGATCGGCCAGGAGCGTGATGCCATGGAGCTTGATCGTTCTGGGCGCGAATTTCCGCCTGACCTTATAGGCGAGCCGGCGTCCGAAGTGTGAGAGCATGCCGTCCATTACCTGTGTCAGAAGCCGGTCCGGAGCGTTCGGAGCATTCTACCCCTCCCGGCGCCATGACTTCTATCTGATCGGTTCGCAAAGCCAAAGTTGAGATGGAGCGTGAACCGTCGCACCCGCTACGGGCTTGATCGGAGCCGATCCGGGCCGGGTGGACTTTTCCGACATCCAGCGCCGGAAGTCCCAGCCTTCCCTCTTCAGGTCACAGTCGATAAGGGATGGAGCCCTGGAAAACAAGGGACCACCAGAAGAATACAGCCCCTGCGGAAGCAGAGAAGATAGTGGATCGCGCGCAATCCGCCCGGGCCCCTAACTCCTGCCTGTGAAGCAATTTCAGCACCCCGGGACGCGCTATCCTGGACTTCAAATTGTAAAACGGAATATATTCTGATCGTTCAATCGGGCACGTATAATTCACCACCCTCATCTTGAACACTCACACTGGAAATTTTTCTGAATACTCCAGTTTTTCAAAATCTTTTCTGTATATTTTTCGCACCAGTGAGATCGATTCTTCCCGATAGAAATATTTCAGTTTGTTCTTCGCCTTGGTAACGTTGCCAGCCTTTTGCGCTTCCATTTCGTGCGGAGCGGACAAATGGTCCCGGTCAATTGTCCGCCCACAAACCGTCTCCAGAAAGGGCGGAAGGACTTCGGACAAGTTCTCCAGTTTTGCCACCAGGGAAAAATCTTCCAGAGGCTTGTAGAGAAGGTCCGTTTGCGGCCAGAAATGCCGGTTTACCTGCTGTCCCTTTTCATCCAGATGCTTCAGAAATCTTGAAAACCCATCGGCGCTCACGTCGTGGTAGCCTTCGTATTGACGAAACCTCTCGGACGTATCGTGCGCAATCTTGTCCAGAAAGGCGGAAAGCGCTCTCTCGAACGGCTCGCGCACCACTACGAGTGAATGATAGGATTTCAGGCTGGCCAGCTGTCTGAAAGATAAATGTTCCGGCCTTAGCAGATGTTCTTTCAAGGCCTCCGGTGAATCGTAATCCGGATATCCGCAAACTTCCGCCAAATAGGCGCAAACACTTGAATTTCCGGACTTCTTGATTCTGTTGAAGCAGAGCCTGATCTCAGGGAAAACGGCAACATTGTCATGATTGAAAAAGTTTTTTACATCATAATTCTTGTTGTAGAAAAACCACTTCTTAGCTGCCACTTTCTTTAATTTCAGTTTCTTTTCCTTGAGAAACCCACTCATTTACCCACCCCGCAGACAAAATAATATTATTCACAATCAATTAGACGTCGACCAGATTTCACCCATGGCACGTTCTACATCAGAGACCGAAAAATCTCTTTTGTAACATAGCTTATGCACCGGCATTGACTTGATGATCTCCCTGTCCTCACTGTTGAACTGCTGCCTTACAAGCGCTCTTTGGAACCGGTGAGGCGGACCTGCACTGATTTTAGGGACCGTCTTCCAGGCCCGGCGAAAACCGGAAGACATCAGCACGGAATACTCGAACATATAGTGGAACCAGAAATATGCCCTCGGCAGCTTTTTGCGGCCATGCCAGAACGCAAGCGCATTCTCAAGCCAGATACTTGTGATCAAGCATTCCGGCTTTGCCGCCAGGAACCAACTCGAAATGAGTCTGTCCCTGCCTGGACGATGAAACGCAAAAAACGACGTTTGGGTGAATATCATGCCGAGCCATTCGTCCAATGGCCTCGTGCACAGGCAGGTTGCGTCCACCCAGACACCGCCTGTATCAGCCAGCAACTTTATTCGCAGCAGGTCCGCGTAATGGGCAATCGCGATGTTGCGGGGAAACAGGGATCTGGGCAGAATTTTTTCTGCTGCGCTCTGGTCCAGTACGACGACGTTCCAACCCGGATTCTGACGCCTCCAGCTTTCCACACAAAACCGGCACAGGTCCGGAGCGGTGTCGATGCCCTTGTCCCAGTAAACATAGATGATTTTCGGCAGATCGGGCCGCAGAACGGGACTGGTGTGACCGCGCAGCAATTTGCCCACGCGGGTCTTCTTCAATTTTCCATAGACTTTCTGCGCAGTGCCACTCAACATCAGCTGCATTTCCGATTGCCGCATCGCCTGGCCATTCCGACACGCATCGTGAGCGATACATGGGCACTCAAACTGTCGAACCAGACGTGAATATTTCAATATTACTTATTTTTCCAAACTCACCCAGCTCCCGATTGTATTGGTCTGTCAGTTTTCTGGAAACGGATTCATCGAAAACTCTATCTACCCGAAATTTTTCACCACCGCTTTCCGACAATATTTTGTCCACCTGCGCTTTGGTCACCTTTTTTCTGGACTTCCGTTTCGCCTGAAGGCGTTCCAGCGCCTCCTCGGTAGGTGCCGAATTGATATGCTTCCTTGCGCTTTTGTCCCTGTTTTTTCCAGCGTCGATCCCTGTCAGTCTGGACAAGCCGTCCGAAACGCGGAAATTTCCATATGGCCACAGTTCGATCTTGGCTTCAGGGAACACTCGAACCAGACTTTCAACAAGCGGAGTCCAGCCCTTCACGTCTGCCTCTGCCCATCGATTGAGTTGGTCAAAACCAAGACCACGGCCGAAATAGGCTTCACGCATGAGTTCATAAGAGAGCAGGAATTCCGGATACGGCCGCACCGAAAGATAGATGTTCTTCAGATTTGGTCCGAGAAGAGCGCTTACGGCAAGAAGGTTTCTCACGGCATCGGGATAGAGCACTCCAGGCTTTTCAATTTTTATGGCCTGGCCCAGGATGTTTTCGTCAGAAACAATCAGTTCCGGCGAAGCCGGGTTGACGAACTCAACAAATCTGTCGAAAGAGGTTTTTAATTTATACCTGTACAAGAACTTGAAGAATGACGATTTCTTGTTCATTCTGGAAAAATTCTTGATGTAATCGTTCAATACCCTTCTGTGATCCGGACGCATCCGATCCTCAGCGGATTGGGGAATCAGAACATCTTTTCCAGCAACCGTTTCAGAGCGCATCATTTCAAGCAACTCGGCTTGCAAGGAAGAGGTTCCAGTGCGATGCGCCCCAAGATGAAGGGTTATTTTTTCATAATATTCGGAAATAGACATCTACAGCTGCTTTGCATTCCCATCGCGGACGCGATGCTTCCGGTTGCCATCACGACACCCGTTTTCAAGTTTTTGTATTCAACTGCAACCAGGCCGCCAGAGCTTTGCTTTCCCGCGTCAGGCCACAGTCGATAAGCGATTGAACGCCTGAAAACAAGGCGCTGCCGGGGTAATGCAATCCTTCGGTGATCAGCCTGCTCATCTGGGCATTGTAGTCGCGATAGTGCCCGGCATTGTCGGTGTGCTGCCTGCGCTCAAGTGCCTCGGAGACCTTGCTTTCGAAGTCGTCGAGATACTTGAAATGCAGCAGGACGCCCCAGTCGGGAGCCACCGCGATCTGTCTGTCGATGCCATGCACGCCGCCGGAGAACCTGTAGCCGCGATCCCATTTCAGCAGCGGAATCTTGCTCTGCACGGCAGCCGGGCTCGGAAGGGCGTTCTTGACAGGCTTGAACAGCAGGTGATCCAGCTTCCTGCCGGCGACACTCTCAGGCGCCGTGGCACGAAGCGAGAAGACGGTCGACAGCAGCAACTTGTCGAAAAGGGTCTTCGGCCTTTTGGCGGCCTGGTGAAACAGCCGCTCCCGGGTGCCCCCGAAGACGTGCCGCGCCGGCGTCTTGTAGCGTTTGGCGTGACTGCCTTTCAGCGGATTGTAGCGGTAGCCTTCCGCATCGAACCAGGGGCATGTTTCCAGGAAACTGTCACCCGCCCTGTAGGAGAGGTCCTTCAGCGGGCCCTGCGGATACATGTCCACCATTGGCGTGAACAGTGCCCTGTAGCTGCCCTCATCCAGATATTGCGTGAGTGCGTCGATCGGGAGCTCGGGCCAGCCCGGATAGACGAAAAGCTCGTCCACATCTGGAAAGAGCACCCAACGGTCCTGAAGATAGCGCTCGCAGAGCAGTTGCCGCCACTCGGACTTGTGGTCCTTGTAGGGCTTTTCCGTCGGGATGACGCTGACGTCGGGCTGAGCCGCGAGCAAGGCGCCCGTACCGTCCGTCGAGGTGTTGTCGACAACAATGAAATGACGGACGCCCAACGCCCGGTAATGCTCCAGAAAGAACGGGAACCGGAGCGCTTCGTTGTAGGCCAGGATCACGGCAACCACCCCGTCCGCGGGCAGTGTCAGACCGTCCGCGACGGACGTTCCGAACGCTTCTATCAACCGGTCCCTGATCTTGTCTGCCACAGCCCTGCTTCTCCCTGGGTTCAAGAACCTGAAAAATATGTGTTTCTTGACGCCGGCGTATCGAAATCGAAACCGAAACGCTCAATGTCGGCGGCATACCAGTCGGCAACGATCCGGATCGTCCTGGGTGTATAGATATCCCGGTAGTCGGCGCGGGAGGCTTTGCTGATATTGCGTCTTTCCAGCTCGCTGGCAAACCCGAAGTAGTCTTTCAGCTCCACACCGAGGTGCTCCTGGCGTAAGACGTCCACGGCGACGTCTCCGCTTTCGTCGAGCACATAGTCTTCCTGCGGATACCAGCCCGAGACCGCCCGGTGCCAGTAATAGGGTTCGGAGCCCCACTTGTAACGCTCCTCCAGAAAGATCTCGAATTCGCGTTCACAGAAGTCCGGCGCATCGCCGGAATAGGTTCGCGTCTGCAGGGCGAACTTGAACCTGGAAACGGTGCGCGACCAGGGATTGCGCACGATCGCAAAGGCTTTCGTGGCCTTGCGTACGCTCAGGTCCACATCCCTCAGTCTGGCGTGTTCGTAACCCGGGTTGGTCTGATTCTGCAGCATGTGGTTCCTGAGCCCCTCCGCATAGGCCCTGCTTTTCAGGCGCCTGCGGTTGGCGAGCACCAGCTTTCCCTGCAGTTGCGGCGCCTCGCGAATGGCCATTCCGCCATTCTTGGGAATGTGGATGAAAAGGTGTTTCCGTGGCGCCAGTCCCAGCCGAGCGGGGGCAAACTTGAGGTAATTCCTGAGCTGATAGTCGTCCATCTGTGCACCTGACTGCAAAGACCGGTCGGCCGGTCCGGAGGTGCCTTATCCGAAACCGCCGAACCTGTCCAATTCTCAACTCCCGACCATCCTGCAGTCCGGTTCTCCTTCACCCCGTTGACCGCACTTGCCACTGCGGCTTAAGTAACAGCGCGCTTCCTGCACCCCGGGACCACCGCGTCGCTGCATCCTGCATCCCGACGAAGGTTGCGGGAACCGGCATCGACCGAAAAGGGATTACGGATGGAACTGGTGAGCAGCCCCAAAGTTCTCGTTCTCTTCCCCATCTACAATGGCGAAAAGACCATGCGGGAAAGTCTTGATTGCATCGCCAATCAGGACTTTCGGGACTTCAGGGCGGTCATCGTCGACAACAGATCAACCGACGCAACGGCCGAGATCGCTCGGGCCTATTGCGAGAAGGATCCCCGTTTCGAGGTGCTGACGCAGGACAGGCATCTTTCCGCGGTGGAGAATTTCATCTTCTGCATGAAATACGGCCGGGAACACGCCGACTACTTCTGCCTGCGCGCCTGCGATGACCTGTCCAGCGAGAACTTCCTGTCAGGGCTGGTGAGGGCGCTGGACGACAATCCGGACAAGCTGCTGGCCACACCGACCGTCCGGCGGGTCAATGGCGCGGACGAACGCGTCCTGCGGCCGGACCCGATCATTTTCGGATATGCCGATTCGCTCGCACGGGGACAGGTACCGCGCAGTCTCGCCTACCCTTCGGAATGGTGCTACGGGCTCTGCCGGTCCGACGGCGGTGCCGATATTTTCATCCGGCGCTGGAGCGAATATCCACATGCCTGGTGCGTCGCCTCCTATGTCGTCGCGGAATTCGTCATGCGGGACCTGGCTGTCTGGGTCGAGGATGTGGAATTCGTCTTTGCGGAGGGTTCCGGATCGTTCGAGAAATACGGCGCCAAAACCTTCTTTGCCAAATTGCGGCAGCGGCTGAACTACACGCTCGGCTGCTACAAGGTCGTCCACAAGCTTCCCAAGGTCTCGCCCCGGACACGGATAAGGCTTTTCCGGCGTTTGTGGCGCGATTCACGGATCAAGACACGCTACGATCTGGAGGATCATCTTCTGCGGGCCCTGAGACTGAGGAAGTAGGCCGAATTCTGTTTGCAACCTGAAGCTCTTTTGCTAGACATACCTCAACTATTTCCTGCGCTGACTTCCATTTTTCAGTCGTTTGACGGTATGCAAAAGATGAAAGCAATTATTCTGGCCGGTGGGTTGGGAACTCGCATCAGCGAGGAATCGCATCTCAGGCCCAAACCTATGATCGAGATCGGCGGACGACCCATTCTCTGGCACATCATGAAGATCTATGCTGCCAACGGAATCACCGATTTCATTATTTGCTGCGGATACAAGGGCTATTTGATCAAGGAATATTTCGCCAACTACTTCCTGCACATGTCGGACGTCACCTTCCATATGGACGAGAATCGCATGGAAGTGCATCGCCAGCAGGCGGAGCCCTGGAAAGTCACGCTGGTCGACACCGGAGAAACCACGATGACCGGCGGGCGTATCCGTCGGGTGGCGGACCATATCGACAGCACGTTCTGCCTCACCTATGGCGACGGCGTGGCCGACATCAGGATCGACAAGCTGATCGAACACCACAGGACCGGCGGCGTCGAGGCGACGGTGACCGCCATACAGCCGCCGGGACGCTACGGGTCGCTGGCAATTTCGGACAACCGGGTGACCGACTTCCTCGAAAAGCCTCTGGGCGACGGCCAGTGGATCAATGGCGGCTATTTCGTCTGCGAACCTTCCGTTCTCTCGCGGATCGACGGCGACGACACTCCCTGGGAAGCGAGCCCACTGGAGGGGCTTGCGAAAGACGGGCAGCTTGGCGTCTTCCGGCACGACGGTTACTGGGCCGCCATGGACACGCTCAGGGACAAGAACCAGCTCGAAAAGCTGTGGCAGTCCGGCAAAGCGCCCTGGAAGATCTGGTAGATGGCGAAGACCTTCTGGCAAGACAGGAGAGTTCTCCTGACCGGGCACACGGGTTTCAAGGGAGCCTGGCTAAGTGAACTGCTGATCGGACGGGGCGCCGACCTTTCCGGCATCGCGCTGCCGCCGGAGGCAGAAGACAGTCTTTTCACCGGCCTGGACCTGGACAGCCGGATGAAAAGCACCCTCCTCGATATCCGCGATGCGGATGCGCTGCAGACGGAAGTTGCGGCGCATGCGCCTGACATCGTTCTCCATCTAGCGGCGCAGTCCCTGGTCCGTCGCTCCTACAAGGACCCCGTCGGCAACTGGGCGACCAATGTCATGGGCACCGTGCATCTTCTGGAGGCGGTGCGCCGGCTGGACCATCCCGTGACGGTCATCGTCGTGACCACGGACAAGGTCTACGAAAACCGCGAGTGGGCCTATGCCTACCGGGAGACGGATCCTCTCGGCGGTCACGATCCTTATTCCGCCTCCAAGGCGGCTGCCGAACTGGTATCGGCAAGCTGGCGCCGCTCTTTCGGCGGTGACAGGCTGAAGATCGCGGCGGCCCGGGCAGGCAATGTCATCGGTGGCGGGGATTGGGCGGAAGATCGCCTCGTGCCGGATATCATCCGGGCGTTGCAAGCCGGTGAGGCGGTGAAAATCCGCAACCCGGCCGCCATCCGCCCCTGGCAGCATGTTCTCGATCCCCTGAACGGCTATCTGACGCTGGCCGAGTGCGTGCACGCCTCGCAGGAGGCCCGGTTCCAGAGCGGCTACAATTTCGGCCCTGAACCGGCGGATGTCTTTCCCGTCCGCACATTGGCAGAAGCGATTCTGGAGCACTGGCCCGGCAAGTGGACCGACGCCTCCGAAGCCGACGCCCTCCACGAGGCCGGACGGCTGTCGCTGTCGATCGACAAGGCGCGCAGCGACCTTGGCTGGGCGCCTGTCTGGCGGTTCGACCGGGCGGTCGAAAAGACCGTCGACTGGTATCGTCAGGTCATGGATGGCGCAGACCCGCTTCAGGTCACCCGGGATCAGATCGCCGCCTTCGAGGCCGACCGATGAAGTTCACACCGCTTTCCCTTGACGGCGCCTATCGCGTCGACCTGGAGCGCAGAGGCGACAGCCGGGGTTTTTTCGCCCGGATGTTCTGCCGCGAGGAGTTCCGCCGTCACGGTCTGACCGGGGTGTGGGAACAGTGCAACATGTCCCACAGCGCGGAAAAGGGCACCCTGCGCGGCATGCATTTCCAGCGCCCTCCGAAAGCGGACGCCAAGCTTGTGAAATGCATGCGCGGCGCCGTCTTCGACGTGATCGTCGACCTGCGCAAGGGCTCCGCCACTTTCGGGCAATGGACGTCCGTGATGCTCAGTTCGGAAGGTGGTGAGATGATCTACATCCCGGCGGGTTTCGCGCATGGCTTCCAGACGCTGACACCGGATGCGGAGCTGCTGTATTTCCATTCGCACAGCTACAGCCCGGAGCACGAGGGCGGGGTCCATCACATGGATGCGGAAGTCGGCATCGCCTGGCCTCTGGAGATCGGCACCCTGTCCGAACGCGACCGGAATCTGCCGCCCCTGAAGAATGTGGATCCGATTTGATGAAACAGACCTGCCGTCATTGCGGGCGCGAGCTGACCCGGCCCTTCCTGGACCTCGGCTATGCGCCGCCATCGAACGCCTATCTTGCGCCAGAGGATCTGTCCGCGCCGGAACTGACCTATCCGCTGCGGCTGATGGTCTGTGACGGATGTTTTCTGGTGCAGACACAGGACTATACGGACGCTGGCAGCCTGTTCGACAAGGACTATGCCTATTTCTCCTCGACCTCGAAAAGCTGGCTCGCGCATGCGGCGACCTATTGCCGGGACATCACCGGCAGGCTCGACCTGGACGGGGACAGCTTCGTTGTGGAGGTCGCCGCGAACGACGGCTATCTGCTGAAGAATTTCGTCGCGGCCGCGATCCCCTGCCTCGGTATCGAACCGACCGCCTCCACCGCCGCGGCGGCGGAAGCCCTCGGGGTTCCGGTGATGCGTGAATTCTTCGGTGCGGCCCTGGCCGAAGAACTTGCGGCGAGCGGAAAACAGGCCGACCTCATCATCGGCAACAACGTCTATGCCCATGTTCCGGATATCAATGACTTTACGCACGGTCTGGCCCGGCTGCTGAAACCGGCCGGCGTCGTGACCCTGGAGTTTCCCCATCTCATGCGCCTGGTGGAGTACTGCCAGTTCGACACGGTCTACCACGAGCATTTCTCCTATCTGGCGCTGGGCACGGTCTCCCGCATCTTCGCTGCGGCAGGCCTCAGGGTTTTCGATGTCGAGGAACTGCCAACCCATGGCGGCAGCCTGAGGGTCCACGGTTGCCTTGAGGACGGCCCGCATGCGCAAACCGGCGCCGTTGACAAATTGCTGGCGGAAGAACGCCGGCGCGGCATGGAAACGCCCGAGTTCTACCGCTCCTTCCAGCCGCGCGCCGAACAGGTGAAAAACGAATTCCTCGCATTCCTGCTGCAGGCCAGGAAGGACGGCAGGAGCGTGGCCGGATACGGGGCGGCGGCCAAGGGCAACACGCTGCTGAACTTCGCAGGCGTGGGCCCGGATCTCCTGCCCTTCGTTTGCGACGGGGCACCGGCAAAGCAGGGAAAATTCCTGCCGGGCAGCCACATTCCGGTCCTCCCGCCCGAAGTGCTGAGAGACCGGCGGCCGGACTATCTGGTCATACTGCCGTGGAACATCGCCGATGAAATCACGAAACAGAACGCGGATCTGGCCGCCGCCGGCACCCGCTTCGTCACATTCGTTCCCGATGTCCGGGTGATTGACGGTGCCCCCTGACGGCCCCTGCATCCGACAACACCCTGCCACGGCATCCAAACTTCTCTGGAAAGGAGCGAAACACCCGCGCATGACCCTTGAGATCGACCCGACAGCCAGAATCTCGAAACTGGCCGATATCGAAGACAGCGTGCGCGGCACCCTCATACGGATCGGAGCCGGCTCCATTGTCGACAGTTTCGTCAAATTCAAGCCGGCCGGCGGCAGTGGAAACGTCGAGATCGGGGACAATGTCACCCTCAATTCCGGCTGCGTGATCTATACCGGAAACGGCCTCAGAATCGGCAACAATGTCGCCATCGCGGCCAACTGCACCTTTGCGCCGGTCAATCATGCCTTCGAAGACCGCAACCGACTGATTGTCGAGCAGGGCTTTCAGCCGAGCCGGGGCGGCATCACCATCGGCGATGACGTGTGGATCGGGGCGAACTGCGTGTTTCTGGACGGCGCGGTCGTCAATACCGGGTGCGTCATCGGCGCGGGCAGTGTGGTGAAGGGGACGATCCCCGCCTATACGATTGTCGCCGGTAATCCCCTGCGCAGGATCGGAATCCGAAAATGAAGGCGACGGTTCTCGGCGCCAGCGGTTTCATAGGCGCAAACATCGTCCGGCACCTGCAGGGCAAGGGCTATGAGGTGGCAACGCCGGGCCGGGCAGAACTGGCGGCGCTTGCCGGCGATCTGGGTCATGTCTTCTATTGCGTCGGACTGACCGGCAACTTCCGCGACCATCCGCTTGCTACCGTGGAGGCCCATGCGGGCATTCTGGCGCGGCTGCTGGAAACGGTTTCCTGCGAGTCGTTTCTCTATTTTTCCAGCACCCGGATCTACGGCCAGGCGACCGAGACCGCACAGACCGGCGAGACCGGCCCTGTCCGTGTGACGCCGTCCGCCGACACGACCTATGACCTGTCGAAGATGCTGGGAGAGGCCCTGTGCCTGGCGATGGAACAGCCGGCAGTCCGCGTGATCCGTCTGTCGAATGTCTATGGAGCGGACCAGAGCCCGAATACCTTTCTCGGCTCCCTGCTGCGCGATCTGGCAACGAAAGGGCATGCGGAATTTCTGGAATCCGCCGAGTCCTCGAAGGACTATGTTGCCATGACCGACGTCGCCACCCTCGCCGAGAGGATCGCGCGATCGGGTCGGCAGCGGATCTACAATGTCGCCAGCGGCAGGGCGACCCGGCATGGCGACATTGCCGGCGCGGTCACACGGGCGGGCTACAGCTGTTCCTTCCGGCCCGGCGGCGTCCGCAGGGCACTTCCCGCGATCGACATAGCAAGAATTCAGAACGAGTTTGATTTCTCGCCGAGAAACCTCATCGACGACCTGCCTTCGCTGCTGCGCGCGGCAGGCGGCAGCGCGAGCCATTCAGGAGTTGACCCATGAACGACGACACCAACCCGGTCAGGGAATTCGAGATCGAACGGGAAACCCGGATTTCCGGTTATGGCGGACGGGACGACTGGAAAGCCCTCTCCCGCAACTGGTTGAAGACCGCCTTCGATGAAAAATACATGTACAATTTCACCTGGGGCGGACGGCCGATCATTCAGTTGCCGACAGACATGGTCGTCTTCCAGGAACTCGTCTGGGCAACCCGGCCGGACCTGATCATCGAGACGGGAATCGCCCATGGCGGGTCCCTGATCATGAGCGCGTCCCTGCTGGCCATGCTGGATTATTGCGATGCCGTGGAAAGCGGCGGTGTCGTCGATCCGAAAACCGCCGGGAGGCGCGTGCTCGGGATCGATATCGACATCAGGTCCCACAACAGGGAGGCCATCGAGGCTCATCCCATGTCGTCCAAGATCGACATGTTCGAGGGATCCTCGATCGAAGATGCAATGATCCGGCGGGTGCACGCCCATGCGGAAGGCTATGAACGGGTCCTGGTCTGCCTCGACAGCAATCACACTCACGACCATGTTCTGGCCGAACTGAACGCCTATGCGGAGCTGGCGACCAGGGGCAGCTATTGCCTCGTCTTCGATACGGTGATCGAGGATCTGCCGGAGAACACCTTTCCGGATCGGCCGTGGGCGCCGGGCAACAATGCCAAGACCGCCGTTCACGAGTTCCTGACGTCGCATCCGGAATTTGAAGTCGACAGGAGCGTCAACGACAAGCTGATGATTTCCGCAGCTCCGGACGGCTGGCTGAAGCGGGTGAAATAGACCGCCGGCCCGTCAGCGGCGAAAATCAATCCGGTGATGCTGTATGCCGATGTTCCAGGACTGTCCGTTCATCGGCTCGCCATCCAGATTGAACTGCACGCTTTCCTGCGTCTGGATGGTGATGTTGCGGACCTTCCTTTCAATGAGAGCGCTGTTCAGCCCTTCCGCGCCACCCTCCAGCAGCATGGTCAACAGGTCGATTGCCCGGCCCGAGCTTGGGAAAGGCAGGATGGTCAGGTCGAGAAAGCCGTCATCCAGCCTGGCCTTCGGACACAGGCGGATTCCACCGCCTGCGCGCTGACCGTTGCCGACAGCCAGCGCAAGGAACGCGCCTTCCCAGGTGAAATCCTCCGCCTTGATCCGGCCTTCACAGGCGGCCAGCTCGGAAAAGCGCTGCAGACCGGTGAACAGATAGGCCGCCCCGCCCAGAACCTTCTTGAGGTTCGGGTCGGTCTCGGACGTCACACGGGTCCCGAAGCCGCCAGTGGCCATGTTGACGAAGACGCAGCCATTCACCTTGCCGATATCCGTCGGCCTGGCCTCCGCTTCGGCGGCAAAGCGCAGGCAGGAAGGAATGTCGTCGGGATCCAGACAGATCTGGCTGGCGAAATCATTGGCCGTGCCGAGCGGCAGCACCGCGAAGGCGAAGGGAAGTTTTTCGTCCTCGCCGACCTCATGCAGCGCTGCATCCACCACCTCGTTCAAGGTGCCGTCGCCGCCGCCGCTTACGAGCGTGTCGATCTGCTCGTGATCGCGCAGCGCCTCGCTGACGAGGCGCGGAATGTCTCCGGGCTCGTAGGTCACCCGTACGGACACGTCATGGCCAATTGAGCGCACCGCCTCCACGGCAGCGCGCACGTCGGCGCGGGCGGCCGACTTGCCGTTGAGGAGCAGGCGCAAATGCTGCTTGTCCAATTGCTTCTCCCTGAAGAGCACTGCATTCACGCGAACGCAGGATGTTGTCATGTTTCAAAACCGGCCGAGGTTGCCGCCGCCGGGGCCGCCTTGAGCCCTTTGCTGCGACGCACATGCCCGCCTGTGCCCCATGGCTAGCCGGGCAGCATGGCTTCCCGGCTGGTTCGCGCCGTTCTGGCCTCTTCCATGAGCCACTGGCGGAAGGCACTCACGACGGGCCGCATGGTCCGGCCCTCCGGATAGACGAAATAATAGGCCGTCTGCTGCTCCAGTGACAGGTCGAACAGGCGAACGAGGCGTCCGGAGGCCAGTTCGTCTTCCACGAAGAACCTGGGGATCAGCGCGGCGCCCGCATGATGAATGGCCGCCTCGGAGATCATCACGAACTGCTCGAATCGTGCCCCCTGGAAGGCCGTGTCCGTCTCCACAGCCGCCAGATCGAACCATTGCCGCCAGGCGAGCGGACGGGTCGCCAGTTGCAGGCGCGGCACGCGCGCCAGATCAGCCGGTGCCCGGATCTCGTGCCTGTCCCTGAAAGCCCGCGAGGATACAGGAATAACCTCTTCATCGAACAATCGTTCCGCAATGGCTCCGGCCCACACGGGATCGCCGTGATGAATGGCTCCGTCGAAAGGTTCTTCCTGGAAATCGAACGGTTGCAGACGCACACTCAGATTCAGTCCCGCATCCGGGTAACGGCGGGCGAACTCCGCCAGGCGCGGCGCCAGCCAGCGGGTGCCGAAGGTCGGCAGAACGGCCAGGTTCAGAACGTCGGCGCTGCCGGCATAGGACATCACCTGACGGGTGGCGGCGGTCATGTGCTCCAGCGCGCCGCGGATGTCGTGAAGATAGATCCGCCCGGCGTCGGTCAGGACGATTCGCTGGCGCACCCGGCGAAACAGCTCGACGCCGAGCCGGTCTTCCAGATGACGGACCTGTTTGGAGACCGCTCCCTGAGTGAGATGCAGTTCCTCGGCCGCCCGCGTGAAACTCAAATGGCGGGCCGCGCATTCGAAAGCGATCAGGGTGTCCGCCGGCGGGACAAAGGCGCGTCGCACGCATTTTCCTCCACTTCATTCCATTTTGTCATGAATGATGGAGCAGCTTTCGCTTTTCCGCAAATGAAATTGCGGCAAGACTGGAGTGTATAGAATGATCCCGGCTGGTGACAGGCCGAAAACATGGGCTGCAGCGACCGGCCCGGGAGAGATATCATGAACGCTCCGGCATCCGTTAAGTCCTCGCCCTCCGGTGGCGGTACATTCGACTGGGAAGATCCGTTCCACCTGCGCGATCAGCTCAAGGAAGACGAACAGCTGATTCAGGATACCGCCCGCGCCTATGCGCAGGAAAAGCTGCAGCCGCGTGTCATCGAAGCCTACCGGGAGGAAAAGACCGACCGGGAGATCTTCAACGAAATGGGTGCCCTCGGCCTGCTGGGCGTCACCCTGCCGGAAGATTACGGCTGTGCGGGCGCCTCCTATGTCGCCTATGGCGTCGTCGCCCGGGAAATCGAGCGCGTCGATTCCGGCTACCGGTCGATGATGAGCGTGCAGTCCTCCCTGGTCATGTATCCGATCTATGCCTACGGATCGGAAGAGCAGCGGCAGAAGTTCCTGCCGAAACTTGCCACCGGCGAATTCGTCGGCTGCTTCGGGCTCACCGAACCGGATGCGGGCTCGGACCCGGCGGGAATGCGGACCCGCGCGGAGAAAATCGACGGCGGCTACAGGCTGACCGGTTCGAAAATGTGGATCTCCAATGCGCCGATCGCGGATGTGTTCGTGGTCTGGGCGAAATCGGAGGCCCATGACGGCGCCATTCGCGGCTTCGTGCTCGAAAAGGGCATGAAGGGCCTCAGCGCGCCGAAGATCGGCGGCAAGCTTTCCCTGCGCGCCTCGATCACCGGTGAAATCGTCATGGACCGCGTCGAGGTTGGCGAGGATGCGCTGCTGCCGAATGTCTCCGGTCTCAAGGGACCGTTCGGCTGCCTCAACCGCGCCCGCTACGGCATTGCCTGGGGTTCCATGGGAGCGGCGGAAGACTGCTGGATGCGGGCCCGCCAGTACGGCATCGACCGCGAGCAGTTCGGACGCCCACTGGCGCAGACCCAGCTCTTCCAGAAGAAACTTGCCGACATGCAGACCGAGATCACCCTCGGATTGCAGGCCGCCCTGCGGGTCGGTCAGCTCTTCGACGCCGGCCGGGCCTCTCCGGAAATGATCTCGCTGATCAAGCGCAACAATTGCGGCAAGGCGCTGGATATCGCCCGCCAGTCTCGCGACATGCATGGCGGCAACGGTATCCAGGAGGAGTACCACGTCATGCGGCACGCCCAGAACCTGGAAACGGTCAACACCTATGAAGGCACGCATGACGTTCATGCGCTGATCCTCGGCCGCGCTCAGACCGGCCTGCAGGCGTTCTTCTGATCCGCGCGCTTGCCACAGGACTGACCGGGTTCCGGCCCTGCGGTCAGATCAACTTGCCGGCGTTCCCGTGAGCGCCGGTGGCTTCAGGGAGGGTGCATGAAGGACAGGACAGCGGATGTCGTCATCATCGGAGGTGCCGTCATGGGCGCGTCCGTCGCCTGCCATCTTGCCGGCCGGGACGATTTCACCGGCCGCATTGTCGTCGTTGAAGCCGACCCCGCCTATGAAACCTGCGCTTCCGCCCGCTCGGCAGCCTCCAT
Organism: Labrenzia sp. 011; assembly: GCF_003075075.1. Taxonomy (GTDB): domain Bacteria; phylum Pseudomonadota; class Alphaproteobacteria; order Rhizobiales; family Stappiaceae; genus Roseibium. The sequence goes on along the minus strand of NZ_QCYM01000005.1, from coordinate 150,453 downwards.
CCGGCAACAGTTTTCCACCGCCATCAATATCGAGATCTCCCTGTATGGCATCCGGTTCCTGAGGGAAATCGGCGCCGCGCTCGCCGTGAACGGGGAGCGCCCCGTCATCGACCTGCATGAGGGTGGCTATCTCTTTCTGGCAACGCCGGACAAAGTGGGAATTCTTGAACGAAACCACCGGCTGCAGCAGGAGCTCGGCGCGGATATCGGCATGTACGATGCGGCGAAGCTGAAGCAGAAATTCCCCTGGCTGGAGGTCGCCGATCTTGCCGCGGGCTGTCACGGACGGACCGGGGAAGGCTGGTTCGACGGCTACGGCCTGATGCAGGCCTTCCGCAAGAAGGCCCGTGCGCTGGGGGTCGAATATGTTTCGGCGAAAGCCTCGGTGGAAGCGGACGGAGCCGGTGGCTGGCGCGTGAGGCTGTCGAACGGCGACAGTGTGACGGCACCCGTCGTCGTCAATTGCGCCGGCGCGTCCGGAGGTACGGAAATCTGCCGGCAGGCCGGGCTGGAGGTGCCGGTCGTGCCCCGCAAACGCTGCGTCTTCACCTTCGACTGCCGCGAAAAGCTGGACCGTTTCCCCTTGCTGGTCGACCCGACCGGCACCTATGTGCGCCCGGAAGGGACAGGCTATATCTGCGGATCGGCACCGCCTGCTGACCGGGATACGGACTGTTCCGATTTCGAAGTCGATCATGACCTTTTCGAAGAACACATATGGCCGGCTCTTGCCGCCCGGATCCCCGCTTTCGAGGCCATCCGTCCGGGACCGTCCTGGGCAGGCACCTACGACATGAACCTCTTCGACCACAACGCCTTCATCGGCGCGGTTCCCGGTCTGGAGGGCTTCTATCTGGCGCTGGGATTTTCCGGCCACGGGCTGCAGCAGTCGCCGGCCGTCGGCCGGGGACTGGCGGAACTCATCACAACGGGCACCTATCAGAGCCTGGACCTGTCGCCGCTGTCGGTCGACAGGCTGGCGGCGCAAAGGCCGATCCTTGAGAAAAACGTCGTCTGACCGCTATTCGGCAACAAGCAGCGGTGTGACCGGAATTTCGTCCACATCCGCCATCCGGGCTCCGGACACTTTCGGCAGGATCATGGGATCGACGGGAACGATCTCCGCTGCGCGATCCGCTGTGGCGGCCCCTACCCGCGCCTTCCGCTGAACGGCACCCTTTTCCGGCATGCCGGATTCCGGCATCGTTTCGCTCCGCGATGACGCCGCCACGCCTGTAGCGTCTTCCGAACGCCCGGCCCAGTCGACCACACCGGCCATCGCTTCGGCAAGATCCGCGCTCAACCGCGCGAGCCTGCTCTTGTCCGGCTCGAAGGGAGGGGATTCATGGCGCAGATAGGAACGCTGCGCCAGAAGCAGGGTCACCACATGGATGCCCCGGTCCGGCTGGCCGTAGGACTCGGAGATAAAGCCACCCTTGGCATATTCGTCCCCACCGACCGAATAGTCCTCGCGGCCCCGGAACGTTCCGACGAGGAGATTGCGAAGGTCCGGATCACAGGAGGTTCCCCCGGCGCTGCCTATGCTGACCAGAGGCAATCCGGTATCCGTCACTCCCTTGATGTGCGAGCGCATGGACTGACAGTCAATGATCACGACATTGCGGTGCGAGCGCTGCAGCCGGTCGATCTGCTTGCGCAGGGCCCGGTGAAACGGCATGAAGAAAAGAAGCGAGCGCTGCTCGACCTCCGTCGGCCCCGGCTCCTCGCCGTCCTGATAGATTTTCTTGCCGTCAATTGTGGTGGCCGGGCATAGAGCGGCCGCCGGATCCCAGGCCGCGCTGACCGGCGTACTGGGGCTCTTGTCCACGTCGATGACATATCGGGAAATCGAGGAGCGCACCAATGTCGCATCCAGATCTCCGTGAAATCCGAACACACGTTCGAGGCGCCACGCCAAATCGGTCTGAAGCCGCCCCGTTGCGTTCAGCCGATTGAGCACAGCATTCGGGATTTCCGTTCCGCTGTGCGGCAGACAGAGAATGAGCGGACTTTGTCCTTCTTCAACCAGGATCATGTTGCAACACCTAACCGACCGAGTTGACCGGTACTCAACTTGAAGAATTTACTTAACGGAAACAAGACATTTTCTTATTTTTTTAGGAATACGGCAATGCATACCTTCGTCAGGATGCGTAGTTTTCACCATGTAAATCAATTCCCTATCCAATATTAACCCTGGGCTGCAATCCCGATCTCAACCACCTTAAATTCTGCCCCTGCGTTAACTTTTTCCCCGAGATCCTCGTCAGCCGACCGGTCTGCGAAAGCCGACAATCCGCTTTCCCCGCTTGACGGAATTGCCGTGGCAGGCAATTTTCCGGTTGAACATTCCCGCGGCAGCCCTTGCCGATCCATCCTTCCAGCTCCGGACCCGAACTTCGAACAAGGAACCCGCCATGTCCCTTCGCAATGGCAAAGAGTTTTTGATGATCCCGGGACCTACCAATGTCCCGGATGAAGTCCTGAGGGCGATGCACCGGCCCGCGGTCGATATCTACGAGGGACCGCTGCTGGAAACCACCGAATTCTGCATCGACAGCCTCAGACGATTGTTCCGCACGGAGGGCAGGACCTATATCTACGCGGCGAACGGCCATGGCGCCTGGGACGCGGCGCTGTGCAACACGCTGAAACGCAACGACAAGGTTCTGGTGCTGGAATCGGGCCGCTTCGCGCTTGGCTGGGGCGAGGCGGGCGGCATCGCCGGTCTTCAGGTCGAGGTCCTGCCCGGCCAATGGGACAAGGGCGTCGATCCCGCGCGGCTGGAAGCACGGCTCAGACAGGACAGCGCCCACGAGATCGCCGCAGTCCTGGTCGTCCAGGTCGATACGGCCTCGGGCGTCTGGAACGATATCGCCGCGCTTCGCAAAGCCATCGACGCGGCCGGCCACCCGGCGCTCTTCATGGTCGACACGATCGCCTCGCTTGGCTGCATGCCCTTCGAAATGGATGCCTGGGGGGTCGACGTGGCGCTGACCGGCTCACAGAAGGGGCTGATGTGCCCTCCCGGCCTTGCCTTCGTGGCGGCGGGCCCCAGGGCGGACAAGGCGCACGAAACCGCCGATCTGAGGACCAATTACACGGACTGGACTTTCCGCCAGGGTCCCGAACATTACCAGAAATACTGCGGCACGCCCCCCGAGCACCTGCTTTTCGCTTTCCGCAGAGCCCTGGAACTCCTGTTCGAGGAAGGCCTGGAGAAGGTCTGGCACCGGCACGCGCTGCTGGCCGAGGCGACCCGGCGGGCTGTCACGGAATGGTCCCGGGCTGGTGCGCTCGACTTCAGCATCTCCGATGCGCATGCCCGCTCCAACAGCGTCACCGTGGTCCGCCTCGAGGACGGCGACGTGGCCGCCCTGCGGAACTTCACCAAGGAAGTCTGCGGCGTCACCATCGGCGGGGCCATCGGCGCCCTGTCCGGCAAGGGCATCCGGATCGCCCATATGGGCCATGTGAACGCCGTCATGCTGCTCGGTACGCTGGCGGCGATCGAGCTCGGCCTGACCAGGCTGGGTATCCCGCACGGGCGGGGCGGTGTTCAGGCCGCCATGGATTATCTGGCCGAAGCCATTTGACATATCGCGACATTCGCTGCCGTGGTAGAAGCCGCCATCCGCTGAACACGGGTGACACATGACGATCCTGCTGAACCTGGCCGGCGCGCTCGGACTGTTCCTTTACGGAATGAAGGTCATGAGCGATGCCCTGTCGGAGCTTGCCGGGCGAAGTCTCAGGACCACGCTCGGCGACTTGACCTCCAATCGTTTCAAGGCGCTTTCCATCGGCGTCTTCATAACCTGTGTCATCCAGTCCTCCTCGGCGACAACCGTGATGGTCGTCAGCTTCGTCAATGCGGGCCTGCTGCCGCTCACCGGTGCCATCCCGGTCATCATGGGCGCCAACATAGGCACCACATTCACCGCCTGGCTGATCGCCCTTCTCGGCTTCGGCCTGTCCATGACCGCCATCGCCGTGCCGATGATGGCGGTCGGTTTCGCGCTGTTTTCCGCGCCGGGCGGCCAGGCGCGCAAATGGGGCGGCATCGTCATCGGCTTCGGGCTGCTGTTCATCGGCCTGGAGTTCATGAAGGACGCAGTGCCGGATCTGCAAAACAATCCTGCCGTCTACACCTTCATCGAAACCGTCTCCGGCTATGGTTTCTTCTCGACGCTGCTGTTTCTGCTGATCGGCACCATCCTGACCGTCGGCCTTCAGTCCTCCAGCGCGACGATGGCGATCACCATTGTGGCGGCAAGCCAGGGCTGGTTGCCGTTCGAGGCGGCCACCGCGATCATCCTGGGAGAGAATATCGGCACCACCATCACCGCCAACCTCGCTGCGCTGGTGGCCAACGCCAATGCCAGACGGGCCGCCCTTGCGCATTTTTTCGTCAATGTCATCGGCGTGATCTGGGCGCTGACACTTCTCGGGCCGCTGACAGGTCTGGTGAACGAACTCGTCATCCGGGGCGGAGGCGGATCGCCCCTCGAGGACCCGGCAGCCATTCCGCTCGGCCTCGCCCTGTTTCACAGCATTTTCAACATCCTGAATGTCTCGCTGCAGATCGGCTTTGTCTCCCGGATAGCGGCCCTGGTGACGCGCATCATTCCGGAAAAACCCGATCCGGGAGTGGAATTCGCGGTGCCGAAATATCTCACCGCATCGGCGATCAAATATCCCGAAACGGCGGTCGACGCCTTCCTGAAGGAATCCCGGAGGCTGTTCAACAATGCCCTGTTCGAAAGCGTCGCGCACAGTCTTTCCCTGTCGCGTCGGCAGATACAGTCGAAGCTTCCCTTCGAGGCCTGGCTCCGGCAGGCAGGCCCCATTCAGCCCTATGACACGCAGGCGTATTTTCTGAGCCGGATCGAACCGCTTTTCGAGGAAATGATCCGTTATTCGTCGGAAATTCTCGCCAATCACAGCCTGTCCGAGGCCCAGGAACACCAGATCCAGATCATCAGGCTCGCCGACCGCCGGATGCTGGACATCGTCAAGAACAGCGCCGTTCTCAACATGATCGCGAGCCGCAATGCCGACGACAAAAGCCCGGAATTCCTTCAGGAAATGGATTCTATCCGTTTGGTGATCGGAAAGCTGCTGCGCGCGCTTTTCGAGCTCTTCAGCCAGGCCCCGGAGCTGCGGACCCGGGACGCGTTCAAGGCATTGCGCCGGGATGCGGATTTCCTCGACCACAAGATCTTCCACGAAGTGGACGACCTGATCCGCAGCCGGAAGATCACGTCCGCGGAAGGCGCCACGCTCATCAATGCAAGTGCCATCTGCAAGCACATGTCGCGCGACCTGGTGAAGACCGCGCGCACGCTCTACAGCGACTTCCACAGCATTCCGGCCTGAGCGATCCGGCCGCTCTCCGGGCTATGGCCGCAATGCCGGTTTCAGAGCCGTTCCTCCAGGCTCTCGCAGATCGTCCTGAGGACCTTGATGCGGGCATGTTTCTTGTTTTCGGCGGAAACCAGTGTCCAGGGCGCGTAATTCGTCGAGGTCCGGTCGATCATGTCCCCTGCAGCGATCGCGTACTGATCCCATTTGAGACGGTTGCGCCAGTCATCGTCGGTGATCTTGTGCTGCTTGTAGGCGGTGTCTTCGCGCGCCTTGAAGCGGCGCAGCTGTTCTTCCTCGGAAATCGCCAGCCAGAACTTGCAGACGATATAGCCGAAATCCGTCAGTTCCTGTTCGAACTCGTTGATCTCGTTATAGGCCCGCAGCCAGTCCTCGTGCCCGGCATAGCCTTCCACCCGCTCGACCAGCACACGCTCGTACCAGGACCGGTCGAAGATCGCGAAATGCCCCTTGGGGGGAACCCGGCGCCAGAAGCGCCACAGATAGGGCCGGGCGTTCTCCTCGTCGGTCGGCGCAGAAATCGGATGAACCTTGTAGATGCGCGGATCGAGCGGCCGGATCACCCTTCGGATGGCACCGCCCTTTCCGGCGGCATCATTGCCCTGGAACACCAGAACGACGCCGGTCTTGGACATGGATTTGCGGTCGGAAAGTTCGGACAGTATCTTCTGGTATCTGTCCCGCTGCTTTTCGTATTCGGCCTTGTCCAGTTTCTCGGTCAGGTCGATCATGTCGACCGCGGTTTCCTTCTGCAGGCCACCGACAACGGGCGGGGCGGAAACGGAATGGGTCTCGCCCTCGTTCAGCTTCAGCTTCATGGCGGAAGCCACGGTCTGGGCGAGTGCGGCGTCGCGGTATTCGGGGTCCTGCGAGGGGATGACGAACCAGGGGGCAAATCCCTTGCTGGTTTCAAGAATGATCTTCTCGCCTGCCTCGCTGGCCTTCTTGTGGTGCTTCAGGGCGGCCCAGTCCGCAAGCACATGACGGGCCGCGTGTTTCTTCTTGATCTGTTTCAGCCGCTCCTCCTGCACCTCCCTGGGCAGGACGAACCAGAATTTCAGGATCAATACGTCTTCATTGGCCAGCATTTCCTCGAAGCGGCGGATGCGGACCAGCATCTTTTCGAAGGCGTCTTCATCGATCTTCTTGTAGATCCAGTCCCTGAGAACCGACTGATACCAGCTGCCGAAGACGATCGCCGTGTCGCCCTTGGCCGGCAGGTCCCGCCAGTAGCGCCACAGCGGCGGGCGCCGGCGGGCTTCGTCCAGCGGCTCGCCATAGGCATTGCAGACGAGATGACGGGCGTCCATCCACCCGTAGAGCCTGGCAACGGCCTCGCCCTTGCCCGCGCCGTCGAGGCCGTCCACCAGGATCAGGGTTGAAAACGGCTTGTTCTCGATCATCGGCAATTGCGCCGCCAGCAGGGCTTCCCGGAGCTCCGGCTCCAGTTTCTTGAAGGTCTTCTTGTTCATTTTCTGCGGCAATTTGGCCGATTCAAACATAAAAACCTCCATGGGGCCCAGTGGTCCCGTCATTGTTAAACAGCTTCGGATCAGGAGAAACCGTTTTTTCGCTATTGGATGGAAGGATACACCTTTATATGAAGCATATTCGAATCAGAGAGGCGATCTAACCGCCCGGCAACTGATCCTGGAAACGCCTTTTTCATCAACCGACTGACGTCCGTGACCGAATATTTCGATCCTGTCCTGACCTTCATCGCCGACAACCCGTCGCTGGCAGGGCTCATCTGTTTTCTGGCCGCAATGGGCGAAGCGCTCTTCATCATCGGCCTGTTCGTGCCGTCCACGGTGGTGCTGGTCGGTGCGGGAACCCTTGTGGGCCTCGGCAAGCTGGACCTGATGCCGGTGTTCATCTGGACCACGCTGGGCGCCACGACGGGCGATGCGATCTCCTACTGGATCGGCTATGCGTTCAAGGACAAGATCAAGAGCATGTGGCCGCTGCGCAAATACGCCCACATGATCGAAAGCGGCGAAAGGTTCTTCGCCCGGCATGGCGGCAAGAGCGTGTTCTTCGGACGTTTCGTGCCGGGGGTCAAATCTGTCGTTCCCGGCATCGCCGGCATGGCCGGCATGAATTTCTCGCGCTTTTCGGTCGTCAACATCACGTCCGCCCTCGCCTGGACCGTCGCCCATCTGGGGCCGGGCATTCTTGCCGGTTCCGCCCTCGGTGCCATCGGCCAGATCAGCGGACGCCTCGCACTGGTTCTCGGCGCGCTGCTGTTCATCATCTTCCTGACCGTGATGCTCGGCCGCTGGCTGATCCTCATCATCCTGCCGCTGTTTCCCAATGCCCATGCGGCCACCGTCGCCTGGTTCGCCAGGCGGCCGGGCCGGATCTCGCAATGGATCGCGTGCAATTTCGATCCCGCGCACCCGCGCTCCGTGGGCATGCTCGCCTCCGCGCTGCTGCTGCTGATCTCCACACCGGCCTTTTTCTGGGTGGTCGGCGAAGTCGCGCCGGGCGAGCCGATGGTCCGCGCGGACCTTGCGATCATGAACCTGTTCGACAGCCTGCGCACGCCGCTCGGCGACCGGATCATGGTCTTCCTGACCACCCTGGGCGACGGAATCGTCGTGACGGCGGTAACGGTGGCGGTTGCCGCCTATCTCTTCCTGCGCAAGGCCTGGAGACGCGGGACGGGGTTCGTCATCGCCATGGCCGGTACGGCGCTTTTCGTGCCGCTGTTCAAGCTGCTGCTGCACCGCTCGCGGCCGATCGAGCTTTACGCCGGAGCGGACGCCTACAGTTTCCCCAGCGGTCATGCGACGCTGAACACCGTCCTCTACGGGATCTGCGCGGTGCTGATTGCCCACGACCTCAATCGCTGGGCCAAGGCGAGCATCTTCACTGTGGCAACGACGCTGGTGATCGCCATCGGCTTTTCCCGCGTCTATCTGGGCGCCCACTGGATGTCGGATGTGCTGGCGGGTCTCCTTTTCGGAACGGCGATGGTCTCCGCCTTCGCCTTCGTCTTCGGTCCCATCCACAACGAGAAAATCGGACGGGCGTCGGTTGCCGCCATTGCCATCCTGACCCTTGGCATCTTCGGCGGCTGGCATCTTGCGCAAAGCTACCAGCATGCCCTGCGAACCTATGAGCCGCGTTCGAACAAGGAAGTGCTGACGACGTCCGGATGGGCCGACGGGGGCTGGCGTCTGCTGCCCGCGCAGCGGATCGAGCTCAATGGCGACACCGAGGAACCGCTTGTCATCCAGTATGCCGGGTCGCTGGAGCGGTTCGCGCAGATCACCGGCGAGGGGGGCTGGCAGCAGCCTCCGGAATGGTCGCTGTCGACGGCAACCGGCTTCGTGGAGGGCGAGACATCGCCCGATTCCCTGCCCATTATGCCCCGCACCCAGAACGGGCGTCAGCCCGCCCTCGTGCTCATCCGCAGGGACCCGGACAATCGCGACGGCGGCCGATGGGTGCTGCGCCTGTGGCCCAGCCGCTATGAAATCCTGAAGACCGGGAGACTGTTGCCGCTGTATCTCGGCAGCGTCGTCCATGAAAACATCCTGCGGCCGATGGGCGAGTTTTCCGGTCCCAGAACCAATGTTCATGTTCCCGATCCGGCGGACAATCCTGCCCTGCTGATGCCCGGCGCGGTGACCCGCACCCGTGGCAATGGCACCCGGGTCGTGCTTGCTGCCGGCCCCGGGGCTCCCGCTACCGCCCGCGAGACACCAGCTCCGCCCACTCCCGCACCGGCCCAATAGGGGCTGCGGCGGCCGGGATTTCCCGCCCGCCTGTCCTGCCGCCGGGTGCAGCGGGACTCTGCCGCATGCACGACGGCAGATTATGCTTGAAATCCTCTTCTATATTCATATATTCGAATATATCGTAATAAGAGGCTCAAGATGACCGAATTCACACCTCTCCTCAGTTTCTCGGGCGGAATGCTGATCGGACTGGCCGCCGTCGCCCTGATGGCCGTGCATGGACGGATTGCCGGCATCAACGGCATTCTGAGCGGCTTCCTGAGCACGCATGTCAATTCGGACTGGGCCTGGCGCGCCGCCTTTCTCGCCGGCATGGTCGTCAGCCCGCTGGTCCTTCTGGCGCTGACCGGCCGGATGCCGGAAATCTCCGTGCCCTCGCCCACGCCCCTTCTCCTGGTCGGCGGCTTCCTGACCGGACTCGGCACGACTTATGCCTCCGGCTGCACGAGCGGCCACGGGGTGTGCGGGATATCCCGTCTGTCGGCCCGCTCGATCGTCGCCACCCTCACCTTCATGTCGGCGGCCGTGATCACCGTATTCCTGACCCGTCATGTTTTCGGAGGCTGATCACATGAAACCTCTTCTCGCATTCGTCTTTGGCCTTGTGTTCGGCTGCGGCATCCTGATCTCCGGCATGGGAAACCCGGCCAAGGTCCTGAATTTCTTCGACATCGCCGGCACCTGGGACCCGAGCCTTGCCTTCGTGATGGGCGGCGCCCTGGTGGTGACCGCCATCGGCTACAGTCTGGTCTTCCGCATGGGCCGGCCTCTGCTGGCAAATGCCTTCAGCCTGCCCACGAAGACGGACCTGGACGTCAGGCTCATCGGCGGATCCGTCGTTTTCGGAACCGGCTGGGCACTGACCGGCTTCTGCCCGGGCGGACTGGTCCCGGTCCTCGGACTGGGAACGGCCCCCATCGTGACCGGAGCGGCCATTCTGGCCGGCATTCTGGCCGCAAGATGGATGATCCAATTGAGCTATCGCAAGACAGCGGCCGAGGCCTGAGGCTACAATCCAGGACCGGCTCCAACAACGGAGAGAGCAATGAGCAGTTCGAATTACCCGGTCGACATGACCGTAAAACCGGATGTCAAAGCATTCTTCGACCCGGCGACCAACACGATCAGCTATGTGGTCAAGGATCCGGAGTCCAATGCCTGCGCGGTTATCGACAGCGTCATGGACATCGACTACGCGGCGGGCCGCATCACCTACGATCATGCCGACGCCATCATCGCCCACATCAAGGCCAAGGGCCTCGAGGTCGAATGGCTGATCGAAACCCATGTTCACGCAGATCATCTGTCCGCCGCGCCCTATATCCAGCAGAAGCTCGGCGGCAAGCTGGGCATCGGTGACAAGATCACCGTGGTTCAGGACACCTTCGGAAAGGTCTTCAACGAAGGCACCGAGTTCCAGCGCGACGGCAGCCAGTTCGACCGGCTGTTCAAGGACGGAGACACCTACCAGATCGGCGGCATGACGGCCTTTGCCATTTATACTCCCGGCCACACCCCCGCCTGCATGGTGCATGTGGTCGGCGATGCCGCCTTTGTCGGCGACACCCTGTTCATGCCCGATGGTGGCTCGGCCCGCGCCGACTTCCCCGGTGGCGACGCCGCCACCCTCTACGATTCCATCCAGAAGGTGCTCGCCCTGCCGGACGAGATGCGCCTGTTCATGTGCCACGACTACGGCCCCAACGGCCGCGACATCGCCTGGGAAACCACGGTCGGCGCGGAAAAGGAACACAATATCCACGTCGGCGGCGGCAAGACGAAGGAGGACTTCGTCAAGTTCCGTACCGAACGCGACGCCCAGCTGGACATGCCGCGGCTGATCATTCCCTCGCTGCAGGTGAACATGCGCGGCGGCAAGATGCCGCCCGCCGACGAAAGCGGCAAGACCTTCCTGAAGGTGCCGGTAAACGCCCTCTGACGCCGACAGTCCCTGAACATCCGCCAGGATCGGGAGGAAGGCTCCTCCGCTCCCATGCGCCGAAAGGTGCAGGAGCGGAGGCGTCCGGGTCCGATCCGGCGACCGAACCCGCCGGGAGGCAACGGCTGTGACCATCAAGCCAATCAACTCACAAATATTCGTGTCCCCCCAGATCCGCCCCGAAGAGCTGGCGGATATCGCCCGGCAGGGATTCCGCTCCGTCATCTGCAACCGGCCGGACGGGGAAGGCGCGGACCAGCCCACTTTCGAGGAAATCGAAGCGGAGGCCAGGAAGCACGGTATTGAAGTCCGGTATCTGCCCATTGTCGCCGGCAAGGTGCGGGACGAGGACGCGACGGCCTTCAACGACCTCATGGAAACACTGCCAAAGCCGGTACTGGCCTATTGCCGGACCGGTACGCGCTCGGCAACGCTCTGGTCCCTCTCCCAGGCGGAAAAACAGCCTCTGGCGGATATCCTGTCCCAGACCAGAGCCGCCGGATACGACATGGCGGGCGTGGTGCGCCGGATCGCCAACGGCGGGCGTACACCGACCGACTCGGCCGAAGACGCCCGCTACGACGTCGTGATCGTCGGCGGCGGCGCGGCCGGCATTTCGGTCGCCTCCAGCCTGCTGGCACGCAAGTCCGACCTCAACATCGCCCTCATCGATCCGGCGGACGTGCATTATTACCAGCCGGGCTGGACCATGGTCGGCGGCGGCATCTTCGACGCCGCGGACACGGCCAAGACCATGGCGTCGCTCCTCCCCAAGGGCGTGCACTGGCTGAAGTCGGCGGTCGCCGCTTTCGAACCGAAGGACAATGCCGTCATTCTGGACGGCTGCCGGGTGGTCAAATACGGACGCCTGGTGGTGTGTCCGGGACTGAAACTCGACTGGCACCGTGTCGAGGGACTTGTGGAGACCCTGGGCAAGAACGGCGTGACCTCCAACTACCGTTACGACCTGGCCCCCTATACGTGGCAGCTCGTGCAGGACATGCAGGGCGGACGGGCGCTGTTCACGCAGCCGCCAATGCCGATCAAATGCGCCGGCGCGCCACAGAAGGCCATGTATCTGTCCGCCGATCACTGGCGCAGAACCGGCCGGCTCGGCAATATCGACATCCAGTTCATGAATGCGGGCGGTGTCCTGTTCGGGGTCAAGGACTACGTCCCGGCGCTGATGGATTACGTGGAGCGCTACGGTATCGACCTGAATTTCTTCCACAATCTGGTTTCCATCGACGGGCCGGCGAAAAAGGCGGTCTTCGAGGTCAGGGAACCGGAGAAGGAGGCCCGCCAGGTCGAGGTCGGTTTCGACATGATCCATGTGACCCCGCCCCAGACGGCGCCGGATTTCATCCGCGTCTCGCCCCTTGCCGACGCCGCCGGCTGGGTCGATGTGGACCAGTCCACCCTGCGTCACAAGACCTATGACAACATCTGGTCGCTGGGCGATGTGATGAACGCCCCCAACGCCAAGACCGCTGCCGCCGCGCGCAAGCAGGCCCCTGTTGTCGCACAGAATATCGTGTCCGACATTCGCGGTCACAGTGCCACGGCGCTGTATGACGGTTACGGATCCTGTCCGCTCACCGTGGAGCGCGGCAAGATCGTCCTTGCCGAATTCGGCTACGGCGGAACGCTGTTGCCGAGCTTCCCGCGTTGGCTGGTGGACGGGACCAGGCCAACGCGGGCTGCCTGGTTCCTCAAGGAACGCCTCCTGCCGCCCATCTACTGGCGCGCCATGCTGCGCGGCCGGGAATGGCTGGCGAAACCCGAAAAGATCTCGGCGTCATAATTGCCCGGCCCCGCCGGCTCCCGTCTCTGCCCGTCCCGGCTACGCCCCGACCGGGACGGGTTCCCGCCCCTTGTCCTCCCGGCTGCAACCAAGCGAAAGTCCGGGTCGGCAAGGGGCGGGAACTTCAACCAAGCTTGTCGCCACCTGAGAAACCTGTGGCTCTCCCTTCGCGGCTTGCATTACGCTTGGCCAAACTGACCCGAACCGAAGATTTCGCACGATCAGGCCCCGTTTTCCTTCAGTGAAAAAGTTCAAGCTCATGAAATCGTTTCAACGCTATTTCCCCATTCTTGACTGGGGGAGAGAGTACGACAAGGAAACGGCGACCAGCGATCTGGTCGCGGCGATCATCGTGACGATCATGCTGATCCCGCAATCGCTCGCCTATGCGCTGCTGGCCGGTCTGCCGCCGGAAGTCGGGCTTTATGCCTCCATCCTGCCCCTGGTGGCCTACACGATCTTCGGCACCAGCCGGGCGCTGGCGGTCGGTCCAGTCGCGGTCGTGTCGCTGCTGACGGCCTCCGCCGTCGGCGAATTCGCCCAGCAGGGCACCCCGGAATATCTGGGCGCGGCGATCGTGCTGGCCTTCCTGTCCGGTCTGATGCTGGTCGCCATGGGGCTCTTCCGGCTCGGCTTTCTCGCCAGTCTGCTGAGCCATCCGGTGATATCCGGCTTCATCACCGCCTCGGGCCTGCTGATCGCCTCCAGTCAGCTCAAGCATATTCTCGGCGTTCCCGCGCAAGGGCATACGCTTTACGATATCCTGGTGTCCATCGGCGGCAATCTGGACCAGATCAACTGGATCACCTTCGCCATCGGCGGCTCCGCCACGGTGTTCCTGTTCTGGGTGCGCAAGGGCCTGAAAAAGCTGCTGCTGGGCCTCGGCCTCAAACCCTTTTTCGCCGATATCCTGACCAAGGCGGGTCCGGTGGCCGCCGTTGCCGTGACCACGATCATCGCCGCGCTGTTCGACTTGGGCGGACGGGGGGTGCGGGTCGTCGGGGACATACCCTCCGGCCTGCCGATGCCGCAACTGCCGTCCTTCGACAGCGAGCTCTGGCTGGCGCTGGCCGGCCCCGCGCTGCTGATCTCCGTGATCGGCTTCGTGGAATCGGTTTCCGTCGCCCAGACCCTGGCCGCCAAGAAGCGCCAGCGGATCGTCCCGGACCAGGAGCTGATCGGCCTCGGGGCCTCGAACATCGCCTCGGCCATTTCCGGCGGCTACCCGGTTACCGGCGGCTTCGCCCGGTCTGTCGTCAATTTCGACGCCGGTGCCGCCACCCCGGCGGCGGGTGCCTTCACGGCGGTCGGCATCGCCATGGCCACGCTTTTCCTGACCCCGCTGCTGACCCATCTGCCGCAGGCAACGCTTGCGGCGACGATCATCGTGGCGGTGCTGTCGCTGGTGGACCTGGGCGCGGTCAAGCGCACCTTTCTCTATTCGAAGAGCGATTTCGCCGCCATGGCGGCGACAATCCTGATCACGCTGTTTTTCGGCGTCGAACAGGGTGTGGTCTCCGGGGTTGCCCTGTCCATCGCGCTTTATCTTTACCGCAGCAGCCGGCCGCACATGGCGATTGTCGGCATCGTGCCGGGGAGCGAGCATTTCCGCAATATCGACAGGCACACCGTGGTGACCGGGGACCGTGTTCTTTCCCTGCGTGTGGATGAAAGCCTGTTCTTCGCCAATTCCCGGTTTCTGGAAGACCGGATCTACGCCCTGGTCGCGGAACGGGAAAACATCGAACATGTGGTGCTGATGTGTACGGCGGTGAACGAGATCGACGCCAGTGCGCTGGAAAGTCTCGAGGAAATCAATCACCGTCTGTCGGATTCCGGCGTCACCTTCCACCTGTCGGAGGTGAAGGGTCCGGTGATGGACAGGCTGAGGGACACGGAGTTCCTGAAACACCTGACAGGCCAGATCTTCCTCAGCCAGTATGAGGCCCTGTGTACCCTGGATCCGGAAACCACGCATATCTCGGAATCGCGGACACCCAAGAAACCCGCCCGATCCGACATGTGGTCCGGACCAGAGATCTAGAGCACATTCCTATTTGACGTTTAGTTGGTGGGCGTCTTCAGGATGGGGATGATCTTCTGGCAGAACCGGAACGGGACCGGAGGACGTTCGCCCTCCTGCACCATAAGCACATCCGTCCCGCGGGGCTGAACCGTCACCAGTTCTATCGCTTCTCCGCCATCCGACAACAGGCAGTTGATCGCCGCGCGCTGGGTCCTGCCATCGCTTTGCTCCGCGCCATAGACCTGGCAGATCCGGCCCGGGGTTTCCAGAAGGCCGCGATAGATCGCCAGCGTCGTGCCCGGAGCGCTGCGGTCGATGCTCTCCGCCGGACAATAGTCGAGGTCAGAGACCCAGATCCCCTGTGCGAATTTGGCGAACCGCAGATCGAGCGTCCTCCCCTGCAGGAGGGGAGCGGATTTGGGAACCTGGAATTTCAGATCCCCCTTTTCCGCATATGCAGGTACGCCTGCCCCGGCACACAATGCCGCCAACAGGATACATCCCCTCAACAATTCAAACCTCATTCACCCCTCCCGGATCGCCCGGTGCATTTTCCTGAGTTGCTCGTCCTGGAGCATGTCGCGTTGAATTGAATTCAGGAAACCGCCCGGCCCCTTGAATTTGCTTAAACGCGGCAGGCCCTAGAACACGCAATTTCCGGCCCCGCGTCAACTTTTGCATTGCACGCCTTGCCAATAACGAACAAATGTGGAACAAAATTCCGATGACGAACAGCATCCGGCAGCCTTCCGGCCGTCTTCAGTTGGACGATCCCTTGAAAGACGGCCGACAATCGGAAACCGCTCTCAAGGTCTGGCGCGGAACCGCACGGCTGCTGCGTCAGCTCGATTTCTCCTGTCTGCCCGAAGTGACCCTCGCCTCCGCCCGCCGGGCCGATCTTCTTGCGCTCGGCCCGAAACACGAGCTCTGGATTGTCGAGGTCAAATCCTCGATTGCCGATTTCAGGACGGACACCAAGTGGCCGGACTACCGTCAGCATTGCGACCGGCTTTATTTCGCCACCCATCCGGATGTGCCGGCAGACATTTTTCCGGAGGACGCGGGACTGATCCTGGCGGACGGTTTCGGGGCCGAGATCCTCCGGGAGGCGCCGGAGCACAAGCTTGCCGCCGCGACCCGCAAATCGGTGACGCTGCGGTTCGCCCGCAATGCGGCAAACCGCCTGCATGACCTGTCCGACCCCGACGGGCTGCGGTTCTTCGACCGGGTTTGACACCCTTTTCGGCAGCTTGGCATGAAAAAGGCCGCGGATTGGACCGCGGCCTTTGTGACGTTGACCGACCCCACACCAGCCGGCGCCGGCACATGCCGGACGGGTGAAGCGGTTCACACGAACTGGTTCACCAGGCTTTCGAGATATTCCTGCCGGCCGGATTTCGGCTGCGGTTCCAGATTGGTCGAATGCACCCGGTCTGCCAGTGCCTCGAGGGAGGATCCACCGGCGAGGATTTCCGCGTTCTCCGGCCGGGACCAGCCCGCATAGCGCTCGTCGACGAAGCCTTTCAGGCGGCCGTCCTCGATCATCGCGGCCGCCGCCTTGAGACCACGGGCGATGGCGTCCGCCGAGCCCACATGGCCCTGGATCAGATCGACCGGATCGATGGACTGGCGGCGCAGCTTGGCGTCGAAATTGGTTCCGCCGGTCGTGAAGCCGCCATCCATCAGGATCTCGTAATAGGCCAGAGCAAGCTCGGGCACGTTCATGGCGAAATGGTCCGTGTCCCAGCCGCACTGGTAGTCGTTGCGGTTCATGTCGACGGATCCGAGAATGCCCAGAGTCCGGGCGTGATGCAGCTCGTGCTCGAAGGAGTGACCCGCCAGGATCGCGTGCCCCTGCTCGATGTTCATCTTGACTTCGTTTTCCAGCCCATAGGCCTTGAGGAAGCCGAAGACGGTGCCGACATCGAAATCATACTGGTGCTTGCTCGGCTCCTGCGGTTTCGGTTCGATCAGGATCGTGCCCTTGAAGCCGATCTTGTGCTTGTACTCGACCACCATGTTGAGGAACCGGCCGAGCTGGTCGAGTTCATGCTTCATGCTGGTGTTGAGCAGTGTCTCATAGCCTTCACGGCCGCCCCACAGGACATAGTTCTCGCCCTTCAGGCGATAGGTGACGTCCATGGCGTTTTTCACCTGGGCCGCCGCATAGGCGAAGATGTCCGGATCCGGATTGGTTGCCGCGCCGCCCATGAACCGGCGGTTGGAGAACATGTTCGCCGTGCCCCAGAGCAGCTTGACACCGGTGTCGGCCATCTTCCTTTCGAAGATGTCGGCAATGGCGTTCACATTGGCGTTGCTCTCCGCCAGCGTTTTTCCTTCCGGCGCGATATCGCGGTCGTGGAAGGTGAAGAATGGCATTCCCAGGATCTGGAACATCTCGAAGGCGACATCCGCCTTCAGCTTCGCCTGTTCCATTGGGTCGCCGCCTGCAGCCATCCAGGCGCGGTTGAAGGTTTCGCCACCGAAGGGATCGGTGCCCGGCCAGCAGAAGCTGTGCCAGTAGCACACGGCAAGGCGCAGATGATCTTCCATGCGCTTGCCAAGAACGATCTCGTCCTTGTTGTAGTAGCGATAGGTCAGGGGATCGGTGCTGTCCGGACCGGCAAAGGGAATCGGCTTCAGATCGCCGAAGAATCCAGTGCTCATTTTCTTGTCTCCTCAAAAACCGGCTTGTTTGAGCGCCGGATAAAGTTTCCGCCATTGGCCATAGGCCTCGGCGTAGGTTTCACTCAGGGCGGGAACGGGATCGATACTGGCCTTGAGTTGCGGCCTGGAAAAGATCCCCTCGGTGGTACCGAGCGCCGCGGCATGACCGAGGCGGGCAGCGCCGAGCGAGGCTCCGAAATCGCCGTCCACCGGCACGTCCACCGTGACGTCGAGCAGGCTGGCGATGATCTCCAGCCAGACCCGCGACCGCGATCCGCCGCCGACCGCGAGCAGCCGGTCGACTTTCGTACCGGCAACACTCAGAGCCTGCAGGCAGTCCTTCAGCGCGAAGGCCACGCCGTCGAGCACCGCATGGGTCAGGTCCGCATCGTCGGTCTCATGCGAAATGCCCATGAAGCCGGCGCGGATATCGACATCGTTATGGGGCGTGCGCTCCCCGCCGAGATACGGCAGGAAGGAAACCGGCGAGGGGCCGCCGACCCTGTCCAGAAGCCCGGTCAGCTCCGCCGGCGATTTTTTCAGCGTGCCGGCCAGCCAGTTCAGGCTGTCGGTCGCGGACAGGATGACCCCCATCTGATGCCAGGTGTCCGGCACCGCGTGGCAGAAGGCATGCACCGCCCCCTCCACATTCGGGGAGAACCTGTCGTTGGTGACAAAGAGCACACCGGAGGTGCCAAGCGAAACGAAGGCCGAGCCCGGGTCCACCGCGCCGACGCCGCAGGCGGAAGCGGCATTGTCGCCACCGCCCCCGGCAACAACGGGTGCGGCGTCAATCCCCCAGCGGGCACAAAGATCCGGCTTCAGGGTTCCGGAACTTTCCGACCCCTCCACGAGGCGCGGCACGTGCTTGCGCGTCAGGCCGGTGGCGGCCAGCAGGTCGTCGCTCCAGTCGCGCCGGGCGACATCCATCCACAGCGTCCCGGCACTGTCGGACATATCGCCCACATAGTCGCCGGTCAGCCTGAAGCGGACATAATCCTTGGGCAGCAGGACCATTGCGGTCCTGGCGAAGATCTCCGGCTCGTTTTCCCGCACCCACTGCAGTTTCGGCGCGGTGAACCCGGGCATCACCAGATTGCCACCCAGCGTCAGGAACTTCGGTTCCGCCACCTGCAGTTCGGCGCATTGCTTGCCGGACCGGCCGTCGTTCCACAAGATGCACGGCCGCAGCGGTATGCCCGCGTCGTCCAGCAGGGTCGCGCCGTGCATGTGACCTGCAAGGCCGATGCCCCGGACTGCGGCCATCTCCCTGGGCGCCTTGGTTTTCAGCGCATCGAGAACCGTCTGGCACGCCGTCCACCAGCTGTCCGGATCCTGCTCCGACCAGCCCGGATGCGGTCGCTGCACTGTCAGCTCGGCCGTGGCCGAGGCGACCAGCGACTGATCCTCGTTCAGGAGAATGGCTTTGACCGAACTCGTGCCGATATCGAGACCGATATACATGAGGTGCGTTCCTCAACTTGCTTGAAAAAGAAAGCCGGGCCCCGCCAGGGGATTCGGCATGGTGTCTCTCGCATGACCGGATCGCCCACCGCTCCCCGCCATCACGCAGGGAAGCGGCGCCCGCAGGCAGATGCCCGCGGGCCGCGACCGTCGTCTAGCCGGCCGGAACGTCCTCCACGAAGGCACCCGGTCCGGGAACAGCCCCCGCAGGACATTTGCCGAGGATGATCATGCCGAGCACGTCATCGTCCGTCACATCGCCTGTGCGCGCCGTCCCGACCAGCTGTCCGTTCTTCATCACGGCAATCCGGTCGCAGAGCTGGAAGACGTCGTGAATGTCGTGGCTGATCAGGAAAATGCCGAGGCCCTGTTTCTTCAGTTCCTCGATCAGCTCCGCCACCATCTGGGTTTCGTGAACCCCGAGCGCCGCCGTCGGCTCGTCCATGATCAGGATCTTGGCGTTGAAATAGACCGCACGGGCAATCGCCACCGACTGGCGCTGACCGCCGGACAGGGCCTTCACCGGCGCATGGAACTTGCTGAAGTTCGGATTGAGCCGCCCCATGATCTTGCGGGTTTCCGCCTCCATGGCGTCGTCATCGACAAAGCCCAGCGGTGACGTGAGTTCCCGGCCGAGGAACAGGTTGGACGCCGCATCGAGATTGTCCGCCAGCGCCAGCGTCTGGTAGATGGTCTCGATGTTGTGCGCCCGCGCGTCCCGCGGCGAATGGATCTGGACTTCCTTGCCGTTGATGCGGATCTCGCCGGCATCGGCCTTGTAGGCGCCGGAGAGCATCTTGATCAGGGTCGACTTGCCCGCGCCGTTGTGCCCGAGCAGACCGACCACTTCGCCGGGGTAGAGATCGACAGAGACGTGATCCACGGCGTGCACGCCGCCAAAGGCGATGCACATGTCCTTCAGTTCTACGAGAGGTGTTGTCATTACTCAGTCTCCCGTGCGCTTGCGGTAGATGATGTCGACCAGGACGGCGAGAACCAGAACGGTGCCGACCACGATGTTCTGCAGCGGTGCGTCCACGCCCACCATCGCCATTCCCGATTGCAGCGACTGCATGATCAATGCGCCCAGGATGGCGCCGTAGATCGTGCCGACGCCACCGGCCAGGGCCGTGCCGCCGATCACCGCCGCAGCGATCACGCGCAACTCGTCGAGCGTGCCGATGTCATTGGTCGAGAAGCCGAGACGGGCCGCGGCAACAGCGGCGGCCAGCGCAGCAAGTCCGCCCATGATGGCAAAGACCTTGACCGTCAGAAGGCGGGTGTTGATGCCGGAAAGTTCCGCCGCATCCGGATTGCCGCCGGTTGCGAAGATGTAACGGCCAAGACGGGTGCGTTGGGCGACCACGGTCATGACGATCGCCACGACGATCAGAAGCACCACCGAATAGGGAATGCCGTAGCCCATGGTCAGGCCCTCCGGCAGGGTTTCGCCGCTGGCTTCGAAAATCCGCTGCAGCCGTGCCCTGGGAATGTCATAGGAGTTCAGGATCCAGACAAAACCGAGAATGGCGACGGAGGTGATCACCGCCATCGTTGTCTCGGCCCAGATCGGCTTTACCGGAAATCCGTGGGAGGCCTTGCGGCGGCGCGAGGTCACCTGCAGCCACAATGCGGCGGCAACGGCCACAATGCCGAAGACCCATGAGCCGGTTTCGCCCATGGTTCCGCCGATGCCGCCGATCATGGTGAAGGTCTCGTCGAGCGGACCGATCGTCTGACCGGAGGTGATGAACCAAGCGACATTTCGCCAGACCAGCAGCCCCCCGAGAGTGACGATGAACGCCGGAATGCCGAGATAGCCGATCATCCAGCCCTGGAACGCCCCGATGACAACGCCGACGACCACCCCTGCCAGAATCGCGAGAAGCCAGTTGGCAGGATGACCGAGACCGAGAATGTCGGGCAGGACGTCGGTTTGCACCACCGCCATGACCGCCGCGATGGTGGCCAGAACCGAACCGACCGACAGGTCGATGTGGCGGGTGACGATGACGAACACCATTCCGGTCGCCATGATGGCGACGGACACGGTCTGGATCGTCAGGTTGAAAACATTGCGCGGTGTCAGGAACCGGCCGTCCGTGAACACATTGAAGATCAGGCACAGGACGATGAACGCCCCGATCATTCCCAGAAAGCGGGTGTCCAGCTGCAATGCGGCAATTAGATTACGTGCTGTCGGGCTCTTTTGCCCGGCCAGAGCGGTTTCGGACATGGGGTCACTCCTGCTTGGAGACCATTACGCTTGCGGATCGGGCGGCCCGTTCCGGGGCCCCGCCGGAGCATCTGTGAGGAACAGGAACCTCTTCCCCGAAAAACTCCGCGGCAGCCTTCCCTGTTCAAAGGCCCCGGCCGTGATCCGACCGGGGCCCTGCAACATGCGTCGTGCTATCAGTTACAAGGAGCCGGGCCGTTTTCGACGCCCTGGCACAGGTCCTCTTTCGAGATCCAGCCGGCATCGACAACAGCGGTGAGGTTGTCCTTGGTGATCGGCATCGGAACGAGGAACTTGGCCGTCAGCTCGGTTCCGGACGGAGCCGTCCAGGCAGCCGCGCCGTCGATGTCGGTCATCTTGGTGCCACCTGCCAGGGAAACCGCGATTTCACCGGCAGCCTTGCCGAGTTCGCGGGCGTCTTTCCAGACGGAAACGGTCTGGGTGCCCTTGGCAACGCGGTTCAGGGCCGCATGGTCGCCGTCCTGACCGGACACCGGAATGCCGTCCATGCCCTGAGCGGTCAAGGCCGCGACAACGCCGCCGGCCGTGCCGTCGTTGGATGCCACGACCGCGTCGACCTTGTTGTCGTTGGC
The DNA here is from genome assembly GCF_003075075.1 of Labrenzia sp. 011. Lineage (GTDB taxonomy): Bacteria > Pseudomonadota > Alphaproteobacteria > Rhizobiales > Stappiaceae > Roseibium. Next base: position 128,593 of record NZ_QCYM01000005.1, on the reverse strand, counting down.
GGTCAGGATCTGTTCCATGTTGCGCTGAGCGTTGGCCGGAAGCCAGCCGTCCGTGTAGGCTTCGCCGACGATCTTGATGTCACCGGTGTCGATTGCGGCCTGAAGAACTTCCTGCTGACCGCCGCGGAGGAAATCCGCGTTCGGGTCGGTCGGCGAGCCCTTGATCATGACGTAGTTGCCTTTCGGCGCCAGAGCCAGGACCTCGGCAGCCTGCATGCGGCCGACTTCGACGTTGTCGAAGGTCAGGTAGAAGGCGCGCGGATCGTCGATCAGACGGTCATAGCCGACAACAGCGATGCCTTCGTCGGCAGCTGCCTGAATAGCCGGGCCGATCGCCTGGGAATCCTGCGCCAGAATGATCAGGGCGTTCGCGCCCTGCGCGATCAGTGCCTCGACGTCGGAAAGCTGCTTCGCGGAAGAGCTCTGAGCGTCAGCGGAAATGTATTTCGCGCCGGCAGCCTCCAAAGCGCCCTTGATGGCGGCTTCGTCGGTTTTCCAGCGCTCTTCCTGAAAGTTGGACCAGCTCACGCCGACAACAAGATCTGCCGCCTGCGCGACTTGAATAGCGGTCGCGGACAGCAGAACGCCCGCCAACAAAGTGGTGATTTTACGCATTGCGATGTTTCCTCCAGTTGGCACAGCTCGCGAAAAGCGGTTGCACCTGAATTATATGTCTGCTCGACCGGCGCCTTTTTGCGGCGCCTTCAGAATAGGACAACCTTATTGTTATTTTTTTTGGCGTCCGAAAAAAAGTTGCTCTAAAGCGCCGCTCCTGTCAACATGGTTTTATAAATCTCTGCTCCACGGGACCGAAAAACCCCGGATGAGGGCGGAAAAACCGGGAGAAACCCGGGACAGAGGAAACACCTTGGGAAGAGCTGAGCGCGCATGAAACGCAAGGCGGACCGGGATCAGATCCGGCGGCAAAACAGAAGTATTGTACTCCAGGCACTGCGGCGGAACGGTCCGACGGCCCGGATAGATCTCGGCCAGACGACGCGGCTCAGCCCGGCGACGGTGACGGCGATCACCTCCGACCTGCTGGATCAGGGGCTTATCCTCAGTCTGGAGAGCGAGGAGCCCAAAACACCCCAGGCGCGCGGGCGACCGCGCACCTTGTTGAAGCTCAATCCGGATGCGGTCTTCACGCTCTGCGTCCGGCTGTCGGTCAACAATATCGACCTGTCGCTGGTGGATTTCGCCGGCAATGTCACGCGGGAGACGCGCGTCCATTTCGACAGCGCCAGCGCCGACGCGGACAGCTTTCCCGAGACACTCGTCGAGGTTATCGGACAGTTCCTGCAGGGCGCCGGGGTCGAGCCGTCGCACGTGCGGGAGATCGGTGTCGCCGCTCAGGGTGTCGTGGAAACCGGGACCGGCCTCGTTGCCTGGAGCCCGGCCTTCGCAGGACGGAAGATCCCGATCGTCAAGCCGCTGCAGTCGGCATTCGGCGCGGATTGCTACATCTCCAACGACACCAACATGATCACCGAGGCGCTCCACTGGTCCGACCCGAACCGTTACAGCGGCACCTTCGCCGTGATCATGCTCGACTACGGTGTCGGCATGGGACTCTATCTCAACAATCAGCTGTTTTCGGGCGCCAGCGGGACGGCCGCCGAATTCGGCCATGCCAACCACATTCCCGGCGGCGCCCTCTGCCGCTGCGGCAAGCGGGGCTGCCTGGAAGCCTATCTTTCCGACTACGCGCTGGTGCGGGCGGCAATGCATCTGCCCGAGGACACGGATCCGGGCACGATCAATGCGGGGATGGCCGGCCTCGGCCGCCTGATCGAACGGGCCGCTTCCGGAGACGATGACGCCCGACAGGCCTTTCACGCCGCCGGGCGCGTGCTCGGATACGGGATCGCCCGGGTGATCGCCATGATCGACCCGAAACGGCTGGTCCTGACCGGCGCGGCCATGCGGGCTTTCGACTTCATGGAAAAAGGCATGCGGGAAGGCCTGGAGGAGGCGCTGGTCGCGGACCTTCGCAACAATTTCACGCTCGATGTAATGCCCTGGAACGAGGATTTCATCCGCAGCGGCCTGATCGCGCAGTCCATGGAACGCCTCGACAAGGATTTCCTGGGCAAGGCGACACCCCGGACCAGCAACAGCGTCCGGCCCGGCGATGCGGAACTGCCGGCATGATCCGGGTTTTCACAACCGCGGTCATCCCCTTCGCCCTGGCAACCGTTCTGCCCATCTGTGTGACGTCCGGTGTTTCCGCCGATCCCGACCCGCAGCCGTGGAGCGAACGGGCCATCCGGGAAGACGTGGACATTGCCGCCCTTGCCGCGTCGGGCCAGGACCCGATTGCCGTGCTGCAACCGCTTGGGGAACGGCTGTTTTCGGCAAAGTTCACGACCCTGGACGGGGCCGGACGGCCGGATGCGACCAGCGCCATCGTGCCGACAAAGGCCCGCCGGCGGTCTCCCCTGCCCTTCCAGCGCCTTGCGGGCATGGACGCCAATGCCTGCGCCTCCTGTCACAACGAGCCGGTCGTGGGCGGTGCGGGGGCCTTCACCGCGAATGTCTTCGTTTCCGAAGGCTTCGAAAGCGCCGATTTCGACACCATCGATCCGCAATTCTCCAACGAGCGCAACACCAATGCGGTGCAGGGCTCCGGACTGATCGAGCTGCTGGCCCGGGAAATGACGCAGGACCTGCGCCGGCAACGGCAGGCCGTTCTGGCCAAGGCGCGCGAGAGCGGCGATGCGGCGAAAGCCCTTCTGAAGACCAAGGGCATTTCCTTCGGATCCCTGACCGCCTACCCGGACGGCACGCTGGATGTATCCGGGCTGGACGGGATCGATGACGACCTGACCCTGCGCCCCTTCAGCCAGAAAGGGGTCTTCGCCTCCCTGCGCCAGTTCACCGTCAACGCCATGAATGATCATCACGGCATGCAGGCGCGCGAAAGATTCGGGGCCGTCTGGACAGGCACGGACGATTTCGACGGCGACGGCCATGCCGACGAGCTGACACCGGGCCAGATCTCGGCGCTGGTCGCCTGGCAGGCGACCCTGCCCGCGCCGACCCGCAAGACGGACCTCCCGGACGTCTGGCAGGCCGCCGCGCAAAAGGGCGAAACCCTGTTCGGCGCTATCGGCTGTTCCTCGTGCCACGTTCCGGAGCTGCCGCTCGAGAGCCTGATCTTCCAGGACCCGGGCCCCTTCGACACCGCCGGCACCTTGAGGCAAAGCGATGTCGCCGCACCACTGGAGCTGGACCTTGCCACCCTGGACTGGGTCAAGGCGCTGCCGCGCGACAATCAGGGGCGTGTCCTGGTGCCGCTGTTCGGCGACCTGAAGCGCCACAAGATCGCCGATGCGGCCAATGACACCTTCGGCAACGAACTGCTGGCCCAGCGTTTCGTCGCCCGGGACGTCTTCATGACCGCAGAGCTCTGGGGCATCGGCAGCACGGCGCCCTATGGTCATCGCGGCGACCTGACCACCCTCGACGAGGTGATCCTCGCCCACGGCGGCGAAGCGACAGCGAGCCGCAAGGCCTATTCCGCCCTGGAAGACCCGGAGCGTCAGGCGATCATCGCCTTCCTGCGCAGTCTGGAGATTGCCGAATGACACAGGCTGGTTTTCTGCTCCGCTGCCTGCTGACCGTGGCCGTTTCCGCCGGTCCGGCCCTTGCCGACGACATTTCCGGCCAGGCTTCCGTCGCGCCGGTGCCGGCTTTCGCCGAAGAGGCGCAATCGGCCGGGATCAGCCACGTCTATGACGGCCCCTGGGAGTTCTTCGTCGGCGGCGGCACCGCCATCTTCGACTGTGACGGCGACCGGCGGCCGGACATTTTCCTGGCCGGCGGCAAAAACCCGGCACAGCTTTTCCGCAACGCCAGCCCGACGGCGGGGCCGCTGAAATTCGTTCCGGCAGACACCGGGTTGAGCGACAGGCAGGCAGCCAACATTCTCGGCGCCTATCCGCTGGACTTCAACAATGACGACGTGCTGGACCTGGTCCTGCTGCGTCTTGGCGAAAACCTTCTGCTGGAAGGACAGGGATCCTGCCGGTTCGACGTGGCCAACCGGGCGCTCGGCTTCGACGGCGGGCGGGAGTGGACAACCGCCTTTTCCGCGACCTTCGAACCGGACCAGGAATTTCCGACGCTAGCATTCGGCAATTACGTCGACCGGTCGGCTCCGGGCTCGCCCTGGGGCACCTGTCACGACAACTACCTTTTCCGGCCGGAGAAAACCGCCGACGGCACCGTCAGCTATCCCGAAGCGACCCGCCTTTCGCCCGGATACTGCAGCCTGTCCATGCTGTTCACCGACTGGAACCGCTCCGGCGAACCTGCCCTGCGGATCTCCAACGACCGGCAATACTACCGCGGCGGCGAGGAACAGCTGTGGGCCGTGCCGCCGGGCCGGCCACCGCGCCCCTACCGCAAGTCCGACGGCTGGCAGCATCTGAAGATCTGGGGCATGGGCATCGCCTCCATTGATCTCGACGTGGACGGGTTTCCGGAATACGCGCTGACCAGCATGGGAGACACCAAGCTGCAGAAGCTGGACGCGGAGGCCGACGAGACGGTTCCCGTCTATCAGGACGTGGCCTTCGATCTCGGGGTCACCGCCCACCGGCCCTATGCGGGCGAGGACCTGAAGCCGTCCACCGGCTGGCATTCGGAATTTCAGGATGTGAACAACGACGGACTGTGGGATCTGTTCATCGCCAAGGGCAATGTGGAAGCCATGCCGGACTTTGCCGCCTATGATCCGGACAATCTCCTTCTCGGCCAGTGGGACGGCAGGTTCACCGAAGCCGGCCTCGAAGCGGGAATCGCCCTCGACCGGCGCGGCCGCGGCGCCGGCCTTGCGGACTTCAACGCCGACGGACTGCTGGACATCCTCGTGGTCAACAGGGGCGCCCCGGCCAGTCTGTTCCGCAACCTCGGACAGGGGACGGCGGACACCCCGAAGCCGCTCGGCAACTGGCTGGCCGTCGACATCCGCCAGCCGGGCCAGGCCAACCGCCGCGCCGTCGGTGCGAAGATCAGCGTGCGAATCGGGACGCGGTCGATGGTGAAGGACATTCAGGTCGGCGCGGGTCACGCCTCCGGCCAGTCCGGGTTCGTCCACTTCGGCCTCGGCGTCGCGGAGCGCGCCAATGTGCGGATCAAATGGCCGGACGGAGACTGGAGCCACACCTACCGGGTGTTCGCCAACGGTCATGTGATCATCGATCGCGGCGCCGAGAAAGCCCGGCTCTGGTATCCGGAGTAGGTCGCTGGCGGCAATCGATTGGACTGCCGCTGATGAGCTTCCGGTGCGCGTAATTTTGGTGCTCAACGCGGGTTCCACCAGTGCCTTCATGCAGCTGGAGACCCGGCCGCGCCCTTGACCCCGAAATCCCTGGTTTAGTGGTTAGTCCTCACAGAATTTACCCGTGCTCGCCTTACAGCTCAATTGACGATTGTATTCGCGATGACCCCACACCGAAGCCTCTTTCCCGGACAATCGAGCAAATGCGCCTGAGCAGATTCCGTTTGCGGACATCCGGCCGGTCGCCGTGTTGTAGTCGGCCTTCCGTTTGGCTTTTTCACAAGCCGTCAATCCTGTTTGTGGACTACTCGTGGGTGCGGGCGAGCTTGACTGGCACCCAGAGAGGGCCGAGACAAGAATTACTATCGAAAGGCAACGTACACTGGAAATAAACAAGCCCTAATACTCCATGTTCAATGTCTTCATAAATACGCGCCCCTCCACCGTCCGCCTGGACACTCTTGCGGTATCTTCATGACGCTGCTTGTACTGCCCCATTCCATGGAAGCTGTTTGTTTAAACAAGCGAGAAAGGCTTGCGGGTCAGCACCCGCGCGAACCTTCACCGACAAAATCCCAAGCTCTCGACATCAACCCAGGGTCTTCGAATCCGGCCACTTTCCACTTTAGGTTCTCTTTTTCGATCTTCAAGGAAATATCAGCCGGAATCCGCGCCATGGCGCAAATTTCATCATGTGCATATTTCCTGTCTAAGCTGCTGTAATATCGGCAATATAATTTCTGAATTTTTGCCTCAACTTTATAATCATTCCAAAAAAAATTTGACTAACTGTTCAAATTTTCTTCCAATGGATCCTGAGCTTCCTCATCAAACGAAGGGAGCCATCCGAAAACGATCGCCAACCTTCCGGAGATCTCCATGACCCAGACCAACGCCGGTCCGGACATTGCTGCCGGGCGTCTGCCCGACGATGCATACGCAGAAAATTTCAGCGACCTGCATCCGCCGCTGAATCCGCATGAAGCCCTTGTCGTGGCCGACCGCTGCTACTTCTGCTACGACGCACCGTGCATGCAGGCCTGTCCGACCAGTATCGACATTCCGCAATTCATTCGCCAGATCTCGACCGGCAATCCGACCGGCTCCGCGAAGACCATCTTCGAGCAGAATATTCTCGGTGGCATGTGCGCCCGCGTGTGCCCCACCGAAACCCTGTGCGAAGAGGTGTGCGTGCGGGAAGTGGCGGAAGGCAAGCCGGTGAAGATCGGCGAGCTGCAGCGCTATGCCACCGACCACTACATGGATACGCACGAGACAACGCCCTTCGCGCGCTCCGCGCCGACGGGCAGGAAGGTCGCCGTCGTCGGCGCCGGTCCCGCAGGCCTTTCCTGCGCTCACCGCCTCGCCGTTCACGGTCATGACGTCACGCTGTTCGACGCCAGGGAAAAAGCCGGCGGTCTGAACGAATACGGCATCGCCTCCTATAAATCGGTCGACGATTTCGCCGCCCGCGAAGTGGATTTCATCCTCTCGATCGGCGGCATCGAGCTGAAGACCGGCATGCGTCTGGGCAGCAACCTGGATCTTGCCGAACTGCGCGCGGGTTTCGACGCGGTCTTTCTCGGCATCGGTCTGGGCAGTGTCAACGCCCTCGGAATCGCCGGCGAAGACGAGGCCATCGACGCGGTCGATTATATCTCCGACCTGCGTCAGGCCGAGGATCTCTCCAGTCTTCCGGTCGGCCGGCGCATCGTCGTCATCGGCGGCGGCATGACGGCCGTCGATATCGCCGTACAGACCCGGCTGCTCGGGGCGGAGGATGTCACCATCGCCTACCGGCGCAGCCAGGAGCGGATGAACGCTTCCGATTTCGAACAGCATCTGGCGCAGACCAGCGGCGTGCGCATCATGACCTGGATGCAGCCCAGGGCCCTGGTGAGGGAAAACGGCGCGGTCACCGGCATCGAGCTGGAGCGGACGCAGGAGGTTGACGGGACGCTCACCGGTACCGGCGAGTTCACCACCCTGCCCGCGGACATGGTGTTCAAGGCCGTGGGCCAGACCCTGGTGCAGACAGACCTGGGCGGAGCCGTGACCCTGGAACGGGGACGTATCGCGGTTGACGCGGAGCGCAGGACCAACCTCGCCGACGTATGGGCCGGCGGCGATTGCGTGCTTGGCGGCGAGGACCTGACGGTCGCCGCCGTGGAAGACGGCAAGATTGCCGCCGAAAGCATCAACGCCGCCCTGAGCGCCTGATACCCCGGCGCCGCGAATTTGAGGGAGAGCCAATATGGCTGACTTGCGAACAGAATTCATCGGCATCAAATCGCCGAACCCGTTCTGGCTGGCCTCCGCGCCGCCGACCGACAAGGAATACAATGTCGTCCGGGCCTTCAAGGCCGGCTGGGGCGGCGTCGTCTGGAAGACGCTGGGAGAGGATCCCCCCGTCGTCAATGTCAACGGACCGCGCTATGGTGCCATCCATGGCAAGGACCGGCAGCTCATCGGCCTCAACAACATCGAGCTGATCACCGACCGGCCGCTGGAGGTCAACCTGCGCGAGATCAAGCAGGTCAAGCGGGACTGGCCGGACCGGGCGCTGATTGTCTCGCTGATGGTCCCCTGCGAGGAAGAGAGCTGGATCAACATCCTTCGCAAGGTGGAAGAGACCGGCGCGGACGGTGTGGAGCTCAATTTCGGCTGCCCGCACGGGATGAGCGAGCGCGGCATGGGATCCGCAGTGGGACAGGTCCCAGAATATATCGAGATGGTCACGCGCTGGGTGAAGAAGCATTCGCGCATGCCCTGTATCGTCAAGCTGACCCCGAACATCACGGACGTGCGCAAGCCGGCGCAGGCCGCCCGTGCCGGCGGGGCGGACGCGGTGTCGCTGATCAACACCATCAATTCGATCGCGGCCGTCGATCTCGACATGATGTCCCCGTCGCCCACCGTCGACGGCAAGGGCGCCCATGGCGGCTATTGCGGTCCGGCGGTCAAGCCGATCGCGCTCAACATGGTGGCGGAGATCGCCCGTGATCCGGCGACCCACGGCCTGCCGATCTCCGGCATCGGCGGCGTCACCACCTGGCGCGACGCGGCGGAATTCATGGCGCTGGGGTCGGGGACGGTCCAGGTCTGCACCGCGGCCATGACCTACGGGTTCAAGGTCGTGCAGGACATGATCGACGGTCTCGGCGACTGGATGGACGAGAAGGGCTACACGTCCGTCGATCAGTTCGTCGGCGCTGCCGTCCCGAATGTCACCGACTGGCAGTATCTCAACCTGAACTACATCGCCAAGGCCGTGATCGATCAGGACCTGTGCATCAAGTGCGGCCGCTGTCACATCGCCTGCGAGGACACGTCCCACCAGGCGATCACCAGCATGGTCGACGGCGTGCGCAAGTTCGAGGTGATCGACGAGGAATGCGTCGGCTGCAATCTTTGCGTCAATGTCTGTCCGGTGGAGGACTGCATTACCCTGGAGCCGATGGCGGCGGGCAGTGTCGATCCGCGCACCGGGCGGACGGTCGAAAAAGACTACGCCAACTGGACGACCCATCCGAACAACCCGATGGCCGTCAAGGAAGCTGCCGAATAGGCGTGTGACGAGAAATCGAATTCAGGGAGCCGCCCGAAGGCATTCGCAGTGCAACCGCTGCCCAGGGCGTCTTCCTGAACCCGTGAGCCCGGTCAAGCCCAGCACGCCACAAGCGGCTGCCAGGGAATGTGAAGCAGACACAAGCGCAGACGGGAGCGATCTCCTGCCTGCGTTTTTTCAGGCAGTTTCACGCCAAACCGTAACAGCCTCCCGCAACAGGCTTGTGGTCCCGCGGGGGCGTCAGCCGGAGGCACTCTTGCGGAGATCCGGCGGACCCATCTCGCTCAGCGGGGCAGGCTTGCCGAACAGGTAGCCCTGCAGGAATTCGCATCCGGCCTCGACAAGAAAGTCGCGCTGCTCGATGGTCTCGATCCCTTCACCTACGGTCTGCATGCCCATTGCCCTGGCAAGCCCGAGCATGGAGCAGACCAGCGTATCCGATTCATCGTCCCGGCCGATACGCGAGACGAAGCTGCGGTCGATCTTCATCTTGTCGAACCGGAACTTGTGCAGATAGCTCAGGCTCGAATATCCGGTTCCGAAATCGTCGATGGCAAGTCCGACTCCCAGATCGCGGAGCTTGCGGATGGTCTGAAGCGTCACGACGCTTTCCTCCATCAGGAGATCTTCCGTGATTTCCAGGATCAGGCGGTCGGCAGGGTAACCGTAGCGTGCCAGCAGGGTTCCGACCTCTTCGGCAAAGCCGGAAACTCGGATCTGACTGGTACACACATTGACGGACACACCGGCGGCCTCCCAGTCGCGTGACTCGGACAGGGCCCGCTCGAGCACCCATTTGCCGATGTCCGGCATCATGCCCGCGCTCTGGGCGACCGGAAGGAAAAATGCCGGAGACACCAATCCGCGCTTCGGATGACGCCACCTGATCAGGGCCTCATAGAAGACGACGTTCCCGGTCCGGGCCCGGACGATCGGCTGATAGAAAAGCTCGAACTGGCTGTCCTGAACCGCGGACACCAGATCCATCCGAAGTTCCCGCTGCTCCCGCAAGCGGTCGTCCATGCGCTCGTCGTATTCGCGGTAGAAGCTTGTCCGCTCCTCCTTGCAACGCTGGAGGGCGATGTCCGCCGCGCGGATCAGCTCGGGCAGCTTGTGGCCGTGTTCCGGGAACCGTGCGATGCCGGCGCTGCAGGATGTTTCGATTTCCCGGCCTTCAAAGTCGACCGGCAAGCTCAGAACACGGAACAGTTCCTCGACTTCTCCCTGCTGCGGCTTCCCGGCGCTCCACCGGTCGGTCAGAATGATGAATTCGTCATCGCCGATGCGGCCGATCAATCCGTCCGAACCGAGCATCTGACGGATACGGCCCGATTGTTCGACAATCAACCGGTCTCCCGCCGCATGGCCATGAATATCGTTCACCTTCTTCAGGTTGTCGATATCGAGATAGATCACCGACGCATTTCTGCGCAGGGCGGCGCGCACCTTCAGCCAGTTCGCGGCGGCGGAGTGAAAATAGCCTCTTGAGGCGAAGCCGGTCATGGAATCGTGATTTGCCGAATGACGCGCTTCCTGTTCCCGCCGGGCAAGGCTTTTCCTGACATGCGCATTCTGGCGCAGCGTGAAAAGCGCGATCGTCAGGATGATACCGAGCGCAATCAGCAGGACCGGGATCGAGGACAGGATAATTGAGGAGGCCCTGCTCATGGGACGCCAGGCCAGGTACCCCAGCACCGCACCCGCATTGTTGGCAAGCGGGACGGAGATCATGTCTTCAGGAACCTCGGTGACGAACTCCAGATTGTCCAGGGACAGGCTCGCCAGCAAGTTGCCGAGATGAACCGCGTCGATTTCAAAGATGGTGACCAGTATGTTCGGCGGGCCGAACGTCATGGCGATGCCGCCGGGATCCGGCACGATCGCAAAGGCAGCCGCGATGCTGGGCCTGCCGTCGAACTGGATGATGTCGACCCCGGAAACGTCGCTCAGGCGCCCTGCAAAGCGGACCTGATCTTCCGTCCTGATCAGGCTGTCCTGATAGTTCTTCCGGATCGTGGCCAGCATGGCGTCCAGTTGCCCGCTGACCTGGAGGGCATATTTTTCCGGATCCGTGTCCTTGTCGCTGTCGATGGCGAACAGCACGCTACGGTCCCTGCTCAGGACAGTCGTGAAGTCGTGGCTGAAGTCCAGCGCCATGTCGACCCCGAAGCGGGTCCGGATCCATTCCAGCGACGGAAAGGTCTCGATATTCAGATATGCTGCGTTCGAAGCGGCATAGCGTTCCATTTCCTCGACAAGACTTTGCTTGTGGCTCTCGAAGACGCGCGAGACCGACCTGATTTCCCGCGCGGCCGCTTCCCGCTCGGAAACCAGCACGTTGAACAGGACGGTGCCAAAGGAGAAAATCACGGCGCCGAACATGAGGAAGATGATCAAGCCGGAAGGAATGCCCCTGACAGAAGGCTTCGGATAGGATGTCTCGTCCCGCCCCCTGCAGTCCGCCCCTTCTGTCAGATCGAGGGTGTCTGTACTTTCAGACAAGTTAAGCCTTCCCAATTCATCACTACAGTTTCCGACTGTATATTTTCCCCAGATGGAACCATGAAATAATTTCTACAGAGTTAAATACATTGAACAAACTAAACCCGGGATAGCTCGCAGCAACTGGATGTTGTTTTGACCATATCTTTTCAACAACAACTATCACCGCTGTTTCCGGCGCCGAAGCGACCAGCAAACCCGGACCGCGGATCAGGGCCTCCCGGCGAACGGGATCGGAAGGCAGGGATTGATTCCGCGAAGCCGAGGCGCGAAGCTGCGGCCAGGATGTCCAGCCGAACACAGGGAAACAACATGCGCGCCTCACGATCCTTGCTGACGGCCTCGATCAGCCTGTGCGCCCTGGTCGGTCTCTGGGGCGTCATCGATCCGGCCGGGCTGCTTGCCGTCGCCAGCACGGTCGTCGACCAGTATTTCCTCAGCCGCGGCTGGTTCGTGATGCTGTCGGTCACGCTGATGCTGCTGTTCTGTCTCAGCCTGACCGTCACGAAATTCGGCGACATCCGGCTTGGCGCGGACACGGACCGGCCCGAGTATTCGACCCCGACCTGGATCTCCATGCTGTTCGCGGCGGGAATGGGGGTCGGTCTGCTGTTCTGGGCCGTGGCGGAACCCCTGACCCACTTCCACTTCGCCAGGACAGAACTCCCGGCGCCGGTTGCCGCAGAACAGGCGCTGCTCGCGGCCAATTTCAACTGGGGCATTCACGCCTGGGCGATCTACGGCACAACCGCGCTTGCGATTGCCTATTTCAGCTATCGGCGCGGCACGCCGATGCTCGTCAGCGCCCCAGTCAAGAACCTGTTCCCGGAAGAACGCTGGGCGACCGTCGTCGGCTGGTTCTCCGACTTCATGGCGATCGCCGCCATCGCCATCGGGGTGGCCGGATCGGTCGCCATGGGCGTCTTCCAGGTGGCCGACGGCGTCTCCGTTCTTCTCGGTGCCCAGACAGCCGGTCCGATCCTGATCGGCGCCGTGTTTCTCGTGATGATCGCAGCCTATATTCCCCCGCTGCTGGTGGATCTGGGCAGCGGCATGGCGCGGCTTTCGAACATAGCCATGGCGTTGGCGATCGCGCTTGTCGTCTTCACGATCGTGTTCGGCCCCTCCGAATATCTCATGAACTCGATCATCGGCGGCATCGGGTCCTACGTATCGGTGGTGATCCCGCGCGGACTGCAGACATTCACATTCTACGGCAACGAGGCCAACCAGTGGTTCCAGGACTGGACGCTGACCTACATGGTCTGGTGGATCGCCTGGGGACCGTTTGTCGGCGTATTCGTCGCGCGCATCTCGAAGGGCCGCACCATCCGCGAGTTCGTGCTTGGCGTTCTGATTGGTCCGACGCTCTTTTCCACCATCTGGTTCGGCGCCTTCGGCGGCGTCGGTCTCTACGAGACCCTCAACGGGACCGGAGAGCTTCTGGCCATGACCCAGACCAACGTGGAACGCATGACCTTCGCCCTGTTCGACCGGCTCCCCTTCGCACCGCTGACGACCCTCGTGACCGTTCTGGCGGCCTTTCTGTTCATCGTCACCAGTGTTGTCAGCGCCGCCTTCGTGCTCGGCACGTTCTCCACGGGGGGAGACCCGAACCCGAGCGTCAGGGTGCGGGTGATCTGGGGCGGTCTGCTCGGCATTCTGGGGGCGGCCATGATCCTGTCCGGCTCGCTTCAGGCGGTCAAGAAGCTGATCGCCCTGGGAGCCCTGCCCTTCGTCTTCATCACCGTCCTTCTGTTTGCCTGCCTCATCCGGGCACTGTTGCAGGATGCGAAAAGGAACCCATCCCATGCTGATCGGTGATCCGCTCGACACCCTGCTCAACCTTGCCACATTCGCCTTCATCGGTGCCATGATCTGGCTGGTGATGCGGAAAGGTCCGGAAGACGGCGCTTAGAGCGTCAATTCCTGCATGACGGCTTTGTCCCGGCGTCCCGGGCCGCATGACGCAACGAGCCGGAATCGCGGAGCCGAGGCTTCCCGGCGGAGCGCATAACGCAACAGCAAAGACTTGCACCTGCGGTGCCGGTTGACGCCATGGCTCGCCGGGTGGTCAGCCGAAAGCCGTTTTCTCCGATATTCGCTTCGGCGCCATGACGTTCGAACAGACCCATATTCCCGCTGATCAGAATGACCCGTCGTTTCGAAGAGCACGCTGCGGAGTGCATCGACAGGCGATGCGCGCCCGATAAACACAGCGTCATTTTACCGCTCGCGTGCAACGCTCACGTGTAATATCATGCGTCTGTTTTTTAAATCAGTTCTATGAACCAATTTCATTGAGTAGAGGGGAGCTTGACATGAGTCATGTTGCCGCCTGGTCATTTGAGCGCAAGCTTGAAGCCGTTTTGAGACGTTCTCTGGATAAACTCGGTCCCGAGGCCCGCCGCCAAATCGAAGCCATTCTTACACCGGAAGCACTCGCGATTGTGGCAGTGGTTCTGATTGCCTGGATTGCGTCTCATTCATTTGGTGTTGGGGAAATTATTGACATTATTCTTGTTGCCGTCGGAGCCGTCGCCATCGGACTGGCGGTTTTCACCGGGCTCGATCACTTGTACGACTTCGCGTCGGGAACCTACGGCGCAAGATCGGAACGGGATCTCGATACCGCTGCGGATCATTTTGCAAAAGCGGTGAGCATTCTGGGAATTCAAGCGGTGCTCGCGGTCTTGTTCCGAGGCGCACCGCGAACTTACAAGGGAGGGAGGGCGCCAGTGGGTCCGGCACCCGCAAGGACGCCCGGGCTGCGCTACAAGCCGACCGTGCGGACCTCATCGAGGCTGGCAGCCGGTGAGGGCAGCACCACCATGTGGGGCAACATCGTCGTCAGTATCCGCGGCTCGGCGAACGACCAGCGAATTGTTCTGCTGCATGAGAAAGTACATCAGTTCCTGACGCCCAAGCTTTACCTGCTGCGCCAGTTCCGCGTCGAAAGCCGGGCAGGATCCTACATGCGTTCCTCCCTGAGCCGATATCTGGAGGAGGCGCTTGCTGAAACGGTGGCCCAGATAGGGGTGAACGGTTTCCGGCAGTTCTTTGCCGGGATCAAGTTTCCGGTGCAGCAGGGATATGTCTATCTGGTTCGGGGCGGTGGCTATAATGCCGCGTTCACCGGCTCCGGTCTCCTGACAGAAACGGCAGGTCTGATTGCCAGCGGAATTCTGATTGAAGGCATCGAATTCGAAATATGGTTCGATCCCGCCAAACCGGTTTTGCCAATCGAGGAGCACTGATACCGTGTTAGGTAAATTAATCCGGTGGCTGTCACGCCGCCCCGCAAGCCCGGTATTGACTCACCTGACCGAAGACAGCGCCCTGGCTCTGGCACAAGCCGCCCTTGAGGAGGAAGCCACTCCGGAAAATCTGGTCCTGGTCTCCCTGGAGCCGGCGGCAAGCGGGCCGGTGTGGATCTTTCAGACGGCGACAATCGGCAGCCAGTGGGAGGTCAGGATCGAGGATCGGACCGGATCAGTCCTTGGTGTCAAACGGCTCGGCTTCAGATAGGAGCGCCGCCGGTTGGCGGGACTGGAATGCACGCCTGCGACGACGGACGGATAGTCCAGGCGGACCGGACGAACGAACGGTCGCTTGAAGGAGGATGCCGCCAGCCTGCACGCAGGACCCGACCGGACCGGTTGGCCGGGTTTTCCCTTGCCCCGCGACAAGCCGGCGACGTCCTGCCATTGCTCCTTGTGCCGGAGCCACCGGTAAAGGGTGTTGTCAAAAACGGAGGCCGCCCCGAAGGACGGCCTCTCTGCATTACAAGGGTCTTGCTGCAGCGTGACTTACATCTTGTCGGTGACCACCGTGGTCGTGGCGCCTTCCGGCTCCTTGGTGATGACCGGGTCGGAACCGCCGGCCAGAAGGGATTTCACCGTGCGCTCATAAGCGCTCATGTCGAGCGTGCCGTCCGAACCGTCAACCAGCTTGTTGATCTCGGTCACCATACGGATCTGGTGTTTTTCGGTCTGGGCTCCGGTCGCATCGTTTTCAAGAACGATTTCCGCAGCTTCCTTGGGATGTTCGGCCGCATAGGCCCAGCCCTTCATCGAGGCCTTCACGAAACGGGCGAGCTTGTCGACCATCGCCGGATCTTCCAGGCTGGACTCCAGCACATAGAGACCGTCTTCCAGCGTCGCGACACCCTGGTCCTCGTATTTGAAGACGATCAGATCTTCTTCCGGGATGCCCGCATCGATCACCTGCCAGTATTCGTTATAGGTCATGGTGGAGATGCAGTCGGCCTGCTTCTGAAG
Source organism: Labrenzia sp. 011 (assembly GCF_003075075.1). Lineage (GTDB taxonomy): Bacteria > Pseudomonadota > Alphaproteobacteria > Rhizobiales > Stappiaceae > Roseibium. The sequence continues at coordinate 112,956 of NZ_QCYM01000005.1, read as the reverse complement.
CAGCGGATCGACGTTGAAGCCCTGCTTCAGCACGGTCACGCCATCATCACTGCCATCGGTGGGGATGCCGAGGTGTCCCATCCAGGACAGGAACGGATATTCGTTGCCGAAGAACCAGACTCCGAGGGTCCGGCCCTTGAAGTCTTCCGGAGACGTGATGCCGGAGTCCTTGAGGCAGGTGAGCATCATGCCGGACTTCTTGAACGGCTGGGCGATATTGACGAGCGGCACGCCCTTTTCGCGCGAGGCCAGGGCAGATGGCATCCAGTCGACGATGACATCGGCGCCGCCGCCGGCGATCACCTGCGGAGGCGCAATGTCCGGGCCGCCCGGCTTGATGGTCACATCGAGGTCTTCCTCGTCGTAGAAGCCCTTGTCCTCGGCGACGTAGTAGCCGGCGAACTGACCCTGCGTGACCCACTTGAGCTGAAGTGTCAGCTCGTCGGCGGCCTGCGCCGCGCCGGAGAGCAGACCCGCTCCAAAAACGGACGCAAGCGCCAGGTTTTTCAATACCTTCATTGTTATTCCCCTACTGTTTACAGGCGTGGCCAGGCGGCCCGCCTTCTCTGGAACTTATAAACCCCTTGCCGGTCCGGTCTTGCGGCGGTTCCCACCCGCCATGCCGACTTCGGCAATCCGACAGCGAAGAAGCGCCGGGCGTTTTGCCTCGCCGTCCCTTCCCTGACCAATTGGTCAAGAAAATCTAGGAAGCTGCCACCATGCTGGTCAAGGTTATTTTTTAATCAGCTCAATTTAGAGCATTTTGCGTCAAATTGAATGCAGGAAATCACCCGGACACATTTACGATGAAACCCCTGTCCCGGGCGCCTTCCCGCAGCCATGCCCCGCCTGAATGCAACAGGCTCCCGGCAAGACCGAGGGATCGCCTCACGCGGGCACATGCCGTGGTGCCGCCTTCACGTTGTCCCTGATTTTTTTCAGCAGATCCCTGCGGTCGTTGCTGCCGTCCGCCGCATAATTGAGGTTCCTGAACAGGGACGTCTGCTCGGTGAAGAACCGCCGGGCCGCATCCTTGCCGTCGAAGGAGAAGTCGGTCGTGGCGATTTCATAGACCAGGTCGAAGGTTTCCCGCTGGCGCGCCAGCGGCGCGGAGACATCCACATCGTCGAAGGCATCCTGCTGCAGATAGACCATGTCGAGAAACAGCGCCTTCTGCTGCAGGACAAAGTCCTCCGTCGAAACGCCTTCCTCCCCGGTCACCTGCATCATGCGGGTAATCTCGTCTCCCTTCGCCAGCAGGTCGATCATCTGCTCGACCCTGGGCACCCAGTCGGGGCCGATATTCTCCTGATACCAGTCGGCGAGCTGGGAATGGTAGCGCGACCAGGACAGCAAGGGATCCACGGCGGGATAGAAGCGCTTGTAGGCACGCTCGGAGGACAGCCCCAGGAAGGTCTTGACCGTGCCGAGCGTCGACTGGGTGACCGGCTCCTCGAAGTTGCCGCCCGCCGGCGACACGGTGCCGATCATGGTGAGGCTGCCGGTTTCCCCGCTTGCCGTCCTCAGGACCCCGGCGCGCTCGTAGACACCCTTGATGGCGGAATCGAGATAGGCGGGAAAGGCCTCCTCGCCCGGGATTTCCTCCAGGCGCCCGGAGGTCTCGCGCATCGCCTGCGCCCAGCGCGAGGTGCTGTCGGCGATCAGCAGAACGTCATAGCCCATCTGGCGATAGTATTCGCCGAGCGTGATGCCGGTATAGATCGACGCCTCGCGCGCGGCGACGGGCATGGACGACGTGTTGCAGATGATCACCGTGCGGTCCATCAGCGTGCCGTGGCCCGAGGGGTCCGGCTGCTGCGGGAATTCGGTGATGGTCTCGACCACCTCGCCGGCGCGCTCGCCGCAGGCCACGACAATGACGATATTGACCGCCGAAAACCGCGAGATCAGCGACTGGAGCACTGTCTTGCCTGCGCCGAACGGCCCCGGAATACAGCCCATGCCGCCGCGCGCGATCGGAAAGAAGGTATCGATCAGACGCAAGGTGGTGATCAGCGGTTCGCTCGGATAGAGCCGTTCGCATTGTCCTGCCCTGACCAGGGTCTCGGGGATGGCGCGACGCACGGGCCAGTGCTGCACCATGGTCAGGTCGCGGGTCTCGCCACGCTCGCCGCGCAAGGTGGCGACAACCTCGTTGACCGTGAAGGCGCCTTCGCGCACCCGTTCCACCGTCCAGCTTCCGGTAAAGGCAAAGGGCACCATGACCCTGTGCTCGAAGCGGCCCTCGGGAACCGTCCCCAGCGTGTCGCCCGCCCTGACCGTGTCGCCGGACTCGACCTTCGGCTCGAACCCCCATTTGCGGTTCTGGTCGAGGGCATTGGTGAGAACGCCGCGCGGCAGGAAAAACCCGTGTTCGGCGGCGATGTCCGCCAGCGGGTTCTGCAATCCGTCGAACACCGTGCTGAGCAGCCCCGGGCCGAGGGCCACGGAAAGCATCTCGCCGCTCTGGATCACCCGGTCACCGACACGCACGCCGGACGTGCTTTCAAAGACCTGGGCTTCCGCGGTGCTGCCGCGCACACGCAAGACTTCCGCCTTCAGGTATTCGCGCGGTTTCCCGTCCCGTTCCGGGCCATGGGGAATGATATACACCACTTCGTTCTTGATCAGCGGCGCGTCGTCGAGCGGCGCAAGTGTCACGAGGTCGTCCTGCACGGCGACGATCTGGGCGGTCGGTTCGGGAAGCTGCGCGTGGCTGGTCATGACATGGATCCCTGAGTGGCTGAGGAGCTGTCCGCGAAAAGGGGCTGGCGAGGAGGAGGCTCTGGCGGGGCGGTTTCGTCGAGAGCGGCGCTGACCAGGAGCTGCAGGCGCGCACGCGCCGCCTCTTCGCCGTAACGGGACCAGCGTTCGATGATGATCCAGCGCAGCACATAAATCACCACCGCCTCGAAATCGAATTCATGCCGCGTGCTGTAATGATCGAGCTGGAGGAAAACCTGGGTCAGACTGAGACGCTCCATGGCGATATGATCACCCGCCTGCATCAGCCCCTGCGCTTCGCCCACCCAGGGTATGAAATTGCCGAGACCGAAGCCCGGATCGCTCCAGTTGCCGGTGATCCGGGCGCACCAGCGGCCAAATCCCCAGTTTTCTATGTCCCCGGCGGTTTCCTGCCCGTCCCGGCGGCGGCGGAGGGCCGCGATCAGGGTCCGTGTCTCCATACGCGCGCCGACCAGATGCTGAAGGTCGGGGTAGTCCTTCAGGTCCGCAATCACTTCCCTGGCCCGGCCGATGACCTCACTGTCACGGTTGTAGCGGGCCACCCCCGCCCAGGCGGTCACATCCACAATGCCCCGCAGCAGGCGCAGATGATCCGGCTGAAGCAGCGACAGGCGCTGCTTCAGCCGGAATTCCGAGATCGGCACCTCTTTCCGGGTGAAGAGTTTTCCCAGATGCGGCAGGCTGGTAACCAGCATGGTGTATTGGTGCGACCGGGACATGCCTATCTCAACACCCCTTCCATGACGGCACGCAGCCGGGGCTGGAGATGCCGCTTCAGGAGAGCGGCGATCGCTTCGTCGGTCAGATCGATGGACACGTCCCGGTCCGTCAGCTTCACCTTGATGCCGTCGAAACCCGGCGCGGTGGAGAAGGTGACGCCGTCGCGCAGAACGTTTCCGGCAAGCGCGATGACAAAATGGGTCAGGGTGCCTGGCTCGACCGCTTCCGGCGACTGTTTCAGCTCGTCGAAGGAGACGATCCTCTCCGGCAGAAGGATTTCCATCGGCTCGGTGTCGCTGACGGATGCTTCCTCCCTGGCTTTGGCTGCCATGGCCAGAATAAGCTTGCGCAGGAAGGCTTCATCGGCAAGCGTCGTTGCCACCAGCCGACCCGCCTCCTGCTGGATCCGGTCGCCAAGCTCATTGCGCAGACTGAGAACCAGATCCCGGGACGCGACCTTCAGGCCGTCCTCCGTGGCCGCCTTCTCCCGTGCGGCCTCGGCGCGCGCTTCCGCCAGCAGTTTTTCCGCCCTGGCCTGCGCAGCAGAGACGATTTCCTCCGCCTTTGCCTTCGCCCGGGCAAGAATCTCCTCGCCCTCGGACTGACCGGCGGCCACCCCTTCGGCCTTGAGGCGTTCGATCAGCGCCTGAACGCCGGCACCGGCAGCATTTTCCAGGTTCTCCACCGCGTCGCGTTTGGACATTTCCGCCTCCTATGCCGGGATCGAGCCCGCCAGAACCAATGCGAACACCAGCGCGAACACCGAGAAGCCTTCCAGCACCGCGGCCGGCGCCATCGAGATCCCGAAGATCTCGGGTTTGGCCTTGGACGCGTTGATGGAGGAGGCCAGCACCTCGCCCTGGCGAAGCCCGGTCATCAGCATCGTGACACCGGAAAGAACCCCGATCCCGAACAGCGCCGCCCCGTTCGCCGCGTCGATAGCGGGCCGCTGCAGGGAGAACATGATGACGATGCCGTAGATCACCTGCGAGGACGGCATCAGGGAAACACCCACGAAACGGCCATAGCCGCCGTCGCTGTCCAGCATGGCGCCAATCGCGGCGCTGCCGGCAAGCGTACATCCCAGGGTGCTGCCGATCGCTCCCAGAGCGACAGGCGCGTAAAGCCCGAACCAGCCGAGAACCACAATGAATTCATTCACAGACGTGTCTCCTCTTTCCTGAAGGGACGGAAGGGGGTGCCTTCGTCTTTCAGACCCCAGTTGAAAAACTCGATGACGTTCAGCCGCAATCCATGCACGCAGCCGGCAATCAGTCCGAGTGCAATGTTGATCGCGTGCCCGACGGCCAGAACCAGAAGGGCGATCAGCAGGCCGACTCCGGGAACCGCATCGTTCAGATGTGCCGACAGGGAATTGATCGTCTCCCCGAGGGAGACCGCCGCCAGACCCAGCGCGAAAAGGCGCATGTAGCTGAGGACATCGGCAAACATGTTGACGAAACGGGCGAGAGACGTGAGCCCGTCGAACAGGCGCAGGAAACCCGCCTTCAGGGAGTTCACCTTGCGGTCGCTGCCGAAGCACCCCACGATCAGAAGCCCCGCGACCACAACGGCCGGGCCGGCCGTCTCCAGCCGCGTGTCCTGCCCCAGGAAGGTGGCCAGCCCGCCGAGCGCCACCAGACACCAGCCGAGCGGCTGAATCCGGCCGCTCAGGGTTGTCTCGTGCCAGGCCCGCATGAGATTGGCCAGGACCACATGGAGAACGCCGATGGCGAGGGTGATTTTCATCATCGCATCGACATTCTTCAAAGGCAGCACATCAAGGCGGGCGAGAACGCTTCCCGCGGGCGGCCCTACGCCGAAATAGCTGCCCGTCAGCACGCCGAAGACCGTGGTGGATACCGCCAGCCAGACGGACAGTCTCAACATTCGCCGGCCGAGGGCGGAGCCGGCGAAACGTCCGCGGAACAGGAACAGCAGCAGGAGCAGAAGCAGACCGTATCCGGCGTCGGTCATGATCATTCCGAAGAAGACGATGAACGAGACAAAGACGATGGGAGACGGATCCCAGTCGCGGTAGCCGGGCGTCTGGTAGAATTCGACCAGGTTCTCGCCGGCGGCGACGGACGGATCGTTTTCCAGAAGCGTCGGCGGCGTGTCCTTTTCCGTGACGTCCTCGATGAGGGCCGCCACGCCGAGCCGGTCGGCAAGATCCCGGATTTCCGCGACGCGGTCGCGCCGTGCCCAGGCCTGAAGCACGAACACACGGTCGGCGTCTGCGGTTTCCAGCGCCGCGCGCCGGCGGGCGGCGTGGTCCCGGGCCGCGGCCAAGTTCCGCGCCAGCACATAGCGCCATTTCGTCAGGACCTGCCGCTCGAGCTGAAGTTCCTCGAGCCTGATGGCCGCTTCCTCATGCGTGCGTTTCAGGACAGACAGGGTTTCGGAGCCCACATGCACCCGTGGCACCGGCATGGCGCTGACCGGCGGCTCTTCCGGCGCCAGAAGCACGACGTAGGCGCGGTAGCGGTCGCGATGGACGACCTCCAGAACCTTGTCCGACGGATCGATCCTGCCGAGCTTTTCCAGAGGAACCACATAGAACCACAGACGATTGTGGCCGATCTCCGCCAGATCGGTAAAGCTGAACTCCCCCCAGGGTTCGACATCCTGGATACGCCGTTCGAGCCTGGCGACAAGGTCCTCACAGTCCTTCATGGCGCTGCGGTTCTTCAGGGTCTGCTCGACAACGCCATCAAGATCGAAATGCTCCGGATCGGTGACCGGGCGCAGCTGAGAAGGGCAGGCCATCAGCCACCGCAGGGCTTCGACCGCCTCCCGCCCGCCGCCGGGCGGAACAACCTCCAGCTCCTTTTGCGCCGACGCGAGCGGAATGAGATGCAGTGCGCCGAATTTCTGGGCGGCTTCCAGAACCCTTTCCTTGTCGTCCAGAATGCCGATCAGACTGACCTTGACGAGGGGCACGATGCTCATAGCTCGGCCGTCCTTGCATCGGCCGCGCGCGCGGCTGTCTTGCGTTTGGAAATCTTCGCGCGCACCACCGCATCGCGTTCCGCATCGGCAAGGGCCATGCGGATTTTCCGGATATTGCGCGCTGCGCGCGGAATGAGCACCTTTTCAAACAGGTTGACCCGCCGCGAGATCACGGCTTCCGCCTCCAGCAAGCGGCTCACCCGTTCCCTGGCCACCTCGAGCTCAAGATTGAGCCGCAGCAACTCGCCGATCCCCTTCACGTAGGGATCGACCCAATGCGGGCGGGCCAGCATGGAATAGGATGCGGTTTCGAGCTCGACGTCTTCCAGGGTCGGCAGGATGGTTCCGGAAAGGTTCTGCCGGCCCCGGACCACCTTCCTGACCCGGACGAGCCCCTGGAGCGGCACAAGCTTGTTGGCGAGCATCGGCAGGGCCCCGGCGAGGTCGTCGAAGCGCTGCCGGTAGTCCTCCTCCAGCCGCTTCACCTTTTCCCGGGCCCTGGCGCGTTCGGAAACGATCTGCAGGCGCTTGAGTTCAAGGGACGGCAGAAAGCGGTTGTATTCCGCCAGCTGCGCGCTTTCCCTGGCCAGGGACGCCTTGTTGAGCGCAAGCCTCGCCATCAGGCCATCTCCCCGTCCGCCGTTTTCACCGGCGACGCGATGTCGGGAAGGTACTTGTCGATCAGCTCCTGCTTCATCAGCAGCTGATCGGGTTCGAAACATTCGGCCAGCGTCTGCCAGCACAGGTCCAGCGCTTCCTCCAGCGGCTTCGACACCTCGATGTCCATGAAGCGTTCCCGGAACAGGTTTCCGAACTTGAGCAGCTGGCGGTCATACGCCGAAAGCTCGAAGGCCATCGACTGTTTCTGTTCCGCATCCCGGGCGCCGGAATAAAACCGGATCATGGTGTTCATGATCTGGTTGTGATCCTCGCGGGTCACCTTGCCGATGACATGCTGCTTGAGGCGGGAGAGCGAACCGAACGGGTCGATGACACCGCTGTGCAGATAGAACTGACCTTCTGTGATGTAGCCGGTATTGTCGGGCACGGGATGAGTGACATCATTGCCGGGCATGGTCGTGACCGTCAGGATCGTCACGGACCCTGCCCCCTTGAAGTCACAGGCCTTTTCATATCGGCGGGCCAGCTGGGAATAGAGGTCGCCCGGATAGCCGCGGTTTGCCGGAACCCGCTCCATGGCGATGGAGACCTCCTTCAGCGCGTCGGCGAAGGCGGTCATGTCCGTCAGCAGAACCAGAACCCGCTTGCCTTCCTCGACCGCGAATTTCTCGGCGACCGCCAGCGCCATGTCCGGCACCTGCAGGCGTTCCACCACCGGGTCGGAGGCCTGGTTGATGAACATCACCGTGCGCGGAAAGACACCAGCATCCTCGAACTGTTTGCGGAAAAAGGCATAGTCGTCGAAGATCAGCCCAAGCCCCCCGAAAACAACGATATCGGCATCCGCCTGAATGCCGATGCGCGCCAGGAAGGGGTTGTAGGGCTCGCCGGAAACGGAAAAGATCGGGATCTTCTGGCTTTCCACCAGGCAGTTGAAGATGTCGATCATCGGCACGTCCGTGCGGATCATGCGTGAGGCGAGAACGCGCTTCATCGGATTGGCGGAGGGACCGCCGATCGGAACGGAGGGATCGCTCGACAGATCCGGTCCCCGGTCGATGGGATGACCGGCGCCGTCGAACACCCTGCCGAGAATGTTGCCGGAATAGGTAACCTTGGCCGGCTCGCCCAGAAACCGGACAGAGGCGTTGTTCGCCAAGCCCTTGGTGCCGGAATTCACCTGGAGGGATACCATTTCGCGGTCGATATTGATGACCTGCGCAAGAGAGGTCGTGCCGTTGCCCGCATCCACCAGCGCCAGATCGCCCAGGCAGGGCCGCCCTTCCGATCCGGGAGCGGAGGAAGACACCGCAATGCGGATGATATCGCCAACGATGTCGATAATTCGACTATGGGAAACCAGCATCGTTGCCCCCTGGGAATTGACCTCTTGAGTGCATGGAAAACCGGCGTTCGGGCACCTGAAACACCTCTGTTCGAAACGCTAGCCTGGGGTGTGAACCTGTAACGCGTGCGACACTCCACCCGATCAGGCGCTCCCGATCAGGCAAACCGTCACTGCCGCTCAGCCGGCAGCAGGTTAGCCGCAATGTCTTGCCGCGCGAATGACCTGCATCAATGCCGGAATCGTCGAAGACCACCGAAAGCAACATCGCGATGTAATCCTTGCGGGTTACAGGCACGCTCACCCGCTCCGGTCGGGTTGCGCCTTCATCGCAGGCGCAGACATGGCTTGAGAGGCAGACATACTACCCTTGCGGAAGGTTACGGCACCCGAATAACATCGTCACCTCAAATCAGATTGATTTTCCAATCCCGGGTGCGAAAACCACCCACTCGGTACTCATGGTCCGCATACCTGTTCGGAACTCAGCCAGATTTTATTCACATATTTCTCCGAAGGCTGCAGGACTATTGCCCCCTGCCATCCGGCAACAAGATTTTTATCCATTTCCATCCGAGAAATACTTAATTTTACCAATGAATTTTCCAGTCTACATCGCGACATCAGATCGCTCTCGTGCTATTCACGCATGCGCTCCAGCGCACGGATAGGTTTAAGGGTAGTTGCGCCGCATATTTATGCTTCACATTTATCTCAAAATGTTATTTTCTCGACTTAATCATTGACTTTCCCGGTAGTATATCCGCCACGATTCGCTGTTTTGACATGGGACGTGAATCAGCCGGATTAGGAGGACATGTTGACGGACCACGTGACCCACAATTCTCTCGATCTCACGGCTCCGCCACAATCGTCAGGAAAAGCCAGGTCGACGCAAGACAGCCGCGCGGCCGCCGGCAGGCCCCCGAAGGTCAAGGTGCCGATACGCAGCGATATCGGCACCATCCTGCTCCACTGGACGCTTTTCATTGCCATCCTTGTCAGCCTTCTGACCGGCCTCCGGCTGTCATCCGACGCGGAAGGTGCCTGGTTCTCCAAACTGTTCGAGCCGATCCTGCCCCAGGGCGAGATCTGGACCTGGCACTTCGTCTCCGCCGTCTTCGTGCTGGCGGTCATCTTCGCCTATGCCGCCTATATGTCGCTGGCGCGTCTGAAGCGACGGATCTCCTCGAAGAAGATCGTCGTGCTGACCCTGCCCGCGAGCAACAAGCTGCGCATCGCGGCGCTCAACGTCATCGCCTACTGGATCCTGTTCGCCGCCGTCATCGTCCTGTCGGCCACCGGCGTCCTGCTTTACCTGGGGCACGGCGACATCTGGGTCACCGTCCATTACATCGCCGCCCTGGTGGTGCTGACCTATATCGGCACGCATGTGATCCTGCATTACTGCTATGGCGGCGTGGAGCAGCTTCTGCGGCTGTTCCGTCCGCAAGCCTTGCGCCGGTTCCCGGGCATGGCGCGGCGCCCCCTCGCGGTCTCCGCCGCCCTGGGAGCGATCGTCATCGCACTCGCCCTGACGCTGGACTTCGGCACGAGGCCCGATCTCATCGTGGCCAGGGCAGACACATTGCCGACGCTTGACGGTATTCTCGACGATGCGCCCTGGCAGGCAGCAACTCCCGTATTCGTCCGGACCCAGCAGGGCTCGAACCTCGGCGGAACCGGCGAATCCACCGTCGAGCTGCGGGCCGTGCAGGTCGGAGACAAGATCGCTTTTGCTTTCCGGTGGGAGGATCCCACCCGTTCCCTGAAGCGGCACCCGCTCATCAAGACCGAAGACGGCTGGCGCATGCTGAACAACCGTGCGGATATCTCGGATGAAACGGCCTTTTACGAAGACAAGTTCTCGGTGGCCTTTTCGACCAGCGACGTGTTTGGCGGCGGCGGCGCGACCCATATGGGCCCGAGACCCCTGGGCGACAAACCGGCCCCCTTTCACGGGCGGGGACTGCACTATACCACCGACGGCAGCCTGATCGACGTGTGGCAGTGGAAAGCCACCCGGGGCGGGATGCTGGGCAAGGTCGACGACATGTGGTTCGGCACACCGATCGAGCCGACCGAAGCGCAGGCGGCCGGAAAGGCGCGCTACAGCGCCGGGTATACTTCGGACGACGGCAAGGCCTTCTATGTCTACAACTACATCGGCGACCCGGACACCCACTATCACGGCACCGTCGGCGTGAACCGTCTTCCCAGGGACCACGCCAGAACCACGGCCCTCATGGGGACAATCGACCTGTCGCCGGACGCCAGCGAGGACCAGGGGGCACAATGGTGGATGCTGGAGAACGAAAGCGTTCCCTATTCGGAAGAGAAGGATGCGGAAATTCCCGTCGGCACCGTCATCCCCGGCGTCCTGATCCAGGGCGAGTATTCGGGCAACCGGGCCGATCTGGAGGGCGCTTCGCAATGGCGGGACGGCTATTGGACCCTTGAAGTGATCCGCGATATGGATACGGGTCACGAGAAGGATCTGGCCATGAGAGACGGACTTTACATGTGGTTGTCGGTCTTCGATCACAACCAGACCCGCCACACACGGCATTCGCGTCCGGTGCGGTTGACCTTCAACTGAGCCGGATCTGCCACGCTTCACACGGACACGCCCAACATGTCAAAGAGCACATGCACCGTCACGATCAACGGGAAGAAGATCAAGGCCAATGTCGGAGACACCCTGATCGACGCGGGCCTCGGCGGACGTCTCGTCATCCCCCACGATTGCTGCTCGGGACAGTGCGAGACCTGCCGGGTGCGGGTGCTGAGCGGCGAGATCGATGACCTGGGAACGCGGGAAAAGGACACCGTTCTGGGCTGCATCTCGCTGCTCACGGGCGATGCGGAGATTTCCTATGATCCGGTACCACTGGTGAAAACGACAAGGGGCGTGGTGGAATCCATCCGCGAAGTCAGGAAAGACTACCTGGAAGTGCGCATCCGCGTGGCCCGGCCGGTCACCTGGCTTGCGGGCCAGTATCTGCGCGCCACATTCGCGGGCTACCCGCCCCGCGACTACAGCCCGACGACACCGCTCAACCTGGACGCGGAAAAGGACGTCATCGTCTTTCATATCAAGGTCTATCCGGGCAGTATCGTCTCCTCCAAACTGGGCACGGACATCCGGAAGGGACACAGCGTCAAGCTTCACGGGCCATTCGGCAACGCCTTCCTGCGCAGGCAGCCGGATCCCATCGTCCTGACCTCGACCGGCACCGGCTTTGCGCCGATCTGGTCGATTGCGGTTGCCGCAAGCATGGGTCAGCCGGGCCGGGAAATCCGGATCATCGCCGGGGCGCGGACACGGGACGGTCTTTACATGCGCGACGCGGTGCGCTGGCTGCGCAACCGCGGCATCGCCATTTCCCTGACCGCAAGCGACGGCGACGACGAGGCCGTCCTGACGGCCCGGCCGCATGAACTTGTCGGGGATCTGACGGCGAACCATGTGATCTATTCGGCCGGCGCCCCATCCCATGTGGAAGCCATGCGGGAGCTGGCCCGCGATGCCGGAGCCACCTTCTACGCCGATCCGTTTTACGTGGCCGAGGAAGACAAGGGCGTGCTGGCGCTTGCCAGTGCCCTGTTGCGCAAGGCAGCCACGCCGTTCACATCCGCAACGACGGGTTAGAACACGCAGCGCTGACTTCGGGAAACGGCCGTATGCATTTGCAATGCAGATGCTGCCCGGGACCTTTTCCCGGCCCGCTGCAAACGCAACACGCTGCCCGGGCGCTTAATTCATGTGTCCTGGCCTATTGGGCCGCCGTCGACATTTCCCGGTCAACCGAACGGATCAGCTCCCGGACGTCGGCCACGGGCATGGGGCGCCCGAGATAATAGCCCTGCGCCTCGGAGCAGCCGATATCCACCAGCATGTTCAGCAGTTCCTCGGTCTCGACGCCCTCGGCGGTGGTCGACATGTCCAGATCCCTGGCCAGCCCGATAATCGCCTTCACAATGGAAATGGAGTCGTCCGAGTAGGCCATGGACCGGACGAAGGACTGATCGATCTTGATCTTGTTGAACGGGAACCGGCGGAGATAGCTGAGCGAGGAATATCCCGTTCCGAAATCATCCATCGAGACCTTGACCCCCAGGGACTTGGCCTGATGCAGGGCGTTCAGGACGTCGTCGGAATCGGTAAGGAGAACCCCTTCCGTCACTTCCAGTTCCAGACGGTCCGCCCGAAGTCCCGACTTCATGAGGGCTTCGATCAGCACGGGACCGAATGCGTGGCCGCGCAGCTGGCGCGGCGACAGATTCACGGCCACCCGCAAATGCTGCGGCCAGTCCGCGGCGATACGGCAGGCCTCCTGCAGAACCCACTCCCCGAGCGGGTTGATCAGGCCGGTGTCCTCCGCAAGCGGGATAAAGTCCGCCGGCGACACGAGCCCGCGACCGGGATGGTTCCAGCGCACCAGGGCCTCGAACCCTGAAATCGTATCGCTCTTGAGGCAATATTGCGGCTGGAAATAGAGCTCGAGTTCGCCGTTTCCAACCGCGTTGCGAAGATCGGTGATCAGTTCACGGCGGTCCTTGACCGCCGTGCCCATATCCGCCTCGAAGAAGCGGTAGGTGTTGCGTCCGTCTTCCTTGGCCCTGTAGAGGGCGAGGTCGGCCTGTTTGAACAGTTCGTCCCCCGCCGTACCGTCTCCCGTGGCCAGCGCGATGCCGATGCTTACCCCGATGACGATCTCATGATCGGCGATCTGAAACGGCCGCGACAGCTCCCAGATGATCGTCTGGGCAAGTTCGGCGGTCTCCTGTTCCCCGGAGGGCAGTCCGGTCAGGATCGCGAATTCGTCGCCGCCGAGACGGACGACGATTTCCCTGTCGCTGACCAGCGTCTTCAGCCGCGCGGCCACCTGGCGCAGCAGTTCGTCGCCGATGGGGTGGCCGAGGGAATCGTTGATGGTCTTGAATTCATCCAGATCGAGGCAAAGGATCGCGAATTCCCCTCCCTCGACCTGCTGCCGCTTGAGAAGCGCCTGTTTCTGGTCGCGGAACTCTATCCTGTTCGGCAGTTGGGTCAGGATGTCGTGACGGGCCAGATAGGCCAACCGGTCGCGGGCCTCCTGGCGCTCGGTAATGTCTTCCGAGATGGCCACCCAGCCGCCGTCGGACAGCGGCTGGCGGGTGGTCAGCACGATCCGTCCGGACCGGATCCTGACCATCTCCGTGCTCTGCGTTTCCGAGAACGCCCGGGGCTGCGTGGAAGACATGCCCAGGGAACCGGGAACGTCCGGCTCGAGCCTCTCTGCTATCTGGAGAGCCGCCAGTTCGGCCGCCGTCATGCCGGGCCGGATGCTGTCCGGCTCCAGTTCGAAGAGTTCCGCATAGCGTTCGTTGGAGACGATCAGCTTTCCGGTCGCGTCGAACATGCACAGACCGTGAGACATGTTGCTGAGAGCGGCATCGAACAGGATGTTCTGCTCCCGCAACCGGGCTTCCTGCGATTTCAGGATGAGGTTCTTCTCGTTGACCCTGACCCGCAGCGCATCACGCTCCTTGACGGAACGCTGCAGGGAGACGACGGAGCGGGCGATATCGCCGACTTCGTCGCTGCGTTCGGTGCCGACCACCTTGTTTTCGAAATCGCCCTCGGCGATCCCGGACAGGACCCGGGTGATATTCGTCAGCGGCCGGGTCACGCGCCGGGCCAGGAGAAAGGCGACGGTCGCGAAGGCGACGAGGGTCAGCAGTCCGAACAGAAACAGCCACCGGAGCAGCTTGGCCTCTTCCTCGCTCCCGATCCGGATGAGTTCGTTCTGGGTTGCCGTAAGGGCTTCGATCGGCATCAGCGCACAGATCGTCAACGGCAGGACCGGCACGCCGCATTTTACGATCCGCCGGCCGTTGAGCGTTATGCCGGGCGAAGACGACGGGCTGCTGATATCGGATTCGTTGCCGGTGAAATTGGCCCTGGAGATAATCCGTTCATCATAGATTACCGCCAGTTCGAAGGCGTTGATTTCGGCCAATGCAGCAAGAAGCTTCTCTTCCTTCCGCAGCCAGCGCTGCGCCATCAAACCGCCGATCACATATCCGAAGTCGTCGAAGACGGGCACGAAAATGACTTGCGAAACGGCGTTGACCTTATCGTTCTCGACGAACACCTGCGTATCGGAGCTGGGCAGGATTCTGGAAATGGTGCGTTTTTCGCCGGGAAAGCTCTGTTTCAGCGACTGCACGATGCCGGGATAAAAGCTGAAGTCCTGGATCTTCGATCCCAGCTGCACGAGATCCGCCTTGTAGGACGACGCACCGATGACCCGGGCCTCTTCGTCCAGAACGACGATTCCATCAACATCCGCCAGCTCGGCGGCCGGTCCGAGCAGTTCGGACATGGCGACGACGTTCCGGGAGCCGACAGCCTTCGCGGTGTCCATGCGCTCGGCGATCGAATTCAACCGGCGGACCCGGTCCTGAAACAGAAACTCCAGGCGTGTTCCGGCGAGCTTCACATCCGCCGTGAGTTTTTCCTGCAGCCGGGACTGGGACAGTTGCTGAAGCTCGCTTTCCTGGCGAGCCATGCCGGTCTCGAGCTGATAGGCTACCAGCCCGATCAATCCGACAAACGCGCATAGCGCCGTGAAGACAGCGCCATAGGTGTAGTGCCAAAGGAGAGACGAGTGACGGATCATGTTCATTCGGGCGCTATTTCGGAACGGGAATGCCGCCAAAGCCCCGGACCAGATCGCGCGCCTGATCGGACCTGACGTACTCGATGAAGGCCTTCATCTGCGAGTCCATCGTGCCGTCCTTGTAGATGAGAGCCAGCGTCACCGCGCTCGGGTAGCCGTCTTCTGCCGGGTGATGTCCATCGATTTCAAGCACGTTGAGCCCATCTTCGAGAGGAAGGGCGTAGGGAGCGAAGGCAATGGCTCCTTCGACCTTGCGGGCACTTGCAATCGCTTCCTGCGTTGTCAGGGCCGTCTTGGAACGTGGTGAAAATTTCAGGTCTTTCCAGCCGGGCATGGTCGCACGCAGAACCTGTAGCGTGCTGTCGGCGTCTTCCCGCCGGACGAGACGCACCCGCAGATCCGCTCCTCCCAGTTCTGACCAATTCGTAATTTCACCACTATAAACTTTTACAAGATCTTCACTTGTCAGCCTTGTAATGCCGGTCGACGGATGGGTAATCACCGCACTCGGAATTCTGGCGAACGGGAGATATATCAGACCATATTCGACTTCGCTGTCCTTCAGGGGCCGGGCGACCCGGCCAAGTCGCTCGGCGCCGGAACTGACCGCGGCGATGCCGCCTCCGGATCCGATGCTCGGCGGGATGGACAAGTCGATATCGGGATGGGCGTCCGTAAAGCCCCTGCCGATCTCCTTGAGCATTTCCAGGCCATCACCGGTCCCGACAACCGTCAGTTCGGTGTCCGCCATGACGGCAGGTGCCATCTGCAGGAATGCGCCAAGAGAGAATATCAGGGCGAAGGTCGAAACTTTCATCTTTACCACCTAATCCGGTCATGCCCCGACAAACTAGTATATTCAAGTTAATCCGCCCTTAATTTAACGCTTAAATTTAATCTTAAAGCCAATTTTGCAGGAATACGTGAAATACAACCATGCCTTTTTTCCGGTTGTATCCTCTCCTCCCCGGATTGTTATTTACTTAACGGCAATAATGGCCAATATTTTTAACCTCATATGACATCTTGCAGACCATCTTATTCTTTAATTCTTGTGAAAAATAGCTAAATAGACCCGCAGATATCCGCTGTTTGTTGCAAATATTCCCGGGCGCATGAGCAGGTAATGTCGCGCTGAAGACAGTGGCTGAGCTACGGCAACATCCCGAACCCCGGAATACTTTCGATGCAACATGCTGATTTTATTGTTTTTTAGCTTTCCGGAGCCTTGGGGTGTGAGCGGTATTCGGACACGTGGCCGGCGCGCCCGCGGAGCCTCGGCAGCACAGCTTCCCGAAACGATGGCGCCGGCTTCAGTGGCCGGGTTTCGCCGCGCTTGCCCGGACAACCAGCTCGACATCGAGCATGACCGGTGCCGGCATCATGCAGGATCCGTCATTTTCGCGATCGATGCGCTCCAGCAGCAGCGTGGCCGCCTGGGCGCCCAGCGCCCGCCGATCCTGGCGGATGGTGGTCAACGCGGGGACGTAATATTCGGAAAGCTCGATATCGTCGAACCCGACGACGGACATGTCCTCCGGCACCCTGATCCCGTTCGCGGCCAGCGTGGAGATCAGACCGAAGGCCACCTGATCCGATGCGCAAAAGACAGCCGTCGGCCTTTCCTCCATCGCCAGGATCCTTTCCACGGCATGACGGCCGGAGTTCAGGGAGAAGTCGCCGCGAATGATCCACTCCTCGCGGAAAGGCAATCCGAGGCGCGCGCGTTCGGCAAGCATGCCTTCACGCCTGGCGTGGGTCAGCACGTTGTCCTCGGGACCCGTGACATGGGCAATCTTCCGGTGTCCCAGCTCATGGAGATGCCGCACGGCAAGCCGGGCGCCGCGAATGTTGTCGCTCCTGACCGAGGGAAGTTCGGAACCATGGACCCATTCGCAAGCAAAGACGATCTGCCCGGAAACGCCGTTATCCTCAAATTGCTTTAATTCGTGGGGCGAAATCGATCCGTCCAGACAGATCATCCCGTCGATCTGCGAGTCGAGAAAATAGTCGACCAGCAGCTTTCCCGTATTCGCATGATCCTTGGTGTCGACAATCAGAACGGAATAGTCCCGCTCGCCGATCGCTTCGCTGATGCCCGCCAGGATCTGCGAGAAAAACGGATTGCCGAGATTGGGGACAAGTACAAGCAGCGTGCGGGCCTGGCGGGTACGCAGGTTCCGCGCTGCCCTGTTCACACGATATCCGGTGGAGCGGATGGCCGCGAAAACGCTCTCGCGTGTCGCCTCCGTCAGGAGCTCCGGATTGCTCAGAGCACGACTGACCGTTGCAGTGGACACACCCGCCCGTCTGGCAACATCCAGAATTCTTGCGCTTTTTTGTACCAAACCCGTCTCCGGCGCTTCTTGTTTTTTCTTCGCTCACAATTTCGGGTTGACACCGGCCCGTTTCCTGAGAAAGATGAATGTAATCGATTACATAAAGAGAAACAACCAAGTGTAATCGATTTAAAATGCGGTGGAGGCCGCATCGTACGCAGACTCGAACAGGTTTGTTCGGTGGGAGGAAAATATGAGAGCATTACGCGCAGTTTTCGCCGCGACCACTGCCCTTTGCGCAGCAACCGCAGCCAATGCAACCGATCTGGAAGTCACCCACTGGTGGACATCCGGCGGTGAAGCGGCAGCCGTCGCTGAATTTGCCAAGGCCTTCAACGCCACCGGCAACAACTGGGTCGACGGCGCCATCGCCGGTTCCGGCGGTACCGCCCGCCCGATCATCATCAGCCGGATTACCGGCGGCGACCCGATGGGCGCAACGCAGTTCAACCATGGACGCCAGGCCGAAGAGCTTGTCGAAGCCGGCCTGATGCTCGATCTCACCGAGATCGCGGAAGAAGGCAAGTGGCGCGACATCATTCGTCCCAGCAGCCTGCTCGACAGCTGCACGGTGGACGGCCGGATCTACTGCGTGCCGGTCAACATCCATTCCCAGCAGTGGTTGTGGCTCAACAATTCCGTCTTCGAGAATGCCGGGGTCGCCGTCCCGACCAACTGGGACGAATTCTCCGCCGCCGCATCGAAGCTGCAGGAATCCGGCATCGTGCCCCTGGCGATGGGTCAACAGCCGTGGCAGACGACACTGGCTTTCCAGGTCATCCTGACCGCGCTTGCCGGACCTGACGCCTACACCAGGATCTTCGGCGAAAAGGACGCAGAGCTTGCCGGCGGTCCCGAGCTGGCCAAGGTCTTCCAGGCCGCCGACGCCGCCCGGAACATGGCCAGGGACTCCAACGTCCAGAACTGGAACGACGCCACCACCATGGTCATCACCGGCAAGGCCGGCGGCCAGATCATGGGCGACTGGGCCCAGGGCGAGTTTCAGGTGGCGGAAATGACCGCGGGCGAGGACTACACCTGCCTGCCGGGTCTTGGTGTCAACGAAGTGATCATGACGGGCGGGGATGCGTTCTACTTCCCGAAAGTGGACGATCCGGAGATCACCGCGGCTCAGCTCGAACTCGCCAAGGTGATGATTTCTCCCGAAACGCAGGTTGCCTTCAACCTGAAAAAGGGATCGCTGCCGGTGCGCGGCGACGTGGATCTGGCCGCGGCGAACGATTGCATGCGCAAGGGTCTGGACATTCTCGCCAAGGGCAATGTCATCCAGTCGCCGGACCAGCTCATGTCTGCCGACAGCCTGACCCAGGTGAACGACCTGTTCGTCGAGTTCTTCAACAACCCGGACATGTCTGCGGAAGACGCACAGACGCTCTTCGTCTCCATCGTCGGCAACGCCGACTGATCGACAGGCCTCCAGCCGGAACACCCGGCCGGGGGCCGGACCCTGGACCATGGCAAGGTGTCGGGGCATCCCGTCAGCGGTCAGCCGAAGGCAGGTTGATCCGGGTCCGCTACACGGCTCCGCCACCCCGGCGTCGGGGGCTTCGCCCGGGTGGCGTCCTCCAGCCCTGCGCGCATCCTGTGCGCGCAGGGACCGGACCGCATGCCCCGGACACCACCGCAGAAACGAGGAAGTGTGAAGAATGGCCGCAGCGACGGGCCCCGCAAGATGGCACCGTAATATCAGTGCCAAGATAGCCGCGATCCCCATGATCGCCACTGCTCTGGTGATCTTCATCGGAGGAACCGCCTGGACGGTCGTCTACTCCTTTACCAATTCCAAGCTTCTGCCGAGGGAGAAATTCGTCGGCCTTGCGCAATACGAGCGGCTGTGGACCAGCAACAAATGGCTGATCTCCATCGAGAACCTCGCGATCTACGGAATTCTGTCACTGATCTTCGCTCTGGTGATCGGCTTTTTCCTTGCCGCGCTTCTCGACCAGAAGATCCGTTTTGAAGACACGTTCCGGACAGTCCTCCTCTATCCTTTCGCCCTGAGCTTCATTGTCACCGGCCTTGCCTGGCAGTGGATCCTCAATCCGGATTTCGGCATTCAGCATGTGGTGCGCAGCCTCGGATTCGAGAATTTCGCCTTCGACCCGCTCTACAATCCGGACATCGTCATCTACGGGGTGCTGATCGCAGGCCTCTGGCATGAAACCGGGCTGATAATGTGCCTGATGCTGGCGGGCCTGCGCGGCATCGACGAAGACATCTGGAAGGCCTCGCGGATCGACGGCATCCCGATGTGGAAGACCTATCTCTTCATCGTCATTCCGATGATGCGCGGCATCTTCATCACCGCCATCGTTCTGGTCACCTCCGGCATCATCAAGGTCTACGACCTGATCGTCGCCCAGACCGGCGGCGGGCCCGGCATCTCCTCGGAGGTTCCGGCCAAATATGTCTATGACGCCATGTTCCTGTCGCAGAACCTCGGTCAGGGGTTTGCCGCCTCGACCATGATGCTGCTGACGGTGATCATCGTCGTCGTGCCCTGGGCCTACCTCGAATTCGGAGGCAAGCGCACATGAGCGACGCCCTTCAGATCCCGACCCCGCCGGCCGCCGGCCCGTCCGGGCGCAAACCGGGAAAGATTCTGTCCCGCCGCAACATCTTCATCTACGGGACACTGATCCTGGTTTCCCTCTACTATCTGCTGCCGCTCTACGTGATGGTCGTGACGTCGCTGAAAGGCATGCCGGAAATCCGGGTTGGCAACATCTTCGCCCCGCCCGTGGAGATCACCTTCCAGCCGTGGGTGAAAGCCTGGGCGGAGGCCTGCACCGGCCTGAACTGTGACGGTCTTTCGCGCGGGTTCTTCAATTCGGTGAAGATCCTCGTTCCCTCGGTGATCCTGTCCATCGCCATCGCGTCGGTCAACGGCTATGCCCTTGCCAACTGGCGCTTCAAGGGCTCCGAGACCTTCTTCGCCATCCTGATCGTCGGGGCGTTCATCCCCTATCAGGTGATGATCTATCCGATCGTCATCCTGCTGCGGGAAGCCGGTCTCTACGGCGGTCTCACGGGACTGGTGATCGTGCACACCATTTTCGGCATGCCGATCCTGACCCTGCTCTTCCGCAACTATTTCAGCTCGGTGCCGCAGGAACTGTTCAAGGCGGCACGGGTCGACGGCGCGGGCTTCTGGTCGATCTACTTCCGGATCATGGTTCCCATGAGCCTGCCGATCTTCGTGGTCGCGATGATCCTGCAGGTCACCGGCATCTGGAACGACTTCCTGTTCGGCGTGATCTACACCAAGCCCGACCTTTATCCGATGACGGTGCAGCTCAACAACATCGTCAACTCCACTCAGGGCGTGAAGGAATACAACGTCAACATGGCCGCAACGATCCTGACCGGCCTGGTTCCTCTCACCATCTATTTCCTCTCAGGAAAACTCTTCGTCCGCGGCATCGCCGCAGGCGCTGTGAAAGGCTGAAGACATTTCCCATGCAGGCTAGTATCTCCATCAAGAACCTTTCCCTGAGTTTCGGCGCCCTGAAGGTCCTGAAAGATCTGAACCTGGAAGTCGGACAGGGGGAGTTCCTCGTGCTTCTCGGCTCTTCCGGCTGCGGCAAGTCCACGCTGCTCAACTGCATCGCCGGTCTTCTCGACATCACCGAAGGCCAGATCTTCATCGGCGGGCGGAACGTCACCTGGGCGGAACCATCGAAACGCGGCATCGGCATGGTGTTCCAGAGCTATGCGCTCTATCCGCAGATGACCGTCGCCGGAAATCTGAGCTTCGGCCTGAAAAACGCCGGCCTGCCGAAAGCCGAAATCAAGGAACGGGTCGACCGGGCGGCCAAGGTCCTGCAGATCGAGCCGCTGCTCGACCGCAAGCCGGCCGCGCTTTCCGGCGGGCAGCGTCAACGGGCGGCGATCGGCCGAGCGCTGGTCCGCGACGCGGATGTGTTCCTGTTCGACGAACCCTTGTCCAATCTGGACGCGAAGCTGCGCGCCGATCTCAGGGTCGAGATCAAGCAGCTGCACCAGAAGCTCCGCAACACGATGATCTATGTCACCCACGACCAGATCGAGGCCATGACGCTCGCCGACCGCATTGCCATCATGCGCGGCGGCCAGATCCTGCAGCTCGACACGCCGCACGAGATCTACAACCGCCCGGCGAA
Organism: Labrenzia sp. 011; assembly: GCF_003075075.1. Lineage (GTDB taxonomy): Bacteria > Pseudomonadota > Alphaproteobacteria > Rhizobiales > Stappiaceae > Roseibium. The sequence goes on along the minus strand of NZ_QCYM01000005.1, from coordinate 91,403 downwards.
CAAATATGTCGCCGATTTCATCGGCTCTCCGACCATGAATTTCTTCGACGGCAAGATCGAAAGCGGCGAGGATCCCCGGTTTCACACGGAGGGGCATTCCTTTCCGCTGCATGGCTACAACTTCCGTTCCGGAGCCGCCGTGTCGGCTCCCGCATGGCTGGGCATCCGTCCCGAACACATGGTCAGCGGCGCGGAGGCGGAAAACGCCCCGATCCGGATGGATGGCGTGGTGGAACTCGTCGAACCGCTCGGCTCCGACACCTTGGCCCGCCTCACCTCGGGGAGCCACACGCTCTGGATCCGCATGGACGGCCAGGCGGAAGTTGCCAATGGCGACCGGATCACGGTCGGCTTCGATGCCGCCCGTGCGAATCTTTTCGAAAAGACCTCGGAAAACCGGCTTTGAGCCGTCCGTTCCGACGCATTCAGGACACGCAAGATGGATATCTCCTTCCAGCTCTATTCCGCACGTGAATTCACACCCTGGGGCCCCGTTCTCGAACGGCTCGCCGAACTCGGATACACGCAGGTCGAGGGCTTCGGCGGCAACTACGAGGACGCCGCCGGCTTCCGCAAGCTGCTCGACGCCAACGGCCTGACCATGCCGTCCGGGCACTTCTTTCCGATGGAGCAGTTCGAGACCGACTTCGGCAAGGTCATCGACACCGCCGGGGCGCTCGGCATGACCCGCCTGTTCGTTCCGGCCGTGCCGCCGGAACAGCGCGTGTCCGACGCCGCTCTGTGGCAATCGATCGGCGAACGCCTCGAGGCAATCGGCGCCAAGGTGCGGGACGCCGGATTGCGGTTCGGCTGGCACAATCACGATTTCGAATTTGCCGTCTGCGCGGACGGCCGCCTGCCGATGGACATTCTTCTCGAAGCGGCGCCGACCATTGAATGGGAGGCCGATATCGCCTGGATCGCGCGCGGCGGAGAAGATCCGCTGAAATGGGTCGCCAATCATGCGGACCGCATCACCACTGCCCATGTGAAGGACATCGCCCCGGAGGGCGCATGCCTGGACGAGGACGGCTGGGCGGATGTCGGCCAGGGAACGCTCGACTGGAAATCCCTCATGAGCGCGCTGCGCGGCGCCGGGGTCGACCTGTTCGTGATGGAACACGACAAGCCGTCCGATTACGACCGCTTCGCCCGCCGCTCCATCGAAGCTTTTCGCACTTTCTGAGGACAGACCATGAGCAAGACACTTGGGATCGGCATTCTGGGCTGCGGCAATATTTCCGCGGCCTATATGCGCCTTGCCCCCCTCTTCCGGGGGATCGAAGTGCGCGCCTGCGCGGATATCAACGAAGCGGCTGCAAAGGCCCGCGCCGAGGAATTCAACCTGCGCGCGGAAACCATCGCAGGGCTGCTGGCGGCCGACGATGTCGACATCGTCGTCAATCTGACCGTTCCGGCGGCGCATTTCGACGTTTCCAGGCAGGTTCTGGAGGCGGGCAAGCATGTCTATTCCGAAAAGCCCTTCGTCCTGAGCGTGGAACAGGGCAAGTCCCTGGCGGCCATCGCCGAGACAAAGGGACTTCGGGTCGGCTCCGCTCCGGATACCTTCATGGGCGGCGCCCATCAGCTCGCCCGGCACCTGATTGATGCGGATGCCATCGGCAAGGTCACTTCCGGCACCTGTTTCGTGCAGAGCCCGGGCATGGAAATGTGGCATCCGAATCCGGACTTCTTCTTCCAGGCCGGCGGCGGTCCGATCCTCGATCTCGGCCCCTACTATATCTCCAACCTGGTACAGCTTCTCGGCCCGGTGAAGCGGGTAACCGCCATGACTTCCTGCGGCTCCGATGAACGGACCATCACCTCCCAGCCGCGCTTCGGCGAAAAGATCAAGGTGGAGACGCCGACCACCATTCATGCGGTGATGGAATTCCGTTCCGGCGCGCAGATCACCTATTGCGCCTCCTGGGATGTCTGGCAGCATGGCCATTCCAACATGGAACTTTACGGTCGCGAGGGCACCCTGCATGTGCCGGATCCGAACTTCTTCGGCGGCGAGGTCCGCATGACCGAGAAGGACAGTTTCGTGAACATCGCCGAGAACTGGAAACACCCGTTCTCCCGTGCCAACGACCGCACCCATGCGAATTACCGCACGGCTGGACTCGCAGACATGGCACAGGCCATTCTGGACGACCGCCCGCACCGGTGCTCGCTGGAATTCGCCCTGCATGTGGTCGATGTGATGACATCGATCCTGGCTTCGGGGGAAAGCGGACGGTTCATCGATATCAAGACCACCTGCAGCCGGCCGGACGCTCTCGATCCGCAGGCTGCTCAGGACCTACTGGCCTGAACTGGAGCACATATGACCTGGACGGCTGCGCAAGACCGCTATGACACGATGGACTACCGCCGCTGCGGAAAATCGGGCCTGAAACTGCCCGCGATCTCGCTCGGCCTGTGGCACAATTTCGGCGACGACACGCCGCATGAACGCAAGCGGGAGATCGCGCGCACCGCGTTCGATCTGGGAATCACCCATTTCGACCTGGCCAACAATTACGGGCCGGAACCGGGCGCCGCGGAACGGGCCTTCGGCGAATTGCTGAGAACCGATTTCGCCCCTTATCGCGACGAGATGATCATTTCGTCCAAGGCCGGATACGGCATGTGGGCCGGCCCCTACGGCGAATGGGGCAGCCGCAAATATCTGATCGCCTCCTGCGACCAGTCCCTGAAGCGGATGGGGCTCGACTATGTGGACATCTTCTATTCCCACCGCTACGACCCGGACACGGCGCTGGAAGAAACCATGGGGGCGCTCGACCATATCGTGCGCTCCGGACGGGCGCTCTATGTGGGCATCTCGTCCTACAATTCCAGACGGACCCGGGAAGCGGTCGCCATCCTGAAGGACCTGGGCACGCCCTGCCTGATCCACCAGCCGAGCTATTCGATGATCAACCGCTGGGTGGAGGATGACGGCCTGCTCGACACGCTGGACGATCTGGGCATCGGTTCGATCGCCTTCTCGCCCCTCGCCCAGGGCATGCTGACGAACAAGTATCTGACCGGCATTCCGGAAGACAGCCGGGCCTCCCAGGGAAAGTCCCTCCAGACAGGCTTCCTGAGCGAGGAAAACCTGGCAACGATCCGGGCGCTGAACGACATCGCCGCAAACCGCGGCCAGACACTGGCCCAGATGGCCATTGCCTGGGTCCTGCGCAACGGGCGGGTCACCACGGCCCTGATCGGAGCCAGCCGCGCCGAGCAGGTCCGCGATTGCGTTGCCACCGTTGCCCGGCTGGACTTCACGGAGGCCGAACTCAAGGCGATCGAGGACACCACCCGCGAGGCGGATGTCAACCTGTGGGCCGCCTCCGCAGAACGCGAGGGACCCCGGCGTCAATGATCCGCAATCCCATCCTGCCGGGCTTCAACCCGGATCCGTCTATCTGCCGGGCGGGCGATGAATATTTCATCGCCACCTCGACCTTCGAATGGTATCCGGGGGTCCAGATCCACCGCTCCAGAGACCTGGTGAACTGGGATCTCGCCTGCCGCCCGCTCGACCGGGCGCGCCAGCTCGACATGCGCGGCAATCCGGACAGCGGCGGGATCTGGGCACCCTGCCTCAGCCATGCGGACGGCCGTTTCTGGCTGGTCTATACGGACGTGAAACGGCTGGACGGAAATTTCAAGGATGCGCATAACTACATCGTGACCGCGCCGTCGATCGAGGGCCCGTGGAGCGATCCGGTCCATGTGTGCTCCCACGGTTTCGATCCCTCGCTCTTCCATGACGACGACGGACGCAAGTGGTTCCTTGTCCTGCAGTGGAACCATATGTCCAACTCCATCGGCGGCCATCCGCGTCATCCGGCCTTCGACGGCATCCTGCTGCAGGAATGGTCGGAAAGCGGCGGCCTCGTGGGCACGCCGAAGAAGATCTTTTCCGGCAGCGCCCACGGGCTGACCGAGGGACCGCATCTTCACAAGCGCGAGGGCTGGCACTACCTGACCGTCGCCGAAGGCGGGACCGGTTACGGCCACGCGGTCACCATGGCCCGGTCCCGGTCCATCGACGGGCCTTACGAGATTCATCCCGATATCCATCTGATCACCGCCAAGGACGACCCCGACTGGCCCCTGCAGCGGGCAGGCCATGGCCAGATCGTGGAAACGCCGGACGGGCAGGTCTATCACACCCATCTGTGCTCCCGACCGCTTGCCGGTCGGTTTTCCCCTCTCGGGCGTGAGACGGCGATCCAGAAATGCGAATGGCGGGACGACGGCTGGCTGTATCTTTCCGGCGGCGGAACGCTGCCGCAAGTCGAGGTGCCCGGCCCGGTAGAGGCACGGCCACGGCCGCCGCGACGGATCGAGCGGGCGTTCACCGGCGATACGCTGCCGGAGGAATTCCAATGGCTGCGCACCCCCTGTCCGGAGCGGCTGTTCACCCTGACCGGGTCCGCGTTGCGCCTGACCGGCCGCGAAAGCGTCGGAAGCTGGTACGAGCAGGCGCTCGTCGCCCGGCGCCAGGAGCATCTGTCCTATCGCGCGGAAACGGTGCTGAGTGCCTTCGACCCGTCGACCTATCAGCAGGCGGCGGGCCTGACCACCTACTACAACCGGCACAAGTTCCATTTCCTCGCCGTGAGCTGGGCCGAACATCTCGGCCGCTGCCTGACCCTGCTGTCCTGCCCGGGAAACTGGCCGGACGGACAACTCGGTTTCCCTGCCGAGCCGGTCGCGATCGCCGACGGTCCGGTGGAGCTTGCCGTGGAGGTGGACAGGGCGAGCCAGCAGTTTTTCTGGAAACAGGGCGGCGACTGGCAACCCTTCGGCCCGGAACTCGATGCCAGCGTGATTTCCGACGAAGGCGGGCGTGGCGAACACGGATCCTTCACCGGTGCTTTTGTCGGCATGCTCGCCTTCGACATCACCGGTGCGGGCAAGACCGCCGATTTCAGCAGTTTCTCATATGCACCAGCGGGAACGTGACACCTGAGCATGCATCACCTTTTCCGGAGCTAACAAGGAGGCACTCATGGCTGGACTGATCAAGGGGCCTGCGATTTTCCTGGCCCAATTCGCCGGGGACGACGCCCCGTTCAACACACTGCCGGCAATCGCGAAATGGGCGGCGGACCTGGGATACAGGGGCATCCAGATCCCCACCTTCGACACCCGGCTTTTCGATCTCGACACGGCTGCGGAGAGCCGGGCCTATTGCGACGAGGTCAAGGGTATCTGCGCCGATGCGGGCGTGGAGATCACCGAGCTGTCCACCCATCTGCAGGGTCAGCTCGTGGCCGTACATCCGGCCTACGATCTCGCCTTCGATGCCTTCGCCCCTTCTCATCTTCACGGCAACCCGAAAGCCCGGCAGGAATGGGCCGTCGACCAGATGAAAAAGGCTGCCGTCGCCAGCCGGCATCTCGGCCTCGACACCTCCGTCAGCTTCACCGGCTCGCTGGCCTTCCCCTATCTCTACCCGTGGCCGCAGCGGCCGGCCGGACTTGTCGAGGAGGCCTTTTCCGAGCTGGCCAAACGCTGGAAGCCGATCCTCGATGTCTATGAGGATCATGGCGTCGATGTCGGCTACGAGATCCATCCCGGCGAGGATGTCTTCGACGGTGCCACCTTCGAGATGTTCCTGGAGGCGCTCGGCGGGCACAATCGCTGCCGGATCAACTATGACCCGTCGCATTTCCTGCTGCAGCAGATGGACTATCTGGCATTCATCGACATCTATCACGAACGCATCTGCGCCTATCACGTAAAGGATGCGGAATTCAATCCGGACGGCCGCCAGGGCGTCTATTCGGGCTATCAGAGCTGGGTCAACCGTGCCGGCCGGTTCCGCTCGCTCGGCGACGGCCACGTGGATTTTTCCGGCATTTTCTCCAAGCTGGCGCAATACGGCTATGACAGCTGGGCGGTGCTGGAATGGGAGTGCTGCCTGAAATCTCCCCAACAGGGCGCGGCGGAAGGGGCGCCCTTCATCGCGAACCACATCATCGAGGTCACGGACAAGGCCTTCGACGATTTCGCCGGCGGCGGAAGCGACCGGGAGCAGATCCGCAGCATGCTGGGGCTGTGATCGCGACCGGAGCGGTCTCCGGCCCTCAGAGCAGCAGGTGCGAAACCGAGGGAGCGTAAAGCGCATCCACTGCAGCGGCGGTTGCACCGAGCGCGACCGCCGTTGCCCCCGAGGTGCCGATCCTGATCCGCGCGTCGTCGGAACTGCGGGCATCGATACGTGACGGTAGCGGCGCGGCGCGCTCCAGCAGGGCGCGCAGAACTTCCGGCTTGACGATGCCCCCGAGGATGATCGCTTCCGGGTCGAGCATCATCTCGAGCATGTTGACGAGCTGGCGCACAAACGGGGCAACGTCGGACATCCAGTCGAGGACCTGCGGGTCGCCCCGGTCGAACAGCTCCTCTATCCGCGCAACGGAGGCGGGATCCGTCGGCTCCAGGGCAAGTCTCTCGCACAGGGCATTGAGCGACAGATATTTTTCCAGACAGCCCCTGTTGCCGCAGGCGCAGGGCGGCCCGGCCGGATCGACGATGACATGGCCGATCTCACCGGCGTTCTTCGTCGCACCGGGATAGAGCGCGCCGTTGAGCACGAAGCCCGCCCCCAGGCCCATGCCGAACTGGATGAAGGCGAAGCTGTTGAAATTCCGGCCGATGCCATAGACATGCTCTCCCAGAGCGGCGGCCGAGGCGTCGTTCTGCAGCACGAAAGGCAGCTGCAGGGCATGCTGCAGCAGGGCCAGGTTTTCCAGGGACCCGAATTCGGAAAAATTGGTCGCGTCGGTCCCCTGACCGGCGGCTCCGGCACTCCCGAACGGTCCCGGCGCGGCAAGGCCCACGCCGAACAGCCGCCGCGCCCTTGCGGGATCGTCCCGCCGGAAATCGCCGGCCAGGGACAATATCTGCTCATTGGCGGCCGCGACCGTGGCAGCGGACAGATGGCCGGCGGCCTGCCAAACGATAGTTCCGAGAAGATCGCTGACGATCGCCCGCACCGAGAGCCGGTCCACATGAAAACCCAGACTGTAGGCATGGTCCGGCCTGAGCTGCACCTTCATGCCCGGATGTCCGCGTCCGGAGGCCTTTCTGGCATGCATGACGACGATGCCGCCGCTTTCCAGCTCTGCAACGATGTTCTGCACGGTCTGCCGGGAAAGTGACGTGATTTCGGATATTTCCGTGCGTCCGATCGGGCCCCTCGTTCTGATGACCTCCAGGACGACACGGTGATTGTGGCTCTTGGCGCGCGTGAGATTCGTACCGCTCGTACGGAAGGAATTCGGAATCGGCGAGGTGTCGTTCATGGGGCCAATAGACCAGAAATTATTTTTTATATCAATTTGACAAAATAAAAATGCGTCATAGGATGATTTTGCTCAATATAAAAACCGGAGGGCATGATGAAAGCGATTAAGAAACTTGTTTTGGGGTCGGCGCTTGCCACCCTGGCCATGGCGTCAACTGCCCTGGCCGATACCACATTGAATGCACTTTTCATGAGCCAGGCGGCCTACAGCGAAGACGACATCAAGTCGATGACCGCCCAGTTCGAAGCCGCCAATCCCGGCGTCAAGGTGTCCCTGGAATTCGTTCCCTACGAGGCCCTGCACGACAAGATCATCGCCGCCGCCGGCGCCGGTGACGACGGCTATGACGTGGTCCTGTTCGACGTGATCTGGCCGGCGGAATTCGCCACGGGCGGTTTCCTGACCGATGTGAGCGACCGCATTCCCGCCGCATATACCGACGAGGTGTTCGAGGGGGCCTGGACGACGGTCGAGTATGAAGGCAAGCGTTACGGCATGCCCTGGATCCTCGATACGAAATATCTTTTCTACAACACGGAAATCCTGGCGGAAGCCGGCATCTCCGAGCCGCCGAAAACCTGGACCGAGCTCATGACCCAGGCCCGTCAGATCAAGGAAAAGGGGCTTGTCGAATATCCGCTCGTGTGGAGCTGGTCCCAGTCCGAGGCAATGATCTGCGACTTCACCACCCTGACGGCCGCAAACGACGGAAAGTTCTTCGATGCGGGCGAGCCCGCCTTCACCACCGGCGGCGCCAAGGATGCGGTCACCTTCATGAAGGCGACGCTGGACGAGGGCCTGACGAATCCGGCCTCGCGCGAATATTTCGAGGAAGATGTCCGCCGGGTTTTCTCGAACGGAGAAGCCGCCTTTGCCCTGAACTGGACCTACATGAACGCGCTGGCCAACGACCCGAAGGAAAGCAAGGTCGCCGGCAAGGTGAAGGTTGTCTCGGCACCAGGTGTCGAGGGCAAGTCCACCGCCTCCAGCGTCAACGGCTCCATGGGTCTCGGCATCCCCGCCAACAGCCCGCATGCGGACGAGGCATGGGCCTATATTTCCTTCCTGACACAGAAGGACATCCAGGACGATTATGCCAAGCTCAGCCTGCCGATCTGGAAGGCGTCCTACAGCGAGCCCAAGGTCATGGAAGGTCAGGAAGACCTGATCGCGGCGGCCAAGGAATCCATCGCCGTCATGTATCCGCGTCCGCTTGTTCCCTCCTATACTGAGGTCTCCGACATCCTTCAGAAGAACATCCACCAGGTTCTGCTTGACCAGGCCGGTGTGGATGAAGCCCTGGAAGCGGCTGCCGAGCGCGTGAAGCGCATCCGGTAAAACCCACAGGAGATCCGCCCATGCTTGGCCGACGCCAGAAACAGGAAAAATGGATGCTTCTGGCGCCGGCCATGTTCGTGCTCGCGCTGATCACGCTGGTCCCGCTGGCCAATACGCTCTGGCTGAGCTTCACCGACACCCGCATCACCGCGATTGCCACCCCGGTCCATTTCATCGGGCTGGAAAACTACGTCTATGCGCTCACGGACCCGGACTTTCAGGCCGCTCTCTACCGCACGCTCTACTTCACGATCGTGTCGGTGGGCCTTGAAGGCGTTCTGGGAATTGCCGTGGCCGTGCTTCTGAACCAGCCCTTCAGGGGACAGCTGGTGCTGCGGGCCCTCATCATCCTGCCCTGGGCCGTGCCGACAATCGTCAACGCGGTCGCCTGGCGCCTGATCTATCAGCCGGACTACGGCGCCCTGAATTCCCTGCTCTATCAGCTCGGCCTGATCAGTGATTACAGAAGCTGGATCGGCGATCCGTCGACGGCCATGAACATGGTCATCCTGGCCGATGTGTGGAAGAACTTCCCGCTGGTCGCCTATGTGGCCCTGGCCGCCCTGCAGACGGTGCCCGGCGATCTTCTCAAGGCCGCCGCCATCGAAGGCGCGGGCCCCTGGAAACGCTTTCGCTCGATCACGCTGCCGTGGATCGCCGGACCGCTGCTGGTCGTGATGGTGCTCAGAACCATCGAGGCCTTCCGGGTGTTCGACATCATCTATGTCATGACCAGCGGCGGGCCGGCGGACAGCACCAAGACGGCGAGTTTCTTCATCTATCAGGAATATTTCAACTATCTCAGAAGCGGCAGCGGCGCGTCCTACGCGGTGCTGGTGGCCGGCATCAGCGCCGTGCTGATCCTCGCCTACTACAGCGTGGCAAAACGCCAGGCCGCGGGAGGCACCGCATGAGACGATCCCTTCTCCAGTCGGCCCTTGTCTATCTGTGCGCGCTGGTGCTGGCGGTCTTCACGGCAGGTCCGCTGCTGTGGCTGGCGGTGATGAGCGTCAGCATGCCGACGGATCTCACCGAAGTGCCCCTGCACTGGATCCCCTCCGACCTGGACTTCAGCCGCTACGGCGCCCTGCTGGATGTCGCGGACGGCAGCGGCAGACGCTTTCTGAGCGCGCTCAGGAACTCGATCCTGACCGCCGGAGGCGCCACCGCCATCGCGTTGCTGGTCGCCATACCCGCCGCCTATTCCTTTTCCAGGCGCAAGGCGTCCATGGTGCTGCTCTTCGCATTTCTGGCAACAATCATGATGCCGCCGATCACCTATATCCTGCCGCTCTACTCGGCCTTCAGCAGCCTCGGGCTTCTCAACAAGACCATCACGCTGGTGATCGTCTACGCAGCCATGCTGCTGCCCTTCGCCATCTGGCTCATGAAGGCGAATATCGACGTGCTTCCGGTGGAGGTCGAGCAGGCGGCGCTGATGGAAGGCGCAAGTACCGCCTTCACGCTCCGCAAGGTGGTGCTGCCGCTCGCCCTGCCCGCGATCGCTGCAACCGCCATGCTTTCCTTTCTGGTCGCCTGGGACGAATTCTTTTACGCGCTGATCTTCACCAACGACCTCTCCGCCAAGACGCTGCCCGTCGCGATCGCGGATTTCGCCGCCGGCCGCGTCACCGATTACGGCGTCATCGCCTCGGTCGGGGTGATGGCCACCCTGCCGCCGGCCATCCTGGCAATCGCCTTTCAGAAATTCATCGTCTCCGGACTGGTGGCCGGGTCCGTCAAGGGCTGACCTGGCGCCCGAAAAACAAGGAACGAAAAGCCGTCATGCCGGAAAATCCCATCCTTTGCATAGACAAGCTGCAAAAGACCTACGGCGATGCCCCGATCCTGAAGGATATTGCCATCAGCATGGATCCGGGAGAATTCCTGGTACTGGTCGGGCCGTCCGGCTGCGGCAAGTCCACCTTGCTGAACTGTATCTCCGGACTGACCGACATTTCATCCGGTTCCATCACCATCGCGGGCCGGGACCGGACCCACGCGGAACCCGCGGACCGCGATATCGCCATGGTCTTCCAGTCCTATGCGCTCTTTCCCAACATGAGCGTCGAACGCAACATCGGCTTCGGACTGGAGGTGCGGAAGGTTCCGGAGCCCGAAAAGAAAAGCAAGGTTGCCGACGTCGCGAAGCTGTTGAAGATCGAACACCTGCTGCAGCGCAAGCCGGCCGAGCTTTCCGGCGGCCAGCGGCAGCGGGTCGCCATGGGCAGGGCCCTGGTCCGCGATCCCGAACTGTTTCTGTTCGACGAACCGCTCTCCAATCTCGATGCGAAGCTGCGCGTGAGCATGCGCACGGAAATCAAGCGCATTCACCAGACCACCGGCGCCTCGATCGTCTATGTCACCCACGACCAGATCGAGGCAATGACCCTGGCGACGCGGATCGTCGTCATGAAGGATGGTGTCATTCAGCAGATCGGCACGCCGAACGAGATCTACAACCGGCCGGTGAATGCCTTTGTCGCGGATTTCATGGGGGCCCCCTCCATGAACCTCATGAAGGGAACGGCGACCCGGCAGGCGGACGGCATCCGGCTGGAGATACCCGCGCCGCAAGGCTCCACGATCGAACTCACGGACCACGACACCGACCCGGACCGTCTCCCGGCGGGGCCGGCGGAGGTGCTGATCGGCCTGCGGCCGGAGGCCATGACGGACCGGGCCAGGGCGGACGGCCGAAGCGTCCAGGTGGCGGACTGCGTGCTCGACGTTGTCGAACCGGCGGGCGCGGACACCTATGCGGTCGTCCATCTGGGCGGCACCGAGGCCATCGTGCGCCTGTCGGCCGATGCGCCGGTCGCTGCCGGCCAGATGACCCCCATCGCCTTCGATCTTTCCAGGATCTCCTATTTCGATGTTTCGTCGGGAACCCGTCTATGAGCACGCTCCAAGGACTTGCCGCCGATATCGGCGGCACCAATACCCGTCTTGCCCTCGTTGACAACGGCCGGGTGCTCGAAGAAACGATCGTCCGTTTCCGGAATGCGGATTTCGATACCCCCGAGGAGGCGATCGGCAGCTATCTGTCCGGCACCGGACAGCCGGCCTGCGCTTCCGCCGTCATTGCCATTGCCGCTCCCGTCGACGGCACGACGGTCCGGATGACCAACCACCCGTGGACCTGCGATGCCGGCCGTATCGGCAAGGTCCTGGGCGGCGCGGAGGTCACCTTCCTCAACGACTTCGAGGCTCTTGCCTATTCCCTGGACAGCATCGACCCGGCCCGGCTGACCCCCATTCATACGCCGAAACGGCAATTGCGCAGCAATGGCACCCGGCTGGTGGTGGGCGCCGGAACCGGCTTCAATGCGGCTTCGCTGTTCCCGACCGCGAGCGGAATTCACGTGGGAACGGGAGAATGCGGACACGGCACGCTGGCGGTCGAAAGCGAGGCGGAACTGCGGCTGTGGTCCTATCTTGCCGTCAACCGCGGGAGGGCCTCCATCGAGCGGGCCCTGTCCGGCAGCGGTCTGCGCGAGATCTATGAATGGCACTGTCTCGAGCGGGGCCAGCCGATCGCGGCCCACAGCCCGGCGGGCATCGCCGATCTGGCCATTGCCGGAACGGACGCGGTCTGCCTGGCCGCCGCCCGGCAATGGGCCACCTTCCTCGGCCGGGTCGTCGGCGACCTGATCCTGTCGTTCATGTCGCTCGGCGGCGTCGTGCTGACCGGCGGCGTCACACGCAGCCTGTCGCGCTTCCTGAGCGAACCCGACTTCCTGACGGCCCTTTGTTCGAAAGGTCGCCAGAGCCAGCTCGTCTCGGGGGTTCCGGTCAGTCTGCTGGAAGACGATTTTGCGGCACTCACGGGCTGCGCGTCGAGAATGCCCCGGCGGGGCAGGGTTCAAAGGCTGCCTGAAGTCACGATTTGAGTCCGAGCTCGTCGATCACCGCCTGGACCGCGAGGCGGAACACCTGTTCCCCAGCTCCGGGCTGGCTGTCCGGCCGGGTCATCAGGCCGACCGGGCCCTTGGTGATGCTGGTATCGACCGGCAGACGCACCAGACGCCCGTCGGCCGTCTCGTTCTGAACCACCCCGGAAGAGATGATCCAGACCGCATCCGTCCGGCGCGTATAGACCCGGCCGAAGGCGCCGGAGACGGTCTCGATCTTGTTCGGAATGTCACCGACACCGCCGGCGATCATCAGCCGTTCGACGAGCGGCCGGATGGCGGCCCCTTCCGGCGGATAGATGACGGGCCAGTGGACGATCTCCTTGATATCGGCCGTTTCCAGAAGCGGATGGCCGGCACGAACCACGAGATCGACGGGTTCGGAATAGAGCTGGGTGAAGGACACTCCCTCCATGGCCGCCGGATGACCCAGCCGGCCGATGACCACATCCAGTTCTCCCAGCTTCAGCCGCTCGATCAGATAGCCGTGCGGGCCGTCCATGATCTGCAGCATGACATTGGGAGCCATTGCGGAGAATTCGCGCACGACCGGTGGCATGAAGCCGGCGGCGACACTCGGCAGGGCACCGACCTTGAGCTTGGGACGGGCGTGCTCGCCCTCCTTTTCGACACCGTCCAGCCCCTGCTGCAGGCTGGCCAGCGAGATCTGCGCGAAGTGCAGGAAGACCTTGCCCTGGTTCGTCAGGGCTATGCCCGCCCTGTTGCGTGTCATCAGGGTGGCGCCGATGATCTCCTCAAGTTCCTTGAGGGTTTTCGAGATGGCCGGCTGCGTCAGACTGAGCTTGTCCGCGGCCAGCTTCAGACTGCGTTCCCGGGCGATCTCGACGAAACACTGGACGTGGCGAAATTTGATGCGGCGATCTATCAAGGCGGATATTAGTTTCCTGTTTTAGAAACAAAAGAGCTCTAATTCTCATTTTACTTCTCTTTTTCGGACATTCAATATGATATCAACACAGGGAGGACCATATGCGCTCACAGGTTGTCATCGTGGGAGGGGGACCGTCCGGGCTGCTGCTCGGACAGCTGCTCCATCTCAAGGGCATCGACACCGTCGTTCTGGAGCGCAAGACACGCGATTACGTGCTGCGCCGTATCCGTGCGGGCATCCTGGAAACGGGTCTCGTCAACATGATGCGCGAGGCGGGTGTCGCCGGGCGGATGGAGAAGGAATGCTATGTCCATCACGGCACCTGTATCTCCTATGAAAACGAGCTGTTCGACATCAATTTCAGGGAGCTGATCGGACAGAATGTCGTCGTCTACGGGCAGACGGAACTCACCCACGATCTCTACGACGCCAGGGACGCCACGGGCGGCAGAACGATTTTCGAGGTCGAGGGCGTCGAGATCCACGACGCCGACAGCGATGCTCCCTATGTGACCTTCACGGCCGACGGCAGGAACCAGCGCATCGATTGCGACTTCGTGGCCGGTTGCGACGGCTTTCACGGGGTCAGCCGCCAGACGATTCCCGACTCCGTCCGCAAGGAATACGAGAAGGTCTTCCCCTTCGGCTGGCTCGGCATCCTGTCCGAGACGCCGCCGGTCCATGACGAGCTGATCTATGCGAATTCCAGCCGCGGTTTTGCACTCTGCTCCATGCGCAACGAGAATCTTTCGCGCTACTACGTGCAATGCGCCCTCACCGACAAGATCGAGGCGTGGAGCGACGAGGCGTTCTGGGACGAACTGAAACGGCGGATTCCCGAATCCGTTGCCGACAGACTGGTCACCGGCCCATCCATCGAGAAGTCGATCGCACCGTTGCGATCCTTCGTCAGCGAACCGATGCGCTGGGGCCGCCTGTTCCTGTGCGGCGACGCGGCCCACATCGTGCCGCCGACCGGCGCCAAGGGCCTGAATACCGCCGCCTCGGATGTTCACTATCTCAATGACGCGCTCGTCCGCTACTATCAGGACAAGGACAGCCACGGCATCGAGACCTATTCGGAAAAGGCGCTTTCCCGGGTCTGGAAAGCCGAACGCTTCAGCTGGGCGACCACCAATCTGCTGCACCGGTTCCCGGACCAGACGGACTTCGACCTGAAGATGCAGCGCGCGGAAATCCAGTCGCTCCATTACCACGAAACAGCGCAGACCTGGTTTGCGCAAAACTATGTCGGGCTGCCCTACTGATGAGAATCGCCAGACTTTCCTCCGTTGACCTGCACTGGCGCGAAGACGGCGATCCGGACGGGGTCCCCGTCGTCTTCGCCAACTCCCTGGGCACCGACCTGCGGCTCTGGGACAAGGTGATCGCGTTGCTGCCTGAACAGGGACTGCGGCTGATCCGTTTCGACAAGCGCGGCCACGGTCTCTCCTCCTGTCCGTCGGGATCCTGGTCCATGGACGATCTGGTGGCCGATACGCGGGAGTTCCTCGAGGCCGCCGGCGTTCACTCGTGTATTTTCGTCGGACTGTCCATCGGCGGCATGATCGGCCAGCTTCTGGCCAGCCGTCATCCGGCTCTTGTCCAGGGCTTGGTGCTGTCGAACTCGGCCGCGAAGATGGGCGAGGCCGCCACGTGGCAGGAGCGCATCGCACGTATCCGCACGGGCGGAATCAACGCCCTCGCCGACGCGATTCTCGAACGCTGGTTTTCGAAAGAGTTCCGGCAGGGCGACGAATGTCCGGGCTGGCGGAACATGCTCACGCGCACGCCGGTCGGGGGATATATCGGCTGCTGCGAGGCCATCGCCGCAGCGGACCTGACCGCCTCGACGTCTCGGCTCCGCCTGCCCGTCATAGGCATCGGCGGCAGCGACGATCTTGCCAGCCCGCCGGAGCTGGTAAAGGCAACCACGGATCTCGTTTCCGGCAGCCGCTATGTGGAAATTGCCAGGGCGGGTCATTTGCCCTGCGTCGAGCAGCCGCATGAATTCACCGGCCATCTCATGGCATTCTTCAAGGAGGACCTCCATGTCACAACGCTATGAAACCGGCATGGATGTCAGGCGCGCCGTTCTGGGAGACGACCACGTCGAGCGTGCGGAAGCCGCCAAGACACCGTTCGACGAACCCTTCCAGACGCTGATCACCGAAGGCGCGTGGGGGACCGTCTGGGCCTCGGACGGCATCGGGGCACGGGAGCGCTCCATGCTGACCCTCGCACTGCTCGCCGCGCTCGGGAACTTCGAGGAAATCCCGATGCATATCCGGGCGACGGTCCGCACCGGTGCCAGCAAGCAGGACGTGCTGGAAGCCTTTCAGCATGTAGCCGTCTACGCCGGCGTTCCGCGCGCCAATCAGGCGCTCAAGCTCGCCAAGGAAACCTATGCCGAGATGGAAGAGGCCGGCCAGGAGGCAGACCGGCCGAACGGGAGGACGTAAGATGAAACCAGGCCCCTTGTACCAGCGCGACCGGCAATGGCACCCGCCGGCCCTGACCCCGGACTACAAGACCAGCGTGTCGCGGTCGCCGCAATATTCGATGATCAGTCTGGAAACGACGGTCAGCGAGATCACCGGTCCGGTGTTCGGACACAATGACATCGACCCGATCGACAAGGATCTTCTGAGCAACTACGCCAAGCCGGGCGAAAGCCCCATCGGCGAACGGATCATCCTGCATGGCCGGGTGCTGGACGAAAACGCCAGGCCGATCCCCAATACGCTGGTGGAAATCTGGCAGGCGAATGCGGGCGGCCGGTACCGGCACAAGAAGGATACCTATCTCGCGCCCATCGATCCGAATTTCGGCGGCTGCGGCCGGACGATAAGCGACGCGGACGGCTATTATCATTTCCGCACCGTGAAACCCGGCGCCTATCCCTGGCGCAACTGGGTCAACAACTGGCGGCCCGCCCACATCCACATGTCGATCTTCGGCACGGCCTTCGCGCAGAGGCTGATCACCCAGTGCTATTTCGAGGGCGACCCGCTGATCGCAAAATGTCCGATCGTCAATTCGATCCCGGACCCGCAGGCCGTCGAGCAGCTGACCGCCCGGCTGGATCTGAATGCGACGATCCCGCTGGATACCATCGCCTACAAGTTCGACATCGTCGTGCGCGGCCGCAGATCCATCCTGTTCGAGAACCGTCCGGAGGGCAACTGACCATGCGCCAGGAACTCAATTACCTGAAAGAGACTCCGTCCCAGACAGCCGGTCCCTATGTGCATATCGGCCTGGCGCCGGGGGCTGCCGGTTTCGACATCTACCGGCAGGAACTGGGCTGGGACATTGCCGGCCCCAATGCCAGGGGCGAGCGTATCCGTGTCGAGGGCTGCGTCATCGACGGCATGGGCTCACCGATCAAGGACGTGCTTCTGGAAGCCTGGCAGGCGAATGCGGAGGGGATCTATGCCCATCCGGAACACGATGGCGAGGTCGAGGAGGGCTTCCGCGGCTGGGGCCGCGTGATCACTGATTTCGACACCGGCGAGTGGGGCTTCGACACGGTCAAGCCGGGACCGGTGACAAATGCGGACGGACGGGTCATGGCTCCGCATATCAGTCTGTGGATCGTGGCGCGCGGCATCAATGTCGGCCTGCAGACCCGGCTCTATTTCGAGGACGAGGCCGACGCCAATGCGGCAGACCCGGTGATCGGCCTGATCGAATGGGAACGCCGGCGCCAGACCCTGATCGCCCGCAGGAGCGAGCGTGACGGCAAGCCGGTCTACCGGTTCGACATCAAGCTCCAGGGGCAGGATGAAACCGTCTTTTTCGATATCTGACGAAAGATGAGGCCAAGCGGCCGCAGCGGGCCTGGACACGGCCGGCCGGCATCTCCGGATCATCGGACAGATCCGGCAAACAAGAGAATGACATGACAAAACCCTGCATCATCTGCGTCGCGATTACCGGATCCCTGCCGAAAAAGGAAAATAATCCGGCGGTGCCGATTTCCGTTTCCGAACAGGTGGAAAGCACTCAGGAGGCCTTCGAGGCGGGGGCCTCCATCGTTCACGCGCATGTGCGCAACGACGACGAGACCCCGTCCTCCGATCCGGAAAAATTCGCGCGGCTCAAGGAAGGCCTGGAGAAACACTGCCCCGGCATGATCATCCAGTTCTCCACCGGCGGCCGGTCCGGTGCGGGCCGGGAACGTGGCGGCATGCTGCCCCTGCAGCCGGACATGGCGTCGCTGTCCGTGGGCTCGAACAATTTCCCGACCCGGGTCTACGAGAATCCGCCGGATCTGGTCGACTGGCTTGCCGGAGAAATGCGCTGCCAACAGGTGAAGCCGGAGGTCGAAGCCTTCGACCTCAGCCATATTCACCAGGCCGCGGCCATGAACAGGGACGGGCGCATTCCGGGCAAGCTCTATGTGCAGTTCGTCATGGGCGTGAAGAATGCCATGCCGGTCGACCGGGACGTGTTCGACTACTATATCCGCACCGTGGAGCGTCTGGTTCCGGACGCCCAGTGGTGCGCGGCCGGTATCGGCCGGCATCAGCTGACGATCAACGAGTGGTGCATCGCCGCGGGCGGGCATACACGCACCGGCCTGGAAGACAATATCCGTCTCGACCAGAAAAACCTCGCTCCCTCCAACGCCGCGCTGGTGAAGCGCGCGGCGGATCTATGCGCCAAATACGAGCGGCCCGTGGCCACATGGCAGCAGGCACGCGAGATACTCGACCTTCCCGTGAAGACGGCTTGACCCTTCGCGGTTCCTGGCACTCAATGCGGGACGACAATCTGCGGCATCCTGCCTTCGGCTGAACGCCGGCAGGATGCCGCACCAGTTTCGACCCGATCCGCTTCCGGATGTCCCCTGCGGTCCGGCCGGACTTCCACCGATCCAACCGGGTGAGCCATGCCTGTTTCCCTGTTTTCCAGCACGATCTACTCCGGCCTGTTTTCCGATGCGGAGCTTGCGGAGCTTCTCGGCGACCGGAGCGATGTGGCCCATATGGTGCGCTTCGAGCGGTCGCTCGCGACGGTTCAGGGCCGGCTCGGCATCATCCCGCAGGACGCCGCGCGGCTGATCGCGGAGAGACTGGAGACTGCCGATCTCGATCCCGCCGGACTGACAAGCGGCACCCGCTCGACCGGTGTGCCCGTTCCCGCGCTTGTCGCCGCGCTGAGAACCCTCGTCGGCGAGGACGCCGGACACTGGCTCCACTGGGGCGCCACCAGCCAGGATGTCATGGACACGGCCGCGGTCCTGCAGGCCAAAGCGTGCCTGGACATCCTGCAAAGGCGCCTCGCCCGGCTGATCGACACGCTCGAGGCGCAAAGCCACCGCACCGCGGAGCGGCTGCTGGCAGGGCGCACACGCAGCCAGATCTCGACCCCAATCACCCTCGGCTACCGGATTGCCCAATGGGCGCATCCGCTGATCGATGCCGAAAACGCACTGGCCGGCCTTCGGGCCTCCGTCTTGCGGCTGCAGTTCGGCGGCGCCTCCGGCATCAACAGTGCGATCACCCCGGACGGGACGGCGGTCAGCGCCGCGCTGGCGAAAGAACTCGGACTTGAGGACAGCCCTTCCTGGCACGTCAACCGGGCACCGGTCCTGACGCTGGCCGGATGGCTGCAGCAGGTCTGCGCGGGACTTGCCAAGATGGCGAGCGACCTGGTTCTGCTCGGACGCAGCGACATCGCCGAGGTGGCGAGCGGCACGGGCGGAGGGTCGTCGACGATGCCGCAGAAGGCCAATCCGGTGCAGGCGGAAACCATTGTGGCCCTCAACCGGATCGCCCTGGCCGCCCAGGCCGGGCTGGCAGCCGCCGCCGATCCCGCGGAGGAACGGGACGGGACCAAATGGCCGCTTGAATGGATGTTCCTGCCGCAAATGCTGCTGGCAACCGGCACATCCCTCGGGCACGCCCAGGATCTGGCCGAAAGCCTGGAGCCAAAGGACGCCAATCTGGACGCATCAATCGACGCCAATCCGGAAATCATGGCGGAGACCGCGAGTTTTCTGCTTGCCGCGAGCGGCATGTCCCGGGCGCAGGCGAAAGATCTGGTCGCGGCGGCCGCCAAAAGCAGCGCCCCGTTCGCAGAGGCGCTGGCAGGGATCAGCCCGGACGGGATCGACTGGCGGCAGGCCCTCGACCCCCGTGGGGCGATCGCGCCGGCCCGGGACATGTCCGCCCGGATTTTCGCGCGGCGGCAGAGGACGCCGGACTAGGCGGCTCCTGTAACCGTCCGCACAGGCCCGGTCAGCCGCTCAGGAACTGCGGCAGCCAGAGGGTGATGGCCGGAAAGCTGACCAGAAGCACCACGCGGATGATCTCCGCGCCGAAAAACGGCATGACGCCCTTGAAGGTCTCGATCATCGGCGTGTCGCGGGCAAGAGACGAGATCACGAAGACATTCATGCCGACAGGCGGTGTGATCAGGCCCAGTTCCACGACAATCAGCGCCAGAACCCCGAACCAGATCTTCAGATCCTCGGTGCTCATGCCGTAGCCCGCCCCTTCCGCGCCCTGATAGATGCCGCCGTTGATTTCCACCAGCACCGGCCAGAAGAACGGAATCACCAGCAGGATCATGGACAGGCTGTCCATCAGGCAGCCGAGCAGGATCAGCGCGATCAGAAGCACGATGAGCACGGTCATCGGCTCCATGCCCGATCCGCCGATCCAGGCCGCCGTTTCCTGCGGCAGGCCGACACGGGACATGAAGATCTTCAGAAGCTCCGCTCCCAGGATGATCAGATAGATCATCCCGGAAGTGGAGGCTGTTTCCTTGAGCGCGGAGATGAAGTCCGGCCACACCAGCTTGCGCTGCAACAGTCCGAACAGCAGCACCAGAAACACGCCGATGGCCGCGGCCGGGGTCGGGTTGAAGAAGCCGAAATAGATGCCGCCGATCACCAGCCCGAAGATGATCAGCACCGGGATCATGCCCATGGTGGCTTCCATGAACTCGTGCCGGTCCGCGACACCGCCCTTCGGACCGGCCTCGGGCCTGATCGCCACATAGATGGCAATGGTGAGCAGAAAGAGGACGACCGCGAGAAGACCGGGCAGAAACGCCGCCATGAACATGGTGACGATATTCGCCTCCACGATGATGGCGTAAATGATGAGCACCACGGATGGCGGGATCAGAATGCCAAGAACGCCGCCGGCCGCAAGCGTCCCCGTCGCCAGCGCGCCGGAATAATTGTAGCGCCGCAGTTCGGGCAGGGCCACCTTGCCCATGGTGGAAGCCGTCGCCAGGGACGAGCCGCACACGGCGCCGAAGCCGGCGCATCCGGCGATGGCGGCCATCGCGGTGCCGCCGCGCAGCCATCCGAGCCAGGCATTCGCCCCGCGGAAGAGCGCCTGGCTCAACCCGGTCTTCGACGCGATCGCGCCCATCAGCACGAACATGGGCACAACGGACAGGTCGTAGATGGAAAACTGGCCGTAGGCCAAGGTCTTGAGCTGGCTGAGAACCAGCATCGGGCCGTTCAGCATCATGGTGCCGACACCGCCGACCAGTATCATCGCATAGGCAATCGGCATCCGGATCGCGATGAGCACGATCAGCACCGCCAGTCCGCCCAACCCCAGGAGAAGTGCGTCCGCCATGGTCTAGATTATCCTTTCGACAGCACTTTCAGGTCGCGGATCAGGGTAACAAAGGCCGCAAGTGCAAGCAGGGCAAGGGAGATCAGGATCGGAATGAAGGCCATCCAGTGCGGAATCTGGAGAATGGTCGTCGTGTAGTCATAGTTCTTCTGATCAAGCATGCCGTAATACATGCGCCAGATCAGCAGCACGGCGAAGCCGAGCGCGACAAGGGATGCGAGCAACGTGAAGAAGGCGATGGTCCTCCTGGAAGCTCCCGAGGTAAAGATATCGGCCGAGACATTCGCCCCGACCAGCTGGCAATAGGGCAGAAACGAGAAGACCGCCACCCCGACGCCGATTTCCGTCAGTTCGAAGTCGCCCGGAACCGGCATGCCGAACACCGAGCCGACGATGGACAGCGTGTTGGTCAGGACGACCACAAGCAGAAGCCCCCCGCCGAGAAGCGCCCAGACCGTGATAAGGCGGGAAGCAGCCCCGGTGAACCCGGAGCTGCTGTCTTTGCGATCGGCTGTCATCAGTCCGCAGCGTGGCTCGCGGCCGCAGCCTTTGCCTTTTCAACGAGCGCGGCTCCGTCGATGCCCTTGGAGGAGACTTCCTCGACCCACCGGTCGGTGACCGGCGCCAAAGCGTCGCGGAAAGCCTGGGTTTCCTCTTCCGTCAGCGTGACGTGAGTGTTGCCGGCCTTGACGGCAAGACCGATGCCGAAGTCGTCGGAACCGGCCCAGATCTCACCGACCTTCTCGATCCATTCATCCCCGGACGCATCCCGGAACGCTTTCTGAATGTCTTCCGGCAGCCCGTCCCAGCGTTCCTTGTTCATGGACACCTGGAAAACGGTCGTGCCGAAGCGCTCCTTGTCGACGCCTTCGATCTGGAATTCGGTCTGTTCCTGAATCTTCAGCGGCGGGATGATCTCCCACGGGATGAACGCTCCGTCGATCACGCCTTTCTGCAGCGCGGGCGGCAGCTCGGGAACCGGCATGCCGACGGGGATCGCCCCGAGGGATTCGATCACCCAGGCGCCGGTGCGCGTCGGAATGCGGATTTTCTTGCCGGCGAGATCGGCCGGGGAATGGACTTCCGTGTCGCGCATGTGGATCGCCTGACCCGCATGCACATGCAGGAACATGACCTCGACACCCTTGTATTCTTCCTTCAGGTCGCTTTCGAAGACGTCCTTCATGGCCTTGTTCGTGGCGGCCGGATCATTGGTATGGATGCCGGGCAGCTCGAACACTTCGGAGCGCGGAAAAAGACCCGGCGTATAGCCGTTGACGGTCCAGACCAGATCCACCACACCGTCACGCACCTGGCTGATCAGCTCCGGAGGCCGGCCGCCGAGCGTCATGGCCGGATAGATCTCGATGGCGACCTTGCCGCCGGAATTTTCCTCGACCTGTTTGGCCCAGGGCACGAGCATCTGGGTATGGGCCGGAGCCTTTTCACCCAGGAAGTGGTGCAGCTTGAATTCGTATTCCGCCGCCGATGCGGCACTCGCACCAGCAGCAAACAAAGCGGCCACAAGGACCGCGTTTCTGATCTTTTTCATATTTCCTCCTCCAAACGTCTTTAACTCCCAGGCGCGGAGACCTGACGTCTCACCTGCCCATCCGCCCTGGAAACCGGCTGCGCGCGCCTTGATAGGGATCGCAGCTGTGCACACACGTCTAAGCTCATCTTCACTAACAAATTTAGCAATGTAAATTGAGATAATAGCCGGTATAGTTTCCGATTATAGAAAGTAGCCTTTGTTTTACGCCCCAAAATGCCTGACGCGGCCAGTAATGTCCGAGCCGGACATGGAGACCGCCTCGACCGTGTGGCCCGGCTTCGATTTCCCTGCGCAAGCCCTCCTCCTCAAGCGACGCGGATGCCCGTCCGATAGGGATCGGCGGGATCGAACAGAAGGTCAGATTCGCATGTCACGAACGCCCGGCCGGTGATCGTGGGAATGACGCCGCCGTCCGGGCCTGGCCGGTAGCTCAGCCGGTAGGTGCTGCCGATCACGCTTTCCTGGACCCAGTCCTCCCCCGGCGCCAGCAGGCCATCGGCAGCAAGACAGGCCAGTTTCGCCGACGACCCGGTGCCGCAGGGGGAGCGATCGTAGGAGCCGCCCGGACACAGAACGAAGTTCCGGCTGTCGTTGGCCGGATCCTGTGGTGGACCGAACAGCTCGACATGATCGATCCAGGCCCCTTCGGTGCCGGTGATGCCGTCCCGTTCCAGGGCCGCCCTGATGCGCAGGGTCAGATCGGTCAGCGGCCGGATGTTCTCCGCCTTCAGCGCGATCGGGCTGTTCTTTGCCAGAAAGAACCAGTTGCCGCCCCAGGCAACGTCTCCGGTCACCGGCCCGTGGCCTTCGACCTCCACCGTCACGTCCTTGTGCAGCCGATGGCTTTCGATATTCACCACGGAGACCGTGTTGGCGTCGTGAAGGTCCACGTCCACGACCCCGACCGGCGTTTCAAATCTGTGACGACCCGGACTGACCCGGCCCATATGCGCCAGCGTGACGGCCAGGCCGATGGTGGCATGCCCGCACATGCCAAGGTTCTGCAGGGTGTTGAAATAGATCACTCCGGCGGAGCAATCCTGGCGGGACGGCGGAACGAGCAAGGCTCCGACCATTGCCTCATGGCCGCGCGGTTCCTGCACGACGGAGGCGCGGAACCCCGCATGACCTTCCGCGAACCGTGCCGCCTTTTCGGCGAGAGATCCCGGCCCGAGATCCGGGCCGCCCGTGACGACCACACGTGTGGGTTCGCCTTCGGTGTGGCTGTCTATCACATGCATTCGGCAATCACTCCGCCTTCGCGGATCCAGTCCGCGTACCAGGTTCCGAACAGATCGTATCGCGCCTTTGCAGAGTTGCGCTGTTCATCGGTCCAGTTGACATGCAGACCGTATTCGTCCGCGCCGTTCAGTGCCATCAGATATTCGCAAAAGAGCATCAGATCCGGTCCTTCGTCGCAAAGGGACAGCACGGCAAGGGCTTCTTCCGGTTTGCGTGCCCTTTGGCGGGCTTGCGGATGGCCGTCAGCCGCCCTCCCGCAAAGCGCGCCCGGAGAGGTTAGACCATCTTTTCAATGCATTGGAATGGCCGAGATGGCTCCGGGCAGGGTTTTCGCACAGAGAGGATCCGCCGAGGCGGATCGGCATCCCTTGTTGCTCCCTGGGCTCAATCGGACAAACGGCCAGGCGCGGGCGCGCTTTTCACGCCGGGGACCGTGCCGCCCAGCCCGTCGCGCAGTTTGTGGGCCAGATCGAAAAATGTCTCGGACTGGCTGCCAAGAACGGCCCGGATACTGTCATCCACCGAAGCCCAGACCTCCATGATCCCGGCAAGGAGCGTTCGTCCCTTGTCCGTCAATTCCAGAACGTTCTGCCGGCGCGATGCGGGATCCACCGTGCGCGTGATGTATCCGGCTGCCAGCAGGCGGTCCGTCATCGTGCTCATGCTGGCAGGAGTGACCCCGAACGCCGAGGCGAGATCGGTCTGGGAAACAGCCCCCATCCGGCCCATCGCCTCGAGGACCCGCGCCTGACGGGGCTGAAGCCCGAGCGGCGCCAGTCTTCGGCGCAATTCCGCTTCGACGAGGTCCGCACTGTGAAGGAGGCCGTGAAAATCATGTGAATAAGTTTGCATATTAACTGTTAGTATCCTATATTTACGACGCTCACAAGATTCAAACCATTATACCCATACGCGCAAGAGGCCACTCATGCACCTTCGAACTCCAGGACATGTCCTTGTGCCTCCGCTTTCAGCCGCCATTCCGTCAGCCGGTCCGTCCCTGGCGCGAACCGCCAACGGGGACACAAGTCCGTCTCGCCGATATCGCCGTTTTTTCCGGACCGTGGATGTCGTGAAGGGCCCCGACGCGGTCGAATGTACCTTGTCCGGCGGCAATCCGGCAGGAGGCGTTTCTTGCGCAACTCCCTGATCCCCTCCGGTCCGTCACCGCGCGGCGCAGTGGCAACCATCGAGTCGCGACGAGCCTCCCGAACCGCATTCAACTTCAGTGAACTCATGAGGAGCTGTTTTCCATGACCGACTTGACCGACCGTCCCGACCGTTACGGCCTCGTAAGCCGAACGCTCCACTGGGGCATGGCCGCGCTGTTCGCGGCGCAATTCCTGTCCGCGGCGGCACATTGGGGCCTTCCCCGTGAAAATGCGCTGCGCGAAGCGCTCTGGAGCTACCACGTGGCGCTGGGGACGACCCTTTTCCTGCTGGTCCTGCTGCGGGGTCTGTGGGGCCTGGCGAACATCCAGAAGCGGCCAGCCTATTCGGGCGCGACGGGACAGGCGGCGGTCGTCGGGCATGTGGTGATCTATGCCCTCATGGTGATCGTCCCGGCGGTCCGGCTTCTCGCCGCCGCGGGCGGGACCCGGGGGTTCAGCTATCTCGGCATCCCGGTTTTCTCGCCCCGTGAGACGGCAATCGCCTGGACGCAGGCTCCGGCGGAATGGCATGGGGAACTGGGCTGGATTCTCGGCCTTGTGATTCTCGGTCATATAGCCATGGCAATCGTCTGGCACCGCCTGATCCAGCGCGACCATGTCCTGGAACGCATGGCGTGACGGGGACAGCCCGATGGAACCGACCCAAGCCGCGACGCTCCGCACGCCCGGGACGCTGATGCAGGAGAAGCCCCGCTTCCACCACGGGACGGAACAGCATCGTGATGTCACCTGGTCAAACCGACACGTCCGGAGCCGTTGCGGCGATTTCCGGCGACGCCACAACGGGCCGTGTCATCCGTTTCACGCTGTCAGCGACCGCGTTCCGGGCGCGGCATCGCTGTCTTCATCTGCGTGTGTGCGGCCTGTTTCGCCGGACCATGGCCCGCATTGGGGGTTCTACGCGCTTGATGCAGCCCTCAGCCGCCTCATACTTGCGGCACCTGCGCACAACATTCCCGTCTCCACCTGCCCGTGACCAAGACTGGACCAGACAAATGACCATCAAGAGCATCAATGGCTGCATCGGCTGTGAAGAATGCGTCAAATCCTGTCCCTGCGACGTGATCCGCATCGATCCCGACAGCGGCAAGGCGGTGATCGCCTATCCGGCCGACTGCCAGATCTGCCATCTGTGCCGCATGTATTGCCCGGTCGATGCGATCGAAATGGCGCCGGAGAAATCCATTCCCGTCGTTGTTCCATGGGGATAGACATGAAACCCACCGCAAGAATGTCCGCGATCATCGCCGGGCTGGTCATTTTCCTTGGCTTGCCTCTGGTATTCTACGCTCTCGGAGAGGCACCGCGACGATCCATCCTGAAAGAAGCGTTCTCGATCCTGACGCTGCTGGCGTTTTCACTGATGATCGGCCAGTTCTTTCTGGCACGCAGCAACGAGGCACTGCTGAGCCTGTTCAAGCCGCCGCAGATCCAGAAGGTACACAAATACATCGCCTATTCCGCGGTGGCGGTGATCCTGCTGCACCCCGTGCTGATTGTCCTGCCGCGCGCCTTCGAAGGCGGCGTGACGCCCTGGGGCGCCTTTCTCACCATGATCACAACCCTCGACAGTCTCGGGATTTTGCTCGGCATTGCCGGGTGGATCCTGCTTCTGGTGCTGGTGGTGACCGCCTATTTCCGTACCCCGCTGATGAAGCGCTTCACGCAACGCTATCGCGGCTGGCGGTATTTCCACGGCGGGCTTGCGGTGGCGGTCACGTCCCTTGGGCTTTGGCATGCGATCGAACTGGGCCGCCATACCGATATCGCCATCTCCGCGTTCTATGTCTCGCTGACGCTGGTCGGCTTCGCATTGCTGGCAAGGCTTTACCTGCGCGCGCATCCGAACAAGCCACGCATGTCCCCTGTGTCCGAAGGAGCCGCATCATGACCACCCAAAATCATAGCGCCGGCCCGACCCGTCGGGCGTTCCTTGCGCTCTCGGCCGCAACCGCCGGACTGGCCTCTCTCGGTATGGAAGCCTGGGCGGAAAACCGTGTCGCAATCGACGTGGACGCCATGAGCAACAGCGATCTTTCCACGGACGTCCTTGTGATCGGCGGCGGAATGGCCGGGCTGTTCGCCGCGGTGAAGGCACATGACGCGGGAGCCGCCACCATGATCGTCTCGAAGGGACGGCTGGGATCCTCGGGCCTGACCCCCTTCGGCAAGGGCTTCTTCGTTTTCGATCCCGAGACAGAGACGGGCACCATCGACGATTTCGTCGAAACGGTTTCGCGCTCGGCCCTCGGCACCAACAATCCGGTCTACACCCGCCAGGTGGCCGAGCATTCACTCGACCGCGCCCGCGAATTGCGCGACTGGGGATTTTTCGATCAAACCCTTGCCAACCGCCCGTTCATGCGGCCCATCGATGAACGCGGCATCCCGCTGATGGAGCGGGTGGTCATCACCCATCTCATCAAGGAAGACGGGCGGATCGCCGGTGCGGCCGGTTTCCGGCTGGATGCCGGAGAAACGGTCACCGTCCGGGCCAGGTCGGTGATCCTGTGCACCGGAGCCGGGGGTTTCAAGCCCAACGGCTTTCCGGTCTGCGACCTGACACACGACGGCACGGTAATGGCCTATGAGATCGGGGCCAAGGTGACCGGCAAGGAATGGAACGACGGCCATTCCACCCGCAGCGTCAACCCGGCTGCCTGCTTTGATTCCTGGGGCGACATGTTCGAACGGGTGCCGGCAACCAATGGGGTCGACGTGCATCATGACCTGGGCGTGGACATCAACTACCGCGCCTATGTGACCGGCAACCCCGTAGAAGGCGGCCCAGGCGCACCGCAGCCGACGGAAGAAATCGAGGGCGGGCCTTATGTTCCGCAGGAGTTTCAGCACAGCGGGCCTCCTGGAGGTGGCGGAGCGCCCGGCAAGGGCGGTGCACCCGGCAAGGGCGGCGCGCCCGGCGGGCCGCCTCCCGGGTTTTCCGCAGGTTCGAATGTCGGTGGCGCCTCGGCGGGCATGGCGATCCACAAGTCCGAAGGGCTGGTGCCTATGGACGCGCGTTGCGCCTCGAACATTCCAGGCCTTTATGCTGCCGGGGATGCGCTCGGCAGTCATATGGCAGGCGGAATCTACACCCAGGTGGGCTCGTCCCTTGCCGGTTCCGCCGTTCAGGGAGCCATTGCGGGGGAAGCGGCGGCGGAATATGCGCGCTCGGTGGACGCCCCCACGATCCCGGAAGCGCGCATCGCCGGAATCCGGAATGAAATCCTTGCCCCCTTGCGGCGCGAGGCGGGATATGGCCCGGCCTGGGTCACCCAGACGCTGCAGGGCATCATGATTCCGAACTTCGTGCTCTACATCAAGAAGGGATCGATGATGCAGGCGGCACTGGCCTATATCGAGGAATTGCGCGACCATCACGCGCCGATGCTGCGGGCAGCAGACATGCACGAATTGCGGCTGGCGCATGAGACCCGCAACATGATCCTGAGCGCCGAGATGAAGCTGCGCGCCTCGCTGATGCGCACGGAAAGCCGCTGCAGTCATTATCGGCTGGACTATCCCGAGCCCGACGATGAAAACTGGCGGGCCTGGATCAATATCTACAAGGGCGCCGACGGGTCCATGCAGCTTGAAAAACAGCCCTTCGGCACCTGGCCCGCATAGGTCGGCAGACGCACCGGAGCCTTGACGCACGGCAGTCGGGCCAGCCATCCGGGTGAGTTTCGTCCCGTGGAGGAAGGCCGTGCCGGAAAACTGGCCGGCCACCCCCGCCTCTTCGTTTGACGGAAAACCGACCTATATTGGGCCCTGCCTCGACACGCCCCCCCCGGCGCTCCTCCGCGCCGGGCAAGAAAGCCGCCGTTTGCAATGACAAGTCTGAAAGCCATCAGCGATCTCCATCTGGCCAGTTCCGCCAACCGCGAAGCGCTGCATGAGCTGCCGGCCTTCGAGGACGACTGGCTGATCGTCGCGGGCGATGTCGCGGAGCGCTTCGATCATGTCCGGCTGGCCTTCGAGACCCTTGCGGGCAAATTCGCGAAGGTGTTCTGGGTTCCGGGCAATCACGACCTGTGGGCTCTGCCGGAGCCCGACGGCGGCCCGGCTCTGGCCGGCGAGGCGCGCTACCGCGCGCTTGTCGATTGCGCCCGGGACCACGGTATCGTCACGCCGGAGGATCCCTTCGTGACCTGGGAGGGACCGGACGGACCGCATGTCATCGCACCGCTGTTCCTGCTGTACGACTACAGTTTCCGGCCCGGGCACATCGCGCGGGAGGAGGTGGTCGGATGGGCGCGCCAGCAGGGAGCCGTCTGCGCGGATGAGCTCTATCTGAACCCGGCTCCCTGGGGCAGCCGCGACGACTGGTGTTCAAACCGCTGCGACGACGCGGAACGGCGCCTGGCGGAGCTTCCCGAAGGCACGCGCACGATCCTGATCAATCACTATCCCCTGCGCAGCGACCTGATCCATATTCCGCGTGCGCCCCGCTTCACCCCCTGGTGCGGCACCCGCCGGACGGAGAACTGGCACCAGCGCTTCAACGCAAGCGTGGTGATTTCCGGTCACCTGCACACGCGGCGCACGGACTGGCGCAACGGGTCCCGTTTCGAGGAAGTCTCCCTCGGCTATCCGCGCCAGTGGGACCAGAGCCGGGGAATGGCCTTCTATCTCCGGGATATCCTGCCGCAGTAGAATTGCCGGTATCAGGCTCCCTGAGCGAGCAGAAAGTCCAGCGGCGCGGCCATCGCATCGATGGACAGGCGGGCTGGGTCCGGGTGACGGATCGCCAGCGCCATCAGGTGTTCCGGCGCCGGTGCATAGCGTTCGAAACGCCATCTGGCCGGATCGTCGGCCTGACCGTCCTCGAAATGAATGCGCAGCGTGTCCAGATCGAAGGAGAATGCGTCCAGGGGCTGCGACAGGCCCTTGCCGATGGCCTTCACATAGGCTTCCTTCAGCGTCCAGAAAGACAGGAAGGTATCGAGCTTGCGGGCTTGCGGCGCGGCGGCGAGCGTCCTGCATTCACGCGCGGCGAAGACGCGTTTGGCCAGCTTGTCCGTCTCGGCGCTGCGCTGCAGCCATTCCACATCGACGCCGATATCGTGATCCAGCGTCAGGGCGACGGCCGCCAGACCGCGCGTGTGGGAGATGTTCACCCTCACCCGTGGGCCTTCCGGCGGACAAACCAGTTCCGGCTTGCCGTGATCCCCGACAGAAAACCGCCAGCTCTGCGGGGCTCCGCCCAGACAATAACTGAGAAGCCCGCGGCAGGTGGCATGGGCGGCAACATAGACCTGTCTGTCCCGGTCGAAATGAAAACGCTCCGACCGGATCCGTTCTTCCTCGCTCAGGATCGCTTCAAGGGTTTCCCAGTCATCGTCGGCGATCCGGTCCAGGGCAATCCACCACAGGGCCGCGCGGTCCGGCGTCATCAGGGACCCGCCGTCCGTGACCGGTCCGTGCAACAGAAACCTGTCCGTCACCGGTTTGTCCTCCAGTTTCATTCGCCTGCCTTCAGCTTCCGTCTCTCGCCAAGCTTTACCGTTTATCGGGCCAGAGCTGTAGCCGGAAATTATCCGATGATGGCGGGAGGGGAAAAGGCCGGCTCGCGGACAGTCACCGAACCGCGTCCCGAAGAGGGCGGAATCCGGCCAGTCAGTTCGACTTGCCAGGCTGCCCGGCCAGGCGGACGCGGAAGATGCCCTGCCCTTCCAGCAGCCTGTCGGTGACCGCGGCGGACAGCCAGATCCCGGAGAGGGTGATCCAGGCCGTCAGGGCGAATATCGAGGCGCCGGTGATGCCGGCCCCGACGGCGCAGCCACCGGCCAGCATGCCGCCGAATCCCATGAGCGTCGCACCGGTGAGATAGCGCGCCATCGACTTTCCACCCTCGAAGCCCTGCAGCGCCAGTTCACGCGTCAGGAAGGCGGCCAGGAACGAACCCAGGAAAACCCCGGGAACGAGACCAATATCGAAATCGAGAAGATTTCCCGGCGGGGACAGGACGAGCATCAGCGTGTCGGCGGACGGACCGGTGAAGGTCACCCCCTCCACCTGGACCGGGTCGAAGGCCTGCCGGGCCATGGCGGAGGTGAACCACCAGGCAAGCGGGACCGCCAGTCCCGCACCGCAGGCTGCGACAGGCTGCCAGACCGATTTGCGGGCCTTCCAGGCAAAGACCAGACCGGCGCAGAACCAGAGGCAGCCGAAGGCGAGCGTGACGCCCTGTGTCAGGCCAAGCTGGGCGGTCAGGTCGTTTCCGCCGATATCGACCGTCGTCCAGAGACCGGCAAGCCACTCGCGCAGGGGCTTGAGCAGGCCGCGCAGACTGGCCTGGGCGACGACAGCGAAAACCAGTCCCGAGAGAAGCGCGCGCAGGTTGCCCGTTGCCGACAGGACCAGCAGGCGGCTGGCACAGCCACGGGCCAGAACCATGCCGGAGCCGAACATCAGACCGCCCAGCAGGGCGCCCGACAGGCTCTGGGGCGAGGCCAGCTGACGGGCTTCGCTTGCCTGCACTTCGTCCAGATGAATCAGGATCTGAGTTGCGATGAGGGCGGAGGAAAAGGCAAGCAGCCAGACCGGCAGACGGTCGGCAGGCTTTCCACGGGAGAACTCCAGGGCGGCCGCCCGCAGGCAGAACCGGCTTTGCTGCGCGAAAGCACCGAAAGCCACGCCGACGAGAAGCCCGCCCAGCGCCAGAAGCGATGCTTCCGGGATCCAGTCCAGAAGATACGTCAGATCCATATTGGCCTCCCGGGTCAGATCCCGTTTCCCATGGGCCGTTTTTCACCTTGCAGCGGCAGGGTGCCTTGACCTTACGCAAGAACATATAGAAAAATTCATAAATATGAATGTTTGACTGCCCAGCCTTCGTCGTTCCGGGTACCGGCCGGGAAATGCCCTCAAGCCGGAATGTTGAAGCAAGAAAGGCCGCGCAATTTGCGCGGCCCTTTCTTTCCCTTGTCCCTCATGACCCATTACTGATGCGGGAAACCCGCCTTGGCCGTGCCGTTCCAGTCGCCCTGGAACCGCAGGATCGGCAGGGCGCGTGCATCGGCGCTCCTGTTGATCCGGACATTGGCGACCTGCTGCTGACGTATGGTCAGAGGGGTCTCTCCGTTGTAGCCGCCCTCGACCGGCAGGATCAGCAACCGGTTGCCGGAAGCGGCCTGCAGGGCCCTGTCGTTGAAGGTCTGCTGCTGGCGCGGCGACAGGGGCTTGTCGCCGGTCAGATCTCCGACAAGGTCATTGGGGTCGGCCTGAGCCCCGCCGATCGCAGCGGCAGAGATCATGGCCGTGGCCAGCAGAGAAAACAGGGGTTTCCGGTTCGAACGCATGTCCAATCTCCTTCAGATGTTTCGGGAACCGGAATCGGGTTCCCGGGCGGCGGAGCGCATTTTCCGGTGTGAACCGGGCTGTGCGTTCGCCGCTCCTTCCGAGATTGGTCTTCACGCCGATCACTACAAATAACATCCACTTAATCGGCCGGTGATACGGGCGTTTTCACGTCACGAAAGCCCTACCCTGACTTGAGACCACCCCGGCCTTTGCTTTTCATCGGCCTTCTAGCCATCTTTTCCCGACAATCCGCAGGGCGCTCGACAGACCGTGCCGGCCGCAGCGTTTGACTATTGACCCTGCGGGGGGACATATAGATAAATTCAAAAGTTTGCATGTATGGAGGATATCATGCCCGGTTCGAAGCACCTTGACATGACGCGGCGGGACATTCTGCTGAGCGGCCTTGCCTTGAGCGCCACTGTGGCCGCAGGCCCGGCCCGGGCGCTTGCGGAAGCGAATCTGACCGTCGGCGATCACGAGATCACGGTCTTTTCAGACGGGCATCTGTCCCTGCCGATGGATTTCGTCCTGCCGGAGCAGAGCGCGGAGGAGATTTCGGCACTGCTCACCCCCCACGGCATGGCGACCAACATGCTGACCCCGGACTGCAACATCACGCTGCTGCGCAGCGGCGACCGGCTCGTGCTGTTCGATGTGGGCGCCGGGCCGAATTTCCAGCCCGGTGCAGGCGAACTGCTGACACGGCTGGAAGGCGCCGGCATCGACCCGTCGGATATCACCGATGTGATCCTCACCCATGCGCATCCCGATCACCTGTGGGGCATTCTGGACGATTTCGACGACCTGCTCTATGCACAGGCGAGCATCCATGTTCCGCAGGGAGAATGGGATTTCTGGCGCGCGGAGGATACGCTGGCGAAGATGCCGGACGCGCGGAAGAGCTTCGTCGTCGGGGCGCAGACCCGGCTTGACGCCATCGAAGACCAGGTGTCCATGATCCTGCCGGGAGACGAAGTGTTGCCGGGTGTCGAGGCGGTGCCGACACATGGACATACGCCCGGACACATGTCCTACATGATCCACGGCGGCTCGGAGAGTGTCTTCGTGGTCGGCGATGCCATTTCGAACGCCGTGATTTCCTTCGAGAAGCCGGAATGGGCCTCCGGCACGGACCAGGACCGTGATCAGGGAATCGCCACGCGCAAGATGCTGCTGGACAGGCTTGCCCTCGATCAGTCGCGGGTCATCGGATTCCACTTTCCCCATCCGGGCAAGGGCCGGGTGGAAAAAGCCAGCCGGGGCTACCGGTTCGTCACGGGCTGAGGACCGGCCAGCCTATTCGGCAGGCGACCGGTGCTGTCCGCCGCCATGGCGGCGGAAAAGGGCGAACACCGAGCCTTCGAACAGCCAGGCAAGGCCGAGCCTCGCACCAAAGGCCATGGACAGCATGACGACCGGGGCAGACAGGGCCAGGGTGGAAAAGCCGGTCATGCCCTGTCCCACCGTGCAGCCCATGGCCATGACACCGCCGATGCCCATCAGCGTTCCGCCCAGAATGTGGCGTCCGAGTTCCCTGGCATCGTCACAGGCCTCCCAGCGGATATCGCGCTTCCACACGGCCGCAAGCACCGCGCCGAGGAAGGTTCCCACGATCAGGCCGATGCCGTAGTCAGGCCAGATACCGGTATAGGTGATGAGCTGCATGATCGTGTCGCCCACCGGCACCACGAAGGAACCGGCCTCGATCTGGATCGGGTAGAAGGAGCGGGCGGCGGTGAAGGTGGTAGCCCACCAGCCGAATGCGATCACCCCTCCGATGACGATTGCCGAGCCGATCTTGTCGAACTGGCGTCTGTAGGAAGCGGACCTGAAGATCCATGTCAGGCCGGCACCAGCGAACAGCACGGCAACGGCTTCCTGCAACCGCAGTCCGGTGAGGGCGGAGAGGATGTCGCCGACGGATTGGCTTCCGGCCCAGTCGAAGGAATAAGCCAGGTCGTCCACCAGCGGCACGCGCAGGACCGCGAGGATACCGCGCTGCGCGGCGAGCGCCGACAGTCCGATGACCGTCAGGACCACCAGCGCCCTGAGACTGCCGCCCCCAAGACGCAGGACCGCGCCGAAGCCGCAGGTGCCGACGAGAGCCATGCCGATCCCGAACATGACGCCGCCGGCAATGGCCCCGGTCCAGGCAAAATCCGCGGTGAGATAAAAGGATGCCGCGGGATCGGCCAGGCCGAAAGCCACGAGCAGCTGTGTGCCGATGAGGGCGCAGACGGAGGCCAGGACCCAGGTGCGCAGACCGCTGCTGTCGCCGGCATACCAGTGACGCTCAAGCGACGACAGGGTGCAGAAATGGGTCGCGCGCGCCGCGAAACCCAGAACACACCCCGCGAGAACACCGAGAACCGGCGTCAGTACCACAGGGTCCAGAATGGACATATGCCTCTTCCCATCATTGCCCGCGCCGGAGCGGGTCAACATCCGGCCTCCGGTCGGAACCGATTGCCGTGCGTTGCTCCTGCGGGCCTCCTCCCGGATCAGCCTGCGCCTGTCGGCGCCGCAGGCCCTCCTTGTCTTTCCGGTCAACCACCGGTTTTCATTCTTTCAGTCTACATCAAGGCGCATGCCTGCGCCGTGTTTCGGCGCGCTTCGTCCGCTTTTGCGTGAAACAGAAGCGTCCTGCCGATTTTCCCGAGGCTATCAGGCGGCGTATTGCGCGGCAATCGCGGACGATGCTGCAGGGCAACACCCGCCGGCCCCGGATCAGCCCTCCCCGGGGCGGGCATCCTTGCAGAACAGCTCATAAAGGCTCGAGATGATCGAACTCACCTCGTCATCCACCAGGCTGTAATAGATCAGGCGACCGTCGCGCCGGGACTGAACAAGCCCTTCAAGGCGCAGTCTGGCGAGCTGCTGGGAAACCGCCGCCTGCGGCATGGTGAGGATTTCCTCAAGTTCGGAAACCGACTTTTCGCCTTCCGACAGCAGGCACAGAATTACCAGACGCACTTCATGGGACAACGCTTTCAGCAGGTCGCTGGCCTTTCTCGCCTGCGTCATCAGCTGGTCGAGATCCTCCGCGGCCATGTCCTTGGTGAACACCGGTAAGTTCATGAAAGTTCGAAGTCTCCGTCCGATTTGCCTGTGCGGCACTTACCAGCTTATTACCCGGATAACCGCCCGATGTCACCGGGTCGATGTCACCGGGTCGATCAACTTAATCAGTTAATCTCTTCCGGAAGCTTTTCCAGCATGCCGTCGAGCAGCGGCCAGAAAAAATGTTCTCCCGGATAACCGCGCAACCGGGCGATTTCCACCCCGTTATCGACCAGCACGAAGGTCGGCGTCAGCCGCTCCCGGGCGATGCCGGACAGGTCCTGCGGCCAGCGGTCCGTTATGTCGACCCGGCGCAGGGGGGCGCGCTGGCCTTCCTGCGTATTGGGATAGGCAACGCCGATTTCCTCGTTCCAGCGTTTGCACCACACGCAGCCCGGCTGTTCCATCATGATCAGTTCCGCGGCATTGGACGGCGATGCCCAGATCAGACCCGTGACCAGGACCCCCGCCAGCACGCCAATTCGCGGTGCAATCGACATTAAAAAGCTCTCCTGCATTTCTTTGATTGCAATATATATGAATTTTTGAATACTTTAAAGAAGAACTGGTGCCGAGTTTCTCCGGGAGGACAGGAATGCTCGATGTTTCGCTAGGGGCCGCCTTTCTTGCAGGGCTGCTCTCCTTTATCTCACCCTGCGTGCTGCCGATCGTGCCGCCCTACCTGTGCTACCTGGCCGGAGTGAGCGTCGACGAACTGAAGGGCAACACGGCAACGGCAGAGACCGGGCGGCGGGTGATCTTCGCGGCCGTGGCCTTCGTGCTCGGATTCTCGGCCGTTTTCGTCGCGCTCGGAGCGACGGCGAGTGTCATCGGTCAGTCGATCGCCCGCTATTACGACATCCTTTCCTACATCGCCGGTGGCATCATCATCGTCATGGGCCTGCATTTCCTCGGCGTCTTCCGGATCGGGCTGCTGTTCCGCGAGGCCCGGATCCAGGTGGAGCGCAAACCGGCCGGACTGATTGGCGCCTTCATCATGGGGCTTGCCTTCGCCTTTGGCTGGACCCCCTGTGTCGGACCGGTCCTGGCCGCCATCCTGTTCGTCGCCGGGTCGTCCGATTCGACCTGGTACGGCGCGGCACTTCTGGCGGTCTATGCCCTCGGGATCGGCCTGCCCTTTATACTGGCCGCCGCCTTCGCCAGCCGCTTTCTTCACTTTGCCGGAAGATTCCGCAAGCACATGGGTACCGTGGAAAAGGTGATGGGCGGGCTTCTGGTGGTGACCGGCCTGCTGTTCATCACCGGCCAGATGTCGGCCATCGCCTTCTGGCTTCTGGAAACATTTCCGGTTTTCTCGCAAATCGGCTGACCACACCTGGGAGGATTAGAACAATGCGTGTCTGGAAATATCTGGTCCTGGCAATCGAACTGACCGCGGCACTGGGCACAACCGCCCTGGCCGCCACCATGGGCGACGACGGGCTGCACAAGCAGCCCTGGTTCACGGCGACGTTCCGCGACATCGCCGAGGACATCGAGACCGCCGCCGACGAGGGCAAGCGCCTGGCGATCATTTTCGAGCAGAGGGGCTGCATCTATTGCCGCCAGATGCACGAAAACATCCTCTCGGACCCGGAGGTCAGCGACTACATCAAAGAGAATTTCATGGTCGTCCAGTACAACATGTTCGGCGACGAGGAGGTGATCGATCTGGATGGCGAGGAACTGACGGAGAAGACCGCGGCCCGCAAATGGGGCTATGTGTTCACCCCGACAATCGTCTTCCTTCCGGAGGAAGTACCGGACACGGGCACGGTGCAGGATACCGCTGTCGCGACCATGCCGGGCGCTTTCGGCAAGTGGACCTTCCTGAACATGTTCCGCTGGGTGCGCGAAAAAGGTTATCAGGGCGACGAACACTTCCAGAAATATCACGCCCGTATAATCAACGAGTTGCGTGAGGAAGGCCGTCTGGGCGCGGAGTGACTGCAGGTTTACAAAAAGAGCTTGATCGGATTGGGTAAAAAGGCCTATTGCATAACATATGCAAAAAATCATATCTTTTAATGTGAGGAGGACAGGCGGACCGGCATTCGGGCCCGCCCCAGAGACGGCACCAGCCGTTTCGCACTGAGGAGGAAAGCCGACATCATGAGGACAGGCGCGACATCAACGAGCTTGCCGGCACTACTGGCCGGTCTGGCCGTCATGGCCGCATCGGCGGTAAACGCCGGAACGGTCGCCCCCGACAGCGTTCCGATCGAGGACATGGCGCTGACGCAGACGCTCACGGACACAGAAGGCAACCCGGCCGCCGGGCGCGAGGCATTCGCGGACCGCAAGAGGGGCAATTGTCTGGCCTGCCACGCCAATCAGGACCTGAAGGAACAGCTCTTTCACGGAGAAGTCGGGCCTGAACTTGACGGCGTCGCCGACCGCTGGAGCGAGGAGCAGCTGCGCGCGATCGTCGTGAACAGCAAGGACGTCTTTGGCGAACAGACCATCATGCCCGGTTTCTACACGCTGAAAGTCGGCGTGAACGTTGCCGAGGAATACGCCGGCCAGACCATTCTGACCGCTCAGGAGGTAGAAGACGTGGTCGCCTACCTCATGACACTCAAGGACAACTGATCTCGAGACTCAGGGAGCAAGAGATGACTTTCAATCGACGCCAAGTCTTCGGCCTGACGGCAGGCGCTGCCGCCTTTCTGGCCGTTGCACCGCGGATTTCATTCGCGGCGACAGAAGATACCGAAGCTGCCATCAAGGCCTTTACCGGCGGTGCGGAACCGGTGGAAGGCACGATCACCCTCGACACGCCGGAAATCGCCGAGAACGGCAACACCGTGCCGGTCGGCGTGTCTGTCGAAAGCCCGATGACTGCGGACAACTACGTTGAATCCGTCCTGATTCTGGCGGAAGGCAACCCCAGCCCGGCCGTTGCGACCTTCCACTTCACCGCACTGAGCGGTGCCGCGGAAGCCAAGACGCGGATCCGGCTGGCCAAGACGCAGAACGTGATCGCCGTCGCCAAGATGAATGATGGTTCCACCTTCATCGACCGCAAGGAAGTCAAGGTCACCATCGGCGGCTGCGGCGGCTGAGCGAGACGATCAGGACACAGAGGAACACATCATGGCAACTCCGAAACCCCGCGTGAAAGTGCCGAAGAAGGCATCCAAGGGCGAAGTCATCACCATCAAGACGCTTATCAGCCATCCGATGGAATCCGGTCAGCGCAAGGACAAAGAGGGCAACCTCATCCCGCGGCAGATCATCAACACATTCAAATGCGAATTCGACGGCCAGCTCGTCTTCGAATGCGACATGGACCCGGCCGTATCGGCGAACCCCTACATGGAGTTCAACGCAAAGGTCGAAAACAGCGGAACCTTCAAGTTCACCTGGGTGGATGACGATGGCAGCATCTACGAGTCAGAGAACAAGATCACGGTCGAATAGACCGTGACATCAGAAGGCCGGGACAATCGGGAGGAGACGATTTGGCCAGATCCTACAAACTATCCATAGCAGCGGGTGCCGCATTCGTACTGGGCGCGCAGTGCGCGGCGATCGCCGGCGGACCGTCGGATGACAAGCTCGTCATCGATGAAGAGATGGAAATCATGACCCGCGTGGCACCTCCGGAAGGTCATCCGCTCGACGAAGTGATTTCGGGGTGGCACTACCGCACCGAAGAAACACGTGACCTCGAAGCCGACAGCTTCCAGAATCCCGGCATGCTCTATGTGGAGCGCGGCGAGGAAATCTGGAACACCGTCGAGGGTGACGCCGGCAAGTCCTGCGCTTCCTGTCACGGAGACGGCGAGGAGTTCCTGAAGGGCATCGGTGCCAACTATCCGAAATGGAATGCCAAGGCAGGCAAACCCTTCAACATCGAGCTGCAGATCAACGCCTGCCGCGAAGAGAACATGCAGGCCAAGCCCTACAAGTTCGATGCAGCGGACCAGAAGGCCCTGACGACCTTCATCAAGCACCAGTCGTTCGGCATGCCCGTCGAGGTCGATCTGACCGAAGGCGACATGAAGGCCTGGTGGGACAAGGGTGAAGAGCTCTACTACACAAGGACCGGTCAGCTGAACCTGTCCTGCGCCACCTGTCACGAGGACTACAACGGCAACTATATCCGTGCCGACCACCTCAGCCAGGGCAATGTGAACGGGTTTCCGACCTACCGGCTCAAGCAAAGCGCCATGGTCTCGCTGCATAACCGTTTCCGCGGCTGCATCCGGGATACCAGGGCCGCGTTTCCACCGGCGTTCTCCGACGATCTCATGGCGCTTGAGGTCTATGTGACCTGGCGGGGCACGGGTCTCGCGGTGGAAACACCGGCGGTTCGCCAGTAGGCATCCTCCCGGGCGTCCGGTGCGGCGAACGTCGTCGCGCCGGATTGTCCCGCCGGACAGGGTGACCGGCCTTCACGCAAGATTGCGCAAAGGCCGGAAAGCAGACTGAATTCAAGGTGCCGGAGCGTCGGCGCTGCGATCCACCGGACGCAGGATGCTTCGAAGCCGAAAACACAACTCATCCGAAGATGCAGGGTGCGCGTGTCCGCGTGCGCCAGCGGAGATCTCATGCATGCGGCCAGGCAGGGTCTGGCCCGCGATTTTGGAGGCAAGACATGTTCTCGAGACGCGAATTCCTGATGGCGGCGACGGCAACAAGTGCGCTGCTCGGATCGGGGATGGCAGGTTCGTGGTCCCGGCTGATGGCTCAGCAGGCGCTTTCGGAAGACCAGCTCCTGCAGATGGATCCCAAGGGACAACTGACCCTGATCCATATCACCGACATTCATGCCCAGCTCAAGCCGATCTACTTCCGTGAACCGTCGATCAACCTTGGCATCGGCGATGTTGCCGGCAAGCCGCCGCATGTGACCGGCGCCGATTTCCTGAAACTCTACAACATCGAACCGGGCTCACCCGACGCCTATGCCCTGACCAGCGAGGATTACGTCGCGCTGGCGCAAAGCTACGGCAAAATGGGTGGCATGGACCGGGTGGCGACCGTGATCAAGCGCATCCGCGCCGAACGCGGAGCAGACAACGTGCTGCTGCTGGACGGCGGCGACACCTGGCAGGGCAGCTACACCTCCAACGTCACCCAGGGCCAGGACATGGTCACGGTGATGAATTCCCTGTCTCCGGACGCGATGACCGGCCACTGGGAATTCACCTATGGCACCGACCGGGTGCAGGAACTGATCGATGAGCTGCCCTTCGCGTTTCTGGGCTCGAATATCTACGACAGCGAATGGGACGAACCGGCGTTCGAAGCGTGGAAGATGTTCGAGCGGGGCGGCGCCAAAGTGGCTGTCATCGGTCAGGCCTTCCCCTATACGCCGATCGCCAATCCGCGCTGGATGATCCCCGGGTGGTCCTTCGGGATCCGAGAGGAGGACATCGCCAAACACGTGGGCGAGGCGCAGGACGCAGGTGCGGACCTGATCGTGCTGCTCTCCCACAACGGTTTCGACGTGGACCGCA
The DNA here is from genome assembly GCF_003075075.1 of Labrenzia sp. 011. GTDB lineage: Bacteria > Pseudomonadota > Alphaproteobacteria > Rhizobiales > Stappiaceae > Roseibium. The sequence continues at coordinate 50,531 of NZ_QCYM01000005.1, read as the reverse complement.
AGCTGGCCTCCCGTGTCGACGGCATCGATGTGATCCTGACCGGACATACGCATGATGCCCTGCCCGAACCGGTGATCGTCAACGACACGCTGGTGATTGCCTCGGGGTCCAACGGCAAGTTCGTCTCGCGGCTGGACCTGGACATCCGCGACGGCAAGCTGGCCGGATATGCCTATCGCCTGATTCCGGTGTTCTCCGATGTCATCACCCCGGATGAAGACATGGCCACGCTGATCGACGAGGTTCGCGCGCCCTTTGAAAGCGACCTGTCCCGTGTGCTCGGCAAGACCGAAAGCCTTCTCTACCGGCGCGGCAATTTCAACGGCACCTTCGATGACCTGATCTGCCAGGCGCTTCTGGAAGAGCGGGACGCGGAGATCGCGCTGTCGCCGGGATTCCGCTGGGGCACCAGCCTGCTGCCGGGACAGGAGATCACCTTCGAGGACCTGCACAACGCCTGCGCCATGACCTATCCGGCGGCCTACCGTTCGGCGATGACCGGTCAGGTGCTGAAGGACATTCTGGAAGACGTCGGCGACAACCTGTTCAACAAGGATCCCTATTACCAGCAGGGCGGCGACATGGTCCGCGTCGGCGGCATGGGCTACACGATCGATCCGGACAAGGACATCGGCGAGCGCATTTCCGGCATGACACTGCTGGCCACGGGCGAAGCGATCGACCCGGCCAGGGAATATGTCGTCGCCGGCTGGGCTTCGGTCAATGAAGGTACCGAAGGTCCGCCGATCTGGGACGTCGTCGAAAACCACATCACCAAAAACCCTGTCGTCAAGCTGTCGGACAACCAGTCCGTGACGCTTGCCGGCTGATGTCTTTAAGCCAAGAGGACCAGTCATGAATGACGAGACCGTTTCTCAATCGCCGAACCTGTCCCGCCGGACACTTCTGAAGGCCGGGCTTGCCACCGGTGTGGCGGCAGGCGCGGCGGGAGCAGCGCACGCCGGCGGAGATCCGCTGATAACCGAGGTTCAGGACTGGAACCGCTATCTCGGCGAAGGGGTGCAGTCGCGTCCCTACGGCACACCATCGGAATTCGAGGCGCATGTGGTGCGCCGCGACGTGGAGTGGCTGACGGCCTCGACGGAAAGTTCGGTCAATTTCACGCCGCTGCAGGATCTTGACGGCATCATCACGCCGAACGGATTGTGCTTCGAGCGTCACCACGGCGGCATCGCGGAGATCAACCCGGCGGATCATCGGCTGATGATCAACGGGCTGGTCGACACGCCGCTGGTCTTCACCATGGAGGACCTGAAACGGTTCCCGCGGGAAAACCGGGTCTATTTCCTGGAATGCGCCGCCAATTCCGGCATGGAATGGCGCGGATCGCAGCTCAACGGCTGCCAGTATACGCACGGCATGGTCCATTGCGTGATGTATACGGGCGTGCCGCTGAAACTGATCCTGGAAGAGGCCGGCATCAAGACCAACGGCAAATGGGTGATGCCGGAAGGGGCCGATGCCTCGGCCATGACCCGGTCGATCCCGATGGAAAAGGCCCTGGACGACTGCCTCGTCGCCTTCAAGATGAACGGCGAGGCCCTGCGGCCGGAACAGGGCTATCCCTTGCGCCTCGTGGTGCCGGGCTGGGAAGGCAACATGTGGGTCAAGTGGCTGCGCCGCATCGAAGTCGGTGACGAGCCCTGGCACCAGCGTGAGGAAACCTCCAAGTACACCGACCTTCTGGAAAGCGGCAAGGCCCGCCGGTTCACCTGGGTGATGGACGCCAAGTCGGTTGTCACCAATCCGAGCCCGCAGGCCCCGATCACCCATGGCAAGGGGCCGCTGGTCATTTCCGGCGTCGCCTGGTCCGGCAACGGCCGGATCACCCGGGTCGACGTCTCCATCGATGGCGGACGCAACTGGAAGACCGCCCGGCTGGACGGGCCGAGCCTGTCCAAGGCGATGCACCGCTTCTATCTCGACATCGACTGGGACGGTTCCGATCTTCTGATCCAGTCCCGCGCCATGGACGAAAGCGGCTATTTCCAGCCCACAAAGACCGAATTGCGCGCCGCCCGCGGCGAGAATTCCATCTATCACAACAACGGTATCCAGACCTGGCATGTCAAAGCAGACGGGACGGTGGAAAATGTCGAAGTTTCTTAAAGTTCTCAGCCTTGGCGTTTCCCTCGCGGCCCTGCCGGTTCTCGCCGGTGGCGCCCTGGCCGGCGATCCCGACAAGGGTGCGAAGGTCTTCAAGAAATGCGCGGCCTGCCACGCGGTCGGCGAAAACGCGAAGAACAAGGTCGGCCCGCAGCTGAACGAGGTGTTCGGACGCGCCGCGGGAACCCTTGAGGACTACAAGTATTCCAAGGCCATGATCAGCGCAGGCGACGATGGGCTCGTGTGGGACGACGCCACGCTGACCACCTATCTGGAAAAGCCAAGGGCCATGATCAAGGGTACGAAGATGGCCTTTGCCGGGCTGAAGAAGGAAAAGGATCTGGAGAATGTGATTGCCTATCTGGCAACCTTCTCCAGCAGCGCTCCGGCAGCGGAAGAACAGCAGGGGTCGGCGGAACCGGAGCCGGCTGAGGGCGAGGTCCAGACCGCGGAAGCCGCCTCCGCTCCCGCACCGGTGTCCGCCACGCGGGACGGCGGGGTCTTCGGTCTCGGCAGGGTCGCGACGGAAGATGAGATCGCCGCCTGGGACATCGATGTCCGCCCGGACGGCATGGGTCTTCCCCAGGGATCGGGAACGGTTGCCGACGGGGAAGTGCTCTATACGGACAATTGCGCGGTCTGCCACGGCGACTTCGGCGAAGGCGTCGGCCGCTGGCCGGTTCTGGCCGGAGGTCAGGACACGCTGACCGACGAGCGCCCGGAAAAGACCATCGGCTCCTACTGGCCCTATCTGTCGACCGTCTACGACTACGTGCGGCGGGCAATGCCCTACGGCAACGCCCGGTCGTTGTCCGACGACGACGTTTATGCCATCACCGCGTATCTCCTTTATCTGAACGATATCGTCGAGGATGAGGATTTCGAACTCTCTAACGAGAATTTCACGGAAATCCGGCTGCCGAATGAAGAGAACTTCATTGCCGACGACCGGGCAGAGGAACCGCATTACGCCGACAAGGGCGACCCCTGCATGAGCGATTGCAAGGACAGTCCCGTCGAGATCACCATGCACGCCCAGATACTGGACGTGACACCGGGATCCGTCGACGACAACGATGCCGCCGGCATGGGCGGCGTGGACTAGGGTCGGGAACACATGACATCCCCCTGACCCGGGACCGTAACAGGGAGACCCGCAATGGGCGGAGCCGACACGTTGCGACGTGCCACAAGGCTCTCGGGCAGGAGAGTGACGCTGAAGCGCTTTGTGCTGCTTGCGGTGCTCCCTGCCCTTCTGTCCCATGCGCCGCCCGCCCGGGCGCAGGCGGGTGATCCGGCCCGGGGCGAGGTCCTGTTCAGGGCCTGCAAGGGCTGCCACCAGGTCGGTGCGGAAGCCCGGAACGGTGTCGGGCCACATCTGGACGGATTGTTCGGCCGTCAGGCGGGCGTGCTCGAGGGGTTCAAGTATTCCGGCGCCATGAAGACCCGCGGCACGGACGGGCTTGTCTGGGACGCCGTGACCCTCGATCGCTATCTTGAAAAACCGCGCGCCTATGTTCCCGGCACCCGCATGTCCTTTCTCGGCATGCGCGAAAGACAGGACCGGGTCGACCTCATCGCCTATCTGAAGGCGCTGTCCCGGGAAGCCCCGGCAGCGGACCCGCAGGCGGGCACACAGGTGCGCGCGGAAATCGGCGCGGCCGCGATGCGGCTGGAAGGCGATCCGGAATATGGCGAATATCTTTCCAGCGAATGCGTGACCTGCCACCAGATATCCGGCCGGGCGGACGGCATCCCGTCGATCGTCGGCTGGCCCGGCCAGGCCTTCATCCGGGCGCTGTTCGAATACAAGACGAATGTCCGCACGCATCAGGTCATGCAGAACATGACAACCAATCTCGGCAACGAGGAAATAGCAGCGCTTGCGGCCTATTTCGGAACACTCGATCCGCAATAGCCCCTTTGGCGAAAGAGGCCGCCGTCCGCTGCACATCTGGGGAGACTGAACATGTCAGATATTTCACGCCGGACGTTCGCGCTGATGATGGGGGCCGGAGCCACCACACTGGCCATGCCCCATTATGCCAGGGCGCAAGGCAAACCCAGGGCCGTCGTGATCGGCGGCGGCGCGGGCGGGGCCACCGCGGCGCGCTACATGGCCAAGGACGCCGGCGAGGATCTGGACGTCACGCTGATCGAGGCCAATCCGCGCTACACCACCTGTTTCTTTTCCAACCTCTATCTGGGCGGATACCGCAGTTTCGAGTCCCTCACCCACGGCTACGACACGCTTGCCGCCAACTACGGCATAACGGTCGTCAACGGGCGCGCCGACGCGATCGACCGCGAAGCCAGGGAGGTCGTGATGGCCGACGGGTCCAGGGTTCCCTACGACAGGCTGATCGTCGCGCCCGGCATCGATCTGATCTACGACAGCGTGCCCGGTTATTCGCAAGAGGCCGCCGGGATCATGCCGCATGCCTGGAAGGCCGGTCCGCAGACGAAGCTCCTGAAAGCCGGGCTGGACGCGATCGAAAACGGCCAGCAGGTGGTGATGGTCACCCCGCCCAACCCCTACCGCTGCCCGCCGGGCCCTTACGAGCGAGCCTCCATGATGGCGCATCTCTTCAAGGAAAAGGGCTACACCGACTGCAGGATCGTGATCATCGACCCGAAGCCGAAATTCTCCAAGCAGGCCCTGTTTGCCGAAGGGTGGGAGACATATTATCCGGGGATGATCGAGTGGTACGGACCGGACGTTCACGGTGGCATCACCGGTGTCAATCCGCAGACCGGAGAGGTGGAAACGGATCTCGACACCTTCCGGGGCGACCTGGTCAATGTCATTCCGGCCCAGAAGGCGGGCAGTATCGCCGCCAGCGCCGGGCTGACGAACGACAGCGGCTTCTGCCCGATCGATCCGGCGTCCATGCGCTCACAGGTCGACGGGAACATCTTCGTCATCGGAGATGCATCGATTGCCGGAGACATGCCCAAATCGGGATTTTCGGCCAACAGCCAGGCGAAGGTCGCGGCCATGGTCATCCGGGGAGAGCTGACCGGGTCGAAGGTCTTTCCGGCGAAATATTCCAACACCTGCTGGAGTCTGATCGAAACGAACGATGGCGTGAAGGTCGGCGCCCAATATGCCCCGACCGGGGAGAAGATCGCCTCGACCGGCAGCTTCATCAGCCAGACCGGGGAAGACGCAGCGCTACGCCAGGCGACCTATGAGGAATCCGTCGGCTGGTACAAGGGTATCACCGCCGATATCTTCGGCGCCTGATCTTTCCCGCGGCCGCCGGTGACGGCCGCGGGAAACGGATCCTAAAAGCCTTCCAGAACGATCTTGCCTTTCGCCTTGCCGCTTTCGATCAGGGCATGGGCACGTTTGAGGTTTTCAGCGTTGATGCTGCCGTAGGTCTCGGTGGCGGTCGAGCGGATCTTTCCCGCATCGATCAGACCGGCCACCTTGTCCAGAATCTCGCCCTGGCGCGCGATGTCCGGCGTGGAGAACAGGGAGCGGGTGAACATCAGTTCCCAATGTATGGAAACCGCCTTTGCCTTGAACGGCATGATGCTGAGGTCTTCCGGATCGTCGATCAGGCCGAAGCGGCCCTGAGGGGCGATGAATTCGGCGATCTGCGGCACATAGGTGTCCGAGTAGTTGGTCGAGAACACGAAGGCCGGCGCGCCGATCCCCAGCGCGGCGATCTGTTCGGGCAGCGGCCTGGAATGGTCGACGACGTGGTGTGCGCCCAGGCCCTTCACCCACTCCCGGGTCTCGGGACGGGAGGCGGTCGCGATGACGGTCAGATCCGTCTGGGCGCGCAGGAGCTGGATCGCGATGGAGCCAACGCCGCCCGCACCGCCGATAATGACGATGGCATTGGCCGCGCCAGGCACCGGATCGGTAACCCGCAGGCGGTCGAAGATCATTTCCTGCGCGGTCAGTGTCGTCAGCGGCAGGGCTGCTGCGGAAGCTGTCGAAATGGACTTCGGCGCATGGCCGACGATGCGTTCGTCGACGAGGTGGAATTCGGCGTTTGTGCCGGGACGGTTGATCGCACCCGCATACCAGACCTTGTCGCCCACCTGGAACCGGCCGGCCTTGTCACCGACCCCGGCCACTTCGCCAACGGCATCCCAGCCGAGAATTGCCGGTGTGTCGCCGTCTGCCGGGCGGTTCGTGCGTATTTTGGTATCGACCGGATTCACGGAAACGGCTTCGACCCTGACGAGAATATCATGGCCGGTGGCAGCGGGTTTGTCGATTTCCAGATCCAGCAAGGCATCTTCGCGGGTGATGGGGCCGGGCGCCAGATATCCTACGGCTTTCATGGGTTTTATCCTCTTTTGATTTCAGTGCAGCCGCGCCTTGGCGGCACCGGCATATGCTCCGGGCGCCTGATCGGCTGAGGTGCTCTGCCTGCCTGTTGTCAGTCGATCTGAGTCATTTCGTTGAGTGTGAACTCGGCAATGGCTCCGTCGGTTGCAGCCATATACGCCGCCAGATGCGGAGCATTCATGTGTTCCTGCCAGATTTCACGGCTTTCCCAGTTTTCGTAAAACATGAAATGCGCCGGATCTTCGTTGTCCTGATGCAGGTCGTAGCCGATGCAGCCTTTTTCGGCCCGCGTGATCGGGATCAGCTTCAGAAGCTCGGCTTTCACCAGCTCGATCTGATCCGGCCTGGCGTGGATGTTGGCGACGACGGTGAGTTTCGACATGGGTGTGTTCCTTTGAAGGGCTAGTCCGATGACCCGGATATACAGGCAAGGCTTTTCCGGATAAACACGCTCCACTCGCAATGATAATCCGGAATTTCCGTACAATGTTGATCGACAACATCCGCCTGTTTCTGATCATCGCCGAAAAAGGCAGCCTTGTCGCGGCGGGACGGGAGGCCGGCCTGTCCGCAACGACGGTGTCCGAACGGCTTGCCGCTCTCGAAGCCCATTACGGCGTCGTTCTCTTCAACCGGACGACGCGCTCCCTGAGCCTGACAGACGAAGGGCGCACGCTGCTCGCCGGGGCCAAGGTCGTGCTGGGCGAAATGGATGACCTCGAGGCGCGCATCCGTCACGGAGCGGAGACCCTGTCCGGGCCGATCCGGGTCAGTGCGCCGGTCGATCTTGGCCGCAGCACCGTCTCGGACGTGATTTCAGCCTTCACAAAACAGCATCCGGCAATCTCGATAGAGTTGTCCCTGTCCGACGGCTATGTCGACATCGTCGGTCAGGGCTTCGATCTGGCCTTGCGCTTCGGCACGGTCACGGACAGCACCCTGCGGATCCGCAATCTGGGGCACTTCCGCCGGATCGTCTGCGCCGCGCCGTCCTATATCGATGCTCATGGCGCGCCGCAGCAGCCCGCCGACCTGGCGCGGCACAATTGCCTCGTCATGCGGTTCGGCACGACCCTGGACAATGTCTGGCGTTTCGGGTCGGGGAAAAAGACCCGCACGGTCACCGTGCGCGGCAACAAGATCGTGAATGACGGCTCCCTGGTGCGGCAATGGGCCGTGGAGGGGCACGGGATCATCCTGAAATCGGAACTGGACGTGGCGCCCGACCTGAAATCCGGAAAGCTTGTCGCCCTGCTCGAGGCGCATGCGGCACCGCCCAATCCTCTCCAGATGATGTTCCCGCCCGGCCGCGCCCAGCCTCGTCGCGTGCGCGCACTGGCCGATGCATTGAGCACCGCGATGACCAGGGTCGGGACCGGGGCCTGAAACACCGGCCGCGCGGGCGGGGGCAGGCGGCCTCAGCTGCTGAACAGGCCGCGCGACCCGAAACGGGCCGAGACTTCCTCATCGGGCAGATCATGATAGGCGACCACCCGGTCGACCTTGTCGGCGGAGCCGAAGACGAAGGGGATGCGGACATGAAGACTGCGGGCGCTCTGGTCGAGAATCCGCTCGGTTCCCGTGGTTGCATGGCCGCCGGCCTGTTCCACCAGAAAAGCGATCGGCGCGCATTCGTAGACCATGCGCAGACGGCCGTGTTCATAGCCGGGCCGCCCGTCACCCGGATACAGGAAGATCCCGCCCCGGTTGAGAATGCGGTGTGTTTCGGCAACGAGAGAGGCGACCCAGCGCATGTTGAAGTTCTTGTCGCGCGGCCCTTCCACCCCTGCCAGACAATCGTCGATATAGGCGCGGATGGGCTTCGACCAGTGCCGGTAGTTGGAGGCGTTGATGGCGAATTCGCTGGCTTGGGAGGAAATGGAGAAATGGTCGTTCACCAGCGTGTAGATCTGCTCCACCGGATCGAGAACATAGTGCAGCACGCCTGAGCCGAAGGTCACGATCAATGCGGTCTGGGGCCCGAAGATGAAATAGCCGGCGGCAATCTGCTCCGAGGCCGGGCGCAGGAATGACGCCTCGGCATCGGGTTTTGTCTCGAAGACCGAAAAGATCGTGCCGATGGACACATTCACATCGATGTTGGAGGAGCCGTCGAGCGGGTCTATCGCCAGCGCCAGCGTGCCATCGGCGTCGATCTCCACGGGATCGTCCTGCTCTTCCGACGCATACCAGCGGATGCCGGTGCGTTCCAGCGCGGCGGCGAATGCATCGTCGGCCTCGACATCGAGGGCCTTTTGCGTGTCGCCTCCGAGGTTGCTGCCGACGCTCGCGCCGAGCGCTCCGGCCAGAGGCCCCATGGCAATGGTCCGCGACAGGTCACGGGCGACCCGGCACATCGCGGCTATGGCGGGGTAGAGAGGCGCCGGAACACGGTCGGGCGATATGATTTCTGTTTTCCGGGTCATCAAGGCCTCTGATCGGTGTGAAGTCGGCTTGATTCTCTCATGTTTGGGCATTAATGAAATTTAATAATTCAGAAAATAAATTAGATTTTGTTGAATGACGATCCTGAACGCGATCACGCTCAAGCAATTGCGGGCCCTGGATGCCATCGTCGGGACCGGCAGTATCAGCCAGTCCGCCGATCTGCTCGGCCTGACGCCGCCCGCGGTCCACTCCCAGCTCAGGGTTCTGGAAGAACAGTTCGGATGCGCCCTGGTCAACCGGTCACGGGGCGAACGCTTCGAAGCGACGCCTGCCGGCGCAGCGCTCCTGGAGGCCTTCGAAACCACGCAATCCTCCCTGGCCAAGGCTGTCGACCGGATCGAGGCCATGAAGAACGGCATGGCCGGGCGGGTCGTTCTGGGCGTCATCGGCACCGGCAAATATTTCGCGCCCTCGATCGTCGCCGGCCTGAAGAAGACGTACCCGGACATAGAAGTCGTGCTGCAATTCGGCAATCGCGACCGGACCATTGCCGACCTTGCCGCCGGCAAGACCGATCTGGCGATCATGGGGCGGCCGCCCCGCCAGCCGGAGGTCACCGCCTACAGCATGGGCGATCACCCGCATGTGCTGATCGCTCCGCCGGACCATCCCCTGGCGCAAGGATCCCGCGCGCTGCCTGCCGAGCTCTTCGCCGAACACTTCATCCTGCGCGAACCGGGCTCGGGCACACGCCTGCTGACAATCCGTTTCCTGGAGCAGCTCGGCGAAGGCCAGCCGTTCCGCTTTACGGAAATGGAGTCGAATGAATCCGTGAAGCAGGCCGTGATTGCCGGGCTCGGCATCGCGCTCATTTCGATCAACACTGTCCTGGAGGAGCTGAAATCGGGGCGGCTCCGCCTGGTCAAGGCGGACAACATGCCGATCATCCGCCACTGGTTCGTGCTGCACCGCGCCGACCTGCGGCCGAATCCGGCCCTGGACACGGTTCTCGATTTCATTCGCGGCAACGGTCCGCAGTTTCTTGCCCAAAGGGACATCCGTGCGCTGCTGAAAGACCAGGGGTGAGGACAGACCGGTTCTTGCGAAAGAGCGGCTTTCCGGGGCCGGCAGACCAGTTCCCGGTCACTCCCCGCCCATTGTTTCTTCCGCGAATTGACGAAGTCACGCGGGTACCCGATGATCTTGCAAATACTCCGGTCCGGATGGCCGTGGTCAATTCTTCCTGCTGCCGGGCTCGGCGAGGCCGACTGCCATCCATGCATGAAACGCATTAATACATAGTCTCAAAATGCATTGGACAGCATAAGGATGCGCTGTTTTCATTTAGTAGAGCCACGCAAAACCGCGCAACACAGGAGCTGACAATGATCAGATCAATTCCCAAGACACTCGCCCAGGCCAGCCTGGCGCTCGCCATCCTGGCGAGCCCCGCAGCAGCCGAGTTCCCGGAGAAGGAAGTCACCATCACCGTTGGCTTCGGCCCCGGCGGCGGCGTCGACACCATCACCCGCGCCGCTTCCGACGCCCTGTCGGCAGCCCTCGGCGAGCCGGTCGTCGTCGAGAACCAGCCCGGTGCCGGTGGCGGTCTGGCCCTGACCGCCCTGAAGGCGAAGCCGGCAGACGGCTACAATCTCGCGGCAGCCATTTCCACGACCATTTCCTTCGATCCGCATACGTCCAACGTCAGCTTCGGCATCGACGATTTCGAGTTTATCGGTGCCTTCGGTGTGTTCCCCGAGGCGCTTGTGGCGCTGCCGTCCCGCGGCTGGACGGATTTCTCGGATGTTGTTGCGGCGGCCAAGGATGCTCCCGACGGATTGACCTACGCATCGACAACCTCCCTCGACCGGGTGGTGATGAAAGCCATTTCCGAGAAGGAAGGCGTTGTTCTGAAACCGGTTCCGACCAAAGGCGGTGCCGAAGCCGTGGCCGAGGTTCTCGGCGGGCATGTGGATTTCGCCTACAGCTCGGGCACCTATTATCCGCAGGCCAAGGCCGGCGAACTGATGGTGCTTGCAGGCCTGGGCACGGATCCGGTTCCCGGTTTCGAAGACGCACCGACGCTCAAAAGTCTCGGATATGACATGTCCAGCGTGAACATGGTGGTTTACCTGGCTCCGCTCGGCATTCCCGCAGAAGCGAAAGCCAAGCTCGTAGCCGCCTTCGAGGAAGCCGCCAAGTCGCAGCCGCTTCTCGATGTTCTCGCCAAGCGCAACATGGGCAGCTTCATTCTCACGGGCGACGACTTCGCAACGCAGATCCGTGCACAGAGCGACCAGTTCAAGGCGGCAATGGAGTAAATGAACCGGCCCTCCCCCAGCCGACAGGGGCCGCATCTTCGGATGCGGCCTCTTGCCGAATTCGCGATCGTGTTCGGCGCCAGCCTTCTGCTGCTCTTCGTCATCGTTCCAGCGGGCACTGTCGAAACAGACAATTTCGGACTTTCGCCGCGCATGCTGCCGATGGTCTGCGTCACGGTGATCGCCCTGATGTCCCTGGTCACGCTGTTGTTCGGCCTGATGCGCCCCGGTCCCGGGGACGCAGCTCCACGGGCCGGTCTTCGCGGTGTGATCCAGCTCGGCGCTGCGGCCCTTGCGGGGGTCATTCTGGTCGATCTCACCGGACTTGTGATCGGCGGCACCGCACTTGTGCTCCTGGCCAGCCTGGCCGTCGGAGAGCGGCGCCTCTCCACGCTTGCCGGGACAGGCGCAGGCGGATTGCTCATTCTTCTTCTCGTCGACTGGTCGGGGCTCTAGCCGCATGGACATTTTTCTGCAAGGAGCAGCCGATGCGCTGACCCTGGCCTCGATCGTCTCGGTGATCGGCGGCATTCTGCTCGGATACCTCGTCGGGGTCCTGCCCGGGCTGAGCCGTCCGGCCGCCCTTTCGGTGGCCGTTCCGCTGACCTATTCCATGTCCCCGATTGCTGCCATCGCCTTTCTTGTGGGTGTCACCAAGGCCAGCGCCGCGGGCGGCGCAACGGGCGCCATTCTTCTGAACACGCCGGGTGAGCCCAGTTCGACCGCAACCACCTTCGACGGCTATCCGCTGGCGAAGAAAGGCGAAGGAACACGGGCGCTGAAGACCGCCCTCTACGCGTCCGTCTTCGGCGACCTGGCGGCCACTTTCGTGCTCATTCTGCTTGCCGCCTCGCTGGCGCGCTTCGCCCTCAAGATGGGGCCGGTGGAAATGACCGCCGTGATGATATTCGCCCTGAGTTTCATCGCCGCCCTTTCGGGGAGCTCCCTGTCGCGCGGGATTATCTCGGGCGTCCTCGGCCTGTTCCTGTCGACGGTGGGACTGGACCCGGAAAGTGCCACACCGCGCATGACCTTCGGGTTCATCGAGCTTTTCGACGGGATCCCGCTTATCGCCGCCACGGTGGGCATGCTGGCCTTCACGGAAATGCTGGTGCAGGTACAGGCGCTCTTCGCGGCGAAGGACTCGATGGCGGCGAAATCGGGTTTCGCGCCCGAAAAGGACAAGAGCCTGCGTTTCTCCGATATCAAAAGGGTCTTTCCGGTCACCCTGCGCGGCACCGGCATCGGTATCGCCGCCGGCATCATTCCCGGCCTCGGACCGACCATCGGGGCGCTGCTGTCCTATGCCATCAACAAGCGGCTGGCCAGACCGGGCGATAGCTACGGCGAGGGCGATCTGAAGGGCGTGGCCGCCTCGGAATCGGCGGACAATGCCGTTCTGCCGGCCAGCCTCATACCGCTGTTCGCCATCGGTCTTCCCGGCAGCGTCTCGGCCGCCATTCTCGTGTCCGCCTTCATGCTGCACGGCGTCCAGCCGGGTCCGCTGGTTTTCGAACAGCACCCGCGTCTGATCTACGGCATCTATGTATCGATGATCGTTGCCAGCCTGGCCATGCTCGTGGTGGGACGGCTCGGCCTTACCCTCTTCGCGCGTGTCACCCTCGTGCCGCCACGGCTGATCATCCCCTTCGTGGTGCTGTTCTGCGTGATCGGGACCTATCTGGAGCGCGACACGGCGTTCTCCGTGTTCGCCATGCTGGCTCTCGGGTTTCTGGGCTACCTCATGCAGCGCTTCGGATATTCCGTGGTGACATTCCTGATCGGCTTCGTGATCGGACCGCTGTTCGAACTGTCCCTGCGCCAGGCGCTGATTGTCACCAACCACTCGCCGCTTGCGGTGATCGATCACCCGATCGCCATGGGCTTCCTGCTCGCCGCCGTGGCAGCCATCGTCCTGTTTCTCAAGCCGGGCCGCAAGGGAACGGACCGATAAGGGTCAACCCGCTCCCTGCTGCCCGGCCGCGACTTCATTGAGGACCTCAAGGAAGCCGGTGATATTCATCGGCCGGTAGCGGTTGGGGTTCCAGAGCGCCGAAACCTCCGCCGAAGTCTGGCAGGTGTCCGAGACGATCGGGACCGCGTTGCGGATCGCTGACAGATCCCGCGCCGAGGAGGAGACAATGGCAACGCCGTGGCCGTCCTGGGCAAGCGCCGCCAGGGTCTGGGTGCTGTCGCTTTCAAGCAGAATCCGCGGGCGCACCCCATGGGCCAGCGTCACCTGTTCGAACAGGTGACGGGTCAGGAAACCGCGTTTCATGACCATCATGGGCTCATTGGCAATGGCGTCCATGGTGATGGACTTCTTCTTCCTGCCCGGATGATCCGGCGGCAGGACCGCCAGAAGGCGGGCGCTGAACAGGGGGTGTCCGACCAGGATGTTGCTGATCCCCAGATTGGCGATCACCATATGGACGGCGCCATGCTCGACCATCTCGATCAGCGCATCATTGTGACCTTCGCTGACGATCATGCTCACCCTAGGGTAGGACGCCCGGAAGCGCGCCATGGCCGGAGACAGCAGCCAGGTGATCGTCTGGGGTGAGGCGCCGATGCGCAGCGTGCCGCTGTGCTCGTGCTCGCTGCGGCCCGTATGCTGCATCATGTCCTGGGCGCGTTCGATCAGTTCCGCCGCCTGGGCGGCGAGATCCGCCCCCTCTGTTGTCAGCACGAGCCGCTTGCCGACCCGGTCGAAGAGATCAACACCGAGCTTGCGCTCCAGGGCCTGTATCTGGCGTGACAGTGCCGGCTGGCTGAGATTGACGGCAACTGCCGCGCTGGAAATATTCAGCCGCTCCGCCACGACCAGAAAATTGCGCAATTCTCTCAGTTCCAGCATCCATTCACCTCATATGCAATTCATGCATGAACACTGTCTGCATAAATGCATTGGACACACAACAGCATTCTGCAGACGATGCCTCCAAAATGGTCACGGCAATGAAAATTTCGATAAATGCGGACATGGGTGAAAGCTTCGGCGCCTATAAACTGGGCGACGACGGAAGCGTCATGCCTCATATCAGCTCAGCGAATATCGCCTGCGGCATGCATGCGGGGGATCCGGCGGTCATGTACCGGACCGTGGGCCTCGCCCTGGAACACGGGGTCAGCATCGGCGCCCATCCCGGATACAATGATCTTCAGGGATTCGGCCGGCGGCAGATCGCCATGGATCCGCGCGAGATCGAATATCTGGTCACCTACCAGATCGGCGCGCTGCAGGCGCTTTCGGCGAGCCATGGCGCCCGCGTGGACTTCGTGAAACCGCATGGCGCGCTCAACAACATCGCCCATCATACCGGCGAGATCGCCGATGCCATTGCCAGGGGAATCCGCGCGGCCGGGCGCGACCTCATCTTCGTCGCCAACTGCCTTTCGGAAATGACGCGGGCGGCAGTCAGGGCCGGCCTGCCCGTCGCCCATGAAGCCTATGCGGACCGCCACTATTTCCCGGACGGCAGGCTCATGTCGCGCGGCATATCCTCCGCCGTCATCCGGGATCCGGAACTCGCGGCGCAGCGCGCCCTTGTGATGGCGCAGGAGCAATGTCTTCTGGCCCATGACGGGACCCGGCTGCCCACGCCCGTCGACACCTTCTGCATCCATGCGGACGAGCCTTCCGCAGCGGCCGTGGCTGGACGGGTCCGCACCGTTCTGGAAGATGCAGGTCTGGCGGTGGCTCCGGTCAGCGGACACCGCTGAGGGGGCCTGCGGCTGCTTCGGCATTATCAGTGAGCGGTCAGTGCTTTCCTTGGCCCGGGACGTTCAATCGACCGGACGGATCTTCGGCGCGGCTTCCAGGACCAGGGGATCCAGCCCGTCCACGGCCCGGTCCAGCATGTCGAAAAGCTGGGCGCGCATGCGCGGTTCCCAGAACTTGCTGATATGGTCCGCGACGCCGGCCACGGCTTCCTCGTGGGGCTTGCTGCGGAAAAAGCCTGCGATCTGGTTGGCCATATAGGTCAGTTTCTCAGGCGACATCTTGCAGGTTTCTCCCGATGATCCGATGCGGATGCGTGAACAGTTCGAAGCTGTCGCCGCGTGCGCAGGCGACCAGCGTGATATTGGCTCCATGGGCCTCGGAGACGGCCAGTGCGGTCGGGGCGGAGACCGCTATGAGAATCCCGCAGCCGGCGGCGGCGGTCTTCTGGATCAGTTCGATCGACAACCGGCTGGTCATCACGAAGGCGCCGCCGGAAACATCCGTGCCGGAGCGGCTCATTGCGCCGATCAGCTTGTCCAGAGCGTTGTGCCGGCCGACATCCTCGCGGATTGCCGTAAGGCCCTTTTCGGGATGGTACCAGCCAGCGGCGTGAACGGAGCGGGTCTGAAGGTTGAGCGCCTGGGCCTTGCCCATGGCGCGGACCGCGTCGCCGACGTCTTCGGCCCTGAGGCGGGTTTCGGCGGCAACCGGACGGATCTCGCGCATGGCCGCGTCCAGACTCTCGATGCCGCACAATCCGCAGCCGACGGGACCGGCGATGGACCGGCGCCTTTCCCGCAGCCGCTCCGTCGCATCCGTGGCCAGGCGGACCTGAACATCGATGCCGTTGTCGAGTTCGACCACCGCGATGTCCTCGATCTCCCCGGGCACAGTCACGATCGCTTCCGACAGGGAAAAACCGACCGCCATGTCCTCAAGGTCGGACGGGGTCGCCATCAGCACCGCATGGGTCGAGCCGTTATAGCTGACCGCGACCGGCACCTCGTCGGCCAGCTTCAGGCTGGACGGCGAGAAGCGGCCGTCGCGATAGGAAACAGCCGAGGACGTGCTGTGGGTCTTCATGACTATTCGGCTGCCTCGATCCTGCGCGCCCGCGCAGCGAATTGCTCATAGTGTTCCTGCCATTCCGTCGGCCCGTTGGAGGGCGACACCTGAACGGCGGTCACCTTGTATTCCGGACAGTTGGTCGCCCAGTCGGAATAGTCGGTGGTGATGACATTCGCCTGGGTGGCCGGGTGGTGGAAGGTCGTATAGACAACCCCCGGCGACACCCGATCCGTGATCCGCGCCCGCAGAGCGGTCTCGCCGGAGCGGCTGGCCAGCTTGATCCAGTCGCCATCCTTGATGCCGCGGTTTTCCGCGTCATGGGGGTGGATCTCCAGAACATCCTCGTCGTGCCAGACCACATTCTCCGTCCGCCGCGTCTGGGCGCCGACATTGTACTGGCTGAGGATGCGGCCGGTGGTGAGCAGCAGCGGGAAGCGCGGTCCGGTCTTCTCGTCGGTGGCGATGTAATCGGTGCGGATGAAGCGCCCCTTGCCGCGCACGAACCCGTCCACATGCATGATCGGCGATCCCTCGGGGGTGCTGTCGTTGCAAGGCCACTGGACCGAGCCCTTTTCCTCCAGCAGCGCGTAGCTGACATTGGCGAAGCTGGGCGTCGTCGCGGCGATCTCGTCCATGATCTGCGAGGGGTGGGTGTAGGTCCAGCCCGCCCCCATGGCGTTGGCGAGAAGCTGGGTCACCTCCCAGTCCGCATAGCCGTTTTTCGGCGCCATCACCTTGCGTACCCGGTTGATGCGGCGCTCCGCGTTGGTGAAGGTTCCGTCCTTTTCCAGGAAGGTCGACCCCGGCAGGAAGACATGGGCGTAGTGGGAGGTCTCGTTCAGGAACAGGTCATGCACGATGACGCAGTCCATCGCCGCCAGACCGGCGGATACGTGTTTCGTGTCCGGATCCGACTGCAGGATGTCCTCGCCCTGGCAGTAGAGCCCCCTGAAGGTGCCGTCGACGGCCGCGTCGAGCATGTTGGTGATGCGCAGGCCGGGTTCGTCGGAGATGCTGACGCCCCAGGCCTGTTCGAAGATGTCGCGCACATCGGCGTTGTTGACATGGCGGTAGCCCGGCAGCTCGTGCGGGAAGGAGCCCATGTCGCAGGAGCCCTGCACGTTGTTCTGGCCGCGCAGCGGATTCACCCCGACGCCCGGCCGGCCGATATTGCCGGTGAGCATGGCCAGATTGGCGATGCCGATAACTGCAGTGGAGCCCTGACTGTGCTCGGTCACGCCGAGGCCGTAATAGATGGCCGCGTTGCCGCCGCGGGCATACAGGCGCGCCGCCGCCCGGACCTCTTCGGCCGGCACGCCGGTCAGGGTTTCGACCGACTCCGGGCTGTTGGCGGGATCGGCGACAAATTCGGCATAGTCCTGGAACTCGTCCCAGTCGCAGCGCGTACGGATGAACTCCTCGTCGAAGAGACCTTCGGTCACGATCACATGGGCCAGCGCCGTGACCATGGCGACATTCGTGCCCGGCCTGAGGGCCAGATGATGGGCGGCGCTCACATGCGGCGTGCGGACGAGATCGATGCGGCGCGGATCGATGACGATCAGCTTCGCTCCCTCGCGCAGGCGCTTTTTCAGGCGGGAGCCGAAGACGGGATGGCCGTCGGTCGGATTGGCGCCGATCACCAGAACCACGTCGGCCTGTTCGACACTGTCGAAATCCTGGGTCCCGGCGGAGGTGCCGAAGGTCTGGCCGAGGCCATAACCGGTCGGCGAATGGCAGACCCGGGCGCAGGTGTCGGTGTTGTTGTTGAGGAAAACAGCCCGCGCCAGTTTCTGGACCAGATAGGTTTCCTCGTTCGTGCAGCGCGACGAGGTGATGACGCCGATGGACTCCTTGCCGTGCTCATACTGGATCGCCCGCAGTTTCGAGGCGGCGAAGCCGAGAGCCTCCTCCCAGGAAACCTCGCGCCACGGGTCGGAGATCTTTTCGCGGATCATCGGATTGAGGATCCGGTCCTGGTGGGTGGCATAGCCATAGGCGAAGCGGCCCTTGACGCAGGAGTGGCCGTGATTGGCCTTGCCGTCCTTGTAAGGCACCATGCGGACCAGTTCCTGGCCACGCATTTCCGCCTTGAAGGAACAGCCGACACCGCAATAGGCGCAGGTGGTGACGAGTGAATGTTCGGGCTGACCGATCTCGATCACCGATTTTTCCTGCAGGGTCGCCGTAGGACAGGCCTGGACACAGGCGCCGCAGGAGACGCATTCGGACTCCAGAAAGCTCTCATGCATGCCCGGGGAGACCCGGGATCCGAAACCGCGTCCCTCGATGGTCAGTGCGAAGGTGCCCTGCACTTCCTCGCAGGCGCGCACGCAGCGGGAGCAGACGATGCATTTCGACGGGTCGTAGGTGAAATAGGGGTTGCTTTCGTCCTTCGCCATGAAACGGGCGTTGACCTCGCCGCCGCCGTCGCGCTGCTTCACGTGGTTGTCGCCGTCATAGCCGTAGCGCACGTCACGCAGGCCGACCGCACCGGCCATGTCCTGCAGTTCGCAGTCGCCGTTGGCGGCGCAGGTCAGGCAGTCGAGCGGATGATCGGAAATATAGAGTTCCATCACGCCGCGGCGGATGTCCTTGAGCCGGCCGGTCTGGGTCTGGACCACCATGCCGTCTTCCACCGGCGTGGTGCAGGAGGAGGGCGTTCCCCGCCGGCCCTCGATTTCCACCAGGCACAGACGGCAGGAGCCGAAGGCGTCGACCATGTCGGTGGCGCAGAGCTTGGGGATCTTGATCCCCGTTTCCATGGCCGCCCGCATCACGGAGGTGCCTTCGGGAACGCTCACCTCGAAGCCGTCGATGGTCAGCGTGACCTGGTTCTCCGACGTTGCGGCCGGTGTTCCGTAATCGGTTTCCTTGATCAGGGACATGTCGCTACTCCGCCGCCTCGGCTATGGGGTTGGGATTGAAGTCCTGCGGGAAATGGGTCAGTGCGCTCAGGACCGGATAGGGCGTGAACCCGCCGAGCGCGCAAAGCGACCCCAGTTTCATCGTGTTGCAGAGATCCTTGAGAAGATCGATCTGGTCTTCCGGTGCGTCCCCGTTCGCGATCCTGTCGACCACCTCGACGCCGCGCACGGACCCGATGCGGCAGGGTGTGCACTTGCCGCAGCTTTCCACGGCACAGAACTCCATGGCGAACCGTGCCTGCTTGAGCATGTCGGCGGTATCGTCGAAGACGACGATGCCCGCATGGCCGATCAGACCGTCCTGCGCAGCGAACGCCTCGTAGTCGAAGGGGATGTCGAACAGTTCCGGCGGGAAATAGGCGCCGAGAGGCCCGCCCACCTGTACCGCCTTGACGGGACGCCCGCTCAAGGTACCGCCGCCGATATCGTTGACGAGTTCACCGAGCGTGATGCCGAAGGCCGTCTCGTAAAGGCCGCCATGGCGGATGTTGCCCGCCAGCTGGATCGGCATGGTGCCGCGCGAGCGGCCGATGCCGAAATCGCGGTAGAAGGCCGCGCCCTTTTCGAGGACCACCGGAACCGAGGCAAGCGACAGGACGTTGTTGACCACTGTCGGGCGACCGAAGAGGCCTTCAAGGGCCGGGAGCGGCGGTTTGGCGCGCACGACGGCGCGCTTGCCTTCCAGGCTGTTGAGCAGCGAGGTTTCCTCGCCGCAGACATAGGCTCCGGCGCCGACGCGCACTTCCATGTCGAACGCATGGGGCGACCCCATGACCGACGGTCCGAGAAGGCCGGTCTTGCGGGCGATCCCGATCGCCGCCCGCATGGCCTCGATCGCGTGCGGATATTCGGAGCGGGTGTAGAGATATCCCTTCGTGGCACCGGTCGCGATGCCGGCGATCGTCATGCCCTCGACGAGCACGAAGGGATCGCCTTCCATGATCATCCGGTCGGCAAAGGTGCCGCTGTCGCCCTCATCGGCATTGCAGACGATATATTTCTGCGCGCCCGGGGCCTTCAGCACCGTGTTCCATTTGATACCGGTCGGAAACCCCGCGCCGCCGCGTCCCCGCAGACCACTGTCGGTGACCTGCTGCACGATCTCGGCCGGCTGCAGTGCAAGCGCGTTCTGCAGCCCGGTCAGACCGCCGTTGCGGCGGTAATCGTCGAGGGACAGGGGATCGGTGAGACCGCAGCGGGCGAACGTAAGCCGGGTCTGCTTCTTCAGAAACGGAATCTCTTCGGTTTCACCGTGAAACAGCGGATGCGCACCGCCTTCCAGGAAACCGGCATCGAACAGGCCGGCCACGTCGGCGGGCTTCACGGGACCGTAGGCCACCCGGTGCGCGCCGAAACTCACCTCGACCAGCGGTTCCAGCCAATGCAGGCCGCGAGACCCGTTGCGCACGAGCTTCGCTTCGAGTCCACGGGCCGAGAGTTCGGCGGCGACCGCGTCGGCAACCCGGTCGGCTCCCACCGCGATGGCGGCGGCGTCGCGCGGGACATGGATCACCGGCGTCATCGCTCCGCCCCCTCCACAATCGCTTCCAGGGCGGAGGCATCCAGCCGACCGTGAATCTCGTCATCCAGCATGGCGGCCGGTGCGCAGGAACACAGGCCGAGACAATAGACCGGCTCCAGCGTCACCCGGCCGTCGGCCGTTGTTTCATGCCAGTCGATCCCCAGCGCCTTGCGCATGCCATCGGCCAGGTCCTCCCCGCCCAGAGACTGGCAGGCTTCGGCACGGCAGATCTTCAGCACATGCCGGCCCGCCGGCGCCTGCCGGAAATCGTGGTAGAAGCTCATGACGCCATGCACTTCGGCCCGGCCGAGGTTCAATTTGTCCGCAATGACGCGCAGCGCGGCCTCCGGCACGCAGCCGAATTCCGTCTGTACGTCATGCAATATCGGCAGAAGCGGCCCCTCCAGCTGCAAATTCTCATCTGCAATCGCGGCGGTCCGTTCTGCGACGTCCTGCACCGGCATTTGCAAAGCCATGCTGTTCTCCCTCAGTCGCGCTTGACCCTACCGTGCCACAGTGCACGAAACAGGTTCAATATCCTCTTGCCGTTGTGCGATTGCACATTCCTATCGAAACCCCTTCGGCGGCCCGTTTCAACGCCGCGCCGGCCTGCCCCGCCTGACGGGAATGGGCCGCAATCCGTGACGCCAGAGGCTTTCCTCGTCTTTATTTCCAGGTCCACATCCTAGCACGGAAATGAGGCTTTCGCCGGGCCGGCTGCGCCCGCCACTGGCCTGATAGCGACAGACCGCCGGACGGATGCCGGACCAGGTGCAACAGGCCCGGGAGGAGGCGTCAGGCTGATTTGTCCGTTTGATCAATTTTTTGGAATTCACTGCTTGCATAACTTGTGAGCATGCGCATTTTGTGATCATCTACCGCCGTAAAAAAATATCTTCCAGGGGATCCAGATGCTCACATCAAAACCATTTTCCAGGGCCCGCCGGGCCTTGTTGTCGGCCGGTCTGGCCGTTTCAGTCACCGTGGGGCTTCCGCTGTCTTCGGCCCTGGCCGCAGACCCGGTCAAGGTCGCTGCCATCTACACCGTTCCGGTCGAACAGCAATGGGTGAGCCGCATCGACAAGGCGCTCAAGGCCGCCCAGGAGCGCGGGGAAATCACCTATACATTCTCCGAAAACGTCGCCAACACCGACTATGAGCGGGTGATGCGCGAATATGCCGAACAGGGCATGGACCTGGTTGTCGGCGAAGCCTTTGCCGTGGAGCGGGCGGCCCGCAAGGTTGCCGCGGAATATCCCGAAACCGCCTTCCTGATGGGCTCGTCCTTCGGTCCGGCGCAGCCGAATTTCGCCGTCTTCGACAACTGGATCCACGAGCCGAGCTATCTGTCCGGCATGATCGCGGGCGCCACGACCAAGTCCAACATCATCGGCATGGTCGGCGGCTACGCCATTCCGGAAGTGAACCGGCTCATGAATGCCTTCATGGAAGGCGCGACGGCCGTCAATCCGGACGTCAAGTTCCTCGTGACCTTCATCAACTCCTGGTACGATCCGCCGAAAGCCAAGGAATCCGCCTTCGCCATGATCGACAAGGGCGCGGACATTCTCTACGCCGAACGCTTCGGCGTTTCGGATGCGGCGAAGGAAAAGGGCATACTGGCCATCGGCAACGTGATCGACACGTCCGGCGACTATCCGGGCACGATCCTGTCGTCGGCCCTGTGGCACATGGAGCCGACGATCGACCGGGCCATCGAAGCGGTGAAGTCGGACGCATTCGAACCGGCCGACTACGGCCCCTTCAGCTTCATGTCCTATGGCGGCGGCAGCTTCGTCGTCGATGAGAGCCTGGCTCCGGCGGAAGCCGTGGCGGCGGCGAAAGCCAAGGAAGAGGAAATCAAGGGCGGCCTGTTCCGTGTCAATGTGAACGACACCGAACCGAAATCGACCATGTAAGCGGTCGAACCGGTTTGCACCGGCGGCCGTTCGCCGCCGGTGCTCCTTTTCCTCACCGGGGTATCCCCGGGCCTGGCCCTATCCTTCCGGAGGTTACATGGCGCTCCCTGCAAAGGACGCCCCGGTCCTGCTGAGACTGGACGGCATCACCAAGCGCTTCGGCGCGCTGACGGCCAACGACGCTGTCTGTCTCGACCTGAAGCAGGGCGAGATCCTCGCGCTTCTGGGGGAAAACGGCGCCGGCAAAACCACGCTCATGAACATTCTCTTCGGCCATTATGTCGCCGACGAGGGATCCGTGCTGGTGTCGCGCGGCGATGGCGATCTGAGCCCTCTGGAGCCGGGATCGCCACATGCTGCTCTGGAGGCCGGGGTCGGCATGGTGCACCAGCATTTCACCCTGGCCGAGAATCTCAGCGTGCTCGACAACATCCTGCTCGGCACCGAAAAACTCTCGACGCTGAAATCCCGGCGCGCGCCGGCACGGCGCAAGCTGGAAGACCTGATGACGCGCTCCGGACTGGCGGTGAGCCTGGACATGCGCGTCTCGCAGCTTTCGGTCGGTGAAAAGCAGCGCGTCGAGATCCTGAAAGCCCTTTACCGCAATGCCAAAGTTCTGGTGCTGGACGAGCCCACGGCGGTCCTGACCCCGCAGGAATCGGACACGCTGTTCGCGATCCTGAAAAAGCTCGCGGACGCCGGACTGGGGATCATCTTCATTTCCCACAAGCTGGCCGAAGTCATGGCCGCCTCCCACCGTATCGCGGTGCTGCGGGGCGGCGCCAAAGTGGCCGACCTGCCCACATCCGAATGCGATCAGCGCCAGCTGGCGGAACTGATGGTCGGGCACGAAGTGAGCGAGACCGTACGGGGCACCGGGGCGCCGGGAGATACGCTGTTCATCCTGACGGGCGTGTCGGCCGGCGAGAGCCGAGAATCGATCCGGGACGTCAATCTGGACCTCAGGTCCGGCGAGATCCTCGGCATCGCCGGCGTGTCGGGCAACGGCCAGACCATGCTGGCGCGGGTGATTTCCGGCCTTGAAACGCCCTTTGCCGGCAGCATGAGACTGGGGGAGCGGACGCTGACGCAGGCCAATGCCCGCACGATGATCGATGCGGGTCTGGCGCGGATCCCGGAGGACCGGCACCGGGACGGCATCGTCGGCGCCATGACCGTGTCCGAAAACCTGGCGATCGAGGCCATCCGCAAGCCGGATTGCCAGCGCTTCGGCCTGCTGCGTTTCGCCGCCATGCGCGAAAAGGCGCGGGCGATGATCGATGCCTATGACATCCGCTGCCAGGGAGAGGACAGTCCGGCCCGGCTCCTTTCGGGCGGAAACATCCAGAAAATCGTTCTGGCACGCACCCTGGAGACCGAGCCGAAGGTCGTCCTGGCCGCGCAGCCTTCCAGGGGGCTTGACGTCGGGGCGACATCCGAAGTCTACAGACGCCTGCTGGCCGCGCGCGCGCGCGGCGCCGGTGTTCTCCTCATTTCCGAGGACCTGGACGAACTCATGCGCCTTTCCGACCGTATCGCCGTGATTCACCGGGGACATCTGTCCGACGCCGAGCCGACCGAAACCCTCGACAGGGGCACCCTCGGCCTGCGCATGGCCGGACACACCATGGAAGCTGCCGAATGATCCGTTTCGAACCCAGAGGCCCGGTCGCCGTTTCCAGAACGATCGGCGTTTCGGTCACCGCCGCCGTTGCCGCCCTCGTTCTGGCGGCCATCCCGATGCTGTTTGCCGGGCTCTCGGTTCTCGACGCCTACGTCCTGATGATCAAGGGCGCCTGGGGATCGATGTTCGCCTTTACCGAAATGCTGACCCGGGCCTCGCCGCTCATATTGACCGGGCTGGCCGCCGCGGTCGCCTTCCGCGCCAAGCTCTGGAACATCGGTGCGGAGGGGCAGCTCTACGCGGGCGCCCTGGCGGCGGTGGCCGTCGGAACGGGTCTGATTTCCGGTCCGTCCTTCGTTCTGGTTCCGGCGGTCATCGTCGCCGGCGCCCTTGCCGGCGGCCTGGTGATGCTGGTGCCGACGCTGCTGAAAACCCGCCTCGGCGTGGATGAGGTGGTGACGACGCTGCTGCTGAATTTCGTCATCCTGCTCTTCGTGCAGATGATGCTCGAAGGGCCGATGCAGGATCCGATGGGCATGGGCTGGCCCCAGTCCGAACCGATCCTCGACGAAGCGGCCCTGCCGAAACTGATGGACCGGATGCGGATCCACTGGGGTCTCGTCATCGCGCTTGCGGCCTCGCTCGGCGTGTATTTCCTGCTGAAGCGCACCGTCTGGGGATTTGAAATCCGTGCGGTGGGCGAAAATGCCGCTGCCGCGCGGCATGCGGGCATTCCGGTGACCGCCACCTTCATCCGTGTCGGCCTCCTGTCCGGTGCCCTTGCCGGGCTGGCCGGCGTGGGCGAGGTGGCCGGCCTGAAAGGCTATCTCACCGCGGATCTGTCGCCCGGCTTCGGATATTCGGGCATCGTGGTCGCCATGCTGGCCGGCCTGTCCCCCATCGGCGTCGTTTTCGCCGCTCTCTTCATCGCCAGCATCTTCGTCGGAGCCGATTCCATGTCGCGGGCCACAGGCGTTTCCAACTATCTGGCCGACCTGATCGTCGCCATATCGCTGCTCAGCGTGCTCGTCTCCGGCCTGTTCCTGAGATTCAGGATCCGCCTTGCCGGCACCAGACCCGCCCGGGAGTCCGCGAAATGAGTGACATTCTGGAAATCTTCATGTCGGCCAGCTTCTGGGCCGCCGCGATCCGGATCGCCACGCCGCTGATCTTCGGCGTCGTCGGCGCCCTGATCTGCGAGCGCTCCGGCGTGCTCAACCTCGGCATCGAGGGCATTTTCACAGCAGGCGCCATGGCTGGCTGGATGGCCGTCTGGCTCGGTGCCGGTCTGTGGGGCGGCGTTCTGGTGGCCGCCCTGGCGGGCGGATTCTTCGGTCTCATTCACGCGGTGCTGACCGTGCCGCTCGGCCTGTCCCAGCATGTGTCGGGCATCGGCGTGACCCTGTTCGCGACCTCGCTGAGCTATTTCATCTATCGCACGGCCCTGCCGGACGTGTCCTCGCCGCCGCGCATCGAGGCCTTCCAGCCGCTCGACATTCCCGTCCTGTCCGACCTGCCGTTTCTGGGACCGGCCCTCTTTCAGCAGACCCCGCTGACCTTCCTGGCGCTGTTCCTGGTCGCCGCAACGGCCTATGTGCTCTACCGGACCCCGCTGGGGCTCGCCATTCAGGCGGTCGGGGACAACCCGGCGGCGGTCGAGTCCCAGGGCCTGTCGGTCTATGGTCTGCGGATGGGCACGGTCGTTGCCGGCTCGGCGATCATGGCGCTCGGCGGCGCCTTCCTGACCATGTCTGCCTTCGACGCCTTTTTCTTCGGCATGGTCAATGGCCGGGGCTGGATCTGCATCGCGCTGACGGTTTTCGCCTCCTGGCGGCCCGGCAAGGCACTGCTCGGCGCGCTGCTCTTCGGAGCCTTCGATGCCTTTCAGGTGCGCCTCCAGACGGAGGTCGGCAGCTTCATCCCCGGACAGGTTTTCCTGATGATGCCCTATCTCCTGTCCATTGCGGCGCTGATTGTCGTTGCCCGGCGCGCCGACTATCCTCGCGCGCTGCTTGTTCCCTATTTCCGTGGCCAACGCTGACAGGACCGCCGCCCATGAGCTTTGATCTTCTCGTCAAGAACGCCAATCTGCCGGATGGACGCACCGGGATCGACATCGCCTGCCGGGGCGGCCGCATCGTGGCCGTCGAAGCCGCGATCGGCGCCGAGGCGGGAACGGTAATCGACGCCGGCGGCCAGCTGGTCTCGCCGCCTTTCGTCGACAGCCATTTCCACATGGACGCGACCCTGTCCCTCGGCCTGCCACGAATGAACCGCAGCGGCACCCTGCTGGAAGGCATTGCGCTCTGGGGCGAGCTGAAGGAGATCCTGACGGTCGAGGCGGTGGTCGAACGGGCGCTGAAATATTGCGACCTGGCGGTCTCCCAGGGCCTGCTGGCAATCCGCACCCATGTGGATGTCTGCGATGACCGGCTGACCGGCGTCAAGGGCCTGCTCGAGGTCCGCGACAGGGTCCGGGACTATATCGACCTGCAGCTGGTGGCCTTTCCGCAGGACGGGTTCTACCGCTCTGCCAACGCGGAAAAGAACCTTCTGGCGGCTCTGGACATGGGTGTCGACATCGTTGGCGGTATCCCGCATTTCGAGCGCACGATGGACGACGGCGCCAGATCCGTCGCCCGGCTGTGCGCCATCGCGGCGGAGCGCGGACTCATGGTGGACATGCATTGCGACGAGACCGACGACCCCATGTCGCGGCACATCGAGACACTTGCCTTCGAGACACAGCGCCTCGGGCTGCAGGGGCGGGTTGCCGGATCACATCTGACCTCGATGCATTCCATGGACAACTACTATGTCTCCAAGCTGCTGCCGCTGATCGCGGAAGCGGAGATCCATGCGATTGCCAATCCGCTGATCAACATCACGCTGCAGGGCCGGCACGACAGCTATCCCAAACGCCGCGGCCAGACCCGCGTGCCGGAATTGCGGTCCCACGGCGTCAATGTGGCCTTCGGCCATGATTGCGTGATGGACCCCTGGTATTCCATGGGCTCCGGCGACATGCTGGAAGTGGCCAGCATGGGGCTGCATGTGGCCCAGATGACCAGCCGGGACGACATCCGCTACTGCTTCGAATGCGTCACCAGCCACCCCGCGAAGGCGATGGGGCTGGAAGGCTACGGGCTGGAGACCGGCTGCAGGGCGGATTTCGTGCTGCTGCAGGCCCGCGACACCATTGAGGCAATCCGCCTGAAAGCGACGCGCCTCAAGGTCGTCAAGGGCGGCAGGGTAATCGCCTCGACACCTGCACGCACGGCAGCGCTGGAGCTTCCCGGTCGCCCGGCGACCGTCAATTCCTCCGAGTATGCCCCGATCGAGTCCTGAACGGAAATCCGGTCCACCGGAAAGCGGGAGAAGACCGAGGAGGCGCCATCCCGGATCAGCCCTCGGTCACTTCCGGTTCCGCAGGTTTCACCCCGGCAGCTCCCAGACCCGGCCATTGCGCGCGGATTGTTCGATGGCATGGATCAGCCGATGCGCGGCCAGGGCTTCACGCCCCGTTATCGCCGGCGAAACACCACGGCGAACCGCATCGGCGAAGTTTTCGAGAACGGACTGATGCCATTCATGGGTGAAGGCCATCGGATCGGCCCCACCACCGGTGGCGCTGCCCGCTCCGAAGGTTTCGGTGTTTCCGTCCCGCCAGCGGACGGTGAGAATGCCGCCGGCCAGATGCAGGCCGGCCTTCTCGAAATGCAGGGAGAGAGATTCGGGCGAGCCGGGAAAGCTGCAGGTGCTCGCGGTGAAGGATCCGATCGCGCCATTGGTGAACTTGAGTCCGGCTACGGCGAAATCCTCCGCCTCCATCTTGTGGAAGAGGCTCGTCCCCGTGAGCGCCTGCACCCGGCTCACCGCGCCGGTCAGCGACAGCATGAGATCGATGGTGTGAATGGCCTGGCTGATCAGCACGCCGCCGCCATCACGTTCGTAGGTCCCGCGCCCCGGTTCGTCGTAATAGGACTGGTCGCGCCACCAGGGCACGGCAACCTCGACCGCACCGAGCCGGCCCAACCCGCCGTCTTCGATCAGGCGCCTGGCGCTCAGGGAGGCTTCCCGGAAGCGGTGCTGGAAGACAATGCCAAGGTGGATGCCGGCATTCTCGCACAGGTCGACAACGGCTTCCGCCTCCGCCAGAGTGCGCGCCACCGGCTTTTCCAGAAGGATATGCCTGCCGCTGGCGGCGATCGGGCCGATCAGGTCCAGCCGCACATTCGCCGGGGTCAGGACGACCACGGCATCCACCGTGTCATCGGCGATCAACTGGTCCAGATCCCGGTAGACCCGCGGTGCGCAGGGATAGTTATCCGGCACCCCCTCCAGCAGCGTCTCTGCCCGCTCCGCCCTTCTGGAGAGAACGCCGCGCAGGATCACATGGTCACGCGCGTGGTCGATGGCCGCCAGATGGGTTCCCGCGACCATTCCGGCACCAATCAACGCCACCCCCAGTGGCGGCGAACCGCGTTTTCCGGCAACGTCCATCTGTTCCCCCCAGGCCAGATCCAGCTATCGGATACCGGTATACCGGCAAGTCACCCGGAGGACCAGCAGACATGTATCAGCCTGACGAGCGGCGGAAAACCGGCTTGCAGGACAGCTCCGCCACGGCAATCAGGCTTCAACGATCCGCCCTCTCAAACCAGCAAACCGCCCAACAGGGGCGGCTTGCCGAGGGAGGAACCATGAAAGACAGGACACTCCGGACGCGTTGAGGGCAGCCGGTGCCGGACGGATCAGAGGGTCAGCAGGGCACGGGCATTTTCGTGACAGACCTTCGCGCGCGTGCTGTCGTCAAGAGGAGCCCGCTCGATCCAGTCACCGGCCTCGGCCGCCTGCTCGAACGGATAGTCGACCGAAAACAGCACCCGGTCCTCGCCCATCATGTCGAGGGCGCAGCGCAGGGGCGCGTCGGCGCACATGCCCGAGGTGGTCACCCAGATATTGTTCCTGAAATACGCGGACGGATCCTTTTCCAGACGCATGGATCCCCGATTGGAAATCTCCCAGCGGCTGTCGAGCCGCCACATCAGGTAGGGCAGGCATTCACCGAGATGGCCCAACACCAGCTTCGCACCGGGATAACGGTCGAAGGTGCCGGAAAAGACCAGCCTCAGCGCATGGGTCGCCGTTTCCACCGTCCAGGACCAGACCGGGCCCCAGAGCTCGGGATGGCCGGCGTACATATGCACCTGCTCGGGCGGGTTGTTCGGGTGAATATAGACCGGCACCTGCAGGTGCGAGACCCGCTCCCAGAAGGGTGCGTAGCGGTCGTCGTCCAGATAGGTGCCACCGGTCTGACCGTTGATCATCGCGCCCTGCATGCCAAGCTGGGTCACGCAACGGTCCAGTTCGTCGGCCGCCGCGGCGGGATCCTGCATCGCAAGATGGGCGAAACCGCCGTAACGGTCGGGCTGTTTCGCCATTTCCGCAGCCAGAAAGTCATTCACCTGACGTGCCAGACGCACAGCCGTTTCGGTGCGCTTTTCCGCCTGGACACCAGGTCCTGCGAGGGACAGGACGGCTTTTTCCGCGCCGATGCCGTCCATGGCGTCAAGACGCATCCCGCCGAAATCCTCAAGCGCGGTCCGCGCCTTGCCGAACAGGTCCGGGCTGATATTCGGCGCGGTCGTCGCCCAGTAGTCGACGAAATCCGGGTGCATGAAGTGTTCTTCGAGGAGGATCTTCGGAGTCAGGGTCATCGCGGGGTCTTTCACAGTTCGAAAATCTTCTTGTCAGTCTTGTGCAGGCAATCGCTGACACCGTCCGCGGTGATCAGGTAATTGTCGCAGATCACCGCGAAGACCCGACCGTCGTCGTATCCGGGGTGAACGGCCAGGCACATGTTTTCCACAAGCGGCATGGTTTCGTCGCGGCGGATCAGCGGCCGCTCCACCATCTCGCAGCCCTGGCCATGGGCATAGAGCCGGATCTCCGGCGGCAGTCCGCGCGCCTCCATCCAGGCATCATGCGCCGCAGCGATCGAAGCCGGGGCCGCGCCCGGTTTCATCAGCGAAAGCGTGTGCTCCTGGGCCTCCTTCACGTTCGCGAAGGCCTGCAGCAGATGATCGTCGGCCCTGCCCAGCACCATGGTGCGGGCAATCTCCAGATAGAGACCGCCGGGACCGTTGATCTCGATCAGCAACGACATGTGATCGCCGGGCTGGATCTCGCGGGTCTGGAAGGGCCGGTTCATGAATCTCGACGGCTGGCCGAGGGGCGCGGAGAGGCCCAGATAGATGCCCTGATCGGATCCGAGCCGGCGACCGACGGCTTCCGCATGGGCTGCCACGTCGCGGTCGGTCAGACCCGGCCGGATGAAGTCGCAGACTTCCTCGAAGACCTTGTCCTGCAGCGCGGCAACCTGGCGGACAAGCGCGACTTCCTCCGCGCTCTTGACCGCCTTCACCCGGTCGAGCGCATCGGTGGCGTCAACCGGCTCGAACACGGCTTCCAGCGCGCGCATCAGACCGTGCGGCAGTGCCGCCGGGCAGAGCGTGCCTACCCGGCTCGCGCCGGCCTCCATGAGCGCGGCCACCACCAGTTCGCTGTCGTAATCGATGGTGTAGTCGACCGTATGGAAGGACGGCGTTCCCAGCACCCGGCCGACACCCCGTGTCGGCATGGCAAGCGGATCCGTTTTCCGGTCGGTGTCGAAAGCCCCCATCTCGACCACGGTCATCGGCCGGTCCGCGAAAAGGATCACCGTGCGCGGATAGCCGTTGTTGGCGGGAACATCGGTCAGCCAGCGGACATAGCCGCCCATCCAGTCCTCGCGGGCCTGGCAGACCAGAGCGTCCAGTTCCAGATCTTCCATGACGCCGCGCGCCAGCGCCTGGCGCCGGTCGAGTTCGCGCGCCGAAATCGGTGAATTGGTCATCGGTCCAGCCTTCCTTTCAGGGCTGCCACGCCGCCTTTTGCGTAGTCGGCCATGTTCGCCACGAGGATCGGCAGCGCCTGCTCGCGGTAGACGTCGGAGAATCCTCCGATATGCGGCGTGACGATCAGGTTCGGCAGGTCCCACAGGGGATCGTCCGGCGACAGCGGCGATCCGGAGAAAACGTCCAGCGCAGCCCCGGCGATGCGCCCGGCACGCAAGGCCTGCGCCAGGGCCTCCTCGTCGAGACAGCCACCGCGGGAAATGTTGACCAGGATGCCGGTGGGCTTCATGGCGGCAATCACCGCCGCATCGACGATGTGATGAGTCTGTGCGCTGTAGGGTGTCAGCAGGATGAGGAAATCCGCTTCGCCGGCCGCTTCGGCAAGCCTGTCGCGCGGGAAGACCTTCGCAAAGCCCGGCGCTTCGCTGCGCCCGCCGGACACGCCGGTGACGGTCATGCCGAAGGCGGCAAGAATACCGGCGAGATGCTCCGCAATAGCCCCCAGGCCAACGATGCAGGCCGTACGCCCGCTCAGGATCGGCTGCGGCCAGCGCTCCCATACATGGGCTTTCTGGTTGGCCAGCATCTTCGGGAAATTGCGTAGTGCGGCGAGCATCGTCATCACGGCCAGCTCCGACATCTGCGGACCGTGAATGCCGTGGCAGTTGGTGATTGCGACGTTTTTCAGCCCCTTGAGATTGTCCACCCCCGTGGTCAGCGCCTGGATCCATTCCAGTTTTTCGCAAGCGGAGATGAGCTTCGGGCTGAGATAGGGCGCGAGCCCGACCAGAACCGTGGCATCGCCGGCGAGCGATAGCGCCTCGTCTTCGGAGGTGGCGGACTTGAAGTCCAGATCCGGCACGGCTTCGGCCAGTCTGGAGGCATAGAAATCGGCATTCGATTCCAGGATCAGGATCGACATCGGGTCCTCAATACAAGATGGATGGCAGCCAGAGCGCCAGTGACGGGATGGCAAACAGGATGGCGATCAGAATAACCGGCGCGAGCAGGAACGGCAGGATCGCCCGGTAGAGTTCCTGCATGCGCACCTCTGGCATCTGGGCGCGAATGATGAAGAGATTCATGCCCACAGGTGGCGTGATCAGACCGAGTTCGACCAGCAGCGCTACCAGCACGCCGAACCAGACCGGATCGAAACCGAAACCGGCGACGATCGGCAGGAACACGGGCACGGTGATCAGCACCATGCCGATGCCTTCCAGGAAGCAGCCGAGCACGATGTAGATGACGACGATGATCGCCATCACCTGCCAGGCCGCCAGGTCCGCGGACTGGGCCAGCGCCAGCAAGGTGTCCGGCAGCCGGGTCTGGACCACGAAATTGGCAAAAAGCGTCGCACCGATGATGATCATGAAGAGCGCGCAGGACACCAGAACGCTGGCCCTCACCGCGTCGAAGAGACCCGTTATCGTGAGAGATCTGCGCATGAAACCCAGAACGGCCGCCCCAAAGGCTCCGACGGAGGCAGCCTCCGTCGGGCTGAACAACCCGGCATAAATCCCTCCGATCGTGAGAACGAAGAGCACCACGAACTGCCACGGCCCCTTGAGCGCCCTGACCCGTTCGCGAAAGGAAGCAGCGGCTTCGTCGGGCACGGCGGAGCCGCGATGGGCCACGACAAGCGCCACGGCGACATACAGAAGGAGCAGGACAAGACCCGGCAACATGGAAGCGGCAAACAGGCGCGCCACCGAGGTTTCGGTGATCGAGCCGTAGATGACGAGAATGATGGATGGCGGGATCAGGATCCCGAGCGACCCGCCCGCGGCGACGGAAGCGGCGGCGTAGCCTTCCTGGTAGCCCGCGCGCTTCATTTCCGGCATGGCGATCCGGGTCATGCTGGCAGCGGTGGCGACGGAGCTGCCGCAGATCGCACCGAACGCTCCCGATGCCGCCAGGGTGGCAAGACCGAGGCCGCCGCGCACACCGGACAGAACCACACGCGCGGCATTGAAGAGTTCCGCCGACATGCGCGACCCCGTGGCGATTTCGCCCATGAGGATGAACAGGGGCACGACGGAGAGATTGTAGCTGGAGGCAACGTCGAACATCGTGGTGCCGGCGATGAATTTCGCCGACATCAGGCTGTTGAGGATCCAGTTGCCGGCAAGCCCGATGACCCCCAGCGCCAGCCAGACCGGCTGCCGCAGGAACAGCAGGACCAGCATCAGGCCAATGCCGCCGAGACCGAGGACAAAACTGCTCACAGCCCGCCCTCTTCATCCGGAGCGGGGGGCGCCTTGCGAAGCGACTGGCGGAGCTGCAGCAGGTAGGCCCAGAAAATGCCGACCAGACCTGTGAAGGCGATGAGCCACAACGGCCATTTCGGAAGGCCCAGCTCAAGCGAACGTTCGCCCCAGCGCCAGGCATCCATTGCCGGCGCGAACATCGCCCAGCCGAAAAAGGCAAACAGGAAAACGCCCGTCAGAGCCGCGATGACCGCGAGCAGCCGAAGAACCGCCTGAGGCAAAAAGGCATCGGCCAGATCGATGACGATCTCTCCCCGGCGGGCGACCACCGGCGCGATGCCGAACATGGTCATGACCAGCAGCGCGATGCCCACCACGTCATAGGCCCCCTGGATCGGAAGGTTGAAAACGGCACGCAACACGATGTCGCCGACCACGACAAGCATCATCACGACCAGTGCGATCCCTGCAATCAGATGCATGATGCGGGTCACGAGGTCAGTCTTTTCAGAATTTTCAAGCATCAGACGCGCCTTTCAGCCGATGTCGCGGCCCGCCACCGGGCGGACCGCGAGGTCATCATTTCGTGTAGGCCTCGAGGAAGGCCGCCGCCTTGTCGCCCGCACTTTCCTTGCCGCGTTCGACAATGGAGGCGAAGGTCTCGTGCAGGCTTTCGATCTGCCCGTCATTCAGCTTGACGATATCGACACCGGCATCGACCATATACTTGCGCCCGTGATCCTCGCCCTCATCCCAAAGGGCGCCGAACCATGCGGCCCGGTCCGGACCGGTCGTCTCGTCGATCAGCTTCTGCATCTCGGGGGACAGGCGGTCATAGGCCGCATCGCTCATCACGACGGCGAAGGTCGCCGATGCCAGGCCCGGTTCCATCGAGTATTTGACCACCGGCCCCAGGTCGAACGCCATGGTCGCCTCGAAGGGGAAGGTGGCACCGTCAACAATGCCCTTCGAAATGGCTTCCCCGGTTTCGGCCGGTGGAACCGGCACGGGCGACGCGCCCAGCGCTTCCACGATCTGCTGCCAGGTGGAGCCGGCATAGCGCAGACGAAGCCCCTTCAGGTTGCCGAGATCACTCGGATCGGCATTGGCCAGATTGACCTTGAGCGGCGGGGTCACCGCCACCCAGAGAATGCGCGTTCCCTCATGCTCGGCGGCAAGATATTCGGGCGCGAGTTCCGTCAGCCGGCGCGAGGTGATCGCGCTTGAATCCCCTGCGGAGGGATGCGTCAGGGGCAGTCCGGCCAGTTCCGTCATCGGAAAACGTCCCGGCGTGACCGCGTGCAGGAAAATCGCGATATCCGCAACGCCGGAGCGGACGATGTCGAACTGGCGGGGTGCCGGTCCGAGCTGGCTGGCCGGAAACACTTCCAGTTCCAGTTCGCCGCCGGACTTGTCCGCAAGCTCCTCACCCCAGGTATTGATCGCCTTGACGAAAGTATGCACCGGCGGCAGGAACGTGGTCACCTTGAGCGTTTCGGCCATGGCCGGACCGGTGAACATTCCCGCCATGAGCACCCCGGCGGCTGCTATCGGTTTCAGATTTCTCATAATAGTTCTCCTCCCAATTCACCGCGGGCATGGCCCGCCGTTCTTCCGCCCGGGCCGGGCGGAAAATTCTTACTGCGTTTCGTCGGCAAGCGCCTTCCAGCGTCGCGCCAGTTCGGGCCAATGCGCAGCTCCACCGGACCGCATGGTCTCGGCGGTGCCTGGCGGCACGTGATCGGCGATACCGCTGGCATAGGCCGGAAGAGCCTTCCAGGTGTCGAGCCAGGGACCGACCCGGGCAAACTCCTCCTCCCAGAAGCCGCCGAATCCCAGCCTGTCCAGACGGTCGACATAGGCGACAAGCGCGACGTCGGCGATGCCGACCCGGTTGCCACCCAACCACGGGCCTTCTTCAAGCTCGGCCTGCATGTCGACAAACAGGCGCCGCAGATGCACCAGGGCTTGCCCCACATAGGCGGAAGCGAGCCCGTTCAGGATCAGGTCCTTGCGCTTTTGCCCCATGATCGGGTCGGGAAATTTCGCGGCCAGGGCGTCGATCTCGTCAGGGGTCTTTTCGGCAAGGAGCTTCTTGCGCATCGCCGTCGAGAAACTGAGGGTGTTGATCGCCGCATGAATGGCCAGGCAGCGCAGCAGCCAGTGCTCCGCGCGCACCCTTCCCGCCGGTTCGGAGGGCATCAGCTGTGCGCCGAAATGCTCCCGGTCGAGATAGGCAAGGATCAGGCTCGATTCGACGACGACGAGATCGCCATCGACCAGCGTCGGCACCACCGCATCGGGGTTCAGTTTCAGATAATCAGGTTCAAACTGGTCGCCCGCCTGAAGGTTCAGCATGCGGCTTTCATAACGAAGCCCCATGAGGGCAAGGCCGACCCGGACCTTCTGGGAACAGACGCTGGTCGGTGCGTGGTAAAGCGTGAGCATGGCTAGCCTTTCAGAAATTTACCTTGTCACCACCCTTGAGGCCGAGCAATTCGCGCGCCTCTTCGGGTGTTGCCACTTCGCTGCCGAGTTCCTCCACGATCCGGAGTATCTTGGCAACCTGCTGGGCATTGGAATCGGCGAGCTTGCCGCGGCTGATGAGCAGACTGTCCTCGAGACCGACACGGACATGCCCGCCCATCTGACTGGCGGTGGTGGCCATCGGGATCTGGGCAACCCCCGCCGCCAGAACGGACCAGCGATAGTCGTCGCCGAACAGCTTGTCGGCAGTCTTCTTCATGAAGACCAGATTGTCGATATCCGCACCGATGCCGCCGAGAATGCCCATGACGAACTGGATGAAGATCGGCGCCTTGAAGAGCCCTGCATCCATGCAGAATTTCAGGTTGTAGAGATGGCCGACATCGTAGCATTCATGTTCGAACTTGATGTCATGCGGAGCCAGGGTCTCGGCGGCCTCGCGAATGTCCTTGAAGGTATTGCGGAAGATATTGCCGTCGGAGTTGGCGACATAATCGCGCTCCCAGTCGAACTTCCAGCTGTCATACCGGCCGGCGAGCGGATGGAACGAGAAGTTCATGCTGCCCATGTTCATCGAGCACATTTCCGCACTGAAGGTGGCGGCGGGCCTGATCCGGTCCTGAATGGAGAGCGTGAGCGATCCGCCGGTCGAGATGTTGACGACCGCATCGGTCGCCTGCTTGATGCGTGACAGGAACGGCGCGAAATCGGCCGGGTCGACGGAGGGCGCCCCGGTCTCGTTGTTGCGCGCATGCAGATGCAGGATGGACGCCCCCGCTTCCGCGGCATCGATCGCCTGCCGGGCGATGTCGTCGTAGGTGTAGGGCAGCGCATCGGACATGGTCGGGGTATGGATTGCCCCGGTGACCGCGCAGGTTATGATGGTCTTGTTGCGTTTGCGAGCCAATGCCGCCTCCCTTTTCAAGTCTTGTCTTTCACCACTCGCCGCGACAGCGGGAACAGTTCCAGGCCGGTGTGCTCCTTGAGCATTCCCCAGAGCCCTTTCGGGGCCTTGAGCATCACCACGATCGCCACGGCCCCGAGGATCAGCAGATAGGTGGAGCCGAGATCGGCCAGGGTTTCACGAAGCAGAAAGAACACGATCACGCCGAGGATCGGTCCCTCCAGCGTACCGATGCCGCCAATCACCACGATGAAGATCACGAAGGCCGTCCAGTCGTTGACGCTGAAGGCGGCATCCGGCGAGATCCGCAGCTTTTGCAGGAAGATCAGGGCGCCGGTCATCGCCGTCAGACCGGCCGTGATGAGATAGACGGCAAACTTGTGCCGCCAAATGTCGATGCCGAAACTCTGCGAGGCCAGTTCGCTGTCGCGGATGGCGGTCAGGGCCAGTCCGTTGCGCGAACGCAGCAGTGCATAGATCACCACCAGCACCAGCACGGCCATGCCCAGAGCCATCCAGTATGTGGTCGCCTCGCGCATGGACCGGCTGGAGGCGATCGATTTCACCAGGGCAACCGGCAGGCTGGTTCCCGAGCCGCCTCCGAGCGCGGAGATCTGGGCAAACGACAGGCGGAAGACCTCGGCAATCACCCAGGTGCCTATGGCAAAATACGCCCCGCGCAGACGGAAGATCAGCAGGGCGACCGGAACAGCCACCAGCGCGCCCAGAAGGCCGGCCAGCGGAATGGCCGCAAGCGGCGACATGCCGGCAAAGATCGCCAGGGCGAACAGCATGTAGCCGCCGAAGCCGACGAACGCCTGCTGGCCGACCGAGACCAGTCCCGCATAGCCGGCGAGCAGATTCCACAGGCACGCCAGGGACAGATAGAGGAACACCTCGCTGAGAAGGCGCATGTCGGCGCGTCCGGCCCACAGGGGCGCCGCGGCCAGACCGACCAGAACCAGCAGCCCGACAACCGCCGCGACCAGGCTGGTTTTCGAGGATCGTGAAATCGAATATGTGCGTTCGGTTGTCATCAGTCGATCCTGGGAAACAGGCCACGCGGGCGGACAGCGAGCACGAAGAGAAAGGCGATGTGACCGGCAAGCAGCTGCCAGCCCGGATTGATCTGGGCGCCGATATTCTGGCTGACGCCGAGAATGATGCCGCCGATCAGCGTGCCCCACAGGTTGCCGAGGCCGCCGATGATCACCGCCTCGAAGCCGAAGATCAGCCGGCCGGGGCCGATCGACGGGTCGAAACTGGTGCGGATGCCGAGAAACACGCCGGCAATGCCGACAACCGCCAGGGACAGGGCCATGGCGAGCCCGAAGATATGGGCCTTGTTGAGCCCCATGAGCTGGGCGATGTCCTGCTTGTCGGACACCGCCCGGAAGGCCCGCCCGAGCGACGAGTGGTAGAAGATCCACTGCAGACCGGCGATGACGGCCACCGCCACGGCGAACATCAGGATCGGCAGAACGCCGACATTGAGACCGCCGGGCAGCGACAGGCTTGCGGTTTCAAGGGCTCCGGCACTCATTTTCTGCGGATCGGCGCTGTAGATTTCCAAAAGGCCGTTCTGGATGATCACCGACAGGCCGAAGGTCACCATGAGCGGCGGCAGGATGTCGTCCCCCAGGGTGCGATTGAGGATGCCGCGCTGAAGCACGTAGCCGATGGCCGCCATCACCGGGACGACCAGCGCCAATGCCACCAGGGGCGACAGGCCAAGCGTGGTGGTGATTGTCAGCCCGAGAAACGCGGCCAGCACGATGAAATCGCCATGGGCGATGTTGACCAGCCGCATCACGCCGAAAATCAGCGACAGGCCGGCTGCGAACAGCGCGTATAACCCGCCGAGCAGAACTCCCTGGACAATGGCGTTGACCCAATCCATCTCAAACTCCGAAATAGGCGGCGCTGATGGCGTCGCGAGTCAGGTCCTGCGGCCGACCCTCGAGCGAAACCCGGCCTTCCTGCAGGCAGTAGACCCGGCTCGACACGCTCACCGCCTTGGCGATGTCCTGTTCCACGATGATCGCGCTCATGCCCTCGCCGATGATGGTCGGCAGCGCTTCGTAGATCGACTTGATGATGATGGGCGCAAGGCCGAGACTGATCTCGTCGAACAGCAGAATGTCCGGATTGGACATCAGCGCCCGTCCGATCGAGACCATCTGCTGCTGACCGCCGGACAGCGAGGTCGCCGGGACATTCCGGCGCTCCTTGAGGACTGGAAACAGGTCGTAGACCTTCTCCAGGGACCAGGCTCCGCTGCGCCCCACCTGGCCACCGATGATCAGGTTTTCCTCGACGGACAGGGACTGGAACAGCTGGCGGCCTTCCGGAACCATCGCGATCCCCAGGCGGGCGATCTGGTCCGCCCTCAGGGCGCCGATGGACCGGCCCTTCCAGGTCACCATCTGCGGCTGGTTGGTCAGAAGACCCGTGATCGAGCGCATCAGGGTGGTCTTGCCGGCCCCGTTGGCGCCGATGATGGCGATGACCTCTTCGGGATAGACGTCGATCGACACCCCGAAGAGCGCCTGAAAGTCGCCGTAGCAGGCCTCGAGGGACCGGGTGGAGAGAACCGCGTCAGCCATCGGCAATCACTCCCATGTAGATTTCCTGGACCGCCTGACTGGACATGGTTTCCTTCGGATCGCCATCGGCGATCTTCCTGCCGAAATCGATGACGATCAGCCGGTCGACGACGGACAGCAGTGCATGGACGATATGTTCGATCCAGATGAGCGACAGGCCGGTCCCGCGGATTGTGTTGATGGTCGCGACCAGGTCGTGACACTCCTTTTCCGTCAGGCCGCCGGCGATTTCATCGAGCAGAAGCACCTGGGGGCGCGCGCAAAGGGCCCGGGCCAGCTCAAGCCGCTTGCGCCCGAGCAGGGTCAGGCTGCCGGCCGGCTCATTGGCCTTGTCGATGAGGCCGGTGAGCTCGAGCACTTCAAGACAATGGGCATTGGCGGAGGCGAGCGTGTTCCGGGTTCCGTGGGTGGCCGCCACCAGGGTGTTTTCAAACACCGACATCGCCGAAAACGGCTGCGGAATCTGAAACGACCTGGCAATGCCGGCACGGCAGCGCCGCGCCACGCTCTGCCGGGTGACATCACGGTCCTTCAGCAGGATCTGCCCCCGGTCGGCGGGAATCGTGCCGGTGATCAGGTTGAACATGGATGTCTTGCCCGCCCCATTCGGCCCGATCACGCCGATGGCCTCGCCATGGCCGAGTTGAAAGCTCAGCTCATCGGCGACGGTGATGGCGCCATAGGCCTTGGAAACGCCCTTGAGTTCCAGAACAGCAGTCATTCAAATCCGCGCCTTGTTGTCTGACCTGGAGACGCA
Source organism: Labrenzia sp. 011 (assembly GCF_003075075.1). GTDB lineage: Bacteria > Pseudomonadota > Alphaproteobacteria > Rhizobiales > Stappiaceae > Roseibium. The sequence goes on along the minus strand of NZ_QCYM01000005.1, from coordinate 10,739 downwards.
CGGCAACAGGCCGTGCGTCTTGTCCGGTTAGCCGAGGAGCTTCAACGTGCCCGTCGTGGGAATTTCCGGCGCGCTGTGATTGGATGTAATCACCAGCTCCATGCCATTGGCTCCCTTCTGCCACTGGCCGGCGACCAGAGGTGTCTTGGAGACATTCTTGACCGGACCGAAGTTCCAGTTGACGTGGCCGACGACCGTCGCCAGATCCGTGGCCGAAACCGCTTCCAGAATGGCGTTCGGATCATCGAGATCGGCACTGCGGCGGATCACGTCGGTGGTCACCTCGAACAGCGCGTGCTTGAAGCCGATCGGCTGGGTCCACGGACGTCCGGAGGCAGCCGTGTATCCGTCGGCCAGCTGTTTCGCCGTCATTCCGGTCAGGGACGAGGAGAACGGATGATCCGGCGTCCACCAGATTTCCGAGGTCAAGCCGTCACCGCGGTCGCCCAGGGACTCGATGAACGAGGGGAACAGCAGCGCCTTGCCGAGCGTGGCGACCTTGGGCGCGAAGCCCTGTTGGGCCGCCTGCGACCAGAAGGTGGCGAAGTCCGGCGAGATCATGTTGCCGGTGACGATCTCGCAACCGGCAGCCTTGAAGGCCGAAATCTGCGACGAGAAGTCATCGGTGAGCGGCTGATAGCGGCCCGGATCGGTCAGTTCGAAGCCGCTGCCGATCAGGGCAGGCGGGAAGCCGTGGATCTCATCGCCCCAGGCATTGCCGTCGGCATCGTTGGGGAACAGGCCGCCGACCTTGCGCTCGACACCGCTTTCCTCCCACATGCCGAGGAATGCCTTGATGACGTCCTCGAGCCCCCAGAAGAAGTGGTAGGTAAAGTCGAAGCCGGTCGCCGGGTCGCCGTTGCGGCCGAAGAAATAGGGCTGCCAGGGGCAGTCGGTGGTGATGCAGGGCACCTCGTTCAGTTCCGCCTGGTCCGACACCGGATTGGTCGTGTCCGGGGTCGAGGCGGCGACGATGATGTCCACCTCGTCGCCGAGGATCAGCTCCGAGGCCACTTCCGCCGCGCGGTTGGGGTTCGACTGGCTGTCCTTGGAGATGATCTCGACCTGATAGGTCCTGCCGTTGTTTTCAATCCCGCCGGCCAGCGCCTTGCGGACACCTTCAAGGACGTAGTCATCGGCCTCGGCGAAACCGGCCAGCGGTCCGGTGCGCGGACTCACGTGACCGATCCTGATCACCGGGTCGGCCGCATAGGCGCGTGTGCGTGTCAGAATGGCGGGCGCCGCCAGTCCGACCGAAGCTCCGGCCAGGAACGTGCGGCGATTGATACCTTCAGTCTTCCAAAATAGCGTCATGGTCTTCCTCCCAGATGCGCTTGGTACGGCAGGCTGTCAGTCGGGTAGAATCGTCTCGAGCCTCCGCAGATGAGTGGCTACACGCTGGCGGACGTCCTCCATCGCCTCCGGCGTCCAGCTCATGAAACCCTCGCCACTCTTCATGCCAAGCTTCCCTGTTTTCACGAGGTCGCGCAAATAGGGCGAGGGGGTTGGCCGGTTATCCAGGTCGGCCAGCACGTTTTCATGGATATCGAGTGTCAGATCGGTGCCGACGAGATCGGCATTGGCCAGCGGCCCGAGCACCGACAGACGGCGCCCGAAACTGGCATTGACCACCTGATCGACGGCTTCCGCGGTGCAGACCCCGCTCTCGACCAGATAGATGGCTTCCCGCCACATGGCATGCTGAAGGCGGTTGCCGATGAAGCCGGCCACGTCCTTCTCGACACGAACCGGCGTTTTTCCGACGGACGACAGCAGGGCGACCGTCGCTTCGATCGCGGCTTCCGCGGTCCATTCGGTGCGGATGACCTCAACCAGGGGAATCATGTGCGGCGGATTCCACCAGTGCGTTCCCAGCGCCCGTGTCCTGTCTTCCAGATCGGACACGATGGTCGTGATCGGAATGACGGATGTATTCGACGCAAGGATCGCGTCTGACGGTGCGAACCGTTCGACTTCCCGGAAGAGGCCCCGCTTCAGATCGGGCTTTTCCGGAGCCGCCTCGAACACGAAACCCGCGTCGGCGACACAGGTTGCGATCTCCGGATCCGGCGCGATACGCGACAGGGTTTCATCGATCTCCCGGGATTCGGCCCCCATCGCCCCGAGACTGGCCGACACCCGTGCGTGCAGGGCGTCCAGACCGGCCGAAGACGGGTCATAGACCCGCACGCCGTGCCCGGCCCGGGCAAAGGTCAGGGCGATACCGTGCCCCATGAGACCGGCTCCCAGAACAGCGATGTTGGGTGTTCCTGCCATCTTCAGCCCGCCGTGTATCCGCCATCGGCATAAAGGATATGCCCGGTGTAGAAATCGGAAGCGCGCGAGGCGAGGAACAGCAGGGGACCGATCAGGTCTTCCGGCTCGCCGAGACGCCCCTTGGGCACACGGGCGAGAAATCCGTCCCGGAAGCCCCTGGCCTTTTCGTTGTCCTCGAACATCCAGGCGGTCAGCGGCGAGCGGAACACGGTCGGCGCGATGGCGTTGACCGTGATGTTGTCTTCACCGAGCTCGCAGCCCAGCGCCTTGGTGATGCCGTCGACCGCCGCCTTGGAGGCGCAATAGGCGGTATAGCCTGCCGGATGTCCCAGCAGCCCGCGCGCGGAAGAGACCAGCACGATCTTGCCGCCGTCCGACTGCGTCTTCATCTGCCGTGCGGCAGCCCGCGCCAGAAGCCATGACTGGGTCACATTGGCATTCATGACGTTTTCGAAATCGGCCGGGGTCAGGTCTTCGATCTTGGCAACCTTGTTCATGCCGGATGCCACGACCAGCACGTCGAGCGCGCCGAAACGCTCAACCGCGAGGGCGACCAATTGATCGCATGCGGCCTCGTCGGACGGGCGTATGCTCATCGAGGCGACCTCGGCGCCAAGAGCCTCGCAATCGGTCACGACCGCCTTGAGAGCCGCCTCATTGCCAGCCGCAAGCACCAGCTTGCAGCCAGCCCCGGCGAGCGCCCTGGCGGCGACCGCGCCGAGTGCGCCGGAAGCGCCCGTGATCAGGGCCACCTTGCCCGACACGTCGAAGAGACCGAGGGGATTGGTCCAGCTGTCCGTCATCAGATTGCCTCCGGCGGGTAGGGTACGACGACCAGCATCTTGCAGACGTGGTTCGACCTGTTCTCGATCCGCCGCACCACCCCGGGCGGGATGGTGCAACTGTCCATGGCGCGCAGCACTTCGCACCCGCCGTCCCACTCGATGGTCATTTCGCCATCGAGCACGACATAGACTTTTTCAAAGGGTGTTGAATCGGGCCCGGCACCTCCGCCCGGCAGGAACTGGGAGAAGCCGACCCACTGATTGGTCGGTCCTCCCTCTTCGAAACCCTGCAAGCGGAGCCCGTGGACGCCCCAGTGATTGGGGGCCTCATAGGCCTGCGCTTCCTCGAAACGCTTGATATGCATTGCGCTCCCCTCCCGTGGATCGCAAGTTCATGGAAAGCCGCCGCTTCGGGCGGCAGCGGCTCAGAAGTTCTCGCCGGCCTCGATCCGGTATTTCTGTCCCTTGTCGATCATGGCGACAAGACGGATGATACAGCCGTCGCCGCGGTCCCAGTTCCAGGGAAAGAATGCAAAGGTGCAGCGCTTGCCGGTGACCGCATCGAGATCGCCGCCGACATTCTCGATTCCGAGAATTCCGTTGGAAAACAGCTTGTTGTGCACCGGCTCCCACTCCGGGAAGGCCTCGTCCCAGGCAATGCCGCCGGACCATTCCTTGTACTCGTCCGCCAGATGCGGCAGCAGCGGGCCGTTGCGATGCGGACCGATGGCGGTTGCCAGCGGGTGATCGTTGGCCTGCGTGTCGTGACCGACGACCTTCACGCCCTTTTCGACAATCCAGTCGGCTGCCGAAGGCACCAGACCGGGGCAGTAGGGGAAATAGTCGCCGTCGTCATAGACCTTGTGCCAGCCGGTATTGATGATCAGGACGTCGTTCTTCCTGATCGCATGGCCGCAGGCCTTTTCAAGGTCGTCAGCAGTGATCTGCTCCCATTTCTTCTTGGGGACGGACACAACGAGACCCGAGCCGAAGAAATGCGGCAGCGGCACTTCGTCGATGAACGGCGTTCCCTGCACCACATGCGCGGGCGCGTCGATGTGGGTGGTCACATGCATCGTCGTGGTGATCGTCTGGCTCAGAACACCGGACTTGGCCATGTAGTGCATGCGCTCGATCTGAACGTCCCGGAAATAAGGCCAGTTTGGGCACTGGTACCCGAAGCGGTGGCTGAGGTTGTAGAACTCCAGCCCCATGTCGTTTTCGGTATTCGACTGGAACTCGATGCCGCGGATTTCAACCATTTCGCAATACTCCTCCCTGCACCGCCGAAGCGGTGTTGCGATACTGATGACTATGTTTCCTAGTGACAGATATCAATGACACTGTTTCGCATGATGGTACATATGCACCGCATGGCAGTCAATAATTATTTGCATCCCAGGCCACTTGTACCGTATGGTGGGACATTCCCATCTCCACAAACCAAAAAAGAACCGGCTGTCACATCATGAGCGCAGAAGAAACCTCCCTCGGCACCGAGCCAGATCGGGGCCGTAACGGCATTCAGGTCATTGAACGGGCCGCCAAGATCCTGAGATCCCTGAAGGAGGACCAGTCGGGCATGAGCCTCGGCCAGATCGCCGAGGCGGTCAGCCTGCCGCGCTCGACCGTGCAGCGCATTGTCGGCGCGCTGCAGAAGGAGCGGCTGGTGATTTCCGGCGCCAATGGCGGCAAGCTCCGGCTGGGCCCGGAGCTGAGCGCTCTGGCCGAGGCCGCCCGCTACAACATTGTCGAATGCTGCCGGCTCCACCTTACGGAACTCTCCCAGGCGACCGGAGAAACGGCCGACCTTTCCGTTCTGCGCGGACCGGCCATGATCTTTCTCGACCAGGTGCCCGGAACCCACCGGCTGCGGACCGTTTCCTCGGTCGGAGAAGCCTTTCCCCTGACGAGCACCGCCAACGGCCTCTCCTGCCTTGCCCTGCTCGACGACACGACAGCCCGGGATCTGGCGCTCACGGAATGGAGCCGCCAGGGTATCAAGCGTGACCTGTCCACGTTCATGGAGACCCTGGCCGAAGTCAGGAAGAACGGTCTTGCCTATGACCTGGATGAACACACCCGCGGCATCTCGGCCATCGGTTTCGCCTTCCGGGACTGGTCCGGCGACATTCATTCGATCTCCGTTCCCGTGCCCTCGACCCGCTTCAAGGAGATCCGTCCCAAGGTGGAAGCGACCCTGCGGCTGACGGCAAAGCATGTGGAGCGCATGATGGAACAGGATCGTCCGGACACGACGCCGTAGCAGGCACCAATCCATATTGGGGCGATTTTCTGCGCCGTTAAAAATATCGATATTAATTATTGTAAGATAAAAATGTCGTTGTTATGGTTCCCTCATAGGGAGGATCCATACAATGTCACTCAATCTGAAAACCATCGCGGCCGCCGCTCTGTTCAGCGCGGCCGCCATGACCGCACAGGCGGAAGAATACCGCATCGGAACCGCCAGTGTCGGCGGCGCCTTTTTCCCGATCGGGCAAAGCATCTCCAATCTGGTCAACGAATATGCCGGGGACGACCTGAGCATGGTGCCCATCGTCACCCAGGGATCGGTGCAGAACCCGCGTCTCGTTTCCGCCGGAGAGGTGGAACTGGGCATCACCTCCGCCAACCTGGCGGCCGACGCAGTTGCCGGTCGCGGTGCCTATGACGGAAACCCGATGGACCTGCGCGCGCTCGGCCCGCTTCATCCCAGCGTGCTCCACATGGTCGTGCCGGCCGGATCGGATATTCAAAGCTTCGGAGACCTGCGCGGCAAGCGTGTCGCTGTCGGGCCGGCCGGAGGCGGGACGCTCGGCTTCCTGAACAATATCATGCCGATTCACGACATGACGCTTGACGACATCACCCCCAGCTTCCTGAGCTACGGGGACGGCTTCAGCCAGTTGTCCGACGGCGCGGTGGATGCCGCACTCGCCCTGTCCGGCTATCCGGCCGCCGCGGTCATGCAGGCCGCTGCCTCGGGAAAGCTCCGCATGATCACTTTCGAGGCGGACAAGCTGAAAGAGATCCTGGAACAGAACCCGGCCTACAGCACCTATGACATTCCTGCGGATGTCTACGGCATGGACGCCGATTCCGGCGTGCTCGGCGTGACCAACATGCTCATCGTCAGTGCGGACATGCCGCCGGAAAAGGCCGAAGCGATCACCGCCGCGATCTACGACCATCTCGACGAATTCGCAGCGGAGAACGCCAACGCCAGGCAGATCGACAAGAGCCGGGCCAGCAGCCTGTCCATCGACCTGCACGAGGGCGCCGCCGCCTATTTCGGCGACTGATCGCTCCCGGCACGGGGACAGGCTCCCCGTGCCCTTTTTCCCCTGAAGACCCAAGCGCCAGAGTCCCTCATGAGCCAGCCAGCCCGGCACTTCCGGAAACCCTCGATCCTGACCGCTGTCGCCTTCCTGTTCGGCGCCTACCAGCTGCTTGTGGTTTCGGGATTCGTGTCGATCTCGACGATGGAATTGCGCCTGACCCACCTGATGTTCGCCCTGACGATCCTCTTCGCCCGCCAGCCGGCGGCAACGCGCCTGGCGCACAGCCGGATCGCGCGCGGGATCGACATGGTGCTGATCGGCGCCGGCATTCTGGCGAGCCTCTGGCTGCTGTCACGCTGGAAGGCCATTGCCTTCAGCGGCGGCATGACAACCGCAAACGACTATTACGCGGGCATCGTCATCGTTGTCCTGGTCTTCGAGGCGGCGCGGCGCGGCGTGGGAACGGTGCTTGCCGTCATCGCCGGACTGTTTTTCGCCTATCCCTTCTTCAGCCCCTATCTTCCTGGTATCCTGCAGGGACGCGGCTACGGGTTCGAGCGGGTTGTCGCCTTCCTGACGACGGATACCCAGGGCATTTACGGAATTCCGGTGGGGGTCGCGGCCACCTATATCGTCACCTTCACCATATTCGGAGCGCTGCTCTCGCGGCTGGGGGCCGGAGAGTTCTTCTTCGAAATCGCCAGCCGGCTGACCCGCGGGCTGCGGGCCGCAAGCGCCAAGTCCGCCGTTCTCTTCTCGGCGCTGATCGGCATGGTGTCGGGCTCCGCCGCCGGCAATGTCGCCGTCACCGGCACCTTGACGATCCCCCTGATGAAACGCGAGGGCTACCAGCCGCATCAGGCCGCGGCCATCGAGGCGGTGGCCTCGACCGGCGGCCAGATCATGCCGCCTGTGATGGGCGCCGCGGCATTCATCATGGCCGAGGTCGTGGGCGTCTCCTATCCGCAGGTCATGGCGGCAGGCCTGCTTCCGGCGATCCTCTTCTTCGCCACGGTCCTGTTCGTCGTTCATCTGCGCGCGGTCAAAAGCGGAATCACGGCAGCACCGGCGGACCAGACCGACGACCGCCCCATGGCCAAGGTTCTCTGGAACGGTCTGCCCTTCATCCTGGCCTTCGCCCTGCTGATCGGGCTGATGCTGTGGGGATATTCGCCCTTCAAGGCCTCCCTGTGGGCAATGGTGGTGCTGATCGCCGCCACGGCCCTGACCCGGCGCATGGGCGGGGCCGATCTCCTGCGCCAGATCGCCGGTGCGATCGTGGACGGGGCGAACGGGGTCGTGACCATTTCGGCGGCCTGCGCCGCGGCCGGCATCATCGCCGGTATCCTGGGCATGACGGGCCTGGGCTCCAAGATCGCCGTGCTGATCGACATGGGCGCCGGCGGCAACCAGATCATCGCCCTGATGCTGACCATGGGGGCCTCGATCATACTCGGCATGGGCCTGCCGACGACGGCTGCCTATCTGATCCTGGCAACGGTGGTTGCGCCCGCGCTGGTAAAGATGGGCATTCCGCTGCTGACCTCCCATTTCTTCGTCTTCTATTTCGGCTGCATCTCCACCATCACGCCGCCGGTCGCCCTGGCGGCCTATGTTGCCGGAGGCATCGCGGGAGCGGATATCAACCGCTCGGGATGGACAGCCGCCGCCTATGCGGCTCCGAGCTTCATCCTGCCCTTTGCCTTCTGTTTCGGTCCGGGGCTGCTGCTTCAGGGAACGCTCCCGGAAAATCTCATGGCCGTGATCACGGGCATGCTTGGTGTCGGAGCGATCGCTGTTGCCGTCATCGGTGTCATTCAGGACAGGATTTCCCCTGTGGCGCGTGGGGCGGCAGCCCTGGCCGGCGTGCTGTTGCTGCTGCAGCATCCGCTGAGCGCCGGTCTGGGTCTTTGTCTGCTGGCCGCGCTCTGGGCCGTCTCCCACTTCCAGCTTCGCAAAAAACGCGACTTATTCAGAAGGAACGAAACATGAGAGAATTTCGGCGGGTCGTCACTGGACATGATGCCGGCGGCAAGGCGATCATCGAGAGCGATACGGTCGCGGCCCAATATCTCGAACGACCGAACCGGCCGGGCGTACGGCTGACGAATTTCTGGCTCTCGGACGGAACTCCGGCGGAATATGACGGACCGACCGAGACCTGCACCGGCGACTTCATCCTTCATCCGCCCACCAATGGCAGCGTTTTCCGCTGCGTGGAATTCAAGCCGGAAGATCCCGAGGTCCTGGCGGGCCTCGACGGCCGTGCCGCATTTGCCGAAATGGGCGCAGCCGCCAATATCGTCGAGGACGCGCGCCATCCCTTCATGCATCGCACCGACAGCCTCGACTACGCGATCATTCTGACAGGGGAGATCTGGATGCTGATGGACGCGCCCGAAGACGACGTGCTGCTCAAGGCCGGCGACGTGGTCATCCAGCGCGGCACCAATCATGCCTGGTCGAACCGGGGCAGCGAAACATGCATCATCGCCTTCGTTCTTGTCGACGCTGTCACGCGCCGGGACGCCGCCGAAGACGACCGGCGGGGAATTCCGTCCCGCAACCGGTCCTGACTGTGGGCAACTCCGGGGCAGCCCCCCTCGTTCCGGGCTGTCGCTTGCGAACACCCGACCCGGTGAATATGGTGCGCCCGGGCTTCCAGCCTCAGGATTTTTCAGGATAATTTCAAAATGGATACAGTTGCCCAGTCATCGATCATCTCGGCCACGCAAACGGCCTATTCCGCGCTTCGCCAGATGATCGTGACCGGGGAACTGCGCCCGGGCGAGAAACTCAAGATCGAGAATCTCAAGGAACGTCTTGAAACCGGCGCCTCCCCCATTCGCGAAGCGCTGAGCCTTCTGGTTTCGGACCAGCTTGTCGAACGGCTCGACCAGCGCGGCTTTCGCGCCGCGCCCGTCAGCCATCAGAACTTCAGCGAGATCCTGATGCTGCGCTGCGCGCTGGAGGACATGGCCCTCAGGCAGAGCATTGCCCATGCGGATGACGCCTGGGAGGAAACCATCGTCCTGGCCCATCATCGCATGGCCCGGGTCGATCCGGCCGACATTCCGGTCTTCGAGGAGCTGCACAAGACCTTCCACATGGCCATGCTCGCGAACTGCGCTTCACCGATCCTGCTGCGCTACTGCAGCCAGCTTTACGACCTGAACGTCCGCTACCGGTATCTTGCGGGCCGCTCGCAGAATTACGGCACCCGCGACGTTCCCGGGGAACACCGCGAAATTCTGGAAGCCGCGGTGGCGCGCGATGCCGACCTGGCCTCCAGCCGGCTGCGCAGTCACTACCAGCAGACAGGAGAATTCCTGCGCCAGTCCTCCGAGGTTCCGGGGGCCTGATACCAATCGCGGTGATCAAGGCTTTGCTGGTTTCCGCTCCCCTGCGCTTCCCGGGAGTCGGGCCGGGCATCCGCTGGTCAATGGAACTCAGATTTTTCCGGGATGAATTGTACAGTTCCGAACCAATTCGGAAAACAGATCTGATGGCAGGCTGGAACCGCGAAAGGGTCTTGAAAATTCTCGCGCGGCATATCTCCACAGATAGGCATCATCTCCCTTGATCTTTGCAACCCGTGGAGAATGTTCGCCAATGAAAAAGCCAAGGTTCAATTCGGAGAACGAGTAAATACGATCGAACTTGATGCCGCCCACATCAGGTTGCTCAATGCGGTACATGCAGGTTGATTCGGGGTCGATGTCTGCGAATTCCCTTTCCAGAGGAGAGGTCAACGCAACATATGTGCCCAACGTCACGGCGGGAAACGCCCCGCCCAGAACAGTAAACGCAATCGTCCATTGCTCGTGTAAAATCAGACTCATTGCCAGGTAGTTGAGCAATCCGATCCCCGCCGAGATATCAGCCCATTGGTTGCCGTACCGCCCTCCGGTCCCGGGAAAAGCATCTATCAAGCCGAAAACCGCGCACACCAGCATCAATAGCAGGAAGAAAATATTCAGGCCAAAGAGCCGAAACTGCCCGGAACTCAGAATAAGAACAAATGCAAATAGATTGATCAGATAGCCGGCGTTTCTAGCTGTGGATGCTGCCTGTGCCGCCCAGGTTTTGTCGTCCACACAGAAGAAAATATAAATTATCAGGGACGCCGCGACGGCCATAGCAAGCCAAACCACTGTGCGCAACAGAAAAATTTTTGACACCATTCGCGTTGTTCCCGCACAGTCCTGCGTTTGGCCCAGTGTGGTTTCCAAAGAGGTTGATCATTGATTTTGGTGCAAACGGCTGATCGGAAGTTTCCCAATTTGAACGCGATTACCGCGCTGAAATAGCGTTAAGCAACAAAAACCTATACACTCCACCCTCTTGCCAAAACAATTCACGCAGAACAAAATTATTCTAGACGGACAAGATG
>NZ_QCYM01000004.1 GCF_003075075.1 Labrenzia sp. 011 | reverse complement strand
GGAACCTCCTGTCTGATGATTGAGAACACCCCAATCGTCAGACAGAACCGCCTATCCGCAAAACACGCCGTGAAGATCATCCCAATCGCCCGCCACGAGCACCATTGCCGCGCGAGCGGCTTAGTCCTCCCCCCCTCTGTAGACATTCGCTCGTTGTGCAACGAACAGCAGCTTTCCGGACCAGGGCGAGCCGTTTAGCGACCGAGATGAGGGAAAGAAGCAACGTCAGTCGCCGTGCGCTACACTGTCAGTTCAGCGCCAAAATGCACCATGCCTCGGGTCAGCCCGAATGCCCACGTCCACCAACCGGTATCCGGAAACCTGTCCCTTTCCGGGCGATCAGCATCCCCCTCGCAATGGCCTCCCTCGCCTCTTTCCCACCTTTATTCGCGCTTTCCCTCCGATAAGAGGTTTCCAACCTGTTAAAAATCACGCTATCAATCGGTTAGCTCCTCAACAGGTGACAGATAGCGCAATATGGCCCGAGAATTCGACCCCTACAGCCTGTCCAGCCCGCGGGCGTATCTGACCTTCATGATCATCTTCCTGGTGATCGTGGCCTTTATCGCCTTCATCCTGTTTCCGCAGATCTCCACCGCCTTCATGAGCAACCCGGGCCTTAACGGGCTCATTGTCCTGGTCGGCGTCTTCGGCGTACTGCTGCTGTTCGGACGGGTCATCCGGCTGTTTCCGGAAATCACCTGGGTCAACAGCTTCCGCATGGGCGATCCTGCTCTCGACACCCGCTCGCCCGTTCTGCTGGCCCCGATGGCCGCCCTGCTGGGCAACAAGGGCGGCGACATGGCGCTGACGCCGACGACCGCCCGCTCGATCCTCGATTCCATCGGCATGCGCCTTGAGGAATCGCGCGAGATCTCGCGCTATCTGACCGGCCTTCTGGTTTTCCTCGGCCTGCTCGGCACCTTCTGGGGCCTGCTGCAGACCGTCAGTTCCGTGGGCGCGACCATTCAGTCCCTCGACGTGGGTTCCGGCGACGCCAATGTCATTTTCGAGGATCTGAAGGCCGGGCTCGAAGCGCCGCTGTCCGGCATGGGGACGGCATTTTCCTCCTCGCTCTTCGGCCTCACCGGCTCTCTCGTGCTCGGCTTTCTCGACCTTCAGGCCGGTCAGGCACAGAACCGCTTCTACAACGAACTGGAAGACTGGCTGTCCACCGTCACCGACATCGATCCGGAAGACACCCTGTTCAACGCGCCGGATTCGCCGGGCGTCGAACACATCCAGGCCTCGATCTCCGCGCTTCAGAAAAGCGTCGAGGAAGGCGGTGGCAAGAACGCCAATCAGGCCATGGCCAATCTGGCGGAAGGCATCCAGGGCCTGGTCAAGCATGTGCGCTCCGAACAGCAGATGATGCGCGACTGGGCCGAGGCCCAGGGCGAACAGCAGAAACGCATCGAGGGACTGCTTTCCTCCATTTCCGCCGCCTTCGACCGCGCAAAGGAGTAGGGCCATGGCAGGACTCCGCTCGCGCCGCCGGGCCCAGTCGACGGATTACTGGCCCGGCTTCGTCGATGCCATGGCGACGCTCCTGCTCGTCATCATCTTCCTGCTGTCCATTTTCATGATCGCCCAGTTCTTCCTGTCCCAGCAGCTGTCCGGCAGGGACACGGTGCTCAACCGCCTCAACGCCCAGATCAGCGAACTGACGGAACTGCTGGCGCTGGAACGGGCCAACTCGGGCGAGCTGGAAGATACGATTGTCAGCCTCCAGGCAAGCCTGAGCGACGCCGAGGCCGAACAGAGCCGCCTGATGGGGCTGCTCGAAAGCAGCTCCGGCGCGGCGGATGTCGCCGGCGGGCGGGCGGCGACCCTGGAAAACCTTCTCGACGACGAACGCCAGGTCAGCCAGGAAGCCCTGGCCCAGGTGGAACTGCTCAATCAGCAGATCGCCGCCCTGCGACGCCAGATCGCCGCCGCCAATGCGGCGCTCGAAGCGGCGGAAGCCAAGGAATCCGACAGCCAGGCCAAGATCGCCAGCCTCGGACGCCGTCTCAACGCCGCCCTTGTCCAGCGCGTGCAGGAGCTCTCCCGCTACCGGTCCGACTTCTTCGGCCGCCTGCGGGAAATCCTCTCCCAGCGCTCCGACATCTCCGTGGTCGGCGACCGCTTCGTGTTCCAGTCCGAAGTGCTGTTCGATTCAGGATCGGAAGACATCAATCCCGACGGCCGCCAGGAACTCGACAAGCTCGCCGACGCCATCCAGGAACTCAGTCAGCAGATCCCCGACGAGATCAACTGGGTGCTGCGCGTCGATGGCCATACCGACGCCCGGCCGCTTTCCGGCACCGGCCGCCTGCGCAACAACTGGGAACTCTCCGCCGCCCGCGCGATTTCCGTCGTCCGCTATCTGATCGAACGAGGCGTCGACCCGAAACGCCTCGTGGCCGCCGGCTTCGGCGAATTCCAGCCCCTGGTCGAAGGCGACACGCCCGATGCGCTCGCCAGCAACCGCCGCATAGAGCTGAAGCTGACCGAACGCTAGGGACTGACCTCCTGAAGGAAGATGAAGCGGTTTGAGGCGACCTGGTCTTCATCAAGGAACGAAAGCGCAGGAAATGTGGTTCATTTTCAAGCCTTTCGAGACGCAGGTGGCCCCGGCGACGACGCCCTTCACAGCCGTCGCGGAAAGCCCGTTTTCCGCAGCCCTCTTTCCCTCGATACGTTTTTTTCACGGGCAAGCGCGGCCGCTTTGCGGGATTTGTGAACGGATCGGCTTTCCGATTTTTTGAAAGAATGACCGGGGTTGATCCGGATCAATCAAAATTGCCACGCGCCTGATACTTTCCCCGTGTGCAACATCGCTTTCCGTCAAAGCAAATCAAGACAACCGAAAAGACAGACCCGACAACGGGCGTTGCACCTGTCGTGCAGGGAGCAAGCTGATGCGCAAGGGAATAGTTCCTGAGATGGTCGCCGAAGGTATCGGAACCTTCATTCTCGTTCTCTTCGGCGTGGGTGCGGTGGCCGTGTCCGTGTGGACCGGAGGTCTCAGCCTCTGGCCCGTCTCGATGATGTTCGCCCTCGGCGTGGCCCTGGGCGTCTATGTATCGGGCAAGATTTCCGGCGGTCACATCAATCCGGCGGTGACCCTGGCCCTGGCCGTGTTCACCGGCTTTCCATGGTCCAAGGTCGCGCCCTACATCATCGCGCAGATGCTCGGCGCCATTGTCGCCGGCGCGGCAATCTACGGCTTCTACTCGGGGATCATCGAACATTACGAACTTGGCGCCGGCCTGGTCCGCGGTGCGCCCGGCAGTCAGCTGAGCGCCATGGGTTTCGGCACCTATGCGCCGAACCCCGCTTTTGTCGGCACGACCGCGGAATCCTTCGCCCAGGTTTCCCTGGTCAAATGGTTCCTCTCGGAAGCCTTCACCACCACCATACTCGTCTTCGGCGTCCTGTTCCTGACCGACCAGCACAACACCTCCGCGCCGTCGGCCAATCTGGCGCCCTTCTTCATCGGTCTGCTGGTGGCGGCTCTGGTCGCCTATGAGGCGCCGATTTCCATGACCGCGATGAACCCGGCGAGGGATCTGGGCCCGCGCCTCGTCTCCTTCATCTTCGGCTGGGGTGAAATGGCCTTTCCCGGACCGCGGGGCGGCTGGTGGATCCCGGCCGTGGCCTCGATCGCCGGCGGGCTGGTCGGTGGCGCCTTCTATCGCGGCTACTATCGCGCGGTCTTCAAGGCCTACGACACGGAAACACCGGAATGGGAGAAATAACCATGAAAAAGCTGGTCAACAACGCCGAGGACGTCACCGTCGAACAGCTGAAGGGCTTCGGCCTTGCTCATGACGAGATCGACGTGCATTTCGATCCGAATTATGTATGTGTCGCCGCGCCCGTGCAGGACCGTGTCGCCGTCGTGTCCGGCGGCGGGTCCGGGCATGAACCGCTGCATGGCGGATATGTCGGCCTTGGGATGCTGGACGCGGCCTGTCCGGGTCAGGTCTTCACCTCGCCGACCCCCGACCAGATGTTCGAGGCCGGCAAGGCCGTCCATGGCGGACGCGGCATCCTGCAGATCGTCAAGAACTACACCGGCGACGTGATGAACTTCCAGATGGCCGCCGACATGCTGCGCGACGAAGGCATCGAGGTCCGCAACATCATCATCGACGATGACGTGGCCCTCAAGGATTCCCTCTATACCGCCGGCCGTCGTGGTCTCGGCACTACCGTGATCGCCGAAAAGGTCTGCGGTGCCGCCTCTCTGGAAGGCTATGACCTCGATCGGCTTGCCGCGCTTTGCAAGAAGGTCAACATCCACGGCAAGAGCATGGGCATGGCGCTGACTTCCTGCACCACCCCGCAGAACGGCACGCCGAGCTTCGAATTGCCGGAAGACGAAATGGAGATCGGCATCGGCATTCACGGTGAGCCGGGCATCCTGCGCGACAAGATCAGGAGCGCCGATGAGGTGACCGAGATCCTGACGGACCGCATTCTCGACGACGAGGCCTATACGCGCAACCTGAGCGAATGGGATCCGGCGAAGGGAGACTGGACCGACGTGGAGGTCACCGACATCACCCTGCAGAAGGGAGATGAGGTCATTGCCATCGTCAACGGGATGGGCGGCACGCCCCTGTCCGAACTCTATACCGTCTACGCCAAGCTGGCCGATCTCACCGCCCGTCGGGGCATCAGGATCGTCCGCAGCCTCGTGGGCAACTACATCACGTCGCTGGAAATGGCCGGTGTCTCCATCACGCTGGTCAAGACCGATGAAGAGATCCTGCGCCTGTATGATGCGCCCGTGAAGACGCCGGCGCTGCGGTGGGGGATGTGACCATGACGGAAACCCTGACCACAGCCGTGACCGCGCCGATGGTGCGGGCATGGATCGAAAGATCGGCAAAGGTGCTTGCGGACAACCGCGCGTATCTGACCGAGCTCGACGCGCCGATCGGCGATTCCGATCACGGCAACAACATGGATCGCGGCTTCAAGGCGGCCCTGGAAAAACTGCCTGAGGGCGATGATATCGGCGCCATGCTCAAATCGGTGGCAATGAGCCTGATCTCCAAGGTCGGCGGCGCCGCCGGACCGCTCTACGGCACCATGTTTCTCGACGGAGCCAAACCCCTGGCGGGCAAGACCTCCCTGAGCGCGGACGAACTGGCCCAGTTTTTCGATGACGCGGTTGCCGGCGTCATGAAACGCGGCCGCTCGGACGTGGAGATGAAGACAATGCTGGATGCCCTGGCGCCCGCGGCAAGGGCCTTCCGGGAAGAAGCCGCCAAAGGCAGCGACATTCGGGCCGCCCTCAAGGCTGCCGCGGAAGCGGCCAGACAGGGCATGGAAGCCACCATCCCGATGCAGGCGCAGCGCGGGCGCGCAAGTTATCTCGGCGAACGCAGCATCGGCCACCAGGACCCGGGGGCAACCTCCAGCCACCTGATCCTGCAGGCTTTCTCCGACGTTGTTGAAGAGGCCGCGCAGTGATTGGAATTGTCATTGTCTCGCACAGTCGCAAACTGGCCGAGGGTCTGAAGGAAATCGCCGACGTGATGAGCGGCCAGCCGGTGCCCGTTGCTGCGGCAGGTGGCGTGGACGATCCGGAAAACCCGCTGGGGACGGATGGAGTCCGCGTTCTGGACGCCATCCGCGAGGTCATGTCGGACGAAGGCGTTCTCGTCTTCGCCGACATCGGCTCGGCCAGGCTGAATGCGGAAATGGCCATCGACCTGCTGGAGCCCGAAGAGCAGGAAAAGGTGCATTTCTGCGATGCCCCCCTTGTCGAAGGCGTGCTTGCCGCCGCCGTCCAGATCGGCGCGGGAAGCCCGCTTCAGGCCGTCATGGGCGAAGCCCGTCAGGCGGCAGCGCAAAAGCCCCCTGCTTCTGAAGCTCCCCGGGACGCACAGTCCGGTGGCGTGACCCGCGAATTCACCATCCGCAATCCCATGGGTCTGCACGCCCGGCCCGCCGCGCTTCTGGTCACCGCCATGAACGCCTTTTCGGGAGAGATCCGGCTGGCCAACCTCAGCAAGGGCAGACAACCGGTCAACGCCAAGAGCATCAACGGCATCATGCTCTCGGAAGTGACCGCCGGCGACAGGATTTCGCTGACGGCCGAGCCCGCCGAAGCGGAGGCGGTCTTTGCTGCCTTCGAGGAGCTGATCGGGAAGAATTTCGGCGACGAAGCCACTGCCTCCCCGCCCGCTGCGCCGGTGGAGACCCCGGCTGCAGCTCCCCAAACCGCACCGCCGTCCTCCTCCGGAACCCTGTCAGGCACCCTGGAGGGCATTTCCATCGCCAGCGGTTTCGCGCTCGGCCCGCTCCACCATGTCAGGAACACCCTGCCGGAGATCGAGCCGGTGGAGGTCGCGGACCCGGCCGCCGAAACCGAACGTTTCACCAGGGCCCTGGCCGATGCGGAAGCCGAAATCACCGCATCCCTGGCCGCGGCGGGACAGCGGATCACCGCCTATGACCGCAAGATCTTCGATGCCCATATAAGCTATCTGCACGATCCGGAAATCATCGGGACCGTGAAGCGACGCATCGCCGACAAAGGCATCTGCGCCGAAGCGGTCTGGCGCGAAGTGGTCGCCGATCTGGCCGGAACCTATGCCGCCCTGGAAGACCCGCTGCTGAAAGCCCGGGCCTCGGATATCATCGATGTCGGCCTGCGCGTCCTGCGCTTTCTGACCGGCGGAGAAACCGCCGCGGCCGCCGTGAGCGAACCTTCGGTTCTGGCCTTCGCCGATCTGCGTCCATCGGATGTGCTCGCCCTCGACGAAAGCAGGATCCTGGGAATTTGCGCCATGACCGGCGGCAAGACCTCGCACGCGGCGATTCTCGCCAGCGCGCTGAGCATTCCGGTGGTTTTCGCTGTCGGCGAGCAACTGGCCGGTGTTGCGGAAGGCACACAGGTCCTGCTCGACGGCACGGCCGGCAGGCTCACCGTTGCCCCCGACCCGGCAGCCATCGCCACGATGAAAAAGGACCGCAAGACCTGGGAGGACCGGCGCGCCCGGGCCGAAGCGCTCAAGACACGTCCCGCGCAAACATCCGACGGTCATGAAATCCGGGTCGCCGCGAACATGGCATCGGTGGAAGAGCTCGGCGTGGTCGCTACCAGCGGCGCGCAGGAAGTCGGCCTGCTGCGCACCGAGTTCCTGTACATGCGCCGCGAAGCCGCCCCCGGTGAAGACGAGCAGTATGAGGTCTACCGCACCCTTGTGGCCGGTCTGGAGGGCAGACCGCTGACCGTGCGCACGGCCGACATCGGCGGCGACAAGCCGGTTCCCTATATGGACAGGCCGCCGGAGGCCAACCCCAATCTGGGCTGGCGCGGTCTGCGTTACAGCCTCGCCGTGCCGGAATTCTTCGATGTGCAGCTCGCCGCGATCCTGCGCGCCAGCGCCCATGGCCCCGTGCGCATCATGTTTCCGCTCGTCAGCACCCTGCAGGAGCTGCGGGCCGCGAAGGAACGGGTCCGCGCCGTGATGGCGACGCTTCGCAGCCGCGGTCTCGCGTTTGACGATACCCTGGAGATCGGCATGATGATCGAGGTGCCGGCGGCGGCCGAAATGGCGGACATGCTCGCGCCCGAAGTCGACTTCTTCAGCATCGGCACCAATGACCTGACGCAATATGTCATGGCCGCGGACCGGGCCAACGCCAGGGTTCAGGACCTCTTCGACCCGTTCAATCCAGCCGTCCTGCGCATGATCGCCCGTTCCATCGAGGCGGCCCATGCGGCCGATATCTGGATAGGCATGTGCGGCGCGATGGCCGGCAGCCCGATTGCGGCACCGATCCTTCTGGGGCTGGGACTGGATGAATTCAGCATGACGCCGTCAGACATCGCCGAATTCAAGCTCACCGTGCGGGACCTCGCCTTGCCGGACTGCCGCACCCTGGCAGCGGACGTCCTGAAACTGAGCTCGGCGGATGCGGTTCGCGAAAGGGTCGCCGGTTTACACGGCGGCTGAAGCGGCTGCCGCGAAAGGTCACGGTCGCCCCAACGACCCGAGCCGCCCCGCAGGAGGCGGCTCGTCACCGCTCGTGGCGGGGCGTCTGAACAGAGGTGCCCGTCAGTCGCGAAGAACCGCCATGGCTTCCTGCGACCAGCTGGCCCAGACAGGCGCCTCGCCCAGACCGTTGGCCAGAGCCGTATCCACATAGGCCCGCATGGCGAATTCGGGCGCGTTCTCCGCGCGCAGATCCAGTTCGGTCCGGCTGCCCTTGAAGGTCCGCCCGGCAATCCGCACGGCAACCGCATTGGGCTGGTCCTCCGGCTTGTCGAGGGAGAGCTTCATGCCTTCGAGACGGATCGAGGCGGCGACCTGGTTGCCGGGCTGCAATCCTCCGGAGACCGGCGGACGCCCGGCCAGCTTCAGGCCCTTCCAGTCGAGGGTAACGTCGGCACCGCTGACCGCGTCGACGCGCCCTTCGATCAGATTGGTTTCGCCCACGAATTCGGCAACGAAGCGCGACGTGGGATGGAAATAAAGCTCCTCCGGCGTGCCGTCCTGTTCCACCACCCCGTTGTTCATGACGACGATGCGGTCGGACATGGTCAGCGCCTCGTCCTGGTCATGGGTCACGAAGAAGAAGGTCTTCGACGTCCGGCGCTGGATCGACTTCAGTTCCGCCTGGACCTGTCCGCGCAGCTTGGCATCCAGCGCGCCCAGCGGCTCGTCCAGCAGCAGAAGCGCCGGGTCGGGAGCCAGCGCCCGGGCAAGGGCCACACGCTGGCGCTGACCGCCCGAAAGCTGGTCGGGAAGACGGTCGGCGAGGGCCGAGAGTTCCAGGAATTCCATCAGCTCGTCGCAGCGCTTGGCGATATCCCGCTTGCCCAGCCCCTTGAGTTCCAGACCGAAGGAAATATTGCGCCGGACCGTCATGTGCGGGAACAGCGCATAGTCCTGGAAGACCATGTTCACCTTGCGGCGGTTGGGCGGAAGGCTGGTCACGTCTTCCCCGTTGACGATGACCCGCCCGGAGGTGGGGGTCTCGAAACCGCCGAGAATACGCAAGGTGGTGGACTTGCCGCAGCCCGACGGCCCCAGGAAGGTGACGAATTCACCTTCCCGGATCGACATGGTCAGGCTTTTCAGGGCTTCCGTGTCGCCGAAGCGCTTGTTGATCGCGTCCAGGCGAACGATCTCCCCGGCACCGTTGTCTTGGGAGTCTGTCATGAGTGTAATTTCCCTTGTTTCATCCGGCGCGTGGTCCGTTCCGCCCATATGCCGAGGAGGCCGGTCAGAACCAGGACCACGGTTGCGATTGCATTGATTTCCGGCGACATGCCCGAGCGCAGCTTGGCGAAGATGAGCACCGGAAGCGTCGGCTGGTAGCCGCCCAGAAAGAAGGAGCGCACGAAGTCGTCGAAACTGATCAGCATGCAGAAGACGCCGCCACCGATAAGCGCCGGCCGCAGGTAGGGCAAGGTGACCCGCATGAAGGCGATGATCGGATCGGCGCCCAGATCCCGGGCCGCATCGAGATGGCTCTTCGGCAGGGTTCCGAGCCGGGCCGCGACGATCAGCACCACGAAGGGCACATTGTGCACGGCATGACACCAGATGATGGCGCCGGTTCCCGGCGGGATTCCCCAGAGCTGCGCATAGATGCGGAAGGAAATCGCCGAGATGATGCCCGGGATGAGTGCCGGCAGAAGCGTCAGTCCGTAGATGAGCCCCTTGCCGACGAAGCCGCGTCCGTTGAGAAGCACCGCGATCCAGACCCCCACGGCAAGGGACACGAGCGTGGAGGAAACCCCGATCAGCATGGAATAGCCGAAGGCCGACAGGACTTCCGCATCCCCGAAGACCTCCAGATACCAGTCCAGCGTCCAGGAGCGGATCGGAAAGCCGATGAATTTGGAATCCTTGAAGCCCATGGTGACCATGAGGATCAGGGGAACGAAGATATACAGGACGAAGGCCCAATAGATCATCGACATCACGAGGCGCGTGTGGCGGGTCATTT
Source organism: Labrenzia sp. 011 (assembly GCF_003075075.1). Taxonomy (GTDB): domain Bacteria; phylum Pseudomonadota; class Alphaproteobacteria; order Rhizobiales; family Stappiaceae; genus Roseibium. Next base: position 270,071 of record NZ_QCYM01000004.1, on the reverse strand, counting down.
GCGCACTCCCTTCTGCAGTCGGTTCATCATCTGTCCGAACGCCAGGCTGATCGCCAGGGCCGTCACGAACATCAGGCAGGCGAAGGCGGCGCCGGTCGGCCATTCATCCCCGGCGGTGTGGAAGAAGCCAGCGATGGTTTCCGCGAAGACTGTCGTCGAGGGCCCGCCCAGCAGAACCGGCGTCGCGTAATATCCGGTCGAGATCAGGAAGACGAGCGTCGCACCGGAGGAGATGCCCTCCAGCGACAGCGGCAGCGTGACCTTCCAGAAGCGCGCCCAGGGCCCCGCGCCCAGATCCGCCGCCGCTTCCGTATAGCTGCGCGGCAGCTTCTCAAGAGCGGAGTAAAGCGGCAGCAGCATGTAGAGCGCGCTGAGATAGATGATGCCGACGGAAAGTGAGAAGCCCGTATACATGAAGGGAATCGGCCGGTCGATCAGACCGAGCCACTTGAGCACCAGATTCACCGCACCGTTGTTGCCCAGCAGGATCATGATGGCATAGGTACGCACGATCTCCCCGACCCAGAACGGGATCAGCAGCAAGAGCAGGAAGATCATCTGGTTTGAACGCTTGACGTGACGGGCCAGGAAATAGGCAACCGGATAGGTTAGTACAAGCGTCGCCAGCGTCAGCGTGGCGGCAAAGGCAAGCGTGCGGAAAAACGGCATGATGAAGATGGCACTGCCGAAGAACCGTGCGTAGTTGTCCAGAGTGAATTGCTGTTCGTAGCCGCTCGAGACCGGATAGGCCTCGACAAAACTGACGTAGAGCATCTGCAGCATGGGCCCCAGATGCTGGGTCAGCACCCAGAGCACCGGAAACGCGATCAATATGGCGAACTGGCGTCTCGGCGAACTCAGCAGAGCATTGGAGAACGCCTGATAGACCTGCGACGCAGCGATCACGCCCCACAGCGATCGTCCGTCCCGTTCCCCCGTCCGGGTCACGGCGCCGCTCTTACCCGCCAGTGTCGCAGCGCTGGTTTGAACCTTTCCAGGCATTGTTTTTTCCTCGAACAAGACAGCGGCCCCTGCCAGGACCACGGTCGAATGTAGTCTATCCGGATTTCGAAACAGGCCGCAGCCGTTTGCGCCGCACCTTCTCGCGAAGGACAAACGCGATGATGTGTCGACCTCCGAGAGCGGCCCCTCGACGCGCATGGCAACACGGGTCCGTCTCCGGCCGGCACCCCTTCCGGAGCCCCGCCCCGGAGCATTTGCGAGAATGCGTCCGGGACGATGCGCTTGCAGTCAGAGGCCTGAAGGCCGGTGGTCAGCGATCAGGCAGCCTTGATCTCTTCCACCGCCGGATCGACAAGCCCGTACTTCAGCTCGTTGGCTTCCGCCCGGAAGAACCGCATGTTCGCCAGTTCCTCTTCCGGGAAGCTGGTCGATGCCTTTTCCGCGTCCGAAAGATACTGGGAAGCATCCTTGTAGGTGGAAATGAACCCGGAAGCCCGGCTCATGGCCGCACCGATCTCGCCGGACGCCAGAATGGCGTTCAGGAAGGTGTAGGCATTGTCCTGGTTGGGCGCGTTGTTGGCGATGTTGTAGGTGTAGACGAAGCCGTAGCTGCCTTCCTTCGGAATGGACATGGCGACCGGGAAGTCGTCGTTCATCAGTGCCGCGATCGGTCCGTTCCAGGCACAGGCCATGACGATGTCCTGGTTGATGAACATCTGCTGCACTTCGGCGCCGCCGTCATAGTACTTGCGCACGAGCGGCTTCTTTTCGATCAGGAAGTCCCGGGCCTCGGCAACGATCTCCGCGGCCTTTTCCGGGTCGTCCAGATAGGCGACCATGTTGCCGTCGTAGCCCTTCATCAGCATGACGATGGACAGCATGTCCTGAAGGACATAGGCCGACTGGCCGGCATATTTGTCGGAGAAGATCGTGTTCCAGGTGGTCGCTTCCTCCGGTGAGATCACTTCGCTGTTGTAGGCGAAGACTTCCATCCCGGACAGGATCGGCGCGCCCCACTTGTTGCCGTTGATCGTCGACCAGTCGCTTTCCGAGTAAACCGGATTCATGTTGCCCCAGTTCGACAGGCGGGACGGGTCCATCGGCGCCAGAAGGTCGCTGTCGATGAACTGCAGGAACCGGTGGCCCGCGACCGTCACGATGTCAACGGTCGGGCTGGAAGCTTCTGCCGCCAGCAGGTTGAACTGCTTGCCCTGGTCATCGACCAGCCGGACATTGACCTTGATCCCGGTTTCGCTTTCGAACTGCTCCTTGAAATCATCCGGAATGAAGTTGGCATATGTCCAGATGTTCACTTCGCCGCCGGCGGCGTAGGAGCGGCGCAGATACGCCGGAGAAGCCAGGGTGGCTCCTGTCGCGGCAGCAGTGCCAAGGAAAGCCCGTCGATTGAGTATAAGCTTAGTCATGAAGTTTCTCCGCTATTTGTCCACGCGATGATCTTTTATGTTTTGTGGACCAGTCCCCTCTGATGGCCGGAACGGGCTAGGCCCGTCCGCCCCCTTCCGGCAGGCGCCCCGACGAGGCCGCCTGACACAAGTCGTCCAGATTCATGCGCTCCAGGCCGATGGCCGGAAGCAGGTCATTCTCACCAAAAAAGTCTCGTCCGTACATGGCCGAAAAAATTTCAACTCCCGCCTGGTGCAGCACGGCCGGACAACCGGACATTCGCCCCAATGCGACCGTAACCGCCAGTCCGAAGGGCACGTCTTCGGTCACATAGCGGCTGTCTGCCGTTGCCGGCCCCATGCCGCCGCGGCCCAGTTCGTGCATCTGCTGGTTCATCTCGCTGATGGACGCCACCGGCACGTGGAACGACAGATGGAAATGCTCGAAGATGGTACGGACCGGCAGGCCGAGCTTGTCCGCGATGGCAAGCCGTTCCCGGTCAAGCGCTTCCAGCAGGCGCCCGACATTCGGCGTCACATGCTCCCCCTGTCCCCAGGTCTCGCCCTTTTCCATCCGGGTGGCATTGGCAAGCGCGATGCCCATATGGTTCTGGGGATTGAGATTGGAAAGCGTGATCGCCAGCAGACCGTCGCGAAGATTGAAGCGCTCGCCGAAGAGCTGCTCGCACAGGGCCTTGCCCGCGTCGCTTTCCGCCGCAGGAACCGTACACAGGTCGACAAGCGACCGCACGGTGTTGACCTGGACATGATCCGGGGCCTGTTTGCGGCCGGTCACCACCGTGGTGCCCCATGCCGTGACCGGAAGATCGATGCCCCTCGCCTTCAGCTGGTCGGCCAGATAGAGCGCGCCGAAGGATGCGTGCGAGGAAATGATGACCGGCTGGCCGGCGCGCAGGCAAGGGATCAGGCTGTCCATGACGGCCTTGTGCCCATAGCCCGGGATTGCCAGGACGATCACGTCACATTCCGATGCCAGTTCACAGGCGTCTCCGGCAAGCGCCGGTGTGAAGGTGGTCTCGATCGCCCCCGTCGCCCTGAGCGCGCCGCCTGCACGCAGTCCCTCGGTTCCCGCGCCCGACGGCGACCAGAGCATCGGGGCATGCCCCATCTGATGCAGCAGCGCCGCCGTTGCGAACGCGATCGATCCCGCGCCTGCTATGCCGACTTTCAACGGACCGTCCTTCATCATGCACCGCCTTTCCGCACCGGGTCGCCGAGAACATGCATCAGCCTGTTGGCCCAGCCGAACAGCGATGCGGACAGGATGAGATCGAGAATTTCCGCTTCGTCCAGTCCTGCGTCGCGCAGCGCCGACATCTGCTCCGCGCTTGCCTCGGACGGCGTCTGGGACAATGCATGAGCGAAGTCGAAGATCGCCCGGTCGCGCGGAGATAGTTCGGCTTTCGTCCCCTTGGCGAAGAGTTCGTCGGTGACGGAAGTGTCCTTGGCGATCTGGGCGTGACGGCCGGCATGGACCGCAGCGCAATAGATGCAGTGATTGACCATCGAGGCCGCCAGGGCGCCAAGCTCGCGTTCCTCGCGGGAAAGACCACCCTTGTCGTACATGATGCCGTTGAACAGCGGCGAGCGCACCTTCAGGGTCTCCACGTCATGGGCCAGGGTCAGCACATAGGCGGAAATCTTCGTGTTGGACGGCGTCACCTGAAGCGCTTCGAGCTGCTCCGGCGTCGCATCCTCCAGCCTGATCGGCGCGACCCTCGGCCGCCAGTCGGGAACGGTACGGGTGAACTTGCGGATGACATCGCTCATGCCCGCCCCTCCTTCATCAGCCGGATCCCGGCCAGTACGCGCACCTGATAGGCCATGAAGGCATTGATCTCGCAAAGCCGGACGATATCCGCATCGGAAATGCCGGCCTCCTGCAGAGACCTGATATCACGCGCATCGACATCGCGTGTCTGCACCGCCACCTTGTCCATAAAGTCGCAGACCGTTTCCAGCCCCTGCCCCTTGCCGGAGCTGAGAGGATCCGCAAGATCGGCGATGCCTGCATCGGCAATCAGCGCGCAATAGCGGTCCGCCAGTGCGGTTTCGCCATTCAGCGCCGCGATGCGGGCGGCAAGCGCCGCGCGCACGTCATGCGACCACGCCCCCGTCTCCTGAGGCTTGAGAACCGCTTCCTCGGTCGTTCCGGACAAGGCGATGATGTTGGCACGCCCCTCCATGGCCGCGGCCACAGGACTTCCCGCCGCTATGTCCGACAGGTCCACAAGAGTGTTTCCGGTCAATGTTTCACTGCTCACGATACGGCCTCTGCGGCTTCCGGTTCCTGTTGGGGCAAGGCGGTCGGCGTCCATTCGTCGCCGGTCAGCTCGGGTGTCTCATAATCCAGGAAGGCCTGCCAATGCGCTCCGATGTCCTCGCAATAAAGTCCGGCCGCAATGGATCTGGCCAGCCAGGCCGCCCCTTCCGAAATGCCCGGAATATCGCCGGAAACCTTGCCGAGGCTCGCCGTGGCGCCGTAGTTGAAGCAATAGACATTGGACAGCCAGGGAGCGTTTCCGAGCGTCTTTTCCCGGAAGGTGAAGTCCTGGTTCAGATAGGGAAACAGCCCGAGGTCCCGGTTCTCCTCTCCGGAAGGCGGCTGATAGACATCGCGCCAGAGAGCGATCTCTCCGGCCGCGGGACCGAATTCGGAACGCGCCATGGGATCGACGGAAAAGCCGGTGCCGAGGATGAGATAATCCGCGTGATAGACGGACGTCTCGCCAAGGCTCAGTTTCAGGCCGCTGCCGGTTTCCTCCACCTTCCGCACTGGCATGTCGAAATGGAAATGGGCGTTGTCATGGCGGGAGACCCTCAGGGTCGAGCCGCGCGGCGGCGGGGTCTGGGTGACAAAGGAATAGTTCATGAAGCGCCAGCGCCATTCGTCCGGCATGGCACCGTAACCGGCCGTGAACCCGTAGCTGCCGATGCCCATCATCTTGTTGATGGTGGGCATCTCCTTGCGCCGGACCAGATGGCGCACTTCGCCGGCCCCATGCTCGAGTGCCTCCGCCGCATTGTCCACTGCCGAGGCGCCGACACCGACGACCGCCACCTTTTTCCCCTTGAGCGCGGCGAAATCGATTTCGTCCGAGCTGTGAGCCCAGTATTTACGGGAAATCCCTTCCATGAAACCCGGGATGTTGGGAACACCGGTGCCGTCCCGGCCCGTTGCCATCACAAGCTTGCGCGCCAGGATGGAGGCCGTCTCCGCCCCCGTCAGATGCAGGCGCAGAAGATCGCCCTCCGGCTCCACACGGTCCAGGGACACGCCGTTTTCAACCGGAATGTCGAGAACCTTGCGGTACCATTTCAGATAGTCCATCCACATGGGACGGGGAGCCTTGTCCAGCTCTTCCCAGGCCTTCGTGCCGAATTGCGCCCTGTACCAGGCCTGGAAGGTGAGCATGCCGTGACCGAAGGCGGGGCCGGTCAGCGTCTTGGGAGAACGCAGCGTTTCCATCCGGGCATAGTTCAGCCACGGTCCCTCGAGGCCTTGCGGATTGCGGTCGAAAACCCGGACGCCGGAGACGCCGCCGGTACGCAGGGCCAGCCAGGCCACCATGCCGCACATGCCGCCGCCGATGATGACCACATCGTTCACCGGTTCCCCGTCCGCCTGTTTCGGCGGCACCCAGGATTTCCCCGGCCAGCACAGATATTCCAGGTTTTCCCGCAGCCGGTCTTCCAGAACTGTCAGGCCGGCGCCATCCAGGGGAAACGTGGAACTCGATTCAGACATCAGTCAATCCTTCAATACCCGTAAAGCGGTCTTCTCAGGCATCCCAGCGCGGATGCAGTTCGTCGATGTAAAAGGGGTGGGCATGGACGCCCCGGTGGGCGCTCACGATATGCGGGTGGTCCGGCGGCAGATCCGGGTGACTGTGCTCGCGCAGGTCCGGATCCTTTGCCGGCCACACCGCGAGACCGGCGATTGTCACGAGGGACGCCAGGATCGCCAGCATGATCAGGGCCGATGCAGGTGCGAAGGCTGCCCCCATCCAGCCGGCAAGCGGATAGGCCACCAGCCAGCCCGCGTGAGAAAGCGAAAATTGCGCCGCGAACACTGCCGGCCGGTCGGCGTCGGACGCCGAGCGCGTCAGCACCAGGCCGCCCGGCGTCAGCGTCAACGTACAGGCGGCGCCGAACGCGCCCCAGAGCACCACCAGTTCCGGCAGGGTTGGCTCCAGCAGGATCAGGGGCGAAAACACGGCAAAAATGAACGTCCCAGCCGCCATGACCTGCCGCTCGGGAAAGTTGCGCAGCAGGGACGGCAGAACGAAGGCCATGAGAGCAGCCCCCACGCCATATCCCCCCATCAGCCAGGGATAGACCCGTTCGGCATCTTCAAATCGCGATCCGGCATAGACGATGGTATTGACCAGGATCCAGGCCATGACCAGGGAAAGGCCGAAATTCAGGACGAACAGACCCCGCAGCCGGGGCGTGCGGGCATAGATCCACAACCCGCGCACCGCACGCGTCAGGAACGGATCCTGATTGTGGGTCTGCACTTCGCGTCCCGCGCGGGACAGCAGGATGCAGACGGCAGATCCGACGAACCCCAGCGCGGCAAGACCGAAAAGATATTCCGTATGCATGAACATCAGCGCCGCCCCGACGAGAATGGGCGTCAGGATGCTTTCCAGCGTGTAGGCGATCCGGGAGAGAGCCAGCGCCTCCGAATAGGTTTCCTTGTCCGGCAGAACGGCGGGTATCATTGCCTGAAACAGCGGCGTGAAAGCGGAAGAAACGGCGAAAAACAGGAAGGCCAGCACCGCGATCTCCCACCAGGAGGACGCAAGGGCCAGGGGCACCATGAACAACAGCCGCGACACATCCAGACCGATCAGGGCGCGCAACCGCGGAATGCGCGACAGCGCGGCCTGGGCCAGGGGGGAAAACCCGACATAGGCGATCATCTTGAGGGCGAAGAACAGTCCCAGGATCGGCCCGGCCTGACTCGCTCCGCCGATCCGCCAGGCCGCCAGCGACAGTCCCGCCGTCATCAGCCCCACGCCCGTGAGAGACAGGACCTGCGAAGCGAAAAGATAGCGGAAGGTGCTGTGACGGAGCGGGTTCAACATTCAGGGCACGGCCTTTTCGAGGAGCGTCGCGGAGAAGCGGCCATTCGAGATGTCGGCCACGTAATGCCTGGAAAAAGCCGCCTGTTCCCGGGCCAGTCGATCCACCGATGCGATGACGAAATCCACTTTCTCATCACGCATCAGCGGAGACAAGTTTAGCCGGACCCATCCCGGCTTTTCAATCTCCTCCCCCGCATCGAGCGCCTTTTTGATGCCGGCCGAGGCTTCCCGGTCGATATCGAGAAGCGCATGGGCATAGGATCCGGCACAGGCACATCCCCCACGCGCCTGGATTCCGTAGACATCCGAAAGCATCCGCGTGAAGAGCTGGTGATGAACCAGATTCCCGGCCGCATCGCGCACCTGGAAGGAGAATATCGGCAGGGCCCTGGCGTCCGCGCGGCCAAGCAGGTGGAGATACGGATTGTTCCGCCAGACCGCCAGCGCCCGGGCGCGCAACTCCTGCTGACGCTCGGCCAGCCAGACCGGGTCCAGCGCATCCTTGACCATCAGTGCGAGACCGGCGCGGATGTCTCCCAGGACATTCGGCGTCCCGCCTTCTTCGCGGTGCTCCAGGCTGGAGGAATAGATGTGATCCCAGGGAGACACGAAGGACACGGTGCCGCCGCCCGGCAGGGTCGGTGTCTGCCGCCGCGCAACCGCATCCCGGACAATCATGACCCCGGATCCGCCCGGACCGCCCGGAAACTTGTGCGGCGAGAAGACGAGTGCGTCCTTGGCCGCATCCGTTCCCGCTTCCATGCGCATCGGCACATAGGGGCCGGAGCAGCCGTAGTCCCAGATCGCCAGCGCGCCGTGCTTCTTCAGCATCCGCGTGACAGAAATGTCGTCGGTCAGTATGCCGGTGACATTCGACGCCGACCCGAAGGCGCCGACCAGCAGGTCCGCCCCCGCATTCTCGCGAAGACGGCTTTCGAGAACGGCCAGATCCACACCACCGCGGGGATCTTCCGCGATCTCGATCACCTCCGCGCCGCTTTCGCGCCAGGGCAGAAGATTGGAATGATGTTCGTAGGGACCGATCAGGACGACGGCCCGTCCGCCGGATGCAACGATCCGGGGTATGTCCAGAAGCATGACGATCCGGTTCAGTCCGGCGGTCGAGCCCGATCCCGTGAAGACGACCGAATACCCCTCGCCGGCGCCGGTAATGCGGGCGATCTCCGCCCGGACCCGGGAGCGCAACCGGGTAACAAAGGCGCCACAATAAGACGCCTGTGTGTGACTGTTGGCGTAATAGGGCAGCACCTGGTCGCGGATGAAGTCCTCGATCTGGCTCAGCGCCCGGCCCGAGGCGACGTAATCCGCATAGACGAGTCTCTTCGGACCATCGAGACCCGGCACCAGGGCATCCTCGCCGATCAGGCCGTCCCGCAGCGCCTCGACAAGATCAGAGACACGCAAGGTGTCCCGGAATGCGTCCAGAACGCTCCCCTGGCACGCAGCGGCTGTTTCCGGTTCGATGGCTTGTATTCTGTCGTTCATGCATGCAATCTTGACATTCAAACAGAGTGAATTCATCACAGTTTTTTGGCCATACCACCGGTAAATTGGGTCATACGAACGGAAATATATGATAAAACTAGATCAAATAGATTGCCGTATTCTGGAAGAACTTCAGCGAAATGCGGCCCAGTCCCAGCGGGAACTGGCGGACAATATCGGCCTGTCCCAGAACGCCTGCTGGCGACGCCTGAAGGCGCTGGAAGCGGCGGGAGCCATCCGCAACCAGACGGTGTTGCTGAACCGGGAAAAACTGGGCGCCGGCCTCGTGGTCATCATGATGATCCGCACCCGGCATCATTCCTCCAGCTGGCTGGCGACGTTCCGGGAGCATGTATCATCCATTCCCAATGTGGTCGACTTCTACCGGATCGGAGGGGACTATGACTACCTCATCAAGGTGGTGACACGCGACATGACCAGCTACGACGCGATCTACCAGCGTCTCATTTCGCAGGTGGAGCTGGAAAACGTCACTTCCTACTTCGCGATGGAAGCCATCGCCGAACAGCGTCCCTTCCCACTATGCCGGACGGACGGCGACTGACACAGCCCGCATGTCGCCGGCTCCGTGTTGCGCCGTGCTTATATCAGGTTTCCGCCGACGAAGATCACGGCGAGACCGCCGCCCGTCGCGAGCAGCTGCTGCCAGAATTTTCTGTAGCCGATAATGCCGAAGGACATGAGCCCGAGCCCGACGCCGATTTTCACGGCGGACACGATCGCGGCAACCGGCGACGCCGCCAATGCGATGACGGACGGATTGGCGATCATCGCGAGCGGAATGACATAAAGACCGATCCCCAGCGCCATGGCCGTCAGCGCGACCTTGAGCCAGTTTTCCCCCACCATGCCCGCTGCGATGAAGACCGCACCGCACACCGGCGGCGTGATGGTCGAGAGCAAGGCGAACCAGAACACGAAGAGATGCGCCTGCAACGGCTCCAGCCCCTGCTGCATCAGCGCGGGACCGGCGACGGACACGCATATGACGTAGGCGGCGGTCGTCGGCACCTCCATGCCCAGAACGAGACAGGCCAGCGCCGTCAGAAACAGCGACGGCCACAGATAGCCGCCCGAGCCGGACAGGATCAGCGAGGTGATCTTCACTCCCAGCCCTGTAATCGCCAGAACGCCGATGATGATCGACGCGCAGACGATGATCGCCGCAATGACCGAAACCTGACGCGCCGCGTTCACGACCGCTTCTTCCAGGCGGCGAAGGATCTCCCGGCGGTCGAAGGTGCCGCCGGCATTGAAAAAGAGAAGAACGAAACCGGCCAGGATAGCAATGCAGGCCGCGTATTGCGGCGTATAGCGGGCAACGAACATCCCGTAGAGCAGCACTGCAAACGGCACCAGGAAAAACGCCGAGGTGATGGCGACCTGCCTCAGCCGCGGCTGGTCTTCCCGTGCGATCGAGGCAAGGTCGAAACGGCGCGCATAGGCATTGATTCCCACCCACACGGCGAAGAAATACAAAACGGCGGGAAGCAGCGCGGCTGCCATGATCTGGATGTAGGGAACCCGGGTGAGTTCGACCATGACGAAGGCCCCGGCCCCCATCAGCGGCGGCATGATCTGCCCGCCCGAGGAGGCCACCGCCTCGACAGCACCGGCCAGTCTCTTCGGATAGCCAAGCCGGGTCATTGCAGGCAGCGTGATCGCGCCGGTGGAGGCCACATTGGCGGACGCCGATCCGGAGATCGATCCGAACAGCGCCGAGGACAGGACGGAGACCTTGGCAGCGCCCCCCTTCAGCCGGCCCGCCGCCGCGGCGGCGACATTCATGAAGCCCTGCCCGGCCTCCCCTGCGTTCAGGACCGCCCCGAAGATCACGAAAATCGCCACCACATTGACCGAAACGCCGGTCAGACTTCCCCAGATGCCCCCTTCCGCGATTGTCAATGTTCCCAGAAAGCTGGCGACCGGTGTTCCGGAATGTCCGAATTCCCCCGGTATGTGCCGCCCGAACAGACCGTAGGCGAGCGCGAGCGCGGCAACCACCGGCAAAGGCCAGCCGATGGCACGGCGCGCCCCTTCCAGGACGGTTCCCAGCAGCACGACGGCAATGACCCGCTGGAAATTGCCCTCGAGAAATCCGTACTGGTCGGACAACGTCGACTGATTGACGGCGACCCAGAGGCAGGCGGCAATTCCCGCAATGCAGAAAAACGCCCCGCTCACACGCCGGATCTGTCCCCCGCCCGCGAAGACGAAAATCCAGGGCAGCGCCAGGGCAAGATGCAGCGGGCGGCTGACCAGATTGGGAACCAGCCCGGAAAAGATCAGCCCGAGATGGAAGACAACGAGGGTGACGGCCGATACGATCATCGCCGTTCGCCAAAGGGGCGTGTTTGCAGGTGTGCTGCGGATCATGGACTGTCTTGTCTGATTGAAATGGTTTGCAGGGCGGCCAGCGCCGGTCCGTCTTCCGGCAGCCGCCCGGAGGCACCCGGCACGCGGAGCCGGCAGCAACTGCTGACGGCCGCGCGCCGGTGGGTTTCACCCCCACGGGGTTTTGCCTACTGCTGGGCTTCCGTGAGTTCGATCCCGGCTTCCTTGTAGTAGCGGACCGCACCGGGGTGCAGCTTGCCGGTGATATTGGCCATCAGGGACTGGTCCACGCCGTTCCACCACGGTGCATCCGCGCCCATCCCGGCCTTCTGCTCCCAGAACGTCTTGGTCAGCATATAGGCGGTATCCTCATCCATGGCCGTGGTCGCATAGGCTGCGACCGGCAGCGAGGTGGTCACGATATCCGCGTCCTGCCCCGCATAGGTACCCGCCGGAATGACCAGTTTCGCACGCTTTGTCTTCGCGATCTGGTCGTCGTCGAGGGAAAGCACATGAACATCCGAGGACGCTGCCGCCTCGATGACATTCGGCGCCGGCCAGGAACCCGCCGTCACGAAGCCGTCGATCTGCCCGTTCTTCAGGGCTGCCACCGCATTCGACAGCTCGACCTCCGCAAGGTCCACCTTGCCTTCCAGACCGAAGAGCTTGAGATATTTCGCGCCTTCGTTCGCCCCGAACGATCCCTTGCCCAGCAGGATGGTCTTGCCCTCCATGCCGGCAAAATCCGTCACGCCGCTGTCGGCGGACATCACGAAGTGCATGGTCAGCGAGGGAATCGGAAACAGGGCCCGGATCTCATCGAACTTCGGATCGCCCTTGCCCTCGAACATCGCCTTGCCGCCCTGGGCCAGCGACACGAGAGCCGGCGGCGTGGTGAAGACATAGTCTCCGCCTCTCGCCTTGGCTTCCATCACGTTCTGGACGGAGCCCTGGCTTTCCTCGACGGTGACGATCATCTCGCCGTCGCTGCCGGCCTTGACGGCTTCGGCAATCTGCACGCCCATCTGGTAGTAGGAGGACGTGGATTTTGCGGATTTGTAGGTAATTCGCGTTTCAGCCTGCGCCTGTGTGACACCGAGGGCAAGAGCCAGCGAAAAGCCCAGTTTGAGCAGTTTGTTCGACATTTTGTTCTCCCAGAAAGGCGGGCAGACTATGGCCTGAACAACAGCGTGGCAACGCGTTTTCGCCGCATATCGGCAAAACCGGGATTTCGGCACAAAAAAACCGCCGGCTCTTCCAGCCGGCGGCTCGATATTTCGCAGCAGAACCGAAGGAAATCTTACTTTTCCTTGGCGTCTTCGTCGGCAACAGCCTCATCGACAATTTCGACTTCTGCTTCTGCTTCTGCTTCTGCTTCTGCTTCTGCTTCTGCGTCAGCAGCAGCCTCAACGTCTGCCTCTTCGCTCGCCTCAACTTCAGCGTCAGCCTCTGCCTCAGCTTCAGCTTCAGCGGCGGTCTCGCCCTCTTCACTCGCAGCAAAGACGTCGACGTCGTCTGCCGGCTCCTCTTCGCTGCTCGCCTTTTTCGGCATGCCCAGGTTCGCGAAGACCGCTTCGGCGTCCAGAACCTCTTCTTCTTCCCGCTGGATCGGCTTGCTCGTGCCGAAGGAGAAGGCCGCGGCGAGAGCGTCTTCGCTGGTCGTATCCTCGACCGGCATCAGCGTATCGTCGGGACCGCCTGCGATCGGCTGCGGTGCATTCTTGGCGGCCTTTTCGACTTCCATATCCAGCTCAAGCTGGCTGCACAGGCCGAGCGTGACCGGATCGGATGGCACCAGGCTCGAGGAATTCCAGTGGGTCCGGTCGCGAATCGCCGCAATCGTCGGCTTGGTGGTGCCGACAAGACGGATGATCTGCGCGTCCTTCAGTTCCGGATGGTTGCGCACCAGCCACAGGATGGCGTTCGGGCGGTCCTGGCGGCGGGAAACAGGCGTGTAACGCGGTCCCTTGCGCTTGGATTCCGGGACGACCACTTTCGAGCCCTGAAGTTTCAGCTGATAGTTCGGATCGGCCTGCGCCTTTTCCAGTTCCTCGCGGGACAGCTGACCCGTCAGGACCGGATCGAGCCCCTTGATACCCTGTGCGGCTTCGCCATCGGCAATCGCCTTCACTTCCAGAGGATGAAGCCTGCAGAATGCGGCAATCTGGGTGAAGCTCAACGCGGTATTGTCGACAAGCCAGACGGCGGTTGCCTTCGGCATAAGCGGCGTGTTCGCCATCGGATAAATTCCTCTCGTCTGCTCCCTCGCCCGGCGGGACGAAAAAGCGATGTTCTATTTCCATTTCAAGGGAAGCAGCCGGAATATAGGAGAAAACCTGCCGAAACGCAATCGACTTGCATTCCGGTGATTCTGCCCGCTCCGGATGGAAAGTCAGCCTTCCACGGTCAGGACGATTTTGCCAATATGGCCAGAGCTTTCCATCCGCCGATGCGCCTCGGCCGCTTCGGTCAGGGGAAAGGTCGAATCCATCACCGGACGGATTTTCCCCGATTCGATCAGCGGCCAGACGCGGGCTTCCAGCGCCTCGGCGATCGCGGTCTTGAAGGCATCGCTGCGCGGCCGGAGCGTGCTCCCGGTATGGGTCAGCCTTTTGACCATCAGCCGGGAGAAATTTACCTTCTCGGACACACCGTTCAGCGTTGCGATCTGGCAGATCCGCCCTTCCACGGCGGCCGCTTTCCAGTTCCGCTCCACATAGTCGCCGCCCACCATGTCCAGGATCACATCGACGCCCTCGCCGTTCGTAACCTCCAGGATGACCTTTTCGAACGCCTCATCCCGGTAGTTGATGACATGGTCGGCGCCGAGCTTGCGCACCGCCTCCGCCTTTTCCGGCGATCCGACCGTCGTGAAAACCTCCGCTCCGAAGGCCTTCGCGAGCTGGATCGCGGTCGTGCCGATACCGGACGTGCCGCCATGCACCAGGAAACGCTCTCCGCTTTTCAGCCCGCTCCGGTCGAACACATTGCTCCAGACCGTAAAGAATGTTTCCGGCAGCGCTGCGGCTTCCGTCATCGAGAGACCTTTCGGAACCGGCAGCGCATGGCCTTGCGCCACCTTGCAGTAACCCGCGTAGCCGCCTCCCGGACACAGGGCCGCGACCGCGTCGCCGATCGCATGACGTCCGGCGCCCTCGCCGCAGGCCACAACCTCGCCGGCAACCTCCAGCCCGGGAAGGTCGGACGCCCCCTTCGGCGGCGGATAGGCCCCCATGCGCTGCAGGACGTCGGGACGGTTCACACCGGCGGCGGCGACCCGGATCAGGATTTCCCCCGGCCCCGGCTCCGGCACCGGGCGGTTCTCCAGCACGAGCACTTCCGGACCGCCCGGTCTCGATATCGCCACCGCGGCCATGCTGTCAGGCAGATTCTGCATGGAGGGTCCCTCCTTCTGGTTCATTTTGGGACTGGCTAGGCGATCTGTGCCTGGCCTATGGTAAATTCGCCATGAACCTATTTGAATAAAAGCGGATCAGACAAGCGGAACGGACCGAATTCGTCTGTCACGCCTGAAGGAAAGAGACAATGGGCCTGTTCGATGAGGATGTCCCAAAAAAATCCGCCCCGGGCACGATTGCCGTAGGGGACGATTTGTCCTGCCTGTCGGAGAGTGACCTCGCGGAGCGGATTGGCGCGCTGACCGGGGAAATTAACCGCACCCGGCAGGAGCTGGAGCAACGCGGGAATATTCGCAATGCCGCCAACTCCATTTTTCAGAAATAACTACGTAAATTTCTGTAAAAACTGAAATAAAGGCAACCCG
Source organism: Labrenzia sp. 011 (assembly GCF_003075075.1). Classification (GTDB taxonomy): domain Bacteria; phylum Pseudomonadota; class Alphaproteobacteria; order Rhizobiales; family Stappiaceae; genus Roseibium. Next base: position 254,946 of record NZ_QCYM01000004.1, on the reverse strand, counting down.
TCACCTCCCCTCAAGGTAAACCGGTCAGGTAAAAATTAACTTATTTACCTCTTGTTAATCTTTCCAAATTATAAATTTATACATCCAGTCATCTGGATTTGAGTGGCTCCTGTCCACTCTGTTTGACGCCTCCCTGTTAATGACTCAGAGCCGCCTTCCCGCGGCTCTTTTTTTTGCCGCAGCCTCATAGTACACTGTGACTGTTCTGGTTAAGGGCCGTTTGCCTTTGTAAATGGCACACGGATTGCTCAGTAAATGGCATGAAGACCTGCATCGTTCCAAAAAGGAACACATTGCCCCGGGATGTTTTATCCTGGGTCAGTTTCAGAAGAGATGCTGGGTCAACCGGAAGAGCAATTGAGGCGCAGTAATCCAATGACGGAAGACATGAAAAAAGCCGGCGGTTCTGTTGAAACGGTGCATATCGCACATCACCTGGCCAGTTCCGACAACTTCCAGAGCCTGTTTCAGGAAGGCATGTCACTGGTCGAGGAAACGGCCATGTATCTGGACGGAGAAGGACGCGAGGAAGCCAAGCAGCTTCCGCGGCCCGCCTCTCTCGCCTATGCCACTGAATCCATGCGCCTGACGACCCGGCTGATGCAGCTCGCCTCCTGGCTATTGCTGCAGCGTGCGGTCAACGAGGGCGAGATGTCCCGCGAACAGGCCGGCAGCGACAAGAACAAGGTTCGCCTCGACAAGCTGAGCAGCGCCACGGGCGGCCCGACCTGGGACGAGCTTCCCGCGACCCTGCGCGATCTGGTCGAACGCTCCACCCGCCTGCAGGAACGCGTGGTCCACCTCGACAGGATGCTCTACCGCAAGGAAGAGGTGGAGATTTCCGAGGAAGCCAACAACGACAATCCGGTCGCCTCGCAGATCAACCAGCTTCACGCCGCTTTCGGCAAGCTTGCCTGATCCCACCCCGGATTTTCCGTGTCCAGAAAGCCGCCTCCGGGCGGCTTTTTTGATTGGCCAAATCGGCAAGGGACACCTGGAGCGTGTCGCGTTTAAGCGGTTTCATGGATTCAGAAAGACGCCCGAGGCAATCTTTGCATCGCAAATGCGTTCAGGCGATTTCCCCAATTCAAGTCAACGCGCCATGCTCAGGCACCGGCAGGCACCCGCCAAACAAAAAACCCGGCCAGAGGCCGGGTTTCGAAAGCAGGACGGTCTTGATGGGCTGATCAGGAGCCCAGGAAACCGGCAAACTTGTTCTTGAAGCGGGATACGCGGCCGCCACGGTCCATCAGCTGACGGTCGCCGCCGGTCCATGCCGGGTGCGACGTCGGGTCGATGTCGAGCTGCAGGGTATCGCCTTCCGCACCATAGGTGGAGCGGGTGGTGAATTCGGTGCCATCGGTCATGACGACCTTGATGGTGTGGTAGTCGGGATGAATATCCGCTTTCATGGCCGGTCCTTTCAGGCGCCTCGTAGCGTCTTGCCATAAAAGCCGCAACGCCAGCGCAAACGAGATAAAGGGCCGCCGATCCGGATGCGGACGCCGCCCTCAGAAACATGTGGCGGGGATATACCCCAAGGGGACGAGCAAGACAAGAGGCAAAATCCAGCATTGCCGTCCCGGCCTTTCCCGAGGAATCCGGAACGGCTCCGGGCCGCCCCGGAGCTGCCGCAAGGCGATCCTGCGGCAAACTTGATCTGGGCCATTGAGCCCGCCGCTGAACATGCTAAAGACGGTCGCAAACGACGAGGAGATCCTCTTGGCCGACGCCCAAACTTCTGACGCAAATCCCCGGACCGGTTCATCCCGCAAGTCTCTCAAGCCCCTGACCCGGCTTCTGCCCTACCTGCTGAAACACAAGGGCGTCGTGACGGCCGCGGTTTTCGCGTTGTTTTCGGCGGCTGTCATCACCCTGGTCCTGCCCGCCGCCGTCCGCCGGATGATCGATTTCGGCTTCGGGGCCGATGATCCCGCCCTGGTCAATTCCTACTTCGCCGTCCTGCTCGGGGTCGTCTGCGCCCTGGCGATGGCCAGTTCCATCCGCTATTTCCTGGTGATGTGGCTCGGGGAGCGTGTGGTGAGCGACGTGCGCTCGGATGTCTTTGCCCATCTGACCCACCTCAGCCCCTCCTTTTACGACAGTGCGAAATCCGGGGAAATCCTCTCCCGCCTGACCGCGGACACCACACAGATCAAGTCCGCCTTCGGCGCAAGCGCCTCGCTGGCCATGCGCAACCTGATCATGTTCGCCGGCGCCTCGGTGATGATGGTGGTCACCAGCCCCCGGCTCTCGGTCATTGTCCTTGCGGCCATTCCGGTCATTCTCGTGCCCATCCTGGGATTCGGGCGGCAGGTGCGCAAGAGATCCCGCTTCGCCCAGGACACGCTCGCGGACGCTTCCGCCTTTGCCGGCGAAATGCTCGGCGCCGTGCGGACCCTCCAGGCCTTCACCCATGAGCGCCGCAGCGCCGATCGCTACCGGGCCGCTGTCGAGGCCGCCTTTCAGGCCGCGCGCCAGGCGATCATGGCCCGGGCCGCGCTGACGGGTTTTGCGATCTTTGTCATCGGCGCCAGCATTGTCGCGGTTCTGTGGATCGGCGCGAGCGACGTCTTCTCGGGCCGCATCACCGGCGGGGAACTGAGCCAGTTCCTGCTCTATTCCATTCTGGCCGCCGGCTCCCTCGCCGCCCTGTCCGAAGTCTGGGGCGAACTTTCCCAGGCCGCCGGCGCCGCCGAACGCCTGTCCGAGCTTCTGGAGATCGAACCGGAAATCGCCGCTCCCGCCGATCCGGTCCCGCTTCCCGAGACGCCGAGGGGGGAAATCACCTTCGACCGGGTTTCCTTCGCCTATGAAAACAGCCGGGATCTGCCCGTCCTCACCAATCTTGCCCTCACGGTTTCGCCGGGCGAGACCGTGGCGGTGGTCGGCCCGTCCGGCGCGGGAAAATCCACACTCTTCAGCCTGCTGATGCGCTATTACGACCCGACAGCCGGACGCATTTGCCTGAACGGCGTGGATATCAGGCAGCTGGACCCGGAAGACCTGCGCAGGCACATTGCCCTGGTTCCGCAGGACACGGCCATCTTCGGGACGAGCATTGCGGAAAACATCGCCTATGGCCGGCCGGACGCCACCAGACAGGATATCATCGAGGCCGCTCGGGCAGCCCTTGCCGCGCCCTTCATTGACACCATGACCAACGGCTACGACACCCTTGTGGGTGAACGCGGCATAACCCTGTCGGGCGGCCAGCGCCAGCGCATTGCCATCGCCCGGGCCGTTCTCAAGAGTGCGCCTGTGCTGCTTCTGGACGAGGCCACCAGCGCCCTCGATGCGGAAAGCGAGAACCTGGTGCAGCAGGCCCTCGACCGGCTGATGGCCGACCGTACCACGCTGGTGATCGCCCACCGGCTTGCGACCGTACTCAAAGCCGACCGGATCGTCGTGATGGAGGAAGGGCGGATCGTCGAGACCGGAACCCACGCCGAACTCAGCGCCGCCGGCGGTCTGTATGCCAAACTCGCCCGCCTGCAATTCAACGCGGACGAAGATACGGCCTGAGCGCAGGCGGTACAGAAGCGTTTCGCGGAAAGAGCCGGACAGCCCTCATGCCGGGCTCTGTCACCGCATGAAGCGCCGGACCAAGTCCGGCTGCAAGCAATCCGCGCCCGGCGCCTCCTCCCGCGAAGGGAGGAGGATAAATCAGCCGGCGATCAGTCGTCCTCAGGCACGGCGACCGTATAGTTCAGCGGCAGACGGCCGCCGTCGGCAAAGATCGTCTGTCCGGTCACATAGCCGGCATCCTCGGAAGCCAGGAAGGCGGCAACGCCGGCGATTTCGGCAGGATCGCCGATCCGCAGCATCGGCGTGCGGGACATGATGCGGTTTTTCGCCGCCGGATCCGCGTTCACCGAGGCCAGCATGTCGGTCATGATTGATCCCGGACCGATCGCGTTGACCCGGATGCCGTGCGGCGCCAGAGAGAGCGAGGTTGCCTTGGTCAACTGCGACAGGCCGCCCTTGGAGACGCAGTAGGGAATCTGATTCGGAATCGCCAGAACCGAGTTGATCGAAGACATGTTGATGATGCAGCCCGGCGTTCCGCCGCCCTGCACCTTCTCGACCATATGACGGGCCACCGCCTGGGAGCACAGGAAGGCACCCTTGAGGTTGACGGAGAGAACCCGGTCGAAATCCTCTTCCTCCAGATCGAGGAAGTCGGCGCCGGCCACGATACCGGCGTTGTTGACCAGCACGTCGATATCGCCATGGGCGTTCAGGGTCTCGGCGACCATGTTGCGCACGTCCAGACGTTCGGCGACATTGCAGTGAATATACATCGCTTCGCCCAGGGACTTCAGATCCCCGACCGCTGCTTCGCCGGCTTCATCGTCCACATCGGCGATCACGACCTTCGCGCCGTCCATGACGAAACGCTTGGCAATGGCGAACCCGATTCCACGGGCTGCGCCGGTTACGATGGCGACCTTGTTTTCCAAAGACACGGAAATCCTCACGGCTGCTTGAGTAAAATCGCACCGCGTCAGATACGCGGGCCGCTTCGCGGCGGCCCGACATTAAGTCGCAAAACCGGCGCTGTCGATGGCCGTTTTGCGGCACCTCCGCCGGCATTCCGGTTTATCAAACGGAAATGCCGTGTGTTTTCAACGCTTCGCAGATCTCGTCCAGGATTGCCGGGTCGTCAATTGTCGCGGGCATCTTGTAGTCCTGGCCGTCGGCGATCTGGCGCATGGTGCCGCGCAGGATCTTGCCGGACCGGGTCTTGGGAAGCCGCTCCACGGTGATCGCGATCTTGAAGGCGGCCACGGGCCCGATCTGGTCGCGCACCAGTTTGACCAGCTCCTTCTCGATCTCCTCCTCCGACCGCTCCACACCGGATTTGAGCACCACGAAGCCGCAGGGCAACTGGCCTTTCAGCTTGTCCGCAATGCCGATCACAGCACATTCCGCGACATCGGGATGGGTCGCCAGAACCTCCTCCATCCCGCCGGTGGACAGCCGGTGGCCGGCCACATTGATGATGTCGTCCGTCCGCGCCATGATCGACAGATATCCGTCGTCATCGATCACCCCGGCGTCGGACGTCTTGTAGTAACCCGGGAATTCCGCCAGATAGGAATCGAAGAACCGCTTGTCGGCATTCCAGAGCGTCGGCAGGGCGCCCGGTGGCAACGGAAGTTTTATCACGATATTGCCCAGCGTGTTCGTGCCCAGCGGATGGCCCGCATCGTCAAGGACCTGGACGTCGTAACCGGGCATTGGCACCGTGGGCGATCCGGGCTTGACCGGCAATTGCCCGAGGCCAAGCGGGTTGCCGACGATGCACCAGCCGGTTTCCGTCTGCCACCAGTGGTCAATGACCGGCACCTGCAGTTTCTCGATCGCCCAGTTGACGGTGTCCGGGTCCGCGCGCTCCCCCGCCAGGAACAGCGACCGGTACCGGGACAGGTCGTATTTCTTCATCAGCTCGCCCTTGGGATCCTCCTTGCGGATGGCCCGGAAGGCGGTCGGCGCCGTGAAGAGCGACACCACATCGTGGTCGGAGATCACCCGCCAGAAGACACCCGCATCGGGTGTGCCCACGGGCTTGCCCTCGAACACGATGGTCGTACAGCCATGCAGAAGCGGCGCGTAGCAGATATAGGAATGACCGACCACCCAGCCCACATCGGACGCCGCCCAGAAAACTTCCCCGGGCTGGATGTCGTAGAGATTGCTCATCGACCATTTGAGCGCGACCATATGGCCGCCATTGTCCCGCACGACGCCTTTCGGCTCGCCGGTCGTGCCGGAGGTATAGAGGATATAGAGCGGGTCGGTGGCCTTGACCGCCACCGGGGCAATTCGCCTGCCGGCGGATTTCGCCGCGTCCTGCAGGACGGTGAGATCGTGGTCGCGGCCCTCCACCAGGCTGGCGGCAAGTTGCTCGCGCTGGAACACGAGACAGCATTCCGGCTTGTGCCGCGCCTGCTCGATCGCCGCGTCGATCAGCGGCTTGTAGGCGATCACCCGGCCCGGCTCGATGCCGCAGGACGACGCGATGATCGCTTTCGGCGCCGCGTCGTCGATACGGGTCGCCAGTTCGTGCGCCGCAAAACCGCCGAAAACCACCGAATGGATGACTCCCAGACGTGCGCAGGCAAGCATCGCCATCACCGCCTGCGGTGTCATCGGCATGTAGAGGATTGCCCTGTCGCCCTTCACGAGCCCCATGTCGGCCAGAACGCAGGCCAGCGCCTCGACCTCTTCCAGCAGTTCCGAATAGGTATAGGTTGCGGTCTTCCCGGTGATCGGGCTGTCATAGATCAGCGCGGGCTGGCCGGGCCGTCCGCGTTCCACATGCCGGTCGAGGCAGTTGTAGCAGGTATTGCATTCCCAGTCCGGATACCAGCGCCCGTACTGCCCCTGATCGGGATCGAAGACCCGGTCGGTCGTCGAGATCCAGTCGATTTCCGAGGCGGCGTCCTTCCAGAACCCCAGCGGATCGTCCTTCCAGCCCTGATAGACGTCGTGATACCTGCTCGCCATGACTTCTCCTCCCAGATAGCCGCCCGCGTCTTCAGCATCTGTCGAAACACGAAGGTTGCGGGCTTTTGCGCAATACAGTGCTGTAAGGACAGGTGGAATTGCAAGCCTTCGTCCATAAGCAATTCGGCGGTCGGGACTTTACGTAATCACTCTGGCATGCTTGTTTGCCGGGCCTGTCCCTTCAATGATCCCACCGACCGAGCACATGTTCGCGATTTCAGACCCCTGGTTCTATGCAGCCGCCATTCCGGCCGTGTTTCTCGTCGGCCTTTCAAAGGGCGGCTTCGGGGGAACATTCGCCATGCTCGGCGTTCCGGTCATGGCTCTCGTCGTCTCGCCGCTTCAGGCCGCCGGCATCATGCTGCCGATCCTGCTTGTCATGGATGTGGTTGCACTCCTCGCCTACAAGGGCCGCGCCGACTGGAGAAGCCTGACCATCATGCTGCCCGCCGCGATCCTGGGGATCGGCGCGGGCTGGGCCGCCGCCGCCTATGTCAATGATGCCTTCGTCACCCTGCTGGTCGGCATCATTTCCATCGCCTTCGTCGCCGACTATGTCTTCGTGCGCCGCGGGAAGACCACGGCACCGGGCCACAATATGCCCAAGGGCACCTTCTGGGGCGGGGTTGCCGGTTTCACCAGTTTCATCAGCCACACGGGCGGCCCCCCGTTCCAGATGTACATGCTGCCCCTGCGCCTGTCGCCGCAGCTTTTCGCCGGCACGGCCGTCATCTTCTTCGCCTCCATGAATGCCATCAAGGTGGTTCCCTACTTTCTGCTCGGACAGTTCGACACCACCAATCTGGCGACTTCCACGGCCCTGTTTCCGGTCGCCCTGATCGCCACCCTGGCCGGTGTGCGCCTTGTGCGCATCGTCAAGGCGGAAACCTTCTACGGCATCATCTACGTCTTCATGGCCGTGATCGGCGCCAAACTGACCTTTGACGGCATTTCGGCGTTCTTCGCCTGAGACCTCTGCACTCTGCAAAAGAAGCATTGCGTGCCGTCCGGTTTCCGGTTTTGATTCCGCCAGAAGGATCCAGGGAGGTAGATCATGGATGCCAGTCTCAACCCGTTCACCCGGGGTCTCGACAAGACCACCGCGAACTATGCCGCACTGAGCCCGCTCAGCTTCCTTGCGCGGGCAGCGGATGTATTTCCGGACACGGTCGCGATCGTTCACGGCAACCAGCGCACCGACTACCGCAGCTTTTACCGCCGCACACGCCAGCTTGCCTCTGCCCTCGCCGGGCTTGGTGTGGGCAAGAACGATACGGTCAGCGTGATACTTCCCAACGTGCCGCCGATGCTCGAAGCCCACTACGGCGTCCCCATGACGGGAGCGGTGCTGCATTCGCTGAACACCCGTCTGGACGCGGCGGTCCTCGCCTTTCAGATCGACCATGCCGATTGCAAGGTTCTGATCACCGACCGGGAATACGCCCCGGTCGTCAGGGAAGCGCTGTCGATCGCCAGGGTCCGTCCCGCCGTGATCGACTATTCCGATCCCGAGTTCCCCCAGGATGGCGAACGCCTCGGCACGCTGGACTACGAGGCGTTCCTGCAATCGGGGGATCCCGACTACCGCTGGTCCCTGCCCGAGGACGAATGGGACGCCATCGCCCTCAACTATACGTCCGGCACGACGGGCAATCCCAAGGGGGTCGTCTACCATCACCGCGGCGCCTATCTGCTCGCCCAGGCCAATGTGATCACCGCCGCCATGACCGGGCACCCGGTCTATCTGTGGACCCTGCCGATGTTTCACTGCAACGGCTGGTGCTTTCCCTGGTCCCTCTCGATCGTGGCCGGCACCCATGTGTGCCTGCGCTGGATCAGGCCGAAAGCCATGTGGGATCTGATCGCCGACGAAAAGGTCACCCATCTGTGCGGCGCGCCGATCATCATGTCGACGCTGCTCAACGCCGCCCCTGAGGAGAAGCGCGCGCTCGATCGGGTGGTCGAATTCTTCACCGCCGCCGCGCCGCCGCCCGAAAGCGTTCTGGCGGCCATGAAGACCGCCGGCTTCAACGTCACCCATCTCTACGGCCTGACCGAGGTCTACGGCCCCGCGGTCGTCAACGACTGGAAGACGGAATGGGACGCCCTGCCGCTGGACGAGCAGGCCCGGAAGAAGGCCCGCCAGGGCGTGCGCTATGTCGCGCTGGAGGATCTGGCGGTCCTCGATCCCGAGACCATGGAACCCGTTCCCGCCGACGGCCAGACCCTCGGCGAGGTCATGTTCCGGGGCAATGTGGTCATGAAAGGCTATCTGAAGAACCTGGAGGCCACCGAAAAGGCCTTTGCCGGCGGCTGGTTCCATTCCGGCGATCTCGGCGTGATGCACCCGGACGGCTATATCCAGCTCAAGGACCGGTCCAAGGACATCATCATTTCCGGCGGAGAGAATATTTCGTCCATCGAGGTGGAGGAGGTGCTCTACAAGCATCCGGATGTGCAGGCCGCCGCCGTTGTGGCCCGGCCGGACGAAAAATGGGGCGAAACGCCATGCGCCTTTGTCGAAGTCCGGCAGGGAGCGGAGACCGGCGAGGCAGAGCTGATCGCCTTCTGCCGGGACCATCTGGCGAACTTCAAGGCTCCCAAGACGGTTGTCTTCTGCGAACTGCCGAAAACATCCACCGGCAAGATCCAGAAATTCGCCCTCCGGGAACGGGCCAGGGCGCTGTGAACCGACCGTCGCCCCCGCTCGGCGACCCGACTTGCAAACAAAAAACGCCGCGATGATCCGCGGCGTTTTCGAAACCTCTGGATAGCGCTTCTAGTGAAGCGTCACACCATCCTGTCGTATTCGCTCGATCTCGTCCTTGATCTTCAGTTTCTGTCGTTTCATTCCAGCCAATTCCAGGGAGTCGGTACTCGGATGCAACTTGGCATTTTCGATCTTGCGTTCCATTTCCGCGTGACGGCGCTCAAGTTCTGCGAGATGTGACTGCATTGACATGGAAAAACCTCCTGTCTGTTGGCTCAACGGAATCATCGTGCCATAGGGAATCCGGCCTTGTCGATTGCGGAATCCGCATATCTTGATCGTTTCGCCGTCAAATAACGCATTCCGGCTGCTATCCTTAGAAAACTCTAAAATTCGCTCTGCAAATAAGCGGTTCAAAACTCACGAAATTTCCCCATGGTAACTTTGCCGGTTCACAGGTTTTCCCAAGGGTGAAAATAAGTGCGGTCCATCGTCGCTGACCGGCACGGCGGACGAAAATCCGCTGGCGGCGGCAAAGATGCTATCTTGCCTGCACAACGAAAAATGGACTACATCGCCTTGCCGCTTGTGGAATCATACGAAAGCGGAAAAGGTGACCACTCTTTACGAGTACCGGGGTATCTCTCCTGCATTCGGCCCGACGCGGGGAAGATGCTCTGGAACTGATCCCATTTTCGGGGGATGCAGATGGCGCAGTTGGACAACAATGCTTTACGGACCGAGCTCGCGCAGCTTCGTCAGGAGCACAGGGATCTTGACGTTGCAGTGGAAGCGCTGGCGACAACGGCCAATCTCGACGCCTTGCAGCTTCAGAGGCTGAAAAAGAAAAAGCTGATGATCAAGGACCGGATCAGCGCGCTGGAAGACCAGCTTTTCCCCGACATCATCGCCTGAAGACCCGCGCGGGCAAACCCTGGTTTCGTCCGCCCGCTCCTGCCCGCAACCGGGTCCGCGGGGATTGCGGCTTGCGATGACCGGCTCCCTGCCTATACTCCGCGGCTCTTCGAGATCAACGGACGTCCGGCCGCAGGCCGATCGTTTCGCAAATGTCGGGACATTCCGAGCGCGTTCCAGCGGATGCGGAATGCCCTGGAGCCGCCGGACACTGGAGCAGGAAATGACAAAAGCGGATGTCGCAATCATCATGGGCAGTCAATCTGACTGGCCGACAATGAAACACGCGGCCGACACGCTCGATCAGCTCAAGGTGACCTACGAGGCCCGCATCGTCTCCGCCCACCGCACGCCGGACCGGATGTACGATTTTGCCAGAAGCGCGAAGGCCGAAGGCTTCAAGCTCATTATCGCCGGCGCCGGCGGCGCGGCCCATCTTCCGGGAATGGTCGCCGCCCTGACCCCGCTGCCGGTCTTCGGGGTACCGGTGGAAAGCCGGGCGCTTTCGGGGGAAGACAGCCTTCTGTCCATCGTACAGATGCCCGCCGGCATTCCGGTCGGAACGCTGGCGATCGGCAAGGCGGGTGCGACCAACGCCGCCCTGCTCGCCGCCGCCGTGCTTGCGCTCAACGATCCCCATGTCGAGGCTGCTCTGGACGCCTTCCGCTCGGAACGCACCTCGGCCGTGGCCGAATTTCCCTCCGACGAGCCCCTTTGAATATTCGCGCAGAATCAGGATTTCAGCCATGAGCGCAAAAAACCGGCTGAGCCCGGGCGACACGATCGGCATTCTCGGCGGCGGACAGCTTGGCCGCATGCTGGCGCAATCCGCCGCCAGCCTCGGCCTCAAGGTGCATATATTCTGCCCCGACCCGGGCAGCCCGGCATTCGACGTCAGTGCCGGCGTCACCATTGCCTCCTATGACGACACCCAGGCCCTCGACAGATTCGCCGCGGACGTTTCCGTCGTCACCTACGAATTCGAGAATGTTCCCGGCCCGACAGCCGCCCATCTCGATGCGAAAGTGCCAGTGCGGCCAGGCGTGCGTGCCCTTGAGGTTTCCCAGGACCGCCTGTCCGAAAAGGAATTCCTGTCCGGCGCCGGCGTCGCGATCGCCGGATTTGCGCCAATCGGATCCCAGACGGATCTCGAAACAGCCCTGGCCCGCTTTGACGGCAGAGGCGTGCTGAAAACCCGCCGCTTCGGTTATGACGGCAAGGGCCAGATGATGATCCGCAGCCCCGGGGACGCCGCTGGCGCCTTTGAGAAAATCGGCGCGGTCCCCGCCGTGCTGGAAGACCTGATCCCCTTCGAATGCGAGGTCTCCGTGATCGTCGCAAGGGATCTGGACGGCACCTGCGCCAGCTATGACATCGCCCGCAACCACCACGAAAACCATATTCTCAAGACATCGACGGTTCCTGCCGGCGTCTCCGCGCAAACAGCGGCCTCTGCCCGTGCCACGGCCGAACGCATCGTCACGAGCCTCGATTATGTCGGCGTGATGGGCGTGGAAATGTTTCTGGTCCGTGACGGCGACGGCGAAAGGCTTCTGGTCAACGAAATCGCTCCGCGCGTTCACAATTCCGGCCACTGGACGCAGGATGCCTGCCTGACGTCCCAGTTCGACCAGCATATCCGTGCGGTCGCCGGCTGGCCCCTGGGCTCCGGCGAACGCCATTCGGATGCGGTCATGGAAAACCTCATCGGCTCCGAGGCCGACGCATGGCAGGACGTGCTTGAGGATCCCACCGCCCGGCTCCATCTTTACGGCAAGTCGGAAACCCGCCCGGGCCGCAAGATGGGCCATGTGAACCGGATTTCCCCGAAGACGGCCTGACGGCAGAGCCGGTGCATACCGCCTGTCAGTCGGTGACCAGCCCCAGCTTCTCCCGGCGCGCGAAGCGCAGGTTTGCCAGCAGGGCAACCGAGGCAAGGCCCCCGGCCAGGCCGCACCAGACGCCGACACCGCCCCATCCCGCAGCAAATCCGAGACCCAGCGACAGGCTGATGCCCACCACCCAGTACCCGAACAGCGCATAGAACAGCGGGATGGTGGTATCGCCCAGCCCGCGCAGATTGTTCACTCCGATGATCTGGCCGCCGTCGGCAAGCTGGAAAAGCGCGGCAACCAGCAGGAACGACGTTCCGTAGGCCATCACCTCCCGGGCTTCGGGATCCTCGAGATCGAGATAGAAGCCGACAAGGGTCTCCGGCAGGCTCCAGAACAGGACCGCGAAACTGCCCATGCAGACCATGGTCACCCCGAGCGCGGTCCAACCGGCCCGGCCGACCCCCGCGTGGTCGCCGCGCCCCGCCGCCAGGCTGACACGGGTCATCGCCGCCACCGAGAAGCCCACGGGCACCATGAAGGTGACCGATGCGATCTGCAGCGCGACACCGTGGCCGGCCAGCGGCAGGGTTCCCAGCCAGCCGATCATGATGGAGGATGCCGTGAACAGGGCCCCCTCCGCGATGATCGTCAGTCCGATGGGGGTTCCCAGACGAACGATCTGAAAGAACACCGGCCAGTCCGACCGCCAGATCCGTCCGAGAATATGGTAACGCCGCAGTTTCGGATGCCGGATGGCATACACGAGCAGAAACAGGAACGTGACCGAGGCGCTGAACACGGACGCGATGCCCGCCCCCACAAGCTCCAGCCGCGGAAAACCGAATTCGCCGAATATCAGCAGGTAGTCCAGGATGGCGTTGACGAGCGCCCCGGCGATCGTGGCCCACAGCACCACCTGCGTGCGCTCCATGACCGTCAGGAAGCCGCGCACGGCCATGATCAGCAGCGCCGGCAGCATGGTCCATTGCAGAAAGCGCATATAGAGGCCGGCGGTCGCCGCCAGATCGGCTTCCTGCCCCAGTGCCAGCAGAATGGTTTCGGTGAAGAACAGAATGCTCCAGACCGGGATGCAGAAGATCACCGAGATCCAGAACCCCATGCGCACGGCGCGGCGAAGGTCGCGTGGCTTGCGCTGGCCGCGCGCACGCGCCGCCAGCGGAATGACCGCCTGCAGGACCCCCATGCCGAAGAACCAGGTGAGCATGTAGAAATTGAACGCCAGCACGGAGGCCGCCAGCTCTTCCGCGCCCAGCCGGCCGATCATCAGCACATCCGTGGTGTTGATCGCCATCTGCGCGAGCTGCGCGCCTGCCAGCGGCAGTCCCAGTGCCAGAGTGGGCAGGATATCGCTCCGCCAGAGGGATGCGCCCTTGTCCGAATCGGGGGCCGTTGACGCGAGCTGCGCCATTCTTTTCTCCAACAGTCAGGGGTCAGGAACGGTGAGATACCGCCTCTAGGGTATGGCCTCATGAAACGGGAATGCAACGGTACGCGCCTTCCGGTGTTCCCGCAGCCGCAATGCTGCCGGCGGACAACCGGCGCCTACCATCTCACCCTGTTTTCCGGAGCCGACCCTAGTCCTCCCGAAAGGCGGTGCCAACCACTAAATTGCCGTCGCGGAGCGGTGCAGGAAGCACCTGTCCGATGAAGGGCCGCCCGCCTCCCGCGCGCCCTTTCTTTTCGAATGACTGTGGACACGGCTTGTCTGCTCTGGTATTAACCCGCCCAAAGTGAGCGACGCGTCAGCGGCGATCAGGTTTCTGTTCACATATGTTGCTCGATACACATGTGAATGAGATAAACGTTGGCTGCGTGTTTTCCGGGCGGCTGCAGGAACCGCTGGCAAGGCCTCGCTTCTATCATTGTCCAATACTGGCCAAGTCCAATTCTGGCTGCGGATCGGTCGCAGCGCAACGAAAATGGGAAAAAACGCGTGCAGGTTCTGGTTCGCGACAACAATGTCGATCAAGCGCTGAAGGCGCTCAAGAAAAAGATGCAGCGCGAAGGCATCTTCCGTGAAATGAAACTTCGTGGTCATTTTGAAAAGCCGTCCGAGAAGAAGGCGCGTGAAAAGGCTGAAGCAATTCGCCGCGCGCGCAAGCTGGCTCGCAAGCGGGCACAGCGCGAAGGCCTGCTTCCGGGCAAGCCGGCCGCTCGCCGCTAAGCGGCTTGAGTGTGCCTGGCGGCATGGATCGCCGATATCATTCAGAACTGCCGTAAGGCCGACCGGAGTCACGGTCGGCTTTTTGGCGTTTTGTGGAGAAGTCCCGGATAGGGGCAGCTCCGGAAGCGAAGCCACATTCCCGCCCAATTGGAGGCAGAAGAACGGCATGTCCAGTCCCTTGACCATAAGAGATCACATGTGCCGCATGCGCAAACTTCTGCCCTTTGCCACATTGTTCGGTCTGGCGACGCTTCTGGCGGCATGCAATGCCGGCGGCGTCTATAACGACGTACCGATCAACACCTCTGCCGGCTCTTCCACCAATATCGCCTCCCTGACGGCAGTGATCGAGGCCAATCCCTCGGACGCCCACGCCTACTCCACGCGCGGCATTGCCTATGGTCAGGCCGGGAAGCTCGACAAGGCGGTGGAAGACTTCAACAGGGCGCTGCAGCTCGATCCCCAGTCCTACCAGACCTATGCCAACCGGGCACTTGTCTACCGCCGGCTGAACCAGAACGACCTGGCGATTGCCGATTACACCCGCGCGATCAACATCAAACCCGATTATGACGTTGCCTATGTCGGGCGCGGCAACATCTACCGCCAGCAGGGCAATTTCAACGCCGCCCTGGCGGATTTCAATTCCGTGATTTCCCGCGACAGCAGCGACGCCCGTGCCTTCTACAATCGCGGTCTGATCTATCAGGCGCAGAACCAGAACAACCGGGCAATCGAGGACTTCGCGACCGCGATCGGCCTCAATCCTAAGGCTGCCGCGCCCTATACCGCCCGCGGCATCGCCTATATCGCGGTCAATGACCCGAACGCTGCCTTCTCCGATCTGTCCATGGCCGTCAACCTTGACCGGAACTCCTCCATTGCCTGGGCGAACCGCGGCCTTGCCCTGGAAATGCTCGGCAAGCAGAAGGACGCACGCCGGAATTACACCAAGGCCATTTCGCTGGACAATTCCAACAAGCTGGCCCGTGAAGGCATCGGCCGCGTCGGCCAGGGCTGAAACCGCCTGACCGGCAGCGCCCCCTGATGCAGATCAGGGCATCCAGTCTCCCTCCCCCCTGGAACAGACCCGTCACTGGCTGAACGGACGCTGACGGGCATCCCATACAATCGACCCTGGTTCTGGACGGTCCGGGACCCGGCTGACCGGCAAGGGGCGGCTGCGGACCCGGCCCTCGCCCTGCCCGCCTTGCGGCGACATACCGGAATGACGCTCCGCAGATCGCGGAGGATTGGCCGTGTTTCGACCGGTTTTGCCGGATGTGGTAGCGTGACGACAGTTCCGATTCTCGACAAGCGCCACGACACCCACATAGAAAAGGCGATCCAGCCCTTATGCCTTCCGGACCCATCATCGTCACCTCTCCCACCACCCGTTCAGGCACGACCCTTCTTCAGCGATTGATCACCAGCTCGGAAAACGGCATCTGCTATGGCGAGTTCACCGGACGCCGCCTGACCGAACTCTGTGACTTCGCCCACAGGGAGCTTCTGCACCTCCAGAACAACGAGGCGAGACACAAGTTCGAATGGGAAAACATTCTCGCCGGGAACGTCGACTACTGGATGGTCGGCCTGGACCTGCCGGGAGATTTCGCCAGACACGCCCTGACCGGCGCCGTTCACTTTTACCGCCAGCATCACGATGAAGCGACCAAGGCGATCGGCAAAGAGGTATGGGCGGCGAAGGTTCCAAAGCTTGCGTTCCCGCAAGTGGTGAAGATGGCGGACCTGATCGCGGATCTCAGATGCATCTATATCTACCGGAATGTTTTTGACGTCATCAAATCCCAGAAGTCGAAGAACTGGCTGACCAGCCGGCAAAAGCTGATCGAAGCCTGTCAGGAATGGCAGGCAAACACCGAAGTCGTCGCCGTTCTGAAGAAGAACGGGTTCCGCAACCTGCCTGCGATGCTGCATGTGGTCCGCTATGAGGATCTGACCGGCGATCTGGACCGGAACATCCGCGATATCGAGGCCTTTTCCGGCCTGCGAGGCATCAGGGCGGATGTTGCCGACACGAAGATCAACACCTGGAAACCGAACTCCGCAAACGACATGACACCGGCCGTGTCCTATCAGGAGCCGGCGCAGTTGACGGATGACGAGATCGAGGTCGTGAACCGGATCTGCGGCCCGCGCATGCAGGACCTTTACCCCGAGTTCATGTGCTGACCCCGGCAAGATCCCTCAAAGGGCCTTGAAATCGATGAATGTCAGACGGGCGAACACGAGCGCCTTCGCCTGCGCACGGACTGCTCCGGGTCAGAAGGGGCACGGGCTTTCAAAAAGGACCCGCACGCCGTCCGCCGGATGATGCAGTTCGAGGCTTTCCGCATGCAGGGCCAGCCGCGTACAGGCGCTCAGGGCCGCTCCCTGCGCATAAAATCTGTCGCCGATGATCGGATGGCCCAGGGCAAGCATATGCACCCGGAGCTGGTGGGATCGTCCCGTATGGGGAAACAGTCTGACGCGTGTCGTGCGCTCGCGCCGGTCCAGAACCTTCCAGCGCGTCAGCGCCGCGCGGCCATGTTCGTGACTGACCATCTGCTTCGGCCGGTTCGGCCAGTCGCACACCAGCGGCAGATCGATCTCGCCTTCCTCGGCGGCCGGATGGCCCCAAATCTCGGCGACATAGGTCTTGGCGGTTTTGCGCCGTTCGAACTGGAGACCGAGATGGCGATGCGCCCGCGGGTTCATCGCCAGGACCATCACGCCGGAGGTATCCATATCCAGCCGGTGAACGATGCGCGCCTGCCCATGGACCTCCCGAGCCCTGTACTCAAGACAGTCGGAATGTTCGGCGGCTTTGCCCGGAACACTCAGAAGCCCGCTCGGCTTGTCCACCACGAGCAGTTCGTCATCCGCATGGATGACAGTCAGATAGGGCTCTGACGGAGGATCGTAAACAAAGGAGACGGGCGCGGACGGGCTCATGACCCCTGCTTATACCAGAGCCTGTGCCACTCAAGACAAAAGGCGCGGAACGAACCGCGCCTTTCCGCAAGGCGGACTGCAGGAACAGACGGATCAGACCGTCAGGATCGCCAGAATGCCGGACAGGACGAACACCGCCGCAGGCGGGATCCAGCCGGAGGCACCCAGTGCGAGCCCGACCGCGGCGGCAACGAAGGTGGCGATCAGCATCAGCCAGCCGAAAATAGCCGCGGCGGTACCACCGAAACTGAACATGATCAGGCACACCATGACGGTCAGGACGGAGAGAGTGCCGACCTTGGAGAAGTGGATGAACCCTTCATAAGTCCGCTCGTGAGCGTCATAGTCCATTGCCGGAGCGTTATCGTCAGACATAAAGTCCCCCAGGATTTGCGATCTTCGGCTGCCTTCATACAATAAAGTTTTCCCCTTGGGCAATGTGCCCGCATGCAGAATCGCGCTTTGCGGGCGCGACTTTTTGCCTGCGGCCCGCCCGGCCGCGGATTTCGCCTGACCGACGACCCCGCATCAGGCCGTGTGCGCCGCCGTCGGCAGCCCGGCCGCCGCGAGCACCTCATCCTGCCGGCGGCGGACCGTCGCGGCTTCGAAACCCTCGATCTGCTCGTTGAACAGGCGAAAGAAATTCACTTCCGCCCGCAGGTGAAGAAACACCCCCCCGAGGCCGATGGCCGCCCTGTCCATGAAGACGAATTCCTGCGGCACAGTGACCGGACCGAGTTCCTTCAGCGCACTGTGAACCCGGAAAGCTTCCTTGCGGCCGTATTCGGCCGCCGAAACGCCGTCCGCGACCGAGCGGACACGATCGGTCAGAAGCGGGCCGTAGATGAAGCGCGCCCAGATGTTGAGAACCTCGATCACCTCCTTCTTGAGGTTCCTGAAGCCCCAGCGTTCATAGGCGGACACGACGCGCGCGTCGTCGCCCTCCAGCAGGCCGCGATAGAGATCGACCACGCCTTCGACAAAACTTTCCGGAAAGACACGGATGCAGCCATAGTCCAGAAGATTGATGCCCGCCGGTGCCCCGTCGGTTTCGAAAACCGTATAGTTGCCCAGGTGCGGATCGCCGTGAATGACGCCGAAATGACTGAAGGGATGCCACCAGGCGTGGAACATGGTCTCCGCGAGAAGATTGCGCTCCTCCTGGCTGTGCTCCTTGAAGTCCAGAAGCGGTTTCCCGGCCAGCCAGCCCATGGTGAGCAGCCGCCCGGTCGAAAGCGGTTCGACCACCTCCGGCACACGGATACGGCTGCTGTCGGCGAGTATCCGTTGGTACATGGCGATATGGGCCGCCTCGCGCACATAATCGAGTTCTTCGCGCACCCGGGCGCTGATTTCCTTGGCGATCTCCCGCGTGTCAATGGCCGGGCTCATGCGCCGGTGAACGGAAAACAGCATTTGCAGCTGCTTGAGATCCGCTTCCACCGCGGACGCCATGTCCGGATACTGCAGCTTGCAGGCCAGGATCCTGCCGTCATGCCCGACGGCGCGATGAACCTGCCCGAGCGAGGCGGCCGCCGCCGGCTCCCGGCCGAAGTCCTCGAAGCGGCTTTGCCAGTCGGCCCCGAGTTCCGCGCGCATCCGGCG
Organism: Labrenzia sp. 011; assembly: GCF_003075075.1. GTDB lineage: Bacteria > Pseudomonadota > Alphaproteobacteria > Rhizobiales > Stappiaceae > Roseibium. The sequence continues at coordinate 236,225 of NZ_QCYM01000004.1, read as the reverse complement.
CTTCACGAAGGCCCAGCCCATGGGCGGAGCATTCGCCTGCAACTTGGCCAGCTCCGTCGTATATTCCGGCGGCAGAACGTCGGGGATGGTCGACAGGAGCTGCGCGACCTTCATCAGCGGCCCCTTGAGACCACCCAGCGCCGCCGCCAGTTCCGTCGCGTTCTTCGCATTGTCCAGTTCCATGCCGAACAGCCTCGCGCCGGCAACCTTGGCGGCGATTCCGCCCATGTTCGTGCCGACCCTGGCATAGCGGCCCATGCGGGCGCTGAACCGGTTGCTTTCCCGGTCTTTGGACTGCGGCATGCGGTTACGGGCTCCATTTTCGAGGCATGGTGTCATCGTCTACATATGCGGAGGCCCGACAATATCCAGTCCCGCCCGTGCTATTGCGCTGCGACCGAAAGTCCTTCGAGAGCCTCCGCGAGCGCATCGCGGGTGGCGGTCAGCCCCTTGTAGGCGAGCTGGTCCGCATCCAGTTCGAGAAGCTGCTGCCTGAGGCCTGCAGCGAGCCTGGCCCGATCCTCGTGAGCCTCCAGCGCGGCGAGCGGGTCGTGATGGATCTTGATCGTGAACAGGATATCGCCGCTTCCGGGCAGCCGCCGCAGGGTCTGGCGCTCCACCCGCAGAAACAGCCGGGCGAGCGCCTCACCGGAAATTTCGGGGCGGATCTGCTTGGGACGCGGATGATGCAGGTCCCCGTCCGGGTAGACCGACCAGTTGAACCTGCCGATAAGCTGGCCCGGCTTCAGGTTCTCGAACAGCCGCGCCACGGTCTTGCCCATGCGTTCACCGTTGAACCCGGGCACATTCTCGTGAATTCCGGTCATGGACTGGCCGAATTTCTCGCCAAGCGACCAGGACGACGGAAAACACAGGGAGGCCGCCGCCAGACGATAGCCGTCGCAGCCGGGCCGCATGATGATGAGGTCTTCCTGAACGAGCCGCGAGGCGGTGAGAAGGGCAGGTCCTTCCGACAACCGCACGATCCGCCCCGCAGCCGGGATCTCCACCGCATCGGAACCGCAGCGGTGCGTTCCGCCGTGGAACCGCTCCAGGTTTCCGGTGACGAGATCCAGCACTTCCGCCTGGGCCGCCTCCGTGCCGTCCTCGGCCCGGAATACCGTCTCCAGGTCCGCGGCAAACAACCGGTCCTTCTCGTCCAGATATGCGCCAAGCAACGGGTCCGGCTCCAGAAAAGCCTCCTCGTCGAGCGGTTTCAGACCGACCGTGAAGGGCTGGCTTGATCCGTCATAGGGTGAATGCCGGAACGGCGGTGCGGATTCTGGTTTCATGCGGCGGTGTCCGGTCTCAGGCCTGATCGAGTTCTTCGAGTTCGTCGATGATGCGTTCGATCACCGAAAGACCCTTCTTCCAGAAATCCGGATCGGTGGCATCGAGACCGAACGGCGCGAGCAGCTCGGAATGATGCTTGGTGCCGCCTGCCTTCAGGAGATCGAAATACTTCTCCTGAAACCCGGCCTCCGCCTCTTCGTAGACCGCATAGAGCGAGTTCACCAGACAGTCGCCGAACGCATAGGCATAGACGTAGAAAGGCGAATGGATGAAATGCGGAATATAGGTCCAGAAGGACTCGTAGCCCTCGTTCAGCCGGATCGCCGGCCCCAGGCTCTCGCCCTGGACGGACAGCCACAGTTCGCCGATCTTTTCGGCGGTCAATTCGCCGTTGCGCCGCTCCGTGTGCACCTTGCGCTCGAAGGTATAGAAGGCGATCTGCCGGACCACGGTGTTGATCATGTCCTCGGCCTTGGAGGCCAGCATGATCTTGCGCGTCTGCGGATTGTCCGCCTTGGCCAGCAGGGATTTGAATGTCAGCATTTCACCGAAGACACTCGCGGTTTCCGCCAGTGTCAGCGGGGTCGGTGCCATCAGCGGCCCGTTGGGTCCCGCAAGCACCTGATGGACCCCGTGACCCAGTTCGTGCGCGAGGGTCATCACGTCGCGGACCTTGCCCTGGTAGTTGACCAGCACATAGGGATGCGCACTGGGCACCGTCGGATGAGCAAAGGCGCCCGGCGCCTTGCCCGGGCGGGCCGGTGCATCGATCCAGCCCTTTTCGAAGAAGCGCCCGGCGATCTCGGCCATGTCCGGAGAGAAGGTGCTGTAGGCCGAAAGCACTGTCGTCCTGGCTTCGTCCCAGGGGATGACCCGTGTATCGGCATCGGGAAGCGGCGCATTGCGGTCCCAGGTATTGAGCTGCTCCACGCCCAGCCATTTGGCCTTCAGCTTGTAGTAGCGGTGCGACAGGCGCGGATACGCATCCCGGACGGCGGCAACCATGGCGTCCACGACCTCCCGCTCGACACGGTTCGCCAGATGGCGACTGTCGGCGACATCGGAAAAATTCCGCCAGCGGTCGGAAATCTCCTTGTCCTTGGCAAGCGTGTTGGTGATGAGCGTGAAGGTTCGCAGGTTCTCGTTGAAGGTTTTCGTCAGCGCCTGCGAGGCAAGCCGGCGCTTTTCCGGTGACGGATCGACAAGCAGGTTGAGCGTCTGTTCGATGGCCAGTTCCTCGCCGTCGACATCGAATTTCAGCGACGCCATGGTCTCGTCGAAGAGACGGTTCCAGGCGCCTGCGCCGGTGACGGATTTCTCGTGGAAAAGCTGCTCGACCCGATCCTCGAGCTGATAGGGCTTGCCCTTGCGCAGATCCTCGATCCACGGACGGTAATGACCGAGCTGCGGATCCTGCAGAGCCGCATCCATCACCGCGTCGTCGATCTTGTTCAGTTCCAGGGTAAAGAACAGGAGGTGGGAACTGGCGGTGGTGATCTGCTCCTGCACGTCGCCATAGAATTTCTGCGAAGCAGGGTCGATGGTGTTCTCCGCGTAGACCAGTCCCGCGAAGGAGACCAGCCGGCCCATGAGATCTTCCAGTTCCTCATAGGCCCGGATCGCGGTGACCAGCGCCGCCACATTGTCCTGCGCCATTTCCGCAAGGCGGCCCTTGTAGGAGGTTTCGAAGGTCTTCGACCGGTCCAGGCTCTCTTTCAGATCCGCGGCCACCTCCGGTGCGTCGGGCGCCGGATACAGATCCGCCAGGTTCCACTCGGGCAGATGCCCGAGATCGGCGGACGAAGAAGACTGAGGCGCAAAAACGGGAAGCGGCATCTTCGGCATTTCTTTCTCCGGTAAACGGTCGCCTGCGAGAGGCTTCTGCATGTCTGGTACCGAATTAGTAGGCCGGTCCAGCATGGCCCCGCAATTGCTAATGCCAAACTTTTTTGCCTTGCCCTGGACGATTTGTTTACCCAATTGCGACCAGAATGGTTCGAAACGAGACAAATCGGGACGGGTCCGGCCGGCAAATGCAAGCTATCAGCGGTAAAATTCTCATTGTAGACGACGATCCGATCCAGCGGCGACTGCTTCAGGAAGCGGTCGTCAAGTTCGGCTACCGGTTCAAGACTGCGGAAAACGGCGCGGAAGCCGTGCGCATCATGACCGGACCGGAAGCCAGCGAAATCGATCTGATCATCCTGGACATGGTCATGCCGGAACTGGACGGCCTCGGTGTCCTGCAGCGGCTGCGCGGCGACAGGATCGCCACGCCGGTCATCGTCCAGACGGCTCATGGCGGCATCGACACGGTCGTCAGCGTCATGAATGCCGGCGCCCAGGACTTTGCCGTCAAGCCCGTTGCCCCGGAACGGCTGAACGTGTCGATCCGCAATCTGCTGAAGACCTCGGCCCTCGAGGACGAGATCACCCGGTTCCGCAAGCAGGCGTCGGGCACACTGACCTTCGCCGACATCATCACCCATTCCCCGGCCATGGAACGGGTGATCAATCTCGGCAAGCGCGCCGCAGCCTCGAATATTCCCATCCTCATCGAGGGGGAAAGCGGTGTCGGCAAGGAAATGATCGCCAGCGCCATCCAGGGGTCAAGCGACCGCAAATCCAAGCCTCTGGTGACGGTGAATTGCGGCGCCATTCCGGAAAATCTGGTTGAATCGATTCTCTTCGGCCACGAGAAGGGCGCGTTCACCGGTGCCGTCGACAAGCACGTCGGCAAGTTCCAGGAAGCCCACGGCGGCACGCTGTTTCTCGACGAGGTCGGCGAACTGCCGCAGGAAGTCCAGGTCAAGCTGCTGCGGGCCATCCAGGAAGGCGAGATCGATCCGATCGGCGCCCGGCGCCCGGTCAAGGTGGATTTCCGGCTGATTTCCGCGACGAACCGCCGCCTGATCGATCAGGTCAAGGACGGCGCGTTCCGGGAGGATCTCTACTACCGGCTCAACGTCTTTCCGATCTGGATTCCGCCCCTGCGCGACCGGCGTGAGGATATCCCCGCCCTGACGCGCCATTTCCTGGCCAGATTCGCCGCCGAGGAACGCAAGCCCCAGGTTGCCGGCGTGAGCGCGGACACCCTTGCCATGCTTCAGGCCTATCACTGGCCGGGCAACATCCGGCAACTGGAAAATGCCGTTTTCCGGGCCGTTGTCCTGTGTGACGGCCCGCAACTGACGGTTCACGATTTTCCGCAGGTCGCCGCCGCTGTCGATCAGCCCGCGGCGCCATCCTCCGCTCCCGCCGGTCTTGCGGCTCCCGCCGAAGCGTCGGCACCGGCTCCCGCGCCCGCTCCTCCGGCGCAAACCGGCGCAAGACCGCAGGACCCTGCCGCCCATTCCGCGCCTCGCACCGGCTTCGAACAGGCCGCTCCCTTCGGGTTCATGCGCACTCTCGATCAGGACGGCCATGTGCGCAAACTGACCGATATCGAGGAAGAAATGATTCGCACCGCCATCACCCACTACTCGGGCCGCATGACGGAAGTCGCCAAGCGCCTGGGCATCGGCCGGTCGACTCTGTATCGCAAGCTGAAGGAATACGGTCTGGAGGACGCGGCCGCCTGAGACCGCCCGAACCCGCGCCCTCCGGCAGATATGCTGATTTCCTGCCGAAGGTCCCTTGACCAATCGCCCTCGCCGACCGACGGACTTCGGACGATTTTTTGACGCATTCTGCCGGTATGCAGATCTGCGGAAGGCTTTTCTCGAATTTCCTGTTGCGCCGTTGTATTTCCGCAACGATTATTGCGCGAATGAAATTAGGGTAAAAACTTCTTAACCTGCTGCAGTTAGCATGGGTCACCTGCTGGGGAGCACGGGATGGGTGAAGCCATCAAACACGGCGAGACAGATTTTGCGTAAACGGTTGTTTGATTTCGACGCCGTCGATTGGCTGAAAGATGTTGCAACAGCGGTCGGCGCGCTGGCAATTGTGTGTGCCTTCCTGACGGGTGCCGCACAGGCGGAAACCCGTACCCTGAAGCTGTACAATACGCATACCAAAGAGCGTGTTTCGATCACCTTCAAGAAAAACGGCCGCTATCTGCCCGAAGGTTTGCGCGAGGCCAACCGCTTCCTGCGCGACTGGCGGCGCAACGAAATCATCAAGATGGATCCGGAACTTCTGGATCTGGTCTGGGAAGTCTACCAGAACGTCGGCGCCCGTGAACCGATCAACGTCGTCTCCAGTTACCGCTCTCCGGCAACCAACAACATGCTGCGCAAGCGCTCTTCCGGTGTTGCGAAAAACAGCCAGCATACGCTTGGCAAGGCGATGGACTTCTACATTCCCGGCGTCAATCTCGCCAAGCTGCGGGCAACCGGCCTGCGCAAGCAAGTGGGCGGCGTCGGCTATTATCCGCGTTCGGGGTCGCCATTCGTCCACATGGATACCGGCACGGTCCGCCACTGGCCGCGCATGACCCGTTCGCAGCTCGCCAAGGTCTTCCCGGACGGCAAGACCCTGCACATCCCGTCCGACGGCAAGCCCTTGAGCGGCTACAAGCTCGCGCTTGCGGAATCGCGCTCCGGCAGCCGCGGCTCCTCACGGCCGACAATCGTCGCCTCCAACAGCCGCCCCGCGTCCAGCACCCGTCCCGCCAGCACCCGGGACCAGAGCCTGACCAAACCCGGAACCCCGATCCCGGTCGCCACAAGCAACGACAAGCCCGCCGGTGGCGGCAACCTGTTCGCCAGCCTCTTTGGCGGCAACAATCGTGGTGAACAGAACCAGCGTCCGGGCGCAGTCGGCGCCAAGCCGCCCGCGCCCCTGACCGCGGAAGCCTCTCCGGTTCTGGAAAATCCGCCGATCCCGACACGCAAGGTACTGGAGAAAAAACCGGAAACGCCCGAGGAGCCGATCGTCGTCGCCAGCGCCGAGCCGATCCTCAAGCCGGAAGACGTGGCACCAGCCGCAGCGGCCGCAGCGCCCACACCGCCGGCTCCGGTAGCCGCCGCTCCGCCTCCCGCGCCCAATACGCTCGACGCCCAGCGTTTCGCGCTGGACTCCGGCGCTCCAGCCCCGACCGGCGACGAAATCGATGCCCGGTTTCAGGTCGCCCGTGCGCCGGTTCAAAAACCCCGGACCGACCTGAGCAATGCGGCCAGGACGGCGGCTGAAACCCTCGGCCTTGCCGATGGTGCGACCGCCTCCGATCCGGTAGCCGCAATCGCGGCGGCAACGGGAACGGTCCCCTCCCCGCTGCCGGCCCCACGTCCTGAAACGACACTCGCCTATGCCTCCGCGAGTGCCGCGCCCCAGAGCCTGAACAGCGCGCTGCGGCCATCCGCAGGCGTGCCACAGCAGCGCTCCGAGAGCCGCACCGGCCCCGCAGCACCCGCCACCAACGGCCGGAAACTGCCCTCCGTGTCCGGACGCATACCGCGTGACCAGATCATCGACCCGCTCGCCGGTTTTGCGAGCCTGCCGGACAAGTCCGCGCCGACGCTGCTCTCAGGCGCCGGCACCACGCGCCATCAGACCTTCGCCGGGTTGAGCCATCCCAACCAGCGCGCGCTTGAAAACGTCATGATGCCCGGCAACCGCTTTGTTGCTGCGAGCTTCGAGATCGATCCCTACGCCGGACTGCGCACCGACCGGTTCGAAGGCCCCGCCATCGTTGTCCTGCCGGTCCGCTTCGCACGCTGATCGCACCTGCCGGAAACGAAAAAAGAGCGGCCCGTCTGAGCCGCTCTTCTTGTCTGCATTACCGGAACCGGATAAGCCGTTTCAGCCTTCGGACGGTGCCTGACCGGCCATGCCGAGTGCATGCATGTAAAGATCCAGCACGGCTTCCTCTTCCTCACGCTCATGCGGCTGCTTTTTCCGCAGCGACACGACCTTGCGCAGGATCTTCACATCGTAGCCGTTGCCCTTTGCCTCGGCGTATACGTCCTTGATGTCATCCGAGATGACTTTCTTTTCTTCTTCAAGGCGCTCGATGCGTTCCACGAATGCCCGCAGCTGATCGGCTGCCACTCCACCCGGATCGGACATGAACTCAGTTCTCCTTCTGTCGTCTTCTTGGTTGGTTGAAACCGGCTGCCGGTTCCAGAAACGATTCCCTGGCAGCCGCTGAAATCCGACCGTGCCGTGCCAGACTTGCGCGACTCCGTCAAGCAGCACCGGTGCAAAACCGCGGCGACATCAGTGCTGCGGTTTGTTTTTCTCGAAGGCGGCCTGCTGCTCCGCCGAGGCTTCCGACTGGTATTTCGCCTTCCATTCGTCATAGGGCATGCCATAGACCACTTCGCGGGCTGCCGCCTTGTCCAGTTCGATCCCCTTTTCCCCGGCCGCGTCCTGATACCAGTTGGACAGGCAGTTGCGGCAGAAGCCCGCCAGGTTCATCAGATCGATGTTCTGGACATCGGTGCGGCCGCGCAGGTGCTCCACAAGGCGCCGGAACACCGCGGCTTCCAATTCCACTCTGGTCTGTTCGTCCATGCCCTCGAATTCCTTTCCCGTAACAGGCTGCCCGCCCTCAGTCGGCGTCGCAGCGCGATTTGAAATGCCGGATCTGCCGGCACTCCGGCAGCCGGGAGACATCTCTCAGGACAGGTTCCAGCCGGTCTGCCCACTCCAGCGCGCCGGCCGCGTCGGCGATAAGGTCCTGACGCAGTTCGAGCAGTGCCTGGGCCAATCCCCGGCGCGTTGCGTGCTGGTACATTGTGTCGTTTTTGAGAGCCCCGTCATAAGGCTCGTTGTCTGCGACGACCAGCCCCTCCTGGGCGCGCAGCCCCGCCAGCAGCGGCTCGACGGCCCTCGGATCGCTGTCCCACAGGACCGTCACATGCCAGGGCCGCGGCACCCCGCGCCACACGGGCGTGAAACTGTGGATCGAAAAGATCACCGGCGGGTCAGCCACGGCCAGCATCGTGTCGAGTGTCCGCGCGATCAGCTGGTGATAGGGCCGGTGGTAGGCCTCGATCCGGCGGGAGCGTTCGGCTGCATCCACCGCCGCATTGCCGGGAACCACGGCGCCGTCCGACAGGCGCATGATCAGGGTCGGGTCGTCAGCGCCGCGATTCGGATCGATCAGCAGGCGGGAGTAGGTCGTCAGACAGGCCGGTGCGCCGAGCCGCCTGGCCAGTTCGAGCGTGACCGCGCGCGCCCCGATATCGTAACCGATATGGCGCTCGAACTGTTCCGGAGGAACTCCCAGGCTCCCATAGCCCGGCGGGACCGCGTTGCACGCGTGATCGCACAGGAGCAGGATGCCTGACCCGGGGTCGCCGTCGATATATTCCGTCGGCTGAAAGGCCTCGCCGGCCGTGGCTGCTGAATCTGTCATTGCACGTTTCGTGGAAGGTCTCTGGAGATGCGAAATATCTGCCGCACAGGTTTACGGCAAACCGAGCCCGGAACCAAGCCGGATCGACCCGAACCTGCCTATGATTCGCGTCGGCTGAAATCCGCCCGGCCAGTGAATTAGCCTTGGAGTCACATGCAGTTTTGCCAAGACCCTTCCCGTCTCCCACGGTTTATCGACGGGTAAATTCCAACACCGGAGATCCGGTCATGTTCCCGCCCCATTTCTGACCTCATAGAGGGGGACCGTTCCCTTGGGCAGAAGTATGTGGGCGGTTTCCGGTACCAAGATTGGGCGAAAGCGCTCCTGATCCTGTTAACGACGTTGACAAGCACTCCTCGTCAACGCAAAAAGCGAATGTCTGTAAAGCAGCAAAGTGAACGACTGCATATGTTTGAGTTTGGGGAACGGAAGCAGGATAGGTCTCGGGCACGTGTTGGCGCGCCGCTGAAAACTGTCTGTGCCGCTCTTCTCTCCATGCTGTTTCTCCCGACAACCAGCGACGAAGCGAAGGCTGACCTGCGGCTCTGTAACAAGACCGACAGTCAGGTTGGCGTGGCCATCGGTTACAAGGACAAAACCGACTGGGTCACCGAGGGATGGTGGAATCTTTCCTCCAATTCCTGCGAAACGCTGGTACCGGGTGCACTTGTGTCACGCTACTATTACATCTACGCAGTTGATTACGATCAATTCGGAGAATGGGGAGGCCGGGCGTTCATGTGCACCCGGGAAAAGGAATTCACCATTCGCGGAATTGAAGACTGTGTGGCCCGCGGCTTTGAGCGGACAGGCTTTTTTGAAATCGACACGGGCGAACAGAGCAGCTGGACAGTTCAGCTGACCGAACCCGTGCAACAGGGAACAGGTGGGCGATGAGGCGAAACCGGCGAGTAAAAATTCTGGCAACTCTCGGTCCCTCCTCCTCAGACGAAGACATCATTGAAAAACTGTACCGCTCCGGTGCGGATGTGTTCCGTATCAACATGAGCCATACAGATCATGATCGTCTGAAGATGCTTGTGGAACGCATCCGTTCTGTCGAGGAAAAGGTCGGACGACCGATCGGCATTCTTGCAGATCTCCAGGGTCCGAAACTGCGGGTGGGAACCTTTACCAACGGTCCCGTCATGCTCGAGAACGGCGCATCCTTCACGCTGGATGCCGACAAATCCGGCGGTGACGTCAACCGGGTTCACCTTCCCCATCCGGAAATCCTCCAGGCTCTCGAACCGGGGCACCGGCTGTTGCTGGATGACGGCAAGGTACAGCTCAAGGTCGTGAAAGCCAGCGCCACCTCCGCCGTCACGGAAGTGATCGTCGGCGGCAAGCTGTCCGACCGCAAGGGCGTCAGCGTTCCGGACTCCGAAATCGCCACCAGCGCCATGACGGACAAGGATCACAGGGACCTCATTGCGGCACTCGACCAGAATGTCGACTGGGTCGCCCTGTCCTTCGTTCAGCGTCCGGACGATCTCGCCGAAGTGCGCAAGATCACCCGCGGTCGCGCCGGCGTTCTCGCCAAGATCGAAAAGCCCCAGGCCATCGGCCGCCTCGATGAAATCATCGAGCTCTCCGACGCCATCATGGTGGCCCGCGGCGACCTCGGTGTGGAAATGCCCCTGGAACAGGTCCCCGGCCTGCAGAAGCGCATCACTCGCGCCTGCCGCCGGGCCGGCAAGCCCGTCGTGGTGGCCACCCAGATGCTCGAATCCATGATCACCTCGCCGGTCCCCACCCGCGCGGAGGTCTCCGATGTGGCGACCGCCGTGTTCGAGGGAGCTGACGCGGTGATGCTGTCTGCCGAATCGGCTGCCGGCAGCTTTCCCGTCGAGGCCGTTTCCACGATGGACAAGATCGCCCATGAGGTGGAACGGGACCCGAACTACCAGAATATCATCTATGCGCAGCGGACCGAGCCGGAAGCCACCGGGGCGGATGCGATTTCCGCAGCCGCCCGGCAGATTGCCGAAACGCTCAATCTGGCTGCCGTCGTCTGCTACACCACGTCGGGCGCCACCGGCCTGCGTGCCGCGCGCGAGCGGCCCGCCTGCCCCGTGATCGTGCTCTCTCCCGTTCTGGCAACCGCACGGCGGCTTTCGCTCGCCTGGGGTCTCCATTGCGTGGTCAGCGAGGATGCGGCCAACGAGGACGACATGATCGACCGCGCCTGCCGGATTTCCTATTCGGAAGAATACGCCAAGCCCGGCCAGCGGATCATCGTCACTGCGGGCGTGCCCTTCGGCACACCCGGGTCAACCAACATGTTGCGGATTGCCTTTGTCGGCAGTGACGGACAGGGCGGCATCTGACGGTCTAATCGGTTGAATGAAGGCGGTCCCCGGGGCCGCCTTTTTTTGTGATTCCCACTGGGCGCGCTGCCCTGTTGCGGAACGGCGCCGGATCAGCGGATCCTTCCGCCCGGAATTGGGCAAAGACCCGGGTTCCGGTCGACGTCGGAAGTCAGGACTGCCACCGGTCGTCTTCAGACCCCCTCGCCCTCGGCGTCCTTCTCCAGATCCTCGATCGCCTTGGCGGCATTCTCCAGACCCGGATTGATCTCCAGCGCCTGGCGAAAGGTGACCAGCGCCTCCTCCTCGAAGCCCAGGCGGCGCTGGATGATCGCCAGTCCGGACAGGGCACCCCAGTGACGTGGTTCCAGGGCGAGCGTGCGCTCGATATCGACAAGGGACTTGCCGAAGTCCTCACGCATGTAATGGACGGTCGCACGGCGGTTCCAGCCCTCCGCGTAGGACGGGTTCAGGATCACCACCACATCGAGGAAATCGAGGGCAAGGGCGGCGTTTTCCGACTGGATGGCCCTGCCCGCTCGCGACATCAGCACATCGACCGTATCACTGCCCGATTCCATCCAGATCAACTGGATTTCCCGCGCGATCCGTTCGGCGGATTTCGGGGACTTCGCTTCGGCCAGATCGGAATAAAGCTGCTCGAGACGGGATTTCTCCGTGTCCGGATCCGCGTCCTCCACCACCACTTTGCCTCCCTCCTGGGGAAGCGCCTCCGGCAGCGGGATGAAATCTTCCGCCGACGGCGGATCGACTTCCGGCCCCAGCTCGGGAACGGTCTGTGCGCCCGCCAGGGACGCGCTCAGTACATAGAGAAGGGCAAATACAAAAATCCGCATCCGACGATTATGAATCGTTGAACGCGGTGGTCAATCCTGGAATTTGACACATCTTCGTGCGCACTGGCTGCAACAGCCGCCGTTGCGCCGGGATCGGCAGCTTAAGTGCCTCACCCGCAACGTGTTTCACAAGCCCGCAACGCGAAGCGCTGCGGCGGGGCTCAGCCCTGACGTGCTTTGAAACGCGGGTTTTTCTTGTTGATGATGTAGACGCGGCCTTTACGGCGAACCATGCGGTTGTCCCGGTGGCGCGTCATCAGTGCTTTGAGCGAGTTCTTGATCTTCATGTCATTCTCCCCCGAGAGGGTCCTGCTTCTTTAAACCAAATGAGCGCCAGAGGCGCCCGGGTGTTTCCGGCTGGTCACGAAGCAGCAGCAGAATTTGCGCCCGGCTTCAGATCAACCCGCGCTTCATGAAACCTCAATCAGCGCTATAATGGTGGGCGTGACAGGGATTGAACCTGTGACCCCTTCGATGTCAACGAAGTGCTCTCCCGCTGAGCTACACGCCCGAATTTACTCGGTCCTCCGACGCCCCAACGCCGTGGTGGAGTGCGATATAACGGGGAACGCCGATCTGTGCAACCCCCCTTTTCACCGATCCGGCAAAAATTCCGGACCCTATCGACACTCTTTTTCCGGCCCCGGCCTCAAGCCGCCAGCATTCGCTCCACTTCCTGCACAAGGTCTTTCAAATGAAAGGGTTTTGACAGGACCTTGGCGTCCTTCGGTGCGTCGGATTCCGGATTGAGCGCCACTGCGGCAAACCCGGTAATGAACATCACCTTGAGATCGGGGTCGAGTTCGGTCGCCCGGCGCGCCAGTTCTATCCCGTCCATCTCAGGCATGACAATGTCGGTCAGGAGAAGGGAAAACGGCTCCTCGCGCAGGCGCTCATAAGCGCTTTTTCCGTTATCGAACGACACGACATCATAACCGGCATTTTCCAGCGCCTTTGCCAGAAAACGGCGCATGTCATTATCATCTTCGGCAAGCAGGATACGTGGCATCGTGATCGACCAATCTCCTAGGTATGCGTTGGCTGTCCGGGTCTCTTCTGCCGGTTATAGCTCGAATTCCACAGAATGATAGGGAGAATTGGTTCTTTCAGATCGCCGTGTGGATAGAACCGCCGCAGCGTTTGCACAGATTTGTTGCGCACCGGACGCAGACGGCGGCGGCCAGGCCACGGACGGCCCGTGCGCCCGCTGCCGGGCGCGGTCAAACCCGGTCAATTCCCGCCTGGCGCCGCCTCTTCGCCTTCCTCCGTATTTGTCCGACTGCAGCCAGGCCGGGAACAAATGTCACGATGACGCGGGCTTTTGCGGCCATGAGAGTGGACTGTAGGACAATTCCTTGGCACGATGGCGACACATAAGACGGGACACATCATTTGACGGATGAAAAGCTGACTGCCTTTCAAATGCCCTTTGAAGCTGACTTTAACGGCTTGCCCGCGTTTGAAGTATTGTGCCCGGCCGATCAACGGGTGCCCTTCGTCTTCAATTCCCCCCATTCGGGACGCCAGTATTCCAGAAGCTTCCTGGCCTCATCCCGTCTCGACGAGAATGCCATCAGGCGTTCGGAAGATGCCTATGTGGACGATCTCTTCGCCCATGTCGTGCCCCTGGGCGCGCCGCTTCTGCGGGCCCACTTCCCCAGAGCCTATCTGGACGTGAACCGGGAGCCCTACGAGCTCGATCCCAAGATGTTCGAGGGCCGCCTGCCGACCTATGCGAACAGCCGCTCCATCCGTGTGGCCGGCGGCCTGGGCACGGTGGCGCGGATTGTCAGCGAGAACCACGAGATCTACCGGCACAAGCTTCCGGTGGAGGAAGCGCTGAGCCGGGTCGAGGAGATCTACAAGCCCTATCATTCGACCCTGCGCCGCCTGCTTGCCCAGACCCATGTGACCTTCGGCTTTTCCGTTCTGATCGACTGCCACTCGATGCCATCCAGCGTGAAGTGCCAGGCCTCTGACACGCGCCCGGACTTCATTCTCGGTGACCGCTACGGCACCAGCTGCAGCAGCGACCTGACGGAGTTTGCCTGCACCGTTCTCAGAAACATGGGCTACAGCGTGTCGCGCAACAAACCCTATGCCGGCGGCTTTATCACGGAACACTACGGCAGACCCGCCAGTGGCCTGCATGCGCTGCAGATCGAGATCAATCGCGGCCTCTACATGGACGAGACAACCCACCAGCCTTCAGCCGGCTTTACCGACCTGTTCCAGAACCTGCGCAATTTCGCCCGAGAACTCACCTCGATGCCCGACGCGGCCCTGCCCGCCGATTCCATCGCGGCAGAGTAAAAAAAAGGCCGCACTCATCAGATGAGGCGGCCTGAGTCTAGGGAGGAAACGCCCAAGGAGGGCGGCGCAATACAGCGTATCGCACTGCAATAAAATCGCACCGCACTGCACAAAGGTCAAGTCTGGAAGGGGGCGTTTTTGATCAAACAATGGGCATATCGCCCAATATTGCAGATTCATTTTTCGGCACAAGCGGTTATACAGATGGCAATTCGGATTTTTTCACAATCCGAATAAATTCCAGATCGCGACAATCGGAAAGGCATCGATGACACAGGGCCAGATTTTCAGTTCCAATGAATTCGCCCCTTTTCTGGACCGGCTCGCCGATGCGGCAAGTGCGGCGATCATGCCTCATTTCCGGCAGGGATTCGCCGTCGACAACAAGTGGAAAACCGGGTTCGACCCGGTCACCATCGCCGACAGGAATGGCGAAACCGCCATGCGAGCGCTGATCAACAGCACCTATCCCGGGCACGGCATTCTGGGCGAAGAGCACGGCGGGGAAAATCTGGACGCGGAACATGTCTGGGTACTCGACCCGATCGACGGCACCCGGGCCTTCATCACCGGGTTGCCGACCTGGGGAAGCCTGATCGGCCTGCGCACCAGCGGCACCGCCAGCCTCGGAATGATGGTCCAGCCCTACATCGGCGAACGGTTCGGCGGCGATTGTCACCAGGCCTGGTACAACGGCCCCCTCGGAACGAGAACGCTGGCCTCCCGCGCCTGTGACCGGCTGGAAGAGGCGACAATCTTCACCACGACACCTGCCCTGTTCAACGACACCGAGCGCGCAGCCTACGACCGGATCGAAGACACGGTACAGCTCGCCCGCTACGGCACGGACTGCTATGCCTACTGCATGGTTGCCGCCGGCCATGGCGATGCGGTCATCGAGGCCGGCCTGCAGGCCTATGACATCGTTGCGCTGGTACCGATCATCGAGGGCGCAGGCGGCGTGGTCACCACGTGGACAGGCGGCTCCCCCTGCGAGGGCGGCCAGATTGTGGCCTCCGGCGACCCGCGTCTTCACGACATCCTTCTGAAGGAACTCGCCAGAACGCCGTAATTCGCGTTTCCGGCCGTCGTCAGCCCCCGTTGCGCGCCAGCTCCTGCTCCATTTCAAGACCCGGTATGAAGGCGTCGAACGCCGCCCAGAACTGATCGCGGAACTCATCCCGCTCCATCATCAGTTCGTGCCGGGCACCCGGAATTTCCACATAGGCCGCAGCCTTGGCCCTGGACACGAAATCCTCGGTACAGGGCGTGGAGACGATCCGGTCGTTGCCCGCGGCCAGAACCAGGCAGGGCAACTTCATGTTCGGCCCGGCGTCTCTCTTCCGCAAGGCGCGCATGGCACCGGCCGCCGCGTTCAGCCAGCCGAGCGTCGGCGCGCCGATGCCCAGTTCGGGCGCGGCTTCCAGCACCTTGTTGAACCGGTCGAACCGGGTCTTGTCGGAGGTCTGCCGGTTCGTCTCGAAGGGCACGAGAATGTTGCCGTTTCCGCCGGGAACGAAAAGCCGCCCCAGGCCGATCATCGAACACAGGCGGGCAAGGGGAAAGCCGATCCTCTCGCTCAGGGCCGGCTTCTTTTGCACTTTCGCCCTGCTCGGCGAACCGCCGAGCCGTCCGAGGCTTGCAATCTTCAGCACGGACCGGGCAACCCCGCCAAGATTCGGCGGCAGGACGCCCGAAGGCAGGCCGAGCAACGGCGCGGTCAATACCGCGCGGTCGAGCATCGTCCGCAGCCGCTCCGTATCGGAAAGGACCACCAGCGCCCCGGTGGAATGGGCCAGTGCGAAATGCGGTCCGGGATAGGTCGCCAGGGAAATTTCCTTGAGGATCGTGCGCAGGTCGAGACGGAACTTGCCGAAACTCGAAACATGCCCGCGCCGCACATTGCGGGTCAGACGCTGCGACCCGCCCTGCCCGCGCCAGTCGAAAGTGACGACGGCAAATCCGCGTCCGCGCAAGTCCGAGATCACCTCGAAATATTTCTCGATATATTCCGCCCGCCCCTGCAGCAGCGTCACCGTCCCCTTCCGCGGCCCGCCGGCCGCAGGCCAGTGCGCGTAGCGAAGTCTGACACCGTCAGGGGTTTCCACATATCCGGTTCTGGCACCTGCCGGCACCGGATTGTCTGGAAGGTCTATCAGGTTCATGGCGATCCGTTTCACTCAGGGGACGCCTTTTGATAGCTGGCTTCCGCCAGGCTCACAACAGACTTCAGACCGGCGCGGGTCGGCGCCGGTCCTGAAAACATTCGACGAACGGCCGGATCGGCCGGATCGGCCCGATCACCTTCAGCGGTGACCACGGGTGATCGGTCGGCTGCGAACGATATGCGCGGTACGCGAATCGACGACCAGCCGAACCGGCGCGCCCCGCCAGCCTCTGGCGTTCACGTCATACACTGCGCCACGCCGCTTGATGATCTGGATGCCGTGAAATCCGCGATGACGCAGGCTGCGGCGGACCTGGCGCGGATCCATCTGCCTGTTCCAGCCACGCCCTCCCTTGCGCACCTGACCGCCCTTGCGGTGATCGATCTGCACGACGAGTTCCGATTGCGCCGTCTGGCCCTTCACTCCCGCGGCCCGCGGAGCGGCCTCGGCCGTGGAGATGAAACCTGCGGACACCAGCAGCATGGCGCCGGCGATCGGGGCGGAAAGTTTTGAAACAGTGGCAAACATCTTGGATCTCCTGTCATTGCCGCCAGCGCCCTGCTGACGATGACCGGAAGATGCACCGAACCGCTTGAACCGAACCGGAAGGCTTCATTCATCCGGCATTCATCTTCAGCGCTCCGCCCCCCGATCCCTCTTGAAATGAAAAAACGCAGTTCCCACCTTTCTCATGCAGGCGCCAGACACGGGCCTGCATCGCGCTCCAGTCCCGCCAATCCGGGGGACACGAGGAACGCGACCCAGTGAAGTATCAGTTGCTCAAAGAGAGGACAGAACCATGCGTCACTTCGACTTTTCTCCCCTTTACCGGTCAACCGTCGGGTTCGACCGACTTTTCTCGATGCTGGACACAGCTGGCAGCGATGCCCCCAGCTATCCGCCCTACAACATCGAGCGGACCGACGAGAACACCTACCGTATCACCATGGCGGTCGCCGGGTTCACCGATGACGAGCTTTCGGTGGAAGCGCGCGAACATGTGCTCACCATCAAGGGTGAGAAGGCGGAAGAGGATTCCGAACGGGAAATCCTGTATCGCGGCATCGCATCGCGCACGTTCGAGCGCCGCTTCCAGATCGCCGAACACGTCCGCGTGGAAGGCGCGAGCCTGGAAAACGGGCTGCTCCATGTCGATCTTGTCCGGGAGATCCCCGAAGCCATGAAGCCACGCAAGATCGAGATCACGCCCGGCACGGCCAAGCAGATCGAAACCACCGCTCACTGAGGCAGCAGCCTCAGGTGAACCGTGACCACACGCAGGGCGCCCGGAAAACCGGGCGCCCTTTTTTTGCGTTGAAAAGACCGTTCCGCTGCCTTCAACCGGCTTCCGACAGCACCTTCAGGAAGGTGGCCACATCCTCCTCGGAGGTTGCGAAACTGGTGACCATGCGCAGGCAGATTTCATCTTCCGCCGGCGCGGTGGCCGAGGAAAGGTCCTTCGCGGGCCATTCGTAGAGCCGGGCGCCCGCCGCTTCCAGCGCCTCGAACTGCCGGCGCTTCAGGATCGGAAACACCTCGTTGGCTTCCACGGCCCAGGCGGTCCGCCCGCCCCGCTCCCGGATACCTTCAGCCAGCCTGGTGGCCATTTCGTTGGCGTGCCCGGCCGCCGCAAGCCATGTGTCATCCTCGAAATAGCCGTCGAGCTGCGCGGCCACAAAGCGGCTCTTGGAAAACAGGTGCCCGCCGCGCTTGCGCAGATATTCGAATCCCCTTGCGGCCTCCGGGTCGAAAAAGACCACCGCCTCGGCACACCAGCAACCATTCTTGGTCGCCCCGAAGGACAACACGTCGACGCCCGCCTTCCAGGTCATGTCCGCTGGCGTGCAGCCAAGCGTGACGAGGGCGTTGGCAAAGCGCGCGCCATCCATATGCAGGGGCACGCCGCGTGACCGGGCAACCTCCCTGAGCTCGGAGATCTCCTCCAGGGTGTAGATCGTGCCGCTTTCCGTGGCCTGGCTGATCGAGACCGTCGCCACCTGGCCGTGGTGCACGACCCCGTCCGGATAAGCCGCCATCGCCTCGTGAAGGCCCTGTGGCGTGATCTTGCCGTCCGCCCCCGGGACGCCGGCCAGTTTGCCGCCGCCGGTCATGAATTCCGGGCAGTTGCATTCATCCACCCGGATATGGGCATCGTCGTGACAGAAGATGACACCGCCCGGCCGCGCACAGGCGGCCAGCGCAAGCGAATTGGCAGCGGAGCCCGTGGCCACGAAAAAGACAGCCACCTCCCGCTCGAAGATCTCGTTGAATTTTGCCGAAATACGGTCCGTCAGCGGATCCGTGCCGTAAGCCGGTGCGAAACCGGAATTATGACGGGCCAGCGCCGACATCACCGCCGGAGCCGCACCCGCCCAATTGTCGCTTGCGAAGTTCATGGACCGGTTTAAGCATCTGTTCGCACGGGCGGCAACCGATTTCCGGCCGGCGGAAACCGCGGCCTTGCGGCCGGCATCCCTGCGGTGAAATCCTCACCGACTCCCTGGATGCGGAACGGTCCGCACCCGCAGGAACCCCGGAGAAAGCCCTAGTAATACATTTCCCGCTTGCGGTAGTAGCGCCCGAGCAGCCAGTCGAGGGAAACGACCCCCGGCCCCTTGAGCGTCGGCACCAGCAGCAGGAAGATCCACAGCAGCCGGTCGTCCGCAATGATCGCATAGGGTTCGCCGTCGAACAGCGCGCCGATCGTCTTGGCATCCGCCCCGTGTCCGTAGACATCCACATAGGACATGACACAGATGAACACGATCATGCCGAGGCTGGCGAATCGGGTGAACAGGCCGACGACCACCATCACCGGGAGGATGAATTCGCCCCAGGTGCCCAGAAGGACCATCAGACCGTAGGGGAAGAAGGCAATCTGACTGGTGTCGTAACTGACCTGCTCCATCAGTTTCGGCAGCATCTGCGCATAGGCGCCCGCCGTGGGCGTGAAGATGTTCATCACGTTTCCGCCGATTTTCGTCAGCGCGGAATTCCAGAAGAACTGCAGCAGGATCGCCGCGAAGATGAACCGGGACGCCAGCCCCAGAAACCAGCCATTGGTCAGGCGCTCCAGCGCTCCGAACACCAGCGTGTACAGTCTTACGAAAAATCCGATCAGCGCACCCATGAAATCCCCCTGTTTGAAGCCACCCCGGATCTTCCGGGCTCATCAATACTATCCGTGACCTTCCACGGCGGTAAACGCACCGCCCGAAAGGCAGTCCGACAAGCTGTCTGCCAGCGAAAACTCCGGCGTCATGTCCAGCGCCCTTGCGGCGGCTTCCCCCAGGGAGGCCCCCTCGAACAAGGCACGCAGGAACACATCCGCCCCCGGCCGCAACAACAACACTTCAACATCCAGTTCCGGCCGCGTCACCAGAACCGCCTGGGGCACGTCGAGATCCACACCGGCCGCATCCTCCGCAAACCGGTTGGCGCGCACAAGATCCAGAACCGGCCATTTCGACGTGACAATATCCGCCGCCGGATGCCGGACGAATCGGACCGAAGCGACCTCTTCCGGCGCAAGCGAGCTCAGGACGGCCGGGTCGAGCGGCGGGGCATCCGCCGCGTGAAAGGCCTGGAGCCAGGCCCATTCCACCCGCGCCACATCCGCCAGATAGGGATAGGCCGCCAGCGGCGGAAACTCTTCGAGAAAACCGGCGAAGGCCCCGCCATACCACATGAGCACCGGCGTCTGCGGCGGATGGTCGACCACGAAGGCGCGGGAAAGGGCCTTGAAATAGGCATCCCCCACCAGGGTCACGATCGCGGGAAAGGTCTGTTCGAGGGCCTCGCAGAGACTGACGATCACATTGTTGCGGTAGACATTGAAGCGCTTTCCAGCCGCCTTGCCATCGGGACCGACAAGCCCCGCCGGCGGCGGTGCGTCCGGATCCAGCAGGGCCCGGCTGAAGGCCCCGGCCCCGATGCGGTTCCCCTTGCAGGTCGCATCGGCGGTATCGGAAGGAGACTTTGGCGCGGTCATTCTCACACCGCGCGCCTGAGGCCGGGTTCCACGGCCCGGGAAAGTATCCCTTCCGCTGCGACGACCTCGGCATGAAGGACGGGCCAGGCAGGAACCTCGTTGTCCCACTCGATCAGGGTCGGCAGCGGCCCGATCTGGCCAATGACACTCTCGTACAGTTTCCAGACCGCGTCATCGACTTCCCGGTCGTGGGCGTCGATCAGCAGCGGCCGGCCTTCGTCATCCGTATCCGGCGCATGGCCGCCCAGATGAATTTCGCCGACCTGGTCAACGGGAAACTCCGCAAGATACGCCTCGGCGGAACGCTGATGATTGGTGCAGGAAACATGGACATTGTTGACGTCGAGAAGCAGTCCGCAGCCGGTCCGGCGCGCGACTTCCTTCAGGAAGTCCAGCTCGCTCATCGTGCTTTGTTCGAAGGCGACATAGGTCGAGGGATTTTCCAGCAGCATGCGCCGCCCGACGGTGTCCTGAACCTGGTCGATATGCGAGCACACCCGCCGAAGCGTCTCCACGTCATAGGGCACGGGCAGAAGATCGTTGAAATAGGTCGTGTCATGGGTCGACCAGGCCAGATGTTCGGAAAACAGCCCGGGCTCGTAGCGCCGGTTGAGCTCGGCCAGGCGCTGGAGATGCGCCTTGTCCAGGGCCTGTTCCGCACCGATCGACAGCCCCACCCCATGGAGCGAAAGCGGATAGTCCTGCCGGATGGCTTCAAGCTGCCGGTGCGGCGGGCCGCCCGCCCCCATGTAGTTCTCCGCATGCACCTCGAAGAAGCCGATGTCCGCGCGCTCCGCCAGAATGTCGGCGATATGGTCCGGCTTGAGGCCGGCTCCGGCACGTGCCGGGATCCGGGCATCGACACGGGACTTATGCGACGGCTGGGACGCGGAAAACATGGCAATCTCCACAGCGGAAAAGCGAATTTCGGGCAGGCAGCAGCAAGTCCGCCTGCCCGAATGCATCAGGGTCAGGCCTTCGGCAGGTCCCGCTTCAGTTCGCTCAGGGAGCCGTGACGATCGCCCGGTACGTCCATGGTTTCGCAGGTTCCCTTGGGAACCAGCGTCCAGGCATTGCCCTGGTAATCGACTGTTGATGTTCCGGCACAGGTGGTCCCGGCGCCGGCCTTGCAGTCGTTCTGGCCCTTGAGGGAAACGCCATAGCATTTCTCCTTGGCCTGTGCATTGGCCGGCACGGTGGACGACAGGCCGGCAACCGCGGTTGCCACGGCACCGGCGACGATCGCCGCAGACATCGTTTTATGATTCATCTCGAACTCCTCTGGTCGTTCCTCGGATCCTGAATGAGCCGCGGCGCCTGGAGGGCAGCCCGGTTCACAAGGATTACATGAGCGTCTTGTCGATAAATAGGAAATCAAACGCCTGTTACTCTTCTGCGCCCCGCACTAAGAAAACTTTAAGGGACGCAAGATTCTTTCTCAAACACATCCGGAATCGACCGTTCCAGACGATTGGCACTTTTTGCGCGAAACAATTATAATACCTGCTACAAGAAACACACTTGCTCCTGACTGAGAAATCTGTCATGTTCGCGCCGCCTGCAATAGGACAGGGTTACTGTCCCATTTGCTGCAGCACTACCGGCCTGCTACAATGCCGGGCCAGGAGCAGCGCACAGGCAGACCGTTCGCGGACCCGGGGAGGGTCGGCGAAGAGGCGAGACGAAAAGTTTCGACAGCGGAATCTCCGCTGTGTCATTGTGACGGTTTGTTTTGGTAGACCGGCGCAGTAAATACAACAACAGAGCCGGGGCAGGAAAGCCAGGGTTCACCGAGCCGCATTCTTGAAGGAATGCGACCCGAACGGAACCGGACGCTTCGTGCCGCGGGGGCACTGGGGTTAACAGTGAGGGCGCACATGAGAAAATCGGAGCTGACGACCAGCACAGCCATTCAGGCCGGCGGCGTGGAGTTGAAACCCGCAGCCACCCTTGCCGATCGACTGGACACGGCCGCCGAAAAAGGTCTCTACAATCCGTCGCGCGAACACGACGCCTGCGGTGTTGGCTTCGTCGCCCACATGAAGGGCGTAAAATCCCACAGGATCGTCGCGGACGGTTTGCAGGTTCTGGAAAACCTCACCCACCGCGGCGCGGTCGGCGCCGACCCCCTCATGGGCGACGGCGCGGGCATTCTCGTGCAGATCCCGCACGACTTCTTCGCCGGGGAAATGGAAAAGGTGGGCACCCCGCTGCCGGAATTCAGCGACTATGGCGTCGGCTTCATCTTCATGCCCCAGGACGCCGCCCTGCGCGCCAGGTGCGAAGAGATCATCGAGACCATCATCGAGGAAGAAGGCAAGGAGCTGATCGGCTGGCGCGATGTCCCGGTCGACAATTCCTCGCTCTCCAAGTCCCCCGACATCGCCGCGACCGAACCGACGTCGCGTCAGGTCTTCATCCGCAAGACCAACGGCGACGATCCCGACGACTTCGAGCGCCGGCTCTATGTGCTGCGCAAGGTGATTTCCAACCGGGTGCGCGCCGAAACCGAGGCGGTCGGCAAGGGCTTTTATATCGTTTCGCTGTCCAGCCGCACCATCGTCTACAAGGGCATGTTCCTCGCCTATCAGCTCGGCGCCTATTACGCCGATCTGAAGGACGAACGCTTCACCTCCGCCCTTGCCCTGGTGCACCAGCGCTTCTCCACCAACACCTTCCCGTCCTGGGATCTGTCCCACCCCTACCGGATGGTTGCACACAACGGCGAGATCAACACGCTGCGGGGCAACGTCAACTGGATGGCGGCCCGTCAGGCCTCCGTCTCCTCGGCGCTGCTGGGGGACGACATCTCCAAGCTCTGGCCGATTTCCTACGAGGGCCAGTCCGACACCGCCTGCTTCGACAACGCGCTGGAATTCCTCGTCATGGGCGGCTATTCCCTCGCCCATGCGGCGATGATGCTGATCCCGGAAGCCTGGGCCGGCAACCCGCTTATGGATGACAACCGCCGGGCATTCTACGAATACCACGCCGCCCTGATGGAGCCGTGGGACGGACCGGCCGCCGTTGCCTTTACCGACGGCCGCCAGATCGGCGCGACGCTGGACCGCAACGGCCTGCGTCCGGCCCGCTACATCGTCACCGACGACGACTTTGTCATCATGTCCTCCGAAGTCGGCGTTCTGCCGGTCGAGGAAGAGCGCATCATCCAGAAATGGCGCCTGCAGCCGGGCAAGATGCTGCTGATCGACCTGGACGAAGGCCGGATCGTCTCCGACGACGAGATCAAGCGGCAACTGTCGACCGCCAATCCCTACAAGGACTGGCTGCACCGCTCCCAGATCGTTCTGGAAGACCTGCCTGGCGTCCGCCAGCGGGCTCCGGTGGCCGGCGAAAGCCTGCTCGACCGTCAGCAGGCCTTCGGCTACACCCAGGAAGACATCAAGCTGCTGATGACGCCGATGGCGACCGTCGGTCAGGAAGCCATCGGCTCCATGGGAACGGACACGCCGATTTCGGCCCTCTCCGACAAGTCCAAGCCGCTTTATACCTATTTCAAGCAGAACTTCGCCCAGGTCACCAATCCGCCGATCGATCCGATTCGCGAAGAGCTGGTGATGAGCCTTGTCTCCTTCATCGGTCCGCGGCCGAACATCTTCGACCTGGAAGGCATGTCCACCTCCAAGCGTCTGGAAGTGCGCCAGCCGATCCTCACCAACGAGGACCTGGAAAAGATCCGCGCCATCGGCGACATCGCCGACAACCAGTTCTCCGCCAAGACGCTGGACATTACCTATAATGCCGAAAAGGGTGCCGGCGGCATGGCCGGCGCGGTTGAGGAACTGTGCGAGCGTGCCGAAAGGGCGGTCAGGGAAGGTTACAACATCATCATCCTGTCCGACCGGCTGATCAGCCGGTCGCGCATCGCCATCCCCGCCCTGCTTGCCACTGCCGCCGTGCATCATCACCTGATCCGCAAGGGCCTCAGAACCTCGGTCGGCCTGGTGGTGGAAACGGGCGAGGCCCGTGAGGTCCATCATTTCTGCGTGCTGGCCGGCTACGGTGCGGAGGCAATCAACCCCTATCTCGCCTTCGAAACGCTCCTGTCCATGCACATGGAAATGGATTTTCCGCAGGAGGTCGATCAGGACGAGGTCGTCTACCGCTACATCAAGTCGATCGACAAGGGCATCCTGAAGGTCATGTCCAAGATGGGCATCTCGACCTACCAGTCCTATTGCGGCGCCCAGATCTTCGATGCCGTCGGCCTGTCCTCGGAATTCGTGAAGAAATACTTCTTCGGCACCGCCACCATGATCGAGGGTATCGGTCTCGAGGAGGTCGCCGAGGAAACGGTCCAGCGCCACGCGGATGCATTCGGCGATGCAGCCATCCTGCGCCGCTCGCTCGATGTCGGCGGCGAATATGCCTACCGCACCCGCGGCGAAAGCCACATGTGGACACCGGACTCCGTTGCCACGCTCCAGCATGCGGTGCGCTCGGCCCTGCCGGACATGTACCGGGCCTTCGCAAAGCAGGTGAACGAGGAGAGCGGCCGCTACGCCATCCGCGGTCTCTTCCGCATCAGGAGCGCCGAGGAGATCGGCCGCAAGCCCGTCGACATTGCCGAAGTGGAACCGGCCGAAAACATCGTCAAGCGCTTCGTCACCGGCGCCATGTCCTTCGGCTCCATCTCCCGCGAGGCCCATACCACCCTTGCCATGGCCATGAACCGGATCGGCGGCAAGTCGAACACCGGTGAAGGCGGCGAGGAGCCCGAGCGTTTCAATCCGCTGCCGGACGGCTCGATGAACCCCCAGCGCTCCGCCATCAAGCAGGTTGCTTCCGGCCGTTTCGGCGTCACCGGCGAATATCTGGTCAATTCGGACATGATCCAGATCAAGGTCGCCCAGGGGGCCAAGCCCGGTGAAGGCGGGCAGTTGCCGGGCCACAAGGTGGATGCCGTCATCGCCAAGGTGCGTCACTCCACGCCGGGCGTCGGCCTGATCTCGCCGCCCCCGCACCACGACATCTATTCCATCGAGGATCTGGCGCAGCTCATCTACGACCTGAAGAACGTCAACCCGCAGGCGGACATTTCCGTCAAGCTGGTGTCGGAAGTCGGTGTGGGCACCGTGGCCGCCGGCGTCGCCAAGGCCCGGGCGGACCACATCACCATTTCCGGTTATGACGGCGGCACGGGCGCTTCGCCGCTCACCTCCATCAAGCATGCGGGCTCGCCCTGGGAGATCGGCCTTGCCGAAACCCAGCAGACCCTTGTGCTCAACGGCCTGCGCTCGCGCATCGCCCTTCAGGTGGACGGCGGCCTGCGCACCGGGCGCGACGTCATCATCGGCGCGCTGCTCGGCGCCGACGAGTTCGGCTTCTCCACAGCTCCGCTGATCGCCGCAGGCTGCCTGATGATGCGCAAGTGCCATCTCAACACCTGCCCGGTCGGCATCGCTACCCAGGATCCGGTGCTGCGCAAGCGCTTCAAGGGCACGCCGGAACATGTCATCAACTTCTTCTTCTATGTCGCCGAGGAAGTGCGCGAACTGATGGCGGGCCTCGGCGTCACCCATCTGGACGAACTTGTCGGCCGCTCCGACTTCCTGGACAAGAATGCGGCGATCGAGCACTGGAAGGCCAAGGGGCTAGATTTCTCCCGCATCTTCTTCCAGCCGGAAGCCGCTCCGGAAGAAACCCGCTGGACGAGCCGCCAGAATCATCCGATCGACGATATTCTCGACCGCCGCCTCATCGCGGCGGCCGCACCGGCCCTGGACAACCTCGAGCCGACCGTGATCGAGGAAACCATCTGCTCGGTCGACCGGTCCGTCGGCGCGATGCTGTCCGGCGAGATCGCCCGGCGCTACGGCAACAAGGGCCTCAAGCGGCCCGACACCCTGAAGATCAACCTGAAGGGAACCGCGGGTCAGGCCTTCGGCGCCTTTGTGGCGCGCGGGGTCACCATCGACCTGGCAGGCGATGCCAACGACTATGTCGGCAAGGGCCTGTCGGGCGGCAAGCTCATCGTGCGCCCGCCGGAAAACACCCGCATCGTCGCGGAGAATTCCATCATCGTCGGCAACACGGTCCTCTATGGCGCCACCGAAGGCGAGTGCTACTTCCGGGGCGTGGCCGGTGAACGTTTCGCAGTCCGCAACTCCGGCGCGCTGGCCGTTGTGGAAGGCGTGGGCGACCATGGCTGCGAATACATGACCGGCGGCGTCGTCGTCGTCATCGGCCAGACCGGACGCAACTTCGCGGCCGGCATGTCCGGCGGCATTGCCTATGTCCTCGACGAGGACGGCACCTTCGGCTCCCGCTGCAATCTGGCCATGGTCGAACTGGAACCGGTGACCGAGGAAGACGATCTTCTCGAAAAACTGCATCACCATGGCGGCGACATCGAGCACAAGGGCCGGGTGGACCTGTCCTGCGACATGTCCCGCCACGACGACGAACGCCTGCGCCAGATGCTCTCCAAGCATCTGGAACTGACCGGCTCCGCCAAGGCGGAAGCCATCCTGAACGACTGGTCCGCCTACCGGCCGAAATTCGTCAAGGTGATGCCGGTGGAATACCGCCGCGCGTTGCGGGAAATGGAAGACCAGCGGGTTGGCATGGTCGCGGCCGAATAACGGGTCAATCGAACGACAGGCTCTCGGCCGCATTCCGCGGCCGATTGCAGCCACTTGAGGACGCACACAGATTGAGGAGGTCGCCTTGGGGAAGGTAACCGGTTTTTTGGAAATCGACCGGCAGGAGCAGAAGTATCAGCCTGCCGCTGACCGTATCCGCCATTTCCGCGAATTCATCATTCCGCTGAACGAGCAGGAAGTCGTCAACCAGGCAGCGCGCTGCATGGACTGCGGCATTCCGTTCTGCCACGGTCCCGATGGCTGTCCGGTCAACAACCAGATCCCGGACTGGAACGACCTTGTCTATCAGGGCGACTGGGACATTGCCCTGCGCAACCTGCATTCCACCAACAACTTCCCGGAGTTCACCGGCCGCATCTGCCCGGCGCCCTGCGAGGAAGCCTGCACGCTCAATCTGGAAGACGTGCCGGTCAACATCAAGAGCGTCGAACAGGCCATCGCCGACAAGGGCTGGGAAGAAGGCTGGATCGTTCCCGAACCTTCCGCCGCCAAGACCGGCCACGCGGTCGCCATCGTCGGCTCCGGCCCGGCGGGCATGGCCGCGGCCCAGCAGCTGGCCCGCGCCGGACACACCGTGCATGTCTACGAGCGCGAACCCAAGGCCGGCGGCCTGCTGCGCTACGGCATTCCCGACTTCAAGATGGAAAAGCACTATATCGACCGTCGCGTCGCCCAGATGGAAGCCGAAGGCGTCAGCTTTCATTACGGCGTCAACGTTGGTGTAACCGTCAGCCTGGAAGAACTGGCCGAGCGTCACGACGCGGTTATCCTCTGTGCCGGCGCCGAGCGCCCGCGCGATCCGGGTGTCGGCGGCATGGAACTGGAAGGCTGCCACTGGGCCATGCCCTATCTGGTGCAGCAGAACCGCCGCGTCGGCGGCGAACCGGAAGGCGACGAAGCACCGATCTGGGCCGGCGGCAAGCATGTCGTCGTCATCGGCGGTGGCGACACGGCCTCCGACTGCGTCGGCACGGCCTTCCGCCAGGGGGCGCTTTCCGTTACCCAGCTCGACATCCGGCCGATTCCGCCGCTCAAGGAAGACAAGCTCGCCGTCTGGCCCTACTGGCCGACCAAGTTCCGCACGTCGTCCTCCCAGGCAGAAGGTGCCGAACGCGAGTTCTCCGCAGCCACCCTCGCCCTTGTCGGCGAAGACGGCAAGGTGACCGGCGTCAAATGTGCCCGCGTGGATGAAAAGCGCCAGCCGATCGCCGGCACCGAGTTCATCCTGCGCGCCGATCTGGTTCTGGCCGCCATCGGCTTTTCCGGCCCCCTGCTCGACACCTACATCGCCCAGGCAGGCGACGCGCTGGAGCTGGACGGACGCACAAACGTAAAGGCCGATACGGACACCTACAAGACCAGTCTCGACAAGGTCTTCGCCGCCGGCGACGTGCGCAAGGGCCAGTCCCTCGTCGTCTGGGCCATCCGCGAAGGCCGCCAGGCAGCCCGTTCCGTCGATGAATTCCTGACTGGCTCCTCGGATCTGCCGCGCTGACGGCCAACCGCCCTTTCACGATTCCGACACTCTTCCCACCGCCCCGGCTTCGCGCCGGGGCGTTCGCCTCGGGAAGGGGAAGGATCAGGATGGCTTGCGAACATATGCTCGGCATCTTGCCGTCAGGAACGCTCGCGACCCGGTTCATTTCACCATTAATAGATTTCAGTATTTTTCTGACTTTTTTTCCTGTTTTGCCGAAATCGGATAGCTGACGTCTCCCTCGATATCCAATATGCACTTACAGGTTGACATCCCGAGTCGGCGACTCGTCGTGCGCGACCCCGAAACCTCGGCATCAGCGCCGACTTATTCAGAATTTACGGGCCACGATGTATTTGTTACCGGTTGTACGCGCGCAGAAATTCTTCCTTTCCCGTCACATTTCACCTGCTTCCCGTGCAACCCCGCATCGCCCCGCACTGATGCTGGCCACGGCGCTGACGGGCAGCCTTGTTCTTGTCTCTCTCCTGACGACGCCTGCGCGAGCGCAGAGCCTGACATGGGACACCACCACCGGAGATTCTTCGGTCGTCGGCTGGTCGGGTACATGGGACGGATCGGCACTGACCTGGACGGACAACGCCGGCGCCACGAACCAGGCCTGGACACCGGGTGCGCAAGCCATCTTCGGCGGCACAGCGGGAACCGTCACCGTGAGCGGAGCGCAGACCGTTGGCGGCCTGAGCTTCAATTCGAGCGGTTACACACTGACCGGTGACGCCCTCACCCTTACCGCAGGGGGCAATGAAATCAATGTCGCCACGGGGACCGCGACCATCAGTTTGCGCCCGTCCGATGGAGCAGGATACGTCGGCATGCGCAAAACCGGCGGCGGCACGCTGGTCCTGGCGAATTTCACCGAAATATACGGGATGATCACCGTCGAAGAGGGAACACTGCGCACCACACAAGTCAATGCACTCAATGGGACTGGCGATGGGGTCACTGTCAACAGTGGTGCAACCTTCGAGGTCGCGGCTACCCAGTCCATCGATGATTTTGTCGGGAGCGGTAATACAGTAATTGCGTCCGGACAGACGCTTTCGGTCGGAAGCAATTCGGCTTCCAGCACCGGTCTCTATTCCGGCGTCATTTCCGGAGCCGGCAACTTCGCGATTTTTGCGGCAAAGACGTTATCGGGTGACAATACCTTCACAGGTCAGTTGATCGTCGAATTCGGCATGACAACGGTGACCGGCTCGCTGGCGACGGAAGATATCGTCATCGAGGAAGACTTGACGTGGGGCATCGGCGATCTGAATGTGGCCGGTGACGGCGACGCAATCAGCGATACCGCGGTGATCGATAACAGGGGCATTCTCACCCTGACCGGTAATGACGAAACCATTGGCGCGGTTTTCGGGGCGGGCGACATCAACCTGAAGAACAACACGCTCACGACAGGCGATGCCGCCGACCGCGAGATATCGGGTGTCATTTCCGGCACCGGCGGACTGGCCAAGCAGGGTTCGGGCACGCTCACGCTCAGCGGCACCAATACCGCCACCGGCACATTGACCAACAATGCCGGTACGGTGGTCGCCGGCTCCTGGGCTGGCGATGTCACCAACAATGCCACTTTCGACCTGACCGGCACCTCGACGGTCGGCGGCACCTTCACCAACAACGCCGCAGGATCGGTCACCAACTCCGGTGGTGGCGCAGTGCAGTTGACCGGGCTGACCAATTTCATTGGCAATGGGTCGATCGGCAGCGCAGCCGGGTCAATCACGGTCAACACCCAGAACCTGACCTACCGGGACGGGCATTCCGAAACCGGAACCGTGACCTTCAACGTTTCCGATACGATCACGGAAGAGCGGACCGCCGGACCGACCTGGTCTGGCACCGGCCATACCACGAACTTCGCCACCGCAGCGGCGGGTGTCTTCACCACGGGCGGGGATTTCACCACAACCGGCACGCTCACCCACACCAGCAGCGCCGCGTTGACCGTCAGCGCCGGCGATACCCTGAGAGCCTCCGCGGTGACCAATGCAAGCGGCTCGACCATCAACGTTCAGACCGGGGCCAGCCTGGTGGGGACGGGCAACACCGCCAACAATTCCGGCACGGTCAATGTCGCCGGCGGCGGTTCTCTGGTCGAACTGACCGGCGATTACAACAACCTCGCTGGTGGCATCGTCAATTTCAATGATGCGGGCGCCAAGACATTCGATGTCCAGGCCGGCGTCATCACCAATGCGGGCACCCTGAATTTCAATGCCGGCACCACGGCAGTCAATTCCGTCGGAGGCGCATTTCAGAACAGCGGCACGGGCGATATCAACATCGCAAACGGTGCAACGCTGAACGCCGCGGGCGACACGATCACCAACGCCGGCACGATCGACATGCTTGGCAGCTCCTCGGTACTGACTGCCGACACGCTGACCAACAACACCGGCGGTGTGGTCAACGCACAGGGGACGCTGACCGGGGCCGTGACCAACCAGGGAGGCGGCGATTTCAACATAACCGGCGACCTGACCGGGGTAACCGCCTTCACCAACACCGGGACGGCGACCTTCGACATCGGCAGCGGCACGACAAGCACAATCGGCAGCCTGACCAATACCACGACCGGTGGATCGGGCACGACAGTCGCCAGTTCGGCGACGCTCAATGTCACCGGCACCATAGAGAACGGCCTTGCGAGCGGTGCCGCGGCTTCCGTCATCACCAACAACTGGACGCTCACGGGCGACACCATCGTCAACCACGCCGGGGCGACACTCAATTCCAACACGGCCACAAGCCACCTTGATGCGACGGGCGGCAGTCTGACCAACAACGGCACCATGAACGTGCGCGGACAACTGGATGCGGCCACCACCATCAACAACGGATCGTCCGCGGTCTTCAACGTCACCGGCGCGACCGCAAGGTCCGGCGTCGCTGCCTTCGTCAACGAGAACGGCGCGATACTCAACATTTCGGGCGGCGCCCTTGATCGCACCAGCCTGAACAACACGTCCGGCGGCTCCGGCTCGACGCTGGCGACGGCAGGCGTCCAGATCGAGGCCGGCGGCGAATTGACGGCGGCAACAGTTTCCAACTCCGGCTCCGGTACGCTCTACAACGCCGGAACCATCACCGGTGACGTCACCAACAGCGCGACGGCCCATTCGACCGGAACGATAACCGGCGACGTGGCAAACACCGGCGCGATGCAGCTCGAAGGGATCCTGACCGGGTCCCTGACCAACAGCGGGACAGGGACGGTCACCCTCACCGGCAACCTGACCGGGGTCACCACGCTGACGCAGAACGGTACGGGGCCTCTGACCGTTTCCGGTGGCGCAACGCTGACAAACTCAAGCGGCATTGTCGGCGGTCTGGGCGGCAGCAACGGAACTGTCACGGTAACCGGCACCGGCTCCACCTGGACGAACTCCTCAGGCCTCACCGTGGGCGATGCCGGTGCAGGGGCCCTCACCCTGTCCGCAGGGGGCACTGTGAACGCTTCGGGAACGGTAACCCTTGCCAGCCAGGCCGGTTCGACCGGTACGCTCAACATTGGTTCGGCCTCCGGCGACACAGCCATTGCGGCTGGCATCTTTGCTCCGGGAGTTATTGCCTTTGGGGCGGGTGACGGCGAGATTGTCTTTAATCACACGGACACGAATTACACATTCGATGCCGACATCAGTGGCGACGGATCAATCAGTGTCCTCTCCGGAACGACAAAACTGACAGGCACCAACAGCTACACCGGCGGCACGACGGTCACGGCCGGCACGCTGCAGGTCGGTGATGGTGGCACGAGCGGCAGCCTCTCAGGCGACGTCACCAACAACGGCGCCCTGATCTTCAATCGCTCCGATGCGCTGAGCTACGGTGGAGAAATCTCCGGCACCGGCAGTCTCACCAAATCCGGTGCCGGGACGCTGACCCTTACCGGCACCAACACACATACCGGCGGCACGACGGTCACGGCCGGTACGCTGCAGGTCGGTGATGGTGGCACGAGCGGCAGCTTCTCAGGCGATGTGACCAACAACGGCGCCCTGATCTTCAATCGCTCAGATGCAATGAGCTATGGCGGAGAAATCTCCGGCACCGGCAGTCTCACCAAATCCGGTGTCGGGACACTGACCCTTACCGGCACCAACACACATACCGGCGGCACGACGGTCACGGCCGGCACGCTGCAGGTCGGTGATGGTGGCACGAGCGGCAGCCTCTCAGGCGACGTCACCAACAACGGCGCCCTGATCTTCAATCGCTCCGATGCGCTGAGCTACGGTGGAGAAATCTCCGGCACCGGCAGTCTCACCAAGTCCGGTGCCGGGACACTGACCCTTACCGGCACCAACACACATACCGGCGGCACGACGGTCACGGCCGGCACGCTCCAGGTCGGTGATGGTGGCACGAGCGGCAGCTTCTCAGGCGATGTCACCAACAACAGCGCCCTGATCTTCAATCGCTCCGATGCGCTGAGCTACGGTGGAGAAATCTCCGGCACCGGCAGTCTCACC
Source organism: Labrenzia sp. 011 (assembly GCF_003075075.1). Classification (GTDB taxonomy): domain Bacteria; phylum Pseudomonadota; class Alphaproteobacteria; order Rhizobiales; family Stappiaceae; genus Roseibium. Next base: position 203,380 of record NZ_QCYM01000004.1, on the reverse strand, counting down.
AAGTCCGGTGCCGGGACACTGACCCTTACCGGCACCAACACACATACCGGCGGCACGACGGTCACGGCCGGCACGCTCCAGGTCGGTGATGGTGGCACGAGCGGCAGCTTCTCAGGCGATGTCACCAACAACAGCGCCCTGATCTTCAATCGCTCCGATGCGCTGAGCTACGGTGGAGAAATCTCCGGGACCGGCAGTCTCACCAAGTCCGGTGCCGGGACACTGACCCTTATCGGCACCAACAGCTACACCGGCGGCACGACGGTCTGGAGCGGAGTGCTGACGGTCAACGGCAGCACTGGCGACATTACCTTGAACGGGGGCACACTTGGCGGCTCCGGCACGGTCGGTTCGGTGACCGCAAAGTCCGGCAGCACCATTGCTCCAGGCAATTCCATTGGCACATTGAATATCAGCGGCAACACAAGTTTCGCCTCCGGCTCCACCTACGCCGTCGAAGTCGACAAGAACGGAAATTCCGACAGGATCGTTGCCACGGGCACTGTTACTATCGACAGCGGCGCGACAGTCAGCGTCTCGCCGGAAAACGGCACGGACGATGGTTCCACCTATTCTGTCGCGACCACCTACACGATGCTCACCGCCAACACGGGTGTCACCGGCACCTTTGGCTCGGTCACCGATACCTTCGCCTTCCTGGACGCGTCCCTCAGCTATGACGCCAACAACGTTTACCTGAAGCTGTTTCGCAACGACTTCTTGTTCACCACCTTTGCCATGACGCCGAACCAGCGCGCAACGGCAGGTGCTCTCGACACGCTCGGTTCCGGCAATGCGGTGTATGACGCTGTGAGTGTGCTCGGAGAGACCGACGCCCGTGCCGCCTTCGACAGTCTCTCGGGCGAAGTCCAGGCCTCCGTGAACACCCTGATGATCCAGCAGAGCAGTCTCGCCCGCGATGCCGTTGGCGATCGCATCCGTACGGCCTTCGACAGCATCGCTTCCGGCGAAATGCAGATGATAGCTTTCAACGGCGAAGGCGAAGCACCGGCTGTGCCGGGCGACGACACCTACGCCTGGGGACAGGCCTATGGCAACTGGGGCCGGAGCAAGGGCGATGGCAATGCAGGCACCATGGACCATGTCAGCGGCGGCTTCTTCATGGGCGTGGACGCCAGCCTCTTCGACGGCTGGCGCGGCGGCGTGATAGCAGGCTACGGCAACACCAGCTTCGATGTCGATGCCCGTGCATCGTCAGGCAGTGCGGACAGCTACACGCTCGGCGCCTATGCCGGCAATCAGCTCAATGCCCTGGGGCTGCGGGCCGGTGCCAGCTATTCCTGGCACGATGTCTCGACCAGCCGGAGCGTGACCGCCGGAACGCTGCACAACACGTTAAGCGCGGACTATTCCGCAGCCACTGCGCAGCTCTTCGCCGAGGCCGGCTTTACCGTCAATACACAGATTGCCCGGTTCGAGCCCTTCGCAGGCGCGGCCCTGATCCATCAGAGCAACGACAGCTTCACCGAGACGGGTGGCGCGGCGGCGCTCTCCGTTGCCGCCGCATCGCAGACTCTCGGCATCACCAGCCTCGGTCTTCGCACCGAGCGGCAGGTGGCTGCAGGCGACACTTTCACCGCCACCCTCACCGGCTCTCTCGCCTGGCAGCATGCCTTCGGCGATCGCGATGCCACTTCAATCATGCGTTTCGACTCCGGCGGCGATCCGTTCGAGATCACGGGCCTGCCGCTGGACAGTGACACAGTTCTGATCCAGGCGGGTATCGACCTCGATTTCGGCCAAAACATTAACCTCACTGCCGGTTACAACGGCGATCTCGGCATCAATGCCCAGAATCATGCCTTCAGTGCCAGAATGGCCGCAAGGTTCTAGCTCTGGGACAGTCAGCGCCCCTGAAACGTGTAGCCGCCATTTAGAGGCCATGCGTCTCGACTCCCGTACCGACCTCGGGCTCGCGTATATGGATGGAGGCATCAGAAGCGCGCCAGTCGCGGTTTCTGATCAGGATGTTGCGGTGCTGACACCATTTCAGACCCTCACTGACCGGACGGCTGCAGAGTGACTGAAATCCGCCCCCCTTCACCGGCGCTGGACGATTCCGAAAAGGGGACGTGCAGACCTGTGACCGACGGCGTGAGCGAAAGCGATGTTTTTTCCTCGACCGGTGGCACTTCCCCGAGCTCCGAAGCGCCCGCCACCGGCAGGCGCGGATCGTCGACGCGGCCGGGGACCGGCGGCAACGGCTTTCCGGCGACGAAAAGATTGTAGGCCGCGCTGTCCCGGTCCATCTCCGCGTCGTCCTCGCCGCCCAGCAGCAGGGTTTCCGGCGAGGTCGTGCGGCCGGTCAGAACGATGAAGTTCGGGTCGTCCTCGACGCCCTCGAACGCCAGACCGCCGTAGCCGCCCAGAAGGCGGGACAGCTCCCGTTCCACGAAGAACGCCACCTTGCGGTAGCCGGCCCAGGTGAAATCGATCCGGTTGTTCGCCCGCAGCCTGGCGTTCTTGCCGTCCACATCCGGCCCGTAGGAGGAATAGCTGCCGTCACTGGCCAGGAAGATGTCCCAGATATCCACGTAGCGGACCCGCCGGTCTTCGGCGGCACTCTGGAAAATAGAGTTGAGCTGGGTGAAATCGCCGTTGAGGAGTTCCTGGTTCGTCGGCGGCAGACCCGCCCAGACGAGCGGCTTTCTCTCCTGCCGGACCACGCGCACCAGCGCATCGACCTTCCTGCGGTAGGTGTCCAGCCACTCCGCGGTCATGAATTCCACCGGCGGTTCACCCGGAAAGGGCTTGCCGATATCCTCCCGGCCGATCATCACCACCACCGCCTTGACGTCCGCGCCGCGGATCCTGGACAGCACCCGGGCGGCCCAGTCCGGCGCATTGTCGCCGGCAAGGCCCGCCTTGTCTTCCGTCACTGCCTCGACGCGGATCTGCGGCTTGTCCGCCAGCGTGTACTTGAGGCCGTCCGCGACGCCACGCGCCATCCGGTCGCCGACCACAAGGATCAGCCCTGCGTCCGGGTCTTTCGGCATGATCTCGAACCTGGGCGCAGTTCCCGCCGGCCGGGAGACCCTGGGCCTCGCCTTGTCGGTCGACTTCTTCTGTACAGGCTTGCGCTCCCGTCCACCGCCGAAGAGCCGTTGCAGCGGTGCAAAGGGATTGAAGCCACCGAGAAAACCGTTCTGCGCGACGACGATGTCCCCGCCCCGCGCATCCTGCGCCAGGGCGGCGGGAGCCCCCCCGCTCAAGAGAACAAGGCAAAGAGCGATCGCCAGACCTGCAGGCAACCGCGAAGTCTGGCTGGCTCTGTATTTCCGGGTTCGGATGGTCACACCGGGCTCCAGACGGAAATGGGTTTCAGACCGACTTTACCCGTCCATCTTCAGATGCGCCAGCAGAACCACGGAGGCATAGCCGTCCGGAACAAGCCCCCTGGAACTCTGATAGGCACGGATGCCCCGGCGGGTCGCCGGTCCGATCTTGCCGTCGGCAGTGCCCACGGAAAATCCGCGGCGGTTGAGAAGCGCCTGAAGTTCCGCCGTCTCGGAACGGTTGAGCGGCATATGCTCCCGCGACCAGTCGCCTTCCAGCGTGCCGCCGCCGATGATCCGGTCCGCCAGAAGGCCGACCCCGAGGGCATAGGCGGTCGCATTGTTGTAGCGCTTGATCACGTAGAAATTGCGCAGCATCAGGAAGGCCGGACCGTTGGCACCGGCCGGCAGAACCAGAATGGCGTTGTCCGACGGCCGGGGAAAGCCCTTGCCGTTCGACCGGCGGATGCCGTACCGGCTCCATTCGCCCAGGGTCAGCGTCTTGTCGCCATCAGCCAGGTGATAGTCGAAACCGGCCGGCAGCTTGACCTCGTAGCCCCATGTCTTGCCGGTCTGCCAGCCGTGCTTGCGCAGATAGGCCGCCGTGGAGGCCAGGGCGTCCGGAATGGAGGTCCAGATATCCCTCCGGCCGTCGCCATCGTAGTCGGCCGCATAGGCCTTCCAGCTGGACGGCATGAACTGCGTATGCCCCATGGCGCCCGCCCAGGAACCTTCCATGTCCTGAAAGCGCACATGTCCGGCCTGGACGATGCCGAGCGCAGTGACCAGTTCCTTTTGCCAGAAGCTCTTGCGGCGCGGCGCGGCGTAGGCCAGCGTCGCCAGTGCCTGCACCACATTGTGGCGGCCCATGAAGCCGCCGTAATTGGTTTCCATGCCCCAGATTGCCAGCACCGCCTCGCGGTCGACCCCATAGCGCGCCTCGATCTGCCGCAGGACCGGTCCGTATTCCTTCAGAAGCTTGCGGCCCTTCTCGACCCGATCCTCGGACACCGCACTGTCGAGATAGTCCCAGATCGGCTTGACGAATTCCGATTGCTTGCTCATCAGCCGCAGCGTGTCTTCGTCCGGCTCCATGCCCGAGAATACGGCATTGTAGGTCTGCGAGGAGATCCCCGCCGCCTTGGCCGTCGGCCAGAAATCGGAAATGAAGCGCTTGAAGCCCGCATCCGCCCGGGCCGGCAGGGACGAGGCGATCAGTCCGCCTGTCAGCAGCACCATGCAGAGAAAACGCGACAGGAGGGCTTTCCGTGTCCTGTCGAAGGGCGCAGAGAAATTGACGTTTGCTGAGTGACGCATAGGTATCCGCATCAGGGCCTCCTTCAGCCCGTTCCGTATTTGCTTCTGCCCCCGCACCATCAATGGTCCTGTTTAGGTTACCGTACCGTTAATGCCGGAATCTCAGGCCCGCTTCAACCGCATTTTCCGTATAGTCGCTGCCGGACTGGGAACTGTCGAAGCGGCTGTGGGTGTAATCGGCGGTCAGTGCCACATTGCGGGTCAGCGCGAATGTCAGCCCGCCGAGCCCGGTCAGGGTGCTTTCCTCGATCGAAACGCCCTGATAGGTGCGATAACTGTATCCCAGGCCCGTCTCCGCGACCAGACGGTCGCTGAAGGCATGGGCCAGGCGGATATCTCCGGAATAGATGATCGACCCGCTGGCTCCGTCGATGTCCGTCGAATCGAAGCTGGTTCCCACACCCGCCGTGACGGTTGTCAGGCGGCTCGGTGACCATACCAGAGAGCCGTCCACCACGAGTCCGGACAGGTTCTCCAGCCTGCTGTCCTCGATGTCCTCGATCCGCCAGCCCGCGCCGAGTTCGCCGGTGATCTTCGGCCCGGAAGCCACGGTCAGACCGCCGCGGAGCTGATAGCCGTTGGCGTCGCGCTTTTCGCAAAGACTGTCGCTGCAGGTCTGGTCATAGCGCCGCAACAGAAGGGATCCCTCCACGAAGGGCGACAGGACGCTCCCCGTATTGCCGTCCAGCCGCAGGGTTGTCGAATAGAGCGTATTGTCCCGCCCGCTTTCGGAGCTGCCCCCGTCGGAGGTGTAAATGTTGCGCTCCGCACCCACGGACGCGGTGGCCGCTACCAGGCCGATGGCCCTTGTGGCGCCCAGGGTACCCGAAAGCGTCTGGACATTGTCGGTGCCGGAGGTGGATTCCGCGCTGCTGTCGTCTTCCCGCGCATAGGAATAGGCCAGTCCGGTGTTCACCTGGGTCGCCTCGCTGATGTCCAGGCGCAGATTGGCTGCCGCCGTGACGGACGTATCGTTGTCGTCAGGGGACTCCGGATAGCCGGTGAAGGTTCCGCGCAGGGACATGTCGAACTGGTGCCGCGACCAGCCCGATGTCAGCGCGACATCCGGCGACAGGCTGTAGAAACCGCCCGAGGTGCCGTTGGCCGCTCCGGCAGTGTTGTCCGTCCAGCCGGAGGACACCGTGAGCTGCGGCGTCAGGGTGAAAGAGCCCAGACGGATCCCCTCGGCCGCATCGAATTCGGTGTCGCCGTCGAAAACGGCCGTGTCGGCCAGGGTTTCCGGCAGGGGAACCGCCCGATTGACTGCAGCCAGGCGGTCAGAGAAGGATCTGACGGGCTGAACCCGGCCGTTGGTGCCAAGGCCGCTCGACCCGGTTTCCGCCTCTGCGCTGTTGAACGTGCCCCGAAGCGGAAAGACATCGGCCTGCGTGGGATTGCGCGCCGTGCCCTGCACAGCCACATCCCCGGCCTCTTCCGCGCCCAGCGGGTCGGCAGGATTGCTCACGCCCCGCAAATCGGACGTGGACGTCTGGGCGGCCGCCGGCAGGACCTGCAGACAGGCAGAACAGATTAAAAGGAGCAGGACGCCGCGCATGAACAGTCAGAACCGGTCGGTTTCAGGAACCTGATCAAACTGACGAAGGATGGTTAATGCTTCGTTTCCTTGTCGCAAATTGGCATGGGGAAACAACTTTATCGATTAAATCCATTTAATGAATGGCGGCTTCTTGATCCGGCACGGGGAGTAGCCTAGAGCTAGTACGATCAGGAACAATAAGATCAAACAGATGACAAACCCCTTGCCCGATCCCATCTCTGACGAAGACGTGGACATGACGTCGCTTTGCCTGGTTTCCGCCGAGCGCACCCTGGAAACGGAAATTGCCGGTCTGAGTGCGGTTCGGGCGGCCCTGAAAAACGGCCTTGCCGGGCCGTTCCAGCAGACCTTCGATCTCATTCGCAACAGCAGGGGCCGGGTCATCGTCACCGGCGTTGGCAAGAGCGGCCATATCGGCGTCAAGCTGGCCGCCAGCCTGGCATCCACCGGAACGCCGGCGTTTTTCGTGCATGCCAGCGAGGCAAGCCACGGCGATCTGGGCATGATCACCGAAAGCGATGTCGTTCTCGCCCTTTCCTGGTCCGGGGAAACCCAGGAGCTCGCGAGCATCGTCGGCTACACGAGGCGCTTCAAGGTTCCTCTGGTCGCCATCACCTCCCGTCAGGACAGCACCCTGGGCCGGTCCGCCGATGTGGTGCTGAAGCTGCCGAGCGTGGCGGAGGCCTGCCCGCACGGCCTCGCCCCGACGACATCGGCGCTGATACAGCTGGCCATCGGCGATGCGCTTGCCGTCGCGCTGCTGGAAGGCCGCGGCTTCACCGCACAGGATTTCCGCGTCTTCCATCCGGGCGGCCGGCTCGGCGCAAGCCTGAAGACCGCCAAGGATATCATGCATACCGGCGACAGCATGCCGCTGATGCCTGAATCGGCCCTGATGAGCGAAGGCATCGTTCTCATGACCCAGAAAGGCTTCGGTGTCCTTGGTGTCACCGACGAGCTGAACCAGCTCATCGGCATCATCACCGACGGTGACTTGCGCCGCCACGTGTCTTCCAACCTTCTGGAAAAGACCGCCGGCGAGATCATGACCCGGGCGCCGAAGACCGTGTCGCCGAGCACCCTGTCCGCCTCCATACTGGAACTGGCGAACAGCCTGGCGATCACCTCCGTGTTCGTCGTCTCGGACGGACGCCCCGTCGGCATTGTCCATTTGCACGACCTGCTGCGGATCGGCGCCGCCTGATTGCGGCCGCCGGCACCGCGCTTTTCTGCGCAAAAATGCGGCTCGGCGCGGAAAAGTTACTTTCCGGCGTCCGATTTCGCGCCGCATTAGGATTTGATTAGCCATAGTCCTCTTACACTGCGTCCAAGTTTCAATGGCTGTAGAGCCGAAGACCTTGGTGTGTGTACAGAATGGATCTGGCGACCCTCATCGGAATAGTTGGTGCCTTCGGCATCGTCGTTACCGCGATTTTTCTTGGCGGCAGTTTCGGCCAATTCGTTGACGTTCCCTCGATCCTGATCGTGATCGGCGGCGGTCTGGCCGCAACGCTGATCAGGTTTCAGCTTTCGGACATCGCCGCGGCTTTCGTGACCGGGTTCAAGGTCGCCCTTGCCGGGCGCAACGCAAGTCCCCGCGATCTGATCTCCGAAATCACCACACTTGGCGAGATCGTCCGCAAATCCGGTCCCCTCGGACTGGAAAATGTCGATGTGTCGGATCCCGTGCTGGCAAAAGGCGTCCAGTATGTCGCCGACGGATACGAACTCGATTTCATCAAGGAATCCATGGAACGCGAGCGTGATCTTCAGCTTTCGCGACTCGCCGAAGGCAAGCGCGTGTTCAAGGCGCTGGGAGATTCCGCACCGGCATTCGGCATGATCGGTACCCTGGTCGGCCTGGTGCAGATGCTGGCCAACATGGACGATCCGGCCGCCATCGGCCCGTCCATGGCCATCGCCCTTCTGACGACGCTCTATGGGGCGCTCATATCGAACATCATCTGTCTGCCGCTGGTGGACAAGCTCGACGCGAAATTCGATGTCGACGAGCTCAACCAGACCCTGATCATCGACGGCGTGTGCCAGATCCGGGAAAGCAAGAGCCCCGCCCTCATCAAGGAAATGCTCGTGGCCTATCTGCCGGAGAAGATTCGCGCCGAGCTGGTGGAAGCAGCCTGATGGCAAACGCCTGTACATGGGCCGTCTGACGGCGCCCTTTCGACGACGCCCGGCAAGAGACAACAAGGGTTCTAGGCAATGGCAAGGAAGAAACCGCAAGGTGGCGGCGGGGCTCCCGACTGGCTGGTAACATTCGCCGACCTGATGTCCCTGCTCGTGTGCTTCTTCGTTCTGATCATTTCCTTTTCCATTCAGGACAAGGAAAAACTCCAGGTGGTCGCCGGATCCATGCGCGAGGCCTTCGGCGTGAAGGATTCCGCCCGCAAGACCGGCATCATCGAGGTCGAGGGCATTCCGATCCGCGACTACATGAAGGATGTCAGCCAGATCGATCAGGAGAAGGATTCGGATTTCGCCCAGGAACGCCACGAAAAACGGCAGAAACAGGGTCCCGAAGCCAATACCCACGACACGCTGGAAGCCGAGATCGAAAAGCCGCGCCAGTTCGCCACCGCCGCCGCGTCCCTGCGTCAGGCCTGGCAGGAAATGCCGGAGATCACCGAGATTTCCAACAACATCATCCTGGAGGAATCGGAAGAGGGTCTGAACATCATGCTCGTCGATCAGGACGGCCGCTCGATGTTCCGCGAAGGGTCGAAATACCCTTACGAGACCACCCGGCGCCTGATCGCCAAGATGGCCCCCGTCCTGGCGCAGATGCCGAACCGGATCGAAATCTCCGGCCACACGACCTCCGGCCAGATGACGGGCGATCCGAGCTACACGGGCTGGGATCTTTCAAGCGAACGGGCCAATGTCGCCCGGCAGATCCTGTCCGAATACGGCGTTCAGGACGATCAGTTCTACGCGGTCATCGGCAAGGCGGATACGGAACCGCTGTTTCCGAACGATCCCTATCTCGCGGCCAACCGGCGGATCGGCATCCTGCTGAAATCCGAAGAACCGCCCTTGCCGGCAGGCCACAATCCGTAACACCGGCCGCCGGCCCTCTGCGCCCGGCGCGCGTTACTCGACGCGCGAGACGACCAGCCGCGCTCCGTCGATCGCATCGACACGCACCTTCGTTCCGGCGGGAAGATCCGGACCGGTGATCCGCCAGATGGTATCGTCGATGGACAGGTTCCCGGCTCCTTCGCTCAACGGTTTCGTCAGCGTGAACTCCCGGCCGATATAGCGGCTGCCGCGCTGATTGAGCCCCGGATCTCCCTTTTCGGAAGACAGCCGCGCCATCAGGCGCCGGCCGATCAGCAGGCTCACCAGCGACAGCACCACGAACAGTCCGACATGAACCTGCCAGCCGAAGCCGAAGGCCAGCGCCACGACGCCCACGGCCAGCGCCGAGACGCCGAACCACAGGAAGATCGTCCCCGGCGCCAGGATCTCCAGGGCCAGCAGGATGAGCCCCAGGACAAACCAGCTCCAGGGGCCCAGAAAGGCGATCAGGCTCTCCGTCAGACTCACGCGTCTTCTCCGTCGGGAGCGCCGGTGCGGGGAATGCCCGATGCGGACTTGTCGCTGCGCTTGTCATCGCTGAAGGCTTCCTTCGCGATTTCCCCGATGCCGGACAGCGCACCCAGCAGCGACGTTGCCTCCATCGGCAGGATCAGCGTTTTCTGATTGCGCGACGTGGCAAGTGCCTTGAAGGCCTCGACGTATTTGTTGGCGACGAAATAGTTGATCGCCTGAATATCTCCGGCCGAGATTGCCTCACTGACCATCTGGGTGGCCTTGGCTTCCGCCTCGGCTTCGCGTTCCCGGGCCTCCGCGTCGCGGAAAGCCGATTCGCGCCGGCCTTCGGCCTCCAGGATCAGCGACTGCTTCTGCCCTTCCGCCTTCAGGATTTCCGACTGGCGTTTGCCTTCGGCCTCGAGGATGGAGGCCCGCTTCTCGCGCTCCGCCTTCATCTGCCGTCCCATGGCATCGACCAGGTCGCGGGGCGGATTGATGTCCTTGATCTCGATGCGGGTGATCTTGATCCCCCAGGGCTCCGCCGCCGCGTCGACGACGCGCAGGATCTGGGCGTTGATCTCGTCCCGGTTCGACAGCAGACTGTCGAGATCCATCGACCCCATGACCGAACGGATGTTCGTCATGGTGAGGTTGAGGATGGCGTTCTGCAGTCCCAGAACCTCATAGGAGGCCCGCGCCGCGTCAAGCACCTGGTAGAAGGTCACGCCGTCGGCCGTGACGCTCGCGTTGTCGCGGGTAATGACTTCCTGCGAGGGAACATCCAGAACCTGTTCCATCATGTTCAGCTTGTGGCCGACCCTGTCGATGAACGGAATGATGAAATTCAGCCCCGGCATCAAGGTCTTGCGGTACTTCCCGAAGCGCTCGATCGTGTAGTTGAAGCCCTGGGGAACTGTCTTTACCCCCGCGAAAAAGACCAGAATGACCAGCACCAGAAGGGCGATCAGGAAAATGTCGAATCCCGCAAGTTGCATGAATGGCTCCCGTAAGCTCTTAAAATAGAACAGTCATAATGCCCCGTTTCGAGGTGTCGCACCAGCGCATTTGACGATGCTGGCGCGCGCCCCGTCGGGGATCGGAAATTTGCCGCGCAAGTCTGGACACCGGTCACGACACCCGTGTGAAGCCCCCTGTCTGCATCTCACCGGCTGTGGTCTACAGGAAGGTCCTGTCTTCTGCAGGCAGGCCGGGCCACGCGGCCGTCAGATCCAGCCGCCGAGTTCCCGGCGCACCACATGCGCGATGACGTCCATGCCCGGATCGCTGTCGTTCAGGCAGGGAATATGGCTGAAATTCTCGCCGCCGTTGTCCGTGAAGATTTCCGCCGCTTCCCCGGCGATCTCCTCCAGCGTTTCGAGGCAGTCGGCGACGAAGCCGGGATTCATGACGGCAATATTCTTCACCCCGTCCTTCGCCAGTTGTTCCACGGTCTTGTCCGTATAGGGCTGAAGCCATTCTTCCGGACCGAAACGCGACTGGAACGTCACGCGCAGCTTGTCCTCGCTCCAGCCGAGCACCTTGCGCAGCAGCCGTGTCGTCTTCATGCAGTGGCAATGATAGGGATCGCCGCGTTTGAAATAGGACTGCGGAATGCCGTGATAGGAGGCCAGCACCACATCCGGCTTGAAGTCCAGGCCTTCCAGATGCTGCTCGACGGACCTGGCCAGTGCCTCCACATAGACGGGATCGTCATGATAGGGCGGCACGGTGCGGATGGCCGGTTGCCAGCGCATGTCGAGAAGCGTCCGGCAGACCACGTCGTTGACCGTCGCCGTGGTGGCGGCCGAATATTGCGGATAGAGCGGGAACACCAGGATCCGGTCGCATCCCGCGTCCTTCAGGGCCTTCAGCCTGTCGGGAATGGACGGCTGGCCGTAGCGCATCGCCCAGTCGATCTTCAGGCGGCCGCCATCATCGCCGAGCATCTCCGCCAGCCGGTCCGACTGGTTGCGGGTGATGGTCCGCAGCGGCGACTCGTTCTTCTCGTGGTTCCAGATTTCCTCATAGGCCTTGCCGGATTTTCCCGGACGGGTCATCAGGACGATGCCGTAGAGGATCGGATACCAGATGGCCCTTGGCCACTCGATCACCCGCTTGTCGGACAGGAATTCGCGCAGGTAGCGGCGCATCGACCAGTAGTCGGTGCCATCCGGCGTGCCCAGGTTGACCAGCAGGACACCGACCTTGCCGGTCTTCACGGCGGGATGGTCCTGCGGCAGATGAACTTCCCGGAATTCCGCAGCCTGGTCTGCTGCCGGCGGGCGGGGAGATTGAACGGTCATGGGCGGAGCGTGTCCTGAATGTTTGTCTCTTTGCCGCTCTACATAGGTCAGGTTCGAACGAACGCCAATGCGGCAAAGAGCTTACGCAGGGAGAAACGCGCGGATCACCCGCCGCCGAAAGGATCGTGCCCTAGCCGTACTCCCGCTCATCGGCAATGACCTTGCCGTCGTTCGGCAGGCCGCCGGGGGGAACAAGCTGCACATCCCCCTTCAGCCGGGTCACTTCCCGCAGGGTCGCCGCCAGCCGGTCCGGCAGGCCGTTGCCCGTTTCCTCCGTTTCCACCGAGAGCGTCATGGCATCCATCTCGCCGATCCGGCTGACTTCAAGGCGGGCCTTGTGCACTTCCGGATGGGCGGAGACGATCTGCGCGATCTGCGCCGGGTCGATGAACATGCCCTTCACCTTGGTGCGCTGGTCGGCGCGGCCCATCCAGCCGGCAAGGCGCATGTTGGTGCGCCCGCACGGCGACTGGCCGGGAACGATCCTGGAAAGGTCGCCCGTGGCAAAGCGGATCAGCGGATAGAGACTGTTGAAACCGGTGACCACGAGTTCGCCCACCTCGCCATCGGCAACGGGTTCTCCGGTTCCCGGGCGGACGATTTCGACGATATAGTCCTCGTTGACCACCATCCCCTCGCGGGCTTCGGTTTCATAGGCGATGACTCCCAGATCCGCTGTCGCGTAACACTGGCTGACCGCGATCCCCTGGGCCTCATATTCCTCGCGCAGCGAGGGAAACAGCGCGCCGCCGGAAACGAGAGCCTTGCGGATGGACGTCATGGTCCGGCCCTGCTCGCGGCCCCGGTCCAGAATGACCTTGAGATAATCCGGCGTGCCGACGAATCCCGAGGGCCTCAGGATCTCCACCGCTTCCGCCAGCGTGTCCGTATTGCCGGTTCCGGCGGGAAACACCGTGCAGCCCAGGGCGATGGCCCCCTGGTCCAGGATGAAACCGCCGGGCGTGAGATGATAGGAGAACGCATTCAGGATGACATCGCCCGCACGGAAGCCGGCCGCATGAAGACTGCGGGCACCGTTCCACGGATCCAGCCCCGGGGCCTGCGGTTCCCAGATCGGACCGGGAGACATGAACACCCTGGCCGCGGAGGACAGGGGCCCGGCCAGAAAGCCGCCGAACGGCGGGTCCGCGCGCTGCCTGTCCAGAAGCTCATGCTTGCGCAGCACGGGCAGGCCCGCAAGGGTGCTGCGGTCCTGCACGGCGCCGATGTCGTGACCGTCCAGATGCGCCGCCCATGCGGGTGAATTGGCCACCGCATGCGACAGCAGGTCCGGCAATCTCGCAAAAAGGTCCCTCTCGCGCTGAGCCGGCGGCTGCCGCTCGCACGCATCGAACTGAGTGTCGCTCATGGTCGTCTCCGCCTGTTAATGCCCGCTAGATCAGGCCAGCCAGCGCTTCCGCCGCTTGTAATGTTTGACGTTCCTGAACGACCGGCGTCCTTCGCCGCCCACGCCCAGATAGAATTCCTTCACGTCCTCATTCTCGCGCAGCGCCTTGGCGTCGCCGTCCAGAACGATGCGTCCGGATTCCAGAATGTAGCCGTAGGTGGCGTATCTCAGCGCCACATTGGTGTTCTGCTCGGCCAGCAGGAAGGAAACGCCTTCCTTGTGGTTGAGCTGACGGACGATCTCGAAGATTTCCTCCACCAGCTGCGGCGCCAGGCCCATGCTGGGCTCGTCGAGCAGGATCATCTTCGGCCGGCTCATCAGGGCGCGGCCAATGGCGCACATCTGCTGTTCGCCGCCGGAGGTGTAGCCGGCCTGGCTCTGCCGGCGCTCGCGCAGACGCGGAAAATAATTGTAGACCATCTCGAGGTCGGCCTTCACCGCACCGTAGCCGTCCTTGCGGGTATAGGCGCCGGTGAGCAGGTTCTCCTCGATGGACAGATGTCCGAAACAGTGCCGGCCTTCCATCACCTGGATGCACCCGCGGCGGACCAGGTCGTTGGGCGAAAGGGCCTGAACCTCTTCCCCCTCGAACACGATCTTGCCCTTGGTGACCTCGCCGCGTTCCGCGCCGAGCAGGTTGGAAATGGCCTTCAGGGTTGTCGTCTTGCCGGCGCCGTTGGCGCCCAGAAGAGCCACGATACCGCCCTTGGGAACCGTGAGGGAAACGCCCTTCAGCACCAGAATAACGTGGTCGTAGATGACCTCGATATTGTTGACCGTCAGGATCGTCTCGGCCTTCTGCACCGCCGTGTCCTCTCCGGGCTGTTCGATATCAATCAGTGTCATTCCGTCCACTCCTGAGAGGCTCCGCCGCGCGCGGATGGTGCGCGCGGCGGAGCGGACTGCCAATCAGTTCGGGCAGGCTTCGGTCCGTGCCGGCCACGGCGCATTCTTCTCGGCGTATTCCTTGGCCGCTGCCTCGAGCAGCGGACGCACCAGATCGTTCATCGGTTCGATCCAGTCGGACGCCTGACGCCATTCCGTGCCGTTCCACTGCTGGATGAAGACCGGATTGCTGCCGGAATGGTCCTCGCAGGTGACTTTCATCGGATGGGCGAATCCTGCCAGACCCAGTTCCTTCAGCCGGGCCTCGTCCAGATTGAGCGCTTCCAGGCCCATGCGCATGTCCTCACCGGTGATGACCGTCTTGCCGGTCAGTTCCTGCGCGGTGCGAATGCCCTCGGCGATGATCACCGAGTTCAGGACGCCGCGGTTGTAGAGGGTCCCGCCGACGGTTTCCGGATCCGCCGAGCTCAGGCCGGCCTCGACCACATGCGTCTTGATGTCGTCGATCGCCGGGAAGTCGGGGCCGACGCCGGAGAAGTTCAGCGCCTTGTAGCCCTTGGCGCCTTCGCCGCCGGCTGCCGCGTCATCATCGCCCGCGGCCCACCACACGCCGATGAACTTGTCCATCGGGAAGCGGATCTTGACGGCCTCCTTGATGGCGGTCGGATTCATCGCACCCCAGCCCCACATGACCATGTAGTCCGGACGGTCGCGCCGCACGTTCAGCCATTGCGAGGACTGGTTCTGCATTTCCGCGCCCGGCACCGGATATTTCAGCAGTTCGAAGCCGTATTTCTCGGCAAGCTGCTCCAGAAGCGGGATCGGTTCGCGGCCGTAACCGGCATCCAGGAAGAGGTAGCCGATCTTCTTGCCCTTGAGGTTTTCAAGCCCGCCTTCCTGCTGGCCGATATACTTGATCACCACGGAAGCGCCGTCCCAGTAGGTGTCGGGCCCGTTGAAGACCCAGGGAAAGACATTGCCGTCCGCTGCCGCCGACAGGCCGTAACCCATGGACAGGACGGGGATCTTGTCGACGCTGGCCTTGGGGATCAGCTGCAGGGTGATGCCGGTGGAATACGGGTTGTAGACCAGCGCGCCCTTGCCCTTGGTGGCCTCGTAGCACTCGACGCCTTTCTGGGCGTTGTAGCCGGTCTCGCATTCTTCCAGCTCGAGCTTGACGCCGCCGATGCCCCCGTCCCGCTCGTTCAGCATCTGCAGGTAGTCATGCATGCCGTTGGCGATGTGAATGCCCGATCCCGCATAGGGGCCCGTGCGATAGGTCAGCAGCGGCACGTAGTTGCTGTCCTGCGCCTGGGCCGTCGGGGCCATGAGGCCCGTCAGACCGACGCCGAGAGCCACTGCCGTTCCCAAGGCAAATTGCTTGAAGTCTTTCATGTTTTTCCTCCCATACGGCGCAAGTCGATGCACGCCGCCGGACCGGTTGCGCCATTCCTCACCGGCCTGGTCCAGGGTCCGGATGGCGTTGCGAAAAGACTGGCAGTCCCCGGCCTGAGCCTAATAGGGGAACGGCCAGACCCTGAGCTTCTGTTTTGCGATCTGCCACAGCCGCGCAAACCCGTGCGGCTCGACGATCAGAAAGAAGATGATCAGCGCGCCGACGATCATGAACGTCGCGTGCTCCACGGTCTCCGCCGCGATGTCCATGCCCAGCATGCCGGGAACGAATTTCAGCAGCACCGGCAGAATCCAGATGAAGGCCGCGCCCATGAAGGCGCCCCCCAGGCTGCCGAGCCCACCGAGGATCACCATGAACAGGATCTGGAAGGACAGGCGGATCGAATAGGACGAGGGTTCGGCCGCGTTCAGCCAGAAGAACACCATCATCGCCCCGGCCACGCCGCAGATGTAGGACGACACCGCGAAGGCCATCAGCTTGGTCTGCAGGGGACGCACCCCCATCAGCTCGGCGGCGATATCCATGTCGCGGATCATCATCCACGAGCGGCCGATCCGCCCGCGCAGCACATTGGCCATCAGATAGGCGATGCCGGCGGTGATGCACAGGACGACGAAATAGCGGGTGATCGGCAGGGCCTCGGCCCCGGTGACGATGAAGCCGAACATCTCCCGGCGCGGCACTTCGATCGCGCCGGAGGCGTTGTCGTTGTAGAGCCAGGGAATGCGGATGAAGCACCATTCCAGGAAGAACTGCGCCGCCAGCGTGGTCACGGCCAGATAGAGGCCCTTGATGCGCAGGCTCGGCAGGCCGAACACGGCGCCGATGGCGGCCGAGAACACGCCGGACAGCAGCACCATGACAATGACATTGGCGTCCGGAAAGGCGGTGGTCAGCTTGTAGGCCGCATAGGCCCCCACCCCCATGAAGGCCCCGGTTCCCAGGGACAGCTGGCCGCAATAGCCGGTCAGCACGTTCAGGCCGATCGCCGCCAGGGCGAACACCAGGAAGGGGATCATGATCGACGTCAGGAAGAAATCGCTGGCGAAGAGGGGAATGGCCACGAAGGCGATCAGCAGGATGGCGGCGATGCCGATCCGGTCCTGCAGGATCGGAAACAGCGCCTGGTCCGCCTTGTAGCTCGTCTTGAATTGGCCGGCTTCACGGTAAAACATGGAAGGCTCTCTAAATCCGCTCGATGATGCGTTCGCCGAAGAGGCCTTGCGGCCGGAACAGCAGGAAGACCAGGGCGATGATGTAGGCGAGCCAGGATTCGACTCCTCCGCCCACCAGACCACCCCAGTAAAGCTCGCCGATCTTTTCGCCGAAGCCGATGATCAGGCCGCCGACGATGGCGCCCGGGATCGAGGTGAAGCCGCCGAGGATCAGCACGGGAAGCGCCTTGAAGGCGACGATTTCCAGCGCGAAGGACACATCCGAACGCGCCCCCCACATGATGCCGGTGGCCAGCGCCACCAGACCGGCGGCGAACCACACGATGGCCCAGATCTGGTTGAGCGAGATCCCCACGGACAGCGCCGCCTGGTGATCGTCGGCAACGGCGCGCAGCGCCCGTCCGATGCGGGTCTTGTTGAAGAAGAGGCCCAGCGCGGTGACCATGATCACCGCGATGACCGCCGCGGCGATGTCGATATGCTGCAGGATGATCAGCCCCCGGTCGCCGATCTCGAAGGCCGTCGAGCCGGTCGGCAGCCCCAGTTCTTGCGTGATCATCTGCTTGGGCTCGCCGCCGAAGACGAATTCGCCGAAACCGACGAGGAAATAGGTCAGGCCGATGGTCGCCATCAGCAGGATGATTTCCGGCTGGTTGACCAGCGGCCGCATCACCACCCGTTCCACCCCGTAGGCCAGAACCCCCATCACGCCGATGGTCAGGATCAGCGCCAGATAGGCCGGCACGCCGTTTTCATGCAGCCCCACCAGCGTCAGCCCGGCGAACACCACCATGATGCCCTGGGCGAAGTTGAACACGCCCGACGCCTTGAAGATCAGCACGAAGCCGAGCGCGATCAGGGCGTAGAGAATTCCGGCCACGAACCCTTCCCACAGGACCTGCAGGAAGAAATCCGGCATGTCGTACATCTGTACGAAGGGATCGATGAATATGTCGTAGAGCATAACTGTATCCCCCCGTTAATGGCTCACGCCGAGATAGGCGTCGATGACGGCCTGGCTGGCCTGGACCTCTTCCGGCGGCCCGTCGGCGATCTTCTTGCCGTAGTCGAGCACGACCACCCGGTCGGACAGGTCCATGACGACGCCCATGTCGTGTTCGATGAGGGCGATCGTCGTGCCGAATTCCTGGTTCACGTCGATGATGAACCGGCTCATGTCTTCTTTTTCTTCCAGGTTCATGCCCGCCATGGGCTCGTCCAGCAGCAGCAGTTCCGGCTCCATGGCCAGCGCCCGGCCCAGCTCGACCCGCTTCTGCAGGCCATAGGGCAGACGGCCCACCGGCGTCTTGCGGATCGCCTGGATTTCCAGGAAGTCGATGATGTCCTCGACCTTCCTGCGATGCGCGATCTCCTCGCGCTCCGCCGGGCCGCGCCACAGCAGCTGCCAGAAGAAATTGCGGTGCATCTTCAGCGACCGGCCGGACATGATGTTGTCCAGCGTGGTCATGCCCTTGAACAGCGCCACGTTCTGGAAGGTACGGGCGATGCCCTGGCTGGCGGCCTCATAGGGTTTCATCTTCCGCCGCACCTTGCCCTGCCAGGTGATGGTGCCTTCCTGCGGATGATAGAAGCCGTTGATGACGTTGAGCATCGAGGTCTTGCCGGCGCCGTTCGGGCCGATGATCGCCCGGATCTCGCCCTTGCGGATGTCGAAGGAGATGTCGGTGATCGCCTTCACCCCGCCGAAGGCCAGCGACACGTTGTCGACCCTGAGCAGCAATTCGCGCTCGCCGGCGTCCTCCACCGGTGCAGGCGCCCTGTCGGCGACAAAAGCGTTCATTCGGCAGCCTCCTGAAAGCTCTTGCCGGCGACATGAAGTGCCATGTCGCGGATTTCCACCGTGGCCTCGATGGCCCCCTTGCGGCCATCCTCGAAGGTGACCTCCGTGCTCACGTATTTTTCCGAAGAACCGTCGTAGAGCGCCTCGATCAGCGGCCCGTAGCGTTCGGTAATGAAGCTGCGGCGCACCTTCTGGGTGCGGGTCAGCTCGCCGTCATCGGCGTCCAGTTCCTTGTGCAGCACCAGGAAGCGCCGGATCTGCGCGCCGGCCATCATCGGCTCGCGGGCCAGATCCCGGTTGACCTGGTCCACATGGCCCTCGATCATCCTGTAGACGTCCGGGTGCGCGGCCAGTTCCTGGTAGGAGGCATAGTTGACGTTGTTGCGCTCGGCCCAGGAGCCCACGGCGGTCAGGTCGATGTTGATGAACACGCCCACCATGTCCCGCTCGTGACCGAAGGCGACCGCCTCCTTGATGTTCGGGAAGAACTTCAGCTTGTTCTCGATGTATTTGGGCGCGAACAGGGCACCGTCGGTCAGCTTGCCCACGTCCTTGGCCCGGTCGATGATCTTCAGATGGCCGTTGTCGGCGATGATGCCCGCATCGCCCGTATGGACCCAGCCGTCCTCGGTCTTGGTGCTCGCGGTGGCCTCGTCGTTCTTGAAATAGCCGACGAAAACCCCCGGCGAGCGGTACATGACCTCGCCGTTGTCGGCGATCTTCAGCTCCACCTGCGGCGCCGGCTTGCCGACCGTATCGCCGTAGATCTCGCCGTCCGGCTGCAGGGTGATATAGACGCTGGCTTCCGTCTGGCCGTAGAGCTGCTTCAGGTTCAGCCCCAGCGAGCGGTAGAACTGGAAGATCTCCGGCCCGATCGCCTCGCCGGCGGTGTAGCCGACCTTCATGCGGGTCAGGCCCATGCGGTTCTTCAGCGGCCCGTAGACCATGAATTCGCCCAGGCGATACAGCAGGCGGTCCTTCAGCCCCACCGTCTCGCCGTTGAGGATCTTCTCGCCGACCTTGCGGGCCACGCCCATGAAGTAGTCGAACATGGCGCGCTTGGCCTTCCCGGCGTCCTCCATCCGCACCATGATCATGGTCAGCATGTTTTCGAAGACGCGCGGCGGCGCGAAGAAATAGGTCGGGGCGATCTCGCGCCGGTCCACGTCGATCGTGTCCATGTTTTCCGGACAGTTGACGCAATAGCCGGCGGTGAAGGCCTGGGCGAGCGAGAACACGTGATCGCCGATCCACGCCATCGGCAGATAGGCGAGCACTTCCTCGCTCTCGTCCAGATGATCGAAGATATTGGCGTTGCGGGCCGACACGATCAGATTGTCGAAGGACAGCATGACGCCCTTGGGGCGCCCGGTGGTGCCCGACGTATAAAGCATCACGGCGATGTCGGCGCCCGTGGCCCCGGCAAATCCGCGCTCCCATTCATCGGCGAGCGACGGCGACTGGCGCAGCTTGTCGCGGCCGATCTCCTGGACGCTGGCATAGTCGTGCAGCCGGGTGTGGTCGTAGTCCCGCAGGCCGCGCGGCTCGTCATAGATGATATGCTGCAGCGACGGGACTTCCCCGGCCATGGACAGAAGCTTGTCCACCTGCTCCTGGTCCTCCACCACGGCGAAGCGGACTTCCGCGTGGCCGAGCACGAAGGCCATCTCCTCGGCGACACTGTCCGCATAGACAGGCACCGGCACGGCGCCGAGCGCCTGCGCGGCGACCATGGCCCAGTAGAGCCTCGGCCGGTTCGCGCCGACGATGGCGATCTTGTCTCCGGCCGTGAGCCCGAGAGACTGCAATCCGATGGAAAATGCGCGGATTTCTTCCAACACCCCGGACCAGGTCCAGCTTTGCCAGATCCCGAATTCCTTCTCCCGGAACGCCGTCCGGTTCCCGAGGACCTTCGCATTGTGCAAAAGGATCTTCGGAAAGGTGTCCTCCCCGCGCGGTGAAGCGCTGGCCGACCCAACCATATGTCGTTTCTTCCCCTGAAACATCCCGCGTCCGACGGAACGCGGACAAGATGCTTCATTCTTGTTCTGGAGGATCGCCCTGTCCGCGGTCATGCCGTGACAGCGGGCAAATCCCTTGAAGGCGCCCCGGTTGTTCCGGGGTCATTCCCTGCCGCCCATGAAACGCCCTGCCGCCGCAACCTTCAACCGGAAATTTCCGGAAATTGCCCTGCAGCCCGTTTCAGGACCGACACTGGCAAGCTAGGAGGAGGGATTTTCAGCAGTATGTTTCAATCATGTCGAATTGTTTCAATTGCGCTGCGGGTGCGAAGGGAGGGAGGGGCCCCGGAGATCAGGTCGGCGACCGTTGCCGGTCAGGGGCGGACAACAACCATCAGTTCGCCTGACTTCCGCTTTGCATGGTCATTTCGGTCCTCCGCCAGTTCAAGATCGGGACAGAAAACAGTCGTTCATTGCGACACAAACTAAGGTCGAGGATGGGCGGGGAATTGTGAATTCGCTGCACCAGAAACCAATGGCGGCAATGCGGACTTTCCGGTCATTCGCTGCGTGAGCAGCATGAGGCGTGCCATCGCGGCGAACGGTGCCGGACACCATCGTCGGGAAAACACGGTGATACCACAAGCAGTCACTCGAAATTAGCGCAGCATCCGGCACCTGCGAACCTACCCGCGACCTCTAACCATCATTGCCGCAGGGAAGTCGAGCAGAGCATTCCCCCGAAGAATTCGGTCCTAATTGCTAAGTTAAACTATTTCCGGTTGCCTTCACCGGAGAGCCCGGCAAGATACGCGTCCTGGGCCAATGTGCCCTCGACTCACAGGCGCGAAGCATACTTGCGGGTGCATATGATCCTTTCCTATTCTTTCGGCCCCTTTACCCTGGAAATGCCTTCCATGGACCTGAAGCACACGGGTGCGCCCGTGAAGCTTGGAGCACGTGCGCTGCGCCTCGTGGCGGCGCTGGCCGAGGCGCAGGGCGAGCTTCTTCACCGCAACGCCCTGCTCGAACAGGTCTGGGGCGGGCAGGCCATCGACGAGAGTGCCCTTCGTGTCCACTTGTCTGCCGCGCGCAAAGTGCTTGACCCTCTTGCCGGGCATCCGACCATCGTGAATGAGGCGGGGCGCGGGTATCGGTTGGCGCTGCCGGTTACCGTGCAAAGTGCAGCGGCTCAGGACAACAGGGGGATGGCGGGCTTGCCCCTGCGTCTGACCTCTATCATCGGTCGGGAAAGTGTCATCGCGGAGCTGTGCGAGGCATTGACCGAGCATCGGCTTCTGACCATCGCCGGGGCGGGCGGTATGGGCAAGACCACGGTCGGGATGGAAGTGGCGCGTCAGGTCTCCGCGCAACTGGCTGTGCCGCCTGTTCTGGTGGAGCTTGCCCCGCTGAACGACCCGGGAAACGTGACAAACAGCCTCGCCGCAGCGCTTGGCGGGACGCAGGAGGACGGACTTGACCGGATTGTAGAGACCCTGAGTGCCCGGCCGCACCTGCTGTTTCTCGACAACGGCGAACACGTGCTCGAAGCGGTGGCCGATCTGGCTGAAACACTCATGCAGCGCGTGCCAAGTCAGATGATCCTGCTCACTAGCCGCGAACCCATGCGGATCGAGGGGGAATGGGTGTACCGCCTGCCTCCGCTTGCCCTTCCCGAAGATCCGGCTGCCGTTCCCTCCAGCGCTGCCTGTCAGCTTTTCGCAGAGCGCGCCCGGGCCGTGCGCAATGATTTCGAGTTGGGCGCGGACAATGCGGAGGCGGTGGCCGAGATCTGCCGCACTCTGGACGGCATGCCGCTGGCGATCGAACTGGCCGCCAGTCGCAGCGACCTGATGACATCCCGGGACATTGCAGATGCCCTTGGCGACCGTTTTGCCTTGCTGACCCGTGGCCGGCGCACCGCACTCCCGCGCCACCAGACCCTACGCGCCGCACTCGACTGGAGTTACGGGCTGCTGGACGCTAGGCAGCAGGGCAGTCTTGACAGACTATCAGTGTTCCAAGGGCAATTCGTGCTGGAGGACGCGCGCGCGGTCATTGGGGAAAGTCCGCCGGTGACTCGGGACACGCTGCATGAGCTGGTATCGAAGTCGCTGGTGGTCAGTACCAGGGGCGGGTTTCGTTTACTGGAAACGACGCGGCATTACGGATTGCAGCGACTGGGGGAAAGCGGTGACCTGCGTGCTGCGCGTGAGGCCCATGTCAATCGGCTGCTCACGATTATGTCGGACACGGCGCTTGCCTGGGAAGGCGGGGCACAGCGCAACTGGCTGATCGGCAAGGCACGTTACTTGGAAGACTTGCGGGCGGCGCTTGACTGGACCAAAGCCCAAAGCGGGGGCGGACGGCAGACGCTGCACTTGCTGATCCAAGGAGCGCCTTTGTGGTTCCATCTGTCTCTCGCGTCGGAATACCTGTCGCGCGCGGAGGAGCTGCTGGCGCTTCTGGGCGAGGATCACGCCGATGCCGATCTGGTCGAACTTCTGAACGGGTACGGTCATGCCTTGTGGCATGTCCGAGGGCCGATCCCGGAGATGGGGGAGGCGTTTGCTCGGGCGCTTGAGGTCGCGCGCGGTCTTGAGGACGAGCCGTTGGTGCTCAGGTCGCTCTGGGGAATCTGGGCCCACGCGATCCTGGCAGGCGACTATGCCACAAGCCTGCGCCATGCCGAGGCGTTCTCCGCCCGGCTTCCGGCGGACACGGCGTTATCCAACCGTCAGACCGCGGATCACATGCGTGCCCTCTCGCATCATTTCCTGGGAAATCACGAGACCGCGCTAGAACTGCTGGAGGGGTTGATGCGTCTCGACGCGGCCCCGGAGCGCGAAACCCACTCAAACCACGCGCAGGTTGACGGTGGGATCGCGGCGATGTCCCTGTTGATGCGCCTGCAATGGATGCTTGGCGATCTGCCCGGCGCATTGGAACTTGCGCGCAGCTGCGCAGCCGCGGCGCTGGAACTGGATCATGCGCTTTCGGTTTCTTACGGATTGGCCATCGCCTGCATACCCGTGGCGCTGGCCGCGGAAGAAACCGCCTTCGCGGAAGAGCTTCTGGACGCCTTGCAGGCCACCACGTCGCGCCATGCTCTGCACCATTGGCGGATCTTTGTGGACGGATACCGTGGTAAGTCCACACCGGAGGCGAGCAAGATGCAGCGCGAGATGTTCGCGCTTGCCCGTGGCGAAACGGCCGGCGCCCCATGGTACCGCGCACCCGCCGCTTAACAGATCTTCACGACACTTAACTGCCGCCGGAACCGGCGATGCGTCATCTTCGTCTCAAGGCCGACATCGGGTCGGCAGAATGAGGAGTGACCCATGACCCCCCAGATCGTTACCTTCCCCTCCGTCCTGTTCAACGAAATGACGGCCGCTCTCGACGGGGCGCTTGCAGCGACCGTGGACGCCGATGTGCGCGCCCGGATCGTGGCGGCGCGCCGCCTGGTCGCCTCGGCCAGCGCGACGACGGCCGAGGCAGCGACGGGCGGTCTTGCCCCCTGGCAGATCGCGAAGGTCAGGGCCCACGTGGCGCGCAACATCGAACGGGGTCTGCCCAATGATGAACTGGCCGCGCTGACCCGCCTCAGCACCAGCTATTTCTGCAAGGCCTTCCGCGCCAGCTTCGGGGAAACGCCGCAGAAATTCGTCCTTTCGTGCAGGGTGGAGCAGGCCTGCACCCTCATGCTGGAAACGCTCGATACGCTGGCCGACATCGCCTATGCCTGCGGTTTCACGGATCAGGCGCATCTTGGCCGCCAGTTCCGTCGCGCCATGGGCACAAGTCCACATGTCTGGCGGCGGCATTTCGCGCAGGACCGCGCAGAGGGGCTTCTGGCATGACCTCGCAGGAGCAGAACGACGAAGGCCGGTTGATGCCGGCGATGGACGGGACCTGGCTGCCGACGGTCGAAGGGGTTGTCGAGATGTCGGCCCCCGCCGATCAGGGCATGCTGCTCCTGCACATCTGCGGTCCGGGTGCCCTCATGGCCGACCCCTCGGGTGAGGCGGGGGCGTTCCTAAGGATCCTGCCTGGCGCGACGGGCTGGCCCTGTCTGCTGGCCTGCATTGATGTCAGCGCGGCCAGGGACACCCTTTTGCTGATGCTCGATCCTCCTGATCCGGATCTCGAGATGCGCCGGCAGCTGACACGGGACGTCAACAGGGGCGTCACGCTGCCGGGCATCGTCTTCGGGACGAGCGTCCGCGATTTGCCACGCTGGATCGGTCAGTTCGCGGCGCAGCTGGCGGAGCGGGGCTATCGCGTCTGCACTGTCTACCTGGGGCCGCCTGACGCGCCGCCCACTGCCGCATCGGACGAATAGGCATCGCCCGTCCCGCTTTTCTCCTTGATGGTGAGGCAGGTCAGAAACCGCCGAACCGCTCCTTGATCCCCCCCTTGGCATATCCCGAAAGGACCCGCACATGAGCTGGAATCCCTCACAGAACCCCGACTGTCCCGATAGCGGCAGCCTCGACAGCATCGAGACGCTGATCATTCCCCGTGCCCGCGATCTTGGCGGGTTCGAGGTGCGCCGCGCCCTTCCGGCGCCCAAGCGCCAGATGGTCGGCCCCTTCATTTTCTTCGACCAGATGGGCCCGGCAGAATTCCTGACCGGCGGCGGCATCGACGTGCGCCCGCATCCGCATATCGGTTTGGCCACGGTGACCTATCTCTACAAGGGGGAATTCCATCACCGCGACAGCACCGGCGCCGACCAGATGGTCTATCCCGGCGAGGTGAACTGGATGATCGCGGGTGAGGGCGTCACCCATTCCGAGCGCACCAGCGAAGAGATGCGCACCAAACCCGGCTCGCTCTTTGGCATCCAGACCTGGGTGGCGCTGCCCGAACATGCCGAGGATCAGGCCGCGAGCTTTGAGCATCACGGACAGGAGGCGCTGCCCTTCCTTGATGAAGGCGGCAATCAGATCCGCCTGATCCTGGGGTCCGCCTATGGCGAGACGGCGCCGGTCAAGACCTTTACCGAAACCTTCTATGCCGATGCGGTGCTTGCCCCCGGTGCCGCGCTGCCGCTTCCGGACAATCACGAGGACCGCGGCATTTATGTCACCGAAGGGTCGATCATGGTGGCCGGCGAGACCTTCGAGGCAGGTCGCATGATGGTGTTCCGTCCCGGTGACCGGATCAGCGTCAAGGCCGGGGAGCGGGGCGCGCGCCTGATGCTGCTTGGCGGAGAGACACTGAACGGGCCGCGCTACATCTCGTGGAACTTCGTCGCGTCCTCGCAGGAGCGGATCGATGCCGCCAAAGAAGCGTGGCGGCAAGGGGACTTCACCCACGGCCGCTTCCACCTGCCACCGGGCGACGCGGACGAGTTCATCCCGCTGCCGTAACACGCACTCGGTTTCAAGCACATCCAGCCCGATGGCCCACGCTTCGCCCGGCCCGCACCTCGCGGGCCGGATGGGACCCTGCATCTTTCACCCACGCGGTCGGCCGCGCCTTCCGCCACCGGCGTACGCCTTTTCGGAGACCCCCATGACACAGACCGATACCAACTTCGAGGCGTCCACAACGCCTTCATTGCTGACCCGCCCCCTGCTGCTTGCGATGTCCGTCGCGGCGGGCGCGGCCGTGGCCAACATCTACTATAACCAGCCGATGCTGGAGATCATGCAGGGCGACCTTGGCGTGCGCCTGACCGGGCTGGTCCCCATGGCGACCCAGCTGGGCTATGCTGCTGGGCTTCTCCTGCTGGTTCCGCTGGGCGATGTCCTGCCGCGCAAGACCTTGATCCTGGTGCAGTTCCTAGCACTGGCGGCGGCGCTTCTGCTTGCGGCGCTCGCGCCCACGGGCGGTGCCCTTGTCGCGGCCTCTCTTTTGGTCGGGGCGACCGCCACGGTGGCGCAACAGATCGTGCCCTTCGCCGCGCACCTGGCGCGGCCCGAACGTCGTGGCGCTGTGGTGGGAACCGTCATGGCGGGTCTTCTTGCGGGTATCCTTCTGAGCCGCACGATTGCCGGCCTCGTCGGTGAATACTGGGGCTGGCGCGAGATGTTCGCCATAGCAGCCCCCGTCGCGGTCGTCTTCGGGGTGCTCATGGCACGCCTGCTGCCGTCCGAGCCCATGCAACGTGGCAGCGGCTACGCCCCCCTGTTGCTCTCGCTCTATGAAATCTGGAAAACGCAGCCCGTTCTGCGCCGGGCCGCGACGATCCAGGCGCTGCTCTTCGCCGCCTTCTCGGCCTTCTGGACGGTTCTTGCACTGTACCTCGACAGTCCGAAATTCGGGCTCGGGGCAGACGTTGCCGGGCTCTTCGGCCTGGTGGGGCTTGCGGGCATTGCCGCGGCGCCGATTGCAGGCCGGGTCGCCGACCAGCGCGGGCCGGAGCTGGTGATCCTGGCAGGCGCCGTGCTGACGCTCGGGGCCTGGGCGGTCTTCGGCCTGTGGGAGACATTGGTCGGGCTGGTCGTCGGCGTCGTCGTGCTGGATTTTGCCGTTCAGGCTGCGCTGATTTCCAATCAGCATGCGGTCTTCGCCCTTGGGGCGGATATTCGCGCCCGGGTGACCACGCTGTTCATGGGCGCGATGTTCCTTGGTGGAGCGCTCGGCTCCGGGGTGGCAAGCCTGGCCTTCCACTCCGGCGGCTGGACGGCCGTCTGCCTTGCGGGCGCGGCCTTCTCAGGGCTTGCGCTGGTCCTGGCCGTGACGCGGGGCGTGGGCCGGTGAACGGCCCCTTGTGTCTGCGATCCCCGTGTCCGGTTCCGCTGGCCTGCTGCTCTTCAGCCGGCAGGCCCCGCGCCGAAATCGAACCCGGCCAGATCACGGATATAGGCTTCGAAGAAATCGGTGAAGGTCGCCACCAGCGGCGGAAGCTTCTCGTAGGGCGGATAGTAGAGCATCAGGTTGAGCGGCGCGATCTGCCAGTCCGGCAGCACCACCTCCAGCACACCGGCATTCAGCCCGTCGCGCACCAGAAGATCAGGCAAGTTCACGATCCCATTCCCCGAAAGCGCCAGGGCGTGCAGGAATTCCCCATTGTTCGAGACCACTTCGGTGCCCGCCCTGACGCTGAGGCTCAGCCCGCCGCTGGCGAAGGTCCAGGTCTCTGCCACGCCCTTCGCCCCATAGGACAGGCAATGGTCGGGCAAAAGGTCTTCCGGCGCTGCGGGGCGCGAAATGCGCTCGAACAGGGAAGGGGCGGCCACCACACTTCGTGGCATCCGGCAGATCCGGCGCCAGATCGTCGACTTGTCTTGCGGCGGGTCGGAAATGCGGATCGCGAGGTCACACGTCCCTTCCAGAATGTCGACCAGCGTGTCCGTCAGCTGCAGGTTGATCGCGATATGCGGATAGGCGAGGCGAAAACTTGCCACCAGCCCCGGCATCAGCCGCATGCCGAAGGACATCGGCGCATTGATCGTCAGGCGGCCGCGGTCGGGCCTCGTGGTGCGCTCGATCTCTTCGGTGATGCGGTCGAACTCTTCCAGCACCGGGCGGTAGCGGGCAGCGACCATCGCCCCCATGCCGGTCAGCGACACCTGCCGCGTTGTGCGCAGCAGCAGTTGCTGGCCGAGATCCGCTTCGAGCTGCGCGACGATGCGGGTGATCGATGCGGGCGTCATCCGCAGACTGCGGGCGGCACCGGCAAAGCTGCCATGCTCGACGACGGACAGGAAGACGCGGATGGGTTTGATGCTCTGCATGCCGCAGTATTGTTATCATTCATCGAAACAGTAAATGCCGAAAAACTTCTATTTTTTGAAATTATCGATGCGCCTATCTTGGTCTCAACAGAAGCACACACCGCATGAGGACGAAAAATGATAAATGACATCAAGGGTCTGCACCACGTCACCTCGATGGCGGCGGACGCAGCAGAGAACAACCGGTTCTTCACCCAGACGCTTGGACTGCGCCGGGTCAAGAAGACCGTCAACTTCGATGCGCCAGAGGTCTATCACCTCTATTACGGCGATGAGATCGGCACCCCCGGTTCGGTCATGACCTACTTCCCCTTCGGGCGGATGCCGCAGGGCAAGCGCGGCACCGGCGAGGTTGGCGTGACCGAATTCGCCGTGCCCGAGGGGGGGCTGGATTACTGGAAGGGGCGGCTGGCCGATAGCGGCGTCAGCGGCCTGACGGAGAACAGCTTCCTGGGCGAGAAACGCCTCGAATTCGCCGGCCCGGACGGGGACGGGTTTGCCCTGGTCGAAGGCGCCGATCACGGCCGCACGGCCTGGACGGGCGCGGGCGTGCCCGAAGATGCCGGCATCCTCGGCTTTCACGGCGCCCGGATGCGGCTGCGCGACAGCGCTGCCACCGCCGAGCTGCTAACCTTCATGGGCTACCAGAAGGACGAGACCGACGGCAATGTGACGCGCTACCGGATCCAGGGCGGCAACGCAGCCGATACCATCGACCTCGAAGCCGTCGCAGGGGGCAAGGCCGCGGCGCAGGGGGCCGGATCGGTCCACCACATCGCCTTCGCGGTCGAGGATCGCGCGGCGCAGCTGCGGGTCCGTCAGGCGCTGGTCGACACGGGCTACCAGGTCACGCCGGTGATCGACCGCGACTACTTCTGGGCGATCTACTTCCGGACCCCGGGCGGCGTGCTGTTCGAGATTGCCACGAACGAGCCGGGCTTCGACCGCGACGAAGACACGGCGCACCTGGGGCAGGCCCTGAAACTGCCGTCCCGCTACGAACCCTACCGCGACCAGATCGAACCCTTTCTTCCCCCTATCGGAGCGTGAGAGCCATGGACACCACTGCAAGCTATCAGGCCCGCAGACGGGCACCCGAAGCCGGCGCCCCTCTCGTCTTCGCCTTTCATGGCACGGGCGGGGACGAAGACCAGTTCTTCGACCTGGTGCGGCAGATTCATCCCGGCGCGGGCATCGTCTCGCCCCGGGGGGATGTCAGCGAAGGCGGTGCGGCGCGGTTCTTTCGCCGCACTGGGGAAGGCGTCTATGACATGGACGACCTTGCCCTGCGAACGCGGCGCATGGCCGCCTTCATCGCAGAGGAATCGGGCAGGTACCCCGACGCGCCAGTTTACGGCTTCGGCTATTCGAACGGCGCCAATATCCTGGCGTCGGTTGTGATGGCGCAGCCGGAGCTATTCGCGCGGGTCGGCCTTTTGCATCCGCTGATCCCCTGGGAGGCGGGGCGGGTCGATCTGAACGGAAAGTGGATTCTGATCACCGCCGGACGGCGGGATTCGATCTGCCCCTGGCCATTGAGCGAGCGGCTGATACGCTGGGCAGAAGCGCAGGGAGCGCAGGTGGCCACCGAGATTCACGATGGTGGCCACGAGCTGCGGCAGGGCGAGATCACCGCCCTGGAAGACCTGCTGACCGGCTGATCTGCGCGGCGATCCTCCACGTGGCACATTACGGCGTGGCAGGAATCTACAAGACCCTGCCACGCCAACCGCATAGCCTTAGGACACTTCTTCATCGGACAGCCGCCGCAGCTGCCCCACGCGTACGGAGAGGGACCCTGCCCCTTGCGGGCAGCGCAGAACTTGCCAAACGGAGTGCCTGAATGCCATCGAAGACTGAAGGGAATTGCGACATCGGGCGATGCTTCGGGGTGCCGGCTTCCCCATGCCTGTCCATCCGCCCGGCAGGTGATCCCGCTCTCTCTGCTAGTCTGATCGACGTGCCTGGTCCGCTCTCGCAGGGCAGAGAGGTCCACCTGCCGGCCCGCGACGCCTATTTCCTCATGATCTACCTCGCGCCTGCGACACATGCCGATATCCTTCCTGACGGCACCCGCTTGCCGCCACGCCTTTTCCCGGCGCAGACGATCTGCCTCGTCGACCTGAAAGAGGGCGCGTCGATCCTGCTGCAAACCGACCTTCGGGCGATTGCCTTCGTCTGCCCCAAGGCTCTGCTAAAGATTGCGGCCCGGCTTTCGGAAAGTGGCAGTGCGCGCCTGACATGCCTGCGCGGCAAGGAGGACCCGGTGATCGGGCACCTTGCCGATGCGCTTTTGCCCTTGTTCAGACAAGCGGATGGTGAGGCACCGCTGCTCAGACACATCGCGATGGCGCTCTGTGCCCATCTTGTTCACACCTACGGCCTGCCCGATGACGCTCCGGCGCTTGCGGAGTGCAGCGGATGCATGCGGCCCGACTGTTCTTGCGGAGGAGCCCGGCAATGACCTTTGAATCGCGTGAAACCATCCCGACGCTCACCCTGTCATCGATGACGCTTTTCCGCTTGCTACAGTCCTCGCCGGACGAGACGTCCAGCCTCGTCCCGCTGCTGTGCGACGGCTATCTGATCGAGGTTCACATGCGACCGCTGAACCAGCATCGGCTGTGGCGCGATCACCGGTTGGTGTCTGAAGGGCATCTGCCCGAGGGGGCGGTTTCGATCAGGGACACCGGGGCGGGCTGGCGCGCCCAGTACCCCGAGGGCCTTGATGCGGCGGTCTTTCACATCCCCCATGCCCGGGTTCGCGACTTTGCGATCGCCGCGGGACGGCTGGAGTTCACCAGCCTGCATCAGGTGCAGGGCATTCACGATCCCTCGATTCACGGGTTGGCCCAGGCGCTGATGCCGGTGCTCGCGCATCGCGGGTCGGCCAGCCGGCTCTTTCTCGACCAGATGGGATGTGCCCTTCTTGCCCATCTGACGCAACGCTACGGCGGCCTGACCTACCCCTCGGCGCGCCGGGGCGGGCTGGCGCCTTGGCAGGAGGAGCGGGCCACCGAATTTCTTGCGGCGCATATGACGTGCGAAATCCATCTTGAGGAGCTGGCCGCCGCCTGCGACCTGTCGCGGAGCTATTTCAACAAGGCCTTCAAGATCAGCTTCGGCAAGTCGCCGATGCGCTGGCTGGCGGAATACCGCGTCGCAAAGGCCCGCGACCTGCTGAACACCGGGATGCCGATCAGCGAGATTGCCGTCGCCTGCGGTTTTGCAGACCAGAGTCACCTCACGCGTGTTTTCGCAGACATCATGGGCGAAAGCCCCGGTGTCTGGCGCAAGGCCCGGCAGAACGTTTCGCCGCCTCGCCGCACGGTGCCTTCCGAATTCGGCCGCCAAGCTGCAACCTAGCTCCGCAGGGTCTGGCGCCAACGCCCCGGTGAGATCCCCACCGCCCGCGTGAAGGCGCGGGTGAAGTGGCTTTGGTCGAGGAACCCGCAGCTCAGGGCGATATTGCTGAGCGGTAACCGGGTCCCGGCCAGAAGGTCGCGCGCCTTGTCGATCCGGCGCAGGGTCATCCAGCGATAGGGGGGCATGCCGGTCGACATCTTGAAGGCGCGGGTGAAATGCGAAGAAGACAGGCGGCAGGCGACCGCCAGCTCCGCGACGGTGACAGTCCCGTCGAGTGCCGCGTCGATCATGTCCTTGGTGCGGGCAAGCTGCCAGGGTGCCAGTCCGTGGGCCACGGGGAGCGTCCTCACCGTAGCGTCGCCATAGCTCACCGCAAGATGGGAGCATAACGCGAAGCCGACGTGATCCAGAAACAGCAAACTGGCCTCTGAAGTGCCGGCAAAGGCTGGCATCAGCGCACCGACCAGCCCCTAACGATGGGATCCGAAACACTCGCGCCCGGTGCCGGCGTCAGCGTCTCGATGCGGCGCGGGCCAAGATCCTCCTCGAGCGCGGTCATCGCCCGACGAGGGATATGGAAGTTCACGCAATCGAAGCTGGAGCGCAAGTTCGCCTGCCACGAGCGTTTGTAGTCGTAAAAGCTGAATGTGCCTTTTGGCAGGCCATCCACCGCGACATTCTTCCCGTCCACCCAGATGTCGCCCTGATAGTCCCTTCGCTGGTAGCTGAGCATGAAGGCGTCTTCCACCGCGTGCTGATCGGAGTAGCCGTGGTTCGGAGTGTCGCGGGTCAGCCGCGAAGCGGAAATGATCGCCTTGTCGAGGATCGATGCCCGGACTGTCTGCGCCTCACGGACACGCAGAAACTCCATCTTTTCGTTGCTGCTGGTTCCCTGTCCGGTCATCTCGCTCACCTCTCACGACTGCTTGGCCGAGATTACCTCAGCAAAACGAACTCAGTAAGTGAATTAGACCCAGACCTGACACCGTGCCCAGACATTTGGAGCCGCCGGCCGGTCATGGCGATCACTTCGTCATAAAATGGAGCACCAGAGACAAGAGCGCAGCGCGGTCGTTCGATAAATCTGTGGGTGTAGCGACAATCAAGCCCATCCGGCCAGCGCGCCGAAGGCAATAGCTACACCAAGTCCGCCACGCAAACCACGAGTATTCCGATGCGCCTTTATCTTGCCTCTCTCGCAGCCGGCGTACTGGTCGGAGCGATCTACAGCCTGCTCAATGTCCGGTCGCCGGCACCGCCGATCATCGCTCTGATCGGATTGCTCGGTATCCTGATCGGCGAACAGGCTGTGCCGCTTCTGCGGCAATGCTGGCGCAATGGCACCGTCGATGCCGTCTGGTACCGCACAACCTGCCATCCTCATATTTTCGGACATCTGCCCGGCGGCCCCCAACGGCCGCTCGACACGGCAAGGAACGGCGACCAGGCAGCTCCATCCCATCCTCCACAACCCGAAGGCCAACGCGATGACAAAACCTAGCCTGGGCGCTTTCAACATCAGCCGCCGCCAGGCCCTGCTTTCGGCCTCGGCCCTTGTAGTGGGCCTCACCCTTTCCAGCCGCGGCCTCATGGCCGCCACCCTCTCTCACACACTTCCGGAAGGAAACATGACCATGGGCTATATCACCACCAAGGACGACGTGAACATCTTCTACAAGGACTGGGGCCCCAAGGATGCCCAGCCCATCGTCTTCCACCACGGCTGGCCGCTGAGCTCGGACGACTGGGACGCGCAGATGCTGTTCTTCGTGTCCAAGGGCTACCGCGTCGTCGCCCATGACCGCCGTGGTCACGGCCGCTCCGACCAGGTGTCCGACGGTCACGACATGGACCACTACGCAGCCGACGCCTTCGCCGTGGCCGAGGCGCTGGACCTGAGAAACGCTGTCCACATCGGCCATTCGACCGGCGGTGGTGAGGTTGCCCGCTATGTCGCGCAATTCGGTGAACCCGCCGGCCGCGTGGCCAAGGCCGTGCTGGTCTCTGCCGTACCGCCGCTGATGCTGAAGACCGACGCCAACCCGGAAGGCACACCTCTGGAGGTGTTCGACAGCTTCCGCACAGCGCTGGCCGCCAACCGCGCCCAGTTCTTCCGCGATGTGCCCTCCGGCCCGTTCTACGGCTTCAACCGCGAGGGCGCCGAGGTCCACGAGGGCAACATCCAGAACTGGTGGCGCCAGGGCATGATGGGCAGCGCCAAGGCCCATTACGACGGTATCAAGGCCTTTTCCGAGACCGACCAGACGGAGGATCTCAAGGCGATCTCCGTGCCGACGCTGGTGCTGCATGGCGAGGACGACCAGATCGTGCCGATTGCCGCATCGGCACAGAAATCGGTCAAGCTGCTGCAGAACGGCACGCTGAAGACCTATCTGGGCTTCTCGCACGGCATGCTGACGGTCAATGCCGACGTGCTGAACGCCGACCTGCTGGCCTTCATCGAAGGCTGAGCCCTGCTTGCGGGGCGGCTGGTCCGCCCCGTGTTTCCCTGCCTTTTCCCGAATCTCTTTCTCAATCCTAAGGATCTTCCGATGTCGAAACTTGACGTACTCACCCCGCTTAACAGCCAGATGATCTTCATCGACCAGCAGCCCCAGATGGCATTCGGCGTGCAGTCCATCGACCGTCAGACGTTGAAGAACAATGTCGTGGGCCTGGCCAAGGCATCGAAGATCTTCGATGTGCCGACCACGATCACCACCGTGGAAACCGATGCCTTCTCCGGCCACACCTTCCCCGAGCTGCTGGATGTCTTCCCCCTGGCGCCGATTCTCGAGCGCAGCTCAATGAATTCCTGGGATGACCAGAATGTGCGCGACGCCCTGCTGGCCAACGCGGCGAAGGGCGCCACCAAGGTCGTCGTCGCAGGTCTCTGGACCGAGGTCTGCAACTGCACCTTCGCGCTGAGCTGTCTCGCGGATACTGATCTGGAAATCTACATGGTGTCGGACGCCTCCGGCGGCACGACGAAAGAGGCGCATGACCAGGCGATGGCCCGCATGATGCAGGCGGGTGTGGTGCCGGTGACCTGGCAGCAGGTCCTGCTGGAATGGCAGCGCGACTGGGCGCGCCGCGATACGTACGATGCGGTGATGGACCTGGTGCGCGAGCATTCCGGTGCCTACGGCATGGGAGTCGATTACGCGTATACGATGGTTCACAAGGCCAGCAGCCGCAGCGCCCATTCCGGCACGCGTCTTGATCCCGTCCCCACAATGTAAACCGCTCAGGCCGCCGCGGCCCCAGGTATCGGCGGCCCGATCCCCTTAAGCAGGAGAGCGTAATGTCCACACACCGCCGCACCGTGCTGGCGGGTCTAGCGGCAACCACCGCCCTCGGCCTGATCCATCCCCGCATTGCCCTGGCACAGGACAAGACCATGACGGACACCACTCTGATTCTAAGAAACGGCAAGATCACCACGCTTGATCCCAAGACTCCCGACGCGACGGCCATCGCGATCATCGACGGCAAGGTGGCCGCTATCGGGTCGGATGCCGAGGTAATGCGACTGCATGGCGAAGATGTGGACAAGGTCATTGACCTTCGGGGCCGTCGGGTAATCCCGGGCCTGAATGACAGCCACACCCATGTGATCCGCGGCGGGCTGAACTATAACATGGAGCTGCGCTGGGAAAACGTGCCATCGGTCGCCGATG
This sequence comes from Labrenzia sp. 011, assembly GCF_003075075.1. Classification (GTDB taxonomy): domain Bacteria; phylum Pseudomonadota; class Alphaproteobacteria; order Rhizobiales; family Stappiaceae; genus Roseibium. The sequence goes on along the minus strand of NZ_QCYM01000004.1, from coordinate 168,009 downwards.
CGCTGGCGATGCTGCGCCGACAGGCGGACAACACGCCGGCCCCGCAATGGGTACGGGTGGTCGGCGGATGGTCCGAGTTCCAGTTCGCAGAACGGCGGATGCCTACGCTGGACGAGATCAACGACGCCTCCCCCGATACGCCGGTCTTCGTGCTGCATCTTTACGCCGCCGCCCTTCTCAACCGCGCGGCGCTCAAGGCGCTTGGGTTCACCAAGGATACGCCCAACCCGCCCGGCGGAGAGATTGCGCGCGATGAGAAGGGGAATCCTACAGGCATGCTGATCGCGCGCCCTTCGGCACTGATCCTCTATTCGACGCTGGCACAGGGGCCGAAACTGGCCATTGAGGACCAGAAAAACTCGACCCGCCACTTCATGCGGGAACTCAACCGGCTGGGTGTCACCTCGGTCATCGATGCAGGCGGCGGCGGGCAGAATTATCCGCAGGACTATGACGTGATCCAGTCCCTGCACGACGCGGGCGAGATGACTCTGCGGGTGGCCTACAACCTCTTTGCCCAGACAGCCGGGCAGGAACTGTCGGACTACGAGCGCTGGATCGGGATGACCGAACCGGGGGCCGGCGACGACTGGCTGCGCATGAACGGCGCGGGTGAAAACCTTGCTTGGTCGGCGGCCGATTTCGAGAACTTCCTCGAGCCGCGACCAGAGCCCGCACCGGTGATGGAGGAGGAACTGGAGCGTATCGTGGAGCTGCTGGCGACAAACGAATGGCCATTCCGCATCCATGCTACCTATGACGAGACCATCGACCGGTTCCTGAATGTCTTCGAACGCGTCAACGGCAACACGCCGTTTAGGACACGGTTCATCATCGACCACGCCGAAACGATCAGCTCGCGCAACATCGAACGGATCAAGGCACTGGGCGGCGGTATCGCCACACAGCACCGCATGGCGTTCCAGGGCGAATATTTCGTTGACCGCTACGGGGCGCAGGCGGCGGATGCAACGCCACCGATCCGCGAAATGCTGAACACCGGCCTGCCCGTGGGTGCCGGAACCGACGCCACGCGTGTTGCGAGCTACGATCCCTGGGTGTCGATGCACTGGCTGACGACGGGCAAGACCGTGGGCGGGATGACGCTGTACGGTGACGACAGATTGTTGACCCGCGAAGAGGCGCTGGCGCTCTGGACAACCGGTTCGGCCTGGTTCTCGGGCGAGCAGTCGGTCAAGGGTCGCCTGTCGGTGGGTATGTACGGCGACCTGGCGGTGCTGTCCGATGACATGATGTCGGTGCCCGACGCCAGGCTGCGCGGGATCACGTCGGTGATGACGGTCGTCGGCGGCAAGGTGGTTTTTGCCGAGGACGACTTCACCGAGCACAACCCGCCGCTCCCGCCCGCCAGCCCCGCCTGGGCCGCCAACGCTTTGTTCGCCAGCCCTGCAGAGCGGCAGGCACCCCTCGCGCCGGCGTCGATGGACATGCGCGCCTGTCATGACGGTTGCACGAACGGTTGCGGGCTGCATGGTCACAACCACGGGATCGCTTGGACCAATCCGATACCCGTGCGCGATGCCTCCGCGTTCTGGGGTGCCCTAGGATGCGCCTGTTTCGCGGTTTGACCCCCGGCGCCAAGTGGGCGCCCTCGACCAGGAGTTCGGAAAATGTATCTAAGCCGTGCCGCAGTGGCTGCAATCAACGCGGGTATCACATGTCCCTTCTGGGCCAGCGCCCTTGTCAAGGCGGCGGATTTCGAAGGCACCATAGCCGAAGTTGCGGCAATCGGGTTGCCAGCGCCGGTCTTCGTCGCCGTGATGACCGTACTGGTGCAGGCTGGCGGGTCGATCAGTCTGATCCTTGGCGTATTCGCGCCGTTCGGGGCGGCGGCACTCGTGATCTTCTCACTGGCGGCGTCGTTCCTAGTGCATCCGTTCTGGGCTCTGCCAGAGGACGCCTTTCTGCCGAACTTCGCGGCATTCACGGCCAACATGGGTCTGATCGGCGGTCTGATCGCCGCGGCCATCCTCAACACACTCCACAAGGATCCTGTATTATGACATCCCCCGAAATCACCTATTCCGAGACCGACAGCAAAGGCCGCTATGCCGCCACTGTCGAAGGCAAGACAGGCGAAGCGGAACTCACCACCTCGAAAGTTTCCGACACGCTGATCATCGCAGATCACACTGATGTCCCCGACAGCATGCGCGGCACCGGCGTCGGCAGGGCGCTCGCCGAGCGTCTGATCTCGGATGCGCGTGCCAGGGGTCAGCGCATCGTGCCGCTGTGTCCCTTCGTACGCGCCCATTCCATGAAACACCGCGAAGAGCTGGCCGATGTCATCCAGTGGTAACCCTCCGGCACAGGCAGGCGCCTGGTCCCCGTTCGGAGAGCGCGCCTTCGCGCTTCTCTGGACGGCTACTCTGATCTCGAACATCGGCACTTGGATGCACGACGTGGGCGCGGGCTGGCTGATGACCACGCTAGACTCCAGCCCGGCGGTCGTCACGCTCGTTCAGGCCGCGACCACGCTGCCGGTGTTCTGCTTCGCGCTGCTGGCCGGGGCTCTGGCGGACCGGTTTGACCGTCGGCGTATGCTGATCATCATCAATTTGCTGCTGCTCGGCGTGGTGACGACGCTGGCGCTCCTGGTATGGGGGGAACAGATGACCCCGGGCCTGCTGATCGCCTTCACCCTGGCCATCGGAACGGGCGCGGCGTTCATGGCACCCGCCTGGCAGGCCATAGTACCGCAACTGGTGCCACCGGAGCAGTTGCGCCCCGCCATCGCACTAAATTCCATGGGGATCAATGTCGCCCGCGCCATAGGTCCGGCGGTTGCCGGGGTGCTTATTGCTTCGGTCGGGCTGGCGGCCCCCTTCGCGCTCAACGCGCTCAGCTTTCTCGTGATCCTTGGGGCGCTGAGCATGTGGAAGCCCGGCCCAGCACCCGTGCTCAGACCCACCGGAAGCATCCTGATGGACATGGCCACCGGCCTGCGGCATGTGCGACACAACCCCGCCATGCTAGCGACTGCGGCGCGAGCAGCGGCGTTCTTCCTGTTCGCCTCTGCCTACTGGTCGCTGCTGCCGCTGATCGCCCGCGGGGTCGAGGGCGGGGGCTCCACGCTCTATGGTGCATTGATGGGGGTCGTCGGGGCCGGGGCCGTAACCGGAGCGCTACTTCTGCCGCGGCTGAACCACCTTGCTGCGACCGACGCCATGGCGCAGATCGGCACTGTTGGTACGGGGATCGCGCTGGTCCTAATGGCTCTGGCCGGCACCGCGACGCTTCTTCTTCCAGCAGCCTTTCTAGGAGGGTTGTCGTGGATCGCTGTCCTGACATCCTTCAACGTTTCGGCGCAGACGGCGTTGCCCGGTTGGGTGCGGGCGCGTGGGCTGGCGGTCTATCTCATGGTCTTTTTCGGCGCCATGGCGCTCGGCTCGCTGGTCTGGGGACAGGTCGCGGCTCAACTGTCGGTACGCGCCGCACTCCTGCTAGCGACTGCGGGGCTGGCCCTAGGCCTTCTGGCGACGCGGTGCCTGAAACTCGGCCAGGGTGAGATGCTGGATCTGACGCCCGCCTCCGCTTGGCCGATGGCGCCGCTTCCCGCGGAGGGCCAGGCACCGGACAGTCCGGCCATGGTGATGGTGGAGTACCGAATCGCCGTAGAGAACAAGCCCGAGTTTCTTGCTAGGTTGAATGCTGTGGCGCACGAAAGACTGCGCAATGGCGCGATGCAGTGGCATGTCCATGAAAGCGTGGAGGAGCCGGGGTTGTGGATCGAGACTTTCCATCTGCCGAGCTGGAACGAGCATCTGGCGCAACATGAGCGTGTCAGCAATGCAGATCTCGACAGCCACGCGGCTGTGCGTCGATTGCATTTGGAAAATACAGCCCCGCGCGTTCGACACTTCATAGCTGCGAAGCAATAACGCTTCGCAGCTCACCCCGGACGAAGGTCCGCTTCTCCCGATCGTACAGCACAGCCGAACAGAAAAGCTGGCCTGGGAACAGGCCAATGCACTCGCAGAAATCCAACCGACAAGAAGCGAGAAAGGGCTCCAAGCCGTCATTCGCTGCACTTTACTCGAGCGCCTGCTCAGGGCCGGAAGCGACCTACGCATACTAATCGCGTGTGTCTGCTGTCACTGGTCTAAACGCTGGAATCCGCCAGTCCACTCCCGGCCCATTCCATCCATTCGTGAAACTCGCAACAACCAAACGACTTAAATCTCAAAGCCGCCACTCCCAAAACGCCGGGACACCGGCAGGAACTGACCCCGCCCCTTCTGCCCCCAATTGACATGCATCAAAGCGCATATGCGCCAGAACGCATAAGCATGATCGCATGCAGGACATTCTCACCGCCCTTTGTGACCCCACCCGCCGCACCGCCCTGGCCATCGTCTGGGACGGAGGCGAGCATTGTGTCTGTGAGCTGATGGAGCGGCTGGACGCCAGCCAGAGCCGGGTGTCCCGGCACATGAAGGTGCTGCGAGAGGCCGGTCTCGTCATCGCCCGGCGCGATGCCCAATGGGTCCGTTTCCGCCGCAATCCCGATCTTGAACCGGACTTCAGGGCGGTGGTCACCGCCGTGCTGAAGGCCGAAAAACTGCTCGAACAGGAAATGGCATGAGTAGCGAAACGCACGACAGCGCCCTGCGGCGCGCAACACCCGACTGGGTCTGGTATGCCGGCGTGGCCGCCGCCGCCATCCTCTGGTGGCTGGTCTACGGCCAGTTGATCCCCTTTTCCGAATGGGTGACCTCCCTGTTTCCGGTCGCCCGCGACAGCCACACCGGCGAGGCCATCGCCTTTTTCGTCTACGACGTGCCCAAGGTGCTGCTGCTGCTGACCGGCATCGTCTTTGTCACCGGTGTGCTGCGCAGCTGGTTCAGCCCGGAAAAGACCCGCGCCATCCTCGCCGGAAAGCGCCAGATCTGGGGCTATCCGCTGGCCGCCCTCCTGGGCGTGCTGACGCCCTTCTGCTCCTGTTCCTCGGTGCCGCTCTTCATCGGCTTCGTCTCCGCCGGTATTCCGCTCGGCGTCACCTTCTCCTTCCTGATCGCCGGACCGATGGTCGGCCCGGTCGGCCTCGGACTGCTCTACGGGCTGGTCGGCTGGAAGATCGCCACGGTCTATCTGGTCTTCGGCTTCACCATCGCCACTGTCGCGGGCTATGTGCTCGGCCGGCTGAAGCTGGAGCGTTACCTGCAGGACTGGGTGCGCGAGCTGACCGCCGGTCCGGCGGGCGATCTTCCCGAGGACAGCCTGACCATGGTGGACCGGCTGAAGGTCGGCGTCGGGCAGGTGCGCGAGATCGTCGGCAAGGTGTGGATCTGGGTGCTGGCCGGCATCGGCATCGGCGCGGCGATCCACGGCTATGTGCCCGAAGCCATCATGCTGAAGGTCATGGGCGGCGACGCCTGGTGGTCGGTTCCCTCGGCGGTGGTCATCGGTGTGCCCATGTATACCAATGCCGCCGGTGTCATTCCCATCGTCGAGGCCTTCCTGGGCAAGGGCGCAGCCCTCGGCACCACGCTGGCCTTCATGATGTCGGTGATCGCCCTGTCCCTGCCGGAAATGATCATCCTCAAGCAGGTGCTGAAGCTGCGGCTGATCGCCATCTTCGCCGGCGTCGTCTCGGCGGGCATCCTGGCCACCGGCTATCTGTTCAACTTCCTCATGTGACCGTGAGGGCGGACGCCCTCCAGCTCGCCTTCCCTTCGCGCGGCCGTCCCGGCCCGCGTCAGTTCGTGAAAGGACCCAACCCATGAAAACCGTCAGGATCTACGGCCCCGGCTGCAAGCGCTGCGCGGAAACCGAAGCCATGGTGAAGGCCGCCGCCGAAAGACTCGGCGTCGATGTCCAGGTGGAAAAGGTCACCGACGCCAAATCCATCGCCATGGCCGGCGTCATGTCCACCCCGGGCATTTCCGTCGACGGCAAGCTGGTCCACGCGGGCGGCCTGCCCGATGCCGAAAGGCTCGACGGATGGCTGTCGGCATGATCCGCGCGCTGCTCGGGCTGGCGTTTCTTGCCCTGCCGGCCGCCGCCCGGGCGCAGGCCCTCGACGTCCGCCCCGTCGCGCAGGACGTGTGGGCCATCGTCGGCGAAAAGGCCCAGCGCAGCCCCGAAAACCTCGCCAACAACGCCACCTTCGGCCTTGTCGTCACCGAGGAAGGGGCCGTGCTGATCGATCCGGGCGGATCCTGGCGCGGAGCCGAGGCGCTGCATGAGACCATCCGCGGTGTGACCGACCGGCCCGTGACCCATGTGGTCAACACCGGCGGGCAGGATCACCGCTGGCTGGGCAACGGCTACTGGCAGGCGCAGGGCGCCACCGTGATTGCCTCCGAGGCGGCGGTTGCGGACCAGCAGGCCCGCGGCTCCATGCAATTGTCCGCACTCTCGCAGCTCATCGGCGACGCCCTTGCGGGGACGGAACCGGCCCATGCGGACGTGACCTTTACCGACGCCTACACCTTCGAGCTCGGCGGACTGACCTTCGAGATCGTCCACCCCGGCCCCGCCCATACCCCGGGCGACGCCTTCGTCCGGGTGCCCGCCCGCGACACGGTCTTCACCGGCGACATCGTCTATGTGGAACGCATTCTCGGGGTCGGCGACCAGAGCTCCATCTCCGCATGGCCCGCCGCCTTCGAGGCCGTTGCCGCCACCGGCGCGGCCCATGTGGTTCCGGGCCACGGCGGCCCCACCACCATGGCCCGTGCCCGCGCCGACACCTATGACTACCTGATGAACCTGCGCATGCGGATCGGCGCGCTGATCGACGCCGGTGGCGACATCACCGACGCGCCGCAGGTCGACCAGTCGGCCTTTGCCTATCTGGAACAATTCGAGGCGCTCGCGGGCCGCAACGCCCAGACCGCCTTCCAGCAGATGGAATGGGAATGATGCTTGAGTACGAAGTGACCGCCAGACGGATCGACAGCCACGGCTCCGAAGCCCGCACCAAGGAGGCCCGCATCGTGCTCGACACGGACATGGCCGGCCGCGACGATGCCTTCAATCCGGCCGAAATGCTGCTGGCAAGTCTGGCTGCCTGCATGCTGAAAGGGGCCGAACGCGTCGCGCCCATGCTGAAATTCGACCTGCGGGACATGGCGATCACCCTGCATGGGGTGCGCCAGGACAGCCCGCCGAAGATGGTCCGTATCGACTATGAGATCCTTGTCGATACGGACGAGACCGACCAGCGGCTCGATCTGCTGCACAGGAACCTGCGCAAGTTCGGCACGATTTCCAACACGCTGGCCGAGGCAACGGAACTCGTCGGAACCATCCGGCGAAAGTCCTGACTGCGGACCGCGGGACAAGGCGATGTCCTGTGCGGGCGCGCCACATGGACTGTCGCGAGGCCGAAATCTTCACGAAGTTCTGCCAGTGATGACGGGCGTTTCCTGAATGCCCCCGGAAGGCGCCCCTTCCGGATCTGAAAAGGATCATCACATGAAATCCATAGGCGCCCTGATCTTTCCCGGTTTCGAGACACTGGACCTGTTCGGCCCTCTCGAGTTTTTCGGCTGGCTGCCTGAGGAGTTCAGCATCGTCACGGTCGGCGAGACCGCCGGTTCCGTCACCTGCAGGAGCGGCCAGACAATCGCTGTCGACCGCCTGCTGGATGAGGGTGACGCCTATGATCTGCTGCTTGTGCCCGGAGGGCCGGGCACCCCGGTGGACAAGGCCAACACGGCGGTTCACGACTGGATCAGGACCGCCTGCGGCAAGGCCGGCATCGTCATGAGCGTTTGCACCGGCAGCGCCCTTCTGGCCAGCACCGGCGTTCTCGATGGCCGCAAGGCAACCACCAACAAGATGAGATTCAACTGGGCGGTCCAGTTCGGTCCGAAGGTGGACTGGATCGGCAAGGCCCGCTGGGTGGAGGACGGCAAGTTCTTCACCTCCTCCGGCGTATCCGCAGGCATGGACATGAGTCTGGCGGTGATTTCCCGCCTTCTGGACCAAGACACCGCCAGACACCTGGCGCGATGCGCCGAATACAGCTGGACCGAAGATCCCGCGTCAGACCCATTCGCGGTTCAGCACGGGGTCTCCTAAGAACGGTAACTGGCGGATCCGGAAACGCTCCCGCACCCTGCAGCACGTCTCGCGCAAACCATCACGGCTTCAGCAAGCGGAAAAGCGATTGGGCCCCGGGTCTCGCTCCGCTCGCCCGGGGAATCTCCGGAGCATGACGGCAGGTTGTGCGGTCAAAACCACCGCTGACGGAGCCCCCTGCAGATGGCGGATCAGTCACGCAGGTTCCCCCAGCGTGACTCCCCGGCCAAGCGCAGCGCAGAGCCGGGGTCCACTCGTTCGCAGAGAGTCAATTGGGCATCCCCGAAGACCGCTCCAGTCGGCAGGCTCCGATCACGCAAAACCGCGCAGCCTGAAAATCCTGCAGCACGTCTCGCCCAAACCACCATTGCTTCAGCAAGCGGAAAAGCGAGTGGACCCCGGATCTCCGCTGCGCTGCGTCCGGGGAATCTCCGGAGCAAGACGACAGATTCTGAGATCAAGGCGACTGCTGACGGAGCCCCTGCAGATGGCGGATCAGTCACGCAGGTTCCCCCAGCGCGACTCCCCGGCCAAGCGCAGCGCAGAGCCGGGGCCTACTCGTTCGCAGAGAGTCAATTGGGTGTCTCCGAAGACCGCTCCAGTCGGCAGGCTCCGATCACGCGGCTCATCGCACCAGACTGAAAAAGCAGGCAGCACGTCTCACTCAAACCACCATTGCTTCAGCAAGCGGAAAAGCGAATGGGCCCCGGGGCGAGGCGGCAGTCTGTGCGGTCAAGGCGACTGCCGAGACACGCTGCCTCTCAGACACCTCTCCCGCAGGCGCCTTTCTCATGCGGTCTTTGGTGTTTCCCGCAAGTCCGTCAGCACCTCCGCGGCGATCCGGAATGAGCGGATCCGCGCTGCCGGGTCGTGGATCATGCCGGTCACCATCAGTTCGTCGGGCCTGTGTTTCTCGATCAGGCCCTGCAGCCTGTCCCTGACGGTCGCCGGAGATCCCGTCGCCGAGCAGGACAGGGCGTGGTTGACCTGTGCCATTACCGGCGCGGGAATTTCGGCGGCCGGATCGTCGCTCGGACGGGGCAGCTTGCCGGGGCGGCCCATGCGCAGCCGGGCGAAGGCGAGAACCTGCGAGGACCGCAGAAAGGCGGCTTCCTCGTCGCTGTCCGCCGCGCAGACCCCGGCAGCCATCATCGCATAGGGTTCCGACAGCCTGGCCGAGGGTTTGAACGAGGACCGGTAGATCGCCAGCGCCTCTTCCAGCATGTCCGGCGCGAAATGCGAGGCGAAGGCATAGGGAAGGCCCAGATAGGCGGCGAGCTGCGCGCCGTAGAGGCTGGACCCGAGGATCCAGACCGGCACATGGGTCCCCTCGCCCGGAATGGCCCGCACGGAAGAGCCTTCCTGTGCATCGGCGAAATAGCCGATCAGCTCGGCCACATCCTGCGGGAAACTGTCCTCGGGCGCCATGTGACGGCGCAGCGCCCTGGCGGTCGCCATGTCGGTGCCCGGCGCACGGCCCAGCCCCAGGTCGATCCGCCCGGGATAGAGCGTTTCCAGCGTTCCGAACTGCTCGGCCACCACCAGCGGCGCATGGTTGGGCAGCATGATCCCGCCGGCGCCAATGCGCATGCTTGTCGTGGCCGCCGCCACATGGCCGATCACCACCGCCGTCGCCGCGCTGGCGATGCCGGGCATGTTGTGATGTTCCGCCAGCCAGAAGCGGTGATAGCCCGCCGTCTCCGCCGCACGGGCCAGATCGACCGTGTTGGCGAGCGCATCGGCAACCGTCCTGCCTTCCGGCACCGGCGACAGATCGAGCAGTGAGAAATGTTTCATGAAAGTCTCCTTGTCCCGCAGCTATTCATCCGGAAGGGCCAATGCAAGCCCTGCTGCGGATTTTCGCCAAGAAGCCTCTGACGCGGCCGCGGTTGCCGGTGCTCCAACCCGGCGGCTCCGGCATCACGATTGAGACCTTGTCGGAAACAGACAGGCTTGTGGCGCTGCAGCGAAGTCGGCGGATCGGGAGACGTGCGACACATCTGCCGAGGGAGGGGTTCCGGTCGCGAAAGGCCATCTCATGCTGCAAGTCCTGTCCGGTGTCTGGGCGCTTCTGATCGGCATCGTCTTCATCATGCTGGGCAATGGCATGCAGTTCACCCTTATCGGCCTGCGCGGCGGTATCGAGGGTTTTTCGGCGGCGGAGCTGGCCATTGTCACTTCCGGATATTTCATGGGGTTCCTGTCGGGTGCCCGCCTGACCCCGACCATGATCCGGCGAGTGGGACATGTGCGTGTCTTCGCGGCCCTGGGCAGTTTCATGTCGGCTGGACTGATCGCCTTTCCGCTGCTGACCGAACCCTGGGCCTGGACGATCCTGCGGCTGCTCGTGGGGTTCTGCATGTCGGGCATCTATGTGACCGCCGAAAGCTGGCTGAACGATGCCGCCACCAACGAGACGCGGGGCAAGGTCCTGTCCACCTACATGATCGCCCAGACCCTGGGAATCATCGGCGCCCAGGGGCTGCTGACCCTGGGCGATGCGGGCACCGCCGTATTGTTCATCGGCGCCTCGATCCTTGTCTCGATCTCCTTCGCGCCCATCCTGCTGTCCGTCACCCACACTCCGGCCGCCGAAGTCGCCCGCCCCATGCCCCTGCGCGAGCTTCTCTCCGGGTCGCCCCTCGGCACGGTGGGGATCTTTCTGCTTGGCAACGTCTACGCCACCCAGTCGGGCATGGGTGCGGTCTTCGGCACCCAGATCGGACTGTCCGCCACACAGATCGCCCTGTTTGTCGCCATGCTGTTCGCCGGAGCCCTGGTGCTGCAATATCCTGTCGGCTGGCTCTCGGACCGGGTCGATCGCCGCAAGCTCATCTTCGGGGCTGCAGCTATCGGCGCGGCTTCCTGCGCATTGGGCTGGTTCAATGACGGCGGATTGTGGCACCTGATGGCCGCCGCTTTCCTGGCGGGCGGGGTGACGACCCCGCTGTATGCCCTGTTCCTGGCCTATACCAACGACTCCCTGTCGCTCGAGGACATGCCCGCCGCGTCCGGCGGTCTCGTGCTGACCTTCGGGGTGGGCGCCATCCTGGGACCGCTTTTGACCGGCTGGGCGATGCAGCAGGTCGGCCCCTACGCGTTCTGGCTGGTGCTGGGCACGACCTTCTGCGCCATCGCCCTATACGCCCTCTATCGCATGACCCAGCGCCCCATGATTCCGCTGGAAGACACCGAGAGCTATCTCAGCGTTCTGCCCACCGCCAGCCCCGTGGCGGTCGAGGCCGCAGGGACCTGGGCCGCGGAACAGGCCGAGGCCGAGCGCGAGGACGATACCCAGCCCTGAGCGCGGCGGGAGAAACGCTGAAAACGGCGGTATCGCGCAACATGCCCGGGTCCTGCGACCGCTCCCGGCGATGACCGGCGTGCTGGCGCAGCAGCACAGGCCCGCCCTCCTCCAAACAGGCTACGCCAAAGCGGTTCAGTCCGCCTGCGTTTTGCACTAGTCTCCTCTTCATGGAGGAGACACAGCAGCTGAAGACACAGCTCGATCTGATGCAGGCCGCGCTCGATCACATCAACCAGGGCTTTTCGGCCTTCGATGCGGATCTGCGGCTGGTGGCCTGGAACCGCGGACTGTGGGAAATGCTCGATTTCCCGCAGGACCTGGCACGGCGCGGCACCCATCTGGAGGCCTTCCTGCGTGTCAACGCGGAGCGCGGCGAATACGGCCCCGGCGATATCGAGGGCAAGATCCGGCGGCGCCTGGAGCGGGCCAAGCTCTTCGAACCGCATTATTTCGAGCGCATCCGCCCGAACGGGCAGATCATCGCGGTCTCCGGCACGCCGCTGCCGCAGGGCGGCTTCGTGACCACCTATTCGGATGTGACCGAGGACCGGCACCGCCAGAAGAAGCTGGAGCGCACGGTCGAGGAACGCACCCGCGCCCTGCAGCAGTCGGAAGACTGGCTGCGGCTCGTGACCGACAACATTCCCGCCCTGATCGCCTATATCGGTCCCGGCCCGGTGTTCCGCTTCGCCAATCGCCGTTATGCGGACTGGTTCGGCCAGTCCATTGCCTCGATCGCCGGCCGTTCCGCGCGGGAGGTCGTCGGTCCGGAACTCTTCAGGGAACTGGAACCGCACATCAACCGGGCCTTCGAGGGAAATGCGGTAAGCTACGAATACCAGCGCAAGCGCCCCGACGGCTCCTCCGCCTACATGCGTTCCACCCTGATCCCCGACATGACCCAGGACGGCCGCACACTGGGGATCTTCGTGCTGTCGCTGGATGCGACCGATCAGAAACAGGCCGAGGCCGCGCTGGTCCAGTCCCAGCGCATGGATGCGGTCGGCAAGCTGACCGGCGGACTGGCCCATGATTTCAACAACCTGCTGGCCATCCTGATGGGCAATCTCCTGAGTCTGGGCCGGATGGACACGCCGATCAGCAAGGACACCCTCGACGCGAAACTGTCGCCGATGCTGGAAGCCACCAAACGGGGCTCCGACCTGATCCAGCGCCTGCTGCTCTTCAGCCGCGGCAAGGCCGTCGACCCGCAGATCGTCTCCCTTGCCCGGGTGATCACCAGTGCCGGCCGGCTTCTGGAAGGCTCCCTGCCGTCCTGCGTCACCCTGAAGACAGAGATCGAAAGCCCGGATATCGCCGCGCAGATAGATCCCACCCAGATGGAAACGGCGCTCATCAATCTTGCCTTCAACGCCCGCGACGCCATGCCCGAAGGCGGCACGCTGCGCATCGCCCTCACCGAAACACGCCTCGGGAAACGGGAAGCCGACGACCTTGGCGTTCCCGCCGGTGCCTATGCGCAGATCATGGTGGAGGACACCGGCAGCGGCATGGACCCCCAGACGCAGCTGCAGGTCTTCGAACCGTTTTTCACCACCAAGACCTTCGGCACGGGCAGCGGGCTGGGCCTGTCGATGGTCTACGGCTTCATCCGCCAGTCCGGCGGTGCCATCCAGATCAGCAGCGCCCTGGGCATCGGCACCTATCTGACCCTCTATCTGCCCCTCAGACGGCTGGAAGCCGGTGCCGGTGGCACCCCTGCCGATCGGCTGGCGACACCCCCGCCGCGCGGCAAAGGGGAACTTCTGCTGCTGGTCGAGGACGATCCGGATGTCGCCAATACGGTCACCGAGCAGCTGCAGAATCTGGGATATTCCGTTCTGCGTGCCGAAAGCGCGGAAGATGCCCGCAGCCTTGCCCTGAACCTGCCGGAACTGCGCGCCGTGCTCAGCGACATCATCATGCCCGGACAGGTCAACGGCCTGGCGCTGGCCCGGGAAATTCACCGCAAACGCAAAGACCTCGCCATCGCTCTCATGTCCGGCTACGCCGACTGGTCGGCCCTGGCCGGTCAGGACGCGCAATGCGAGTTTCCGGTGCTTGCCAAACCCTTCGCGGAGGATCAGCTCGCGGACATCCTCCACAGGATACTCGCCACATCCCCAACCGCGCCTTCCGAATGTCCAGGACCGTAAATGACCAGGGACCGAGCCTTGCAGACACACTCCGAACCGGTGGCGAAACCCACGGTCTTCATCGTCGACGATGAACCGGAAATCGGCAACCTGCTGCTGGATGCCATGACCCAGTTCAACATCGAGGGTCATGTCTTCCCGACCGCGACCCGGATGCTGGACGCGCTCGCTCACGACAAGCCGGATGCCTGTATCGTCGATCTGGGCCTGCCGGACATGGAAGGCATGGCCCTGATCAACGAGATCCGCCGGCAGTCCTCCGTGCCGATCATCGTGCTGTCCGCCAGAGGCCACTCCAGCGACCGCGTGATGGGACTGGAGCTCGGCGCGGACGACTATGTGGTCAAACCGTTCGACCCGCGCGAGGTCGTTGCCCGTATCCGCTCCATCCTGCGCCGCGCCGCAGGACGGACACAGCCGGCAGCCGGCGCCGAACAGGCCCGTTTCGAAGGCTGGATCTATCAGCCCTCCTCCCACCTGCTGACCTCACCGGAGGGCGAGGAGGCCTTCCTCTCCACAGGAGAGGCAACCCTGCTGGAAGCCCTGCTGCGGGCCCCCAGACGGGTGCTCACCCGGGACTACCTTCTCGAACACGGCGGCCGCGACGAAAGCCTCGACCGGTCGATCGACGTGCGCATTTCGCGCATCCGCAAGAAGCTCACGCGCAAGAACGAACCGGCCCATATCCGCACCATCTACGGTTCCGGCTACATGCTCGCCTGCGATGTGAAGTGGGGGTGATGTCAACCGCCGCCAACCGGTCCCGCCCCTCAACCATCTCCCGTCCCTGAACCCGACCCACTCGAGACAGGCAAATCCGCACTCGGGAAGGGCCGCGCCGGTCTGACGCTTCGGCGGCACGGCCGGGTTCCGGAGACATGCGTGACCGGCGAGACAAGAGCCGCAGGTTCAGCAGACACCAGCCCCCTGAAACGAAAAGCCGGGGGATCGCTCCCCCGGCTTGCTGTTCATGGTGTTGCTGTCAGTTTCGTCAGAAACTCAGCGAGACATCCCGGTGATTGGACATGCAGGCGGCAACGTCGAGAGCCATGTCCTTCGGCAACCGGTCCTGCTGGCGAAGACCGATCGTGTCCCCGACCGCCGCGTCATAGGCCGAAAACTGCGGCAGGATCTCCGTGGCAGCCTTCTGGCGCCAGGCCAGATCGGCTTCCAGTGCCGCGATGGACTTGTCGATTTCGGCCAGGGCCTCATCCGCATCCGGGGTGCGGCTGCGCATGATCTTGCGGGCTTCGCTCAATCCCTTGCGGATATCGCTTGTGCCTTCCGCCTCGCCGATCCTGGAACGCATCTCGGAAATCGCTTCCTCGGCTGCTTTCGGGTCAAGCCCCGGCAGTTCGGTTTTCAGCGCTTCCAGCTCGGGCCGGAAACTCGCCACCAGATCCGTATCCGCGAGCACGGCCTTCAGCTCCATGATCGGTTCATAGGCCTGATCGACAGTCCGCCGATAGCTGAGCCGCGCGGTGTTTTCGGCTTTCTGGATCTTGGCGAACGTGGCGTAGACATCCGGCCAGTCGGAGGGAATCTGCGCCAGAAGAGCGTCATGCTCACGCTGCAGGGCATCGATCCGCTCCTGTGCGCGTTCTCCCTGCGCTTCGGTGTAGATCCCGCCACCGCCGGAACGGGTGACAACCACCTTGAGCTCCTCGATCTGCTCGTCGATCCTGCGGGCGTCCCGCTCCAGAGCACGGACCTCGACGTGAACCGGCTTGTAGGCTACGGCGGCCTCCGCCACCTTGAGTTCCGCTTCGCGGATGGCCAGCATCTGCGGCATCGCTTCGCGCGCCTTTTCGAAGCTCTCGGTCAGGTCCTCACGCAGATCCTCCGGCAGGTAACTGATGTCGATCTTCCCGGCAGCGTCGATGGCTTGCCGGATGCTGTCGCCGTTCTGCTGGAATTCCTCGTAGACCAGGGTCTCCATGCAATACTGCAGCCGCGGATTCTTCGGCGGCGGCGCCGTTTCCGACAGCAGCGTCGACCGGTTCGGCAGATAGTTCACCAGCTGCGGATAAAGTCCGACGATCCCGAGCGCGAAGAGCTGCAGGCAGATGAAGGCGATCACGCCCTTGTACATGTCCAGGGTCCGGACCACCGCCGGCGCCACACCGCGCAGGTAGAACAGCGCGAACCCGAAGGGCGGCGTCAGGAAGGACGTCTGGATATTCAGACCGATCATCACGCCGAGCCATACGGCCGTGACGTTCGCTTCCGGATCCGCCAGCAGGATCGGCGCCACGATCGGCACCACCACCACCGCGATTTCGATGAAGTCGAGGAAGAAGCCGAGGACAAAGATCACCAGCATCACGATCAGGAACTGCGCCCAGAAACCGCCAGGCAGTCCCTGGAGGAAATCCTTGACCAGTTCCTCGCCTCCGAACGCCCGGAAGGACGAGGTCAGCATGGCCGCGCCCAGCAGGATGATGAACACCAGCGACGTGGTCTTGGCGGTTTCCACCATGACGCCGCGCAGCGTGTTTTCAAGTTGCAGCGTGCGCCATCCCGACCAGAAGATCGCGATCAGCAGCAGGGAGACCGCGATCAGTGCCAGCACCAGGGCCACCAGGTCGTCGCTGGTCTGGATCAGCTTGATGTTCACCGAACCGAAAAATCCGATGACCACGGCAAGACCAAGCAGGGCCAGAATGGCCAGGATCGCGGGGGAATAGGCGCCGCGCTCGCCGTCGCGAAGCCGGTAGCCGGCCATGACCATGGCACCGACGGCGCCGATGGCCCCTGCCTGGTTGACGGTGGCGACACCGGCAATGATCGAGCCGAGCACGAGGAAGATCAGCGCCAGCGGCGGAACCAGCGTAAGGACGACCCGGACCGCGAACTGGCGCGTGAAGGTGCCCTCCTGATGGACGGCCGGCGCCGATTTCGGGTTGAGCAGCGCGAACCCCAGAATGAACAGCATGTAGAGTCCGACGAGCACCAGCCCGGGCAGGAACGCCCCCAGGAACATTTCCCCGGCACTTGTCGAGACCACGGAAAAGTCCGACGGCATGGAAAGTTCGCCGGTGCTCGACTTGTAGAGTGTCTGGCGCAGCGACCCCGCCTGATCGACGGCGCTGGCAAGCTGGTCAGCCAGGATGATGAGCACGATGGACGGTGGAATGATCTGGCCGAGCGTGCCGGATGCGGCGATGGTGCCCGTCGCCAGCGGCACCGAGTAATTGTTGCGCAGCATGGCCGGCAGGGAGATCAGGCCCATGGCGACAACCGTTGCCCCGACAATACCCGTCGTTGCGGCAAGAAGCGCGCCGACAAACACCACCGAAATGCCGAGACCGCCCGGAACCGGGCCGAACAGGCGCGCCATGGTCACCAGCAGGTCCTCGGCGATCTTGGAGCGCTGCAGCATGATGCCCATGAAGACGAACAACGGGATGGCGATCAGCGTATCCCGCTCGGCCTCCCAGTAGATGCCTCTGAAGTTGGTCACCCCGGCACTGAGCCACTGGCTCGGGCCGCCGTGAGAGAAATAGGCCGCGGTGTCGCCTGCGAGCAGATAGCCCGTCCCGGCGGCGATGCCGATGGTGATAATGGCGGATCCGGGCAGGGCGAAGGCGACCGGAAAACCGGCCCCGAGCGCAAATGCCATCAGGAGAACTAGAAGAAGAAGGAAGAAAAGTTCCATATCGAGCGGTCTCGTCAGGCGCTATTGAATAGAATGGCTTTCGTGATCCCGGCCGCCCGGTTCGCCGCGAACATCGGCGACCGCGTCCATGAAGTAGGACACGAACTGGATCATCATGGAAACCGCGAACACGCCAAGAAAGCCCGCCATGAGGTATTTCACGAACAGCCCGAAACCGGCCTGCGTCGTCTCATATGTCAGGATGGGACTATTGATGATGTTCTGCTTGCCACCCATGCCGATGACAAGGATGACCGTGCAAAGGCTCATGCCGAGGATCACCGATCCGACGGCATTCACGATGCCTTTGGTTCTGGGGGAAAAGCTCGCGTAGAAGACGTCCACGCGCACGTGTCCCTCCTCCAGCAGCGTGTAGGAGCTGGCGAACAGGAACAGCGCCGCATACCAGAAGCGCACCAGGTCGGCCAGAAACGCCTGTTCATAGGAAAACACGAACCGCCCGATCACGATCAGAAGCTCCGCCACGACAACCAGAAGCGCCAGCCAGGTGAAACCGAGCGTGCGGGTGAAGGCGGCGATCACCACCGACAGGGCAATCAGCGGCATGTGCACATAGGGTCCGCGAAACCGGGCCCGCCCGAGATTGTCCGCAAGCTGCTCTCCGACGATGCCGGACAGGAAATCCTCGATTCGCAGGAACGAGATCACGGCGTCGGTCAGGCCGACAATGAGCACCGCGAAGAATGCTGCGCGGATCAGAAAGGCATTTATGTCGCTGATCGTGCGACTGTCCTCTCGGAGGCTCCGCCCGCTTTTCAGAACATAGGCGGTGGCCCCGAGAAGGAACACCGCATAGATCCCAACCTGCAGCCATGACCACAAGACCGGCAGCGACCCGTTGGCCGCTCCGCCGTAGATCGGCGCAATACCGGGAAGATCCTGCCAGTATGTCAGATAGTTGTTGAGCAAAAACGCCGTCATGATGGCCAATACGATCCAGCCGAACAGGCGAAAGATGCGGGCACTTTCCGGTGATGGCGTTTCACCGGAATTCATAACAGGCGAGCCGTCTTGAACCATGTCCAAGGCCGTCATCGTGGCTGAGCCTTTTTATCTTTGTCCATAAACATAAAGAGGGACGGGGAATTGCCCCGTCCCTTTTATCCGCGGTGCTTAGCTCGGAATACCGAGGAAGCGGTTGCGCTTGTTGCTGAAGGCGATATCGGAGATTGCCATGTAGCTGCCAATTTCCTGACGCGCGTTGATCACACTCTCGTAGATCTTCTTGGAAAGCGGGGAGTGATCCATCGCTTCTTCCAGAACTTCCTGAGCAGCTTCACCGAAGCTGTCGTAGATCTCGTCGGAGAACTCGCGCAGCTCAACGCCATGTTCTTCGACAAGACGCTTGAGATACGCACCATTGTTGGCGTTGGTTTCCGCCATGGTGTTGGCATTCTCTTCCGCAGCAGCAGCCTTGATGATCTCCTGATCGACCTTGCTCAGACCGTCCCAGAATGCCTTGTTCAGGCCGATCGCCAGCTGTGCGCCCGGCTCGTGCATGCCCGGATAGTAGTAGTATTTGGCCGCTTCGTAGAACTTCATGAAGTAGTCGTTGAAGGGACCAACCCACTCGGTGGCATCGATGGCGCCGGAAACGAGGTTTTCGTAAATCTGGCCACCCGGCAGGGAAACCGGAGACGCGCCCAGTTTCGCCATGACGTCACCGCCCTGGCCCGGAATACGCATCTTCAGACCCTTCAGGTCGTCAGCGGTCTCGATTTCCTTGTTGAACCAGCCGCCCATCTGGACGCCGGTGTTGCCCATGGCAAGATTCTTCAGACCGAATTCACCGGCCAGCTCGTCCCACAGTTCCTGGCCGCCGCCGTATTTGGTCCAGGCATCCATTTCCGCGTAGGTCAGACCGAACGGAACGGCCGTGAAAGCGGCCCAGCCAGGGTGCTTGCCCTTCCAGTAGTAGTCGGCGCCGATATAGGCCTGTGCGTTGCCGGAAGCGACTTCGTCGAAGGAGTCGAATGCACCGACACGTTCACCGGCTGCGAAATACTGCACGTTGAGGCGACCTTCGGTCAGCTCGGCGATACGGGCTGCCAGGCGCTGTGCCGGAACACCCAGACCGGGAAAATCACGCGGCCATGTGGAAACGATGACCATTTCCTTGGTGCCCTGGGCAATTGCCGGAGCTGCCAGAACGGAACCGGCAGCAACACCGCCGGCGCCAAGGCCAGCCTTTTTGATAAATGAACGACGATCCATTAGTTTCCTCCCTAAACGGACCCGATATTCGGACCGGGGCACACACTTGCACCGATCTCGCCGTATGTCTAGTTGACCGGATGGCCAGTACGCTATTCGTGGTTCTGCGCAGCTTTTCAGTAATACTACCGAATGCGCGCAAGAGAAATACGGCATAGGAGAGCTCCGCGCAACTAAAGGGCGATATACGTGACGTTCAAGACCAAATTGCTGCTTATCACGATCCTCCCCCTGATCGCGGTGTCCATCCTGATCGGCGGCACGACCTATTACCAATCGCGCGAAATGATCGACGCCCAGACGCGGACTGTCGAACAGCGGATCCTGTCCACCAAGCGTCAGGAGATCCGCAATTATGTCAGCCTCGCCCTGACATCGATCGAGCAGATCTACCGCGATGAACCCGGCGGCCGCGAGGCCGCCCAGGCGCGGGTCAAGGATATCCTGCAGCATCTGACCTTCGATTATGACGGCTATTTCTTCGTCTATACCCTCGATGGAACCAACATCGTCCATCCCAAGTTGCCCCACCTTGTCGACGGCAACTGGTGGGAGCTTCAGGACGCCAACGGCGACTATGTGATCCGCAACCTCATCGAGGCCGCAAGGGCCGGCGGCGGCTTTCATCAGTATGTCTGGCACAAGCCCTCGACAGGAACCGTCGAGGAAAAGCTCGGCTACGCGATCCTGCTCGACAAATGGGGCTGGATGCTGGGCACGGGCCTTTATACTGACGACATCGCGCGCGAGGTGGCCGCGATCCATTCCGACATCGCCCGCAGCATCCGGCAGACATTGCTGGTGACCTTCATCATCACGCTGGTCGCCATCGTCGTTGCCGGCACATTGATCGCCGGCGTGCGCTTTTCCGAACAGCGCTTCGCCGACAGCAAGCTGAAGGAACTGACCAATCGCATCTTCCAGGTTCAGGAACAGGAGCGAAAACGGGTTTCGACCGAACTCCACGACAGCATTTCCCAGCTGCTCGTCTCCGTCCGCTACGGCGTGGAGATGATCCATAGCGAGGCAGGCCGCGCCCCGGATCTGCAGGCCCAGGCCGCCAAATGCCTGACGACCCTCGACGGGACCATTGCCGAGGTCCGGCGGATCTCCCGCGACCTGCGCCCGAGCGTCCTGGACGACATGGGGCTCTCCGCCGCCCTCGGAAGTCTCGGCAAGGAATTCCAGAACCAGTCCGGCATCGTCGTCAATGTGACCGCCGACCAGTGTCATACCCGCCTGGCCGAAGGCGCAAAGACCGCCCTCTACCGGGTGGTGCAGGAATGCCTGACCAATGTCGCCCGGCATGCGGGCGCCTCCGAGGTCACCATCAGCCTGAAGGTCGGCCTCCACAACCTCATTCTGTCCGTCGATGACAACGGCGTCGGCCTGCCGCGTCCCCTGCCCAGATCCGGCGGCCTGGGTTTCCGCAACATGCGTGAGCGGATAGAGACCTACGGCGGCAGGCTGACCCTGAGCCGCAGGCCCGTGGGCGGCACCCGGATCAGGGTTCAGATGCCGCTCGACAAACGGCTCGCAAGCGCGGCATGATCCGGGAATGACAATGCACTCACATTCGCCAGCACGCAGGCAAAGCGGCAAGCCGGTCCGGGTCCTGCTCGCCGACGATCACGAACTGGTCCGGGACGGCATCCGCGCCCGGCTCCAGAAGGTTGCGGACCTGGAAGTGGTCGGGGAAGCCACCAACGGCCGTGAGGCGGTCAGCCTTGCCGAGGAACTGCGCCCCGACGTCCTCCTGATGGATGTTTCCATGCCGGTCATGAACGGCCTCGAGGCGGCACGACAGGTGCGCAAGAGCCTGCCGGAGACCGCGGTCCTCGTCCTTTCGGTCTATGACAATCCCGAATATGTGCGCGGCGTGGTCCAGGCCGGCGCACGCGGCTACATCCTCAAGGATATCTCGGCCACGGAGATGATCACCGCCATCACCAGCGTCGCCACCGGCGGCTACTATTTTTCCGCCGCCGTCGGCCCCACCCTTGTGGGCGCGGCCACCTCCGCCCCGGTGGAAGACCCCTACGGCCTGACGGAACGCGAACGCCAGGTGCTGTCCGCCATCGCCCGGGGCCAGCCCAACAAGGAAGTGGCCAAGGAGCTCGGCATCAGCGTCCGCACCGTCGAGTCCCACCGCCTCAACCTCCGGGAAAAGGTCGGCAACAAGAATGCCGCGCAGCTTTACAAGGTTGCGCAGGATCTGGGATTGCTGGATTAGGGTACGGAGCCTTAGGATCATCCGCTAAACCCGTCCTGCAAACTATCCGCAAGTCGTCCCCCGCACTACAGGCCCGAACATGACCAAACCGCTCGTCCTGGTAACCGCCGACGTGAAAGCCCTCGATGGCTACAACTGGCACGCCGCAGTATCGACCTATCTTCAGGCCGTCCTGAAAGGCTCGGATGCCATCCCGATGATTCTGCCGTCCCTCGGTCCGGATCTCGATCTGGATGCCGCCCTCGACCAGGTCGACGGCGTTCTGGCGACCGGCTCGCGTTCGAACGTCAATCCGCAGCTCTACGGCCAGGAACCGACGGAGGAAAACGGCCCCTACGATCCGGACCGCGATGCAACCACGCTGCCGCTCCTCAAGCGCGCCATCGAACGGGGCGTCCCGGTCTTTGCCATCTGCCGCGGCATGCAGGAGCTGAATGTCGCCCTCGGCGGCACGTTGCTGACGGAAATCCAGGCGATGGAGGGCCGCAGGGACCACCGCGCGCCGGTTTCCGAGCGTCAGGAAGAACGCTTCCGCATCGCCCATCCGGTTGAGGTGTCGGCCGGCGGATGCCTGGAAAAGGTGATCGGCGCGGAGCCCTTCGAGGTCAATTCCCTGCACCGGCAGGCGCTCGGCGATCTCGGCAACGGACTGACAATCGAGGCCCTGGCGGAAGACGGCACCATCGAAGCCGTTTCGCTCGCCGGCAGCCCCGGGTATGTGCTCGCCACCCAGTGGCACCCGGAATACTGGGTGATGACGGACGGGCCTTCGCAAAAACTGTTCGCCGCTTTCGGCGATGCGGTCCGCGCCTACAGGGAAAGACGCCTGGGTCTTTGAAGGCGGATTGAAGCACTGCCGCTGCCGAAGGGAACCGGTCCGGCACCCGCCTGCCGTCCCGGACCTGATCCGGGACCTCTCGCAGCTTGTGCCACAGTCCTGGTTTCACGGCAGCGACGGCATGCAGAACGCGGCCCAGCGCGCGGTCAATGAGATGGCTATCCCCAGCCGACAGTCGCGATCAGCAGGGTCACCCCGAGCAGGAAGACGATGACCGCCCCCACAATCTCGATGGTCCTGTGGATCCGGCCCGACATCGGGCTGCCTTCGCCGAAAAGCCTCACGGCCAGATCCTTGGCGCCGACCGCCAGCCCCGCGAGCAGGGAAACCGTTATGCCGGTTCCCACGGCCATGGCCAGGGTGGAGGCGATGCCCGCGGCGATCATTCCTTGCGACAGGGCGAAGACCAGCACGATCAACGCGCCGGTACACGGGCGCAGACCCACCGCAAGAACGATGGAAGCCGCCCGCGCCAGAGTGATGCGGCCGACAAGCATGTCCGGTGTCGGCGCATGCGCATGACCGCAGGTGGCGCAGACCCCGTCCGGCCCCATCTCGTGATGATGATGGTGGTGATGACCATGGTCATGACCGTGGTCATGCGCGTGCCCGGATGCTCCCGCATACGCGAGTTGACCGGTCGTCAGCCGCGACACGGCAAAAGCCAGCAATGGCCGTAGGGCCTTCTGCCAGAGCAGCCAGCCACCGAGCGCCGTGATCATCACGTAGGAGCCTATCTCGAACCAGCGCGCGGTATCCTGAATGGCAATGCTCGTCAGGTTGAACACCACGGCAAGCCCCCCGACAAGGACGATGGCCGTCACCGCCTGGGCGAAGGCGGAAGCGAAGGACAGGACGATGCCCTTCCGCAAGGTCTCGTTGTTGGCCACCACATAGGATGTGATGATCGCCTTTCCGTGCCCGGGTCCCGCCGCATGAAAGATGCCGTAGGTAAAGGACAGCCCCATGAGAAGCCATACGGCGTGCGGATTGTTGCGGAACGACCGCAGACTTGCCACCAGCGCCTGGTAGAATTCCTTCTGCTTGACCGCGATGGTGCCGAAGATCGTGTCCAGAATTCCCGATTGAAAAGAGGTTCCGGCGGAAGGATCGATGACCGCAACATCCGTCTCCACCGCACTGACGACCGCCTCCGCCCGTGACGCGGACTTGATCGCCGCGTCGCCGTCCCGAGACGCCGCCGCAACCTCTGTCGCGGCGGGTTCCCCGGACGGGACTTCCGCCGAACCGGCGGCCACGGCAGCGGCGCAATTGACAATCATCTGGTTGACCTGGGTCGCCGCGGCCGATTGCAGCTCCGGCGGCAGATCCCGCTGGTCGGCGCCGATCTGCGCCAGGGCATAGGCCGTCGCGTCATCCAGCGGCGGCGGTTCCTTGCGGGTCACCTGACAGGCGCCGGGCGCGTTGACCGTGCCGATAGCGCTGCTTTCCTTGCCGAACCGGAAATCCACATAATAGGTCGGATCATAGACATCCAGCGTGATCGGATTGGCCGCGTCACTCGGTTCCTTGAGCGGAAGCGTGAAATGCAGCTCCAGAAGATCGACACTTTCCAGCATCGTCCCGCCGTTCATGCGAATGTCCTCTTCCATCGCCGCGAAATCTTCCGGCTTCATCGCCCAGTAGTCCTCGAGCGGCACCGTCCGGACTTCCAGCCAGTATTCGCTCGGCGCATTGAAATCGAACTCGATCCGCGTGTTGTCGCCGAAGGTGAAGTAGCCGAAGTCGGCCATGCTCTCCACATTGACCTTCGCCAGCTCGCTCAGCTCCTCGCGCGAATAGACACCGTCCCCGTTCATGTCGAAGCCCTGCATCGCGAAGGCCGAGAAGGCGTCATCGAAGCGGAACACGTGATTGACCGCAACAGCCTGGCCGGTGTCGTCGAAGACCAGTTTCGATCTGGCCTCCACGAAAACATGCGGATGCGCGGCGGCGCTGGTGAGAAGCACCGACAGCAACACGGGCAGCAGACTTGCCGCAAGCAGCACCTGGCGCCCCGTCGAACGCATGGCCCTGAGGAATGGGACTGGTCGAAAATGCACCGGAATCACCCGTCTGGTCAGATGGAACTGGAGGAGACCTAGACCACATAAGAGGGCAGGATAATGGCAGGGTGGTGCGGCGCGGAATTTCATTGAAACAATTTCTACCTTCCGTAGCATTTTTCGGAACATCTGTTCCCGTTCACTGACGATTTTTAGACAAAAAAAGACACTATTCCCCAGAACACGCCTAAAATATTCGCATTCCCAATCAGCCGGACTATCCTGCCATGAACGCCTTGCAGACTTCCATACGCCCCAGCACCGTTTTCGACCACCCGGAAATGAGCGATCACGAAGACATTGTATTCGTCAGGGACAAGCGCACCGGCCTGAGAGCAATCATTGCGGTTCACGATACGACCCTTGGCCCTGCACTGGGGGGCTGCCGTGTCTGGCCCTATGACAACGCCTACGACGCCCTGACCGATGCGCTGCGCCTCTCCCGCGGCATGACCTACAAGAATTCGCTTGCCGGTCTCGACCTGGGGGGCGGCAAGGCGGTGATCATCGCCGACCCGCGCAAGGACAAGTCCGTCGAGATGATGGAGGCCTTTGGCCGCCATGTGGAACGGCTTGCGGGAACCTACATCACGGCCGAGGATGTTGGCGTTTCGCCGCAGGACATGGAGGCCGTCGCCCGCAAGACCGAACATGTGCGCGGCACGAGCGCCACCGGGCTGGGAGATCCCTCCCCCTATACCGCGCTTGGCGTATTCACGGGGATCCTGGCCTGCGCGCGCCATACATTCGGCGACGACGGACTTGAGGGCAGAACCGTATCCGTCCAGGGTCTCGGACATGTGGGGTTCGATGTCGCCCGCAGGCTCCATGAGGCCGGGGCGAAACTGGTCGTATCCGACATCCACGCCCCCGCTGTCCTGCGGGCGACCGAGACCTTCGGCGCGGTGGCCGTCGACCCGGCCGAGGCCCATATGATCGAGGCCGACATTTTCGTTCCCTGCGCCCTCGGCGCCGGCCTCAACGCCAGAACCGTTCCGCAGATCCGGGCGCGGATCGTCGCCGGCGCCGCCAACAATCAGCTTCAGACCCCTGCCGACGGCGAGGCCCTGAAGAAACGCGGCATTCTTTACGCACCGGACTACGTGATCAATGCCGGCGGGGTCATATCCATCGCGCTGGCAACACCGGGCGGTAACGACGCACGCGTTCGCGAAAAGACCGAGGCCATCGGCGACACGCTTGCCGCCATCTTCGAGCGGGCCGCAAGGGAAGAGACCACGCCGGAACGTGTCGCGGACGCCATGGCCGAGGAGAGATTGGCGAAATCGGGAAAGGCCTGACACCGGACGGGTCTGCGCTGCCCGGGAAGAGGCGGTCATGCCGCCCTTCCGGAGCGGCGAAGGTCCGGGCTGATTTACGACAGGCGCTTTTCGTTCGCCGCCCTGAACATTTCGCGGACGAGCCGCTTGGCGTCTTCGACGGCCGTCTCACCCATTTCCGCGTAGCAGGCGGTTACGCCCTCATGCAGCAGATAGAGGGTCGATGCAAACCCCGCCTGTCCGCAGAGCTCGCCGAAGAACTTCAGAAGTTCTCCCTTGTGCCGCCTGACCGTCACTTCGATGCCCGAACTGTCCGGATTTGCCGCCAGCGCCTGCCGGAAGAAACACTCCTTGCCCTCCGTCATGCGCATCCAGCCGCCGAGCTTGTCGAACAGCTGCTCCGCAGCCGCCAGCCCCGGCGCCCCCACGCCTTCGCGCACATAGCTGAGGTAACGGCGGTGACGATGCTCAAGCGCGCCGAGAATCATGGCTTCCCGGGAGGGAAAATACCGGTACAGTGTACGCATGCTCACGCCCACGCCGGCCCGCAACTCCGGAACGCTCGGCTCCGCGAAGCCCCTGCTCCAGAACACCTGTTCCAGACCGGCCGCGATTTGTTCCTGCGCTTCGTTCATGC
The DNA here is from genome assembly GCF_003075075.1 of Labrenzia sp. 011. Classification (GTDB taxonomy): domain Bacteria; phylum Pseudomonadota; class Alphaproteobacteria; order Rhizobiales; family Stappiaceae; genus Roseibium. The sequence continues at coordinate 141,547 of NZ_QCYM01000004.1, read as the reverse complement.
GGCGAGTGTCCACCGCGGCCCCGGGATTTGCAAGGTGAGTCTTGACGGATCGCTCCTAAGGCGCCCCCAAGTCCCGGCCCGATCCGCTTGTCTTTGAAATCATTTGAGGCCCCCCGCACACCGGTCGCCCCGTCCTGCGACAGCCGTGCCTGCCTGTGACCTGGGTCAGGAAAACCGGCCCCTTGGCAGCCTGTGGCCCGAAGGAAGCAGGGTCTTCAGCCACGCCCCGGATCGGAGGCGGCGCCGTCAGGCCTTCCCGGCGCATACCATTCCACGAGGAAATCGACCAGGGCCCGCACCTTGCCGCTCAGATGCCGCCGATGCGGATAGACCGCATAAATGCCCCGCATGGGTTCCTCGAAATCGTCGAGAAGGGTGACCAGCCGGCCGGCCCGAAGGTCTTCATTGACGAAGAACAGCGGCGTTCTGAGAAACCCCAGCCCGCACAGCGCGGCCTCCCGCGCCGCCGCCGCGCTGTTGACCTCCAAAGGTCCTTTCACGGCCACGGACACGCGCTCCCCCTTGTCGAAAAAGATCCAGTTGTGCTTGAACCTGTGATTGGTGTCGATGATGCACGGCCGGGAGAGAAGATCCGCCGGAACCTGCGGTGCCCCGAATGTCTCGACCGCTGCAGGCGCGGCGCACAGGACGGAGCGAAACGGGGCGATCTTGCGGGCAATCAGGCTGGAATCGTCCATCTGGGTCACCCGAACCGCCAGGTCGAACCCCTCTTCGACAAGGTCGACGAAACGGTCCTCCAGCCTGAGATCCAGCGTGATGTCCGGATACCGTAGCAGGAATTGCATCAGCGCCTTGTTGAGCATCTCGTCGCCCATGGATCTGGGTGCCGACACCCGCAGCCGCCCCCTGACTTCCTTGTGCGACGACTGGACGGAGGCCTGCAGATCGTCGATCCGCTGCAGGATATCGGCCGCCTCCTTGTAATAGGCGCCCCCGACCTCGGTCAGCGAGACCTGTCGCGTGGTCCGGTTCAGCAGCCGGACACCCAGATCGTCTTCAAGCTCGCCGACATATTTGGAGACAAGGGCCTTGGAGCGCCCCATCTCCCGGGCCGCGGCGGAAAATCCGTTTGAATCGACAACTTGAATGAAACACCGCATCCGGGTGATCGCATCCATCCGGCTTCCTTCCCTCTGGGTCGTGCCCGAGGCACATGCGAAAGAAACTGCTTAGCGTATTTTCAGCTCACGGGTCAAAAGACCGGTCCGGTGTGAGCCGCCATGAGCGCAAGCCTTTCAGCAAACACCTGCCATGGGCTCCGTCTTCCCGTCACGCATGGATCCTAGGCGTCAATGCGCCTGCGGCGGCGACCGAGCCGAGCTATTCCGATCAGCAGGCGCATGATCGCGAACCCTGCGAGCGCCCCGGCACCGGCGCTGACAAAGCCGCTCACGGTGACCGGCACGGCCGGCTCGTAGTCCTCTGCCGTCGCCCGGGCCAGTTGCGGATCAAAGCCGCGCGCGAAGACCATCATCCGCTGCACCGGACCTGCCGTCAGCAGCTCTTCCTGTTGCAGTTTCAGGCGACTCAGGCGGATTTCCGCCTCGACCATGCTTTCCCCCCGCGACCGGATGAAGGGATCGCCGGAAGCCTTCTGGCGGGCAATGGCTTCAACCGGGCTCAGGCCGTGTTCGGCAGCATCCCTGCGGAAGTCCGCCAGAATTTCTTCCAGCGCGTCGATGGCTCCGCCAAGCCGCTGGCGGTACTGCTGGGAAAACTCCGGCAGCTGCGACGTCGCCGTGCCGCTCAGCAGCATGACCATCAGCATCAGGATACGCGCCATCTTTTCTCCTGTAATCCGGACCGGCTGAAGTCAGTCCTCCAGACTGATGACTCCGGCCTCACCGGTTTCCGTTCCGAAGGCCAGCCGGGTACCGGTCTCGTCCCAGCCCAGCGAGGAAACCGGTCCTTTCCCGGGACGTCGCAGCAGCACTTCCGCATTGTCCTCGAACCGGCACATGAGCACCATGCCGTCCTGATAGCCGACCGCCGCAACCTCCTCCTTCGGATGGCAGGCGATCGCGCTGACCAGATTGTCGGCACGCACACCGAGCTGGAGAGGTGCCTGCCCCATCGGACCCGTCTTACCGAAGAACGGCCACAGGATCGCGGCATTGGCTCCGGAGGTCGCCAGATACCGGCCTTTGACCGACCAGCTGAACGACTTGACCTTGGCGGGATAGCCGGTCATGCGCATGTCCTGACCGTCCGTCAGCCGCCAGCCGTGCAAGGCATTTTCCTGCATCGCCGTCACAAGATATTTCCCGTCCGGCGAAAAGCTGGTTCCCAGATGCGCGCCCTTCCAGCTCAGCTCCACCGGTGCGCCGTCCGTGCCGGCCCACCAGAGCGTCGCGCCGTCATACCGGGCAACGGCAAGACGCAGCCCCTTCGGCGCGAACGCCAGCCCGCCGACCGCACGCTCATGAGCGAATTCCTTCTCACGGCCGTCCGCGAGATGCACCCAGGCCGTGCGGCCGCTGGCAAAGGCGACCGCACCGGAGGGACCGGACGCGATCAGATCGATCCATTTTCGCGGCCGCTCCGCCACAAGCTCCGACGATCCGTCCATGCCACTGCGGTAGATGCAGCCATCGTCTCCGGAAGTGATCAGCGCCGCGCCGTCCCGGGCCGGTTCTGCTGCCAGCAGGCCCGCCTTGTGCGGTTGAAGCGTTCTCTCCCCCGTGCCCGACAGGACGATCCCGCCTTCTCCGGAAGCAAAGTAGGCACAGCCGTTCAGAAAACCGGCCCGGACGACAAAGCCGTCCACATCCACAGGTGCAACTGTCGGCAAATCACAAATCCTTATTGTGCCACGCAGGCCTGAAAACTGTCTTTCAGCACATCCCAGTTGAGGTCACGGCCGATGAACACGAGCCGGCTTTCGCGCGGCTCGTCCGCCTTCCAGTCACGCTGGTGATCTCCTTCGACAATCATGTGCACGCCCTGGATGACATAGCGCTGCGGATCGTCCCTGAACGCCAGAATGCCCTTCATGCGCAGGATATTGGGGCCCTGCGCCTGGGTCACCTGGTTGATCCAGGCAAAGAACATTTCCGGATTCAGGTCACCTGCCGTCAGGGAGATGCTCTTCACCGAATGCGGATCGTCCTCATGATGATGATGGTCATGTCCGTGATGGTGGTGATGGCCGTGGTCATGATCATGATGGTCGTGGCTGTGATCGTGGTCGCAGTCCGGACCGCATTCGTCGGCATGATGGCCGTGTTCCAGGAAATGAGGATCGAGGGACAGAATCCGGTCGAGGTCGAAGGCGCCGCGATCCAGCACCTTGGCAATATCGATTCCGCAACGCTCGCTGTGATGGAGAACCGCGTATGGGTTGATCGAGCGGACACGCGCCTCGACTGCCGCCAGTTCTTCCGGCGAGACGAGATCCGTCTTGTTGATCAGGATGACATCGGCAAAGGCGATCTGGTCCTGCGCTTCCTCCGTATCCTTGAGGCGCTGAAGGACATGCCGGGCGTCGACAACGGCAACGACCGCGTCCAGACGTGCCGAGGCGCGTACGTCGTCATCCATGAAGAATGTCTGGGCCACCGGCGCCGGATCGGCCACACCGGTTGTCTCCACGATGATCGCGTCGAACGCTCCCTTGCGCTTCATCAGGTTCTGCACGGTGCGGATCAGGTCTCCGCGGACCGTGCAGCAGATGCAGCCGTTGTTCATCTCGAAGATCTCTTCGTCGGATTCGACCAGCAGATCATTGTCGATTCCCACTTCCCCGAATTCATTGACGATCACCGCATAGCGCTGACCGTGATTTTCGGTGAGGATCCGGTTGAGAAGCGTGGTTTTTCCGGCACCGAGATACCCCGTAAGAACGGTAACGGGGATCTGTGTCCGGGCGTCCTGGGTCGCAGACATCATGCATTTTCCTGGCAAGAGGATTTCCGATCGGCCTGCCGGGGCAGGCTGCTTTGCCGGGAATATAAGCATAACGCATCAGCATTGGGAGAGCCGACCTGCATTTTCCCGTACACGCGGACTGCCGCCCGTCCCGCTGCGAACCGTTTGCCGCCTTTGCTGCCTTTCCAGCAATGGATGGGGGGCATACCCTTCGCACAGTGAATCGGAAAATACAGGGGGAGGTTTCCATGCTCCATACGATCAGCGGATTCGACCGGATTGGCGAGGAAAATGCCTTCGCGGTTCTGGCCAGGGCCAATGAGCTTGCCGCGCAGGGCCGCGACATCATCAATCTGGGCATCGGCCAGCCCGACTTCCGGACACCGGAGCATATCGTGGAGGCCGCCATCAAGGCCCTTCGGGACGGACACCACGGCTATACGGCCGCCACCGGCATCGCCCCGCTGCGCGAAGCGGTGGCCGCGGACCTGCTCAACCGCCACGGCGCGGAAACCGACCCGGGCAACATCATGATCGTGCCGGGTGGCAAGGTCACCATGTTCATGGCGATCCTGATGTTCGGCGAGCCGGGCGCGGACATTCTGTATCCCGACCCCGGATTTCCAATCTACCGGTCGATGATCGAATTCACCGGCGCCCGCCCGGTCCCGGTCCCGATCCGCGAGGAAAACGATTTCGCCTTTTCCGCTGACGAAACCCTCTCCCTGATCACCGACAGGACACGCCTTCTCATCCTCAATTCCCCCGCCAACCCGACCGGTGGCGTGACGCCTCGAGGCGAGATCGAGAAACTTGTCGCCGGTCTCGAGCGTTTCCCGGATGTGGCGGTGCTTTCCGACGAAATCTATTCGCAAATGACCTATGACGGCATGGAACATGTCTCCCTGCTGGAATTCGAAGGCCTGCGCGACCGCCTGATCCTGCTGGACGGCTGGTCGAAGACCTACGCCATGACCGGCTGGCGCATGGGCTTTTCCCTGTGGCCGGACGCCCTGATCGACAAGGCCCGGAAGCTCGCGGTCAACGCCTGGTCCTGCGTCAACGCACCGGCGCAATACGCCGGACTGGCCGCTCTCACGGGACCGCAGGACGCCGTGCGGTCCATGGTCACCGAATTCGATGCCCGCCGCCGGGTGGTCGTCGAGGGACTGAACGCAATCGAGGGGATTTCCTGCCGGACGCCACTCGGTGCCTTTTATGCCTATCCGAACATCAAGGGGACCGGCTGGAAGGCCAAGAAGCTGGCTTCCGCCCTGTTGGAGGAAGCCGGCGTTGCCGTCATTGGCGGACCGGATTTCGGCATTCTTGGCGAAGGTTATATCCGCCTCTCTTACGCCAATTCGACAAAAAACATCAAAACTGCCCTTGGGAAAATCGAAACGTTCCTGAGCAACTCCGAACTTTAGACACAAAATCGGCGTTGTTATCTGCAATCAGGGAATTTGACCTGAAGAAGAGTAAAATACAATTCCAATAGGAATTTCTACGCACCCTCTTTTTTAAACTTTCAGGTACAAGTTGGGAGGGGTCGACCGGAACAGAGATCGACAGGACGGAGATGACTGAAAGCATTACCCTGGATCTGGAACAATCCTTCGGAGAACTGGAGGAATGTATACTCGTAACAGGTCCGGACCGGGTCATCGTCTATGCGAACAGGGCCGTGGAGCAATTGCTGCGCGTTGAGCCCGCCAGCCTCGTCGGAACGACGACCAGGCAGTTCTTTGCCGACCCGGGACAGTTCGAACAGATCGGCGAATTGTATCGCTCCCCCGACAATGCCAAGGCCCGCAAGAAACCCCATGCCTTCGAAGTGGTCCGCAGCGACGGCACGACGACATCCGTGGAAATCATCAGTGCGCCGATCTTCAATTCCACGGACACGCTTTCCGGCTATATGTTCGTTGCTCGCGACATCAGCAAGCGCAAGTCGCTGGAAAAGAAACTCAGCGATATCGCCCTGACACTGGAGGATGCGCTTGAGGCGATTTCCGAGGGGTTCGCCATCTTTGACAGCGACGACCGCCTTTTCATCTGCAACGACAATTACCGCGACCTCTATGCGGACACCACCCAGGCGATTGTCCCCGGCAAACAGTTCGAAGACATCCTGCGTTTCGGTCTGAAAAGCAATCAGTTCGACACCGGGGGTCTGAGTGATGACGAGTGGATTGCGCAGCGCCTGGAAAAACACCGCGCGGCCGACGGCGCCGTCATCGAGCAGCATCTTGCGGACGGCCGCTGGCTACGCATTTCGGAAACACGCACGCGCAGCGGCGGCACCGCGGGAATTCGGGCAGATATCACCGAACTGAAGGAAACCCAGGCGCGCGCGGAAAGCGCCTACAAGAACCTGTCCCTGATCGCGGACAATGTTTCGGCGAGCATATCGGAGATCGATCCGGAAGGGCGTTGCGTTTTCATCAACAAGACAGGATGCGAATGGTTCAACGGGTCCTCCGACGACCTGATCGGCACCTTCCTGCAAGATCGGCTGGCGTGGAAGGATCGCGAGGCCCTGCGGCCGGCATTCCAGCGGGCGCGTTCGGGCCAGAAGGTCGACCTGGAAGTCAGCCTGCGTTTTCCCGACGGAATCCGGCGCGACTGCCACCTGGACTGCAATCCGCGTTTCAACAGCCGCGGCGGTGTCGATGGCTTCGTCGTCCTGATCAACGACATTACCGATCGCAAGAAGACCGAGCAGACGCTGGCTGAACTCTACGCGATCACCTCAACCCGGAAATTGGGGCATGATGAAAAGATCAACGAAATCCTGAGGCTGGGCTGCGAACACTTCGAGTTGCCCTTCGGGATAATCAGCCATGTTGAGGGAGACCGGTACACGCTTACCCACGCCCACAGCCCGGCGGGCGAACTGGTTGCCGGCACGACCTTCCCGCTCGGCGACACCTATTGCATCCTGACAATTCAGGCCAACGGTCCCATTGCGACCTCGAATGCCGCCCAATCGCAATTCTCCAGCCATCCCTGTTACGAATTGTTCTCCCTGGAAACCTATATCGGCGCGCCGCTGTTCGTCGACGGCGTCCTGCATGGCACCATCAATTTCACCGCTCCGGAGTCCCGCAAACGCGATTTCAGTGCGGCGGACCTCCAGATTGTCCGCCAGTTCGCCGACTGGATCAGTCACGAAATCGCCCGCCAACGCGACCATCAGGCCCTCATGGACGCCAAGATCAATCTGGAGCGGGTTGCGAGCATCGACGATCTGACCCAGGTACTCAACCGGCGCGCCTTCCTGGAACGCGCTAACACGGAAATCCAGCGCTTCCGCCGGTCGAAACAGCCCTTCGTCGCCGTCATGGTGGATATCGACAATTTCAAGCTGATCAACGACAGATTCGGCCATGCCGTGGGAGACGAGGTGCTTGCCCGCTTTGCCGCATCCATAGGCGGCGCCCTGCGCGCCGTGGACGTGCTCGGCCGGGTCGGCGGCGAGGAATTCTGCATGATCCTGCATGAAACCCATGAAGAGGAAGCCTTGCTGGTCTGCGAAAGACTGCGGAAGAAGATCCTGACGGACTGCCAGTTGGAGCGGTTCGGCCAGACCGTCACCTGCAGCATGGGTCTGGCCGCTGCCACCCCTGCGGACATCGAGTTCTCGTCCCTGATGCAAAAGGCCGACACCGCGCTCTACGAGGCCAAGTCCTCCGGCCGCAACAAATGCGTCATCTATACCTCCCGACCGACGTCGGCCGGCACCGATCGCCCTCATTCACCAGGGGCCGCCTGACACAGGCCGGAACCTTCCGGAACCGGGCTTGCCATAGCTTTGACCTTGCGCCGGGCATATGCGAGTGTGCCATCAGAAACCGTGGGCGGTCCGGCAACAAATCAAAAGAAATCCATTTATCGAAATGGCACTCCGCCCCTTCATGACAAAGGCGAGAGTTATGTTCTTGCCTTTTTTTGAAACAGGGAGGGACGTTTGTTCAAGAAAATACTCATTCCGATCGATCTGACCCATGCGGAAAAGCTGGAAAAGGCGGTAGCCACGGGCGCTTACCTTGCGAAAATGAGCAGCATTCCCGTCGTCTTTGCCGCGGTGACCTCCAGCGTACCGGGACCGGTCGCGCATACCCCCGACGAATTCCGGGCAAAGCTCGACGCCTATGCGAAGGCTCAGGCGGAAAAGCTCGGCATCGAGGCGTCGGGCCATGCCATGTTCGCCCATGATCCCGCCGTGGATCTGGAGAACGCGCTGCTGAAGGCCATCCACGAAACCGGGGCCGATCTGGTGGTGATGCAAACCCATATTCCCCACCTTTCCGATCATTTCTGGCCCTCCAATGGCGGCCGTATCGCAACACATTCGGACGTGTCCGTTTTCCTCGTCAGATAACCGGAACTCCCGAACAACAAGGAACGCGCTCATGAGCGATAACGATTCCAACCAGGGCATCCCCGACCCGGAGGGGGCTGCCGGCGTCATCGACACCAGTTACGAGATCGGTCAGGACAATATCGAAGCCAATGTCGGCCCGTTCAATCTCGACATCCACAACCCGGTCTTTCTCATTTCCGGCCTGACGGTCGTTGCCTTTGTCTTTCTGACCCTCGCGTTCCAGACGGAAGTCGGACCGCTGTTCGATGCCCTGCGCAAGTGGCTGACGTCCGGCCTCGACTGGTTCTTCATCATTTCGGCCAATGTCTTCGTGCTGGTCTGCCTGACACTCATCGTGACACCGCTCGGAAAGGTCCGTATCGGCGGTCAGGACGCGGAGCCGGACTATTCCTACTTCGGCTGGTTCGCCATGCTCTTTGCCGCCGGCATGGGCATCGGGCTGATGTTCTTCGGGGTGCTGGAGCCCGTCTATCACATGGCGTTCTCCGCGCCTCTCGGAGTGCCGTCGCCCTTCGATGCGGATGGAAACCTCATTCCGGAGAATGTCGCCGCCGCAAAGGCCATGGGCATGGCGGCGACCATCTACCACTGGGGACTTCACCCCTGGGCGATCTACGCGGTGGTCGCGCTCGCACTCGCCCTGTTTTCCTTCAACAAGGGACTGCCGCTCACCATGCGCTCGGTGTTCTACCCGATCTTCGGAGAACGCACCTGGGGCTGGCCGGGCCACATCATCGATATCCTGGCTGTGTTCGCGACCCTGTTCGGCCTCGCCACATCCCTCGGCTTCGGCGCACAGCAGGCCAACGCCGGTCTGGAATTCGTCTTCGGCATTCCCGTCAGCATCACCGCCCAGGTCATCCTGATCATCGCCATCACCGGCATCGCGATGATCTCCGTCGTGCGCGGCCTGGATGGCGGCGTCAAGGTGCTCTCCGAGATCAACATGATGATCGCCGCACTGCTGCTGCTGTTCGTCATCATCGCCGGCCCGACCGGGACGCTGATCTCCAGCTTCTTCTCCAACCTCGGCGCCTATGCCCGCGAGGTGGTGCCGCTGTCCATGCCGTTCGGGCGCGACGATGACGGCTTCCGTCAGGGCTGGACCTCGTTCTACTGGGCCTGGTGGATTTCCTGGTCACCCTTTGTCGGCATGTTCATCGCCCGCGTCAGCCGCGGCAGGACCGTCCGCGAATTCTTGGTCTGCGTCCTGATCATCCCGACCATCGTGTCCGTCCTGTGGATGACCGCATTCGGCGGCACGGCGGTCGAACAGGTGCTGACGGACAGCGACAGCCAGGTGCACGAATATGTCATAGCCAGCTACAACCCCGAACTGTCCCTGTTCGGCATGCTGGCGGATCTGCCGATGGCGTCGATCACCTCGTTCATCGCCATCATCCTGGTGATCGTCTTCTTCGTCACCTCCTCGGATTCCGGCTCACTGGTCATCGACACGATCACCGCCGGCGGCAAGGTCGACGCGCCGCTGTCGCAGCGCGTTTTCTGGTGCACCTTCGAGGGACTGGTCGCGATCGCCCTGCTCATCGGCGGCGGACTCGGCGCCCTGCAGGCGATGGCCGTGTCCACCGGCTTTCCATTCACCATCGTGCTCCTGCTGGCCTGCTACGCGATCTTCAAGGGCCTCTGGGACGAACCGCGCTAGCGCGGGACCAGACAAGACATCAGACAACAAAACGGGCGGCCATGGCCGCCCGTACTTTTAAGACCCGCTGTCACATGAAGCGCCTATTCGGCCAGCCTTGGCCCGAGCCGCACGCCCGGCGGCGGGGAACTTTCCCTGATCTTCAGTTCCGGCTCGATGACGATCGGCTTGTTCGGAACCCGCTCTCCCGCGATCTGCCGCAACAGGGTGAGGGCCGCCAGGCGGCCGATCTTGTCCGGCTGATTGCGGATCGTCGTCAGCGCCGGCGTACGGGTATCGGCCCCGTCGATGTCGTCATATCCAGTGATCGCCATCTCCGGCCCCGGTTCGACCCCCGCCCTGCGCAGGGTCGTCATCATGCCGAGGGCCACCAGGTCGTTGAAGCCGACAATGGCCGTCGGGCGGACCTTGGCGCCGAGAATTTCCGACACCGCCGCGCGGCCATCGGCCTGCGTCATCAGTTCGGGCAGATCGATCTGGCTGTCCGGATCGATATCCGCCTCATCCAGCGCTTTCCGCCAGCCGGCATTCCGCAGCCGCCCGGTCGAGCTTGCCCGCCGCCCGCCGGCCATGGCAATCCTGGTGTGCCCCTGGTCGATCAGATGTTTGGTGATCATGCGGGTACCGACAAGATCGTCACCGCGCACACAGGGCGCCCAGACACCGGGCACCTCGCGCGCCACCAGCGTGACCGGGATGCCCTGGTCCACAAGGCGGTTAATCTCTTCGGCCGATGTTCCCACCGAGGGACACAGGATCAGCCCGTCCGCCCTGTGCTGCAGGAGCGTGTTCACGAACGCCCGCTGGCGGTTCACGTCGTCCCGGTGATTGCAGATGAAGATCATCTGCCCCTGCTCTTCCAGCACATCCTCGAGCGCGGAAAACACCTCGGCGAAATAGGGATTGAGAATGTCGTGAACCGCGACGCCGACAATCTGGCTGCGGGCGGTGCGCAGGGATGCGGCCGACCGGTTGTAGATATAGCCGATCTCCTGCGCGGTCAGCTTCACCTTCGCCCGCGTTTCCTCCGCAACAAGCGGACTGTCACGCAAGGCGAGGGAGACGGTCGCGGTCGAAATTCCCAGATGATCCGCAATATGACCGAGCGTCAGCCGCTTCCCGGGCTTCTGCGGTATTCCCGGTGGCGGCGAGGTCGATCCGTTGTCTTCAGACATTCACTGCTTTCTCAATCACACCCGAGTCCTATACCTCACATTTGCGGAGGGAATACCATTCGACAAAATGCGAACACGCCTGATGGCATCCCGCTGTGGGGTAACCGGCAATGAGCGCTGCGCGAACGGCGCCCGCGGCCGCTCAAGGGCCGCCAGCGGTCCGGCAACGCCGCCATCAACCGTCGTCATCGCGGTGCGGAGTCGTCGAATTCCTCGCGCAGATTGACAACCACCCGCCGGTTCTGCGACTTGCACGCCAGCTCATCGCAGTCGGTGACCGGACGTTCCACGCCATAGCCCTTGACCCACATCCGCTTCGGACTGACCCCGAGCTTGACGAGTTCGGCCATCACCGCATTTGCCCGTTGGGTCGACAGGGTCTTCTGGGCGGCCTCGCTTCCCGGATCATCGGCGTGACCCTGGATCTTGACCAGCCACTTCTTGTTCTTCTTCAGCCAGTCCGCCTGTTTGGTGATCGTGATCCGGGCTTCATCGGTGACGACGGCGGATCCCTGGTCGAAGTAGATCCGGCGCCCGACATTGACGATGAATTCTTCCTCGGAACCGGGCGAAATATCGACGAATCCGGCAGCCGGAGCGTTGGTCACATCCGGAGAGACCAGCCCGCCGGCGCTGTTGCAGGCAGCCAGCCCCATCCCGCAAAGAAAGGCAGCGAGTATGCCCCGGCCGAACAGGCCAATCCGATTTCCCAAGGAAGCCCCCAATCCTTCAGTCACATGTTTTGAATGCGCCGGTCTCAGCCGGCACCGGCACCCAGATGCTCGAGCACAAGAACAGCGGTCCCCTTCGGGCAACGCTGGTACAGATCGATGACATCCTCCGGGAACATCCGCACACAGCCGCTGGACACGTCATGACCGATACTCCAGGGCTCGAGCGTACCGTGCAGCCGGTAGCCGAGATCCGATCCGTCCCGGTATAGATAAAGGGCGCGCGGTCCGAGCGGATTGTTCGCCGCCCCGCCTTCGACCAGACGCGGCAGATCCGGCTGGCGCTGCAGCATTTCCGGCGGCGGCACCCAGCGCGGCCACAGGGCCTTCCGGTCGATGCGCGCCCGGCCGTACCACTTGAAGCCGTCCCGGCCCACTCCGACACCGTAGCGCAGCGCGGTGTTGTTCTCCCAGATCCAGTAAAGGAAATGATTGGAGGTATCCACGACGACGGTGCCCGGCGGTTCGGGGCTGAAATACTTGACCATCTGGCGACGCCAGACCGGATCGATGCGCTTGAAATTGGTTCGCCGGTATTGGTAACCGGCGTCGTCCTGATAGCCGTTGAAATAGGCATTTGCGGCGGCATTGGCTTGCGCGGCCTGCGGCAAAAGAAGGCTGCCTGCGGCAGCGGCAGCGCCTCCCAGCAACATACGGCGGTCGAGTTCCATCCCATTCCTCCTGAAAACAGGCAGGTGACAAAATCTTATCGGCGTTTCAACGCGATGGGCCAATAAGACTGGAAGTCACGAAGCCCGTCAACCTCTGGACACCTGACCGCCGGATTTCGGTCTTTTTCCCAATGCTCGCCAGTTCCGCGTGCCTCATGCCCTAGATGCCCTTCACCCGTTCCCGGTAGAGAATATAGAGTCCCGAGCCGACCACGATGGCTGCCCCCAGGAGCGTTGTTGCTGTGGGCACATCGGCGAAGATCAGATAGCCCAGCGCAATCATCCACACGATCTGGCTGTAGATGAAAGGTGCCAGGACCGGAGCCGGCGCGATCCGGTGCGCCATGATGAACACGAAATGCCCCCCTGCACCGAGCGCGCCGGTGACCAGCAGCAAGGCCCAGGTCCAGATGTCCTGCGGCATTTCCCATACCGACAGTCCGATCGGCGTCATGGCGACAGCCGCCACGAGGCCCGAAATGATCAGCATTCCCGCCGACCCGTCCGTGGCGGTGAGCTGCCGGGTCAACAGCGCATACAGCGCATAGGTGATCATGGCGGCGACCGAGTAGATCGCGGCCCAATGCATGCCCCCCACGCCCGGCTGGGTGACCACCAGCACGCCCATGAAGCCGACGATGATCGCGCACCAGCGCCGGATTCCGGCCCATTCTCCCAGCAGCGGCCCGGCAAGGGCCGTGATGACGAAAGGTGCGGCGAACATGATCGACATGGTCTCGGCAAGCTGCAGATAGCGCACTGCGAAGAAATTCAGGATTGTCGTGGACAGCAGACAGACCGCGCGCACGAGCTGCAGCACCGGGCGCCGCGTCTTCAGGAGCGAGGGCGTCTTCCACACCCGGAACAGAACCATCGCGATGACCGTATGGCTGAGAAAACGTATCCAGACGATCTGCAGGGTCGGCAGGCTCGCCGAAAGATACTTCGCAGTGGCATCGAGCACGGCAAAACACAAGCAAGCCAGGACGATGAGGCTGATCCCGACCAGGGGCACCGTGGTGGAATGCCCCCCGGCCGCGATGTCTTTCTGACTGTCCTGCGCCATCGGCAGCGGGCCTTTTTCCTGAAATTCATCCATTGACGAAACGATACGAAACCGGAGCCTTCCGGTTGAAATTCCCCGGTTGAGATAAACCCGCCCGGGCCTTACTTAATGGGTAAGCCAAGCGGGGACGCAAATGCCTGTCGCAGAGATTGAAACATGGCTGGGGCGCCTGACGATTCACGAAACTGACAGCGCAATCACCCAGATACAATGGAACGGACCTCCAGGCCAAGGAGAAACATCTTTGCTGAAAGAGGCAGGCCGGCAGGTGCTGGCCTATCTCGACGGCCGGCTGAAGGAGTTCGACCTGCCGCTTGCCCCCGGGGGCGGCGCACTGCATCAGGCCGTTTTCCGAAAAATGCAGGCGATCCCATACGGACAGACCAGAACCTATGGCGACCTGGCCAGGGACCTCGGCACCTACGGCCAGCCGGTCGGCCAGGCCTGCGGGGCCAACCCCATCCCCATCGTCATCCCCTGCCACCGCATCCTGTCCGCAAACGGACTGGGTGGTTATTCCGGAGCCAGCGGCACCGAAACAAAGATCGCCCTCCTGAAGCTTGAAGGCGGCTTTCCCTTCCTTCTGTGAGGCACGCATTGCCGGGACCGAGGCACGGGAACACGGCCGGAGGCCGTGTACCGGCTGCGGCCCATCATGCAGGCAGGGTGAAGGCCTTTGAAACGGCTCCGGTGAGCGCGCTCATGGAAAACGGCTTCTGCAGCAGAATGCAGGGCGGATAGGCCTTCACGAGGTCCGGCGCCTCTCCATAACCCGTGGCAAGCACGAAGGGCACGCCTTCCGCACGAAGCTTTTCGGCCACCGGCACGGACTGCTCCTCGCCCAGGTTCACATCCAGGAGGGCGAATTCCGGCGTATTGTCCTCGAGCCAGGCCAGCGCCGCTTTCACCGAGGAGACGAGCTTCACATCCGACGCCCCCAGGTCCTGAAGCATGCCGGCCGCATCCATGGCGATGATCAGCGTATCCTCCAGCACCAGTCCCTGACCCGACAGCCGGTATTCCTGCAGGTCCACCGAGGCCGCCGCTGCAATCCGGTCCGTGCCGCCCGGCCCGTCCTCGGCAACGATCTGCGAGATCACCCTCGCCGGCAGTCGAAACCGGGCTTCAACGCCGGTTACCTTGTAGGAGATTTCGGCATCCCCCTTCAGCTCATGAGGAATGGAGCTTTCGATAATCGTGGTCCCGAAACCGCGGCGCTTGGGAGACATCACGGGCGGTCCCCCGCGTTCGGTCCAGTCGATCAGCAGACCACCGCTGTTTTCCACGGTGATGTCCACCGACACCCGGCCGGCCTCGTTGTGCAGGGCCCCGTATTTGATCGAATTCGTCACCATCTCGTGCAACACGAGCGCCAGGGTGGTGTAGGCATTGGGCGTGATCATCGCATCCGGCCCCTTCAGCGACAGGCGCTCGGACTGGCTATCCGCATAGGCGGCGAACTCACAGGCGATCAGCGCGCGCAGCGAGGCCGGTTCCCACTGTTCCAGGGTCAGCTGGTCGTGGGCGCGGGCAAGCGAATGGATGCGTCCGTCAAGATTGGCGGTGAACTCCTCGAGCGTTCGTGCGGAAGAGCGCGACTGCGCCACGAGCCCGCGCATGAGGTTGAGGATGTTGCGCACCCGGTGATTCAGTTCCGAAATCAGCAGCTGTTGCTGTTCATGCGCCCGTTTGCGTTCCAGATTGGCCGCGTCCGTCACTTTCAGGAACACTTCCAGCAGGATCACCCGCAGCAGGTCCGCTGCATGGACCTCTTGTGCCCCCCAGGGCAGGCTGCGTCTGAAGACCGTTTCCCGCCAGACCTCGAAGCTCTTGCGCGGCGTCAGGCGGGCGCCGTTCGGCCCCACGCTCGCCGGCTTGGAGGGATCTCCCGCCCAGTCGACCGTTTCCTCCACCTGCCGGCGTGTCAGGACAAGATAGTCGCGCGGTCGCTTGGAAATCGGGATGGCCATCAGCCCGGCGACCCGATCCGCGTAATCCGCCGCCGGCTCATGGAGCTTGCTCAGGCAATCGGTCGTGAAGACCGCAGACCCGATGGAGCGGTCGAGAAAGCGTGCAAGGGAGAGAAACTCCTCTTCGCTGGGCACGGAACCGGTGGCGTGGAAGCCCTCGTTCTCAAACAGGACAAGCCCGTCATGGGGAATGACCGAATTGATCTCCTCCGAAACGGCCAGAAGACTGTCGGCCAGGGCGCGCCCGTTGGCCATATGCCCCATGAGCATGGCGTGGAGCCGGCTGGTATCCTGCTCGACCGTTTTCCGCAAACCGTCCTCGAACCGGCTCAACTCGTAGGAGAACATGTGAGCGAACATTTCCACAGCGGTGCGCCGCTCGTAGTCGATATATCGCGGGCTATCGTGATGGCAGGCAAACAGCCCCCACAGTTCCCCGTCCTTCATGATCGATACCGACATGGAGGCCTCGACCCCCATGTTGCGAAGATATTCTATATGGATGGGCGAGACGGACCGGGTGACGGCCAGGGACAGGTCGAGAGGCACACCATCGACACCGGCGCCCGGCACGATCGCGCTGCCCTCGTCGTTCACATCCGCGATCAGCCGCAGCAGAGAGCGCTTGTAGAGGGCCCGCGCCTGCACCGGGATATCGGAAGCCGGAAACATCATCCCGTCGTATTTTTTCTGGCGATCGAGCCGCTGTTCCGCAATCACCTTGCCGGAGTGATCGGCCTGAAACTGATAGACCATGACGCTGTCGAATCCGGTCAGCTCCCCCAGGCCGCGCGCCGCGTCTCCCGCAAGCAGCCGCAGGTCGCGGTTCCGCCGCAGGGCGGCGATCTGCGGGTAGACCTCCGAAAGGACATCCCGCCCGCGGGTGCTGAGCTTCGGCTCGAATTCGATGATCAGATGGCTGCCCGACTGATGCACGGAGACATCGAAAGTGTTTCCGCTTTCGCGCATCACCACACCAAAAAGCCGCGCCGCTCCATGAGGGCTCGCGACAGCACGCAGATTATCGCGGATGCGGGCAAGACCCTCGGCAACAACGATTTCGCCCAAGGGGCGCCCGAGAGCATCTTCATGCCGGATACCGAGAATGTCCCGGAGATTCATCGAGGCATGCTGGACGATCCAGTCCGAGGAAACGGCAAGCAATGCGCCGTAGGACTGGACACGTCCGAGCTGGTGGATCGGTTCACGATCGCAATTGGTCAAATCGACAGTAAGTTCCGCATTCCGATCCGAATGATTGATAGTCAAACCCGGTTCCTTGTCATGTCTTCTGTGCGGCGGCAGCGTGAGCGAACAACGCAAAGCCGGTTTTGACGTTTTCCAGAATTCTGTCCGCACGCGCGGATCCCGGAGCGATGGCCTCAAGCGCGAGGCAATGGGCGCGCCAGAGCTGCGGCAAGGCAGGCGCCCGGAAATAAGCGGGAATTTCGTCGGCACGATCCCCGGAAAACAGACGCAGGCGCAGTGCCTGCGTGCCGAGACGCGAACCGAGCACCAGATAGTCGATCGCCAGAGGTTCGAGCGGGCCGGCCGGAGCAACCTCCACGGCAACCGCTCCGGCCGACAGAAGATCCTGGTCGAGTCGCCTGACAAGATCGTCGACGACAGTCCCCGAAAGCACACAGGCCTCGCTGGCACGACTTTGGAAAATCGCGGCAAGACCCGATCGCTGCGCGGCAAGAAACCACGTCAGCCGGCCATGGGGATCGTCGATGAAGGGAGAGAACGTGGCTTCTGTGGCTTCGTGCTCATCCCGTGTTTCCAGATACAAACAGCGTCGGAACGCCGTCTCCCGTCCTGCGGCAGCCGATGTCATCACTGTTTACCCCGCACCACGAATCGTTACTATTCCGGTACCTCAAAGAGGAACGCACGTCGCGCGAAAAAGTTCCGGCAGGCGCGTTTTTTAAGCGCCATGGCCTGCCTCACTCGGGCGAGCCGGCAACAGATACCCCATTATTGCGAAATCTGACACCTTTTCCGAGGACCCGTTGTCGCGGGATTGCGGGCTTTTCACACCCGGGGCGTGAACTCCTAAATGAAAACGACCAATCCGATCGTGGCGACGATCACGGCCAGAACACACCAGGTGAGAAAATCCGTCATCTGTGACCGGCGCGCCCGCAGCCGCTGCACGCCCGCAGGCGCGGTTGCCGGATTTCTGCCCGGATGACGCTGTCCCTGCCATGACCGGCTGCCGGACGCGCTCCTGAAGGATACATCGGAGACATGCCGGAACCGGCGACGCAGATCTTCCGCGCGCCTGGCACCCCGTTCTTCGTTGATTGTGCGGGACATTCGTCTCTTACCCTCGCAGCTCGGTTCCTGTTTCTGCCTCACACGTGGCTGCGGCGGAGCGGATTTGCAAATGACCGTTTTGTAATGTTGCCGGACTGACGGACGGTCTTGCCGCTTTCACAAACCGCGCGTAGGAAGCGGTAAGGTTTTCAGGGCAAGGGTCTTCATGCGCAGAACCACTCCACCACCAGGGACGGCCGCCACTGCCGCAAACGGCAGCACGGCTCCCTCGCTGGGCGAAGTCACCAGGGTATCCCTCAAGGTCGGGCTTCTGTCCTTCGGCGGTCCGGCGGCGCAGATTTCCGTCATGCATCAGGAATTCGTCGAAAACAGGAAATGGCTGTCCGAGGACCGTTTCCTGCATGCGCTCAATTACTGCATGCTGCTGCCCGGCCCCGAAGCGCAGCAGCTTGCCACCTATTGCGGCTGGCTGAGCGGACGCACGCTCGGAGGACTGATCGCAGGATTGCTGTTCGTTCTTCCCGGCGCCATTGCCATGGCGGTCGTCAGCTACATTTATGCCGCCTACGGAGACACGTCGCTCATGGCCGCCGTGTTTTACGGCGTGAAGGCCGGAGTGCTGGCAATCGTGCTGCAGGCCTTGCTGCGGATCGGCGGAAAAGCCCTGAAAACCCGCCTTGCCTGGTTCATCTGCGCCGGGTCCTTCAGCGCCCTGTTCTTCTTCTCCGTCCCCTTCCCCCTTGTCATCGCGGGCGCTGCCCTGCTCGGCCTGGCATTCGGAACCGCATCCGGGTCCGGCCTGGCAGAAACAGATACCCGGACCCGGCCGGCGTCACTTTCCCGGACGGTGAAAACCCTTCTGGCCGGCCTGGCCGTGTGGGGTGCTCCGCCCCTGGTGGCGGCGGTCCTCCTGTCCCCGGGCAGCCTGCTTGTCGATGTCGCCGAATTCTTCTCCCTGCTGGCTGTCGTCAGCTTTGGCGGCGCCTATGCGCTTCTCAGCTACATGGCGCAGGTGGCCGTCGAGACGAAATCATGGCTCGGCGCCGGCGCAATGCTCGACGGCCTGGGACTGGCGGAGACGACCCCCGGCCCGCTCATTCTCGTCACCCAATTCGTCGGGTTTCTCGCGGGCTGGCGCGACCCGGCCCCGTTTCAGCCCCTGACGGGTGCGCTTCTGGCAGCCGCCATGACCACATGGGTGACCTTTGCCCCGAGTTTCCTGTTCGTTCTCGCCGGCGCCCCCTGGATGGAGCGTTTGCGCGGCAACCGCAGGCTGGAAAAGGCGCTCTCGGCGATCACGGCGGCGGTGGCCGGCACGATCCTGAATCTGGCGCTCTGGTTCGCCCTCAATGTCCTTTTCACGCAAACCCGCACCGTCAGCTACGGCCCGGTCACCGTGCTTCAACCCGATATCACCAGCCTCGATCCGGTGCTGGCGGCCATGGCGCTGGTCGCTGCCCTGCTGGTGTTTGCCGCCAAAAGAGGCATTGCCACCGTTCTGGCGGTTACGGCCGCCCTCGGTTTGCTGGCGAAATTTCTACCGGTCTAGGAGGAGGTTGCAGGGGCCTGCAAGCAGCCGGTTCGGGCGCGTTCCGTCCAGCCGGAGGTTCGTTCCAGTTCACCCTCTATCACTGCGCTGCACGTCCGGTCCCGGGGTGTGACTTCCTAAGCGACCGCGAGCTCTTTTTCCTTGCCCTTGCCGTCGTCCGCTTCCTCGTCCGTGTCGAAATCGGACTCGTGCTCCGGATCATCATCGACGGCAACCGACAGGTTCTTTTCCACCTGACGCAGAAGCTTGCGCAACTTCTTGCGGTCCTTGTCGTCCAGGCCGGACATGGCCTCGCGTTCCAGTCGCTTCCAGGCCTTGTCGACCGACTGCACCAGGTCCCGGCCGGAATCCGTCAGAAAAACCCTGGCAAGACGACCGTCCGTATCGGAGACCTGACGGCGGACAAACCCCTGGGCGGACAGGCGGGTGATCATCTTGGTCACCGTGGGCGGCTGGACCCCGAGTGCCAGGGCCAGCTGGCTCATGGTGCGCCCGTCACCGTCAGCCAGCACCTTCAGCACAAGCTCCTGCCCCGGATGCAGTCCGATCCGCATCAGATGCGCGCCGGCACGGGCCCGCTGCGCCTTCGCGGCCTGAACCAGACGAAACGTTATGCTCTTCTTGTAGTTGAAAGCCATTGACCCACACCTGTCCTCAATTCGAACGAACGATACCCAGCCTTGATGTGGCGCACCCTAATGCAACTCTTTAACCGTCAAATGACACATCGGATGCCGCACAGACGTTTTGACCTGGCGTGAGAATTTTCCCCTGCGCATCTGTCTGACGACTGCTTTTCCGGCTTGCGCCAGACACTGTCGGCCGGACGGTCGGAAGCCGCCCATGCCTAGCCGTTGACCCTGAGGGCTCCGGCAAGGAACGGCAGCCCCAGAGTCAAAAGGGCAACGGCACCGAAGGAGGCTCGCAGCGACAGGGCGTCGCCGAGAAAGCCGAGCAGCGGCGGCCCCAGCAGGAAGGCGCCGTATCCGAGCGTCGCCACCGCGGCAAGGGCGGAGCCTTTCGACATGTGCGGATCGCTGGCAGCTCGCGACATGGCCAGCGGAAAAAGGACCGCATATCCGAGGCCCATGATGAAACATCCTGTCCAGACGACCCAGATATTGATCCCGGATATCAGAAGCAGGCAGCCCAGGAAGGCCACCACCCCGCTCAAGCGGGCAACCGGCACGGGCCCGAAACGGGCGATGACCCTGTCGCCGGCAAGCCGCATGACGACCATGGCGATGGAAAAGACGGTGAACGCCGTCGGGGCCACGGATTCCGCGTAACCGAGATCGTCGATCTGGTAAAGTGCGGCCCAGTCGGTGATCGCCCCTTCCCCTAAGGCAGCCGCGAGAGCGATCAGCCCGACAAGAATGAGCCCCCCCTTCGGCAATGCGAAAAGCGGCGCCTTGCCCCCTGCTCCGCCGGTGCTCTCCTCCTTCGGCCAGGGCTGGAGGCAGAACCAGACCAGAAAGGGCACCGTCACGACCGCCCAGAGGCTGAAGTGCCAGGGCAGCGTGTACCCGGCCTCGATCGCCAGTCCGCCGACCGCCGCCGACGCTCCCGCGCCGAGGCTGAAAAGACCGTGAAACGATGACATCACCGGCCGGCCGAGAGATTTTTCCACCTCCGCCCCCCAGCCGTTGATGGAGACATCCAGCGCACCGATACAGAATCCGGAAAAGAACATCGCCCCGGCCAGCAGGGAAGTCGTCGGCGCAAAGCCGATGGTCGTGAAGCTGATGACAATCCCCACCGAGAAAATCTTCGACGCAGGCGCCGCTCCGAGCCGGTCAACGAGAACGCCGGTGAAGGGAAAGGAGACAAAGGCGCCGCTGGCCATGACGAGGAGCAGCAGACCGAAGCCCCCCTCGTCCAGCCCCGTCGCACTCTTCACGTCCGGAATGCGCGAGGCCCACAGGCCGATGGCGGACCCGCACATGAAAAAGATCGCCGAAACGACCCGGCGGGCGGCAATTGCTTGCATGGTTTGACCAGAATCTGAAATGTCGCGAACCGGTGCATCTGCTTACCGGTCCCTGGAGAGAAGCGCCTTTGTCTCACGCATGAATGCGTTTCTCAAGCACGCTTCTCGCCCCCGCCGGTCAGGCAACCAGGACCCGGCCCGGAGGCGCGCTTTCCCTGCTCCGGTCCAGCGCCGACCGGTAGGCGGAAATGGCATCATGTCCCTCAGGGGTCGATCCGGGACGCCCCTCGCCGGAGCCGGCGGTTTCGCCTGAAGACTCATCCGATCCTTGCCCGGACCGCACGGAGGCCCCGCGGTCTGAAGGTCCTGTTTGTCCGTCAGCCGTTCCCGGCCGCTCGGCGGCGGAATGACCGTCAACAGCGCTGTCGCCTTCCTCGGAGGGCTCAGCTGCCTCCTTCCGGCGTTCCGCCTGGGCCTCGGCCAGCTGCCCGCGGGCCTGCTGCGCCACCTTGAGATCCTGGGAAGAGGGCTCTGCGGGGGCCGTCGCAGCCCGGATGACCGTCTGCATCTTGCGGATCGTTGCTTCCGGCGTCCGTTCCTTGGAGGTGTCGATCTGCACTTCGCCGCCGACCGCATACCGTTTGCCGTCCGGTCCCTGCTGAAACGTGTAGCTGGGCGCGCCGGCATGAGCGCCACCGGCCCGTGCATGAGCCTGTTCATGCGCCCGCACTTCCCGGTCCCGCTGCGCCAGCTCATCGACCTGCTCTTCTTCCGCCTCGTTCAGCCCGTCGCCGTCCGCATCCTCGTCTTCGTCCTGCGGAGCCTCCAGGGCACCATCCGTGGCGCCCCCGGTACTGCCCGAAGCAGGATCGCTCTCGCCATCTGCTTCCGCGCCGGACGATAACGGGTCGTCCGCGCCCGATTGCGTTTCTTCAAGGGTGTCCGCCTTGCCGCCGGACGCATCCGGCCGCCGCCGGGCGTTCGCCTCGGACCCCTCGGCATCCTGAAGCGCCAGAACCGCTTCAGACGTCAGAACCGGACTGCTCGCCGCCCGCAGGGCCATGGCCCTCGGTGCGGCAAGACTTTCGCGCGCACGCTCGCCATCCCGGTTCGAAGAAACCTCCCCGGAACCGGATTCAACTGCGCCGCCAACACCACTGTTTCTCAACTGGGCTGCCGGCACATTGGACAGAAGCGCGCCAATCATGAGCGCGATTGTCACCGCAAGAGGTCAGTAAAGTCTGAACGGCTACGGGAAAGCCGCCATCATATCCGCGTGATCGGGCGGTGCCGGAGCAAAGGCCGGGCACCCTTGCCTGCCCCGTCCGGCTGTGCAAAGAGGACACAAACTCCAACCCGGACAGGACAGAACCATGCTGCCCAAGCGTTTCTGGCATGAAATGACCACGGTCGACTTTCGCGATGCCGACCGGGAGAACTGGATTGCTGTGCTGCCGGTGGCGGCGGTCGAACAGCACGGCCCCCATTTGCCCCTCTTCACCGACACCGCCATTGCGCAGGGCCAGATCAACCGGGTGGTGGAACTTCTGCCCGACACCTTGCCGGTAACCTTTCTTCCCGTTCAGGCCATCGGCAAATCGGACGAGCACATCCACTCTCCGGGCACCCTGACCCTGTCCTGGGACACCCTCACCCGCTGCTGGCTGGAGATCGGCGAAAGCGTCGCCAGGGCAGGCATACGCAAGATGGTGCTGATCAACGCCCACGGCGGCAATGTCCCGGTTCTCGATATCGTTGCCCGGGAACTGCGGGTGAAACACGACATGTTCGTCACCGCGACCAACTGGCTCCGCTTCGGCCAGCCGGAGGGGCTCTTTCCGCAAGACGAATTCACCTACGGCATTCACGGTGGCGACATCGAAACATCGCTGATGCTGCATTTGCACCCCGAACTCGTGCGGATGGATCTGGCGAAGGACTTTCTGTCGGAGCAACAGAGTTACCTCAAGGAGTTCAAGCACCTGAGAGGACATGGGAAAGCCCAGTTCGGCTGGCTTGCGCAGGATCTGAACCCGGCAGGCGCCCTGGGCAATGCCGCCCTGGCCACGGCCGAAAAAGGCCGGCTGTCTCTGGATCACGCGGCCAGGGGCTTTATCGAACTGGCCGAGGACGTGAATGCTTTCGATCTCGACCGCCTCTGGCAGCCACGCCCGTAATACGCGAAGAGAATTTCACGGACGTTACGGAAGTTTACCAGCATCTGCATCGTCATAAGCAAAATTAAGCTGATTTTTCCGCCCAACTTGGATAAAACCCCACTTATTGAGAATTTGACAGAATTAACAACTATCCGAATCAGTGCCTAATGTCACAGTAGTTGACCCGCTCCAAATTAAGAGACACATTAAACAAAATATAATTTCAGGGGGCGGTTCTCGAGGAACCATGAATCTTTCAATTCGGCAGTTGGCCACATTTCGCGAAGTGATGCGCAGCGGCTCGATCTCTGAAGCTGCACGCACGCTCGGCCGGACACAGCCTGCTGTCAGCTCGACGATCGCCGGGCTTGAAACCGAACTTGAACTGAAACTTTTCATGCGCGAACAGGGTCGCCTCGTCCCGACCCCGGAAGCCGAATTCTTTCTGGAAGAAGCCGAGGCGATCCTCAAGCGACTGGAAGTGTCCAAGCGCACCCTGCGCGGCCTCGCCAATCGCGAACACGGCCAGTTGCGCATCGCAGGCATTCCCGAAGCGACATCCGATTTTCTGCCCGACAGCCTGTCGAGGTTCATCGCCGACAAGCCAAGCGTCAAGGTCGCCCTGGCGAGCAAGACATCCTCGGAAATCGAGGAACTGATCGCGGCCCAGCAGTTCGACATCGGCTTTGCGGAAACGCCACGTGCGCGCAATTCTTTCGACCAGATCGATTTCGACCTGGAGTGCATGTGCGCCATTCCCGCGACCGACCCGCTGGCCTCCAGGGAGGTCATCACGCCGGCGGAGCTGGACGGCTACCCCCTGGCGCTGCTGCACGCCGACCACCGCAGTCACAAGCAGACCCTTGCCAGGTTCAGGGACGCCGGAGTGCAGTTCAACCAGCGTTTCGAACTACAGACCGCCCTTCCGGGACTGCATTTCGTCCAGGCCGGGCTCTGTGCCCTGATCTGCGACATGATCACCGCCTACAAGGCGCAGGAAAACGGCCGGCTCGGCATGGGCCCGCCGATGATCGTCTTCAGGCCCTTCAGGCCCCGCGTTCAGAACAGCCTGTCGATCCTCACCCCGACCCACCGCCCGATTTCGATCGTGGCCAAGGATTTCTGCGACTTCCTCTCCACGGAAGTCACGCGCATGCATAGCGCAATGGTCAAACGGGGAACCTGAGCCGGAAATCCTGTTTCCGGTCCCGCGAGATATGCACCGGGTGGTCAGCCGGCCGCGTTTCTGAAGATCGCGCTGTTGGCGGCGACGATTGCCACGGCGTTCGTCCGGTTCTTCGCACCGAGCCGGGTAATGGCATTGCGGATGTGTACCTTGATGGTCGCGATGGAAACATCCAGTTCATAGGCGATCTGCTTGTTGACCATTCCCTCGCACAGCAGAAGCATGATTTCGAGCTGGCGCGGCGTCATCACATCATACAGGTTGATCGGCCAGCGAGCACATCCTGCGACGGAATTGCCCTGCCCTTTCAGGCCGGCACTTTCGTCGAGAGCAAATTGAGCCGTCATAGCTTTCTCCCGATTTCGTTATGAGGTGTAGCTCGGGACTTTTCACCAGTATGACGATTTTGTAAAATGTAAAAAAGCTTAGTGTATATTGCTAATAATTTGCATATAGAGCATTCTGCATTCGCAAGCCTTCGCAAAGGAAGGGTCCCGGAGGGCCCTGCCGGGACGGACACCCGACCTCCGAAGCGCTCCGGACGGACAAGGACAGTGTCTTGAGCAAGAA
Source organism: Labrenzia sp. 011 (assembly GCF_003075075.1). GTDB lineage: Bacteria > Pseudomonadota > Alphaproteobacteria > Rhizobiales > Stappiaceae > Roseibium. The sequence continues at coordinate 116,319 of NZ_QCYM01000004.1, read as the reverse complement.
ACTCTATTCCGGCCACACCCTGCGGCAGATCAGGTCCGAATTCGGCCTGTCCCAGGGCGAATTTGCCAAGAAAGTCGGCCTGTCGACTGCCTATGTCAACCAGATCGAGAACAACAACAGGCCGGTCACGGCCTCGGTCCTTCTGGCCATCAACCGGATTTTCGGAACCGATCTGGCAGCCTTCGAGAAAAACGATCTCGACCGGGTCGTCCGGGACCTGCAGGAAATCTTCGCCGACACCCGATTTCACAGTTCCACCATCGGCAAGCAGGAACTGCATGAGCTGGTCACCCGCGCACCGGGCATCACCAGGGCGATCATGGATCTCTACGGCAACCTGCGCAGCTTTCAGGATCGGGACGCCATCGAGGACGAGCTGGTTCACATGAACGGCACCGCGGACGCCGGCACCTCCCTGAGAAAATCCGCCTATGACGAGGTCCGCGACTACTTTCACTACATGGACAATTACGTCGACCTGCTCGACCGGGCGGCGGAAAAGCTGTGCTATGAAATCGGCCTGCCGGGCTGCGCCTCGAAATTCGACTGCCTGACCCGCTGGCTCGATCAGCGCTTCAAGATCACGGTCGAACAGCAACCCGACTATCAGGGCACCCTCATCCGCCAGGAAGACTATAGCCGCCGGATTTTCATCTATGGTGCCATTCCCCAGTCGGCCAAGAATTTCCTGCTGGGGTCCTTCATCGCCGAACTCTGCGTGAAGGATCTTATCTCGGCGGAAGTCGAACGGGCGAAGTTCAAGACCGGCTCGGCCCAGAGCATCGCCAGACTTGCCCTGCGGAACTATTTTGCCGGCGCACTGCTGCTGCCCTACGACGATTTCCTGCGCGCCGCCACGAGATGCCGCCACGACATTCAGCTGCTGTCGAACCAGATGGACGCCAGCATCGAGACCGTCTGCCACAGGCTGTCGACCCTGCAGCGGCCGGGCGCCAACGGCTTGCCGTTCTACTTCGTCAAGATCGACCGCGCCGGCAATGTCGTCAAGAGACACAGCGCCACCCGCTTCCAGTTCGCCAGGTTCGGCGGGTCCTGCCCGCGCTGGAACGTGCATCAGGCCTTCGAACAGAATTCGAACAAGTTCACCGCCCAAATCGCCCAGATGCCCGACGGGGTTCAATACATCTGCATGGCCACCAGTGTGACCAAGCATCAGCCCGACTACCGGACAGGCGAACGCAGATACGCGCTCGGCATCGGCTGCGAAGTCAAATACGCCGATGCGATCGTCTATGCGGACGGTCTTGCGGTGGACGGCAATTCGCCTCCCGAGCCCATCGGCGTCAACTGCCGGATCTGCCCGCGGGACAATTGCGACCAGCGCGCCTTCCCGGCAATCGACAAGGATCCCTTCATCGAGCCCGGCCGGCGCGGCATCGTTCCCTACCGGGTGGCTCCGTCGGACTGAAAACGCGGGCGCGGCCGAACCGAAGGCAGGTTAGCCCTGCGCGACCAGATGCCTTGCGCCCACATCCGTATAGCGCACCCTGCTGACGGCCTGTCCGAGCGGCAGCACCGGCGAGGGGATTTCGCCGGCTGGCACATCGAACACGGTGCGCCGCCTTTTCGGGTCCGGAATGGGCACGGCTTTCAACAGGCGCTGCGTATATTCGTGCTGCGGATTTTCGAAGACCTGCCGCCGCGTCCCCGTCTCCACGATCTGCCCCAGATACATGACGGCGATCCGGTGGGAGATCTGTTCGACCACCGCCATGTCGTGCGAGATGAACAGATAGGAAAGACCCAGATCCTCCTGCAGTTCCTGCAACAGGTCCAGAACACGGGCCTGCACGGACACATCCAGGGCCGAAACGCTTTCGTCGGCGATGATCACCTTCGGAGACAGGGCCAGCGCCCGCGCAATGCAGATGCGCTGGCGCTGGCCGCCGGAAAACTCGTGCGGGTGGCGCCTCATCATCTCTGCCGGCAGCCCCACCCGCTCGAAGAGCGATGCCACGCGATCCGTGAGGTCCCGCCCCTTCGACAAGGCGTGAATGACCAGCGGTTCGCCGACGATATCCCCGGCAGTCATGCGCGGATCGAGCGAGGCGTAGGGATCCTGGAAGATCATCTGCATGTCCCGCCGCAGGCGCTTCTGCTGCACCGCCCCGCCGACACCGGCATGCTGCCCCGCCACCCGGACTGTCCCTTCCCAGGGTACCAGATTCATGAGCGCCTTGCCGATGGTGGATTTTCCGCAGCCGCTTTCCCCGACCAGCCCCAGCGTCTCGCCCGACTTCAGGTGCAGGCAAACGCCCTCGACCGCATGGACGCGGGAAGTGACCCGGTTGAGTAGCCCGCCGCGCAGGTCGAAGCGGACAACCAGATCCTCGACATCGAGGACCCGCGGCTGCGCATCGGTTGCCTTCCCCGGCGCGCTGTCGACACCCGTCATGGCACCCAGCTTCGGAACAGCATCCAGAAGACCGCGCGTGTAGGGATCCGACGGCCGCTCGAACACATCGGCAACCTCGCCCCGCTCGACGATCCTCCCCTGGTTCATCACGATCACCCTGTCGGCCATTTCGGCGACCACACCCATGTCATGGGTGATCATGATCACGGCGGTGCCGAAGTCGCGCTGCAGATCGCGGATGAGCTGCAGGATCTGCGCCTGGATGGTCACATCGAGCGCCGTAGTCGGTTCGTCGGCGATCAGGACCTTCGGATTGCAGGCAAGCGCCATGGCGATCATCACCCGCTGGCGCATGCCGCCGGACAATTCGTGCGGATACTGGCGCAACCGGCGGCGCGGCTCGGACAGCCGGACCGATTCAAGCATCGCCAGCGCTATGTCTTCCGCTTTTGCCCGCGAGACGTCCTGATGCGCCAGAATGGCCTCGCGCAACTGCCGTCCGACCGTCAGCACCGGATTCAGGGAGGTCATCGGCTCCTGAAAGATCATCGCAATGTCGCCGCCGCGGATGCGGCGCAGCTCGTCCTCGCGGATCTTCGTCAGGTCCCGCCCCTGAAACAGCACCTGGCCAGCAGAGACCCGGGCGATCCGCTCCGGCAGCAGCCCCATGATGGACAGCGCCGTGACCGACTTGCCGGACCCGGATTCCCCCGCGATGCACAGCGTTTCCCCGCGCCGCAGATCGAAAGACAGGTCCCTGACCACGGTTCTTGCTCCGGTGGGCGTGGCAACATCCGTACATAGGCCCCGGACCGACAGGATGACGCCGTCGGAGGACTGGAAAGAATCTGACGCTGCGGACACTCGGCTCACTCTGTTGACTGGATTGGAAAAGACGGGCGGCAGCCACGCGGCCGCCGCCCGGATGTGACTACTGGAGCACGACCTTCGGGAAATAGAAGGACACCACCCAGTTCGGCGCATCGACGATTTCCGAGATCCTCAGATCGCCGCAGACCGAACACAGCATGTAGGCATCGACCGCGCTGTAGCCGTGACGGGCGCACAGGAGATCGATCATGTTGGACACGGCCGCCTGGGCGCCCGCGTACAGGTCGGTGCCGATACCGGTCGTGACCTCATAGCCCATTACGTCAAGATGACGGGTGACCGGGCCCGGGGTCTCGAAACGCGGCATCTTCAGATCCGCGCCCTTGATGAGATCCAGTTCGATCACCGTGTTCATCGGGCTTTCGATCGCCGTGCCGCAGACCTCGCCATCGCCCTGGGCCGCATGGGTATCGCCTATGGAGAACAGGGCACCGGCAACCTCCACCGGCAGGTAGAGCGTCGTGCCGGCGGCAAGGTCGCGGATATCCATGTTCCCGCCGACACGCCGTGGCGGCACGATGGAATGCAGCCCGGCCTCCGCGGGCGCGACACCGATCGTCCCCGCGAAGGGCTTGAGCGGCACCTTGCCGAAAGGCGCGAAGGCGGACATGACCGGCTTGTCCCTGTCATAGGACCACACATGCAGCGCAGGATCCTTGAACTGGTCGGCCAGCAGGCCGAAACCGGGGATATTCGCTGTCCAGCCGAAACCGGACGGCTTGAACTCGTGGATCTTCACCACCAGCGCATCGCCCGGCTCGGCCCCGTCCACAAGGATGGGGCCGTTGACCGGATTGATCTTGCCGAAATCCATGGCCGCAACGTCCTCGACGGTGCTTTCCGGCGTCAGCTGCCCCGCGGAACTGTCGAGACACTCGAATTCGAGCACCGTGCCCGGAGCCACCGTCTCGACCGGGGCAAACGAATTGTCCCAGCCGAAGTGATGTTGCGCCGCATGAATGGTATAAGCGGCCTTGCAGTTACTGCACATCTTTCGCCCATACATAATCGTAGTTGACGGGGATGTGGACCGGATCGACGAAGATGGCGTCAGGACCACCCAGCCGCTCGGACCGCATCGTGAAACGCTGTTCGTGGAAGACCGGCGCCCAGGCGGCGTCATCCATGACCGCGATGAAGATCTTGCGCCAGGCTTCCTCGCGCTCCGCCTTCTGGGCGGGATCCGTCATGCTGTCGGCAGCCGTCGCCAGCGCGTCCAGCTCCTCGTTGCAATACCAGGACCAGTTCCAGCCCCCCTTGACCGCGCCGGCGCAGCCGAGAATCGGACCGTAGAAGTTGGACGGATCCGGGAAGTCGGCGATCCAGGCCATGCCGCCGGACCAGATCATCGGCGCCTGGTCGGGTTCGCCGCCCGCCGCGATGACATTGGCCTGGGCCAGCGCCTTGATTTCCGCCTTGATGCCGATGGCGGCAAGATCCGCCTGGATGGCCTGGGCGATACGCGGGTTCGGATCGGTGTTGTAGACATAGAGTTCCGTCTCGAAACCGTCACCGAGCCCCGCTTCGGCCAGAAGCGCCTTCGCCGCGTCCGGATCATAGGCGTAACCTTCATAGTCCTTGTCGTAACCGGGCATGGTCGGCGGCAGCGGCTGGTTGGCCGGAACGGCGCGGCCGTTGATGATCCGCACGATCCGGTCCTTGTTGATCGCCATGTTGACGGCCTTGCGCACTTCCGGCTTGTCGAACGGCGGCATCTTCACGTTCATGGTAACATAACCGGTGTGCAGCTGCCCGCCCTCGATGATCAGGTCCTTGTATTGCGGATCCTTGGTGACTTCGAGGAACTTCGCCGGCGGAATGCCGTCGCCGGGAATGTCGGCTTCGCCGCGCTGCAGACGCAGAAGGGCGACGATCGGCTCCTGTCCGACCTCGAAGGTGATCTCGTCGAGCCTGGGAACGCCGGCCCGCCAGTAGTCCTCGTTGCGCTTGAACACCAGACGCTGGCCGAGGGTCCACTCCTCCAGCGAGAACGCACCGGTGCCGACCGGATGCTTGCCGAAGTCGGCGCCCCATTCCTCGACGGCCTCCTTGGGAACGATCGACGAGAAGTTGATCGCCATCACATGCAGGAACGTCGCATCCGGGCGGGACAGTTCGATCTGCACGGTATAGGGATCGACCACGGTGACCCCTTCGAGACTGTCCGCGTCGCCGGCGGCAACCGCATCAAACCCCTTGATGGAGCCGAAGAAGCCGGCGCCCGGGCTCTGGGTCTTCGGATTGGCGACCCGGTCGAGGGAATATTTCACGTCTTCCGCGGTCATTTCGCGGCCGTTGTGGAACTTGACGCCCTGACGGAGCTTGAAGGTGAACACCTTGCCGTCGTCGGAAATCGTGTAGTCCTCGGCAAGATCGTTCATCAGGTTGGTGGTGCCCGGCTCATAGTCCATCAGGCCGTCGAACAGGCTCTTGATCATCGACCAGTTCTGCCAGTCGTAGCCGATCGCCGGATCGAGCGTGGAGACATCGTCCTTGTAGGTGACGATCATCGATCCACCCTGCTTGATGTCCTCCGCCTGCGCGGGGGAGAGAGCCGTGGCGGCAAGTAGGGCGGCAGCCCCTGCCAGAAGTGTTTTGTTCATGTCAAACCTCCAGGTTCAGGTGATTGGACCGGTTCGCTCTGCGGCGGATTTTCCGGCAGTTTCGCCGCGCATCAGCGCAGCTTGATCCTCGGATCAATCAGGGGCGCGATCAGATCGGCAAGGAAGTTCCCCAGAACGATCGCGAATGCGGAGACAAGGGTGACACCCATGATGATCGGGATGTCGACACGCTGGATGGCCTGCCAGGCGAGCTGACCGATGCCCGGCCAGCCGAAGACGCTTTCCACGACGACGATGCCGCTCATGAACAGGCCGATATCGATGCCGATCATGGCGATGACCGGAAGCAGCGCGTTGGGCATGGCATGGCCGAACAGCACCTGCCAGCGCTTCAGGCCCTTGGCCCGCGCGGTACGGATGAAATCCTGGCGCAGCACGTCGATCATCGCCGAGCGCATCATGCGCGAATACCAGCCGGCCCCCAGCAGCCCGAGCGTCAGGGACGGCAGGACCATGTGCCGGAACGTCCCGTAACCGCCGATGGGAAACCAGCCGAGCTGGACGGAAAACACGTAGAGCAACAGGATGCCGATCACGAATTGCGGTGACGACACGCCGACGAAGGAAAGGACCATGAGGCTCGTATCTGTCGCCGTGTTGCGGCGAAGGGCTGCAACGAGCCCCATGGTCAGGCCGATGGCAAGTTCGCTGACGATTGCGCCCGCCATCAACAGGAGTGTCGCGGGAAGACGCGACCATATCAGTTCACCGACTTCCGTCTTCTGCAGGTAGGACCGGCCGAGGTCGCCCTGCAGGAGACCGGTCAGATACCGGAAATACTGCTGGTAAAACGGCAGGTTGAGCCCGAGCTGCTCGCGGATGTTCTCCACGGTCTGGGCCGTCGCGCTGCGGCCGGCAATCTGGCGCGCCGGATCGGCCGGGATTAGATACAGCAGGATGAACGTCAGGAACGAGATCCCGAGCAGGATCAGCAGCGATTGCAGGATGCGCCGGAGGACATAGCCGCCCATGGTCAGTGCCTCCCCTTCTGGGTCGGGTCGAGCACTTCCCGCAGGCTGTCGCCCAGGAGATTGAAGCCCAGCGCCAGCGCGATGATGGCAAATCCGGGAAAGAACACCAGCCAGGGCGCCGAGGTGAAATAGGTCTGGTTCTCGTAGATGATGTTGCCCCAGGAAGGGGTCGGCGGCTGCACGCCGATGCCGAGATAACTGAGCGTTGCCTCCAGAAGCACGGTCGTGGAAATGCCCAGCGTGCCGAACACCACGATGGTGGACAACAGGTGCGGGAGAATGTGCCGGAACAGGATGCGGAACAGCCCTGCCCCCATGGCGCGCTCGGCGAGAATGAACTCCCGTTCGGAAAGCGATCTGGTTTCGGTGTAGACGACACGCGCCATCTGCACCCAGTTCACCATGGCGATGACCATGGCGACGATCCACAGCGACGGATGGAAGAGCGCGGCCAGGGTGATGGCCAGCAGGAGCGCTGGAAAGGCCATCATCAGATCGGTGAACCGCATCAGCAGCGTTTCCACCCAGCCGCGGAAGAAACCTGCAAGGATGCCGACGAAGGCACCCACCGCAACCGCGATGCCATTCGCCACGATCCCGATGAGCAGCGACGTTCTGGCCCCATAGATCAGACGCGAGAGAAGATCCCGGCCGAGAAGATCCGTGCCCAGCCAGAACCGTTCACCCGGCGGTAACGGCGCGCCTTCCAGCGTCAGTCCCTCGAAGAACTGTTCCTCCGGATTGAACGGCGCCACCACCGGCGCGAACAGGGCCGCCCCGACAATGATCCCGATCACCGTCATGGCAAAAAGCGCCAGTTTCCGGCCCACCAGGCGCCGGAACACGCCGCGGGGCGATTCGACGGCCACCTCCGGCAGGAGGTCAGGCTTCGCGTCGGCCGTCATTCTGCCCTCCCGCGCGATCGATGAGGTCCCGGGCGACAGCCTCTATGGTCTGACGGCTTGTCATCGCCATGTCCTGCAGCAGGCGATAGGCGGTGTCCGCGTCGCCCCCCTGATGTCGCATCAGCAGAAGAATGGCCTCCGCGACCTGCGGCCGGCAGGCGAGGCGCGCCTCCAGCGTGGCGATGCGCTCTTCGGAGGCCAGACGCATGGCAAAGGTCCGCTGCGCGACGACAAGGGCCCCATAGACACCGCTCGACGTGACCGGCTTGTTCAGATGCGCGATGGCACCCCGCCGGATCGCCCATTCGACGCGCCCGGGCGCCTCTGTTCCCATGAGCGCGATCATCGGCATCGGATGCACATCGACGGACCAGGGGAACTGGGCATCATGGCCGGCATCGGCATCGAAAATCAGCAGGTCCGCCTGCCGGGCTTCTGCGGGCAACTCCGGCCATGCGGTCGAGATCTCCACACCGAGACGGTGCAGCTGACGACAGACCGCATCGCGGTCCGCGTGCGGCCGGTGCAGAATGCTGGCGGAGCGGCCCCGGAAACTGGGAGTGCGGAACAGGCTGCTCATGACGACACCAGCCTCAGGTTCGGGGTCTTGCCGCTGTCCGGAACGGGCATGCCGGCGGTCCCTCCGGCGCCTCGGTCCAGCGGATCGTAGTGAACGAGATAGGGGTCCGGCGCCAGCGGCCCGCGGGTCTGTTCGATGATCCGGAACCGCGCCCGGCCGACCGGCGGCACCCCCGCCGGGCCGCCCGCTTCCACCACCGCGATCAGCGGCTGCAGATGGGCATGCTGGGTTTGCGGATCGATGCGGATATCCCTCAGCGGCGTCCTGTGGGATCGACGGCAAAGCTCCGTCAGCACGTCGTCCGGCCGGTCGCTTCCGCAGGCCTCGATGGCCCGCGCCAGCAGCCAGACCGCCTCATACGGGCCGACGAACATGGAGGATATCGCCGCATCCGGACCGCGCAGGCTTGCCAGCCGCGCACGCAGGGCCGCGTTTTCCGCGGTTTCAAGGGTTTCGAAATAGGTCGAGGTGGAAACCAGCCCGTCTGCCGCCGCCCCCAGAACAGGCAGCTCCGCTTCGGTCAGATTGCAGCTCAGGATCGGACAGCGGTCTGGCGCGAAGGCGGGATCTTCCCCGGCCAGGGTCTTCATGGCCCGCAGGAAGGCATAGCTGCTGACACCGATGAGGTTGTTGAGGATGAAGGCCGGCCGTGTTTCGCGGATTTCCGCGATCAGATGCGCGATCTTCTCGTCGCCGATGGCGACATAGCGCTCGCCCAGAACCTCGCCGCCGCAGCCGGCCAGCAGCTCGCGGGCAATGCGATTGGTTTCCCAGCCCCAGATGTAGTTCGACCCGACGAGAAAGGCGCTGCGGCCGAACTTCGGCACGATGTGCCGGAACAGGGGAACGACACCCTGGTTCGGGCAGGCCCCCGTGTAGACCACGCGGTCATGGCTTTCGAAACCTTCATAGGGCGTCGTGTACCAGAGCAGCCCGCGCCCGCGCTCCAGCACCGGGAGCACTTCCTTGCGGCTGGACGAGGTCTGCGTGCCGATGATGTGCCGGCATCCGGCCTCGCTCATCATCCGGTCCGCCTCCACGGCATAGGCTTCTGCACAGCCCGCCGGGTCCCGGTCGACCCTCAGCAGACGGAAATCGAACAGCCCGGAGGCGTTGACCTCGTCGATGGCGATCCGGGCACCCCAATATCCTTCCTGGCCGATCACGGAATAGGATCCGGATTTCGAAAACAGGACGCCGACAGGAATTTCCCTCAAGACCAAATCCACCTGTTGTTCTGCCCGTGCGCCGCCTGAAACGCGCGACAGCGGCCGGACATAAAAAAACCCCGACCCACAGACTCACGTCTGCGAAAGATCGGGGCGCGATTGCCATGCGGTCGAACGGATGCCGCTATGTTCCGTGAAGGATTGCCGAACAAAAAACGCTTGTCAATCGCGCCAGCGCCCAAAGATCCGGCACGCATAAAACTTCACCATGCACAGCGCTCTTCAGAAGAAGCCCAGCACGAACCAATCGAAAGTCATCCCGCTCACACGGAAATTCGCGCACAGACCAGCAACCCATCTGAAAAATATGGCATATTTTCATACGCACCGGTGAATAATCCGAACATATTGCACCATACAGAGAAATATCTTTACGCCCGCATTTTCCGAACCGGAAACAAGGGGAACCGATTAAAATTTGTTCCATCGCATAAATTTCATGCAGACCCACCGCACATTCGACGAACTGCCCCGACACCCCTTCATGCGAAAATGATAATATCTATTTAAAAACAGTATATTATCATGAAACTCCTTCCTGTCAGGCGGAACCATACATCCAAGAACCACCGGTCCGACCGACCGGAGCGCGCCAGGAATTGCCGCATCCGGAGGGGTTGCGTGCGGAACTTATCCCGCCAATACTGAAACCAATCAAAATTGGTTCACATTGGTATACGATGAAAGAAACAGAAAAACCTTCGCAGCGGAATTCAAGCATGGCTCTCGAGCGGCTCAGGATCATCGTGAACCAGCTGACTGTCGAGGGTGCGGAACAGCTTCCCACCGAACGCGAACTGTCGGAGACCATCGGCGTCGGCCGCAGGGCGGTGCGGCGGGCGCTGGAAGTTCTGGAGACCGAAGGCAAGATCTGGCGGCGGCAGGGCGCCGGGACCTTTATCGGCAGCGAGCCAGCCCATCCGGAAAAGCAGTTCGTGGCCCTGAACGAAGAATCCAACATGCTCGAGGTGATGGAAGTCCGGCTGCAGCTGGAACCCGTCCTTGCCCGTCTCGCGGCCCTGCGCGCAAATCCGGCGGATATCGCCGCCATGCGGGAAATAGCCGGCCGGGTCGGCAAGGCCGACGACTTGGACGGCCGGGAACTGTGGGACAGCGCCCTCCACCGGGCCATCGCGCGCGCCGCCAACAACACGCTTTTCCTTGCGCTCTTCGATGTGGTCGACCGGGTCCGGCAGGACGCGGCCTGGCGGCACGTACGCGAGGCACTGCGGACCAGCGACGCGATGGCGCTCTACAAATCCCAACACGTCGATATCATCAGGGCCATCGAGAACCGTGATCCGGTTTCGGCGGAAAAGGCCATGCGCGGTCATCTTCTGGCCCTCCAGCAACGCCTTCTCTACCAGAGCGCCCCGGAGGTTTCCGATGCGCCCGGAGCGTGAACCGCATGCCGCGCCGGTCCTGAGCGTCGACAATCTCGCGCTGCGCTTCAAGGGCGCCCCCGCCAACATCATCGACGGCATTTCCTTTGACGTCCGCCCCGGTGAGACCCTGTGCATCGTCGGTGAAAGCGGTTGCGGCAAGTCGGTCACAGCCCTGTCCCTGATGGGACTGCTGCCCCGTTCCGTCGCACAGGTCATGTCCGGACGGGCCATGTTCGGCGATCGCGACCTGCTGACGCTTTCCCAGCGCACCATGGCGGATCTGCGCGGCAACACCATCTCGATGATCTTCCAGGAACCGATGACCTCGCTCAATCCGTCCTACAGGATCGGAGACCAGATCGCCGAGGTGGTACTGCGCCACAGGAACGTGACCGGGGCGGACGCACGCCGGCGTGCGCGCGACATGCTCGAAAGGGTCAGGATCCCGGCCGCCGCCAGCCGGCTGAACGACTATCCGCATGAGCTTTCCGGCGGCATGCGCCAGCGCGTCATGATCGCCATGGCGCTGGCGAACGACCCCGCCGTGCTCATCGCCGACGAACCGACCACCGCCCTGGACGTGACCATCCAGGCCCAGATCATCGACCTGATCGAGGAGCTGCAGAAGGAAACCGGTACGGCCCTGATCATGATCACCCACGATCTGGGCGTTGTCGCGGAAATCGCCGACAGGGTCTGCGTCATGTATGCCGGCCACATTGTCGAGGATGGCCCGGTGGAGACCATTTTCGACGATCCCCAGCACCCCTATACCATCGGACTGATGAGCTCCGTGCCCTCCGTCGGCCCGCGCTCGGGCAGGCTTGCGACCATCGCCGGCATGGTACCGGCCATCGACGACATGCCGACGGGCTGCCGCTTCACCCCCCGCTGCCCCTTCGCCCAGGAAAATTGTGCGCTTTCTCCACCGGTGCTTGATCAACACGGCCCCTCCCATCGGGCCGCGTGTCACTATGCTCCGCTGGAAACCGTTTTCGCGGAAACCGGCTCATGAGACCGCCGACACGCGACAGGATCATCGAGACCCGTGCCGTGACCAAGCGGTTTCCCGGCAGAAAAGGCCTCTTCAGGTCATCTGCCGGCGTCAGCGCCGTCAACGAGGTCTCCCTGGACATCCGCCGCGGGGAAACCTTTTCCATCGTCGGCGAGAGCGGCTGCGGCAAGTCGACCCTGGCCCGTCTACTGGTCCGCCTGCTGCCGCCCTCCGGCGGCGAAGTGCTCTATGAGGGCAACGACATTTCCTCCCTCTCGGATGCGGAGATGCGCCGCCTGCGCAAGGATCTCCAGTTCGTCTTCCAGGATCCCTTTTCCTCGCTCAATCCGCGCATGACCGTCGGCGCGCTGATAGAGGAACCGATGAAGGTCCATACGTCTCTTTCGCGCGCGGAACGGCGCCGCAAGGTGGCGGATCTTCTTGCCAGGGTCGGTCTTCGCCCGGCTTTCGCCAACCGCTACCCGCATGAGTTTTCCGGCGGCCAGCGCCAGCGCATCGGCATCGCGAGAGCCCTGGCCAGCGGCCCCAGGGTGATTGTCGGCGACGAACCCGTCTCCGCCCTCGATGTCTCCGTCCAGGCGCAGGTCATCAACCTTCTGGAGGACCTGAAAGACGAATTCGACCTGACGCTGATCCTGATCGCCCATGATCTTGCGGTGATCCGCCACATGAGCGACCGCATCGCCGTGATGTATCTCGGCGAGATCGTCGAACTGGCCCCCAACGACGCGCTGTTCGAGCGCCCCCTGCATCCCTATACGCAGGCCCTCATGCGGGCGATCCCGATCGCCTCGCCCCATGGCCGGTCGATGAATGTGTCCCTGACCGGCGATGTTCCCTCACCGCTTTCGCCTCCATCCGGCTGCCGCTTTCATCCCCGCTGCCCCCAGGCCACCAGCCTGTGCGCATCGGAAAAGCCCGTCCTGACCGGCGCAGGCACCGGTCGGGCGGTCGCCTGTCATCACTGGGAGACAATTGCAGAAAGCACGCAAGCGCCCGTGCGCGAGCCCCCCAGGAGCACAATTGCGGAAAGGCGCTTTGCGCTGTTCCGCCAGAGAAGCCAACGACAAGAGCCGGTCACGGCCGCAACAGAAACCGAAAACCAAGCTTTCCGAGAGGAGTGACAACAATGCGTAAGCAATTCCTTGCAGCGCTGCTGCTGAGCGCGACAACCCTGGCAACGGCCGCCCATGCCGCCGATCTGAGAATCGGCCTTCAGGACGATGCCGACGTGCTCGACCCCGACCAGTCCCGGACCTTCGTCGGCCGGATCGTCTATGCGTCACTGTGCGACAAGCTGGTCGACATCACGCCGGACCTGGAGATCATACCGCAGCTCGCCACCGGCTGGAGCTGGTCCGACGACGGCAAGGTCCTGACCATGGACCTGCGCGACGGTGTGACCTTCCATGACGGCACGCCCTTCGACGCCGAGGCCGTGAAGGCGAATATCGAGCGCTCGAAAAACCTTCCGGAAAGCCGCCGCAAGAGTGAGGTCAAATCCATCGAGAGCGTTGAGGTCTCCGGTCCGCTTCAGCTCAAGATCAACCTGACGGCGCCGGACGCCACGCTTCTGGCCCAGTTCGCCGACCGCGCCGGCATGATGCTCTCCCCCACCGCCGCGGAAGCCGCCGGTGCGGACTTCGGAGCCAATCCGGTCTGTTCCGGCCCGTTCAAGTTCGTGGAGCGTGTCCAGCAGGACCGCATCGTGCTCGCAAAGTTCGACGGGTACTGGAACGCCGATGCCATCAACTTCGACACGGTGACCTTCCTGCCGATCCCGGACACCACCGTGCGCCTGGCAAACCTGCGCTCCGGCGATCTGGACATGCTTGAACGGCTCGCGGCCACCGATGTGGCTTCCGTCAAGGCCGATGCGGATCTCGCCTATGCGGAAGCGGTCAGCCTCGGTTACCAGGGCATCACAGTGAACATCGCCAACGGCGAGGCCGGCGACAATCCCTTCGGCAACGACCCGCGCATCCGCCAGGCCTTCAACCTGTCGCTCGATCGCGATGCGATCAACCAGGTTGTCTTTGAAGGTGTCTTCGCACCGGGCAACCAGCCCTTCCCGCCGACCAGCCCGTGGTACGACAAGGACCATCCGGTTCCGGCCCGCGACGTGGACAAGGCAAAGGCCCTTCTGAAGGAAGCCGGATATGACAGCCTCGATGTGGAGATCCAGGTCGCCAACAATCCGGTCCAGACCCAGATGATGCAGGTCGTCCAGTCCATGGCCGCAGAAGCCGGCTTCAACGTCAAGCTGAAGACGATGGAATTCGCCAGCCTGCTGGCGGACCAGTCCGCAGGCAACTATCAGGCCAGCCAGGTCGGCTGGTCGGGTCGTGTCGATCCGGACGGCAACATCCACCAGTTCATGACCTGCAACGGCGGCATCAATGATTCCAAGATCTGCATTCCGGAAGTCGACAAGCTTCTGGACGAGGCCCGCACGAGCACCGACACCGCCACCCGAAAGGCCAAATACGATGCGGCGCGCGATATCCTCAACGAGCAACTGCCGATCATCTATCTCTATCATCCGACCTGGATCTGGGCGCTTTCCGGCAAGCTGGAAGGCTTCACCCCCTATCCGGACGGCATGATCCGCCTCGAGAACGTCAAGTTCAAATAAGCCACCCCTCAGCGTCCCCCGGCATCCCGCCGGGGGACGGTCCAACGCGGGTATTGCCTGAATGCTGTCCTATATTGCGCGCCGGCTGGTCATCGCCATACCGACGCTCATTCTCGTATCGATCTTCGTCTTCGTGCTGCAGAAGCTGCTGCCCGGCGACCCGGCACTCGTGCTTGCCGGCGAGGAGCGCGATCCGGAAGTTCTGGCGTTCATCCGCGAGAAATACCACCTGAACGACCCGATCATCCTGCAATACTTCCACTGGGTGAAAGCCATGCTGCAGGGCGATCTCGGCATTTCCCTGCGAACCCGGCAACCGGTGCTCGACCTGATCGCCGACAAGCTGCCGGTCACCATCCAGCTTGCCGTCATGGCCATGGTGATCGCATTCGCCATCGGCATCCCCGCAGGCATCCTGTCCGCAGTCAAAAAGGGCACCGCCATCGACTACATCGCGAATTTCGTCGCGCTGTCCGGCCTGTCGATCCCGAACTTCTGGCTCGGCATCATGCTGATCATGCTGGTATCCGTGCATCTGGGCTGGCTGCCGGCCTCCGGTTATGTGCCGCCATTCGAGGATCCGGTAAAATCCTTCCAGACCATGATCATGCCTGCCTTCGTTCTGGGCACCGCCCTGGCCGCCACCCTGATGCGCCACACCCGCTCGGCCATGCTCGGCGTCCTGAAGGCCGACTATGTCCGCACGGCAAGAGCCAAGGGCCTGCTGGAACATACCGTCATCCTGAAGCACGCCTTCCGCAACGCGCTCCTGCCCATCGTCACCCTCAGCGCGCTCCTCTTCGGCGAACTGCTTGCCGGCGCCGTTCTCACCGAACAGATCTTCACCATCCCCGGGTTCGGCAAGCTGATCGTCGACGCCGTCTTCACCCGCGACTATGCGGTGGTTCAGGGCGTCGTCATGTGCACCGCCGCCGGCTTCATCCTGATGAACCTGATTGCCGACGTGCTCTATTTCCTTCTCAACCCGCGCATGAGGAACAGCCTGTGAGCGCCCTGACCTCCGCCGCCGAGCCGGCAGACGAGACCGTCAGGCCGGAGAACCGCGCCTGGAAGAAGCTGAAGGCCAACAGAAGCGCCCGCTTCGGCCTGGTGATCGTCGCCTTCTTCATCATCATTGCCATGGCCGCGCCGATCCTGCCGATCGATGACCCGCTGGCCACGAGCTGGAGCGCGGTCCGCCAGGCGCCGTCCGCAGCCCACTGGCTCGGTACCGACGAGATCGGCCGGGATATCCTGTCGCGCATGATATGGGGCGCCCAGGCCTCGCTGCTGGCCGGTGTCGTCTCGGTCCTTATCGCCGTCATGGTCGGTGTGCCCTTCGGTCTGATCTCCGGCTATTTCGGCGGCTGGACCGACCAGGCGATCTCCCGGGTCACCGATGCGCTGCTGGCAACCCCGTTCCTCATTCTGGCCATCGCGCTCGCCGCCTTTCTCGGCCCCAGCCTGAGCAATGCGATGATCGCCATCGGCCTGTCCGCCGTGCCCATCTTCGTCCGCCTCACGCGCGGCCAGGTGCTTGCCGTGAAGACGGAGGATTTCGTGGAGGGCGCGCGCGCCGTCGGCCTCACCCATGCCGCCATCATGAGCCGCTATATTCTTCCCAACGTCCTGGCGCCTATCCTGGTCCAGGCGACCCTCACCGTGGCCACCGCGATCATCGCCGAAGCCAGCCTGTCCTTCCTCGGACTGGGCCAGCAGGCGCCCGCACCCAGCTGGGGATCCATGCTGAATGTGGCCAAGAATTTCATGACCCAGGCCCCCTGGATGGCCTGGTGGCCGGGGGCGGCGATCTTCCTGGTCGTGCTCGGCTTCAACCTGCTGGGCGACGGCCTGCGCGACGCTCTCGACCCGCGCGAGACCTGAACCCGATTTTTTCAACGCAAATGAGTAGATTATGACGACTTTCACAACACGCCCAGAAATCACCGGCTCCTTCGGCGTCGTGACCTCCACCCACTGGATCGCCAGTGCCGTCGGCATGAGCATCCTGGAAAAGGGCGGCAACGCTTTCGACGCGGCGGTGGCCACCGGCCTCGTCCTGCAGGTACTCGAACCGCATCTCAACGGCCCCGCCGGGGATCTTCCGATCATCTTCCACAACGCACAGAGGAACGAAACCAGCGTCGTCTGCGGCCAGGGGCCGGCCCCGGCGGGCGCCACCATCGCCCACTACAAGGCCGAGGGCATGACCCTCATTCCGGGCAACGGCCTGCTCGCGACCGTCATTCCCGGCGCCTTCGACGGCTGGATGCTGATGCTGCGCGACCACGGCACCCTCAGCCTGCGCGACGTTCTGGAGCCGTCCATCTACTATGCGGAACATGGCCAGCCCATGCTGCGCAGCACCGCCTCGATCATCGGCGGGCTCGAGGAATTCTTCCGCAAGGAATGGCCGACCTCCCATGAGACCTGGGTTCCGGGGGGCACCGTTCCCCAGGCCGGCGAGATGTTCCGCAATCCCGTCCTGGCGGCCACCTGGAAACGCCTGCTTGACGAAGCCGAGGGCAAGAGCGGCCGCGAGCAGCAGATCGATGCGGCGCGGGACTGCTTCTACCGGGGGTTCATCGCCGAGGAAATCGGAGCCTTCCTTGAAACCGCCGAAGTCATGGACGGCTCGGGCAGCCCGCACAAGGGCGTCCTTACCCCCGACGATCTGGCGAACTGGCAGGCCACCTACGAGGCCCCGCTGACGGACGATTATCACGACTGGAGCGTCGCCAAGACCGGTCCGTGGGGCCAGGGACCGGTGCTCCTGCAGTCGCTCGCCCTTCTGCGCGGAATCGACATCGGCAAGATGGAGCCGGCCGGCCCGGACTTCGTCCACCACGTCACCGAAGCCATGAAGCTCGCCTATGCCGACCGCGAGGTCTATTACGGCGACCCGAACTTCATCGACGTGCCGCTTCACCAGCTCCTTGGAGAGGACTACAATTCCGCCCGCCGCGCCCTGATCTGCGAACGCGCCTCCTTCGACCTGCGCCCGGGCACCATTCCCGGCTATGAGGACCAGCTGGCCAGAAGCATGGCGATGATCGACCGGGCCGGCATTGCCGATACCGGAATTTACGAACCCACCATGGCGCATCTGTCGGAGCGTCGCGGCGACACGGTACATCTCGACATCATCGACCGCTGGGGCAACATGGTGGCAGCCACCCCGTCCGGCGGCTGGCTGCAGTCCTCGCCAGTCATTCCGGCGCTCGGCTTCTGCCTCAATTCAAGGGCGCAGATGTTCTGGCTGGAAGAAGGCCTTGCCGCCAGCCTGGAGCCGGGCAAACGCCCACGCACCACGCTGACCCCGAGCCTTGCATTCCACGAAGGCAGGCCGACACTCGCCTTCGGCACGCCCGGCGGCGACCAGCAGGACCAGTGGCAGCTCTCCCTGTTCCTGCGTCTCGTGCACCACGGCCTCAATCTTCAGGAAGCCATCGACCTGCCGCTGTTCCACACCACCCATTTCCCCACGTCCTTCCACCCACGCCAGCGCCAGCCGGGCCACCTCATGGCGGAAGGCAATTTCAGCGCCCGCACCATCGACGAACTCAGGGCCCGCGGTCACTCGGTCGAAGTGTCCGGCAACTGGACCATCGGCAGGCTGACCGCCGCCAGGCGAGAGGCCGACGGCACACTGAAGGCCGGCGCCACGCCCCGCCTCATGCAGGCCTACGCCATCGGCCGCTGAAAACAGGTCACCAATCTGCTCCCCAGAAGGCGCCCCCCTGACCGCCACCCCGGCCTTGAGCCGGGGCCCGGCGTCAGGTCACCGGTCAGGTTCCCGATCAGATCCGGGTCCCGGTGGCCGCGTCGAAGAGATGAATGTCCTCCGGCTTCACCGTCAGGTGGAGCTCCGCACCGGGCCGCAGGGAAGGATCCGGTGCGTTCTCTCACGGCGTGATCCGCTCCGTAGGCTGCCGGACGACCGTCCCGTTGCCGCCGGTATCGGCGTTGCCGCGCGCCGTGCCATCGGCATGCACCAGCAGTGCTGCTGCCAGCCGCATGGCGCTGTCGCAGGCCTTGTCCCCGCAAATGGGCCACGACTGCATCAGGCCCTCGCAGATCAGCAGCAGCTCCGTCTCGTATCCCGGAAGGCCCGCCGCCCCGGCCAGCCTCCGGGCAAATTCGAGCTTGTGCCGCCGCAGGAGCTGTTTCAGCGCCGGGTTCTCCGGCGCTGCGGCAACGGCCGAATGAAACAGGCATCCGTGCGCGGCTTCACTCTCCATCCAGTGCCCGATCCGCCGGATGACCTCGCACAGCGCGTCCTGCGACAGGGCCGGCAGGTCGGAAAAGATCCGCGACATGTACCGCTCATGGCGGAACTCGAGTGCGGCCAAAACCATGTCGTCCCGGGACGGATAATATCTGTAAAGGGTGCGCAGGCTCACCTGCGCCGCCTCACGCAGCCTGTCGACATTCGGCGCCGAAAAGCCGTGGGTGGCAAAGGCACGCTCGAGTCCGGCGGCTATCCTCGTCTGGATTTCATTCATGTTTGACAAGGTAGAATGATTGCTCTACCTAGAGCAAGTAGAACAAACATTCTACCTGAAGGGATCTGCCATGACATTGCCGGACACCATGCGCGCAATGGTTCTGACCGGACACGGCGGACCGGAAATGCTGGAGTGGCGGACGGACATTCCCGTCCCCCGGCCCGGACCGCGTGATGTCATCGTGCGCGTAGCGGCGGCCGGCGTGAACAACACCGACATCAACACCCGCATCGGCTGGTATTCGAAAAACAACGCCTCCGCGGAGGATGCGGCCTGGGGAGGCACACCGCTGAGCTTCCCGCGCATCCAGGGCGCCGATGTATGCGGCCACATCGTTGCCGTCGGCGACGACGTTCCGGCCTCCCGGATCGGCGAGCGCGTGCTGATCGAGCCCTGCCTGCGCGAGGTGGACGGGCACGAACCGGCAAGACCCTGGTACCTGGGATCGGAATGCGACGGCGGGTTCGCGGACTATGTGCGCATCGCCGCCCGTCATGCCTTCGGGATCGAAAGCAGCCTGAGCGATGTGGAACTGGCGTCGTTTCCCTGCTCCTATTCCACCGCTGAAAACATGCTGACCCGCGCCGGGGCCGGACAAGGCGACACCGTCCTTGTCACCGGAGCTTCCGGGGGCGTCGGCTCGGCTGCGGTCCAGCTTGCCCGGGCGCGCGGTGCGCAGGTGATTGCGGTCACCGGTGCGTCGAAAGCCGCCGCCCTGCGGGACCTGGGAGCGGCAAAAACGATTGGCCGGAACGATGATCCTGTCAGGGAACTGGGAACCGACAGCATCGACGTGGTGATCGACCTGGTGGCCGGTCCCGGCTGGCCGGCACTGCTCGACGTCTTGCGGCCCGGCGGCCGCTACGCGGTCTCCGGCGCAATCGCCGGACCGATGGTCGAACTCGACGTGCGCACCCTGTATCTGAAGGACCTGAGCTTTTTCGGCTGCACGGTTCTCGACCCGGAAGTCTTCGCCAATCTGGTCGGCCGGATCGAACGCGGAGACATCAGACCGCTGGTCGCAGCCACCTTCCCGCTTCGGGAAATCGCCAGCGCCCAGCAGGCCTTCGGCGAAAAGAGCCATGTCGGCAAGATCGTCCTTCAGGTCGAATGACCGGGCATTGTCACGTCGAGGAAACAGCACCGGAACCTCCGGGGCGCACCGGCAGGAGGCAGCTCAGCCCTCGAAAATCCTCTTGCGGGCATTTTCCACGTGGCTTCGCATGGCGTCCCGGGCGGCTGCCTGATCGGATCTTTCGATCGCATCGTAAATCGCATAGTGCTCGGACTGCACCAGCTTCAACCGGTCCTGAGGCTTTGTCAGCGACAGGTTTCTGGTCAGGTTCATGCCGGTCAGGATATTGGACTTCATCGACGACCTGGCCGCCACGAAATACTTGTTGTCCGCCGCGTTGCACACGGCCACATGAAAGGCCTCGTCGGCGGCCACGCCCAGTTCGCCGTTCGTGATGCAGCGGTCCAGTTCCTGCAACGCCTCACGCAGTTCCCTGAGATCGGACTCCAGCCGGCGCTCCGCCGCCAGATAGGCGGCTTCGCCCTCGATGGCGGCCCTGAATTCGAATGTGCGCTGGATATCGGCGATTGAGCCGACGGGTGCGAAATCACGCACCGCGCCTTCCGGCCGACGCTTGACATAGGATCCGGACCCCTGGCGCGAGACGACGACATCATCCTCGCGCAATTGCTTGAGCGCCTGACGCAGGACCGGCCGCGAAACCCCCAGCTCCTCGGACAGCACCTGCTCTGTCGGCAGCTTTCCGCCGACGGGAATGTCTCCATCCATGATCTTGGCAAGAATGCTCTCGTACGCCCTGTCCGAGAGCGTCTTGTCGCGCACCTGCCGGTCCGACGCCGCGAGCTCCCTTACCTGCCTCTTTCCTGCCGCCAAGCCTTGAACCTCTCCTTGGTCGAGGGATCGGTCGGGGGATAAAGCCCGAATGTCGACGCGCCCTGTTGCACCATTTCCATGACGAAATCCTCGAAGACGGTCATCTCCGCAGCCTCGTCCGCCACCTCATGTGCCATATGAACAGGTATGCAGACAACGCCTTCGTTGTCGCCGACGATGATATCGCCCGGAAAGACCGCGACACCGCCACAGGCGATCGGATCATTTACCGCAACGGCATGATGCTTGGTCAGATTGGTCGGCGCGCTGGGGCGGGTATGATAGGCAGGCATCTCCAGCTGCGCGATCTCTGGAGTGTCCCGGAACCCGCCATCGGTGACGATCCCCTCGCACCCCAGGGCCTGAAGCCGGGTTGCCAGGATGCATCCGGCGGAGGCGGCGGACGCATCGGCGCGCGAGTCGATCACGAAGACCGCGCCCTGCGGACACTCCTCCACCCCCTTGCGCTGCGCGTTCTCGCGATTGGCAAAGGTTTCCAGAATATCCAGATCTTCCCGGGCGGGAATGTAGCGCAGCGTATAGGCGGGTCCGACCATGTTCCGGCCGGCCCGCAGACGCTGCGGCCCCTGCAGGAAGATGTTCCGCAAACCATGCTTGAACAGGACGGTCGTCAGTGTAGCCGTGCTCACACTCATCAGTTTATCGTGTGCTTGCTTGCTCAAACCCGTCATGGGGACGCTCCGATATTTGCAGAACAGGACGCGACATGCGCTCCTCGAAGGAATATGCGGCCCCGCTCGATTTGTCAATTATTTGTAAAAATTTGTATTGATCCCTGTGCGCAAACCGCGCTATTGGTGCGGCAGGGAGAGACCTAGACCGGAAGCCGCAGGCACGAGGATTGCCCGTAGCCCGCAGATGACCGCGCTTCGGTCCGCGCTCCGACAACCGCAGCATTCACTTGGAAACCTCAGGAGAACAAATCGATGAACCTCAAGGACAAGACGGCCATCGTTACCGGCGGCGGCCGGGATATCGGCCGCGCATGCGTCATGGCCCTGGCCAGTGCCGGTGCGAATGTTGCCATCAACTATCTCAACAGCGCCACCGGCGCCGACAGCGCCGTTGCGGAAATCACCGCGGCCGGCGGCCGGGCCTTCGCCCTTCAGGGAGACATGACAAAGCCGGCGGATGTCGCCACGCTGGTTGACAGGACGGTCGCCGAATTCGGCGGCATCGACATCCTCATGCCGGTGACCGGCGGGCTGATCGCCCGCAAGACCGTCAGCGAAATCACGCCGGAGCACTGGCAGGCGGTCCTCGACCTCAACCTGACCTCCGCCTTCACGATCATCCAGGCGGCCCTGCCGCACATGAGAGCCGGCGGCGCGATCGTCAACATGGCCTCCCAGGCCGGGCGGGACGGCGGTGGTCCGGGGGCCATTGCCTATGCGACGGCAAAGGGCGCGGTCATGACGATGACCCGCGGCATGGCCAAGGAACTGGCTCCCGACATCCGCGTGAACGCCCTGTGCCCCGGCATGATCGACACCGACTTCCACAATGTCTTCACCAAGCCCGAGGTGCGCAAGCATGTGGCCGGCGTGACGCCGCTCAAGCGCGAAGGCACATCGGAAGACGTGGCCAATCTCGCGGTCTACCTGGCTTCGGGCGATGCTGCGTTCATCACCGGCGCCTGTATCGACATCAACGGTGGCATGCTGTTTTCCTGAGGATTTCCTGACGGGTCTGCGGCAGGGGAAACCGGCTCGGGCACGGACACGAGGGTCCATGCCGGCCGCTCCCTTCCGCCGCAGACGCATCCACGACAGGGCCGGCGCCTCGGGCGCCAGTTCCGAATTCGGAATTAAGAATCAACCGGTTAATCCGGGAGCAAACACCAATTTGTTTTATTCATTTTTTAACTTGTAAATATTTGTAAAATACATATCGTCTAGGGAGGTCAAACAGGGAGGAACCGATGACCAAATTCAAATCCGTAAAATTAGCTGTCCTTCTGGGCTCAGTCGTAGCTGCGTCGCTTGCCATGCCGCCGCTGCAGGCCGAAGCACGCCAGCTGCGCGGCTGGAACATCCACGTGGAGGACTACCCGGTTTCGCACGGCATGGAAGCCTTCGCGAAGGAGCTGAGCGAGAAGACAGACGGCGAACTGACCGCCAAGATCTTTCACTCCGGCGTTCTCGGCTCCCAGCCCGACGCCATCGAACAGACGCGCCTCGGCGTGATCGATTTCGGTGTCTTCAGCCTCGGGCCGATGGGTCAGGTCGTACCGGAAGCCAATGTCGTCTCCCTACCCTTCATCTTCAAGAGCGTGCCGCAGATGTACGAGCTCATGGACGGTGAAGCCGGCGCGGCCCTGAGCAAGGGACTTGAAGCAAAAGGCATCATCGCCCTCGGCTACTACGATGCCGGAGCGCGGTCCTTCTATACGTCCGTGAAGCCGATCGAGGAGCCCAAAGACGTCGCGGGCATGAAGATCCGGGTCATGAACAACGACCTGTTCGTCGGAATGGTCGATTCCCTCGGCGGCAACGCCACGCCCATGGCATTCGCCGAAGTGTATCAGGCCATCAAGACCGGTGTCGTCGACGGTGCGGAGAACAATCCTCCCTCCTACGAATCCACCAATCACTTCGAAGTCGCCAAATATTACTCGCTCACCCAGCATCTCATCATTCCCGAGTGCCTGTGCATGAGCAAGAAGACCTTTGATTCCCTGACCCCGGAACAGCAGGAAATCGTGAAGGTGGCCGGCCGCAACAGTACGGAACTGCAGCGCAAGCTCTGGCAGGAACGTGAAGCTGCCAGCATGGCCAAGGTCGAGGAAGGCGGCGTCGCCGTGAATTCCGTCGCCGACAAGGCAGCCTTCCAGGCAGCCATGGCTCCGGTTTACGAGCAGTATCTGGCGCAGAATCCTGAACTGACCGATCTGGTCAACCTGTTCAGAAACGCGCAATAACGCATGGTACGGGCCGTGCCGGCGCTTCCGGCACGGCCCGCCACCGGGAGGATATGATGACGCATTCGCGTGCTTTCGAGGACCGTCTGGAAATCTGGCTGTCCCGCCTCAAGAATGTCTGCGTGTTTATCGGGTCGCTCGCCCTCGTTGTTCTGGTGGCCACCTTCGGCTGGCTGGTCTTCGGCCGTTACGTCCTGAATGCGACACCGACCTGGGTCGAACAGCTGGCCCTTCTCCTCATCTGCTACATCACATTCCTGGGCGCGGCCGTCGGCATTCACGAACAGTCGCATCTCGGTGTCACGTTTCTCCGTGATGCCCTGCCGGCGAAGGCCAAGCAGGTCCTTCTCCTGCTGACCGACCTGTGCCTTGCGATTTTCGGAGCCGTCATGCTTGTCGCCAGCCTGGAGCTTTTCCAGTTCGGCTGGGCGACCCTTCTTCCGATGCTGAACATCCCGGAGAGTATCCGAACCGCCTCGGCGGTCGCCTGTGGCGGTCTCATTGTCATTTTCGCCGGATCGCGTTTCATCCTGAGAGGGCTCCAAACCCTGCGCGGCGAGATCCACGAATAGAAAAGGTCTTAGAATATGGGTCTCGCAATCCTGCTGGGTGTTTTCGGCATAAGCGTTTTATTCGGCGTTCCGGTCGCCTTCGCCATGGGCATTTCCGCAGCAGCGGCCTTCTGGTACGAAGGCTTCCCCCTGCTGATGACGTTTCAGCGGTCCATTTCGGGCATCGCGTCCTTTTCCCTGCTCGCCATCCCGTTCTTCATCTTTGCCGGCGAATTGATGCTGCACGGCGGCATCGCGGCACGCCTCGTGCGGTTCGCCTCCGCCCTGGTCGGACATGTGCGCGGCGGTCTGGCCATGGTGAACATATCCTCCAGCATGCTGTTCGGCGGCATTTCCGGATCGGCCATCGCCGACATCTCGGCGCTCGGCTCCCTTCTGATCCCGGTCATGAAGGAAAAAGGCTACCGGCCGGACTATGCGGTCAACGTCACCGTCACCTCGTCCATCGCCGGCATCGTCATTCCGCCCAGCCACAACATGATCATCTTCGTGGTCGCGGCGGGCGGCGGCATCTCCATTTCCAAGCTGTTCCTGGCCGGTGTCATCCCCGGCATCCTGATGTGCCTGTGTCTTGCCGTGGCCGCCTATGTGGTGGCGGTCAAGCACAACTACGGCTCCGAACCCTTTCCGGGCTGGGGAGCGGTCGCGCGATCCGCCGTCAGCGCCATACCCGGCCTGATCACTGCCGTCATCATCGTCGGCGGCGTGTTGTCCGGCATCTTCACGGTGACCGAATCCGGCGCCTTCGGCGCGATCTACGCCCTTGCCCTGACGGCCATCGTCTACAGGACCCTCGGCTGGAAGGAATTCGTCGTCTGCGTTACCTCCTCGCTGCGCACCACGGCGATGGTGATGATCCTGATCGGCTTCGCCAGTTCCTTCGCGTATCTTCTCGCCCTCTACCAGGTCCCGACGCGCCTGAGCGAGTTTCTTCTGGCGATTTCCGAGAACAAGATCGTCATCCTGCTGCTGATCAACATCATGCTGCTGATCCTCGGAATGATCATGGATATGGCCGCGCTGATCCTGATCTGCACCCCGATCTTCCTGCCGATCGCAAGAGAGCTCGGCATGGATCCGGTACAGTTCGGCATCATGATGCTGGTCAATCTGGGCCTGGGGCTGTGCACACCGCCCGTCGGCACGTGCCTCTTCGTCGGCTGCGCGGTCGGCAAGATCCGCATCGAGGACGCCCTCAAGTCGATCTGGCCATTCTATCTGGCCCTCTTCGTGGCGCTCATGCTGATCACCTATGTGCCGGCCTTCTCCCTGTTCCTGCCGTCGCTGTTCGACTGACGGCATCGGCGCCCTTCGCCATGCACAGCGGAAGCCGGACCCGCCGGTTTCCGCTGTGCATGTTTTGCCCCTGCGGAAACCATTGTCCGAGGCCCCTGGCGAATGGCACACTGGGGCCGATTCGCCGGCTCCGGACATATCGCCCGGTCCGGCGCTTTCCTCCGCCTGGTGGCGTGCCCGCCATCGAAGATCATTCAAGCCGGTTCGGATCCTCGGGATCCGGAAACACGAATTTCGCCTGAGGATCCTGCCATGCCCGCGCCACACAACCCTTTCAAAGCCGCATTAAAAAACGGCACTCCGCAGATGGGCTGCTGGCTGGGCCTCGCCGATCCCTACAGCGCGGAAATCAGCGCCAGTGCCGGCTTTGACTGGCTGCTGATCGACGGAGAACACGCCCCCAATGATCTGCGCTCCACGATTGCGCAGATGCAGGTCATCGCGGCATCCGGCAGCCACCCGGTCGTCAGGCCGGTGGTCGGCGAGACCTGGATGATCAAGCAGCTCCTGGACGGCGGGGCACAAACGCTCCTGGTGCCGATGGTCGAAAGCGGCGCCCAGGCCGCTGAACTCGTCAGGGCCGTGACCTATCCGCCCGAAGGCGTGCGGGGCGTCGGGGCGGCCCTGGCAAGGGCTTCCGGTTTCGGAGCCATCCCCGATTATCTGACGAGCGCGGACGCCGAGATCTGCCTGCTGGTCCAGGTCGAGAACCGCAAGGGCATGGCCGCCCTGGACGACATCCTTGCGGTTGAAGGTGTTGACGGCGTGTTTATTGGTCCCGCGGATCTGGCGGCCGACATGGGACATGCGGCGGACCAGGGCCACCCCGAGGTCGAAAAGGCCATTCTGGACGCGATGGAAAGAATTGTCGCATCCGGCAAGGCGGGCGGAATTCTGACGCTCCAACCGGACCTGCAGCGCAAGGCCCTCGAGACCGGCGCCACCTTCGTCGCCACCGCCATCGATGTCACCCTGCTTGCCTCCGTCATGCGCAAAAGCGCCCAGGAAGCCATGTCCCTGGCAAAGTCCATCGACTGACCACCGGCCATCTTCCGGCAGCGCATCGAAACGCCGGTCCGTGCCCGCCCCAAGTGGGCCACCAACCGGACAACACCGGCCTCGCACGCGCCTGCGACGGGCCTTTTCCAGAACGGGCCGACATTTGCGCTCGAGACCGGCCCATTGGCGAATTCACGATCCAGGGCCTATCGCGTTCAGGCGGAATCATGAGGTCGGGCGATTTCCTGAATTCAGTTCAACGCGACATACTCTAGCTGCCTTTTTCGAAGCTCTCGCGCATGGCCCTGATGAACTGCGTGAGCGCGGGCAACCTGTTCTCGCTTTGCCGGTAGATAATCCCGGCAGGTGTTTCCCAGAACGTCCCGGAAAGTGCCAGGGGAACGACGTTGAACTTGGCGGCATGCGGCAGAAGTGCCCGTGGAATGTGGCACAGATAATCGGTCAGGTTCAGAAGGTCGAACATCGCCGGCGTGGAAGAGGTTTCCACGGCGATCTGTGGCGGATTGCAGTCGTAGGCCGCGAAATAGGACAGGATACGACCGGTCCCGACCTGATCCTTCGCAAGTGCGGCCCAGGAATAGCCGGCAAGATCCTGCGCGGTGACCATCCCCTGGCCTGCCAGGGGATGTGTCTGGGCGGCGACCACCACGTGTTCGATGTTGACCAGCGCCTCCTTGACCAGGTCCGGCTGATTGGGAAAATCGAGCGACGCGCACACGAGATCGAATTCGCCGCGTTGCAGGAGAGGAACGAGCGTGTCGATCACACCGCTTTCCATGTAGATGCGTATCTCGGGGCGCAGTCTCTGATAATCGGCAACGACCGGCGGAAGGTACCGGGTGATCCAGATCGGGCCCGCTCCGATCCGGAGCTGCCCTTCCTTGCCGCCGCGCATGGCGTCGATCTCGGCGATGGCGTGCCGGTACTCGATATCCATCAATCGCACGCGCCGGGCCAGCACCTCGCCGTAGCGCGTGGGCTGAACTCCGGTCGGGATGCGCTCGAACAGCTTGACGCCGAATTCGAGTTCCAGGGACTGCAGGCTTTTTGTCAGCGCTGGTTGGCTGATCCTGTGAGCCGCTGCCGCAGCGCTCAGACTGCGGGCTTCATAGATGGCGAGAAAATGCTTCAGAAGTCGGGAATGCATGGAGATTCCAGTCGAATTCACCTTTTTCAATCATCTTTATAACAAATACCGATTGCTTTAGTCCATTTTACATAAGTTTGGGTATTCCAAAAATTTATAGAGTTTGATCCTCTTTATATTGGCCGTGTCTCTTCCGACCGGTCGATACTGCTCCCGGAACATGACACGCGCACCCCGTCAGGAGGATGCGCTTCCGCGTTTTGAGCGGAAGATTATCCGGGAGGAAAACCAGACGCCATGACGTTTCCCAACGATCCTGTAACCGGACTGCAGTTCGTCGAACTCAGCCATGAATGGGGCCACGGCGCCCCGTCCATGCCCGGCGACGACGACGTCCAGCTGTACCGCGCCGTGAAGCACGGGCAGCACGGCGTGATGGCCCATCGTATCCGGATGGTGATGCACTCCGGCACCCACATGAACGCCCCGATCCATCTTGTCCAGAAAGGTGCAGGGGTCGGCGAGATTTCTCTCGATCATCTTTTTGGCAACGGCGTGCTTGTCGACTTGCCGAAGGGGCGGTGGGGTCTCGTCGAACCGGAAGACCTCGAAAGCGCAACACCCGAAATTCGCGAAGGCGATTTCGTCGTCATCGTGACCGGCTGGCATGAAAAATATTCCGACAGCCTGGAATATTTCGGCGACGCTCCGGGCCTTTCCAAGGCGGCCGCCGACTGGTTGATTGCGAAAAAGGTCAGGCTGGTGGCAATGGATACACCGCAAATCGACCATCCGCTGGCCACGTCGCTGGCCGAACACCGCGGCGGCCCCCTCTTGAACCGGCTGCCCGATAAGTACCGGACGGAGACCGGACGCGATCCGAAAGCCGATTTTCCGGACTGGAACATCGCGCACAGAAATCTCCTCGAGGCCGGCATTCCGACGGTCGAGAATGTCGGCGGCGACGTTGCGGCGGTCAGGGGCATGCGGGCGACATTTCATGCCGCCCCCTGGGCCTGGCACGAGGGCGACGCCTGTCCGATCCGCTTCGTGGCCATGCTCGATCCCACCGGTGAATGCCGCATCGAGACCGGCAGCGCCGCCTAAATCCAGCAGCTCCGAATTTCAGGAATTTCAAGATGACTTTGCAGTTCTTCGACCTGTCGAACAGATGGGGCCACGGCATGCCGCAATGGCCTTCCAGTCCGGGTCTCAACGTAACGGTCCGCAAGTTTCATGCCCGTCACGGGGTCTATCAGACCGAGTTCGAAGGCATCATGCACCGCGGAACTCACATGGACGCCCCGCTCCACGTGACAGAAAACACGCCCGACCTGATGGGCTATCACATGTCCCGGTTTTTCGGCACGGGCGTTGCGGTATCGATCCCGAAAGGCAAGTGGGAAGTCATCACCGCCGACGATCTGGAAAATGCCACTCCGAAAATCCGGGAAGGCGATATCGTGATGATCAACACGGGCATGCATCACAAGTTCGGCGACACCGACGAATATTACGCCTATTCGCCCGGTCTTTATAAGGAAGGGGCCGAATGGCTGGTTGAAAAGAAGGTCAAGCTCGTCGGCGTCGATGTGCAGGCCAACGACCATCCGATGGCGACCAAACTCGTCGATCACGGCCCTGGCCCGACGCATCCGCACCTCATCCAGGAATACAGGGACTACACCGGTCGCGACGTGAAGGATGATTTCCCCTACTGGGAGGCTGCGCACAAGGTGCTCATGTGCAAGGGCGGCATTCCCGGAGTGGAATGCGTCGGCGGCGAACTTGAAAAAGTGACCGGGAAGCGCTGCACCTTCATGTGTTTCCCCTGGCGCTGGCCGGGTGGCGAAGGGTGCGGCGTCCGCATCCTGGCTGTTGTCGATCCCGACCAGAGTTTCCGGTTCGAACGCGGCAACCTGAACGGCTAGATGTGGAGGACAGAATGATTTCAGAACCCCTGCGCAACCCGCTGTCCATGTTCGACACCAGAGACAAGGTCGCAATCATCACAGGCGCATCCGGTTCCTTTGGCCGCGCCTGCGCGCTCACCCTGGCCTCTCTTGGAGGCAAGCTTCTGCTCGTGTCCGGCTCCCAGGATGAGCTGAACGACGTTCTCCGGGAGGTGAAGGAGGTCGGCGGTGAAGCCCGCGTCCTCGTTCGCCGTCCGGACACGCTTGAAGACGCCGAAGCAATTCGCGATGCGGCGCTGGAAGCCTACGGGCGTATCGACCAGCTCGTGATCGCTTCCGGTTTCAACAAGGCCGGGTTCATCCAGGACCTTCCCCTTGACGACTGGGAAGCCGTGATGAATGCCAATGTGCGGGGCCCGTGGCTGATGGCGAAGGTGGTGGGCACCTACTGGATCGAGAGCGGGATCAAGGGCAAGATGCTGATGATGTCTTCCGTTCGCGGTCGGCACGGAAACTATTCCGGTTACACCGGCTACTGCACCTCAAAGGGCGCGACGGATGCGCTGACCCGTGTACTGGCGACCGAATGGGCACAATACGGCATAACGGTCAACTCCATCGCACCGACCGTGTTCCGGTCCAAGTTGACGGCCTGGATGTGGAGCGATGACGAAGTGGGTCAGGCAACGCGCAAGCGCTCCCTGTCGCGGATCCCTCTCGGCCGTCTCGGCGAGGCGGAAGACCTCATGGGCATGGCGCTGTATCTGCTCACACCGGCATCCAGCTTCTGCACGGGGCAGATCATGTATGTTGACGGCGGCTATACGGCAGGATGAGGAATGACTGAGCGCTTGACCGTTGCCATCATCGGCGCCGGCCTCATGGGCCACGGCATTGCCTGGCTGATGGCGGCTGCCGGCCATCAGGTGCGTGTTCACGACCGGTCAGGGGAAGCGCTCTCCAGCCTGCAGGGCCGTCTGGAGAGCATCGAGACGCTCTTCGGGGCCGGCCCGGATGTCCGTGCTCGGGTCCGGGGCACGGATTCCATGGGCGACGCTGTGAGCGACGCGGACATGGTGATCGAAGCCGCTGCGGAAAATCTCGCGCTCAAGCAGACCATATTCGAGGACCTCGAGGCCCTGGTGTCGCAAGACTGCATTCTGGCGTCCAACACCTCCTCGATTCCAATCCGCCGGATTTGCGAACGGGTGAAGAAAAAGGCCCGCGTGGTCGGGACCCACTTCTGGAATCCGCCCCACCTGGTGCCTCTGGTCGAGGTCATCCAGATGGCGGAGGAAAACCTGCCAGCGGTGCACAAGATGATCGGTGTTCTCGCGCAGGCCGGTCGAAAGCCGGTCCATGCCAGGAAGGATGTGCCGGGTTTCATCGGCAACCGGCTTCAGCATGCTCTCAAACGCGAGGCGATCGCCATGGTGGCAAACGGCGTTTGCGACGCCGAAACCATCGACGATGTGGTCAAATACGGTTTCGGCAGCCGCATGGCGGTGCTGGGCCCCCTGGAGCAGTCCGACCTCGTGGGACTGGATCTGACGCGCGCCATTCACGAGACCGTCATGCCGGATCTGGACTGCACGCCGGCTCCCCATCCCTATCTCCTCGATCTGTGTGAGAGCGGAAAGCTCGGCATGAAGGCGGGAGAAGGATTCCGTAAATGGTCGCCTGAAGAGGCCGAGAACGTTCGGGCAAGCCTACGGAATTTCCTGGCGGTGCAGGCGAAGGCAAACAGATAGGAGGAAAGGCATGCATGTCACGAGAATCAGGGACGCCAGCCCCTATGAAGCCCCCGGTCATTTCGACATGGTCGGATTGCGGCTTCAGGGTTTCGACGCATCACCCAGTGAGAATTTCTGGACCGGACTTTCCCATTTCCT
Organism: Labrenzia sp. 011; assembly: GCF_003075075.1. GTDB lineage: Bacteria > Pseudomonadota > Alphaproteobacteria > Rhizobiales > Stappiaceae > Roseibium. The sequence continues at coordinate 84,569 of NZ_QCYM01000004.1, read as the reverse complement.
GCCGGGTGGCGGGGCGGCATCGAGCGCGTCACCGGTGGAGAAGGTCTATGTCGTTCTGAGCGGCGAGATCACCATCATCACCGACGACGGGGAAACGGTACTGGGGCCTCTGGACTCCTGCCTCTTGCCGGGCGGCGAGCGCCGCGAAATCGTCAATCGGGGAAATCTGCCCGCGTCGATGCTGGTGCTCATGTCCTATCCCAACGGCAAGGCAGCCTGAAAGTAAAACGTCATCAGGCGGGCCCGGCTTGGGAAAACCGGACCGCCATTATCGGGAGGAAACAAAAATGCAGAATCTGAGACGTAAAACCGGCAAGGCGTTCATCGGAGCAGCGCTTGCCTCCGTCATGGCGGTGTTTCCGCTATGCGGTGCGACAGCCCAGGACAAGATCCGGATCAAGCTCGCCCACTTCCTGCCGACGGCAAACGGCATGCACAGCGATTTCATGGAGCCCTGGGCGCGGGACCTTGAGGCCTGCACCGACGGGCAGGTGGAAGTGACCATCTATCCCGGCGGCACGCAGCTTGGAAACATCGCAAAGCTTCATGACGAGGTCCGCGCCGGTATCGTCGATATCGCCCACGGCCTGCACGGTATCCCGGGCGGCCGTTTCGAACGCACGCGGATCATCGATCTGCCCTTTACCGCCGCTTCGGCAGATGCCGCAACCCGCACGCTCTGGGAGCTTTATCCCGACTATCTGGCCGGGGAGTATGACGGTCTCAAGGTGCTTGCCCTGCACGCCCATAATCCGGGCCAGATCCACACGACCGACAAACGGGTCGAAACCATCGACGATCTCAAGGGGCTGCGCCTGCGGTTTCCGTCAGGCGCGGTGAAGTCGATGCTGGAAGCCCTGGGAGCAACGCCTCAGGGAATGCCCCCGGGGGCCGTCTATGAAAACGCACAAAAGGGTGTGATTGATGGTGCCGCATTCACGTGGGATACCATGGCCTCCTTCAAGCTTGCGGAAGTGATGAAGCATCATCTCGACGCAAAGGCCTATGTCGTTTCCTTCTGGTTCACGGCCAACCGGAAGGCCTACGAGTCGTGGCCCCAGAACGTCCGCGACTGCGTCGATCAGCTCTCCGGTGACAATCTGATCCCGAAGTTCGGTGACTGGTGGATCGCGTGGGACAAGGCCGGCCTGGACGCCGTCGCCGGTGACGACCATGAAATCATCACCCTGGATGACGAACAACGGGCCGAATGGGCAGCAGAACTTGAACCGATGATCGACGCCTATCTGGCCGATCTGGAAGACAAGGGCATCGAGAACGCACGGGAAATTCACGATAAGATGAAAGAAACCGCGGCCCGATACGACGGTTGATCCCGCACCTGCACCAGACTGCGAGCCCGGTGGCCCTGCCGCCGGGCTCGCCTGCCGAGATGTGATGACTGGGTTCGCGTTCGCCCTGACGAACGGTACCGAAAATCTCCGGAAGCTATTTGAATGGTCTCTCTTTCCCGAACCTACACGAAACTGGTCAGCGGCCTGATCCGGGTGGCGGCTTTTTTCGCCTTCCTGTGTATTCTGGCCGCCATCGCGGTGACGCTGTGCGATATCCTGCTCAGGACCATCAGCCGGATATTCGCCGCCTTCAACGGCACCGGCCTCACCTGGGCTGTCCCAGGTCTTGTCGATCTGACCCAGCTTTTCGTGATGGCCGCCGCCTCCATGGCGATCGCCGTGGCCTTTCATCGTCAAGCGCATGTGGCGATCGATCTGGTCGACAATCTGTTGCCGGCTTCCGTGCGATCCTTCAACGTGGTCTTGTCGATGGTTATCGCTACCGTCTTTCTGGCAGCGGGCGTCCGTTACGGGCTTCTGGAAATGCAGGGGCAGCTGGAGCTGAACACAAGTTCTTCGACGCTGAACATTTCCTATGTCTGGTACTGGATACCTCTGCTGGCAGGCTTCGCGCTTTCCTTCCTCGCCGTCATCGACGGCGCGCTGCGCCACATGGTTGCAACGCGCCCAGCCGGCGCCTCCCAAGCGGAGCATCATGATGTCTGATCCGCTCATCGGCCTGGCCGGTTTCGCCGCATCCCTTTTCCTCGTCGCCCTGCGCGTGCCGATTGCTCTTGCCATGGCCGCGACCGGCGTGATCGGCTTCGGAATCGTCAACGGGTTTTCCACGATCGGTTTCATTCTGGCAGCCGGTCCGTTCGAGGCAATTTTCCCTTATTCTCTTTCTGTCGTCCCCCTGTTTCTGCTCATGGGCGTATTTGCCTCCCATTCCAGGATGTCGGCCGACCTCTTCAACGCCGCCAATGCGCTGGTGGGGCATATGCGCGGCGGACTCGCAATTGCGGCCATCGGCGCCTGCGCCGGTTTCGGAGCGATCTGCGGATCCAGCCTGGCTACGGTTGCAACGATGGGGAAGGTCGCCCTGCCGGAAATGCGCAAGGCGGGTTATCAGGACCAGCTCTCGGCTGCGAGCATTGCCGCAGCCGGAACCCTGGGCGTGCTGATACCCCCGAGCATTCTCCTGGTGATCTACGGCCTGCTTACCGAGCAGTCGATCGGCAAACTGTTTTCCGCCGCGATCCTGCCGGGGGTGCTGGCGACTGTGCTCTATGCACTAGCCGTGACCGTGGCTGTCCATTTGAAACCGGACCTTGCAACAACCGTCAAACGCAAATCGTGGGCCGAACGTGGGCCTGCGGTACGCGCCGCCTGGCCCGCCGGTTTCCTGTTTCTTGTCGTCATAGGCGGGATACAATTCGGCCTCTTCTCCCCCACGGAAGCGGCCGCCGTTGGGGCAGGCGGTGCGATCCTGATTGCCGTCATCCGCCGGACACTGACCAGGCAGGCCGCCTCCGCAGCCATGTGGGAAACAGTGTCCATGACCGGGATGATCTTTTTCATCATGATCGGCGCGACGCTCTTCAACTATTTCATCGAGACGACGGGACTGCCGCAATTCCTGATTGGCGCGATCGAAGGCGCCGACCTGTCCCCCCTGACAGTCCTTTTGACCATCATGCTCTTCTACATCGTGCTCGGCTGCTTCATGGACGCCCTTTCCATGATTCTGCTGACCGTACCTTTCATATTTCCGGTAATCGTCGCGCAGGGGTTCGACCCGATCTGGTTCGGCATCCTCATCGTCACCGTTGCGGAACTCGGACTCATCACTCCGCCAATCGGGATGAACCTCTTTGTCATCAAGGGAATTGCCCCCGATGTGTCATCGACGGCAATCATGAAGGGCATGGTGCCCTTTCTCCTTGCCGATTGCGTGCGCCTCGTCATTCTGATCGTCTTTCCGGGCATCGTTTTGTGGTTGCCGGCCTTGATGTTCTAGATTGTCCCTGCCACCGCGCTCGCCGGTGAAGCATCACGGATGGCCTGCCGAAGTCGGCAGGCTCCCCGCGCTGCTACCGGTGTTGGTCCATGGCCAAACCGTGTAAAGAAAGCGATGGAGTGCCTTGCGGTTGGCGCGAACAGGGGCATAGAGGGTCTCAGAATTGCTTTCCGAGCTGGTTCACAAGAGAAAGCGCGGCGAATTCCTTGTCGGAGCTGCCATCGGCTCCGGTGCGATTGCACGGGCCGCAGAGCGGGGCGATGCGGATTTCACGCTGGTGCTGAACGCCGGACGGATCCGCATCATGGGCGCTCCTTCCGTTGCCTGCATGATGCCGCTGCAAAACACCAATGACATGGTCTTCAACCTTGCCCTCCACGAAGTCCTGCCGCTGACAAACCGGCCGGTTTTTCTCGGCCTCACGGCAATGAACCCCAATGACGACCTCGACGGCCTGGTGGACAGCGCCAGGCGCAGCGGCTGTGCGGGCATCATCAATTTTCCGACCGTGGCTCACTTTCCCGAGGCCACCCGCGCCGCCCTGGAGACCGCCGGATTGGGCTTTTCCCGGGAGCTGGATTTGCTGCGGCGCGCCCGCGCCCGCTCGCTTGTCACCATTGCCCATGTGACCACGCTCGAACAGGCGCGGCTCGCGGCGCTGTCCGGCGTGGAAATCGTGTGCTTCGTCTACGGCTGGAACGCCGGCGGCGCCACCGGCCCGGCCTCCCGGCATGACCTCATCGAAGCCGCGGCGATCGGAACCGAACTGCGGCGAACGGTCACCAGGGTTGCCCCGAACTGCATGATCATGCTCGAAGGCGGCCCCATCGAGGATGCGGCCGACCTGCTGCAGGTTCTGCAGCATTCCAAGGTCGACGGCTACATCGGCGGGTCCACGATCGACCGCTTGCCGGTCGAAACGGCGGTGACCAACCAGACCCTTCTGTTCAAGGACGCAGCCCGGTCTCTTGCCCGCCTGCGCAGCGGTGGCGCCCGGTTGCTGGCCCGGGCGCGAAAAGTGGGCCTTGCAGGACATTCGAAGAGCCTGATGACCTTGATGGAGCGGGCCGAGGCAGCCGCTCGGGGGAGCCTGCCGATCACCATTACCGGGGAAGCCGGCAGCGGGCGTTTCCGCGTCGCCAACGCCATCGGCACCATGCGCCAGCCGGGCCGCAGCGCCATCGAACACCTGATGGTCAGCGAACTCACCCCCGTACAGCTCACCCGGACCCTGTTCGGTCATGCCCGGCAGGGGAACTCCCGCGAGCTGCTTTCGGAAGACAACATGATCGTCGTTCTGCGCGATCTGAAGGACCTGCCCCGGCGGCTGCAAAAGCGGCTCGTCTACTATTTCGACCAGGGAATCTATACGCCGGTCGGCGCCCGTGGCCGGCGGACCGGGAAGGCGATGATGGTGTTCGAGACCAGCGACAGCCTGAAGTCCCTGGTGGACGAAGGTCACCTGATGCCGGAACTGGCGCGCCACCTGGAAGTCAACGAGCTTCACGTTCCGCCCCTTCGCGCCCGGCCCGAAGATCTGGACGCGTCCCTGGAACTCGCGCTGGAGGAACTCGGCGCCTCCTCCGAACAGATCCGGTTTTCGGCCGCCGCCATGCGCCGGATCCGGCTGCACGTCTGGAGCGGCAACCTGACAGAACTGCGTTTGTTTGCCGGCCGGCTGCTCGCCCAGAACCCCGGCGGAGCCGTTTCCGAACAGGATGTGATCACCCTCCTGGGCCACAGCGCCAAGGGGTTTGGCCGCTCGGGCCGCACAGAACGGGAAATCATACTGGACGCCCTGTGGCGGCACGGGTTTCATCGCGGACGAACCGCCGAGTTTCTAAACATTTCCCGCAAGACGCTCTTCAACAAGATCCGGGCCTACGGGATTCTGGAGCCCTGAGCAGGCTCGCCCTCCAGAGCGTCATCCAGATCCAGATACGGCACGTCGGCCGTTGTCTCCGGCTGCCTGCCAAGGACAACGACCTGCGGTTTTCCGGGCACCGTTTTCAGGCTCCGGAGCAGACGCGCGACCCGCTCGCCCCGCGTATCCGGGTCGGAGAGGTCCTTGAACCCATGGGCAACCAGCAGACATTTCGCGCCGCTGTCGCCCGCCGCTTGCGCACATTCAGGGGTGATGGTCCGGCAGATATCGAATCCGGCATCCGAAAAGAATGCCAGCGCCCTTTCCTCCCGCTCGCTTCCGAGATTGACGTTGTCCAGCGTGGCCCGGAATTCGGCATCATACTGGACAACGCTAGGAAGATTGGCGATCGCGCCGACCTTGATCCGTTCCAGGCGCCGGGCCGTGTCCTGAAGGTTGAGGAAGGGATTTGCAAGAAAGAGCGGCGCCACCACCGGTGTTCCCGGCACCGGCGAGAAGCTTTCGATCAGGGCAAAGACCATCGCGTTGTGGTCCGCTACGGGCAGCAAGGCGCCGACGTCCGACGGCATGCCCTGAAACCGGTGCGCCGGCCATAACAGACGCACCCCGGAGGCGCCGGGGCCCACATGCCAACTGTGTCTATATTCGATCATTCCGGTCCTTTATTACCCAATTTTACCCAATCGTACAAATTCGACGGATTGCCTGACCCGGACGCGGATGTAGTAATCGCCCGGTACCTGGCGGAACAAGCCGGGACTTGGGAGGTCTATCTGATATGAAGCTGTTCTTGTTGACAATCCTGAACAGCCTGACCCTGGCGGGATTGTATTTCCTTGTTGCGTCAGGCTTTTCTCTGGTGTTCGGCCTGATGCGCTCGGTCAATCTGGCTCATGGCGCGCTCTATCTGCTCGGCGGCTACATCGGATGGGAAGTCGCCGAATTTTCCGGAAGCTGGCTGATCGGGATCGCCGCAGGAGCCGTCAGCATGGCGCTCTGCGGCGCACTTTTGCAGCTGTGCGTTTTCCGCTTCCTGGAAGGCCAGGAACTGCGCCAGACCCTCGTCAGCATCGGGTTGTCGATCATTGTTGCCGACGTGATGCTCGCCACATGGGGCGGGCAGGCCTATCAGTTCGAGGTGCCCGATTTTCTCTGGGGCTCGGTGAAGATCCCCCTTCTGGGGCTGAAATATCCGATCTACCGGCTGTTCGTGCTGGCGGCTGCGGTTCTCGCCGGTATCCTGCTCTGGCTGCTGTTGAACCGGACGCGCCTGGGCAAGATGATCCGCGCCGGTGTCGATGACCGCACGATGCTGGAAGCCACCGGCGTCGACATCCAGAAAATCTTTGTCGTGGTCTTTGCGCTCGGCGCGGGCCTTGCCGGACTGGCCGGCGTGGTCGGCGGCAGCGCGCTTTCGCTCTCGCCGGGGGAAGACCTGCGCTATCTGCTCGCCTCTCTGGTGGTCGTGATTGTCGGCGGCATGGGATCCATCGCCGGGGCGGCCTATGGCGCCCTGCTGATCGGCTTTGCCGACACCTTCGGCCTCGCCTATTCGCCGACCTATGGCGTGGTCTACACGTTCCTGATCATGATCGTTGTCCTGGCCGTTCGCCCCCAGGGCCTCATGGGGAAAAGCAGCTGATGCCGACAAGATTTTCCCTCGTCCTCTTCGCGCTGGCAGGCCTTTCCGTCGTCGCCAATGATTTCTTCCTGGTTCAGATTGGCGCACAGGCTGCCATTCTCGGGCTGATTGCCCTGTCGCTGACCGTGCTGGCGGGCTGGGGCGGCATCGTCTCCCTCAGCCAGATGACCGTGGCCGGCATCGCCGGATACAGCGTGGCGCTGCTGGGCAGCAACAGCGCCGGTCTCGGATTCGACCTGTCCATGGTGATCGTGGTGCCGTCAGCCCTCGCCATCGGGACGGTCTTCGGTGTTCTCGTGGGCGCCCTCGCAGGCAGGACCTCCGGTATCCACACCATCATGATCACGCTCGCCGTCGGGGTGGCCGTCTATTTTCTTGCCAACCAGAACTATACGATCTTCAACGGCTTCACCGGCTATGCCGGACTTGAGGCTCCGAAGATTTTCGGCCTGGATCTCAGACAGCCCGTCCCCTTCTTTCTCCTTTGCGGCGGTCTCGCCGCCGCCGGCTGGGCCTTGGTGTCGGTCATCGGGCGTTCGCCATTCGGCATTGGCCTGATCGGAGTCCGTGACAATGCCCGCCGGCTCACAGCGCTTGGCTACAATGTTCCCGCCCATCGCCTGATGGCCCATGGCCTGGCAGCCTTCCTGGCTTCGGTCGGAGGCATCCTGCTGGTCTGGTACAACGGCCGGATTTCTCCGGGAACCATTTCCGTCGGTCCGATGATCGACATCCTGATCATCGCGGTGATCGGTGGCATGGCCCGCCCGATCGGCCCATTCATCGGCGCGCTCCTTTTTGTTCTTCTGAAAACTTTCGCCATCGATCTCGTGGACCCCGAACGGTTCAACACGGTGATCGGTCTGGTGTTCGTGATCGTTGTTCTCGTTTCGCGTGACGGCCTGCTCGGACTGGCCGACCGCATCCGCATCCCCGGTCTGCAAAGAGGAGCGGACGGGGAAACCGAACGTCCCTGACGTTTTGTCATCACATTCCTGGGAGGAAAGAATGAAACTGAAAACCCTGACAGCCCTGGCACTTGCAGCGACGCTGCAAACGGGCGCAGCTCTGGCCGACGACACGATCAAGTTCGGAGCCATAGCAACACTTGAAGGCCCCTTTGCCGTTTTGGGACAGGAGGGGATCCGGGGCGTCGAACTCGCCATCGAGGAATTCGGCGGAGAAGTCGCCGGCAAGAAGATCGAGCTGATGGTCGGCTCCTCCAATGCCCAGCCGGACACCGCAGTTGCCGCGGCCCGCAAGCTCGTCGAACAGGACGGCGCCCAGATCGTCATCGGTCCGCTGTCCGGATCGGAAGGCCTCGCGATCAAGGATTATTCCAAGACCCAGCCCCAGGCTTCCTTCCTCAATGGCGGTTCGGCTGCGCAGGACACCACATTGCGTGATCCCTCGGAGAATTTCTTCCGCTGGAATCCGGACGGCGCCCAGTGGGTGGCCGGTCTCGGCGAATACACCTTCAAGGAAAAGGGCTACCGCAACATCGCCATCGTGGCGGAAGACTACTCCTTTCCCTATACGCTCGTGTTCGGTTTCATGAAGCCCTATTGCGAACTCGGCGGCAAGGTCGCGGAACGTTTCTGGGTACCGCTCGGAACCAAGGACTACAGCTCCGTCATCGCCAGCATCCCTGACGATATCGACGCAATTCTCGTCACGCTCGGCGGTTCGGACGCCATCAACTTCCTGTCCCAGTACCAGCAGGCAGGCGGCGAGAAACCCATGGTGGCCGGATCCATCACGGTTGACCAGTCCGTCCTGTCCTCGAAAGGACGCAGCAAGGACTATCTGATCGGCACGCCAACCTCCTCGCCGGTCGCCGACACCAACACGGCCAAGGAATGGACGGATTTCGTATCGGCCTACCAGGCAAAATTTCCCGAAGGGCTTCCGACACCCTCCCTCTTCGCCCAGGAATACTACGTCTCCACCAAGGCGGCCCTGCTGGCGCTCCAGGAAGTGGACGGAGACCTGTCCGACCAGCAGAAGGCGTTCCGTGCCGCCCTGTCTGACCTGACCTTCCTCACCCCGGCCGGCGAGCGCCATCTGGACGAGAACCGTCAGGTGGTCACTGACATTTTCCTGTCCGAAATCAGGCCGGGCGAAGATGGCGGACTGGTCTCGGAGCTGATCTCGGTCATTCCGCAGGTCAATCAGACCCTGGGCGACGACCGCGAAACCTTCCTTGCATATGGCCCGGTCGGCCGTGACAACCCCGAGTGCAAATGACCCGACAGGTAGCCGGTCACATGGATAAAGCTGCCGACAACATGCGCGCCCCTCAGGGGCGCGCATCCCCCGCCCTGGCGATCCGCAGGCTTGGAAAGAACTTCGAGGCTCTGCGTGCGGTATCCGATATCGATCTGGAGATCGGACGCGGAGAACGGCATGCCATTCTGGGGCCCAATGGCGCCGGCAAGACCACCTTGTTCAACCTGGTGACCGGCGACCTGTTGCCCAGTTCGGGCACGATCCTTCTGGACGGGCGGGATGTCACCAGATTGCCGACGCACCTCAGGATTCGCTCCGGTCTGCGCCGCACCTATCAGAAATCCCTTCTCTTCGGATCCCTGACCGTTGAGAAAAACCTGTTTCTCGCCGTGAGCGGCGTAAGGGGCCGGCGCCAGGCGCTGTTCCCCGGCCGTGCGGACAAATCCCTTTATGAGGAAGCGCATCGATGCGCGGAACAGGTCTATCTGACCGACATGCTGGACAAGACGGTCGACAACCTGTCCTACGGCCAGCAGCGCCAGCTGGAAATAGGAATGGCCCTCGTGGGAGAGCCGCATCTGCTGCTCTTCGACGAACCCGCGGCCGGATTGTCCCCGACCGAACGCACCCATCTGACCGATCTTCTGGAACAGCTCCCGCGGGATCTCTCCATCGGACTCATCGAGCATGATCTAGATATCGCCCTGAAGGTCGCCGACCGGGTGACCATCATGCAGGACGGCCGGATACTGGCATCCGGCACGCCGGCAGAGATTGTGGCCGACGAAGCGGTCCAGCGCATCTACACCGGGGAAAGTCACCATGGCTGATACACCGATCCTGGCGGTTGAGGATCTCCATGTGAGCTTCGGCCACGCCAGAATCCTGCAGGGCGTGAACATCAGGCTGGCCAGTGGCGTCCTGTCCGTGGTCGGCCGGAACGGGATGGGCAAGACGACCCTGTGCCAGACGCTGATGGGACTTGTGAGCGCCGCCTCCGGCTCCGTCAGACTGTCCGGCACGAACATCATGAACGCAGCGCCCCACAAGATCGCTGCGCGCGGTATCGGTTATGTGCCCCAGGGGCGGCGCCTGTGGCCCTCGCTCACGGTGGAGGACCATCTGCAGCTGGCGGCCGGACTGCGCAGCGGCCCCTGGACCACGGAAAGTGTTTACGAGATTTTTCCGCGCCTGGCGGAACGCCGGAACAACGGCGGTGCCAATCTGTCCGGCGGTGAACAGCAGATGCTCGCCATAGGCCGCGCCCTGCTGACGCAGCCCTCGCTGCTCGTCATGGACGAGCCGACCGAAGGCCTGGCGCCGGTGATCGTCGACCATGTCATCGAGACGCTGAAGACGCTGGTGGCGAACGGCATGGCGATCCTCCTGATCGAGCAGAACATCCGGGTCGCCTGCGACTGCGCGCAGGAAGTCGCCGTGATGGTCAACGGGAAGATCCAGACCACCGTCGCCTCGGAAAAACTTTACAGGGACAAGGCACTGCAAGGGGAGCTTCTGGGATTGGGGAGCGCCTGAACCTGTCTCACACCGGCGAACGCCCCAAGGCGGTCCGGAACATCATTCACGGGAGGAACGAAATGAAAAACATGATCATCGTGGCTGGTACATTCGACACCAAATCGGCCGAACTGAATTACATCCGCGATCTTGTCGTGGCCGCAGGCTGTCAGGCGCAGACGGTCGATCTGTCCACCAGCAGCGGCTACAAGTCCGCCGCGGATGTAACGCCCGGCGCCGTCGCGGCCCACCACCCCGACGGTGCCGGCTCCGTGTTCACCAATGACCGGGGCAGTTCGGTCGCGGCCATGGCTGTCGCCTTTGAACACTATCTTCTGGCAAACCCGGATATCGGCGGCATCATCGGCGCGGGCGGAAGTGGCGGCACGGCGCTGGTGTCTCTGGGAATGCGGGCTCTCCCCGTCGGCGTTCCCAAGGTGCTGGTCTCCACCGTCGCCTCCGGCGACGTGCGCCCCTATGTGGGGCCGGCCGATATCTGCATGATGTATTCCGTGACGGACGTGCAGGGCCTCAACAGCATTTCCCGCAAGGTCCTGGCCAATGCCGCCCACGCGATCGCGGGCATGGTGAGCACCCCCGTCCCGCCCGCAGCGGACAGCCGGCCCGGCATCGGGCTGACGATGTTCGGCGTCACCACGCCCTGTATCCAGGCCCTGTCGAAAGAACTGGAAAAGACCTATGACTGCTTTGTCTTCCATGCCACCGGCGTGGGTGGCCAGTCCATGGAAAAGCTGGTGGACAGCCACATGCTCAAGGCTGTGCTGGATATCACCACGACCGAGATCGCCGACCTGCATATGGGCGGGGTGTTTTCCGCCGGCGAAGAACGCCTTGACGCGATCATTCGCACGGGAATTCCCTATGTCGGCTCCGTCGGCGCCCTCGACATGGTGAATTTCGGCGCCATGGACACGGTTCCCGAACGCTACAGGGACCGCAAGCTTTACGTTCACAATCCGCAAGTCACCCTGATGCGGACGACCGTGGAGGAAAACGGGAAGATGGGCGCCTGGATCGCCGAAAAGCTCAACCGGATGACCGGCCCGGTGCGGTTCCTCTTGCCGCTTCGCGGTGTCTCCCTGATCGATGTCGAAGGGCAGCCGTTTTTCGACCCCGCTGCGGATCAGGCGCTGTTTCAGGCGATCGAGACCAATTTCAACCCGACCCCGGACCGCAAGCTGATCACCGTCGACGCAGCCATCAATGATCCCGTCTTCGTTGAAGCCGCCCTTGCGGCCTTCAATGAGATAAACAACTGAAGGACGACCTCCAAGATGAACAAGCAAACTATTCTCGACCGGCTGCGCGACAACATTTCCAAGGGCGTACCGATCATCGGCGGCGGCGCCGGCACGGGTCTTTCCGCCAAGTGCGAGGAAGCCGGCGGGATCGACCTGATCGTGATTTACAATTCCGGACGCTACCGGATGGCCGGGCGCGGCTCTCTCGCAGGACTGATGGCTTACGGCAACGCTAACGAAATCGTCGTGGAAATGGCATCCGAAGTGCTTCCGGTCGTGAAGAACACCCCGGTTCTGGCCGGCGTCAATGGCACGGATCCCTTCTGCAACTTCGACTGGTTCCTGAACCACCTCAAGGATCTGGGTTTCGCTGGCGTACAGAACTTCCCGACGGTGGGGCTGATCGACGGCAATTTCCGCAAGAATCTCGAAGAAACAGGCATGAGCTACGCTCAGGAAGTCGAGATGATCCGTCTTGCCGCCAGCAAGGATCTTTTCACGACGCCCTATGTCTTTTCGGAAGATGATGCAAAGGCAATGACCGAAGCGGGCGCGGACATCATCGTCTGCCACCTTGGCCTGACCACCGGCGGTGCGATCGGGGCCGAGACCGCTCTGACCCTGGACGACTGCGTCGACCAGATCAACGCCTGGTCCAGAGCGGCCCGTGAGGTGCGCGAGGATGTGATCGTGCTTTGTCACGGCGGCCCCATTGCGCAGCCGGACGATGCCACCTATGTCCTCAAGCGTTGCCCGGATTGCCATGGCTTCTACGGAGCCTCCTCCATGGAACGGCTTCCGACCGAAATCGCGCTGATCGACCAGACCCGCAAGTTCAAGGCAATTTCGCGGTAGCGCATCAAATCGAACCATGTGCGGCAGCAGGTGCCGCACATGGTTCGGCCGAAGTGCCTTTCGCCCGCACCGCGCCCGGCACTGCGGCTTCGAAGACTGGAAGAAGAAGGACTGCCCCGTGACAGAAGATCGGATCGTCTACGCCATCGGCGACATACACGGCATGGCAGGACTGCTTCGGAACCTCCTGGAGCGGATTGAAGCCCACGCGATACAGAGACAGGCCGTGCCGCAGCTGGTCTTCCTCGGAGATCTCGTTGACCGGGGGCATGAAAATGTCGCGGTGCTCGACACCGTTTGCGACTGTCTCGACCGGTACGAAGGCTCACGCCTGATCCTCGGCAATCACGACGAATATTTCCTGAAATTCCTCGATGGCACGCTTGATGCGGAGTCTCGCGGAAATTGGCACACCTATGGAGGCCTGGAAACACTCCGGAGCTACGGCGTTGACCCGGATGACGACGAAAAGACAGCTGCGGCGCGCGTGCGCGAACGCTATCCTCATCATTACAGGCTTCTGCTCGAGGCCGTTCCCTGCGTGGATCTGGACAGGTTCTTCCTGGTCCATGCGGGCGTCCGCCCCGGCGTTCCCCTGAATGCCCAGGCCCCCCAGGACCTGCGCTGGATCCGGGAACCCTTTCTCTCCAGCGAGGCGTCCTTCGGCAAGACCGTCGTGCATGGGCATACGATTACCAAATCCGGACGGCCCGAAGTGTTTCCCAACCGTGTGGCCATCGATACGGGCGCTTACGCATCCGGACATCTGACTGCAGCCGTCCTGCCGTCTCCGACGGCCGAGGCTGCTGCGGATCGGGATATCGCGTTCCTCAGCACCTGAATGTTCCGCTCGCAATTGATGCTTGCAGTCACCGGCTTGTTGCCCTGACAGGCGGCAGGATGCCGAGACAGCTGGTCCCTGAGACCGATGATGGGCTCATTGCCCCCATCGCGCTCCGGCACGAGACATCAAGGAATATTTGAGATTGCTAGAGTGAACTTTATTCCGTAAAATTCACTCTTAAACAGCTCGAAATATCAATATAGAACCAATGAAAAAACTTATCAGCCTTAAGAAACACAAACTAAAAAAAGCAATAGCCAAGAAGTTAATCTTAAGAAATGATATAAACCATAAGAATTTCTACAACGCAGATTGCGTCGCGATATTCCCGGAAATACGAGTTTGCTTCAACCGGATAAAGAAATCTGGCAACACGAGTGTCTGTGCGGTTTTTTCAGAGATATCTGGCTACCCCGAAGCCGCAAACACCATCGAAATGAAGCGCAGAATATCGACGCCCCACAGTCTCCGGCTGTCAGAGCTTCGCGACCTTCGCAACTATCATTCCTTTTTGGTGACCCGTGATCCATACACGAGAGCACTGTCCGCGTTTCTCGATAAGGTCGGGTCGGGCAAAGATGCTCTTTTTCAAAAGGTTCCTGGTTTTGGTGACGAGAGTCGAGAAGGGTTTGCGAAATTCGTCGACTTTCTTGGCAGCGGCGGAATTTCCTTTGACCGGCATTTCTGGCCGCAAACCGACCTGCTCTACCAACCGGTTCACAACTTCTCCTATGTCGCCAAATTGGAAAACCTTTCCCACGACCTTCCGGATTTCTTACAGAAAATCGGTGTGAGTGTTCCGACGCATTTACAGCTGGACCGCCCCCATAATCTGGAAAAGTCGGAGCCGGGCAAGGTGACCAGCGCACAGTCACGATTATCCCGCTACTACAACGACACGCTCTACCGTGACGTTGAGAAGATCTATCGGGCCGATTTTGATGAGTTCAACTATCACCGTCATTCAGCTTAGGCCAACGGCTCTTGGCAGCAGCATCTCCAGCAAAAGCAATTCCATTCCGTCCTGAGAGACCCCCAAAACGTCTGTTCTGAGACCGTGCCCCGGATCGCCGGAAGTTAGATTTTTCCGGCGCTGATCACACAACGGGCCAAGAGCGCCACCGGAAAGATGCAGCGTAATCGGAGCGTAGTCGGCATAGGCCCGGTCGCCTGCCACGAGGCTTTCCACCACCACGGCGGTGTCAAAGGCGGTTTGGCCTCACACCAGTGCGCGCCGTGACGCTCAGGCGGGATCGAGCGCGGATGCCCTGCGCGTCTGCAGCGTTCTGCGCAGGAACGCCATGATGAAGAACGACGTCAGGATCAGAATTACGGTCGGCGCCGGTGCACTGTCGAGGAAGAAGCTCGCATACGCCCCCGCCAGCATCGAGATCATGCAGACCGCGACGGAAACCACCAGCATGCGTCCGAAATTACGCACCAGCAGGAACGCGATGGCGCCGGGTGCAATCAGCAAGCCCACGGCAAGGATCAGCCCGGTCGCCGACAGCGTCGCCACGATGGTCAGAGAAAGGATCGTCAGCAGCCCGTAATGCAGAAGCCCCACCGGCAAGCCGGAGGCGCGGGCCTGGGCGGGATCGAAGGCATGCAGCATCAGGTCCTTCCATTTCAGAAGCAGGGCCGTGGTGACAAAGGCCGAGATCAGCCCCGCCGTCCACAGATCGTCCGCTCCGACGCCCAGCATGTTGCCGAACAGGATATGATCGAGATGGATATTGGTGTGGATCGAGACATAGATCACGATCCCCAGCCCGAACATGCCGGAGAAGACGACACCCATGACCGTGTCCTGCTTGACCCGGCTGTTTTCCGACAGATATCCCGTGGCAAGCGCAGTCACCATGCCGGCGCCGAAAGCTCCGATGATCAACGGAAATCCAAGCACATAGGCCAGCACGATTCCCGGCAGAACCGCATGACTGACCGCGTCACCCATGAGGGCCCAGCCCTTGAGCACGAGGAAACAGGACAGCAGGGCCGTGGGCACCGAAACGATCAGCGCGATCCAGAAGGCATTCTGCATGAAGCTGAACTGGAACGGCAGGAGAAGGGTCTCCATCATCACGTCACCTCGTCGGTCTGAAGGGCCTGTGCGGCCTTGCGCCGGGCTGCCAGAAGTCCGTGTTTGGGTGCCAGGATGAAGGTCGCCAGGAAAATCAGCGTTTGCAGCACGACGATGATCCCGCCCGTCGCTCCGTCGAGGAAATAGCTGATATAGGCCCCCAGAAAGCTCGTGACCGTGCCGATCAGCACCGAGGTGAGGATCAGCCGCGGGAAGCGGTCGCACAGAAGGTAGGCCGTCGCCCCCGGTGTCACCACCATTGCGATGACAAGAAAGGCACCCACCGTCTGCATTGCCGCCACCACGCAGGCCGAGAGCAGCACGAAGAAAACCGCCTTCAGCAATCCCGGCCGCAACCCGATGGAGCGGGCGTGGTTTTCATCGAAGAACACCACCATCAGGTCCTTCCATTTCAGCAGCAGGATCACCAGCGAGACAAAGCCGATGATCGCCAGTTGCAGCGTATCCTCGGGGGTGATCGCCAGGATATTGCCCATGGTGATGGTCTGGATCGAGACCGACATCGGGTTGACCGAGGCCATGAAGAGACCCAGTCCGAAGAACGAGGTGAAGATGATCCCGATGATCGCATCGACCTTGAGGCCGGAGCGGTCGGACAGGAACAGCATCGCCGCCGCCGCAAGCCCGCCGGAAATAAAGGCGCCCAGGGCAAAGGGCAGGCCGAGAATATAGGCCCCCGCCACACCCGGCACGACCGAATGCGAGAGCGCGTCGCCGATCAGCGACCAGCCCTTGAGCATGAGATAGGAAGACAGAAAGGCACAGACCCCGCCGACGAGTGCCGAGACCCACATGGCGTTGGTCATGTAACCATAGCTGAAGGGTTCCAGGAGCGTCATCATTTCTGCTCCTCCACCACCTTGATCTTGTCACCGTACTGCACAAAGGGCCGTTCGTCGTCGGACAGGATCGACAGTTTCCGGGCATCGTCGTCGTCATGCAGATCGGTACCGCCAAGCGTGAAGTGTCGCAGTACGCCGCCAAAGGCCGCTTCGAGATTTGCGTGGGTAAATGTCGTCTCCGTCGGGCCGTAGGCCAGCACCGTCCCCTTCACCAGAACGGTCCGGTCGCAGAACTCCGGCACCGTGCCCAGATTGTGGGTCGAAACGAGCATCACCCGGCCCTCGTCGCGCAGCTCGCGCAAAAGCGCGATGATCTGTTCCTCGGTCTTCACGTCGACCCCGGTGAATGGCTCGTCGAGCAGAATGACCTGCCCGTCCTGTGCCAGCGCACGGGCCAGAAAGACGCGTTTCTTCTGGCCGCCGGACAGCTCGCCGATCTGGCGATGGCGATAGTCCTGCATGTTGACGCGCCCCAGCGCGATCTCCACCGCATCGCGATCCGCCTGCGACGGGCGGCGCAGAAAGCCCATATGCCCGTAGCGGCCCATCATCACCACGTCCTCGACCAGCACGGGAAAGGACCAGTCCACCTCTTCCGACTGTGGAACATAGGCGACGAGATTCTGCTTCAGCGCCTGTTTCACGCTGAGACCGAGCAGGCGGATGTCTCCCCTGGCGACCTGAACAAACCCCATGATGGCCTTGAACAGCGTCGACTTGCCCGACCCGTTCACACCGACCAGGGCGGTGACGGTGCCGCGCGGGATCTCGAAGGAGGCATTCCGCAAGGCCGTGTGGCCGTTGCGGTAGGTGACGGTAACGTCCTGCGCCTTTATTCCCGCCCCTGAATCGCGCCCCCCCGGCAAACCTGGACTTGTCATCTCGATTTCGTGTTTCATCTTGAACTTTCTACCGGAAGGGCCGGCATCGGAAACGGTAAGATCCGGTCGGGCAGCGATCCGCCCGGCCAGCCCCCTTCACGAAAAGGGCGTCTAGTTCATGCCGGCCTTGAGCCCGTCCGCAACCGTCTGTGACGTGACCTTGAGCAGATCGAGATAGCTGGGCACGGGACCGTCCGGCTCGGACAGGCTGTCCACGTACAGCACGCCCCCGTAGTGCGCGCCCGTCTCCCGCGCGACCTGCTCGGCCGGAGCCGTATTGACAGTGCTCTCGCAGAAGACCACGGGAATATCGTTGTCCTTCACTCCGTCGATCACCCGGCGCACCTGCTGTGGCGTGCCCATCTGGTCGGCATTCATCGGCCACAGGTAAAGCTCCTTCATGCCGAAGTCACGCGCCAGATAGCTGAACGCGCCTTCGCAGGTCACCAGCCAGCGCTGCTCCTCGGGAATCGCCGCGATCTTCTGGCGCAGCGGTTCCAGCGTGGCCCGCAGTTCGTCCTTGTAGGCCGAGGCGTTCGCGACATAGGTCGCCGCATTCTCCGGATCCTGTTCGACAAAAGCCTCAAGGATATTGTCGATATAGACCAGCGCGTTGTCCAGCCCCATCCAGGCGTGCGGGTTGGGTTTACCCTCATAGGCACCAGCGGCGATGGAGATCGGATCAATGCCTTCGGTCAGGGTCACCGAGGGTGTATCGTCGAGATTGCTGAGGAACTGCTCGAACCAGAGCTCCAGATTCATGCCGTTCCACAGAATGAGATCCGCATCCTGCGCCCGCACGATGTCCTGCGGTGTCGGTTCATAGCCGTGAATTTCCGCGCCCGGTTTGGTGACCGAGACCACATCGGCCGCATCGCCGGCCACGTGCTGCGCCATGTCCGCCAGCACCGTGAAAGTGGTCACCACCTTCATCCGGTCCTCGTCGGCAAAAGTGGAACCGGCCGTCATTGCGGTCACGGCCGCAGCCCCCAACAAACGCTTTATCATGGTCAAAGTCATGAAAACTTCCTTTCCGCTTCACCGGTCTGAACATCCGTCCGCCACCCGCAGGAAAGTCAATTAATTGCGAGTGCTTCGCAATATCAATAACCACCGCCGCGGAAATTGCAACTGCAAATCATTCGCAATTGCAATTTCCGTTAACGGCCACCGACCATGTGCTGTCGAATGCGACGGAAAGCAAAGAAGAAACAGGCCGCCGGCCAGGGGCAGACGCCAGCCTGCCCTCCTGCAAGCTGCTTTACGCAAAGCCGCAGAAACCCGCGTTGCCCGAACCAGCGGCTGCGCTTTCCTCTGGTGATGGAGACCGATCCGCCTCGACCCGGGCCGTTTGTTCTAGGCGTTCAAATCCCGGTCAATGTCAGGCAGCAAGGCCGTCAGAAAGCCAAGGAACAAAATGGCGGACAGGTAAGTGAACACCTGCTGCATTCCGATCTGGTCGGCGAGGGCCCCCAGTGCCGCCGCCCCGAGCGCGCCTACTCCGAACGCGAACCCGAAGACGAAACCGGCGACCATGCCGACTTTTTGCGGCAGCAGCTCCTGTGCATAGACGACGATGGCCGAGAAGGCGGAAGACAGGATCAGTCCCACGACGATGCTGAGAACAATGACGCCCCACAGGCTGGCGTGGGGCAGGACAAGCGCGAAAGGCAACGCGCCCACGATAGACCCCCAGATGACCTTCCTGCGGCCGACGCGGTCTCCGACCGGGCCACCGAAAAAGGTGCCGACCGCGAGCGCACCAAGGAAAAGGAACAGGACTGTCTGCGCCTCCGAGATCGACAGTCCGAACCGGTCAATGAGGTAAAAGGCATAGTAGCTCTTGAACGTCTCGATGTAGACGAATTTGCTCAAGAGGAGGGCACCGATGACTGCAAACGAGAGAATCAGGCGCTTCCTTGGCAGTTGCGAGGTCCATTTCCGCTGCGCCCCGGCTGATTGCATCATTCGCTGGTGATTGGTGAACCACCCTGCGACCCGGATCAGGATCATGACCGCGGCGACGGCAAGCAGACCGAACCAGACGGTGCTGATCTGCCCGAGGGGCAAAACGAACAGGGCTGCGGCAAGAGGCCCGAGAGCTGTTCCCGTATTGCCGCCGACCTGGAAGCTGGACTGGGCGAATCCGAGCCTGCCGCCGGAGGCCATGCGGCACACGCGCGAAGCTTCCGGGTGGAAAAGGGCCGAGCCGATACCCAGAACGGTGGCCGCCAGGAGCAGGAAGACAAACGAACCAGCGGTCGCCAGCATCACCACGCCCACGGCCACCACTGTCATCGAAACAGCAAGCGCATAGGGCTTCGGCTTCAGATCGCCGTAAAGCCCCATGACCGGCTGCAGGATGCAGGCTGTGATCTGCTGGGCCAGCGTGAGCAGGCCCAGCTGAAAATAGGTGAGCGCATATTGTGTCTTCAGGACCGGGTAGAGTGCCGGCAGCAGGAACTGGATCAGGTCGTTGATGAGGTGAGTGCCGCTAACGGCCAGAATGACCGAATATGACGTTGGCATCAGTATTTCTCGGTGTGTCGTCATTGAAATTCCCGGTGTTGTCCCGATATGGCCGATCCGCTACCGGAGTAGGGGCGAAGCGACATCTCCGGCCCGGTTACTGCCAGTTCAGAGGGAAAGCGGGCCAGCGGTGGTTCGTTTTCGTGGGGATGCCGCCAGAGCGGCTTGAGCGGCATAATGGCCTATTCGCAGGTTTGTTTCTCGCCAGAAGGAAACCTGCTATAGTGTAGAAAATCTACAGGATAGACATGCCGGACTCTCGCAGGTCATTGCCACCACTCAACGCCTTGCGCGCCTTCGAAGTGGCCGGGCGACAACTGAATTTCCGCAAGGCATCCGAAGAGCTTGGCGTCACCCAGGGAGCGGTTGCCCAGCAGGTACGGCTGCTGGAGGACCATCTGGGCATTTCATTGTTCCAGCGATTGCCCCGCGGAGTTGCACTGACCGCCCGGGGCGCTGCCTATCTTTCCGAAGTCACCCGCGCATTCGACACCCTGAACAAGGCAACAGCACAGCTTCATGGCCGCGCCGAAACCCTGACGATCAGTGTCACGCCGACATTTGCGACGAAATTGCTGATCCCGCGTCTCTCCGGGCTCCAGACGGCGCTGCCCGGAGTGGAATTGCGCACCGTCGCAACAGTGACCGTCTCCGACTTTGACCGTGAACAGGTCGACATCGCGGTGCGTCAGACACGGCCGCCGTTCCCCGCCTCTCTCGAGACCCATTTGCTGTTCCGTCAGGACCTCGTTCTTGTGGCCAGCCCGCATCTGCTGAAAGACGTCGGCCTGCCCGTGACCCGCGCGCAGATCAGGAGCCTGCCGCTGCTTCACGATGCCGACAATCACTGGCCAAAGTTTTTCGGCACGGGCGGGAAACTGCCCGGGGCTGTTTTCAACCAGACATCACTTGCGCTCGATGCCGCTCTTGCGGGTCAGGGAATTGCGATTGCCTGTCAGGCCTTCGTGCAGGCGGATCTGGATACGGGACGACTGATCAAGGTCTGCCCGGCCGGGTTCGAGGTCGGTTCGGATTTCTACCTCGTGCGGAAACGCTCGCCGCACCCGCGCGATACCGTCGACGCAGTCTGGGCCTGGTGCCTTGCCAATTATGCCCCGGATGAAGCCGGGACCGCAACAGACTGACAGCGGGATCGGGTTCCGATCAGCGAAACCGGAACCGGCGAACCCGTCCCGCTGCCGTGGCAATTGGCCCGGGCCCCCGCGCAGAAGTCAAACGGCGTTTGAATTTGCGGCATGAACCGTCTACATCGTTTTCATGAACCGAGGAGAGGTCATGGAATCGGAATCCACACGCCAGCGCTTGCTTTCCAATGCAGAACGGCTGATGGCCGAAAAGGGGATCGCGGCAACGTCCGTGCGCGAAATCACCGATGCTTCGGAGGCGAATGTCGCCGCGGTGAACTATTATTTCGGCAGCAAGACGGAACTCCTGCTCGAAATCCTGAAACGCCGGTTTCTGCAACTTGATGCCGAGCTGCTGGAGCGCCTGAACGCGGTCACCGCACGTAACAACACCACGGCACCCGATATCGCCGAACTGACCGGCGCCTATTTCGACGCCCTGGTCAATCTCGGCTTCGATCCCCGAACGGGTCGGCGTGACCCATTCATCTATCTCATCCAGCGTGCCTCCTCCGAACAGGAAGCCGTACTGACCAGAGCCCAGGACTACACGGCCCCGGGCATTTCCAGACTGATCGGCCTGCTGTTGGCAACCACACCGCAGATCGACCGGGAAATGCTGCAGGCACCTGTGCTGATCGGGCTGATGTTCACCACGTCCGTCGACGCCATGGAGGCAATGGCGGCGGAAGAATCGAACCCTGCCCTGGTCGGGGCGATCCGCGCGTTCCTTGTTGCGGGCGTAAAGGCATATCTTTCGCGCCTGGAGACGACAATCACAAGCCGGGGAGCTTGAATTCCCGGACCGCATTTGGCATGACGGACAGGCCGTGAGCACTTCGATCACAAGGCCTTGCGGCAATCTCGCTTTTTCACGCTCAGCCATCTTTCGGGAACAGCCAGGCGTCCATATTCGGAGACGGACGATGCGCAGCATTCCTTCCCTCGCCGCTCTGGCGGCTGCAATGGTGCTTGGCACCCAGGCCCTGGCAGGCACGGTGTCGATCGAAACGGCCAAGGGGCCGGTAGAGGTTCCCGCCAGCCCGGAGAAGATCGCGGTGTTCGACATCGCGGCCATCGACACGCTCAACGCGCTCGGCGTCGCCATCGCGGGAGCACCGCAAAATGTCTATGTCGATCACCTTGAGGACATCTCCAGATCCGCGGAACCGATCGGAACCCTCTTCGAACCGGATTTCGAGGCCCTCAACGCCCTGCAGCCAGATCTGATCATTGCCGGCGGCCGTTCTTCGTCCCAGGTCGAGGCGCTTTCCGCCCTGGCACCGACCATCGACGTGACCATCTGGGGCGACGGTCTTCTGGATCAGGCCCGGGCCCGGCTGGCCGCATATGGTCAACTCTTCGACAAGACGGAGGAGGCCGCGAGGCTGGATGCGGAAATGGCAGCTGCCATCGACAGCCTCAGGACACAGGCAACCGGTGCAGGCAAGGCCCTCATTGTCCTGACCAACGGCCCGAAAATCAGCGTCTATGGCCCCGGCTCCCGCTTCGGCTGGCTGTATACGGAGCTCGGCATCGATGCCGCCGTCGAGACCACCGAAGATTCCACCCATGGCGAGGGCGTGTCGTTCGAATTCATTCGGGACGTCAATCCGGACTGGTTGCTGGTGATCGACCGGGCGGCCGCGATCGGTGCCGAAGGCGCATCCGCCGCCGAAACCCTGGACAACAAGCTCGTTGCGGAAACGACCGCCTGGAAAAAAGGTCAGGTCATTTATCTGGATGCCGCCAAGATCTATATCTCCGCCGGCGGATACCAATCCGTGCTGGACACGATGGCGGATCTTGCCGCCGCGTTTTCCAAGGCGAATTAAGCGGTAAAAGAGGCTTTGCACCCGAGCACACGCCGATTTCCGTCCACAACGATCCGGTGGTCCATCGGGCTGACCGGCCTTCTGGCCGGCCTCATCCTGACAAGCTTCGCCATCGGCGCAGCAAATATCGGCCTGTTGGACCTTCTTCAAACGCCGGAGGGACTCGAGCTTTTTCTCATCAGCCGCGTACCGCGCACGCTCGCGGCATTCCTGGCGGGTGCCTCTCTGGCCGTCGCCGGCGTCATCATGCAGATGCTGGCACGCAACCGGTTCGTCGAACCGGCGACCGCCGGGTCCGCCGAATGCGCCGCACTCGGCCTTCTGGCCGTAACCATGCTGATGCCGACAAGTTCCATTTTCCTGAAAATGATCGTCTCCAGCGGCGCCGCCTTCGCGGGCACGGCGGTCTTTCTCGCGCTTGTCCAGAGACTGCCGCCATCCCAGCCGCTGCTGGTGCCGCTGACCGGCATCGTCTATGGCAGCGTCATCGCCGCGATCACAACCTTCATCGCCTATGAAAACGATCTGATCCAGTATCTCAGCATCTGGATGAACGGCGAATTTTCCGGGGTGCTGCAGGGGCGCTACGAACTGCTCTGGGCCGCCGGACTGGTGGCGCTGGTCGCCTATCTGTATGCCGACCGGTTCACGATCGCCGGCCTTGGCCGGGACGCTGCCACCGGTCTTGGTCTCAATTACCGCCAGGTACTGATCATCGGCCTCAGCATCGTCGCCCTGATCACCTCCTTCACTGTCATCACCGTCGGCATGCTGCCCTTCGTGGGACTCGTTGTTCCCAACATCGTCAGCCGTTTTCATGGCGACAACGCCCGCCGGACTCTGCCCCTTGTGGCGCTTCTCGGCGGTATCCTGGTGCTGGCCAGCGACATTGCCGGCCGGCTGCTGCGCTACCCTTACGAGATTCCGGCCGGAACGGTCTTCGGTGTCGTCGGCACCGGCGTGTTCCTGTGGCTCCTGTTCGCGAGGCCGGTGCATGCACGCTAGGAAACTGCTCGTGCTGGGCGTCCTCGCCGGTCTGGCCATCCTCGCCTACATGACAATCGGCGCGCGCGGAAACTGGGGCTTCATACTGAGCTTCCGGGGGACGAAACTCGCCGCCCTCCTTCTGGTTGCCACCGCCCTCGCCCTGTCGACACTCCTGTTCCAGACTCTGACAAGCAACCGCATCCTGACCCCATCCATCATGGGTTTCGACGCGCTTTATGTGCTGCTCCAGACCGGGCTGGTGTTTCTGCTCGGAGGGCTGGGATATGCGGCCATCCCGGCGGACGCGAAATTCGCCTTCGAGGTGGCGCTGCTGACCGGTGCGGCGCTTGCGCTTTTCGGCAGCCTGCTCGGCAGCGGCCTGAACGATCTGTTCCGCATGCTGCTCGTGGGCGTCATATTCGGCGTCTTCTTCCGCAGCCTTACCGCCCTGCTGCAGCGCCTGATCGATCCGAACGAATTCGCGGTCGTCCAGGGGGCCATGTTCGCGAGCTTCAACAAGGCGAACACCCAGTTGCTGCTGGTGTCCGGGGCTCTGATTCTCCTGTGCAGCCTCCTTGCCTGGCGCAAGCGGCATGTGCTCGACGTGATGGCCCTCGGCCGTGAACAGGCGATCAGCCTCGGGCTCGACCACCGGCGGGAGCTGTTTACCGGACTGGTCCTTGTCTCCGTTCTCGTGGCAACCTCCACCGCACTGGTCGGGCCAGTCGCCTTTTTCGGCCTGCTGATCAGCGCGCTCACCTATGAGATCATCCGGAGCCAGCATCACGGCGATCTGCTGATCGGCTCGGTCCTGATCTCCGTCATCGTGCTTGTCGGTGGCCAGACCCTGTTCGAGCGGGTGCTCGGCATGGGCGGCAGCCTGAGCCTTGTCGTCGAATTTCTGGGAGGCCTCGTCTTCCTCATGTTGATCCTGCGAAAGGTGCGCGCATGATAACGATCGAAAATGTCTCGTTCCGTCATGGCAAAGCTCCGGTCCTGAAGGACATCTCGCTGACAATCGAAAAAGGCGGCATCACTGCCCTGATCGGCCCGAACGGCGCCGGGAAATCGACCCTTTTTGCGCTGATGGCGCGGCTGCTGCCGCTGCAGACCGGCAGGATCACCTTTGACGAGCTCGATGTTCGGCAAAGCCCCTCCAGGGAGTTGGCCCTGAAACTTGCAATTCTTCGCCAGATCACCAGCATTGCCTCGCGCATCACCGTCCGGGAGATGATCGGTTTCGGCCGCTTTCCGCACCACAGGGGACGACCGGGGAATCATGATCGCGAGAAGGTCGGGGAGGCCCTGGAGATGTTCGATCTCGGGGACCTGTCCGGACGCTTCATCGACGAGCTGTCCGGCGGACAGCGCCAGCGCGTGCTTGTGGCCATGGCCTATGCCCAGGACACGGACTATCTGCTGCTTGACGAGCCGCTGAACAATCTCGACATGCATTACGCGCGCGATCTGATGAAGCAGTTGCGCTCCCTTGCCGATACCCACGGCAAGACCATCGTGGTCGTGCTGCACGAGATCAACTATGCCGCCGCCTATGCGGACCGCATCATAGCGCTGAAGGATGGCACGGTTGCCGCGCAGGGGAAGACCGCAGATTTCATGACCGAAAAGACGTTGTCGGCAATCTACAACATGGAGGTCCGTATCCGGGAACTCGACGGCAAGCTGATCGCCCTGCATCACGCATGACATGCACACCCGCGGCCGACCGCCGGTGTGCATGTCTTCGCTATATCCAGGATCAGTAGCGCAGCTTGGCGGTCAGCCGGAAGGAACGGCCCGGTTCGTAGAGCGGCGTGATGGAGTCATACTCCTGTCCGTAGGTCGCCCGGTCCGCATAATTCTCGTCGAAGATATTGTTGGCTTCGACCCGGAGCGAGAGATATTCGAACTGTTTCGGCTTGTATTCCGCATAGGCGTTGAAAACCGTATAGGGATCCAGCGGCTCGTAACCGGCCGAGACAAAGCCGTCATATTCCAGCGCCGCGTCCACTGATGCCCCCAGCGTGACGTCGTAGCGCGTAAAGGTATGGGCGATTTCACCGGAAATGATCTGACCGACACCGGCGCCGACATTGATCAGGTAGTAGGATTCAACCACCGAGTCGGCCAGGGCCAGCCGCGTATCCGCATAGGAGATCTTGGCAAAGCCATTGCCCCAATTGTATCCGGCGCCGAGATTGAAGCCCCAGCTGGAGAAATCCGTATTGCCGTCGCCGTCGCGATAGTTCCAGAAGCGGGTGTTGAACACGTTGCCTTCCGCGAACCAGCCGGCATGCTCGTATTTGACACCGGCGGTCAGATTGTCCGAACGGACCGGCTTCAGATTGCCGTAGTCCCAGGGCCGCCAGTATTCGAAGGTTTCCTCCAGATCGATGCCCCCGAAGACATTCGAGTAACCGGCATTGACGGAGAAGCCGCCGTAGACATCGACCTCCGCGAAGACGTTGCCGCTCAGCCCGGAATTGTCCAGCGTGGTGCCGTCCTTGCCTTCGAACCGGTTGTTGTCGGCACGACCGCCGAAGGACAGGTTGATCCGGTCGATCGGCCGCAGGCGGGCCTGAACATAGGCGCCGACATTGGTGACCTGTTCCCGGTAGGTCTCCGCAGGGTCGTAATAGTCGCCAATCTGGGACAACAGGTCGACACCGGTTGTCAGAGTGTTGCCTTCGTTGAATTCGAAGACATTCTCGATCTTGGCGGTCCAGGCACTGCCGAGGCCTTCGCTGCCGTAGGGTTCAGGCACTGTGTAGTCGTTCTCGCTGTAGCCGACGACAAATTGCGGGTTCCAGAGACCTTCGACTTCGTCTCTGCCGAAGCTAACCGAGAAATTCGTCCGCTTCAGGTCATAGGGCCGCAGGGAATAGTCGCCGTTCAGACCGCCGATATTGGCCCTGTAGGGACGCAGGGAATCGTCCGACACCTGCTGACCACTGACCTCGAAGCGGTAACCGTTGTCCACTTCAACAGCCGCCTTGCCAAGCAGGCTGTGAAAACCGGCTGCAGTTCCCGGAATGGTAAAACCGTCACCGTTCTCGTAGTCGTCGCCATCGGCGAATTTTGCATAGCCGAGAATTTCGAACATTCCATGGCGCGCATAGGCCGCCCCGCTTTCGCTGAACGTGCTGCCGTTGCTGTCGTAACTCACGGAAGCGAAGGCGCCCACATTGCGGTCCGGGAGCAGGAGATCCTGCACGTCGACCGTTTCATAGACAATTGACCCGCCCAGGGCGGCAAAGCCGGCATCGGCCGGCGCGACCCCCGGATCCACCCGGACGGATTTCAGCAAGCTGGGGTCGATGTAATTGGTGCTGGTGTGGTGAAAGATCCGGTTGCCCTGCGGCACGCCATCGATGGAGACAGCCAGATTGGCCTCGTCGATCCCATTGACGAAGACCTTCTGCGAAACCGGAATGCCACCGCCGACCGAAATCGACGCATCTCCCGCGAAGACCTCGCGCAGACTCTGCGGATCGGTCCGCTGCAGCTCCTCGAGCGGAATATAGATCGACTGCGCGCGGTCCGCCGCCCCGTGGTGCTTGTCGTAACGATCCGCTTCGCTTGGCGTGACCACGATGGTCTCCAGCGTGATGTCATCTGCTGCCGACACGGAGGAAGACGACGAGCTGTCCTGCGCTGCGGCCATGTCCGCGATCAGCGTGGATGATAGTACTGTGCTGGCAAGCAGAATTGATAGACGCATGCGATCAGGCAAGGTCAGCCCCCTTGTTCTTGATGTCTCGAAAGCAGCTGGATCCGGCGGGTCAGCCGAGATTGGCTTGTGCCGGCCCCACTTGCACGGCACGCCGGATCGTATACATGAGAATTTTACTCATGTAAAACACTGTTTGAAATATCGTTTGCCTCACGCCGCAAAATGGTCTGCGCCGCCTTGCCCCTCAGATGGACGGAAAGCGGCCGAAGGTGTCCTTCGCTGTTAACGGCTGAAGCGCACCGGCACCTGAAGGCTCAGTCTGCCGACGGTCATCCCGGCGGGAAATTTCGGCATGGGCGCCGCGCGGCGCACCATGTCCAGCGCCGCCTGGTCGAGGACCGGTTGACCGGAGGAGCGGACGACGCGAATGCCCGACACCGCCCCGCTTCGGGAGATGGTGAAGGCGACCTGCACCGTTCCGCTGAGATTCTCGCGACGCGCCTGTCGCGGATAGCGTTTCGCACGCCGCAGCTTTGCCAGGATCTTCCCCTTGTAATTCGAGGTCGCCCTGGTACCGCCATCCGTGGACTTGCTGTCCTTGCGTCCGTTGGAGTTTGAACGGGCCGTCTTGCTGGTGACCCGTTCTCCGCCCTTCCGGGAACTGGCTTCGGCGCCCCTGGTCTGCGCCGTCTTGAGTTTTTTGTCCGGTGTCTTTTTCGGCCGTGTCGTGCGGAACGGCGGTTTCGGCTTGGTTCTGGGCGTCTCTGTCACATCCTGCAGCGGATCCTCGACAGGCCGCAGGACCTCGGAAACTGGCTTGACCGGCTCGACGCTCACAGGCGGTTCGACCCTGGCAATCTCGACCGGTGTCCGGTCCTGTTGCGGCTCCGTCGGTTGTACAGCCTCCACCGGCCTGACCGTTTCCGGTGCTTCGGGAACCGTTTCGGTCGGTGGCGTGGCTTCCGGCTGAACGGTCTCGACGGGTTTTGCGGCCGTTACCGGATCCGCCGAAGTCACGCCGGCGACAACCGGAGCAGCAGCGGCCGGCTGAACGGAAGCGATCTCCACCGGTTTCACCGCTGTGTCCGGTGGCACCTCGGTCATTTTCACCGGCTCCGTGACAGGCTCCAGCGGATCGGGATCCGGTTCGATCTCCTCCACCGGCCTGGTCTCGGACACGATTTCCACCTGGACACCGGCGACCAGGTCCTCGAGCGATCCGATCACGGAAACGCCACCGCCCTGGGAGGCGGCGATCGAAACGTCGTCCGGATCCTTGGCAAAATACGCCGCGCCGGTACCGTGCAGCACCAGCGAAACGACGGCACCCGCCAGCAGGAAACGGGAGAAAGTCACTGCGCGCCCCTTCTGGTGATCAGGACAATATCCCTGCGGCCCGCTTCTTTCAGGTCCTTGAGCACCTTTTCCAGGGCATCGGCTTTCAGGGTACCGTCGGCAGCCACCTTGATCGGACCGTCTTCTTCGGACGTCTCTTCCCGTTGCGCCAGCCAGTCGGTGACGGTCATTTCGATCTCACCGCCATAGGTCCGCCCCTGCGGGTCGATGATCAGCGCGCCCGTGGAGCGGATGGTTTCATCCTCGAGGATATTCACCGGCGGCTTGATCTGCCGTGCGTCATCCCTGGCGATCGACCCGGCAAACAGGAAAAAGATCAGCATCAGGAAGACGACATTGATCAGCGGAATGGTGTTTTCCGGCGGTTCCCGGCGCTGCTGTTTTTTCATGCGCATGAAATCACCTAGTTTCCGGTTACCAGAACGGTCCGCAGGCCGGTCTGGCGCGCTGCGGACATGCTGTCGACCACATCCTGAACATTCGCCTCCGGCCCGGACCAGATCGCGACGAGACTGTCTTCCTTCAGCTCGGCAAAGCGCTGGGACAGCTCGGCCTTCACGAGCGGTCTGCCGTTCAGGTCAAGCTTGCTGGCCGAGTGAATACGCAGATAGGCCGGCCGGACATCCGCACCGCCGCCCTCGCCGCCGCTCGAAACGTCTAGCGCCTGGTAGCGGGTGAAGCTGGAGGCGAGCATGAAAAACAGCAGCAACAGGAAAATGACATCGATGAGCGAGGTGAGGCCGACAGGCCGGCGCCGCGTTCTCGGCTTAAACTGCATGCCTCGTCTCCGGTGGCGCTTCGAGAGACACGACCCGCCCGGGCCCTCGCTCGGCGACCGCGCCGGTGAAGAATGCGGTCACCAGCGCTTCCATCTCGGACTGCTCCGCCTCGATGCGGCTGTCGAGCCAGCCGACGACCGCGGAAACGGGAATCGCCACGGCGAGGCCGACCGCCGTCGTCAGCAGGGCCACCCAGATTCCGCCGGCAAGCACCGAGGGGTCCACAGCGGCCCCCGCGCCCTGCATGGCCTGAAAGGCTTCGATCATGCCGAGCACGGTCCCGAGCAAACCGATCAGAGGTGCGGTCTGCGCGATCATGTCGAGCGGGCGCAGATAGGCCCGAAGCGCGTTGATCCGCTGGATGCAGATACGCTCCACATCCTCTTTCAGCACCTCCGCCGGAGCCGAACCGGCCCCGCTGCCCAGGATCAGTTTCAGCATGATGTCCGCGACAACCGACCTGCCCCGCGCGGCAATCGCCTTCGCGTCATCCGGATGTCCGTCCAGCCAGGCGGCAAGCGCCTTTCGGGCGGCCCCGAAACGTCCGACGCCAAGAAAGGTGAACTGCAGGATCTTGGCCGCGATCAGGGCCACCGCGACAAGCGAGAGTACAAGCAGGAAAATGACCACCGGACCGCCCTGGTCGATCAGGCCGGTCAGGGGAGAAAGGAATTGCGGCATCGTTACATCAGCGCCTTCGGGCATGTCTGGTCAACACAATCTGGATCAAAGGATGAAATCGATTTCCGAACGGGTGCTGAGCTGCAGTTTGGGCAGGCAGTCTCCGGCCGGTTCGCCGTCGATTTCGCAAGCCCGGACCTCGTTCAGCAGCACGCGCGACATGCCGGAGCACTCGCCCCTGGCCACGTCATACTGGCGGACCCGGGTCTTTCCGGCAGGCAAGTCTCCGAAGTCGACGGCCGCATAGCCGGCCACCCCTCCGGACCTGTCGAACATCACCAGATCGAGCCCGAGAGCCTTGACCGGTTTCGGGAGTTCGTTGCGGATGACGAAGGTGAGTCTGCAGGCGTCGCCAACCGTCTCGGCGCCATTCAGCTGAATGGAAATCGACTCGGCCGACTGCGCGCCGGCCGCGCTAGCAAGGAGGCAGGCCGAAACCAGTGCCGGAACCAAAGATCTTTTCATCCCTTAGCTCTCCCGTTGGAGCAATCCTGCGGGCGTCAGTCCTGCCTGGAACTGTCCGGCCCGCACCATTCGAGTGTCAGTTTCTCTCTCCAGGCAAACCGCTCGAGGTGATCGTCGATCACGTATTTCATGCGGTCGATTTTCTGCTCTTCGTCGGCCTCGCAGCGGATCGTCAGGGAGGTCGGCGAAGCTTCCATCCGGCACGAACCGAACGGAAAACACACCTTGCCGGACGCAGAATCCCATTCGGCCGGAACCTTGTGGGCAAAATGCTTGCAAAGCTGCTGAAGATATTTTGAGGCTGAGGCGGTCTCTGCCGTCGTGGTGACGATGAACATTGCCCTGGCGGTCCGTTCTTTACACTGAAAATGCGAGCCGGGGGAACCGGCCCGCGCGAAAAAGATGAATTCTATCTTCAGAATTTAGCGGAGGCCGTCAGGAAGAAGCTCCGTCCCGGCGAATTGACAGGCACCACACGGCTTGTCGCGCTGTAGCTGCCCCGGCTGTAGTAGGTCTCGTCGAAGATATTGTTGACCTCGGCTCTCAGGGAGAAATCGGTCTCTCCGAACGTGGGCGCCCATTCAGCGAAGACATTGACCACTTCATATCCCGGGATCGGGTTCTCGAAGCCGTTGTCCGCAAGGTCCTGGTTGGAATATTCGAATGCGATTTCCGCATCGGCCCCGAGCGTCAGGTCCCAGTCTTCGAAGGTATACCCTGCGCCGAGCGCCAGAATATCGCCCACCGGCACAGCCGAGTTCACATCCCCGAAGAGAGCGATCCGGTCGCCATACTCGACATCCGTATGGGTATAGGCGGCCGACACATAGGCATTGGCCCAGTCGAAGCGCGCGGAAAGGTCGAAGCCCTTGGAGATCAGGTCGTCGCCATTGACGCGCGTGAGGGTCGCATAGTCGTAGGTGATCGGATTCAGCATCTTGATGTAGAACAGGTCCGCCCCGAGGGTCAGGCCGCTCCACCGGTAGGTCAGGCCGACCTTGGCATTATGCGCCGTCGTCGGGTCGAGATCGGAGGAATAGGTGTAGTCCTGCGCGTGGTAGAGCGCCGCCTCTGACTGCTCCAGACCGCCGAAGACATAGGAATATCCCCCATTGACCGTCAGGCCGGTGAAGATCTCGTAGCCCAGATTGATGTTCGGCGAGAGACCCACGTTGTCGAAGGTCTGGTCATCGACGGAATGATAGCTCTGGAAATCCGCCCGAAGGCCGGTCGAAACATCGAGACCCTGAACCGGCATGAGCCGGGCCTGCACGTAGCCGCCGATATTGGTGATGTCTTCAGAGGCATTGGTGGAAAAGTGGAACCGCTCGATATCGATCTGGTCGTGGTAGAAATCGACACCGGCCGTAAGCGTTCCCATGGCGAAGTGAAAACGGTTTTCGATGTGGCCGCCGAGGGATTGCAGATCGGAATTGAAATCCCCGCTCGCCCGCGTGTAGCCGGAATTGTTCGGCCTGCTCAGCTTGTTGCGGTTGTAATAGAGCAGCACATCCGGGTCGAACTGGCCATCGGCACCTTCCAGAGAATACCTGAAGGTCGTCGTGATGCGTTCATAGAGATTCTCGTTGAAGTCCGTGCCGACCGCTCCCATGTTGGTACGCAGCCGCCGATAGCCGTTGTCACGGTAATATTCACCCGAGACCTCGAAACGATGCCCTTCCTGGCTCTGGTAGGCCAGCTTGCCGAGGCCTGTCCAGAGGTCCGTTGCGGTTCCAGGCTCCGTAAACCCGTCGCCCGCATCGTAGTCCTGACCTTCCGCCCGTGTCAGGGCGCCGAAATACTCGAAGCCCTGTTCAATGCCATAGGCGGCGGTGGTTCCCGTAAGCGTCATGGAATTGGTGTCGTAGCCGAAGGAAACGAGCGCACCGAGCTTCTGCCCCTCCTTCAGCATGTCGACCGCATCCACCGTTTCGAATTCCACGGAGCCGCCCAGCGCACCGGGGCCGCCATCGGCAGGCGCCACGCCTTCGTTGACCTCGACGGCCTTCAGGAAGCGCGGATCGATGCCAAGATCGCCGTTATGGTGCCAGACGTTGTTTTTCTGCCGGGCCCCGTCGACCGTCACGTTGAGCTTGGACTGGTCGATCCCGTGCACGTAGATTTTCTGCGAGGCCGGACTGCCGCCGGCGGTGGTCACGGAAGGGGTTCCCTGGAACAGCTGCTTCAGATCGGCGGGCTGCCGCGCCTCGATCTCTTCACGGCTGATGTTGACGCTGGTTTCCAGCGCCTCGTATTTGTCCGCTTCCGCATCCGTGACGACAACGGTTTCAAGCTGCTGCACGTCCTGGGCGCCTGCCTGCCCCGCTGTCAGAGCCAGACCGCTGACAGACGCCACAACTACCGCCCGAATTGAAACACGACACTTCATATTGCACCCCAACCACAATCCCCCGGCACCTGACTCATGCGAGATGCCGGCAGGACTTAAACTTGATTTAATTACTCATGTATTTGATAAGTGGCTTGCCGGGTCCAGACAATTCCGAATCCGTTTGCCTGTCACTCAAAGACCTTTGCGAATCCCACCGGACGGCGGGACGGGTCTTTGGACAGCCGGACAGACCGGCATTGTCGGACCATCCCGGTTTGTTTTCTCCACGAGATACGGCACCGACATGTTTGTTCCGACCGACCACCAAAGACACTACGTCACCAAGGAAGACCTTATCCGTCATGCGGATACCCGGCCCGTGCGCTGGCTCGGGCCGAGACTGGAGACGGAAGATCCGGTTCTGCGCGGTGCGATCCATTTCGTGAAAATCGAGGACGGACTGTCCGTGCATTGTTCCAATGCGGAAGATCTGCATGATCTGAAGATCGAATCAGACACGGAACCGCGCTTGTGCGTCTCGCTCTTCCTCGAGGGGGAAGTCGAAGCCTATGTGGGGCCGTTCCGCGTGCCCATGCCGCGCTATGACGCTGCCGCCCGGCGCTGGCAGCCGGTGGCGACCGTCTACTCGCAGAACCGGCCGGAAAAATTTGTCCGGCAGGCGCGCCGGGGTGTCCGTCTGAAAAAAGTCGTGATCACGGTGTCCCACGCATGGGTGCGGACCTATCTCGACGCCACCGATCCCGACCATGCGGCCTTCCTGGACTTCACCGCGGAACACATGACCCACATGAGCTGGTGGCCAAGCAGCCATGCGATCAGTCTGGCCGAGCAGATCATCGCCGCACCGGGCCGGTCCCCGTTCCAGCACCGGCTCTATATCGCCGGACGGGTCTACGGTCTCCTGGAAGAAGCCTTCCGGCACTTTTCGGAAAACCGGTCTGAAGGCGATCCGGGAGCCCATGGCAGCGGCCAGGACCGGCAGCGTCTGCGGGCCATCGAACACTACCTTGGCAGCCAGAAAGGCCACTGGGTGACGGCGGAAGAACTCGCCCGGCATACCGGCATGAGCCAGAATTCCCTGCAGCGCCTGCTGTCGCGCAGCTATGGCCTGTCGACCTCCCGCTTCATCCGCCGCTTCATGCTGGAAAAAGCCCGCGAAGCGCTGGAACGGGACTCGGCCACGATCGCGGATGCCGCCCATCTGGCCGGCTATTCCTCACCCGCCAACTTCTCCACTGCCTTCAAACGGGAATTCGGCCTGTCACCGAAGCAGGTGACATGAAAGGGACCGGCTCCTCCGGGCCGGGTCCGTAAGTCCGGACAGGGTCTGACGGTGGTTCGCCTCGTTTCCGCCTCGATGCAACAGCCGGCCCGATTCAGGCGAGCGCCGCAATGTCTCCCCTCGGCAGGCCGTGACCGCGAACGAAACATCAGAATCCCACCCGGCTTCGGCCCGTATCATCAGCGTGCCTGACCGGGCTGCCGGCCTAGGGTCTTTCCGGCCTGACGCTGGCATCGCAGCTTTTGTCCGGGTCGTCCAGCGTACACCCGTGTTGTGCCTTCAGGCAGCCGATGATCAGGTTCGAGCCGGCCGCGTCGGCATGATAGTGATATCCGAGCCCCGGTTCCTCATGGCCTCGGCATTCATCGAGACCTGCCGGTTCGCTCCCGTCCCGGTTCAACTGCGCGAATATCCCGTAACCATCGAGGGCCAGACCGATCATCGGAGCATGTTCCTCGGCGGCAGCTATCTCGGGCGTGCAGCCGGTAACCGCATGATAATGATATCCCTCATGCGGGTTCACATGCCCACCACAGTCATCGAAGGGGGCGAGCGTATGGGCATCAAGGATCGCATCGACAGGTGCGGGGGCTTCGAGTTTCACACCATCGAACGCGACGCCGAAACCGGGCGGCCTCCGCCTGTCGAACAGATCGAGAAACCAAAGGCTCTTCTTTGCCTCAACCGGTTCCAACGGGATGACAAAAGTCGTCGAATGATCTTCGCCCAGATAGGAGGGGCTGCATTCCACGCAATAGTTTTGATATTTCACGTCCACATCCGGCCTGGCCGCCGCACGGCAGGCTTCTTCCGTGTCGGTGACGTGGACCTTGCCGGTCTGCGTATCGTAAAGCTGCCAGTCCGGGTCTTCATAGAACTCGGCCAGCTGTTTTACGAACTGGCCCGAAACGTCATATTTTCTTCCACTTTCAAGCCATATCCCCCCCTTGTCTGCACCGTCTTCGATCGAGTCCGGACACCAGGGGCCCATTTCCCGGGCGCCCGGTTCGGCATTGGTGGTAATGGACGCACAGCGGGTCGTGGTGCCCCCGGACAATGTGCAGTCGACCACCGTGATCGGCTTCAGAAGGTTCGCTGACGTGAAATAGGCGGAGATTTCCGCCAGACGTTCTGTCTCATCGTCAGCGAAGGCCGTCTGTGAAACCCCGCCCGCCACCAGCAGGGCGACTGCGATCCGCTTTTTGAAATGCATGTCCGGCTCCTTTTGTTGGCGTGCCACATTGCATGACAATGTGAAGACAGGATGCAGGAAATATGTCGCCATCTCCGCACCGGCATGTCCCAGAACTCTTGAAAGAGAGCTCATTTTTCTTGCTCGCCTTCCCTTGCGGACATGATCTCCATGTTCCCTCCACAATTGCCGGTCACGAGTTCCATATGTTTTGGCGCAAACTTTCCCTCACCAGCAAGCTGTTCATCGCAATAGGGGCGACATCCGCGACAATCGTAGCCGCCATGGCGCTCCTTGTCGTCATGAGCATGCGTGAAGGATTTGCGCAATATGTTCTCCAGGAGGAGATTGGTCGGCTGCAATCCCTGGAGCAGGCCCTGACGGCCTCATATGATCCGGAAAACCCGGGGTGGCCCGATCTCGTGGCATCGCACGCGTCCTGGCATGAATTCGTCGTCGACAACTTCAGGACGGGGGAACCGCGCCATCCCCCGGCCGGTGCCGAAGGACCGATGCCTCCCGGGCCGCGGCCGGCTTTTGACCTGAAACAGCTGTCCGACCGAATCATCCTCCTTGATGCCAATGGCGAGATCCTCATCGGCTCGGCGCCTTCCGGCACCCGCTTCGCCAAACGGCCGATCCCGGCTCCGGACAATGCCGACAGCACCACGGGCGCGAGCTCCAGGCCGCTTGGCTGGCTGGGCATGACCGCCCCTCTCGGCGGCGCCGGCCCCGCGGATGCCGTCTTTCTTGAAGGCCAGACGAAATCGCTGATAGTCGTTTCCGTGGCCGCCATTGCATTGTCGTTGATCGCCGCCTTCGTCCTGGCCCGGCAAATTCTGACACCGGTCAACCTCCTTGCGGAAGGCGCCAATGCCCTGGCCGATGGAAGGTTCGCAACGCGCATCGTCAACAATCGTCAGGATGAACTGGGAGCCCTGATAGACGATTTCAATTCACTCGCCGAGAATCTCGAAAACAAGGAAAAGGCCGAACGCCTCTGGGTCTCAAACACCTCTCATGAACTCCAGACGCCCGTAAGCCTTCTGCGGGCGGAAATCGAGGCGCTTCAGGACGGCATCCGGAAACCGGATCCGAAAACACTGGCGGGACTGCACGCCTCCGTCATGCGTCTTTCCGCCCTTGTCCACGATCTCAACTCTCTCGCGCGCACCCAGGAAGGTCACATCGAAATCGATCCGAACCGGCATGACCTGTCGAAACTTGTGAACGAGGCCGTCGAAAGGGCGCGATTGAGAATTGAGAAAGAGGGGCTCACGCTGACCCTGTTCCTGGAGCCTGGCGTTTCGATTGCCTGCGATCCGACAAGGATCGGGCAACTGCTGGACAACCTTCTTGAAAATTCACGCCGATATACCGATGCACCGGGTCAGATCCAGATCCAGGCGAGCGTTTCGGATCACCGGGCGAAGCTCGTGATAGAAGATACGTCTCCGTCTCCGGCCAGGACATCCATGCCCAAATTGTTCCAGCGCTTCTACCGCGAGGAGACCTCCCGTTCGCGTGTTTTTGGCGGATCCGGGCTGGGACTGTCCATTTGCGAGACGATCGTCGCGGCCCACGGCGGCACTATCGCTGCGTCCTTCTCCGACCTCGGCGGATTGCGTATCGCCCTCACTCTGCCGCTGCACAGCGCACAATTGCAAGACCTTCGAAATGCCTGAAGAAGAAGAAAAGATAGCTCCGAGAGTCCTGGTCGTCGAAGATGAAACCGCCCTTGCGGAAATCATGCGCGACTATTTCATCGACGCCGATATGGCTGTCGATCATCTGGATCACGGAACACCGGCCGTCGAAGCCATTCTCTGCGGATCCTACGACCTGATCGTGCTTGACCTGATGCTGCCGGGCAAGGACGGATTGGAGATTTGCCGCGAGGTCCGTCAGTCCTCCGACGTGGCGATCATCATGGTCACGGCAAAGGTGGAGGAAATAGATCGCCTGATCGGCCTGGAACTGGGCGCCGACGACTATCTTTGCAAGCCGTTTTCTCCGCGGGAGCTGATTGCCCGGGCCCGCACGGTCCTGCGCAGATCGCGTGGCGCTTCAACGGAAGCCGGATCCTCCTCCTCGAGGCTCTCCATAGACACCACCGGCTGGATTGCCAGACTGGACGGAAAACTGCTCAATCTGACCAGACGCGAATTCCAGCTGCTCGAGGCGCTTTACAGGCGTCCCGGCCGTGTCTTTTCCAGATCGCAGCTGCTCGATCTCGCCTTTCCCCAGGACAGCGAAATTTTTGACCGGACGATCGACAGTCACATCAAGAATATACGCCACAAGATCAAATCCACCGGAGACTGGGACCCGATCCGCTCCGTCTACGGAGTGGGATATTCCTTCGATCCGGAATAAGTAAAAAACACGATTCGGCCATATTTCCTGCGTTTTCGCTGGCGATTTGCGGTTCATTTTCCCGCTGCATACACCTCGGAACGAAGGATCTGAAGCATGACCCCGGAAGAACTCACCCCAGCCGAAAAAAATGACGTCACACGCAGGAAGCGCCGCACGCGCCGGTTCAGATTTGCGATCGCTCTCATGGTCGTAACCGGGTGCGGCTTACAGGCGGCAAGCATTGTCAGGGGAGAGGACACCCTGTTTTTCGACTCTGGCTCGACCGCCGGCGGCAGCACGCTGAACGGACTTACGATACTGGCGAAGTCCGACGGCCTCATGGCAGCCAATAACCAGAGGCCCCGCCGCGTTCCCGAAGAAGCGATCGCAGCATGTGCGAACCAGCAGGAACAAACACCCTGTTCCTTCAATGACCCGCGCCGCAACCAGACGATCTCCGGAACCTGCACGCAAGTTCAGAAGGGAGTTTCAGCCTGTTTTCCGAACGACGCACCGCCCCCTCGGGGATAGGCTGCCATCCGTCACGAAAACAGACCGGACGGAAACCCCGAAGCGTGTTGCATTCAAGCGCAGTCAGCGCGATCACCCTCGCCTTCCCCATGCGGCCTGAATGGAACCTTCGGACGGTTGCGCTCCAGGACAATTGATCCGGGCGAATATGGTCGTCCATGAAAAGCAAGCCGCCCGGGGCATCCCCGGACGGCTTTGCCATTTGCCCGATCACCGGTTCCAGGCCCCTCGATGGAAATCAGACCGGCCGCCCTCAGGCCTGTCGACGACATCGGAGCCGTATCGCGTCCGTCGACCGGAAGCCCCCCACAACCGGCCCGCCGCTCCCAAGGCAGCCATCCGCCATATCCTGCCTGGTCGCAACTCGCGACACAAAGACTGATGGATGACCTTCTGGTCTCCGGTCCCCGGAGACCACCTTCGGGCGATCACAATTGATCGAAAATATCACGCTTGAGACACATTTCCTGCGCTTTGGCTGGCGAATTGCCGACCATCTTCCAGCCTGCAAGTCGCTTACGAACGTAGGAACAAGCAGATGAAACCGGAAGAACGTGATCCGAACACCTATCAAGCCATAGAGGACAGCAAGCGCCGGACACGCCTGATCAAGTTGCTGGTCATTTTTCTGACCGGTGCAGGAAGCATTCTTCAGAACGTAGGCACCGAGACCATCGCTGACCTGTTGCACTCCGGCATGAGCTTCGGAACCGGCGGCGAAGTGTTGGAGGAAATGCCGGCGCTGAAGAAGTCGGACCGGCTGCCGGGATTTATCCCCGCATCCGTCCGGGACGCACAGACGGTCAGCGGTTGTTCGCATTCGCTGATGGGCCCGGCGATGCCGCCCCGGGCTGCGGGGAAAGACCTCCCCGCATCCCCGGTGGGGGGATAGGAGCTGTGCGACGGGTCTCCGCCACCCTGCAGGTCCCCGGGGGTGACCGGGTGGCTGCAACGCGTCGACAGTCACCTGTCATGGAGAGGGTCGGAACAGGGCTGTCGCCGGCTGCTGCTGCGGATCCCGGGTTACGGGAGCATCCGATGAGAAAGCCCGCAAGCTCCTGCGGGCTTCCCGGTCTGGACCTCGATGCCCCGGCGCAGCCGTCATGCCCGTTGCATGGTCGCAATCGACCGGCACCCGGATCTGGAGCGGTTCACGCCTGCTCAGGCACTGATTTCAGCCGGTTGCCCGACTTCGGCCAGCAGCTTCCTGTGTGCCGCGCCGGGCGCACCGCCCAGAGGCGCGATCCACCGATAGAGCACCGGCGTGAGAAACAGCGTGAAAATGGTGGCAAATCCGAGACCGCCAACGACAACCCAGCCGACGGCAATCCGCGCTTCCGCCCCGGCACCGGACGTCAGGATGAGCGGCAATCCACCGAAGACAGTGGAGACCATGGTCATCATGACAGGCCGGAGACGGAGCCTGACCGCGTTGCGGATGGCGCTGTCGATATCCTGCCCCTTCTCCCGCAGGAGATCGGCAAACTCGACGATCAGGATACCGTTCTTCGCCATCACGCCGATCAGCATCACCAGACCTATCTGACTGTAATAGTTCAGCGTCCCTCCACTGAGGGTGATCGCCATCATGGCAGCCGCCAGACCGAAGGGCACCGTGAGCATTATGATGGTGGCGCTGACGAAGCTCTCGAACTGGGCGGCAAGCACCAGCAGGACGATCAGTCCGGCGATGGCAAAGATGGCGTAGGTTCCGGACTTGCCGGATTCCAGCTCCGCCGCCTCCCCGAGCAGCGTGACGCCCACGCCGTCAGGCAGGATATCCGCCGCAAGTTCGTTCATTCGCGCGACAGCCGTACCCAGGCTCACGTCCGGAGGCAGGTTCGCATTGATCGAGATCGCAAGCGAACCGTTTTCACGCGCATAGGACGATTGGGCCAGTTCGGTGGAAAAGTGCGTTACCGACGACAACGGGATGATGCTTCCGTCATCGGTTCGCGCAAACACGCGCTCCAGGTCCCCATCGTCGTCCACAGGCTTCCCGCCCACCCGGATCATAAGATCGACCTCCTCGCCGTTGAGATACACGGAAGTCGCCGTCAGACCCTCGGTAACCGCCGAGATCATGTCGGCGATCGTCTCCGGCTCGATGCCGAGCTCCAGGGCCCGGTCCCGATCGATATCGACGCTGATCTGAGGGGAGGTATCGTTCTCCGCCAGTTGCGGATTGGTAAAGACCGGATCATCCTGCATCGCGGCAATCAGTTCGGCGGCACCGGCTTCAAGACGGCCGTAATCATTGCCGGTCACCGCGAATTTCAGTCCCGAACCGCCCCCGCGAATACCGAGAGAATTGGGAGAACGCAGCAGGATCCGGACACCCGGCACCTGCGCCAGATCACGGTTCAGGTCAGCACCGATTTCCTGCTGGGACCGCTCACGCGCCGACCAGTCGGCCAGACGGACGATCACGAATGCGGTGGTCCCGCCGCCCCTGCCGATCAGGGACAGGACGGCTTCCACTTCGCCGCTTTCCCGGTATGGCTGCAGAATGGCCTCCACCTGCGCGGCCTGCTCGCTCATGTAATCGTTGTTCGCCCCGACCGGACCCGCCACGATCGTGAAAAAGGTGCCGCGGTCTTCCGGCGGGGTCAGCGTGCTCGTCAGTTTCTGCGAGGCCCCGATCGCAAAGACGGCAATCGTCAATGCAATGCCGATGGTAAGAAGCGGCAGCCGGATCGACTGGTCGATGAGCCACAGGAAGGCCCGGGTTACGGTTCCCACCTTTTCGTCTGCCCCATTCCCCTCCTCCCCGGACGGCCGGTTCGAGCGCTTGCCTCCCGGATCCAGTATCGATGCGAGCATGGGAACCAGGGTCAGGGCAACGACGGAGGATATCGTCACGCAGAAGGCGAGGACAAATCCGAATTCGGAGAAAACCCCTCCCGCCTGACCGGGCAGGAAAGAAATGGGAATGAAGACGGCAGCGAGCGTGGCGGTCGTGGAAATGACGGCGAAGAAAACCTCGTTCGACCCGTTCACCGCCGCAAGGCGGGCGCCTTCGCCCTCATGTCGTCTGCGAACGATGTTTTCGACCACGACGATCGCATCGTCCACAACCATGCCGCTGGCGAGAACCAGGGCAAGCAGACTGATGGTATTGACGGAAAAACCCACCAGCCAGATTGCCCCCAGGGTGCCGATGAGGGCGACCGGTATGGCCACGGCCGGAATAAGCGTGGCACGCCAGGAACGCAGGAACAGGAAGATCACGGCAATCACGATGCCGATGGCCATGAGGATGGAGGTCGTCACTTCCTTGATGGAACCCTCGATGAACACGCCGTCATCAGTCATGACGTTCAGCGTCACATCGGTCGGCAACTGGGTTTTCAGTTCCTCAACCGCCTGGCGCACCTCCTGAGAGATCGTCAGCGTGTTGCCGACGGATTGGCGCACGATATCGATACCGATGGACGGGCGGCCGTTGGACCGCGCGTAGGCATCCCTTTCCTCGCCTGTCAACTGGACCAGTGCCACATCGGAAACACGGGTGGTGGCATTGATCCGCAGTCCGCCGATCAGTTCCGCAGTCACATCCGGGCTGACGGAGCGAAGAACCGTCGTGTTGGCGGCGCTGTCGACCGAACCGAGCGCATAATCATTGCGCAGGGTTTCAAGCGTCGTGCTGACATCTTCCAGTGTCAGCCCGCGTGAGAGCAGGGCGGGCATGAAGACGGTGATGCGGAACTCATCCGCCTGGGTGCCGGTGATCGTGACCTCGGCAATGCCCTCGATCAACGACAACCGGTCCGTAATGCGCCCTTCCGCAAGCAGGGTGAGCTCCGCCATGCTCCGGTTGCCGGAAAGGGACAGCCGGATGATGGGGTCGGCATCCGCATCGCTCTTGCGCACCGTCGGCTCATCGATGTCGTCCGGAAGATCCCGGGACGTCTGGGATACGATTTCACGCGCCTCATTCGCGGCAATATCCACGTCCGTGTTGCTGGTCAGATCCAGCGTGATCCTGCTGTACCCGTAGCTCGACGTGGACGATATCGCCTTGACGCCGTCAAGGGCGCCGAAGGCGTCCTCGAGGACAGACGTGACCTCGCGGTCGACGACATCCGCCGCGGCACCATCATACGTGGTGCGCACGGAAAGGGACGGCTGATCGACATCGGGCATCTCGCGCACTTCCAGCCCCATCAGGGCGGCAAGGCCGGCGATGATGATCAGAAGGTTCAGAACGAACGCGAGAATGGGCCGGCTGACGAACACACGTGTCATGCCGCCGAATGAGGAGTGCCCGGCGCTCATCGGACGGTATCCGCGTCTTTCGGCCCGGCCGTTTCCTGCACCGTCCCGTCGGGCGGGACAACCTGCGCAAGCCT
Organism: Labrenzia sp. 011; assembly: GCF_003075075.1. Taxonomy (GTDB): domain Bacteria; phylum Pseudomonadota; class Alphaproteobacteria; order Rhizobiales; family Stappiaceae; genus Roseibium. Next base: position 41,674 of record NZ_QCYM01000004.1, on the reverse strand, counting down.
GGCCCGGGCGACCTGCCCGCCGGCGGCCTGATCCCCCTGCCAGGTCTCGAGCGACGCGGTATTGTCTCCGCTCGCCGGTCCGGCGACCAGCACCTGAAGCCCCGGGCGCAGCTTGTGCACGCCATCGACAACCACCTTCGTGCCCGGTTTCAGGTCACCTTCCACCCAGATCGTGTCATCGATCCGCTTTCGGAAAACGACAGGAACGGGCTGGACACGTCCTCCGTCCTCGACCCAGACCCTGGTGCCCTCGCGTGTCCAGGTCATCGCCATGGCCGGAATGGACGCGACAGGCTCACTGACTTCTTCCAGGTGAATGGTGAATGTCATGCCCGGCCAGAGCAGACCTTCCGGGTTGTCGATTTCCGCCCTGACCGTGATTGTCCGGGTCGCTTCGTCAATCACACTGTCGAATGCGGTAATCTCGCCACCGAACACCTGCCCCGGTTTCGAGAGCGTGATCGCGCGCACGGGCATGCCGAGCTTCAGGATGGAGATCGCGCGCTCGGGCAATTCGAAATTCACAAGGATTGTGTCGGTGTTGTTGATTTCGGCGATTTTGCTGCCGCTGGACAGGTAGTCACCGGTCTCGAATTCGGTCAGACCCAGTCTGCCGTCTATCGGTGCGCGGATGGCCAGGTCCTTAACGGCTTCCTCCGCAAGTGCCAGATTGCCCTTGGCGATGGCGAGCGCGGCTTCCGCTTCCTTTATGGTGACCTGCGGTACCACACCGCTGTTCACCTTCTGAAGGGCCTGGTAACGTTCCAGACTGTCCTGGGCCTTTACCAGATTGGCCTTTGCGATTTCCACGTTGATCCGTTCGCTCGTGTCATCGAGCTGAATCAGGAGATCCCCCTTTGAGACAAAGGGCGTGCCTTTGAAAAGCACGTCCCTGATCTGGCCGGACACTTCGGAAATCAATGTGACGCTCTTTTGCGCCACACCGGTACCGATCGCGCTGTACTCATCCGCATAGGGCTGCATGACAACGGCTGCCGTGGTCACATAGGTCGCCCCCTGGGCCCGTCCGCGGCCGCCGGGGCCCGGACCACCTGTTCCCGGACCGCCCGCCGCAGCGCGTCGTGCAGGTTGCCCCTGCGCATTCGCAGCGCCTGACCTGGCGGTCTCCTGAGACACCCCGGCAGTCTGCCCCGGCAACCCTGCAATGGATGGCAAACCGAATTGGTAGACATAAACGCCTGCGATCAGAATCGCAGCGGCAAGAAAACTTGCGAGATGTTTCATTTGAACTTTTCACTGATCCTGGAGTGAGCCTCCCACCAACATCCTTACCCTTCTATCCGATCGGAAGCCTTACAATTCAAGTAACGGAGTTTGTTGAAGTGTAACCGTTTGTAACCGGGACCGGCGATCGCGCTCCGCGCCCGCCTCCCGCACCTGATCGCCACAGACCGAAGCTGAAATTCCCGGCCGGCCGGAAAGGCGATCGGCGGTTTACCGTGTGGACAGGCTTTCCAGAAATGCAACCAGATCGGCGGTCTCCCGCTCTGACAGATCCAGCGGCTCGAGAATTGCCTCGCCGTCCGTATGCATGCGTTCCAGATCGATGGTGGAGTAATGGTTCACCACATCGCGTAACGTCGCAAGGCTGCCGTTGTGCATGTATGGAGCGGTCCTGGTGAGCTCGCGCAGGCTCGGGGTTCGAAACGTTCCGAAATCGTCGTGAGACCGCACCAGTCGCTCCACTTTCCATGCGCCCGTCTTGGCCGGATCGTCGGAAAACGCGCCTCTCAAGGTAAACCGGCTGCCGAGAAGCGCCTCGATACCGCCGTGACGCCCCGTGTCGACCCGCGTGGGTTCGACGAAATAGGGAACACCGGCATCGTGAAATTCGCTGTTGGAAAACAACGGTCCGACATGACAGAAGGTGCATTTGCCCTTGCCTGCAAAAATCCTGAAGCCACGCTGGGCGTCCTCCGGATAAGCGGCCGCAGCCTCCAGGTCTCCGGCCTCCAGGGCATCCCGGAACCTGTCGAAAGGTGTCTTGCCGGTCGTGATCGTTTCGATATAGGCGGCGAGCGCCTTGCCGACATTTGCCAGATTCCGGTCAGGCGCCTGACTGTCAGCCGGCCCGAACAAGCCCTCATAGCGCTCGCGGAGCGGTCCGTCTTGCAGCGCGTCCGCAATCTGGCCGACATCGAGCGCCATCTCGTCGCTGCGGATGATCGGCAACAGGCTTTGTGCCCAGAGACTGTCGCTGCGCCCGTCCCAGCCGAACCAGCGCATGCCTGCCAGATTGAAAAGACCCTGCGTGTTCCGGTCAAGCCGCCCGACATGCGATCTTGCCGTTTCGAGCCCGTCCGTGAAGCCGTTGTCAGGATCGTGGCAACTGGCGCAACTGAGCCGGCCACCGGACGACAGAGCCGGGCTTGAAAACAGGATCCTGCCAAGCTCGATGGCCTCGGGGATGCCGGAAACCCGGTTGCTCGGGTCGCCGGTCCGGGGGGGCGGCCACGGACCGTGCAACAAGGCGGCGTCAATTTCCCCCTGATCCAGCAGAACGCCCTGCGCCCCTGCAGCGCCGGCACCAAGGAAGAGCAGCAAGCCCGCCAGAAGACGGCGAAACCTGATCATTCCGCCGTCACGCCCAGAACGAAACGCTGCCGTTCGACCGCCCCCAGCTCAATGCTGATCTGCCAGGCTCCCGGCATGTGAAACATGAATCCCTTGACCGTATGAAGGTTTGGACCATGGCCCGCAATCTCGGGGCGATAGTTCATTCCGTGCCTGTGCGCCGGCATCATGGCATCCGCCCTCGCAAGCGGCAGGTTTCCGTCCTGCGGATCGCACACGCTGACCTCGATATCGAACAGCTCTCCAACCGGCAATGGCGTTGAGGGCAGCTGAACGGCAACGACCGCATCCGACGCCCCGACAGGCTGCAGGGCAAGCCAGCCTTCGGGCACGGGACAGTCGGCCTGCGCACAGGCCGGCACGGCCATCGCAAGACAGACGGCAAGACAGACCCGCTTCCTCACTGGCCCACGGCCTCCAGCATGCGTTCCGCGTTGCTGTACCCGATGTTCCGGGCCAGATCCTGTGGCAGATCCTTCAGCCAGGCGCGGGAGAAATCCGCGTGCGACTTGATGTAGTACCAGCGCTCCGGGGCAAATGTGTCCGTTCCGATCATGAAACGTTCCGGAAACGCCTCAAACACCGCGCGCCAGTTGGCAGGCACCGAGCCGCCACTGCCGTGCTCGGAGCGGAAAGCGAGATCACTCCAGAGATTTTCGTGTTTGCCCAACATCTGTCCGACCTCCTCCGCAGACTCGAAGCCGGAATGCGCCCAGAGCACCTTCGCCCCGGGCCAGGTGCTGAAAATGCGATCGATCGCATCCGCATCCGAATGCGCATGAAGCAGAAGACCGTTTTCCTTCGCGAGGGCAATCATGCGCTGAACGACAGGTTTGTCGATATCGCTCCCATAGGCATGGAATTCTCCGATGGCCTTGTACTTGAACCTCGAGAGACGGTCCTCGATGTAGGCAATGACGCTCTCGTCATCCACCCACGTACGCGTCTCGCCGCGGCGGCGGTAGGGACGCAGCGATGGCACAACGATATCCGGGGCCGCTTCATGGAGCTTCTGGGTGCCGTCATCGTCGGAACTCGAAACAAGCGCTTTCCTTATCCCGGCGTCGCGGAGGATCTTGGCCGCCTGACGAGGCGGCACCTGTTTGACCGCATCGTGACTGTAATGGATATGCGCATCGAAAAGCGGCATTTCCTCCGCCGTTGCAACGCCGGCATATGGCGATAACAGGATGGCCGTTGCCAATATCGCCCGGACAAAGTCTTGCATCACATTCGTTCCCTCAAGGTATCAGCCGAAAACCTGAGGAGCACGATACCTGCTGGATCGGGATTATCTAATTCTTTTTATGATGCCGGAGATTGTCGGGGGGACGGCCGGCAGCATCGAGAAGGGCCGGGTATCCCAACAAGCCATCGGCATAACCCCACCACAATTGCCGCCCCGAACGCGACCGGCGATCAGGAGGCCATGCTCTGGAGCATTTCGTAGTTCTCGATCCGGATCTGTGAGCGCCCAATCGTGATCAGTCCCTTTTTCTGAAACTTGTCGAGGGTCATCGTTACCCACTGGCGGGTGGAGCCGACGATGGTTGCCAGATGTTCGTGGGTAATCTTTCGTTCAATCAGCAGCCTGTTACCCTCCTGTCGTCCGTGCGTATCGCCCAGGATGATCAGCAGCTGGGCCAGGCGCTCGGTGACGGAGCGCGTCCCCAGCATCTGCACAAGCGCGGAATAGCATTTGCCCTTGGCGACAAGGCCGTTGATGAGGCAAACCGCGAAGCTTGGAATGGTATCCACGAGCCGGCGGATGCTGCTGCCGGTAAGATAGAGAAGACGGGAATCCGTCTGGGCATCAGCGGACCACATATGTGTCCCGCCGCCGAACACCTCCGGCCCGCCGATAAAGTGACCCGGCGTCCAATAGGCCAGGGTGATCTCCCGGCCCGACGGCCCGACATAGAAGGTGCGCACTGCTCCCTCCTCGATCAACCAGATTCCGTTGTGTTGGTCTCCTTGGAAAAACACGCCCTCCCCCTTTGAAAAGGAGCACGAACTGCCGGCAGCGCAAGCGGCTTCCAATTCGGCACCTGAGAGACGGTTCAGGAAATTTGCACCTTCGTCCAGATCGCCCAGTTCCTCGCTCAAATAGACCGCCGAAACCCGGTCGCGCTCGCCTGCATCCATCCTGGAAGAAGTGGAGGTTTCTGCCAACATATGTTTCATGCGTCCCTCATCGCGTCCGGTTGAAAATTCTGATTGACCCAATTACGAATTCTGCTGCTCGAATGCCCTCGTGCTTTCCGCCCTGATCCGCTCCAGGCAGAGTTTCTTGAGCTCCAGAAAATCCTCCGAGATTGCCATGGCCGGATCCCGGGGGCGGGGCAGAGGCACTTCCAGATCCGCAATCACGGACCCCGGGCTGGCGCTCATGATCAAAACGCGGTCGGCTAGAAAGATCGCCTCGTCCACGTCGTGGGTGACGAAGACGACGGTAATCCCGAAATCCGCCCAGATGTTCAGGAGGTTTTCCTGCATGACCAGACGTGTCTGGGCATCGAGCGCACCGAAGGGTTCATCCATCAACAGGACAGAAGGATAATTGGCGAGCGCCCGGGCAATGCCGACACGCTGCTGCATGCCGCCGGACAGTTCGGCGGGATATTTGTTGGCGAATTTTGTCAGACCCACCATTTCCAGAAAGGTGTTCGCAATGGAGCCGCATTCCACCGTGCTGCGGCCAGCCACCTTAGGTCCGAAGGCAATGTTGTCGCGGATAGTTTTCCACGGAAACAGGGAATATTGCTGGAAGACCATTCCCCTGTCCGGCCCTGGCCCCACGACCTTCCTGTCATCGACACTCACATTGCCGTGGGTCGGGCTGACATAACCCGCGATGCTGTTGAGCAGGGTGGATTTGCCGCAACCGGACGGTCCGAGGATGCAAACGAACTCTCCGGGTTTGATATCGAGACTTGTCCGCGTCACCGCATGGTTCCGTTCCGCGCCCGCGCCGAAAGTGATCTCGACATCTTCGATCACGATATGACCGCTACCCGGACTCTTCGGGTGCCCGTCCCTGGGATTGATGTGTTCCTTCAAATTGACGACCTGGGTGTTCATGACTGTCCCCTCTCTGAACAGTTGAGAATTGTTGACATGACTGGAGCCTGACCGGATGGGCGCGTGTCCGGTCAGCGTGACCGCTTCTGCCATGCCAAAAAGGGTTTCATCGCCAGCCTGACGGCGTAGGTCGAAAGCGTACCGAGACAGCCGATCACCAACATGCCGACAACGATGTCGGGAAAGTTGATCAGGGAATAGGCGTCCCAAGTGAAATAGCCGATGCCGTATTGACCCGAGATGATCTCGCCGGCCAGAAGCGAGAACCAGCTCACACCCATCCCGATGGCAAGCCCCGCGGAAATTGATGGCAGTGCAGCCGGCAGGATGACATGCCGGAAGATCTGAAGCCTGGAGGCCCCCAGGGATTTTGCCGCGCGCACGAGCACTTCCGGGGTCTGCTCGACGCCGTGAAGCGTATTCAGGATAATCGGAAACAATGCCCCCAATAACGTGATGAACACGATCGACCCCTCTTCCGTTGGCCACATGAGGATGGCGAGAGGAATCCAGGCGACGGCCGGAATCGGACGCAGAATCTCGATATAGGGGTAGACCACTGACCGGGCGATCCTCGAACGCCCCATGAGAACGCCGATGACGATGCCCAGAACGGCTGCCGTCAGATAGGCTGTCAGGATGCGTTGCATCGAAACCGCCATGTGAATGTAGAAGTCCGCCTGGCCCATATGGGTCCAAAACGCCGACCAGACTTTCAGCGGAGGCGGAACATTCTGGAAGTTGATGTACAGGTCGACCTTGTAGGCCGTGGCCAGATGCCAGAGATATACTCCAACGACCAGGGACATCACGCTGATGCTCGTCTGCAGAGCATGCTTCCTGATGATCGCCACCGCAGATGCGAAGACATTCCGGATAGGAAGAACCTCGTTCAGGTTCCGGTTGATGGTCACGTCCGCAACACCGGCGTCTTGTTCTGTCTGTGTGGAGGACTGTTCAGAGAGCGGCGTTTGATCGTCCTTCAACGCACTGGAACTCTGTCCACTGATGGTCATTCTCATTCTCCCTCGATGCCACGATGCGCCAACGGTGCGGCTGCAGGCGAAAAGGGATGCCGAAAGCCCGGCATCCCTGGTGTCATTGTTATTCGGTCGGAACGTACGCAGCGACCGCGGTCGGCAGGTCGAGAACCTCGCCTTCGGCTTCCGCGGCGAAGGCGTCTGCATCCCCCTTGCGCATGAAGGCTGCATATTCGTCCGCGCCGAATTTGACGAAGAATGCGGTGTTGCCGAAGAGTTTCAGGCCGCTCGGCTTGTCGTAGACATAGATTGCATTGAGCTTGAAGCCCGTGTTTCCAACCTCGGCGATGGCGTTCAGCATCTCGGATATTGTCTGGAACTGCTGAATGCCGTCACGCGGGTGCCAGAACTCCACCGGCAGGCCGACATTGGCCTCTTTCGTGTCGACAACCGTCGCGGCAAGCGTGTCGTAATCCACGCCCTTGGCGGCATAGGCAGCCTTGACATAGGTTTCGTCGACCCACTTGTCGAAAGTCAGCGGCGGGATGCCCTTTTCCTTGACCAGCAAGTCGTGGTCGTACTTCAGGGCATCAACCCATTGCGGCTTCACGGATGCCTCGAAGGTCGAGATGCCCCCCTTGGAGAAGTAGAGATACAGGACTTCCTTCTCGATCCCCGTCCATTCCGAAACCTTGACGGCAGCGGTTACCGGGTCCGCGGCGATCCATTCCTGAGCTTCAAGTGTCGCATCGACATAGGCCTGGACGATTTCCGGGTACTTTTCCGCAAAGCTCGTTGCGACAACCGTACCATGGAACGTTGGAATGCCAGCCTCGCTGCCGTCGTAGATCTTGCGGCCCGTTCCACGGAACTCCATCACTTCCGACCAGGGACAGAAATCGATATGCGCGCCGATCTTGCCCTGGGCGATGTTGTTGACCCCGACCGGCGGTGACTGGTTGACCACGGTGACCTTGTCGGTCAGGTCGTTGTCACGAAGGACCTTCAGCAACATTCCCCAGGCCGCACTGCCGACTGGCGTGGACACGGATTTGCCGGCCAGCTGGTCGATGGAATAGACATCTGAAGAAACCGGCACGACGATACCATTGCCCGTCCCTTTGAGATTGTAGCCTGTGATGGCGATGAACCGACTTTCTTCCGATCCACTCTCTTCGAATTTCGCCCCGTTGACGATCAACGGGTAGTCACCCATGACACCGAAGGCCAGCTTTCCGGCCAGCATCTGGTTGGTGATCGGAGGGCCGGACGTGTAATCCTTGTAGATGACCTCATACTCGGCGTCGGCATACTTTCCGGTCGTGGGCAGATGCTTTTGCAGAAGTTCCAGTTTCTCAAGAATGATGCCTCCAGGCACCGTGTTCGTGACGGTGCTCTGATGACCGATGCCAATGGTAATCGTTTCTGCCAAAGCAGAGAAACTCGATAGGGCCGTCGTCAGGCCCAACCCTAAACCTAGAGCAAGTTTTGCAAGTTTCATGATCATTCCCCTCAATGTTTGCCGCCTATCTCAGGACGAACATTTATGCGCAAGCAGCGTGCCAATTCCGCGGGAAACAGATCCAAAAAACTAATAAGTCATTGTTTTTACTTATGTTGATTGACAGAAAAATATTTCCAGAAAATGCATGCCGCAAAACCGGGCATGCTCACTCGCTCAGCAAACAAGCAACTGCCACCACAATAAACACAAAATATCGGAAAGACCTAATACAAGTCACGCCAAGAAAAGTTATTATCAGGGAAATTCTTGAAGCTGCCCGAGAACAAGCAACGGCCCGGAGTCATTAAACTCCGAGCCTTACAAGTAAATAATGTTATCAACTTCCGGAGAGAGCTGTCCGACCAAGAAAGTTCTGAACCCGTCCGCCCCGCATCCTGGCTACAAGAACGGACTCTTCAGCCTCACCATCTCGGAACCCTGACCTTGAACTTGTAACTTTCCGGACGGACATACAGATATTCAAAATCGATCGGACGCCCGGCAGCGCTGAACGTCAGGCGTTCAATGCGGATCACGCTCTCTCCGGGCTGCATGTTGAGCTGCCTTTGAACGTCGCTCTCCGCCGGCACCACGGTCATGGAAATGTCGGCAAAACCGATTTCAATACCAAGATTGCTCTCGATGAGGGTGAACACGTCGACATTCGCCAGATCCTGCTCCAGCAGCACCGCCCCCAGGTCTTTCGGGAAATAGCTGACGTCGAGTGACATGGTCTCGTCCGCAGCAATTCTGAGCCGCCGGATTTTCACCACTTCAGAATTTCTTTTCAGATCAAGCGCTGTCGCGATCGCCGGTGGCGCTGCGACGAAGTCACCTGAAAGCACCTCGGAACGGGTTTCAACCCCGAGAGGCGCCATCAGCTCTCCGAACCCCTGGAGACGACCCAGATCCTGCACCGCCTGCAGATTGCGGATGAAATACCCCTTGCCCTGATGCCCCACCACCAGGTTGGCTTCCCGCAGCACGTCAAGAGCCAGCCGAATCGTGACACGACTGACACCGTAGGTGCGCATCAACGAACTCTCGCTCGGAAGATAACTGCCGGCCGGAAAGCCGCCCGACAGTATGGTTTTCATCAGGTCATGGCCGATTTTCTGGTATTTGGGAGCATTGGCGGCAGAGCCCGCTGCACCCGCGCAATTCTCAATGCGCGCCGCATATTCAGGCTCGTCCTGAATTCCGTTCCCTTTTACCAATCCGGCCAAGATGGACCTCTCCCGCAACCTCTCCAGAATTGCTGCTCTGCAGCAATACTATCCTATTTGGCCCAATGCCCAACGTACATTTTTTCGAACATCGGGATCCGGGTCATCGACCAGCTTCTCCAGATAAGGCAATGCAGCCGGATCGGCAATTTCACCAAGAGCCGCGGCAGCCTCCTTGCGCAGATTGCTGACGGTTTCGTCAAGTTGCGTCGCGATCTTGTCCACGGCAGCCGAAACGCGCAGTTTCCCGAGACTTCGCACTGCCTTCACCCGAACCTGCCAGAATGGATCCTCCAGCAGGCCCATCAGTTCGGAAGCCCGTGTTCCCGAGTCCTGCTTGCCGAGAACTTCCGCAGCGATTTCCCGGACGGTCCAGTTGTCATCAGCTGTTGCATTGACAAGCGCTTCAACCGCATGGGCTGATTTCGAAAAGGCAAGAGCCCCAACCGCCGTCCGCCGGACTTCCGGTTCATCGTCCCGGCATCCGGCAATCAGGGCTGGCAATGCCTCCTCGGCCTTCAGGTAACCGACGACACCCACCGCCTGAATGCGCACTGCCGGAACCGGGTCATTCATTGCCTTGATGCCGTTTGCCAGGGCATCAGGGCGACGCAATTGCTTCAGCCCCAGAAGGGCACCCTCGCGCACTTTCGGGTCCTGGTGTGACGTCAACGCCAGCATGGGTTCGCCCGCGTGCGGATCCTTGATCTCCGCCAGGCTGTCCGCTGCCGCTCTGGACACACCGCTGTCACCATCCTGCAGGGCTTCGCACAGGGCCGCTGCCGCTTCCAGCCCATCGAATTCACCAAGAGCAATTGCCGCCTGAAGGCGCACTTCCGGACTCGAATCCGAGATCGCTCTCGCAATCAGGGTGATCGCCTCGGGATCAGCGGTATCTGCAAGATTCAACACGGCCACACGGCGTATGGCCGGATCCGGATCGTCCAGACGTTCCGCCAGTTCCTCGAAATCGCTTTCTTCCTCAAAAGGTTCGAATACCATCAGGTCCACCTATCGCAGGAGATACGGGATGTTCACGGTAACCGCGTCGGTCGGGCAGTCCGCCTCACAGGGCATGCAATACCAGCACTCGTCGTATTTCATGTAGGCCTTGCCTGTCAGGTCACTGATCCGCAGAACGTCGAGCGGGCAGACATCGACACATACGGTGCAGCCCTTGTCGGCGATGCACTTGCCTTCATCGACCTCTACCGGAACCGAAGTGGGGGTGTTTGCCAGAGGCATTATCTTTCTCCTTCTTGTCTTCCGCCGGGATCAGGCCTGCGCCGTAATGCGTTGCTTGTAATAGGCATCCTTTTCATCGTCCGCGATCGGGATGATGTAAGGCTGAACCGCCTGTTTCTCGCAGGTCATCCTGCCATTCTGCTTGGACAGCATGACGTGGCAGTTCCACTCCTCGTCATTGGAGTCCGGAAAGTCCGAACGATAGTGATAAAGCCCCCAGCGGCTCTCCTTGCGATAAAGCGAGGCAAAGGCCGCCATGTCGGCACAGTCCAGAATGCTGGCGACTTCCATGGAACGCATCAGCTCGTGAGCATCGCGGACGACCATGCGGTTTTCCAGGTCGTCCCTGATTTCCGCCAGACGCTGCTGACAAAGTTCATATTTCGCGGTCACCTTGGGCGGCTGAAGATAGTCATTCACAAGGCGGCGAGTCTTGTATTCGATCTGATTTGGCGGAATGCCGTCCTCGCGTCTGGTCGGGGCGAGAACCCGTTCCCGCTCGAGCGCAACGGCCTCGCTGTCAAAGTCATCGAAGTCGACTTCTTCTGCGAAGTCGATCGCGTCTTCGCCGGCGATTGCGCCATTGGTGAAGGCGCCGAGCATGTAGTTGTGCGGAACACTTGCCATGTCTCCAGCCGCATAAAGCCCTGCAACGGAAGTGCGTGCGAACTCGTCCACGAAGACGCCGGACGCGGAATGACCGGAACAAAAGCCGATTTCGGAGATATGCATCTCGATCATCTTTTCGGAGTATTTGGTGCCGCGCTGCTCGTGGAATCGGCCACGGCTGGGTCGTTCCACGGTGTGCAGGATGTGCTCGATATGATCGGCCGTATCCTTGTGCAGGTGATTGAGCTTGAGGAAGACCGGCCCGTTGCCGGACTGCAGTTCATTGTAGAATTCCTGCATCATCTGGCCCGACCAGTAGTCGCACTCGATGAAGCGCTCGTTCTTGCTGTTGGCCGTGTAGCCACCAAACGGCCCGGCGACATAGGCACAGGCGGGGCCGTTGTAGTCCTTGATCAGCGGATTGATCTGGAAGCACTCGAGATTCGCCAGCTTCGCACCCGCATGATAGGCCATCGCATAACCTTCGCCGGAATTCGTCGGGTTCTCGTATGTGCCATAAAGATAACCGGACGTCGGCAGCCCCAGGCGCCCCGCGGCGCCCATGCACATGATGACCGCCTTTGCCTTGATGACGAGAAACTCGCCCGTCCTGGTATTGACGGCGATCGTTCCGGCGGCCCGACCGCTTTTGCCGATCAGAAGACGGGTTGCCATGAAGCGGTTGGAGATCAGCACCCGGGCACGGCGAAGTTGCCGATAGAGCGCCTTTTTCACCGTATCGCCGTTCGGCATTGGCAGGACGTAGGTTCCCATATGGTGAACCTTCTTGACGTCGTACTCGCCGTTTTCGTCCTTCTGGAAACGAATGCCGAATCCGTCCAGTTCCTCGATGATCGAGTAGCATTGCTGAGCGTACTTGTAGACAGCGGCCTGATCGCAGATACCGTCGTTCGCGATGGTGATTTCCTTGGTATATTGCTCCGGTGTGGAGTGGCCGGGAATGACCGCGTTGTTCAGTCCGTCCATACCCATGGAAATGGCCCCGGACCGCTTGACGTTGGCCTTTTCCAGCAGGATGACCTTGGCATTCGGATTTTTCTTCCGCGCCCTGTAGGCGGCCATCGGCCCCGCGGTCCCGCCGCCGATCACCAATAGATCGCATTCGACTTCATTCAATCCTTCACGAAGGTCGTCCATATCTGTCTCCGGAAATATTTGCCTTTGAGAACGAGGCTAGGTCCAAATGCCGAACAGGGTCGGTCAACTAATTGCCAATCAGAAAGTCATCGACCGTCAGCAAGCGTCCGGCGCCCACTGCCGGCGCCTTGCCGGTGGGGGGCGTTTCCACACCGCCGACGAGATCCCGCAGGAGCGACCAGGGGTAGATTCCCCGGTCATGGCCATCCGAAAAAACGAGATTGAGTGCATAGGCACCAACGGGTCTGATCGCCTCTATGGTCAGGTCATCCGAGGCAGGAACATCCAGGCCACGCAGTCTCAGACGCTTTGAGCCTGCAGACTGGCTGTTGTCCCGCAGGACCCGGGCGGACAGTTGCGATACCTGTCCGTTCTCCCATGTCAGGACCAGGGCCTTTTTCTGGGATGTCCGCCGGACTTCGATCGGTGGCGGCACAGGTCGAGCACCGTTGTCCAGGCTCGGCGGATCATTCCGCTGTATTTCAGCAGTCTTCATTGCAGGTCCCTCTCTCGCTGGGACCAGCTGACCACACGGCCAAAATCCGCAATAGCAACTAGTTGACCGACAGCTTCGGGATTCGCCGCCATGACTGGCGCTACTGGAAATCCAAGAGGAGCTCGCAATGACATTTGTCGTCACCGACAACTGCATCAAGTGCAAGTACACGGACTGCGTCGAGGTCTGCCCAGTCGACTGTTTCTACGAGGGCGAGAACATGCTCGTCATCAATCCGGACGAATGCATAGACTGCGGCGTCTGCGAGCCAGAATGTCCGGCGGAAGCAATTCTGCCGGATACGGAGCCGGAAGCGGCCAGGTGGCTGGAGCTGAATGCCCGCCTTGCCGCGCAATGGCCGGTGATTACCGAGCGGATAGAGCCCCTCCCGGATGCCGACGAATGGAACGGAAAACCGGGAAAGCTGGACCTCTTGAGCGAAACAGTTGTGGAAGCGGTCTGACGCCTCCGTCAATCGGACCCAGGAAATCTTTAGTTGGAGCCTTGATCATGAATGTCATGACCCGCCCGGAAGAGCTGTCCGCCTGCGCACCCGCCGGAACCTTTGTGCAGACGGTGACCGAAGTCACCCATTACACGGACCACCTGTTCCGCTTTCGCATGACCAGACCGTCCGAATTCCGGTTCCGGTCGGGTGAATTCGTGATGATTGGACTGATGATCGACGGCAAGCCACTTTACCGCGCCTATTCTATTGCAAGTCCGGCCTGGGACGAGGAGCTCGAATTTTTCTCCATCAAGGTCCCCGATGGGCCCCTGACTTCGCTCCTTCAGAATATCGGGGCAGGCGATGCCATCCTGATGCGGCGCAAGCCCACCGGCACGCTAGTCAACGACGCGCTGATCCCCGGAAAAAGGCTCTACATGTTCTCGACCGGAACCGGTATTGCCCCCTTCGCCAGTCTCATCCGCGATCCGGAGACCTACGAGAAGTTCGACGAACTGATCCTGACACACACCTGCCGCGAGGTGGCCGAGCTCAAGTATGGACAGCAGCTGGTCGAGACGATCCGTGCGGACGATATGCTGAACGAACTGGTCGATGTGGGCAAATTGCGGCACTACACCTCCGTCACCCGCGAAGACTATCCCTGCATGGGCCGCATCACCGACCTGATGGAAAGCGGCAAGCTCTATTCGGATCTGAAGGTACCGCCTCTCGACCCGGAAACGGACCGGGGCATGATCTGCGGATCGGCCGCCATGCTCAAGGATACCAAGAACCTTCTTGAAAAGGCCGGTCTGACCGAGGGCGCCAACAACCGTCCAGCAGAATTCGTCATCGAACGTGCCTTCGCCGAATGAACCGTATCAGGGGCCGAGAGCACCTTCCAGGCCTTGTTCTGTGCGTTTCGCTCGCGGCTGCCGCGCTTGGCCTCAACCGTCTTGAGCTGTGGCTTGCCGGGAGTCGGTTCATGGACCCCTTCACCTGCGCGATCCTGCTTGGAATTTGCGTCCGGTCGGCCTTCCATCTCAACAGCTCCGTCGAGAAAGGCATCCGGTTGAGCTCCTCGGGCATCCTGGAAATTGCCGTCATTCTGCTCGGATTTACCGTTGACTTCAGCGGCCTCATTGAAAGCGGGCTGGAACTCGTCGGCATCGTCTTTCTTCTGGTTCTCGGGATGATCCTGGCCTGTTTCACGATTTGCCGCGCGGTCGGGATCGGGGAGGAAATGGCCATTCTGGTCGCCTGCGGGAATTCCATATGCGGAAATGCCGCCATCGCCGCCGTGGCCCCCGCCATCAAGGCGCGCAATGAAGACGTCGCAGCGGCCATCAGTTTCAGTGCAATTCTGGGAGTTCTCTTCGTCATCGGACTGCCCTATCTCGCCCCCTACCTGAGCCTGTCCGATTTCCAATACGGAACCTTTGCCGGACTGACGGTTTATGCCGTGCCGCAAGTGGTGGCAGCAACTGCGCCGGTCAGCCTGGCCAGCGCCCAGATCGGCACGACAGTAAAACTGCTGCGGGTCCTGATGCTGGTCCCGGCCGTGCTGATCGCCCCGGTTCTGTTGCGAAACCGGGCGCAGCCGGCTCCCCGGAGACCGGCGCCGCAGGTCTTCTTGATGAAGGTCGTGCCATGGTTCGTGCCCGGGTTTCTAATTGCAGCCCTGATGGCCAATCTGGGTTTTGTTCCGGCCACACTCAGTAACGCGAGTTCAGGCGCATCCCATATTCTCTTCGTCGTCGCGATGACCGGCCTTGGATTGAGCGTAGATATGCGTGTGGTGCTAAAAGTGGGACCCAGACTGCTTTCAGGCATCACCGGAAGTCTTTTCGTGATAACCGCCGTCAGCTACCTCATCGCCCGTTCCTTCGCCTAGCGGGGCCTTGCCTGGTTCTGCCGGTGCCTGTTTCCGCGAAGCGATCCAAGTCGCAAAAAGCCCGTCGCGATTCGCGAAGGGCTTTGGAATTGTCCGGTTTTGCCGGAATGTTCTGTGGCTTTTGGCCCGCGTGATTTCAGGGAAAATAAGCCGCCCTGATGGAAGGCTTTTGTACCTGGTTGCGGGATGATTATTCCTGGATAAAGCAGGGGCTACATACGCCTCTCGACAGGAACGACCGTAGAGGAGTTCCCCGGAAATCTGCTCGGACCAAGGCCTATTGCTCGACAGCAGGCCGCTCAACGCCCCGAGTTCCCCAATCACGCCCCTGAGTTGCGCCGCTGCAACATGCGGGTTTTCAGTGTCGCAAGATCGTGTCCGGTCAGATGGGCACGCGCCAGAGGCAGGATGATCGCGGTTTCGACGATCATGTCCTGCCGCGCATGACGCGCAAATTCTGTCATCCGCACCTGCATCTTCCAAGAAAACGCCGCCTGCCCGCTTTCCTTGGCTTCGATCAGGTCGGCTATGGCAGGCGCATCCGAGCGCGTTGCCCCGTGTCCGGCGAGAAGCTGCCGGATCACCCGATCAATGTCCTCGTCGGGCGTGCAGCGTTGCCGCATCAGGGGGAAGAGGTCGATGTCCTCATCCGCGAGATGATGCGGCAATTGTTCGTTCAGGAAAGCCAGAAGCATGCGGCGCTCGCCGTCATCGACCGCTGCCCCGGCAGCCAGCCTGTCGATCAGCGCGCAGACCTCCCGTTCGCGCGCATGATCTTCGGCCAGGAAGTCCAGCGGGTTTTCCAATGCTCCAAGTCTGGCGGTTTCTCCTCCTGCCGCGGCCAAACCTCGTCCAGCCTCCCCAGTCATTGGCTTTCCTCCCGATCAGCCCATGTTCAAGTCAGCGCCTTCTATTTCCGCAGCTTTCACCAATTGATCGACAAACCGACGCGCCTGTCTGGCCCA
Organism: Labrenzia sp. 011; assembly: GCF_003075075.1. Classification (GTDB taxonomy): domain Bacteria; phylum Pseudomonadota; class Alphaproteobacteria; order Rhizobiales; family Stappiaceae; genus Roseibium. Next base: position 25,470 of record NZ_QCYM01000004.1, on the reverse strand, counting down.
GGCGGTTTTCTCCATGGCCTCGGCGATCTTTTCCCGCACAGCTTCAAACGGCAGGACCTGCCCTTCTCCCAGGGCGTCCATCCGGATGATGTGATAGCCATGACGGGTGAGAACGGGCTCTGCGGTGATCTCGCCTTCGGCAAGCTGCCGCAGGGCGGCCTCGAACTCGGGGACCGTGTCTCCCGGTCCCAGCTGTCCCAGCGCCCCGCCCGACGCCTTCGACCCGCAATCGCTTTCGCGCGCCGCCAGCGACGCAAACCCTTTCGGATCGCCCAGGGCCACTTCAAGGATTCCGGCGGCACGTGCCAGCGCCTTTGTCCGGCCGGCTTCATCGCGGGGATCGCAGGCGCACAGAATGTGCGACACTTCCCAGAGCGGCGGCGCCCGAAAGCGGGCCGGGTTCTTCTCCCATTCCAGGCGAATGTCGCTTTGGTCAGGCAGTGGAACGTCGATGACCCGTTCGAGAAGACCCCGGATCAGGGCTTCTTCCTCGGTTTCGAAACGTCCGGGGCCCACTTCCTGCGGGTCCGCCACGATCCCGCGCGACCGGGCTTCCTGCAGCAACAGGGTCCGGATGGCGACCGCATTGGCGGCCTTGCGCCAGGCGATGCCGGGATTTCCCTTCGGGGCCTCGTGGTTCTGCGTTTCGGCGGCGACAACGGCATGCGGCACCTTTTCGCCGTTGACGACCAGGGAGGTTTCCGCGGTCCTGGGAGCCGTTTGCTGCCCTCCCAGAGCCTTGCCGTTGTGGCTTACGACTGTTCGAAGCGGTTCTGCCATGATCGCTACTCCGCCGGAGTTTGAGTGGAGGCGCGCCGTTGCGCCGGCGTCGTCTGACGGCGGGACCGCACGATCTGATACCCGGGACGCAGGAACAGGTATCGCAGAGGTACGAAGATGCCCGACAGCATGTGAACCAGCCGGGTGAAGGGGAACAGGACGAAGATCGTCAGACCCGTCAGGATATGGAGCTCGAAGATCCACGAGGTGCCTTCGGTATAGCTGGCGGCGTTCGGATCGAGCGTGAAGATGCCCTGCGCCCACATCATGAATTTGATCATTTCGCTGCCATCGATGTGCTCAAGGGAAACGAAGATCGACAGGGTCCCGAGCACCAGCTGAAACAGCAGCAGCGACAGGATCGCGATGTCCATCGTGCTGGAGGTCTTGCGGATGCGCGGATCCGACAGCCTGCGGTGCAGCAGGATGAAACCGCCGATCAGCGCCGATACGGCCCCGGCCCCGCCTACGACAATTGCCAGGATCTGCTTGAACTCGTGGCCGACATGCAGCGCTTCCAGCAGCGGAATGGGCGTCAGCAGGCCGACAACATGCCCGAAGAAGATCGTCAAAACGCCGATGTGGAACAGGATCGACCCGACGATCAGCCGTTTGCTGCGCAACAGCTGGCTGGACTCCGTTTTCCAGGTGAAGGGATCGCGCTCGTAACGAACGATACTGCCGATCACGAGCACGGTCAGGGCGATATAGGGATAGATTCCGAAAATGAAGGTATGCATCTGAGCCTCCGTCAGTCAGCCGCCGGCCGAAGCATCGGCGCGGGCGTCTGGGGGGGATCCATTTTGGCGAGCATGTCGCGCACTTGCGGGCAGTCGGCATTCGGATCGGGACCGAACAGCACTTCGCTTTCCTCCCAGACCTCGTCAAGCGCTTGAAGATCGTTGGGATCGTCGTCGGGCCGGTCGAGCATTTCTGCCACCGCTTCCTTGTCTGCCTTCACCCCGGACAGTTGCACCAACGCTCCGAACACCGGCGCATAATTGCTTTCGCGCCGCGAAAGCCGGCCGATCAGGGCGGTGAAGATATGCGCCGCATCCGCCAGGGTTTCGCGGGCCTCGGTGAACGGACGTGTGGCAAGGAACTCCAGCAGGACCGGAAGATGGTCCGGAAGCTCCGGTGTCACCGGATCGAACCCGCCCGCACGGTAGGTTTCGACCAGCGACACCATCGCCCCTCCCCGATCCCGGCTTTCGCCGTGGACATGTTCAAACAGGTTCAGGGACAGGGTGCGCGACCGGTCGAAGAGCATGACATATTGCTCCTCGAGATCGTAAATGTCGCGACTGGCCAGTTCCTCGACCAGCGGGCGCAATGCCCGCCGCTCGGCGGCGGTCAGCCGCGTGTCGGAGGCCAGAACGGCACCGATCTCCGGCATGGCCTTCTGCAATTCCCGTGTCGGGTAGCTCAGGACCAGCGACAGGGCCTTGAGCGTGCGATCCTGGAGTTGGGGGTCCATCACAGCACCTCCGAAGGCATCTTGAGGGGTTTTCTGGACCCGCCGAACAAGGATCCCGTCGAAATGCCCGACGAACATCCGTTGGAGTCGGTAAATCCGCAGCCCCCGCGCAGGTCATAGGCGTCCTCGACCTGTTCGCGATGGGTGGTGGGGATCACGAAACGGTCCTCGTAATCCGCCAGAGCCATGATCTTGTACATGTCCTCGATCATGCGGCCGCTCAGGCCGACGCGCTCGGCGATGCCTTCGTCGATGACACCCTCCACGGTCTTCGAACGCATGTAGGACCGCATCGCCAGCATCCGTTCCAGAGCGCTGATCACGGGTTCCTCATCGCCGGCGGTGAGCATATTGGCCAGGTAACGCACCGGAATACGCAGGTTGCGGACGTCGGGCATGGCGCCGTCAAGCCCGATCTTGCCGGCCTCGGCGGCATTCTGGATGGGCGAAAGCGGCGGGATATACCAGACCATGGGCAGCGTCCGGTATTCCGGATGCAGCGGAAAGGCCACCTTCCACTCCATCGCCATTTTCCAGATCGGGCTTTCGCGCGCCGCCTTGATCCAGTCCTCGGGAATGCCGTCGGCACGCGCCGCCTCGATGACCGCCGGATCGTTGGGGTCCAGGAAAACGCCGAGCTGGGCATCATAGAGATCCTGCTCGTCCTCCATGTTGGCCGCTTCCTCGATCTTGTCGGCGTCATAGAGCATCACGCCCAGATAGCGGATACGCCCCACGCAGGTTTCCGAACAGACCGTCGGGTTGCCGGACTCGATCCGCGGGTAACACAGGGTGCATTTCTCGGATTTGCCGGTGGACCAGTTGTAATACACCTTCTTGTAGGGGCAGCCGGACACGCACATGCGCCAGCCGCGGCACACTTCCTGGTCGATCAGGACGATGCCGTCCTCCTCGCGCTTGTAGATCGCGCCCGAGGGGCACGACGATACGCAGGCCGGGTTCAGGCAGTGTTCGCACAGCCGGGGCAGATACATCATGAAGGTGTTTTCGTATTCCCCGTAGATCTCCTTCTGAATGCCCTCGAAGTTGTAGTCCCCGGACCGCTTCGAAAATTCGCCGCCCAGGATTTCGTCCCAGTTCGGACCTTTCTCGATCTTCTCGATCCGCTCGCCGGTGATGACCGAACGCGGGCGGGCCGTCGGAAAGGCCTCCATCTCGGGCGCCGATTTCAGGTGGTCGTAGTCGAAGGTGAAAGGTTCATAGTAATCGTCGATTTCCGGCAGGTTCGGATTGCCGAAGATATTCGCCAGGATCCGCCACTTGCCGCCCTGCCTGGGCTGAAGTTTGCCGGATCTGGTACGCTCCCAGCCACCCTTCCAGCGTTTCTGGTTCTCCCAGTCCGTGGGATAGCCAAGGCCGGGCTTGGTTTCGACGTTGTTGAACCATGCGTATTCGACCCCCTCGCGGCTGGTCCACACGTTCTTGCAGGTGACAGAGCAGGTGTGACACCCGATGCATTTGTCGAGGTTCAGCACCATGCCGATTTGTGCGCGGACTTTCATTCTGCGGCCTCCGTCTGAGCGGGTTGGTACGGCTTCTCGGCGTCAAGCCAGTCGACCTTGTTCATCTTTCTCACGACGACAAATTCGTCCCGGTTCGCGCCGACCGTGCCGTAGTAGTTGAAACCGTAGGATTGCTGGGCATAGCCGCCGATCATATGGGTCGGCTTCAGCACCGTGCGCGTGACGGAATTGTGGATGCCGCCGCGATTGCCGGTCTTCTGCGACCCCGGCGTGTTCACGATCTTTTCCTGGGCGTGATACATGAAGGTGGTGCCCTTCTTGATCCGCTGGGACACAACGGCCCGGGCCGTCAGCGCGCCGTTGACGTTGTACACCTCGATCCAGTCGTTGTCGGCGATGCCCGCGGTTGCCGCGTCCACCTCCGATATCCAGACCACCGGCCCGCCCCGGTTCAGGGTCAGCATCAGCAGGTTGTCGGTATAGGTGGAATGGATGCCCCATTTCTGGTGCGGCGTTATGAAGTTCAGGACCAGAGTGTCGCCCTTGTCCTTCACCGCCTCCGTCACCGACTTCAGGTCGACCGGCGGCCGGTAGGACATGAAGCCTTCGCCGAAGGCCCGCATCCACAGGTGATCCTGATAGAGCTGCTGCCGGCCCGTCAGCGTCCGCCACGGGATCAGTTCATGCACGTTGGTATAGCCGGCGTTGTAGCTGACTTTCTCCGATTCAATGCCCGACCACGTGGGGCTGGAGATGATCTTGCGCGGCTGGGCGGCGATGTCACGAAAGCGGATCTTGTTGTGGTGCTCACCTTCGGCCAGATGGGCATGTTCGCGCCCGGTCGCCTTTTCCAGCGACTGCCAGGCCTTGACCGCGACTTCGCCATTGGTCTCGGGCGCCAGCATCAGGATCGTTTCGCAGGCGTCGATGCCGGTGTCGATCCTGGGCCGGCCAGCGGCGGAGCCGTCCAGCTGCCGCCCGTTCAGATCACCAAGGTTTTCGACTTCATCCTCGGTGTTCCAGGTGATCCCCTTGCCGCCGTTGCCGAGCTTGTCCATGAGGGGCCCGAGCGTGACAAAGCGGTCATGGATCGCGGTATAGTCCCGCTCGACGGGCACGTAATTGGGCGCTGTCTTGCCGGGGATCAGATCGCATTCGCCCTTTTTCCAGTCTCTCACCTGGTCCTGGGCAAGCTCGGACGGCGTGTCGTGCAACGTCGGCACGGCCACCACGTCCGTCTCCCTGCCGAGATAGCCGGGGACGATGTCCTGCAGTTTCCGGGCAAGAGACTTGAAGATTTCCCAGTCGGATCTGGATTCGTAGGCCGGATCGACCGCCGCCTGAAGCGGGTGGATGAACGGATGCATGTCCGATGTGTTCATGTCGTCCTTTTCGTACCAGGACGCCGTGGGCAGGACGATGTCGGAATAGACCGCCGTGGTGGACATGCGGAAGTCGATGGTCACCAGAAGGTCCAGTTTCCCGCGCGGCGCGTCCTTGTGCCAGACCGCCTCCTTCGGCATCTGGCCGCCTTCCTCACCCAGATCCGCTCCCAGGACACCATGGTCGGTGCCCAGCAGGTGCTTGAGGAAATATTCATGCCCCTTGCCGCTCGATCCCAGCAGGTTGGAGCGCCAGACAAACATGTTGCGAGGCCAGTTTTCCGGCGCATCGGGATCTTCGCAGGACATCTGCAATTCGCCGGACTTCAGGGTCTCCGCGACATAGGCCGGAATGTCCTTGCCCGCCGCCTTCGCCGCCTTCCCCACCTCCAGCGGATTGGTTTTCAACTGCGGCGCAGAAGGCAGCCACCCCATCCGTTCGGCACGGATGTTGTAGTCAATCATGGAGATGTCCCAGTCGCCTTCAGGTGCCGTCGGCGACAGGATGTCCTTCACGGTCATCTTCTCATACCGCCATTGGTCGGTATGAGCATAGAACGCGCTGGTGCCGTTCATCTGGCGCGGCGGCCGGTTCCAGTCCAGCGCAAAGCACAGTGGCAGCCAGCCGGTCTGCGGACGCAGCTTTTCCTGCCCCACGTAATGCGCCCAGCCGCCACCGGACTGACCGACGCAACCGCACATCACCAGCATGTTGATGATGCCGCGGTAGGACATGTCCATGTGATACCAGTGGTTGATCCCCGCACCGAGGATCACCATCGACTTGCCATGCGTCTTTGCCGCATTGGAGGCGAATTCGCGCGCCACATGAATGATCTTGTCGGCCTTCACACCGGTGATCTTTTCCGCCCAGGCGGGGGTGCCGGGCATGTCGTTGGCAAAGTCGTTCGTGACCCAGTCGCCGCCCAGTCCGCGATCGAGACCGTAGTTGGCGCAGAAAAGATCGAACACGGTCGCGACCCGGACCTTGCCCTCCTTCGTCTCGATCACCTTCACCGGGACATTGCGGGTCAGAACATCCGGGTGATCGGCGTTGGTGGCAAACTGGCCGACGGCCATGCCGCCGAAATAGGGAAAGTCGACGCCGAGAACCTCATCGTGATCTTCCTCGCGCACAAAGCTCTTCCGAAGACGGGTCTGGGCATCCTTCGCCTTTTCCTCGAGGTTCCAGACACCGTCCTGCCCCCAGCGATAGCCGATCGACCCGTTCGGCGCGACCAGTCCCCCGCTGAGTTCGTCATAGGCGACGGTCTTCCATTCGGGGTTGTTGGCCTCCCCCAGCTTGTCGTCCAGATCGTCGGCGCGCAGGAACCGGCCGGGAACCAGCTTGCCGTCCTGTTCCTCCAGCCTGACCAGCATCGGAAAGTCGGAATATTTGCGTGTATAGTCCTCGAAATAGTCGACCTGGCGATCCAGATGGAATTCCCGCAGGATCACGTGCCCGAAGGCCATGGCCAGAGCCGCGTCCGTGCCTTGCCGGGCGTTCAGCCACACATCGCCGAATTTCGCTGCCTCGGAATAGTCCGGCGAGACCACGGCGGACTTGGTGCCCTTGTAGCGCACTTCCGTGTAGAAATGCGCATCCGGCGTGCGTGTCTGCGGCACGTTCGAGCCCCACAGCAGCAGAAAACCGGCATTGTACCAGTCTGCGCTCTCCGGCACGTCCGTCTGTTCGCCCCAGGTCATCGGGGACGCCGGCGGCAGGTCGCAATACCAGTCATAGAAGCTCAGGCAGGTGCCGCCCAGAAGGCTGAGATAGCGCGCGCCGGCGGCATAGCTGACCATCGACATGGCCGGGATCGGCGAAAAGCCGAACACGCGGTCGGGGCCCCAGGTCCTGGCCGTATAGGCATTGGCGGCGGCGGTGATCTCGGTCGCCTCGTCCCAGGTGGCGCGCACGAAACCTCCCTTGCCGCGCGTCTTGACATAGGAGGCGCGCAGGACCGGGTCTGCCTGCAGTTTGGTCCAGGCTTCGATCGGGCCCAGCGTCTTGCGCAGCTCGCGCCAGATCTTCATCAGCCGGCCGCGCACCAGCGGATTTTTCACCCGGTTGGCCGAATACAGATACCAGCTGTAGCTTGCTCCCCGGGCACAGCCGCGCGGCTCGTGATTGGGCAGATCCGCACGGGTGCGGGGGTAGTCGGTCTGCTGGGTTTCCCAGGTCACGATGCCGGACTTGACGTAGATCTTCCAGCTGCACGACCCGGTGCAGTTCACCCCGTGCGTGGACCGCACGATCTTGTCGTGCCGCCAGCGGTTGCGGTAGGTATCCTCCCAGTCGCGGCTTTCACGAGTGACCTGTCCGTGCCCGTCCGAAAACTGTTCGAGTTCCTTGGGCTGCAGAAAGTTCAATCTGTCGAGCAGATGGCTCATGGTGTTTCCTTTCCTATTCGGCCGGTTGGGCGGCGGCAGCGCCGCGACCGCGTTCGATGTCATGGAGAAGCCCGCCCGGGCGCGCGTAGTAGACCCAGGTCAGCACCAGGCAGATGACGTAGAAGACCAGAAAGCCCCACAGCGCGCCGACGGCGGAGCCTGTCATCGCGATCGACGTGCCATATGCCTGCGGGATGAAGAACGCTCCGTAGGCGGCGATGGCGGATGTGAAGGCGATGATCGCGGCGCTTTCGCGTTCCGCCTGGCGGCGGCTTTCGGCCGCATCCAGTTCCGGCATCAGGCGCGGCACTTCGCGCCCCATGATCGCGGGTATCATCTGGAAGGTGGAGGCATTGCCGACCCCGGTCAGGAAGAACAGCGCCATGAAACAGGCAAAGAATGCCGTGAAGCTGCCCGCTCCCAGTGAGGTGATGACACCGAAGACCGCGACGATCATGGCGACAAAGACCCACAGGGTGACACGCCCGCCGCCGAAGCGGTCGGACACCCACCCGGTGGCGGCCCGGCTCAGAGCCCCCACCAGCGGCCCGAGGAACACGAATTGCAGCGCATTCACTTCGGGAAAGGCCAGTCGGGTCAGCAGCGGGAAGCCTGCCGAATAGCCGATGAAGCTGCCGAATGTGCCGGTATAGAGAATGCACATCAGCCAGTTGTGCTTGCGGGTGAAAATGATCGCCTGCTCGCGGAAGCTGGCCTTGGCATCGGCGATGTCGTTCATCCCGAGCCATGCAGCGACTGTCGACAGGAGGATGAAGGGCACCCAGATGAAGCCCGCGTTCTGCATCCACAGCTGGCTGCCGTCTTCCAGCGTAACCGGGTCGCCGCCCATCGCCCCGAACACGCCCATCGTGATGACAAGCGGCACCAGGAACTGCATCACCGAAACGCCCAGGTTGCCCAGACCTGCGTTCAGGGCCAGGGCATTGCCCTTTTCGGCTTTCGGAAAGAAGAAGGCGATATTGGCCATCGACGAGGCGAAGTTGCCGCCGCCCAGGCCGCACAGCAGCGCCAGAACCAGGAAGATGAGATATGGCGTCTCGGCGTCCTGGACCGCATAGCCAATGCCCATTGCGGGCAACAGCAGCGAAGCCGTCGACAGTGTCGTCCACAACCGTCCGCCGAAGATCGGCACCATGAAGCTGTAGAAGATCCGCAGCGTCGCCCCGGACAGGCCCGGCAATGCCGCAAGCCAGAACAGCTGGGTCGTGGTGAAGTCGAAGCCGATTGCCGGAAGCTTCGCCACCACCATCGACCAGACCATCCAGACCGAGAAGGCCAGCAACAGCGCCGGGATGGAAATCCACAGGTTGCGGCGGGCGATCCGGCGGCCCCTGGCCTGCCAGAAGGCGGCGTTTTCAGGCACCCATTCCTCAAGTGTGTGAGGCGCCCCGGCGGTTTCAGGCAGCGGAAAGCCGTCCAGTTCGGCCAGTTCCGGCAAGGCGTCGCGCGACACGCCATGTGCCTCGCGTTCCATCATCTGGATGGCAAAGTGCATCCAGACGAGAGCCGCTCCAACCAACAGGAACAACAGGGCAAAACAGGAGGTATAGACCCCGGTCAGGTCCAGGACCGTGCCGAACACGATGGGCAGGACGAAGCCCCCCAGTCCGCCGATCATCCCGACAAGACCGCCGACGGCCCCCACATGTTGGGGGTAATAGACCGGAATGTGTTTGAAGACAGCTGCCTTCCCCAGGCTCATGAAGAATCCCAGGGCAAACAGAAGCATCACGAAGGGCCAGAAACCCATGCTCGTGGAAAAGGCGATCGGACCGTTCCGTCCCTGGATGACATAGTCGGTCGCCGGGTAGGACAGCATGAACAGCAGAATGGTCGAGAAGCCGAGGCTCCAGTACATGACCTTGCGTGCCCCGAACTGATCCGACAGCTTGCCGCCATAGGCGCGGAACACCGACGCGGCGAGGCTGAAGGACGCGGCCGCCATGCCCGCGGTCTCGACGCTCACGCTATAGACGTCGATCAGATAGTGCGGCAGCCACAGGGCCAGCGCGACGAAGGCGCCAAAGGCGAAGAAGTAGTAAAGCGAGAAGCGCCAGACCTGCAGATTCTTCAGGGGCGCGAACTGTTCGGCCAGGGACGGTGCCCGGACACCGGATTGGCGGCGCGCGACCAGTTCGGGATCGTCTTTCGCCAGAAGAAAGAACAGCACGCCCATGATGGCCAGACCCGCGGCCCAGGCGTAGGCCACGCCGTGCCATCCGAAGGCGACCATCACGAAGGGGGCGACGAACTTTGTCACCGCGGCACCCACATTGCCGGCACCGAAGATGCCCAGCGCCGTGCCCTGACGGCCTGCGTCGTACCAGCGCGAGACATAGGCAACGCCGATGATGAACGATCCGCCCGCAAGGCCGATGCCCAGGGCGGCGATCAGATACATGATGTAGCTGTCTGCCAGCGTGAGTGCCCATGTGGCCAGAGCCGTCAGGATCATCTGGACCGAAAAGACCAGCCTGCCACCGTATTTTTCCGTCCAGACACCCAGGAACAGGCGCGTAACGGACCCGGTCAGGATCGGTGTGGCAACGAGAAGGCCGAACTCGGTATCGTTCAGCCCCAACTCCGCCTTGATGGCGACACCGATGATCGAGAAAATCGTCCAGACGGCAAAACACGCCGTAAATGCGATTGTACTCAGTCCAAGGGCCCTGTTCTGATCCGCGGTGCGGACGGTCCCGGTACTGTCCATGAAATTGCCTCCTCGCGTCTGCGTGTGCGACATGCTTTCTTCAAGCACGTTGAGGAGATTGAGGACTTCGGACCGGCTGCTCTTGATTTGGATCAAGATGTCTCAGGAAACGCAGCAAAACAAATGATGCGGACACACATGTCGAGGCAATTCCATCGAAACATCAAGCAGTTGAAAATACCGATCAATCAGGCTCTTGATATTTATCAAGATGCCAATTGTTATTTAAACGCGACCGAAGCAACCGCTTCCGGGATCCTATGGCGAGAAATCCGGCGCCTCGCCTTGCCGGCGAACATCTCCATCGGCACCGGTTTCCACGATCGAAGCGAGCCCCCTGGAAACAATTGCCTGCAATTCGGAAAGAGGCTTTGCCGACATCCTTTCCGGAAAGCCGGCTTCGCGGAATTCAGGACAGCGCTTGATCCGGTCGACGCTTCGGCCACGATCAGGGACCCCGTTTCAGGCGCCATCGAAGCGCGCTTCAGCATCCGCCCCTCGCCCTGAAACCGTGACTGCGGGCGTGCGGCCCGACATCCGCCAGGCTGCTGCAGGCCCGTTGTCCCAGGCCTTCGGCCTTGCGGCACATCGACATGTGAAACATCGTCAGTGGCCCTACTCACCTATTGTGCAAAATCACTATATGTCTCATGCCTGTTCCGTCGCGTGGACTGAAAGGGTCACAAGGAATGCCTACCGAACGCCAGAGAAAGATTGCCCGCACCTCGCTGTTGCTGAAGAGTTTTCCGGAACAGATCCGGGAAATGGTTCTCAGCATGTCCAGCTGGTCGACCTACGACAGGGGGAAGACCCTGTTCCTGCAGGGGGAAACGGCTCAGGCGATTCACATCGTGATGGATGGCTGGGTGAAGCTGTACAGGATTTCACCCAACGGCGGCGAGGCCATCGTCAATGTGTTCACCAGGGGAGAAAGCTTCGGCGAAGCGGTCGCCTTCCGCGGTCTGGCCTACCCGGTCTCGGCCGAAGCGGTTACGTCCTGCGAGGTGATGCGCATTCCGAGCATCGCGCTGCTGGAAGCCATGCGCAAAGACCCGGAGATCGCCGTCTCCATGATCGCGTCCACCTTTGCCCATCTGCACTCGCTCGTCTCGCAGCTGGAACAGCTCAAGGCTCAGACCGGCCCGCAGCGCGTCGCCGAATTCCTCCTGGAACTGTGCGATCAGGAAAAAGGGCAGTGCGAGGTTACCCTCCCCTACGACAAGTTCCTGATCGCCGGCCGTCTGGGCATGAAACCCGAAAGCCTGTCGCGATCCTTCGCCCGTCTCAAGTCCGCCGGAGTGCGCGTCAACCGCAATCACGCGGAAATCGACGATATTGAACGGTTGCGGACCTTTTCCGAGGAAGATCCCGTCGAAGCCTGGCACAAGGGATGACCGACTGACTTCAAGGTTGATTGCGGCCGGAAGCGCGCATGTTCGGCATTGGAGTGTCAGCCGCTTTTACCGGACGAGACCCGGAGCCAGAAACAGGCCGAGCAACAGCAGGCAGTAGAGACCCAGCACCCAGTTGAAGCCGCTCAGCCAGCCGGGCGCCTGCCAAAGACCGAGGTAGCGGGCGAGAATGACCCGCGCCTTCATCCAGGCAAACAGGAGGATGACGGCACCGGCACTACTGGCGCCGAACCCCGCACCATCCGTCAGGGCAACCATAACGGATGCCGCGCTCAGCATCATGAGCATCACCCAGGCACGTGTCGTGGCATCACGGATCATCGCAGATCACCCCAGAAGATAGATAACGGGAAACAAAAGAACCCAGACGAGATCGACCATGTGCCAGAAGGCCGTTCCGGCCTCCATGTCTCCCGGATCGTCCTTCCAGGCGACCAGAGCGAGAATGACCATTCCGGCCAGGACATGGGCCGCATGAAATCCCGTCAGCAGGTAGTAGAAGGTGAAGAAGGGATGGGTCTCGGTGGAAATGCCTTCTCCCGCCTTTTCCATATATTCGTCGATCTTCAGCGCCATGAAGATTGCCCCCAGTCCGATGGCCGCGACCAGGTGCCAGCGGGCCGCGGACCGTTGCGCCAGCAGCCGCAGGTTCAGTGCGCGAGCCGCCAGAAACCCGCTCGTGATCAGGACAATGGTGTTGATGCCGGCAGCCGTCGGGGACAGCCTGGCCTGCGCCAGGGAAAATCCGGACGGATCGGTGATCCTGACGGACAGGAATGCCGCCAGCCCCGCCCCGAAAACCAGCAACTCGCTGACGATCAGAACCCACATCATGAGATCGCCGGGCAGTGTCTCCAGCGCGTTTGCGGATGCATTTTCAGGTCCGTCGTCCAACCTGTTCTCCTGTCAGCTGAGGGGTGATCTGCGGCAGAGCCTGTTCGAGCCGACCCTTGCAGGAAAGGACGTACCGGTCATCGTGAAGGTGTTATCGATGCCAGTTCCGTCAGATATCTCGCACAGCGATCTGCAAGATCGGCGAGGAATTTCAGGCTCTCGGCATGGTCGTGCATTTCCTGCGGGCTCAGCGCCTGCTCTTCCATCCGGGTGAGTTCCGACATGAATTCAACTCCTGCACCAAGTTGCGCATAGTCGGCGGAAATTGTCCGGATCAGTTCCTTCTGCCGTTTCCGTTTGCGCCAGACCTCGATCGCGACGATCGTGCGGTCCAGCTGTGTCTTGCAGGTGCATGGCATGTCGAGACGCGCCAGTTCGCGGTGGATCTGGTCCACCACGTCACAGCAGGAATCCCGCAGGGGCACCACGTCGTCGGTCATGCAGGAAGGGCTGTCTTCTTCCATCCCGGTTCTCCAGAAAGATAAGCGTTACACAGGGGGCCCGGCAAATTCATTGCGGTCAGCCGCGCTTCCAGCTCCTGCGCATCGATGCCGCCATCCAGAAACGTCCGGAATACGGTCAAGACCTCGACCATGCCAAGCGAGTGCGGCGACAGGCGCAGACGCCTTATGCCCGTCGCTTTCAGCTGTCCGCCGGAAAGACCGGAATAGTGACAGGCATCGGACAGGGTCTGGATACCGTTTGCCGCCAGGAACCGCGTTCCGTCGAGGGTCGCAATGTCCATCCCGTCCGGGTCCTTCTCACACACGAACTGACAGGAATCCTTGCGCAGACCATGTGCCCTTGCGTGGTAGCAGCGGGAGGACAGCGCCAGAGGCAATCTGCCGAAAGCAAATAGTTCCGTGTCGACTTCTGGAACAAGCGCGGTGATCTTCTGGATCGAGGCAAGCGGGAGCTCGACAGGCGGACACCAGCTGGTCGCCCCCTGTTCCGCCAGAAACCGCAGGCTGGCTTCATTGTAGATATTCAGGAACGGGCCGACGGCGAAGCGACGGCCCCGACAGGCAGGCAGCATGGACATGTCGTTGATTTCGATGGGCATGTCATAGGCCGCCTGCTGGGCGAGGATGTTCCTCTCCCGCTTGTTGACCGGCTGGGCAAGCGTCGAAAGCACGACCTCCTTGCCCGCGTCTGTCAGCATCGCGATGGCGTCCGGCCAGACGGGATCGTTATACGGCATGCGTTTGCCGCACACGACCTCACCGAGGTAAACCCGGTCCACGGGCGCTTCGGCGGCTATCTGCTTGTAGAACTCCAGGAGCCGGTCCGCCGGCCAGTTGAACAGGCAGGGCCCCAGAGCAAGTTCGATGGGAGATGCGACCGTCATGTATTACCGCCACGTTTTTCTGTAGGAACCGGTCGTCTGCTGCCCGCCCTCGGACATGGCTTTCAACGCGGAAATCGCGGCACGCGCGTCAGCGCCGCCGGACAAGCCGTCGACCGCCTTGCGAAACGCGCCCACAACACCGGCGATATAGGCCTTGCCGCGCTGCCGGCCCTCGATCTTCAGCGCCGTCACACCCGCCTTTGCAAGCTCTTCCAGCAGTTCAAAGGCGTTCAGACTGACCGGATCCTCGAAGAGATAACCGCTGCGCCCCAGGGCGGAGAACCGCCCCTTGCAGAGGGTCGGATATCCGGCAGGCTCTCCCCGTTCGAAACAGTCGATGGTGAAGCCGCCCAGACGCGCCTTCATTCGCCCTGCTTCGTCTTCCGCGTAGTCAACATGATCGGGCGGCGAACAGACGCCGGTCAGATTTGGAGACTTGCCGGTCGCATAGGACGACAGCGAACAGCGTCCTTCCGTCATGACGCACAGGCCGCCGAAAACAAACACTTCCGTTTCCACATCGATCTCGCGGTTCAGCGCCGCGATTTCGGTGACGCTGAACACCCGTGGCAGGACCACGCGTTTTACGCCGAATGTCTCGGTGTAGAACCGGATCGCCTCCGGGGTGTTGGCCGCGGCCTGAACGGACAGATGCAGGCGAAGATCCGGATGGCGGGTCGCGGCATGATCCAGAACGGCAATATCGGCCGCGATGATCGCATCCGCGCCGCAATCAGCGGCGTTGTCGACGGCGTTTTTCCAAAGGTCTGTGCTTCCGGCCTGCGCGAAGGTGTTGATCGCGACAAGAACCTTCGCGCCCCGCCCATGCGCGTAATCGACGCCCCGGGACAGTTCCTCGGGCGAGAAATTGAGTCCCGGAAAATTCCGGGCATTGGTCTCGTCGGCAAAGCCGCAATAGATCGCGTCCGCGCCTGCATCGGCAGCGGCCCGCAAGGCGGCGGGTGTCCCCGCCGGACAGACCAGTTCCATCCGCTTCCCGCTCATCACAGTCACGAATGCCGCCCTGGAGCACGGTTGCTCCACTCCGCTGAAACGGACGCGAAATGCCGGACCTGTGCAAGCAGGCTGCGTGTGATGTCGTCGACCCAGCGGGCGGGCGCATCGGCAAGACCGAAGAACTCCCCGCAGGTCAGATTGGCTTCTTCCAGCGTATTTCGCAGCGCAAGAACATATTCGGTCCTGCCCTGAATCCTGAGATCGCGCGAGAAGAACAGCGCATCGCCGTCATAGGTCCCGTCCAGAAGACCGAGCAACACCAGAAACGGCGCCCGTATGATCGCCTCCGCATCGCCGATCTCGTTTTTTTCGCAGATCGCCACCCTTGAGTTGTCTGCGTCGAGCGAGAGAAGAAAGGCGTGCGGCATGTCGTCGGGAACGATCGCGATCGGCACATGGACGACGGCGCCAAGCCGGCGCAGCAGGTCCGGTCTTCGGGCCACCAGACGCCGGGTGAACACGGACAGGAGCGCTTCGATCGGCGACCTGGGAAGAGGTTCGATCAGCGTGGAAACGACGGGCGGGAGGCTGAGATTTGTATGTAGGTCTTGCATGCGGGGTCTCACTTTCCGGCACAGACCCTATGCCGACTCCCGAAGCGGAGTTCTTGACAATAATCAAGGCCCTTCAGATCCCGCTCCCGGATACCGGCGGCTCCCGCAGGCGCGTTTCCGATGTCTGCCTTTCACGAACCAACGGTCCCCTTCATGTCCAGCCGCGACCTGCAACCGTTTCGCAATCTCAGGGAATTTCTCGCCTTCCTGGGCGAAAACCGGGAACTTCTGCATGTCAGGGACCCGGTGGATGTGGAGCTCGAAGCGACCGCATTGCACCGGAAGGCGATTGAACGCGGCGGCCCCGCACTCCTGCTGGAAACACCCGTGAAAGCAGGCGTGAAGCAATTTGCCGCACCTCTTCTTGTCAACCTGTTCGGCACCCGCAAACGGGTCGCCAACGGACTGGGACTGGCGCCGGAGCACCTGCCGGCGCTCGGCGAATTCCTTGCCTCCCTGCGCGCACCCTCACCTCCGGCGAGCCTGCGCGAAACCTGCAAGCTGTTTCCCGTTGCCAGAGCCGGTCTGAACACCCGCCCGAAACGGGTATCCTTCGACAGGAAGCTCAAGACGGTGGCGCCCGACCTGACCCGGCTGCCTGTCCAGACCTGCTGGCCGGAGGACGCGGGCCCCCTGATCACCTGGGGCGTCGTCGTGACCCGCCCGCCGGGGCCGGACGATCCGCGCAGCTACAATCTCGGGATCTACCGGATGCAGGTTCTGGGACCGGACACCGCAATCGTCCGCTGGCTCCCCTTCCGCGGCGGCGCCGTCCATTACCGGCAATGGCGTGACGAGGGCAAGGCGATGCCCGTAGCCGTCATGATCGGCTGCGATCCCGCAACCCTGCTGGCCGCGGTCCTGCCCGCGCCGGGCAACATCAGCGAACTCGCGCTTGCCGGGATCTTCAACAACGCCTCGGTGCGCCTTTCTCCCTGCAGCACGATCGACATGCATGTACCCGAGAGCGCCGAAATCGTTCTCGAGGGCGAGGTGCAGCCCGGGGAAACGGCTCTGGAAGGGCCCTTCGGCGATCACACGGGCTATTACAACGACCCTGCGCCCTACCCGCTTTTCCGGCTGCGAAGCCTGCGCATGCGCGATGATGCCGCCTATCTGTCGACCTTCACCGGCCGCGCGCCGGACGAGCCCTCGGTCATCGGCGAGGCCATGACGGATCTGTTCCGGCCGATCCTGCGGCAGGCGCTGCCGGAGGTCGTTGACGTCTTCCTGCCTCCCGCCACCTGCTCCTATCGGGTGGCCATCCTGGCGATCGACAAGCTCTATCCCGGTCAGGCCAAACGCGCGATGCTGGGCTTCTGGTCGCTCCTGCCGCAGTTCTCCATGACCAAATATGTCATCGCCGTCGATCCGGACATCAACCTTCGCGACTGGGATGAGGTCATGTGGGCGGTCGCAACCCGCTCGGATCCGGAGCGGGACATGATCGTGCTCGAGGGGACCCCGGTGGATCAGCTCGACTTCGCCAGTCCGCGCGTCGGCCTCGGCGGCAAGCTCGGCATCGACGCGACGGTCAAGGTCGGTTCCGAAACAGCCCGGCCCTTCGCGGCCAGGCTGGTCATGCCGGACGATGTGGATGCCCGTGCCGAGGCGCTGTTTGCCACCATCTCGCGCGGGACGGCCATGGAAGGAACAGCCAGGTGAGCGCAGACAAAAACGTCGTCGTGGGAATTTCCGGTGCCTCGGGGGCCGGTCTTGCCCTGGAGACACTCCGGATCCTGAAGGACTTGCGGATCGCCCGCCATGTGACGGTGACCGCGGGGGCCGAACTGACGATCCGCCATGAGCTGGGTGCGCAGGCGCGCGCGGAGATCCATGCGCTTGCCACGCACGACCTGCATCCCTCCGATCTGACCGCAGCGATCGCAAGCGGGTCCTTCAGGGCTGAGGCAATGCTCGTTGTGCCCTGCTCGATGCGCAGTCTGGCGGCGATCGCCTACGGGACCGGTGAGGGCCTGCTTGCCCGCGCGGCGGATGTCACCCTGAAGGAACGCCGGCCGCTGGTTCTTGTCGCGCGCGAGGCCCCTCTGCACGAAGGGCATCTGGAAGCCATGCTGAAGGTCACCCGCATGGGCGCCATCGTCTTTCCACCGGTTCCGCCATTCTATTCCGGCCTTGCGGACCTGGACGACATGAACCGGCAGATCGCGGCGCGCGCCCTGGCCACGGCAGGCCTGGATCCCGAAGGACACTTGCGACGCTGGACCGGTTGCCCCGACAGCTGATGGCGTCGGGCCATCCCGGACCCGCGCGCCTCCCGGTCAGAAGACGCCCTCTCCCCGGCCGGAAAAATCCCCTCACTTGACCAATGTCAAATGAACGCAGTGCGCCGCCTGCTAAATTATGACTATAATATTCCACTTAAAGGAATCGAGTGCCTTGAGAATCCTTCTGAACGAAGCCGTCCCAACGGCAAGACGCGCGTTCTGGCTGTTTCTGGGAACATCCGCACTGGGATTGGGTGCGCTCGGGGCCGTGTTGCCGATCTTGCCGACGACACCCTTTGTCATTCTCGCCGCTTTTTCCTTCGGCAAAAGCGCCCCCCGGATCCAGGCGACGCTGGAAAGCAACCCTGTATTCGGCCCTGTCATAACCGACTGGCGCGAAAGCGGCGCGATTGCCCCGCGGTTCAAACTCCTGTCGATCGCCATGATGGCGGGCGTCTTCGCGCTCAGTCTGGCCCTGTCCGTCTCTGTGCCGGTTCTTTGTGTTCAGGCCTTGTGCATGGCTGGAGCCGCCATTTTCATCCTCGGACGCCCCTCCCCGGCGGCCTGAGATCCACAGCCAGCTTCGTGCGAGCCATTCCTGCCGCCCCGAAAGCGGCTCCTCATATCCCCGGTCCTGCAGCACCTGATCGCGAGCGGCTGCAACGATGGCATGTCGCACCAGACCCGGGAACTCCGGAGAAAATGAAATGTCCTTCAAGCCCCTGCTGACCCGCCGCAATGCGCTTTCCCTTCTGGCCGCAGGCGTTGCCGTTCCGTTGCTGCCCGCCGCCGCGCAAGCGGAGACGATCGGGACACTTTCGCTTTTCGGCCCGCCCGCCGGTCCTTCGGTAACCCTCGCCAACGCCGTCGCCAATGGAGGGTTTCAGGAAATCGCCGATGAGGCGACATTCTCGGTCTGGCGGAATCCGGACGAACTGCGCGCCGGACTGACATCCGGCGAAATCGGCCTGTCGGTCGTGCCCGTTCAGGCCGCCGCGAACCTTTACAACCGGGGATTTCCGATCCGCCTCGCAAATGTCATGACCAATGGTCTCCTTTACGTCATCAGCGAAGACGAGACCATCGGCTCGGTTCCCGACCTCAAGGGGCGGCGCGTTGCCGTCCCCTTCCGCGGCGACACGCCGGAGATCATTTTCACGCAACTTCTCGCGCACAACGGCCTGGATCCGGAAGCCGATCTGGACATCGCCTACGCGGGCACGCCGATCGAAGCGATGCAGCTTCTGCTCGCCGGACAGGTTGACGCCGCCCTCACCGCCGAGCCGTCGACCACGGCCGGGATCCTGCGCGGACGCAAGGCCGGCAAGACGGTGACGCGGGTCATCGACCTGCAGGCGGCCTGGGGCCAGATGACCGGAGCAGCGCCCGTCCTGCCGCAGGCGGGACTGGCGGTCACCCAGGGGTTTCTGGAGGCGCATGGCACCTCGCTCCCGGATGTCCTGACCGTGCTGCGCATCGCGACGGCGGAGGTCCTGGCAACCCCGTCTCAGGCAGCGACCCATGCGAGCAAGCCGCTCGGACTGCCCGCGCCCTTGCTGGCCGCGTCCATCCCGCACAGCAATCTTGTGGCACGGCCGGCGCGCGAGGCGCGTGCCGACATCGAACGCATGCTCGAAGCCATGGCGGGCGAGAACAAGGCCCGGATCGGCGGCAAGCTCCCGGACGACGGCTTCTACCTGTGAGGACACCCGGCCTCCCGCAGCCATGCGGGCGCAGGTGACAGAAGACTGAACCTGAGCCGGCCGCATCCGCCGACCGGCTCACTTTCGAAGACCTTTCGCAAATGACCACAAGACGTCACGGCACTCTCCTCCCGCGCCTTGCCGACCGTATCGGCCGGGTTCTGGAGTTCCTGTGGTCCGGCTGGGCTGGACTTGCCGCGATGTGCCTCCTGGCCGCCGTCTGGCAGGCAGGTCATGAAGCCTATGGGCCTTTCATTCTGACCTCCCCGGTCGAAACGCTGCAGGCCGCCGCCGCATTGGCCTCCGATCCCCGTGCCTGGGCCCTTGCGCTGACCACGCTTCAGCGGGCCGTCACGGGATTCGCCCTGGCCGCGCTCCTGGGGGGAGGACTGGGGATCGTTGCGGGCTATTCACCTGCCACGATGCGCCTCGCCTCACCGCTTGTGACCGTCATCCTGGGAGTTCCGCCGATTGCCTGGATCGTGCTTGCCATGATCTGGTTCGGCGGTTCGGATGCAACGGTGCGCACGGTCATTCTGATCGCGGCATTGCCGGTCGTGTTCCTGGGGGCGGCTCGCGGAATTCTGACCCGGGACCGGGGTCTCGACCGGATGGCCCAGGCCTTCGGAGCAGGGCCGTTGAGGCGGTTCCTCTCCGTCGGGCTGCGCCAGACGACGACCACCCTGTTTCCCGGCCTGGCGCTTGCCCTGGGGACGTCCTTCAAGGTGGCGGTCATGGCGGAACTTCTTGCCAATGCCGGAGGCATCGGCGGCGCGCTCGCCGACGCCCGCACCAATCTCGATATCGCCAACGCCCTTGCCTGGGTCATCGTTTCCGTGGGCCTGCTGATCGCCGTCGAATACACGCTCATCTACCCGGTCAAGGGCGAGCTCGACCGCTGGCGGCGGGCGGCCCAGCCCTGGGGGATCAGGCGATGAACGCGCTGAACCTGCAAGGCGTGGGGCATGCCTATCTCGGACGGACGGTGCTCGACGGGATCGATCTTGCGGTCGCCACGGGGGAAATCGTCGCTCTCGTTGGCCCCTCCGGTTGCGGCAAATCCACCCTGTCGCATATCGCGGCGGATCTGATCGAGGCACGCGCGGGACGGGTCCTGCGCGGCTACCGCCGTCACACGATGATTTTCCAGGAACCGGCCCTACTGCCCTGGGCAACCGCCGAAGACAACATTGCCTTTTCCCTCAAGCTGGCCGGCGTTCCACGCCGGCAGAGAGCTGCCCGCATCGCCGATACCGCTGCGCGCGTCGCGCTCTTGCCGGAAGACCTGCGGAAGTTTCCCGTTGAACTGTCCGGCGGCATGAAGCAGCGCGTGGCGATCGCCCGCGCCCTGGCGGTTCACCCGGATTTCATCTATTTCGACGAACCGTTCACGGCGCTGGACGTCGCCCTTCGCCGCCGCATGCAGGATCTCGTCATCGACACCTGCGCGGGTGGCCAGCTTTCCGGACTGTTCATCACCCATGATCTGCAGGAAGCCGCGCGTCTGGCGGACAGGATCGCGGTCCTGGACAGTCACGGCAAAGGCGTTCTCGGCATCCGGCCCCTTCCCTCGGCACCGGCCGAACGGACCGACGCCACGAATTTCGACTGGGTTCAATCGGCGCTCGCAAGCGATCCGCTGTTCCGCCATATCCACGATGTCGATGAGAGGCAGATCACATGAGCTGCGGCCCGGCGTGCCAGAGCTGCGACCGTCCCATCCCGACCGGCCTGTGGAGCGTGCTCGCGGACGAGGGCTTCCGGCTGTTTTTTACGCTCGGAGCCGTTTACGCCGCCCTGTCCCCATTTCTCTGGGTGCTTGCCTTCGGCTTAGATCTTCCGTTCGCCACGACCGTGCCGCCCCAGCTCTGGCACGGTCACGAAATGCTGGTCGGCGCGTTCGGCGCCGCCCTGATCGGCTTTCTGACCACGGCAGCGCCGGAATGGACCGATACCAGCCCGATCAGAGGCCGCGGCCTGTGGCTCCTCGCAGCCCTCTGGCTCGCCGGGCGGGCGGGTGGCCTGACCGGCTGGGACGGGCCGGGAACCGCCGGAGCGGTGGCGGATCTCGCCTGGATGTCGGTGCTCCTCGTCTATCTTCTGAAACTGTCGTGGCGGCAGAGGACCGACCGGTTGCTTGCCTTCGCACTGTGGCTGGCGATCCTGATCGCCTGCACCCTGTCTGTCCGTATCGGCTTCTGGAACGGCCACGTCGAGTTTGCCGCAAGGGCCCTACATCTGGTCGGCTTGGCCTATCTCGGTCTGCTCGGCCTGGCGCTGAGCCGCATCAGCGTTCCGGTGACCAACCACATTCTCGATCCGAGCGAGGCAACCTCGCCGTTTCGTCCCCATCCGGGACGTCTCAACCTGGCGCCGGGGCTGGTTTTCGTCGCCATGGCGGGAGACATTGCCGGTCTCAGTCCCGGCGTCTCGGGCTTTCTCCTGATGGCGGCAGGTGCGGCCTTCGTCGATCGGGTCGCAGAAGCCTTCATCGGCAGGGCGGCGTTCCAGTCGGAAATCCTGATGCTTGCGGGGTCGTCGGCCTTCGCCGGCACAGGACTGATGCTCGCCGGAGCCGCCAGGCTCGGCGCCCCCTGGGCGGAAGTCACCGGCCTGCATCTTGCCTTTCTCGGCGGACTCGGACTTGGGGTCTATTCGGTGTACTGCATCGCCGGAAAACTGCACAGCGGCCAGGCCCTCGGGCAGTCGCGGTGGGTGCGGCTTGGTGCGCTCTGCCTGTGCCTGTCGGCTTTCCTGCGCGTAGCACCGGACTTCGGACTGGACCTGCCCGGCCCCTATCACGGAATTGCCGTGAGCCTCTGGTCCATGTCTTTCTGCCTTTGGCTCGTTTCCTTCTGGCCCTACCTGAGCCGGATGGAAGCCGGCCCGCCGGACAGCTCTCCGGCCGGCTCAACCAGGGATGCCAAGGCGGCCTGAACGGATGATACTGCACCGAGCTGGCCGCGTGTCTGCCGGGTCAGGTCGTTCGGTCGGTCCCCCGGCTGCCGGACTCACCGTCCTGCCAGGGGCCTTCCTCCCGGATTTCGCCTTTTCAGACCTGCCGGTCGTCGATGCGTGGATTTGGCTTGGCCAGGGTTTCGAGGCCCTTGAGATCAGTGAAGGTGATTTCCGCTCCATTGACCTCAACCCCATAGGGTTTGAGCGTGTTGAAGGCCCGGGAGAGATTTTCCGGCGTCATGGCCAGCATGGAGGCCAGCAGTTTCTTGTCATAGGGCAAGACAATCCGGCCTGTCCCGCCCTGAACCGTATGGTAGTGCAGCAGCTTGTTGGCCAGACGTTCGACACCGGAGCGCAGTTTCAGGTTCTTGTGTGCCTTGACGACCGTTCGATAACAATCCGCAAGCTCTATGATGATCGCATGCGAAAACGCCTCGTCGCGATGAAAGGCGGCCCGCACATTCGCCGCAGGTATCAACAGAAGCTTGCACCGTTCGCAGGTGCGCGCCGACATGAGGCAGACCGCGTCTTTCAATACGGCGGCCAGAATGAATGTCGTGACAGGGGAAACCATCCCCATGGTCGCCGACCGCCCGTTCCAGTTGGTGTAGAGCTCGACACGACCCTCCAGGACGACATAGAGGAAATCGGCCGGTTCTCCTTCATGGATCAGGTCCAGCTGAGCGGGAAAGTTCTGGACGTAGGCGGCCTGCACCAGATCGTCGAAGGCCTGCTCGCTCATGCTGCGGAACAGCGGCAGTCCTCTGACCACTTCCATGTCGGTTGTGCGCATGCCTTCGTCCTCTTGATGTTTATCAAGCCCTCGGTTGGCAGAAGTACCCTAGTGGTTTGTGGGATGCAACCGTGCCCCTTGCCATCGGATTCCGGGTATTTTGATATTGATCCCCTGCGCGCTTTTTTTCCGGACAACCGCCTGTACGCTTGACAAAGATCAACAGGAAATCCGCAGCGACACGCATTCTGGCCTCACCGGAAACGGGGCGGCTCCGCGGCAACAAGACCCTGCGCGTCCCCTTCCTCCCGTTCCGGACGACGAAATGGACAACCGATCGCATCCATCGAGAAGGAAAGACGGATGACCGAAACGACACCGATCTGTGCCGCGGTTCTCACCACCAGAGGCAGCGCCGTGGACGTTCTCCTGCAAGATGTCTGCGAAACGCTCCGCCGCAACGGCCACCATGTATCAGGCGTATTGCAACGGCAGGCCGAAGCTGTCGATACATGCTGCGCCGACATGGGACTCGAACTCCTTTCAACCGGTGAACGCATCGAAATTTCGCAGCCCCTGGGCAAGGCCTCGCGCGGCTGCCGCCTGGATCCTCGCGGTCTCGCAGAGATCACCGCGCGCCTCATGCGCGAACTCGACGCCTTTCCCGACCTCCTCGTGCTCAACCGGTTCGGCAAGGGAGAACAGGACGGTCAGGGCTTCCGGCAACTGATTGCAGCTGCGGTGGAAAGGAACATTCCCGTTCTCACCGCGGTTCGCCCGCCATATCTGGAAGACTGGCGCAGCTTCACCGGAACTCTGTCGGTCGAACTGCCGGAAAACACGGCCGGCATTCTGCGCTGGTGTGCCGCTGTGGTCGAGGCGCCCCTCGCAAGGGCTGCCCATGGCTGACACGCTTTTCGGGCAACGGGCCGTGCTCCCAGACGGCAATGAAGACACCGCACGTCCCATCATGATGGCGGCTCTGATTGACCCGCCGGAACACGCCGTCACATCGAATTCAACCGCACGTCTGCCATTGCACGCACGCGATCGACACCTGGAGGTCAGGACATGCGCATCACCATTCTCACAATTTCGGATCGAGCCAGCCGGGGCGCCTATGAGGACCTTGGAGGCCCGGCGATCGACAGCTGGCTACGCAGAACCGTAACCACGCCGATGGAGATTTCACGGAAGATCATTTCCGATGGTTTCGAAACGGTCAGGGACGAACTCATCGCGCTTTGCGACCGGGAGACGGTCGATATGGTTCTGACGACCGGGGGCACCGGCCCTTCCCCGCGCGATCTTACACCGGAAGCCATGCGCGCCGTGCTCGCCAAGGAGTTTCCCGGATTTGGCGAATTGATGCGCCGCGCCAGTCTCGAACATGTCCCCACCGCAATCCTCTCTCGGCAAACCGCAGGAACGCGCGGGAAGACCTTTATTCTCAATTTGCCCGGAGCCCCTTCAAGCATCGACGTCTGCCTGAACGCCGTCTTTGCGGCAATTCCCTATTGCCTGCAACTGATCGGTGCCGGCCATATGGAGACCGACCCGGCAATCCTGGAGGCCTACTGGCCTGGACGGTTGAACAGCCGCTAGACTGGGAGCCACCTTCTTCCCGATTCCTGTGGAACGACCTCATTCAGCGATCGGTTACAACGTCCCGACCGCAATGCATGACCCCGGTGGCATCCCCAGCACGTCGCCGTGATAGCCGTCGGAAAACTCAAGCTTCCGGCGCTCCTGACTTCGGTCCCCGCCCCCCCTGTCTGATTGAGATGTGGCACTGTGGCCTTGCGGAGGGGAGCCCTGGGAACACGTGCCCCGATGACGGTGCCACAGGCAGCCGATCAGCGTTGGTCCCTCGACTTCGTCTCCGATGCCCTTATTCCCGACGTGCTACGGCACCGAACTCACGTCAAACGTCATGCTCAAATGGCAGCAGGATCGTGGCGTTGAATGGCACTACACCGCGCCAGGAAAACCGATGCAGAATGGTTTTGTCGAGAGCTTCAACGGACGACTTCGGGATGAATGCCTCAACAAACATCAATTCCGTAGCTATCGCCACGCCCGGGACATCATTGAAAACTGGAGGATCAACTTCAACCATTACCGCCCGCATACGAGCCTGGCTGGTCTAACACCACGCGAATATGCTAACCGGTCAAAGGAAGGCAAAAACCTCAACCGGGCTAACTTATAGACGCGGATAATCAGGGGCTCAGGTCAATTGGTCTGTGTATTTTTGGGATTTTGACAAAAAAAAGCCGTCCTTAGGGACGGCTTTGATTGATTTGGTTGCGGGAGCAGGATTTGAACCTGCGACCTTCAGGTTATGAGCCTGACGAGCTACCGGACTGCTCCAT